>JACTMP010000022.1 GCA_014584575.1 Chloroflexota bacterium
AACTTACCCGACAAGGAATTTCGCTACCTTAGGACCGTTATAGTTACGGCCGCCGTTCACTGGGGCTTCGGTTCAAAGCTTCGCTTGCGCTAACCTCTCCCCTTAACCTTCCAGCACTGGGCAGGCGTCAGCCCCTATACATCGTCTTTCGACTTTGCAGAGACCTGTGTTTTTGTTAAACAGTTGAAGAAGCCATTTCTCTGCGGCCTCCGCCAGCTCAACGAGTTGTATCACCAGCAGAGGCCCCCCTTCTCCCGAAGTTACGGGGGTATTTTGCCGAATTCCTTAACGAGGGTTCTCTCGATCCCCTTGGTATACTCTACCCACCTACCAGTGTCGGTTTGCGGTACGGGCACTTGAATTTCAACACTTAGAGGTTTTTCTTGGCAGCATGGCTCAATCACTTCTGGCTCTAATGGCACCGCCGTCACGCCTCAGGCTCCGGATGCGGATTTACCTACATCCATCTTTGCCCTAATCGTTTGGCACCCCAATCCAATAAGGGGCTGACCTACCACACTGCGTCCCCCCTTCGCTCCTTTCAAGTGGTTCCGGAATATTAACCGGATGTCCATCACCTACGCCTCTCGGCCTCGGCTAAGGCCCGACTAACCCGACGAGGATTAACCTTCCGTCGGAAACCTTAGGTTTACGGGGAACATGTTTCTCACATGTTTTTCGCTACTCATGCCAGCATTCTCACTTCTGTAGGCCGCACAACTCCTCACGGTATTGCTTGTATCTCCTACAGAACGCTCTCCTACCATAGCAATGGTAAACCATCACTATCCGCAGCTTCGGTATGATGCTTTAGCCCCGTTACATTTTCCGCGCAAAAGCGTTTGACCAGTGAGCTATTACGCACTCTTTAAAGGGTGGCTGCTTCTAAGCCAACCTCCTGGCTGTCTGAACACTCTCACATCGTTTCCCACTTAGCATCAATTTAAGGACCTTAGCTGGCGGTCTGGGTTGTTTCCCTTTCGACTATGAAACTCATCTCACATAGTCCGACTGCCACGTTTTAAAGTATGGGTATTCGGAGTTTGGTTGAGGTCAGTAAGCTTGCGCCCCCTAGCTCATCCAGTGCTCTACCCCCCATACTAAACACGTAACGCTAGCCCTAAAGCTATTTCGGAGAGAACAAGCTATCTCCAGGTTCGTTTGGCATATCACCCCTACCCACAGGTCATCCCCTAATTTTGCAACATTAGTGAGTTCGGCCCTCCACGAGGGTTTAGCCTCGCTTCAGCCTGCCCATGGGTAGCTCACCTGGTTTCGTGTCTAATCCCAACGACTACATCGCCCTATTCAGACTCGCTTTCGCTGCGGCTCCGTCTGTTTCTGACTTAACCTTGCCACTGAGATTAACTCGCTGGCTCATTCTCCAAAAGGCACGCCGTCACACATTCCCTTCGCAGGGCATAGTGCTCCGACCGGTTGTAGGCACATGGTTTCAGGTTCTTTTTCACTCCCCTTGCTGGGGGTCTTTTCACCTTTCCCTCACGGTACTTGTTCACTATCGGTCATCAAACGTATTTAGCCTTGGGAAGTGGGCTTCCCAGCTTCCGACAGAGTTAGCGTGCTCCGTCGTACTCAGGAACATTGCAGGAGTTTTTCCAGTTTCGCATACGGGGCTGTCACCCGCTATGGCCTAACTTTCCAGAAAAGTTCTGCTACCAGAAAAATTTCTTACTCCTTAATGCAAGTCCTACAACCCCATTACCATGCAGATAATGGTTTGGGCTAATCCCCTTTCGCTCGCCACTACTCAGGGAATAATCTCTTTTCCTGGAGTTACTTAGATGTTTCAGTTCACTCCGTTCCCTCTATTACTCTATGTATTCAAGTAATAGTGCCAGGGCATTAACCCCTGGCGGGTTTCCCCATTCGGAAATCCCCGGATATAGCGTCTGCACACAACTCCCCGGGGCTTTTCGCAGTGTACCACGTCCTTCTTCGGCGTTTGACGCCAAGGCATCCACCATGTGCCCTTAGTAGCTTACACACATGATACGGAGAATTCGACACTCTCACATTACATGTAAATGATGTACTACAATTTGTTTCTTCATTATTTAGCTGTTAAAGAGCTTTCTTAGCAACCTGCTATCCAAACGGCAAGCTAAGCCACTAACAATTACCATCAACCAATAGGTTGATAGCATTTGCCAGTTTCCTAACACTCATTTGTAAAAACGGGATTCCGGTTTGTGCAGTTGCAGTGCAAGCAGATGTTACATTCTAAGAAACAGTGGAGATGAGGAGATTCGAACTCCTGGCCTCCGCCGTGCAAAGGCGGCGCTCTCCCATCTGAGCTACATCCCCCGCTCGGAATTATGAATTATGAAGGATGAATTATGAAACCACCACTTCATAATTCACAATTCCTAATTCATCCTTCCTTCAAGGTGGGCCTGGTTGGACTCGAACCAACGGCCTCTCCCTTATCAGAGGAACGCTCTAACCGGCTGAGCTACAGGCCCTCAACTTTCTTGCTCTCGTTTTTTAATTCATCCTCTTGACAACTAAGAAGTGGTAAGAACATAAACCTTTCAGCGAAGTTATTGTGGTCAATGACCAAAACAGCTTGCTGTTTAGCTTATTGGCTTACGCCATAAGCGTTAATCTTAAAAGGAGGTGATCCAGCCGCAGCTTCCGCTACAGCTACCTTGTTACGACTTCGTCCCAGTTACCGACCCCACCTTAGGCGGCTGCCTCCGTTAGGTTAGCCCACCGACTTCAGGCGTTGCCAACTTCCATGACGTGACGGGCGGTGTGTACAAGACCCGGGAACGTATTCACCGCACTATGGCTGACGCGCGGTTACTAGCAACTCCGACTTCATGTAGGCGAGTTGCAGCCTACAATCCGAACTGAGACCGGCTTTGAAGGATTGGCTCCGCCTCACGGCTTGGCTACCCATTGTACCGGCCATTGTAGCGTGTGTGTAGCCCAGGATATAAAGGCCATGCTGACTTGACGTCATCCACACCTTCCTCCGGCTTATCACCGGCAGTCTCGTTAGACACATGTAACTAACGACGTGGGTTGCGCTCGTTACAGGACTTAACCTAACACCTCACGGCACGAGCTGACGACAGCCATGCAGCACCTGTACATGCTCCCCGAAGGGTCGGTTGAATTTCATCGTCCTACCACATGTATGTCAAACCCTGGTAAGGTTCTTCGCGTAGCCTCGAATTAAACCACACGCTCCGCTGCTTGTGCGGGTCCCCGTCAATTCCTTTGAGTTTTAGCCTTGCGGCCGTAGTCCCCAGGCGGTCAACTTAACGCGTTGGCTGCAGCACAGACGGGGTTTATAACCATCTACGCCTAGTTGACATCGTTTACAGCTAGGAATACCGGGGTTTCTAATCCCGTTCTCTCCCCTAGCTTTCGCATCTGAGCGTCAGATATGGCCCAGCGAGCCGCCTTCGCCACTGGTGTTCCTCCCGATATCTACGCATTTCACCACTACACCGGGAATTCCACTCGCCTCTACCATCCTCAAGTCTTTCAGTTTCGAACGGCCTCTCCCAGTTGAGCCGGGAGCTTTTACGTCCGACTTAAAAAACCGCCTGCATGCGCTTTACGCCCAGTAATTCCGGATAACGCTTGCCTCCTACGTTTTACCGCGGCTGCTGGCACGTAGTTAGCCGAGACTTATTCCTGGGCTACCGTCCTTTCTCTTCACCCAGAAAAGGAGTTTACGACCCGAAGGCCTTCGTCCTCCACGCGGCGTTGCTGCCTCAGACTTTCGTCCATTGGGCAATATTCCTTGCTGCTGCTACCCGCAGGTATCTGGTCCGTGTCTCAGTACCAGTGTGGGGGGTCACGCTCTCACGCCCCCTACCCGTCTTCGCCTTGGTAGGCCATTACCCTACCAACTAGCTGATGGGCCGCAGGCCCCTCCTGGAGCGCCGGAACTTTAGTCTATCGGACTCTAACCCGATAAACATCTGGGGTATTAGCCACCGTTTCCAGTGGTTGTCCCCCTCTCCAGGGCAGGTCACCTACGTGTTACTCACCCGTTCGCCACTCTCACCTCAGACGAATCCAAGGATCCCGTTCGACTTGCATGCATTAGGCACACCGCTAGCGTTCATCCTGAGCCAGGATCAAACTCTCCATAAAAAAGAGTTATATCCGTACTCAAACGGACTACTGTTCAAACAATTGATTAAGGTTTACTTTCGTTCTTACCACTTTTTAGTTGTCAAGGTTCTGGTTCTGCAAATATAACGGAGACAAAAAAGCGACTCGAAAGAGCCGACTTTCTTTATTTCTCTGTTATTTGGTTTTATTGATGTGCTGTTATTTGGGCGACATCCTCTTTTTGCAGTGACAGTCGGGGATTATAACTTTCCCGTTGGGGGTTGTCAAGGGCTTTGGGGGCTTTTTGGGGAAATTGCTTTTTTTTGCCCATCATGGTTTGTTTTTTCCCGTTTTGGAGGATGTTTTACTCCTTCATTAAGTAGATTTTGTGGTAAATAATGGATTTGAGCAAAAGATGGCGAGGTAACTTATTTTCTATTCAGGATTTATTTCTGACCGCAGTTGGGACAGGTATTGGTATATGAATTGCACACGGCCGTACCCCTCCCGCCGTCCGCTTTCTGTTTGCATGGTATCAGCCAGGGTGAGCAATTTTGTATAGAAATGATCCAGGCTGGATTGAGTATCATCCGGCAAACGTTGTACACAGAAGGGGTCGGTTTCTGTGTACAACGGCCGTGCCAGCATCCCCCCCAGCGCAAAACAACGCGCTATACCAATAGCACCCAGGGCATCCACACGGTCAGCGTCTTGCACCACTTTGGCCTCGATGGTGGTAGGTGAAATACCGGCGGAAAAGCTGTGGGCGGCGATGGCATGGGCGATTCCGTCCAGATATTGTCCTGGATAGTCGTATGCGCGTAGAAAGGTGACGGCCGTGTCCGCTGCCATCTGGCTGGCATACGGCCGTTGCGGAGAGTCTTTAGGCACAACCACACAATCATGTAACCAGGCGGCGGGTATGACGATGGCTAACGCCGCGCCTTCGGCCTGGGCAAAACGACGGGCGTTGTGAACCACACGGTGGATATGCGCCATGTCGTGGGCAGCATCATGGGCCATTTGCCCCTGCAAAAATGTTTCAAACTCTCTCTGCCAATGTGTCCAATCCATACGATCTCGCTTGCCAGCTTATTTACATTCGTCTCAGGCTGGCTTTACAATTTTTTTACCAGACAGCTTCAAAATCATCAGGGTAGTGCAATCTGTCCCATATTTTACGTGATGGCAACCATGATAACAGAGTATGGCGCGCTTGAAGCCTGTGGTTGGGCGCTGTCTGCCGGTTATCCTGTGTGCCCCACACAATATCAGGAGAATACATGAATACTTTGTCCCTCAAAACAGTTCCTTTTGTCGTTTTATTGATTGTGCTGATGCTGTCTGGCTGCGCCGGTTGGAGCGGGGAGGCCAGGCAATTTGAGGCATTGGACACGGCCGTGTCCGTCCCCCTTGTCTCCCAGTCAGACACAGCCGAAATCATGGCGGCGGCCACGCCGCTGCCTTCGCCCACACCGGTTATTGAACTGGAGCAAGTAGTTGTGTCGGAGGATGTGTGGACGCAGGAGCAGGCGTTTATTGACCTCTATGAACGCATCAACCCGGCCGTGGTGTATATCAATGTGGGCAATGGGCAGGGGTCGGGGTTTGTGTATGATGCCAACGGGCATATTGTGACGAACAACCATGTGGTGGCCGGGGCACAGACGTTACAGGTGAGGTTCACCAACGGCCGTGTCGTACCCGCTACCCTTGTCGGCGCGGACGCCGCTTCAGACCTGGCCGTGATTCGCGTTGACCCCACCGGGCTGGCCTTGTCGCCGGTGGAATTTGCCGACTCGTCAGCCTTGAAGGTGGGGCAAATTGTGGTGGCTATTGGCAGCCCTTTTGGGCTGGAAAGTAGCATGACGACGGGGATCATTTCGGCGTTGAACCGGAGTTTTCCCCAGGGCACGTTCCAGGTGCCGGACATTATTCAGACGGATGCGGCCATCAATCCGGGCAATTCGGGGGGGCCGCTGCTGGATTTATACGGCCGTGTCATTGGCGTCAATTCGCGCATTGAATCTCCGGTACGTGGCTCGTCGGGCATTGGGTACGCCATCCCCTCTAACCTGGTGCAGACGGTGATACCACAGTTGATCGCCAACGGCCGTGCCCAATATCCCTGGCTGGGCATCTCTGGGGTGGAAGTGACGGCCAATAATGCCGGGCAATTGGGTTTGAGCAGTGAGCAGCGGGGTATTTTAATCAGTGGCCTGGTGAGCGGCGGCCCCGCCGACACGGCCGGTTTGCGGGCGGCCAATGCAGCCGGCGCCGGTGGCGACGTGATTGTGGCCATTGACGGCAAACCGATTAGCACGTTTAGCGATCTGGTCGGCCATATTGTGCAGTACACGGCCGTCGGCCAGACCATTCAGGTACACGTGCTGCGGAATGGGCAGGTGCAGGTGATCCCGCTGACGTTGCAGGCACGGCCGTCGGGTAGCTAAAGTTATGAGCAGGTCATAAAAAAAGCGATCCTGACACAAATCAGGATCGCTTTTTCGTTTTCTGACTTTCCGACATCAACTTCTGCGACGGCTGAGTGTGGCTAAAATGGTCAATACCGTAATCGCTAGACCAGCTACAGCAGCTACTTTGCCGACTGTTTTCACATAAGCCGGTTCGGTAGGGAGCAATTCGGTCAGCGGTTCTAATTTTTGCTGTGGGGTGGTGCCAAACACCAGTTTGAGAATGGCCTTGTTCAAATTGTAAGTATTGGGCTTGCGCAAAATGGTGGCAATGTCCAGCGGGTTGGGGCCAGGGCTGACGATGTAGGCCCGGCTGGAAGTGAATTGCAGCAAATCTTCTTCGCCATGCGCACGGCCGTTGCCCGACTGTTTCACACCGCCAAAAGGCAAATTGGGAATGGCAAAATGGGTGATGGTGTCATTGATATTCACTGAGCCGGTTTCCAATTGATGGGCAACGCGCTCGGCTCGTTTCAGGTCACGACTCCAGACGGAAGCACCCAATCCCATATAAGAATGATTGGCCAGGTGAATGGCGTCCGTTTCATCGGCCACTTTCATTATGGGCATAATGGGGCCAAATGTTTCATCCTGCATCAGCTTCATGGTGTGGTCCACATTCACCATCACCGTTGGCTGCATAAACATGCCATCCCGCTTACCACCGGCGATAATTTTTGCCCCTTTCGCCAAGGCGTCTTGCAGGTGGTCCTCGATGATGTCAATCTGGCGCTGGAAGGTGAGCGGCCCCATGTGGAAGGGATTGTTAACGTCGGGGGAGTAACCAATATCCAGGTTACTGGCCTCGGCCAACACCGCCTGCACAAATTGTTCATACACTGCGGCTACCACATAGACACGCTCGACGGAGACACAGGTCTGGCCGCTGTTGTAAAAAGCGCCCCAGACACCCCATTTGGCCGCCTGTTGAATATCAGCATCTTCCAGCACAATCATGGGGTCTTTGCTACCCAGTTCAAAGATGACAGGCGTCAGGTTTTCGGCCGCGGCCTGCATGATTTTCTTGCCGGTGGCTACGGAGCCGGTCAGGTAGATGAGATCGGGTTTGGATTGCACCAGGGCAGCACCCACACGGCCGTCGCCATGCAAAAAGCGGACAAACGGCGCCAGTTCGGGAATACGCCGGAACAGGCTTTCAATCATGGTGCCGGTCGCGGCCGTCACTTCAGATGGTTTGGCAATGACCGCGTTCCCGGCCAGCAGGGCGGAGAAAATGGGTGGCACCAACAGCACAAAGGGATAGTTCCAGGGGCCAATCACGGCTACTACCCCATGCGGTTTATGTTCCACGTAGCATTGCTTGAAAATTTGCAACCCTGGGGAAACGCGGCGGCGGCGCAGCCAGTGTGGGGCCTGTTTCATGTATTGGGTCATCAGGTCAACGGTGACGAAGATTTCAATGAGGGCGTCCTGGCGGCTCTTGCCGTTGTCCTGGTTCATCACGGCCGTAATCTCATCCAACTCTTCAATCAGCAGGGTTTGCAGCTTACGCAAAATGCGGATGCGTTCTTTGAGCGGTTTGGCCGCCCACACTTTGGCGGCGGCAGCCATCTCTTGCCGGGCAGCCGTCACCTCGGCCTGGGTGGCAGTGGTCACTTCGCCAAATTGTTCGCTGGTGGCGGGGTTGATGAAGGGTAGGGTTTCAACACGGCCGTTGAGCGTCCGGCCTTTCACGGTGGTTACTCCCATAATATCTCTCCTGGTTGTTGATGGCCGGGTATCGGCCATCCACAACTACATCTTTCGTTTTAACAGGCTGAAGACGGCCACAGCCGCCAGCACGCCAACTGTACCAAAAGCCAACGCCTTTTTCATCTGGTTGGATTGGGTAACGGGTTGGGGTAGGGAAGTGGGGCGGGGCAACGGCCGTACCGCTTCCGCCTCCTCTTTTGGGGGGATTATACTCATGGCCCGCTCCGCTAATGCAGTGATCGTCAGGCTGGGATTCACGCCCAAATTAGCCGGGATCACCGACCCATCCACCACATAGAGGCCTGGATAGTTGAACGCCTCTTGCCGGATATCCACCACCCCGGTCTCGGCATCAGCGCCAATGTTACAGCCGCCCAAAATATGGGCGGTCGTGGGAATATCCAGCAGCAATTCTTGAATGCTGCCCATCGTGGCCCCATCAGACAATTCGGAAAACCGTTTCACCACGTACCGCCCGGCGTCAATGATGGTGGGAATGGGCAGGTGGCTGTCTTGTTCCGTTACCAGCCCTTTACGACCAAGCGTAAACAGGTTACGGCCGCGTTTCAGATTCAGCCGATTTTCCACCGTCTGCATAATCATCAAAATGGTGGTATCCCGCGACCAATCCGGCAAAATGCGGGCTTTCAAAAAGTCATATGGGTTCTTGAGGCCATAGGCAATAAAGCGCCCCAAACGCTGCCAGGCCGAACCGCGCAAATCCACCAGCGGCACCGTCAAATTTCTGATAAATGACGAGCCACGCGGATAACGCACCGGCTCTACACTGGTTACGTCATCAATCCAAAAATGGGAGGTAATAGCGACCCCTTCGGAGTAATCCACTTCGCCGGAGCGGGCCGTAGCCCCAGAAAAGGCTTCGCTGTTGCTGCGCACATGCGTACCTAACCGCTGCGAAAGCAGGGGCAGGCTTTGCGTTTCATCGCGGCAGCGCAGCAGTAAATTCATAGTGCCCAATACCCCGGCCGACACAATCACATGGCGGGCGCGTATGCTGCTTTTGCGCTTGAAAGCCCAATCAGTAGTGCGCTCATACACAATTTCGTAGCGAGCATCGTCGGGTTGGGGGTCGTAGTACGGCCGTATGTCCAACACATTCGCCTCGGCCTGCACCTGCGCCCCCCATTTCTCCGCAAAATAGAGATAGTTTTTATCCAGCGTATTCTTGGCATTGTGTTTGCACCCCACCATGCAGCCGCCGCAATGAATACACCCGGCCCGGTCTGGCCCCTCGCCGTTAAAATACGGATCCGGCACCACCTTGCCCGGTTCACCAAAAAAGACGCCGACCGGCGTAGGCGTGAAGGTGTGCTCCCGTTTTAACTCTTTGGCAATTTCATACAGACGGTGGTCGGCCGGCCACAGCTTGGGATTCTCGGCCGTGCCCAACATCCGGTTAGCCAGTTCGTAGAACGGCATCAGTTCAGACTTCCAATCGGCCAGATCACGCCATTCTTCAGCCTCAAAAAACCTGTCCGGTGGTTGAATATGGGTACTGGCATACACCAGGCTGCCGCCACCCACGCCACTGCCATTCAGGATCACGATGTCATTCAAGAAGTTGATGCCCATGAAACCAAAACAGCGCGCGGCGGGCAGCCAGAGATATTTGAATACATTCCAGTTCGTTTTGGGGAAATCTGAAGCGGTGTAACGTTTGCCACGCTCCAAGACCAGGACACGATACCCTTTCTCAGAAAGGCGCATAGCAGACACACTGCCACCAAAGCCAGAGCCAATGATGACAAAATCAAAACAATCATCCGGGGAAATAGAGGATTTGCTCATGACATTTATCCAATTTGTAAATCTCTCAAGACCTGACAGATTTTGAAACGATTTCACGAACGGTTACACTGGCGAAAACCTATCAGGTCTGAAACCGATAACACAGTGCGTCATTTATAACACGATGCGTTATATTTTACCAATTGGAAATTTGTCTTATCCGTGTTATCGTTGCGCCGAAATAGTGAAATCAGGAGACCCTATGAGCAAAATCATTGCCATTGCCATGCAAAAAGGGGGAGTGGGCAAGACCACGACGACCATTAACCTGGCGGCTGCTTTGGGTGAAGCGGGCTACCGGGTGCTGGCGGTAGATTTGGATCCACAAAGTAATCTAACCCAACACGCCGGCTTTGACCCTGACCAGATTTCTCCCTCTGTTTATGATGCCCTGAAAGCGGAAGTGGATGGGTATGAAAGTAATGCCGCCGGTTCCATCTATGAGACCGATGAGGCGTTTCACCTGATGCCCGCCCAACCAGAACTGAGCCTGATTGAGATTTCCCTGATGAACACGTTGAGCCGGGAACAAGTATTGCGTACCGTGCTGAAACCTATTGAAGATGCCTACGATTACATTCTGATTGATTGTAATCCATCATTGGGGTTGCTGGTGATCAATGCCCTGACGGCCGCGCACAGCGTTATCATTCCCATCCAGACAGAATACCTGGCGGCGCGGGGGGCGCTGATGATCTTGTCTACCATTGAAACGGTGCGGCGCAAAAAACTCAATGCCAAACTGGCGATTGAGGGGATATTGTTGACGATGGCCGATCCCCGCACCACGTTGACGCGCGACATTCAGGAGGCAGTGGGGCAGCAATACGGCAATGGCGTTCACATTTTTGAGCAAGTTATCAAGCGTTCGGTGCGGTTCGCGGAGAGCGCCGTGGCCGGGCAAAGCATTCTGGCTTATGAACCACGTGGGCAAGGGGCGGAAGCGTACCGGCAAGTCGCCAGAGAGATCGTGAAAAAAGAGGCTGCCAGGAACAAGAAATAAGATGACGCGCAAACGGCCCAAAGTTACCCTATCCCAACCGACCAAACCGCAATCTGGCGACCTGCAAAAATTGTTCACGGCCGTAGACGACGTGGAACAATCGGCCGGTATGCAACTGCTGGCAATTCGCCTGGACGCCATTCAGCCTGATGGCGCTCAACCCCGCCGCTCGTTCCCCACGGAGAGCTTGCAAGAGTTAAGCGACAGTATCCAGCAAGATGGGGTCATTCAGCCGATTGAAGTGACGGAAATCCGGCCGAACCATTATCTGATTGTGCATGGGGAACGGCGCTGGCGGGCGGCCAAAATGGCCGGTTTGGAGACGATTCCGGCAGTGGTGCGGCGGCGGGATTATGATGAAACGACGCGCTTTGTGCGTCAACTGGTGGAGAACATCCAGCGCGAAGATTTGAATGACGTAGACCGGGCCGGAGGGCTGCTCCATCTGCGGGATTTGATGCAGGATGAACTGGAAAAAGCTCAGGAAGCAGGCGTTTCTGACGAGCAGCCCTGGGGGAACAAAATTACCTGGGCGAAGGTGGGGCAGCGGTTGGGGTATTCGCGCCAGCGGATTCACCAGTTGATCCAGCTCTTGAACTTACCGGATGAGATTAAGGAGGATGTAAGGGACGGCCGTATCAGCGAACGTGACACCCGCATCTACCAGGGACTCAAACCATCGCAGCAGCGCGCCCTGCACAAGGCCCGCCTGGCCGGCGACATTACGCCCGATGAGGCCAGAGATGTGGCCCGCCTGTTGAAAGAAAATCCCGACCGCACCGTTTACCAGACCATCCGCGACCTCAGGAATCCGGCGCCCGAATCATTACCGGCTATTGAATGGCCGGAAACGGCCGTGTTACCAGATGAGATGGAGGAAGTGCCAGCAACGGCCGGGTCCACACCCGACGTCCTCTCCGCCAGTTTAGCGCCCGGCGCTACCCGCGTCACCAATGTCACCCGCTTAAGCTACATCCGCCAACACCTGGCGCGCATCCAACGTGATGGCTTGACCGCAACTGAGCGTCAAGAAGTATTGCGTTTGCTGCATCTGGTGGAACAGGATGTGCGGAGTTTGATTAAGGCTCTTGGTGAAGACTAAGCGGTTGTTTGCTTTTGAAACCGGTAGCCTACCCCACGTTCATTGTGGATATACACCGGATCGGCCGGGTCGTTCTCTAACTTCTTGCGTAAGTGCCCAATAAAAATACGGACGTAGTTCACATCAAACCGGTGGAAGGAGTCCGCCCACACTTTATCAAATAATTCCCGATGGGTTACCACTCGCGGCGACGCCTGCACCAACACCGTTAACATGTCATATTCCTTTGGGGTCAGGTTGAGATGTTCACCTTTGTACGTTACCTGGCGTAAGTTCAGGTTAATAACCAGGGTGCCATCATCATAAGCCAGTCCGTTACTTTCAGGTGTGGCCCAACGCAAAGCGTTACGAATACGCGCCAGCAAGACGCTGTTTTTGAACGGTTTGATGACGTAATCATTAGCGCCCAATTCTAACCCCCGCACCGTATCTTCATCCGTCACATGGGCCGCAGTGAGAATGATGATGGGAATAGAGAGTTTGGCGCGGATGCGGCGACATACTTCCCACCCGTCTACACCGGGCATACTCAGGTCTAATATCACCAGGTCAGGGTGATGCTCGTCTACCAGGTGCAGGCCAAGTTGCCCATTCAGGGCCGTCAACACATCATACCCCTGTTCCGTCAATAACAGGGTTAAGACCTTCAACATGTCGGGGCTGTCATCAATGACCAGGATTTTTTGGGAACCTGACATCCACTTTCTCCTCGCAACAGTGACCACCTTTGAATTTTTGTGGTGTTTTGGGCAAGTTCTTGAATAATGTTCGCCGCTTTCTGTAAGATTTCGTCAGGAAAGAATTTACCGGTTGTAATCTGCCGATACTATACGGGTCATTCAAAGAGTTGGCAAGATAAGGCAATGGGCTTCTAGTCCCAATTTCGTGGCGCTTTCAGGGATAGGATGGCGGCGATAATGTGGGCACGGCCGTTGCCGTTCCGGTTGGTGTGGGTGTAGCCGATGGGGTGATGGTGGCGGTAGCGGTAGCCGTGGCGGTGGGTGTAAATGTGGCCGTGGGGGTTGCCGTAGGCAGTGGGGGCACAGCGGCGATGGGTACACCTTGGGCATCAACGGCCGTACTATACTCTGCCCGCGCCGATGACCAACATTCACCCCCATGCGGGCGGGGGCAAACAATTTTCCACCAATACCCATCAGGGCTGCGGCCGACAATTTCTGCCCGCTCCCCGGCTTGCAGCGCCGTCAGGATGGGGTATTGGGTGCTGGGGCCGCGCCGCACATATAGCCCCACTTTGGCTGTCATCATGGGGGGCGTGACGGCCGTCTCCCCCACCACAGGTGTTGCTGTTTGCCCCTCTACCGGCGAGAACAATACAGGAGCAGGCACGGCCGTATGCGTCACAAAGGGCGGTAGGGTAGGGGGGGCCGGTTGGGTTACGGCCGTGCCCACCTCACTCAAACGGCAGGCCAATCCCGAAAATACGGCCAGGATTATTAAAATCGTCAAAGGGTAACTTCTGGTTAGCTGGTTCATGATCCCTCCTGTGAATTAGGAATGATGAAGGATGAATGATGAATTGCATCCCTCGTAGGTGCAGTATGGGAAAAAGCCGGGGACGAATCAACTACGACGGCCGTGTGAATGCCCCACGTTCTACCCATTGCCACTTTTGACGGCCGTCATAGAATTGGGGAGAAGGTAGGCATCCGATTTTTCCATGAAATCAGATATCTGGGACGAAGGCAGACAAGATGGCAATTCCAGGTAAAGCAACCGAAACAGGGACACAGCAATACGCCGGGCGGTTTGGCACGCTCACCTACGTGCCGTTTGGCGTCACGGGCTGGCGGGTCAGCCAGGCCGGTTTTGGCGGCTACAGGGTGGATAAAGACAACGGCTACCACGAGCAAGCCCTTCGTTTTGCCTTGCAAAAGGGAATCAACCTGATTGATACCAGCAGCAATTACACCGATGGCAATTCGGAGCGGCTCATTGGCCGGGTGCTGGCGGAACTGCTCGACAGCGGCGAGTTGAGGCGGGATGAAGTGGTCATCGTCTCCAAAGCAGGCTATTTGCAGGGGTTCAATTATGCCCTGGCCGAACAGCGCAAACGGGAGGGACGGCCGTTTCCCAATCTCATTAAATACGCCGACGGGCTAGATCACTGTATCCACCCCGAATTCCTGGCAGACCAACTAACCCGCAGCCTGGAACGGCTTAACCTGGACACACTGGATGTCTACCTGCTGCACAACCCGGAGTATTACCTGATGTGGGCCAAACGCGCCCACCTGACCCGTGAACAGGCACATGATGAGTATTACCGGCGCATTGAGCAGGCGTTTGGGCATTTGGAAGAGGAAGCGCGACACGGCCGTATCCAATGCTACGGCGTCAGTTCCAACTCGTTCCCCGAACCGGAAGGACATTACACCTTCACATCCCTGTCCCGCCTGTGGCAAATCGCCCACGCGATCAGCCCGCAGCACCACTTCCGGGTCATCCAGGCGCCCATGAATTTGTTTGAAACGGGGCTGGGCACCGAACCCAACCAACCAGGGCAGCAGACCGTTTTACAGGTTGCCCACCAACACCAACTGACCGTGCTGATCAACCGACCCCTCAACGCCTTTCATCAAGATGCCCTGACGCGCCTGGCCCGCGTACCCATGCCCGATTTTCCTGCGCCGCCGGAAGAGGTGTCAACCGGGGTTGACACTTTGCAGAAATTAGAGCGGCAATTTCAGCAACAACTCCTGCCAGCTATGGCCGCTGACGACGATACCAAATCCTATTTGCGGGATCATCTGGCCCTGGGTTTGATGCTAGACGGCCGTTGGGGTGGCTTTGGCACGTATCAGAACTGGCTGGATTTACGGGCACAATTTTTACTGCCGCGCACGCAAACGGCCGTAGAAACGCTCTTAAACCTGGGAAATTTGCCCGCAGACGCCCACGACTGGCTGGACGAGTACGTTGATGTGGCCAATAACACATTCGCGGCCATAACCGCCTATTATCAAGAACAGGCCGCCCGGCGCGCCGAACATATCCAGCAAGCCGCCCAATCGGCCGATTTGGACTGGGCTGCGCCAACACTCAGCCAGACGGCCGTGCGTGCCCTGCGCTCAACCACCGGCGTCACCAGTGTCCTGGTCGGTATGCGCCGCCAGGATTATGTACAAGACGTATTGGCAGATTTGCAATACCCCGTCCCGACGGCCGAACGCCAGGAAAGCTGGCAGCAAATGACTCGATGGGTGAATTCCTGATCAACCGGGCAGCACTTCCCGGTATAAATGCCAGGAACCCTCTTTCTGCTGCTGGCCTTTGGGGGCGCGGTCGTAGTAAATGTCAAAAATACGGCCGTCGGCCACCTGCACCCGAAAATAAAAGCGCCCCACGCCCCATGATCCCCGTTTGGCCGCTTTCGCCAGATTAGCCGGCCGCATATTCACGCTCATTCGCCCCCGACGGCCGTAATCCCGCCACTCCTGTACCACCGCCACAATACCATACGTTTCCTCCTGCCACACAAAACGGTCAGGGCACGGCGGCGTCTTGCTAACCAGCGGTGGTTTGTCAAATTCCACCACAATTGGTTCGCCAATAAAACGGGTTTGCTCGTCCATAGGATTTGGTAATTGAGAGATTGGGGGTGGGGGATGAGCGGCCAAATCTCCTAATCTCCTGATCTCTCTTATGGCGCCCAGGCCAGCGAATCGGTAAAGGCCCCCTCCAGCCATTTGATCACATCTGATCCATCGGCAGCCATCTCATAAATACCACCTTGGCTGGCAAAGGCAAAGATCGGCTCGCCGGTGGGGGTAAAACGGCCGTACAGCCCCACCCCATTCAGTGCCGTCAAACGCTCCGGCTCACCGCCTGTCACCGGGATGCGGTACCAGTCCGAAGGCAGATTATGGGCTGCCGCCACCTGCACACCCAACAGATGCTCCCACCAGGAACGGGCCGCTGCCAGTTCTACGGCGCTGAAATAAAGCATCTGGTTATCAGGAGAAAAAATGGGGGCGTCTACGGCCGTGAATACCGTTGTACTGACTACCTCTCTGGCATTGTTCCCATCCGGTTCGGCAATCACCAACGAGTTCGCCAGCGTGCCAGACTCGATAAGCACGTAGGCCAGCATTGCGCCGTCCGGGGAGAGTTGCGGCCAGATAGCCTCACCCGCAATGTGGTCAATCTGCCCCGTCGCCAGATGCAGGCGTTCCAAAGTAGTGTCAAAGGCATATTCTTCCCCTTCTCGTGGCCGGACGTGCGAAAAGTAGATGCTTTGCCCATCAGGCGACCAGACGGGGTTAAAAAACAGTTCACCATCCACCTGCGGCCCTAAGAGCAACTCCATTTCTCCGCCATCTTGAGGCAGCAGATACAAACTGGTAAAACCAAAATTGATCTCACCTGGCGGCGGCGGGGGAGCATAGGCCACCACAAACCGGCCGCCGCTGCCCGCCACCGGCCACAGATCAAAAGAGGCCAGCCAGCCATTGGTTGGTACCTGGAAAATGGTGTGCCGAACGGCAAAAATATGGTCAATTGCTACCAGGGCTTGCTGCCCGGCCGACAATTCAATGGCGTAAAAAGAACTGGTGGGGATGGTGGTGGGGGAGGGTACCGGGGTGGAGGCGACGGCCGTTCTACCCACAGTTTGAGTGGCGACGGCCGTTGTAGCCGATGTGCCACAACTCGTTAGCAGCAGGGTCAATAACAGGGCAAGAACACGTCTCATGCCCCCATTGTATCGTCAAACAGGGGGAGTTGGTAAGACGGCCGTTGGCCATCCAACAACACAAACGGCTTCATCCGCTTTGTGGCAATACCCAGTTTTTGCAAATCGCGTTCGTCACGCAGCGTTCCCTGGCGGCGGGCGGCCACAATGGTTTGGGCGCTTTTGGGGCCAACACCCGGTACCCGCAGTAGTTCTTCCGGCGCAGCCCGGTTCACCTCCACCGGATTTTCGCGCAAATTGGCCTGCGCCCAGGCCAGCTTGGGGTCAATTTCCAGCGGCAGGTTGCCTTGCTGGTTGAAGGGTAGTTCTTCCAGGTCAAACCCATAATCCCGAAAGAGAAAAGAGGTCTGGTATAACCGGTGCTGCCGCAGCGGATTCTCGGCTGGATTGTTTTCTAAAGGCGTATCAACAACCGGGCTAAAGGCGGAAAAGTAGACCCGCCGCAGCCGCAGTTGTTTATGCAAATACTCAGTGGTGGTCAGCAGTTCCAGGTCGCTTTCACCCACCGCCCCCACCACAAACTGGGTAACGGTGCTAGGCCAACGGCCGTGCCAGCCCAACCGATCTGGCTCCGCGCGGCGAATCTCATCGGCCCATTGCAACGGCCGTAACAACTCCTGCACAAACTCCTTCTTCGGCGCTAAATCAAGCAGCCGCCGGTCATTGGGCGCTTCCAGGTTCACCGAGAGCCGGTCGGCCAGGGTCATCGCTTGCCGCACCTGCTCCTTCTCCGCCCCCGGCATAATTTTCAGATGCAAATAACCCCGAAAATGGTATTTCTGGCGCAAAATGGCGGCGGCGTCCAACAATTTGTCTTGGGTACTTACTCCACCTTTGATGATGCCCGAACTCAAAAACAGGCCATCCACCACCCCTGCCCGGTGCATGTCCATAAACGTCCTGGCCATCTCTTCCGGCTTAAAGGTCTGCCGACGGTAGTTACGCCCGGCGCGGAAGGGGCAGTAAAAGCAATTGCGCTCACAGGCCGAGGTGAGCAGCGTTTTTAACAGCCGCATTGGTTTGCCATCTGGCCTGACCGCTTCGTGAATGCCCAGAGAATCTTTTTTGAGGGGGAGGCCTCGAGGTGTGAGTGGTTCACCACAAGGGGCTATGGAGGGCGTGGGTAGCTTTCCTGGCTGGTTGGGGGTTTCTTCGGCCGGTTCCAGACCCATGTGAATGGCAATATCCTGCAACTTGACAAAGGCATCCATGCCCCGAATTATAGAACATTAGTTCCGGTTAAGCAAGGTAGGGTAAATCGAAAGCCGGCGATTAAAATCGCGCCTACACGCAGCAAAGCCGACCTTCGTCGGCTGGTTGTAGTCGGCGAAGGCCGACTTTGCTTTTTGTAGGTGCAGATTTCTCTGCCGCTGGGAGCAGTGCCAGACAAGGAGCAGAACCATTTTGACTGACCATTGCCTTTCAACCCCTTGCCTGGCGCTTCTTGAACGCCATTTAATTTTTTATGAGTTACTCATAATATATTCCAGGTGTTTGAGTGCCTCTACCAGAGAAAAATAACGCTGCCACACGGCCGTTATCCACCATCAACCAGAAACACAAAAATACCAGTTGGGCTGCTTGGGGATGATGGTGTGCCATTGGCCGGGAAAGCCGTTGTTTTGGGGCGGACGGCCGTCGGAGCGATACACATACCCGGCAAACTGTTTAAATCCCTGCTGCTCGGTGAGGAAAAACAGCGTTACCACTGCCCCATCTCGCTGTATCCAGACACGGCCGTTATCCGCCGATAGGCTCCGGTATGGTGGTGGCAGCCACAAGGTTCCCCCAGCGTCCGGCTGCCATTCGCCACTTTCCACCTTTTCCACTACCACCTGGTATTGGGGGGCATGATACCGATACCGCACTTCCTCCCAGATGGCGATAAAGGGCACCAACTGCAAGATGACCAGGGTAAACAGGTTAATGACCAGGGGCACGGCCGTGACCTTCACCCCCTCCCCTGCTCGCATAAACACAGTGGCCAGCGACGCCAGGATAAGCGCAACCAGGATGAATTGCAGCATGTCTACCAGCGGATCTGTTTTGGATGGTTGTAAGGGGCTGCTGAGGCTGGCGCCAACGGCCGTCAGCGCCACCATGATCACGCCAAACCAGGCAGACACAATCCCCAATACCGAAAATTCCCGGCTGATTTCTTCGTCGGCATAGGTTGGGTAGGTCATCGTTACTCCTGAAAGATTGGAAATTGGAGATTGGAGATTGAAGCGCCTCTAATCTCCAATCTCCAATCTCTAGTCTCCATACAACGTTGTTCCAGATGATAATTGCGGCAAAACAGTAAAAACGATATACGTAAACGTAAACACCGCCGTCAAACCAAGCGTGACAACGGCCGTGCGCGCCAGCAGCAGCGGGGTGGTCAGGGTCAGGTGCAGGTCAAGCAGCAGGGAGGTGGGGTTAGAAAACACGTCCCAACTATTCCAACGCAGGAAACGGCCGATATACACCCCCAACCCGCCCAATGCCAGCGCCGCCAGCACAAACAACCAGCCCATCCGCCCGCCCCATCGGGTCGTCACCGCCGTTTGCATCAGCGACAAGGAGGTATACGCCAGACACAAACCGGTCAGGGCAAAGGAAAAGAGCAAAATCATGTCATACCACATGGGCACATCGCCTCGTGGCCGTAAGTGCAGTAAATCGGTCACAATGTAAGGGGCGTTCGGGAAGAACAAAAGCCACAATAGGCCAAAGAAAATAGTGACATAATGTTTCACGGGGAACATTATGACAACTGTAGCAAATAGAAAGGGCAGCCAGGCCAGGATCAAATTCCACACCAGAAAGCCGTAGAGCAGTTGCCCGCTGTAAAAGGCGCGTACTACCAGCAGCGCCACCGATACCGTAGACGCAAAAACCAGCGCCAGAAGGAGTAAGATGTATGGTCTGTTTAGAAACATAAGCAATACCTCCGGGGGGGTGGAAATTAGAGATTGAGATAATCTCCAATCCCTAATCTCCAATCTCCTGCAATTGCCCAAACGCCGCCCAACGCGCCAGATGGAAGGATTGCCACCGCCGCCATTCGTTGTTTTCTGACATGGCTTGGTAACGGCCGTGCAAATCCTCCTTCACAATCTCATACGGCACGGCATAACAATCCCTGGACATGACCCGCGAAAATGGGTCATAACAAGACGGCATCCGTTGCTTTTCTATGTCCCCCGCCGTCAAAATCAGGGCCGCCAGCAGGTAAGGCGTGGCGTCTTCAGACAGACTGGTCAGATACACGGCGTCCAGGTCGCCCGTGGCCACATAACGGGCCAGATTTTGCCGGGCAATAAAGGCATCCGGGTTGAGCAAATTGAGCGTCACCAGGAAACCGAGCGCGGCAGCCAACACCCCGACCGCAAACCGGTCAGGCCGCCGCCACAAAGTCAGCACAAACCAGAGCAGTAAAGGGGCCAGCCAGAGCATAAACACGTACACCAGCAAACGCATTTCCGTGTACCCATACTGCGCCTCATACAACATCATCCGCCGGAAAGCGGAGGCCAGCATCACCAGTACCAGACCGATAAGCAGGGTACTCAGGCCGTTAAACAGCTTGATTTGCCGCTTGGATTCCCGCCGTGTGAGCCAGTTCAGCCCCAAAATCAGGCTGATACTGAGCATGACCACCAGCAGCAGTTCAAAAAAGCCGCGCCGGGCATATTCAGCGTAAGAAAAATTCTCCACCCGCAAATAGGCCAGACCGCCAAATAGATAGGTGAACTGGATGACCACAAACACCAAAAAGAGCAGGTTCACGGCCGTGAGCAGCGTGATGGTCTCGATATAACCCAACGAGAAATGGCGGGGGATTTGCTGCAAGTTGGCCTCAAAGCGGCTCTGGTCATCACGGCCGTACCGCCGCAGCACCCCATAGGCCAGCCCACCGGTCAGCAGCCAGGCCGCCAGCACAATCAAGACGCCGTGCCCGGCCCAATTGAACAGGCGGGCCACAATGTCCAGGCTAAAGGCGGTCTCCACGGTGTTGGCAAAAATAGTGTCGGCCATCGCCAGCAGCACGGTAAAAACGAGCAATACCGGCATTGCCAGCAGCAGGCCACGCAGCACCGGAAACAGGGAGTGACGGCCGTGCCGCCACATCACCTCAGTATCCACACTTTCTGCCAGGACTGGCGGCATCAGGGTCACGGCGTGGCCGCTTACCCGCAGCGGCAGCAGGGCCATATCCACCAGCCCCAGATTTTGCACCCGGCCCCGCCCCCAAAAGAAGACCAGATAGGCCAGCAAAACAAGCACCGCCAGCGTATTGAGCGTGGTCAGGGTGGCGTTGGCCCGCACCGCCACCATACCGGCAAAAAAGAGCAGCGGCAGCAGCAGCCACAGGTTGGGGCGCACGGCCGTGACCCCCTCCCCACGATTCACCCGCCACAATACCGCCGCCGCCAACAGCCCAAACAGCAGCAGCCCTATGCCCAACGGCTTGCCAAACAGCAACACATCCGCCAACACGCCCAGCCCCAATCCGGCGGCCAATATCCGCCCCGGTGACTGAATATGCGTCAGACGCGACGGCCGTGTCGTTTCCAATTCTGTGACATAGTCGCTTTTAAGAGTGGTCATATGTACTCCGTAGAAGATTGGAGATTGAGAGATTAGGAGACTGGAAATCTCTCAATCTCTCAATCTCTCAATCTCTCGATCTCCCAAATCGAATAAAACCCACAAACACAACCCCCGCCGCCAATAAATCCACTGCCAGATCAAACAGGTCATTGGCCGCCACCGGTCGGTGTTTGAACGAGACAATCTGCAAAAATTCCTGGGCGATGCCAAGAATGGCTATCAGGCCAAAATAAAGGTGCGGTCGTTGCTGCCACTGAGGAATGAGCAGCAGCACGACCGTACCCAACAATGCAAACAGACCCACATGACCGGCCACATGGGCCGCTTCTGAACCAAAAATAAATCCCGTAAACCGGTCAAATGTGGGCCAGTTTTCAGCCAGCCAGCCGTAGGGGAAGAGCGCTGCCGCCACCAGGCCCACCAGCCCGGCCAACAGCCAGCCATTGCTTTTTGAAGTGTGATGTTTAAGATGTACCATGTGGTACAGCATAGGGAATGGATACGGCCGTTGCCACCTCCCAAATGCCCAACCCCGCGCACTCAAGTGCTTGACCAGCGGAACAGAATCGGAGATTGTTGAGATTAGCGATTGAAGATGAGACAATCTCCACTCTCTAATCTCCAATCTCTTTGGATCGAACTATGCACATCTTAATCGTCGAAGATAATGAAAAACTGCGCCCGGCGCTGCGGGCGGGGCTGGAAGCCACCGGGCAGGTACAGGTAATTGCCGACTGTGCCAGCGGCGAGGCGGCGCTGGAACTGTGTTTACAGCAGCCGCCCCAGGCCATTTTGATGGATGTGCAGTTGGCGGGCGAGATGAATGGCATTGACACGGCCGTGGCCATCCGCCGCGAATTCCCCCGAATGCCTGTCGTCTTCTACTCCATCCAGGACGACGACGCTTACTACCGCGCCTTTCGCCGCGCCGGCATCCTCAGCCATTACGCCTACGTGCGCAAATCCAACTACCTGCTGCCGCAAATGATTGTGCCCTTATTACAGGATGCAGTGTACGGCCGTTCCTTCATTGACCCCGACATTGAATCCCGCGTCCAGGAAGTGCGCCACAAAGACGAACACGCCCCCCTGGATTTGCTGGAACCGAACGAAAAAGAAGTGGCCCGGATGCTGGCCCAGGGCATGAGCAATGAGCAGATCGCCGCCCGCATGGGCTTCCGCGACAAACGCACCATCAGTCGCATCAACGGCCAGATTTACGCCGCCTGGGGCCTCAACAGCACCACCACCGAAGAAAAAGTAGCCCGCACCCGCGCCGCCCTCATCGTCCACACCGGCCAACTCCTCACCTGGGCAGACGACGGCATCCCTCAGGTTTTGGATGCGCAGGGGAATTGGGAGGTATGGAAGAGATAATCGGTAATCAGTAATCGGTTATCGGTGGCTCCTACCGATTACCGATTACCGTTCACCGATTACCGATTACTGGCATGAGTACAAACCTCTACCTCAACTGGGCCATCGTGGCCGTTTCGCTGTTTAATGCCTTGCTGCTGACCTGGCTGGGGTTGACGGTACTGCTCAATTCGGACCGGCGGGCGTGGGGTATCTGGATCGCCAGCGCGGGGCTGTTGCTGGGGGCGCTCTTTTTTGTCAGCCATTCGGCCATCGCCGGGCTGGGGTTCACGCTCACCTGGCGCAGCACCATTTTCTGGTGGACGGTGGGCATGACGCCGGTCATCCTGTTGCCCTATGCCTGGTATGTGGTCATTCTCTGGTATGCCGGTTTTTGGGCCGGCCCCCCGGCCCGATTGCGCCAGCGCCAGCAATGGTGGTTGGCGGCGGTCACGCTGCTGCTCATGGGTGGTCTGGTCAGCTTTGGCCTGGGTGTGCTCTTATTGATTATTCCGGCGCCGGAATTGACCAGTTTACGCCTCACGGTGCGCTGGTCATTGGCCGGGATTCCGCTGCTGGCCGTGGGGTACAGCCTTTACGTGCTGCTGTGTATTGGCCTGTCGTTGGATGCCTTGCGGCAGCCCGGCCCGTCTGACCGGGTGATGGGCACGGTGGCAAGGCAGCGGGCACGGCCGTACCTGATGGCCGCTTCGGTCATGCTCATGCTGGTCAGCCTGCTGGTCACAGGGGCCATGTTGTGGGTGGTGCAAGACGCCCATCGCCGCACCTTTTTGGAAATCTACTTTGTCTCGCGGGAACTGGTAGCCCGTTTTGACCTGCTCGTCTCTACCCTCATTGGCGTGGTCATTTTGCTGGTCGGCCAGGCGGTGGTTTCGTATGAGGTGTTCACCGGCAAGACGCTGCCCCGACGAGGGCTGGCGCGGCACTGGGTCCGGGCCATTGCCCTGAGCGCAGGCACGGCCGTACTCATCAGCGCCGCTTATACCATCCAGTTACGGCCGTTGTATGGGCAGGTGTTGGTGGCCATGCTCATTGCCGTCTTTTATGCGCTGGTCAGTTGGCGCTCGTATGTGGAACGAGAACTGTATATGGAGCAGTTACGGCCGTTTGTCAGCAGCCAACGATTGCTAGACCAACTGCTCACCCCTACCGCCCCCCAGGAAGTGGACATTGACCTGCCCTTCCGCGCCCTGTGCCGGGGGGTGTTGGATGCAAAAATGGCCTGTCTGACGGCCGTTGGCCCCCTCGCCCCCCTGGTTGGGCCGCCCCTCGTTTACCCATCCACCGCTGCCAACCTGCCACCATTCACCGCCCTGGCTGGTCAGTTCACCACACCTCAAACATTGATGCTGCCCCTCGACCCGGCGCAGTATGGCGGCGCGATTTGGGCCATTCCCCTCTGGAGCGAGCGCGGCCTGATTGGCCTGTTCCTGTTGGGCGAAAAGAACGGCGGCGGCCTGTACAGCCAGGAAGAGATTGACATTGCTCGCGTCAGTGGCGAACGGCTCATTGACACCCAGGCCAGCGCCGAAATGGCTCGCCGCCTGATGCTCTTGCAGCGGGAACGGCTGGCGCAGAGCCAGGTCATTGACCAGCAAACCCGCCGCGTGTTACACGATGACATCCTGCCCAATTTGCAGGCGGCCATGATCGCCTTGAGCAATCCCGGCAATGAAAACGGCCGTATTCCCGATGCCCTGGCCCTACTCAGCGACGCTCACAAACAAATTTCCGACCTTTTACACAACATGCCCACCACCACCGCCCCCGACGTGGCGCGCCTGGGGCTGGTCCGCGCCCTGCGCCGGGCGGTAGACAATGATCTGGCTGCTGCCTTTGATGAAGTGACGTGGGAAATTGAACCGGCAGCGGCCGAAAAAGCGGAGAGCATCCCCACCTTAACGGCCGAAGTCATCTTTTATGCGGCGCGGGAAGCGATTCGTAATGCCGCCCGGCATGGGCGTGGTGTGGAAGGATCACGGCCGTTGCACCTGACCATTGCCATTTGCTGGCCGGCCGGTTTGCAAATGGCCATTGTGGATAACGGCGTTGGCATACAGGCCGCCTTCCCCACTACCAACAACGGGCACGGCCTGGCCCTGCACAGCACCATGATGGCCGTTGTCGGCGGCGCGATTGTGGTAGAGTCCATTCCCGGTGAGCGGACTGAGGTTGTGTTGACGCTTCCAGACATTTGAGATTAGGAGACTGGGAGATTGAGAGACTATCAGCCCTATTCTCCTAATCTCTCAATCTCCTTCTTCTTCCAATACCGCATCATGCCATCCACCGACATATACAGCGGGTTAGCAATTTCGTATTTGCGAATGGATTCTGCGGCGAGACCGGCGGCGTGGGCACGGCCGTGATTCCAGGCCGTGTATTGGGCAATCAGGTCATCGCGCTCCACCCCTTTGGCCATTTTTTGCTGCACAAAGTGAGCCGATTCGTACACCAGCTTTTTGATCGCTTGCAAATGTTCGGCCACGTTATCCACAGCCCCAAAATGGGTGGGATAAATCGTTTCCAGCCCCAGCCCCAACAGCTTATCCAGTGAGGACTGCCAGGCTTCCAGGTCAAATTCAGGTGGCGGTGCGGGGATGTCCAGCAACGGCCGTCCCCCCAACTTCATCCCGGCTACATCTCCCGTAAAAGCCACATGGCCCAATTTGATAACGTGATGATGACGGGCGTGTCCGGGGGTTTCAACGGCCGTAAACGTCAGCCCGGCTGCTTCAATCACATTGCCATCGTGTAAAGGCACCACATTTTCGACTGGCGCGGGCAGCAGTTGGCCCCACAGCGGTTCCATCTGGTCGCCGTAAATGCGGGTGGCGCTGGCAATCAGTTTTTCCGGGTTAATCAGGTGCCCCGCGCCAAAGTGATGAACGTAAATGGTGGCTCCGTTTTGTGCCCACCAGCCGGTGGCCCCGGCATGGTCAAAATGAATATGGGTCACAATCACGTGCCGCACATCGGCCGGTTGTACCCCGTGTTGGTGTAGCTGTGCCTGCAACGTGGGTAATGTGGAACCTGGCCCCGTTTCCACCAACACCCACCCCGCAGGCCCTTGTACCAGATAAGCGGCGATGGTGTCTGTTTCGCCCTGAAAGTGTAGATCAAGCGTGTGAATGGCATGGATACTCATGTGAGAATGTTATCATATATCCCTAGAATGGGGGATCATTATTTCTGCCCCGGCGCGTTCTGTGTCGCTGCCAGACAATGCCAGATGCGGGCACGGCCGTTCCCGCTACGGCCGTCAGCCCAATAAATATCCTGTGTTACCCCCCGATTATACGCCTGGGCAGCGGCACGGCCGTGACCATAAAAACGTTTTTCCTTGTGGCCTTGTCCGTTCCCCGTCATCCCTTGCATAAACAGGTCTGACAATGCCTGATTGATTCGTTTTTGTTGGCCTTTGGGCTGTAACCGGTGTGGCCCGGTATAACTGTTGGGTAATTGCCAGGCGATATACTGTTGATTTGTTTTTCCCTGGGCGCCTTTCTTGTCGTTTAGTCGGAATGTCGCCTGACCGTGCTGCCAGGCCGCTTCTTCCAGCGCCGTTTCGCTGGCCTTGCCGCCAATGGCAAAATTGTGACTGGTGTGTACCCGCGCCGCCTTTTCATAGCGGCGTTGGGTGCGCGGGATAACGTGGGTGAGACTGCTTATGGTGTCACGGGCAATGGGGGCCGCCGGTTGGCCCGTCGGTGTTTTGCCCGCCCGGCTGCTGTGAAAAGCCGCGTACAGATGAGCGCGCACCTGGCCGATGGGCAACGTCAGGACGGAAACCGGCAGCGCCACCGGCGGCAGCGCCAGGCGTGGCACTTGCAAGGCCAACGCCACGTGTTTTGTGGAACGGAGCCAGATACGGCCGTTGTTCACTTGACGGCCGTCCTCTCTCACCCAAAATACGCCTTCCCCCTCGGCCAGCAGATTACGCAATTGCCGCCAGCCGCACACCCGCCAGGGAGATTCCTTACCGGTCAACTGCGCCCGAACTGCCGCCATATCCAGCCAGCCGCGCCCATTGCTATCCAGATGCCGCAGCAGCAGCCAGATGCGTCCCGCCGCCGTCAATTCCCGCTGAAACATCCCGGTGGCGATGTCGGGGTAGAACTTGATAGAAAGGGAAGAGATTGGGAGATTGGCGGTGAGGACACCGCGAGATTGGGAGATTGGTGGTGAGGACACCGTGAGATTAGGAGATTGAGCGTTTATTACAATCCCCCAATCTCCCAATCTCCCAATCTCATTCTTCTTTCGAGTAACGGCCGTTACCGCCGCACTGTCCCAACCCAGATGAGCGGGCAGGTCGGGAGGTGGTTGCAGAGGAGAGGGGACAGGAGAGGAGGGGGGACGGCCGTGAGCAGTCCGATCAACCGGCGCGCCCTGCGCCAGCCGCTCTGCGCGTGATTTGGCCTGCAACTGCGCCAGGCGCTCCTGGGCCGCTAACAAATCGGCCGAAAGTTCTCCCGCCGGAAGAGCCACGTTCCGCTCAGCTTTTCCCGGCAAGAGCAGCAAACAGGCAAGCCAAATCAAGCCATCTGTCAGATGAGCTTGTCTGGCAACGTCATTGACAGCCTGACCTGCCTATGCTATTCTCTTACCTGAGACACGGTAAGCTACCAGGGGACAAAAAACCCCCCTCCCCAATAAAGGGGCACTGTGAAGGGTGTTGGCGGCACCAAACAGTTTAGTAGCTTGCTAAAATAAACGAAGGCCGGGCGCTGCAACGTCTGGCCTTTTTTCTTGCACGAAGACCCTAAGGGTTTCAAAAACCCTTAGGGTCTTAATGCTTATACAGCCTGGTAATGCTGCATCCATGCCCAAAACGAACTTAACAGGTATCATGTATGGGCAGTGAGTGAAAACTAAGGCCAGTCTAACAAAAATAAAACACTATGTCAACAAATCTATAGGCTATAGATTGCGAAAAATGATGTAGTATATCTACCTGACCCCCAAAACATGCCGGTTTTGCCATAAACTTGACAACTTCGCGCTCCTTATATACGATCAGCGCCATGAACGTCACCGGCCAATTTGAACTCAATTTTGAACAATACAAACCAGACTGGGATAAACTGGGCGTCGTGGTGCCCCCGTTTACCATTGAAGCCGATCCCCGCTTCATGTACCTCTCCACCGAGACACGGCGCGCCCTGTCTAAAGTGAGCTACATGGTGGAGGCCGGGCAGGGGGCTTCCGTGGTGGTGGGGGAGATTGGCACGGGCAAGACGACGTTGGCTTCCTGGTTCCACAGCCGCTATGACCGGCGGCCCGATTTTGCCGCCGCCAAAATTGACGAGTCGCCCAAGAAGAGTGGGTTGCTGCTGCTGCGCCGGATTGCCGCCGAATTTGGCCTGCGTACTCGCCGCGCCACCGAAGACCAGCTCAACGAGTTCCGGGCATTTTTGGTGGAACAGAGTGAAAAGGGGATTTTGCCGCTGATTATCATTGACGAGGCGCATGAGTTGAGCGTGGAGCAGTTTGTGGAACTGCGGCGGCTGCTGAACTTCCGCGACCCACGCGGTGGCAAGGCGTTCCAGTTGATTTTGCTTGGCCGGCCGGAACTGGACATCAATTTACGCGATGCGCCCGATTTTAACGACCGGGTGGCCACTCGTTCCTCATTGGACCCGTTGACGCCGGATGATACCCGGTCGTTGATTGAGTACCGGTTGTTGGCGGCGGGGCGAGATTCCAAGCAACGGCCGTTATTCACCGACGACGCCATCTTACCTATCTGGCGGGAAACACGTGGTTATCCCCGCAGCATCTGCCTGTTGTGTTTGCACCTTTGTCTGGAACTGCTGGCGCAGGGCGGCACACAAATTGACGAACCCTTTGTAGAGGCGTTTTTGGAAAAGCATCAACAGTATCGGCGGGCGGCGGGGTAGTAGGAGGTGGCGCGGTTGGAAACCGCGCCACAGCAACTATAAATGAGCCGGGATCAAGAGAAGGACAATTTGCAGGCCAGCACCCTGGCGGCGTTGTTGAAAGACAAACAGCCCAAACGGGGACGGCCGTCGCATCCCGTTAGCCGCCAGAATGTGTACATTGCCCTGACCCCCGCCCAAAAACAAACACTCAAACAATTAGCCACCATCCTGCCGGAAACTATCAGCCGCGCCGACGTACCCGATCTGGTTATCACCGCCTTAACCGCGCGCCTGGAAGGGCTGCACCGCGCCGTAGCCGACCGCACCCGCACCATTCCCGAAGGCGTCACCGATTTAGAATCACTCTACCTGCTGTGGGATTTACCGCTGCCCGGCAAGGACGCTGACGCTGCCTGGACTTCGATTCGCGTCTCGCCGCAGCAAGTCCTGGATTTGGGGCGGGCGCATGGCACCCTGAACGCCGCCTTTGGCGCCACCCGCAGCCAGACGTTTGTCCTGGGCATTGCCCTGTTAACCCAATCATTGGAAGACCATCCCCCCGATCCATCGCTGACAACATTGGAATCAGTGCGCCAGCAAATCCTCCACAATTATTTATGAGTAGCTCACAAATAAATGCCCGATCCCGGCACAATCTTCTGCGTATAGCCAAAATTTACACTGGAAGGTATACCGGTAATTTACAAAACTAGATCACTTGTTCAGTTTCGTTGTTCATTTTTTCAAGATTGATTCGATCATCAAGATTGGTTCAATCTCGAAGATTGAACCAATCTATGCCATGATTTATAACGCCAGATTTCGCTGTTTCCGGGGCTGCCCCGGTGAATACTCTGTTTTTGATGTGATGTATACCTGCCCCCATTGTGGCGGCTTGCTGGAAGTGTACCATGACGTGGAGGCGCTGCGGCGGCGCAGCCCGGCGGCCTGGATGAAAATTCTGGAAGAACGCGGCGGCTCCACGCAGTGGCCGTATGGTTCCGGCGTGTGGGGCATGAAAGAATGGGTGATGCCCAATCTGCGCGACGAAAACATCGTCAGCATGTTTGAGGGCAACTCCAACCTGTTTTGGGCCGAGCGGCTGGGGCGGCAAATTGGCGTGCCCGATTTGTGGGTGAAGTTGTGCGGCAACAGCCATACCGGCAGTTTCAAAGACCTGGGCATGACGGTGCTGGTCAGCGTGGTCAAACAGATGATTGCCGATGGCAGCCCGGTGCGGGCGGTGGCCTGCGCCAGCACGGGCGACACCAGCGCGGCGTTGGCCGCGTATGCGGCGGCAGCAGGTATCCCGGCGGTGGTGTTTTTACCGCAAAACAGGGTGAGCCGCGCCCAATTGATCCAGCCCATTGCCAATGGCGCGCATGTGTTGGCGCTGGATACCGATTTTGACGGCTGTATGCGTATTGTGCGCGAGATGACGCAGGACAATACCCTCTACCTGGCGAACTCGATGAACAGCCTGCGGATTGAGGGGCAGAAGACGGTGGGCATTGAAATTGTGCGCCAGTTTGATTGGGAGGCGCCGGATTGGATTGTGATGCCGGTGGGTAATCTGGGTAATATCAGCGCCTTGTACAAAGGGCTGAAGATGCTGATGGATCTGGGGATTACGAATAAGATGCCCCGGCTGGCGGCGGCGCAGGCGGCCAAGGCCAATCCTTTTTATCAGAGTTATCTGAATGGGTTCAAGGAAAAGGTGAGCCTGCCCGCCCAAAACACGCTGGCCTCGGCCATTCAAATTGGCGACCCGGTGAGTTATGAGAAGGCGGTGCAGGCGATTCAGGTGACGGATGGGGTGGTGGAGCAGGCGACGGAGCATGAACTGGCAAATGCCGCCGCTTTGGCCGACCGCACCGGGATGTATACGTGTCCGCACACGGCCGTAGCCCTGGCCGTCCTCTTCAAACTGGTCAATCAAGGGGTGATTAAGTCGCAGGAGCGAGTCATTGTCATCAGCACGGCGCACGGCCTCAAATTCACCAGTTTCAAACTGCATTATCACGAAGATGCCCTGGACGAGGTGGAAGCCCAACACGCCAACCCGCCCATCCTCCTGCCACCGGACATTGACCTGGTGCGGCAGACATTGGCGCAGCGACTGAAAAGCGATAGTTGATGGGGCGTTTCTTACATCATTTTACACACACGGCGGCACTGCAAAATTCTAATGATCCAGGTATATTGACAACTGCAAAAACAGGCTTAATATGCGCGAATAGAAATCCCGATCAGGTTGGCAACCTACATTGCCGGAGGAAAAAATGAAATTGTATGATGCATCCAAATTGTGAGGTCAGAACTGTAAATGACCAGGTAGGCGTCGGCGTTTTTGCCACCGCCTTTATCCCCGCCGGTACCGTTGTGTACGTCGAGGACCCGCTTGATATTGTTATTCCCCCAGACAGCCCCCTTTTACAAAACCCCCTCTTACGCCCCGCCATTGATAAATATGCCATATTGGAGCCAGGCCAGCGCCGCATTATTGGCTGGGACGCGGCCAAGTATGTGAACCATTGCTGTAATGCCAACATGATCAGCACCGGCTATGGTTTTGAAGTTGCCCTGCGAGATATTCAGCCGGGCGAGGAGATGCGTGACGAGTACGCCATCTTTAACCTGGGCTGGACGATGGAACTAAACTGCCATCAGACAGAGGGTTGTCGGGGTGTGCTGCGCCCGGATGATTTTGAGCGGTACTGCCCGGTCTGGGATGCCCAGATTCAGGCGGTGCTGCGGCGGGTGATGGATGTGCCCCAGCCGCTGTGGTCTCTTTTGGATGCAGAGACCAGGGAGGCGGTGCGGGGTTATGCCAATACCGGCGAGGGGTATCGCTCGGTGGCGGCGTTGAAGTTGGGGATGGGCACGGCCGTTGCCACCTGATAACAGTGGCAGCCCAGTGGGGGCTGCCGCTGTTCAGGCAGGTTCACCAATCAACAAACGGGCGCTCGCGCTGCAAAATTCCCAGTAACTCTTGGATGCGGTTGCGCCGGGCCAGGTAGAAGATCACTTCTTTGGCCATGGGGCTTAACTTACTTTCAAAATCATCTTCGTTTAAGCCCAATTCCAGGATGACGGTGACGAGTTCTTCTTTGTTGAAATACTGCACGATTTTGTTGCGCAGTTCCAGGGGGTCACGGCCGTCTGGCATCGGCAGACGCGCCATTAACTGGGACGTGTCGGCGGTGAGTAGTTCCGCCGTTTGCGGTAGGGCCATAGGTGCTGTTTCCCCGGCTACAGCCACATACCGGGTCCGTTCCAGCTTGTGGAAGCTGCTTGCTCTGTCTGTGTATTCAATGACAAGTTGCAAGGGCACGCTGGCGCCGTGTTGCCGGGGGCAAATATCCAGCCAGTGACGGTAATCCTGGTCGGGTTGCAGGGTGATAATGGTCTGGGTACGGCCGGCCTGCCCTTCAAAGCGTTCCCCTTTGACGTGTACCAGCAGATGCCGGGCGACGCCGAAGCCTTCATTGTGAACGGTGAAGTTGAGTTTACTCCAGGCATTGATGGTCATGGGTTCTGCTTCAATTTCAATGGTGAGGATGGGTAACTGCCGGTAGCGGGCCACTTCTCGTTCACAGTGCAGCCGTTTCTCTTTTTCGCCGGTTTCGGCGTAGGCGTGGGCGGCTTGTTCCCAGGCAGCGGCTTTTTCTTCGGGCGTCGTTTCCTGGGCAGTCAGGAGCAGGGCATGTTGTTCCAAAGCGTAAGCGCGTTTGTTGTAACGATCCAATTGCAGCCAGATTTTGGCCGCTTCTTGCCAGGCGGCGGCCAGTTCTAGTTGGGCAGCGGCGCGCTCCAGGTCGCCCAGTTCGTGCCAGAGGTAGGCTGCCGGTAGATGTGCGCCCTGTGCTTGTAGCGCTTCAGCTTCGGCTCGCTTCTGCACCAGGACCATGCCGGGCGCGGCTTCTGCCACTTCTGGCTCTACGGGGATTGGCGGCGGCGCAAAGGCGATCATAGCGCCGCCCCGGTCAGCGACGAGTAAAGCGGTAGGCGCCAGCACCGGCGGGGCTTCGATGCGCCGTTCCATTTCATGTCGCCATAATTCAGCGCCTGTTTCCCGTTCCAGGGCGTAGACAAAGTGGTCTTCGCCGGTGCAGTAGATGGTGTCATAAATAACCAGGGGGGTGGCAGAAATAGCGCGATTGGTGGGGAATGTCCAGAGAACACGGCCGTTCCGCCCATCCACCGCCGCCAGCCCATCTCGTTTGCCCACGTAGATCACACCGCCCGCATGAGCCAGGTCGCTTAACGGCCGTCCTTCCCCAACCGCTGTTTGCCAGGCCAGCTTGCCGGTGGCCCGTTCCAGGGCAAATAATGTGCCCAGGCTGCTGCCGGTGTAAACCATGTCGGCCGTGATCACCGGTGTTTTGTCCAGCCATTCGCGGGCGCTGCCCTGGAATTGGAACTGCCAGCACACGTCGCCTCTAAGTTCAATTGCCAGTAGTTCCGGGCTGCGGCAGGGTATGTAGGCCACGCCCTCGACTATGGCCGGGGCGGATTGGGACGCCTTCACCGGCAGGCGGATGCGTTTCTCTGCGTCGCCTTCCTGTTCGGGATTGATGGTGAGCAATGTCTGGCCGCCGGCCGTGACGTAAACCTGCCGCTCCTTTACCATTGGCGCGGAAAAGTTCTGTTCTTCTGCGCCCGATTGCCAGATGATGTCTCCGGTCTCGGTGAAGGCATAAACGCTGCCCTGGCCGTGCATAAAGTCAGTGCTGCTGGTGGCCACGACGGCGATGTTTAACGCCCGGTTGGGCAGGTAATACGCCTGCATCCCGGTGACCAGGGCGTAGGACAGGGGATGCTGCCAGCGTGGTGCGCCATCGGTCAGGTTTAGGGCATCCAGACGGCCGTGCTGCACCATGTGTCCTGATGGTTGCATGGCTACCAGTAAAGTTTGCCCAAATACGAGCGGCGGCAGGTTGATGTTTTGGTCGAGTACGGCCGTCCACAAAACAGGGAGCGGTGCAGGCGGTATAGACACGATCTCTCCTTATCTGGCCGGGGTATAAGAAAAGTTATCAAAAGCCACTAAAAAACCTTGTGACGCATCTTCGGAAATCCAGCCACCACCCAGACATATACTCCCTTCTGTAAAATCACTGTTTAGCGGCCCAAATGGAGCATCATTCAAGAAGAGAGTCATTTCTCCACCGGCGATGAGTACCCCCAACGTGTTAACCTGGCCCGGTTCGTGGTTGAGTGGCAGCCCTTGTTGCTCAATATCCAACCAGCTTTCCTCAAAGTAATCCCAGTATGTGTTGTCCGGTAAAGATTGTTCACCTATCCACAGCCAGCCGCCCGGATCAACCAGTATGAGACGGGAGGTTTCTGCGTCCGAATCAAAACGGATACCATAGGATTTCCCTTGAGAAAAGTCTCCCTCCACGGCCGTGGCTTCAACCTGGTAATAACCTTCACCATAAACACCTTCCATGTCTCTGGAACAAATGAAATCGAAGGAGTCGCTGTATACCCATAAGGCGCCAGCATCCACCCAGCTTTGTCCATATACAAAGCCATCGTCGTCTTCGTAAGTGAAAATGGCCCAATCCCCTTGCCTATCAAACGTCTCTACGCTCGTTTGTTCACCTTCTGCGACTGGCGCTATATCTACTGGTTCTTCGGGCATGATTACGGCAGATTCTTCGGTTGCCGTATCCACGACGGCAGCTGCAGCGGGTGCGCCGCTCGTTGTGGCGGCGCTCCCTGAGCCACCGGTATCAGACGGTTCACCGCTGAACAGGGCGGCAATAGCGACAATGGCGATGAGGCTGACCAGGCCGATGACGGCATAGGCCCATTTGGGAATGCCGCCAGATTTTGCTTTGGCCGGGGCCGGGGGGGGCGGCGTGGGTTTGGCCGGTTCGGGCTGGGGAGCGGGCACGGCCGTGGCCGTGGGCGGCGGTTGGGTGACAGGCGCTGGGGTCGGTTCGGCGGCAACGGCCGTAGACGCTGCTGGTTCCGCCGGTTTCTCTGGCGCAAGACTGGCAGCCACAGCGGCGGCGGCGACCGGTTCCGGTTTTACCGATGTTTCCGGTTCGGGCGCAGGTGTAGAGACAGCGGTTACGGCCGTTGCGGCAGGCGCGGTGGCGCCGGTTTGGGCTGCGGCTATTGCTTTGACGGCCGTCGCCAGTTCCGAAGCTCTGGCATACCGGTCGTCCCGATTTTTAGCCATGGCTTTGTGGATAATCGCGCCTACTTCTGGCGGCAGGTTGGGGTTGGCTTCCAAAATATCAGGAATGGGATGATTGAGGTGCATCACCATGATACGCGGCAGGCTTTCATGGTCATACGGTTTGACGCCGCTCAACATTTCATAGAGGATGACACCCAGAGCGTAGACATCGGTACGGCCGTCAATGTCCGGCAGCCCATCTAGCTGTTCTGGACTCATATACTGCGGCGTACCCAGCGTATTGCCCGTCCGCGTGTAGCTCTCCGACGCTTCGGCAATCTTCACAATGCCAAAGTCACTCAGATACGCTTCGCCATCGGCGTCAAACAAGATATTGCCCGGCTTCAAATCTCGATGCACAATGCCCCTGCTGTGCGCCTTGTCTAGCGCCGCGCCAATGCGCCCAAGGATTTGCGCTGCCTCCTCCAGGCTCAGCGGCCCCTGGGTAATCTTCCCCTTCAAATCGCCGCCGGTCATCAGGCGCATGACAAAATAGGGCCACTCCCCATCCTCGCCATAATCATACATAGAGACGATGGCGGCATGTTCCAGGGCGGCTACGGTCTTGGCTTCACGCTCAAATCGGGCAAAAAATTCGGGATCATGGGCGAAATAATTGGGTAGTAGTTTGAGGGCTACGTCTCGTTCTAATACCGGGTCATATGCCAGGTAAACAGTTGCCATGCCGCCCCGCCCCAGCTCCTCTTTGATTTGATAACGGCCGATGGACTTGCTCATGTGCTTCCTCCTGATAGAAGCCTGGCTATACATTTCGTGTCAGGCATTAGAGAGTAACGGTAGTGAAGTGGCCAGGATGTTGAGATCGTGGGACTATAGTACCAGGAGAAATAAGAAAAGCAACCACCTGGAATGGCAGATTTTGGGGTCACAACGGCCGTTGTTCCCCTCTCCCAACATGATGCCTCTATCCCCTGTGTCCCATTAGACAACTCCCCCCTTCTCCGGCACCCTAACCATGCCCCTTCACAACACAGGTAAACAACTGCCAGCTTGCGGTAAACTTAAAGAGGAATTGTTACGCTTGCTGCGGTCAGCCACACCGGGGTATCTGTCTGGCCTTCACCTTTTTCTTTTACGCGCAGGCCCGGTATACCCGGCTGGTGATCAACTCGGATGGCATTGCCTACCATGCCCCCGGCTACAGTCTCTACGCTGCCTGCGAATAGGCAACGGCCGTCAAAAGAATACCCCGCGTTGGTCTGGGGAAGGGCTGGCGCTAACCGCTGGCAATGCGGCTTATAACCATCCCCAACTTCTGAACCAACTACATCCTCCTTATGACCGCTTGATCCCTCTTCCAGGTTTTGGCCGGAGATGGGAAGAGCAGGAGATAGGGCAGTTGATACGGACTTACAGGCCTGATTTGTTTGTCGTCGAACAAGATGCCGTTAGATAAAAACGGCCGTCGAAACATGAAAACGGTGCGCCTATTCCCGAATTTGCCGGACGTTTAACTCCTGCTTGCCACTCGAAACTCGACTTTGGAATCGCCCTGCCACCCGCTACCAATCCATTGACAGCCCGCTCTAAATTGCTATATTTACGCCCGCCTCAGTAGAACATTTATTTCATTTTGGTAGGCGTTCAGGGTTTCCCTGAACGCCTGCCTTTGGATAATCCATGGAAATCGGAACAGTCAAACAAATAAACATAGATGAAGAAGTACGCGAATCGTACCTCAGCTACGCCATGAGCGTCATCGTTTCGCGGGCGCTGCCCGACGCCCGCGACGGCCTCAAACCTGTGCAGCGGCGCATCCTCTACGCCATGTATGACATGGGCCTGCGCCCCAACACCGCCTACAAAAAATCCGCCCGCGTTGTCGGCGAAGTGCTGGGTAAATATCACCCCCACAGCGACCAGGCCGTGTATGACGCCATGGTGCGCCTGGCCCAGGACTTCTCGCTGCGCTACACGCTGGTAGACGGGCAGGGCAACTTCGGCTCCATTGATGGCGACGAAGCCGCCGCCATGCGCTACACCGAAGCCCGCATGACGCAAATGGGCCATGACATGCTGGCCGACATTGAAAAAGGGACGGTCAACTTCAACCCCAACTTCGATGATTCGCTCAAAGAACCGGCCGTCCTGCCCGCCACCATCCCCAACCTGCTGGTTAACGGCTCGTCGGGCATTGCCGTGGGCATGGCCACCAGCATCCCGCCGCACAACCTGGGCGAAGTGATAGACGCCCTCACCTACATGCTCGATAACTGGGCCAAACTGGACGATATTTCCGTGGCCGACCTGATGCGCTTCATCAAAGGGCCAGACTTCCCCACCGGCGGACTGGTCTTCCGCTATCGGGACGTGAAGGGAGTAGAGAATGACGCTCTGTCCAGCGCGTATGCTACCGGGCGCGGCCATGTGACGGTGCGCGCCAAAGCGCACGTGGAAGAGATGGGGCGCAATAAATCCCGTATTGTCATTACCGAACTGCCCTATCAGGCGAACAAGACCAATTTGCTGGGGCGCATTGCCGACCTGCACCGGGATGGCAAGATTGAAGGGCTGACCGATTTGCGCGATGAGTCGGATCGCAACGGGATGCGCATCATTATCGAAACCACGCGCACGGTGGAGCCGGAGGCGGTGCTGGCGGCGCTGTTTAACCTGACGCCGCTGCAAAGCACTTTTAGCATTTCCCTGCTGGCGTTGGTGAATGGCGAGCCGCGGGTGCTGACGCTGAAACAGGCCTTGCGGGTTTATCTGGAACACCGCCTGGAAGTGATTCGCCGTCGAAGTGAACATGACCTGGCCAAAGCGCAGCGGCGGGCGCACATTTTGGAAGGGCTGCTCAAGGCGCTGGATCACCTGGACGAGGTGATTGACACCATCCGGCGCTCGCGGTCGGCCGAGACGGCCCATGCCAATCTGATGAAGAAGTTTGCCCTGTCCGAAGTGCAGGCGCAGGCGATTTTGGATATGCAATTGCGGCGGCTGGCGGCGTTGGAACGGCAGAAGATTCAGGAAGAGCATAAGGAGCAGAAGCAGCTCATTAAATTTTTGGAACGGCTGTTGGCGAATCCGGGCATGATGCGGGAGACGATTAAGGAGGAGTTAACGGCCGTGAAAAGCCAATACACCGACATCCGCCGCACCCAAATTGTGGATGGCATGGATAGCAAAGTGATTACGGCCACCGACCTGCTGCCGAAAGAAAATGTCTGGGTGATGGTCGGCGAAAAAGGGACAATTGCCCGTACCACCTCGCCGGAAATGGTGAAAATCCCCCTGAAACCAAAGGAGCAACCCATGGCCCTGCTGGCGGCTAATACGCAGGATATTTTGTACCTGTTTGCTGCCGACGGCCGTGCCGCCAGCCTGCCCATCTACCAGCTACCCCAGGCCACCGAATTGGGCGTAGGCACCCATTACGCCGACATGACCGGCTTCACCCGGCGTGACCATTTGGCGGCGGCGTTGGTGCTGCCGGTGGGCATGGATGGCTACCTCTTCCTGACGACGCTGGCGGGGGTGGTGAAGCGGGTGCGGGTGGAAGATTTGCCCGGCATCACCACCGCGCCGTTTACGGTGATGAATGTGCCTGATGGTGACTCGTTGGGTTGGGTGCGGCTGACGGACGGCCGTCAGGAAATGTTGCTGGCTACGGCTAACGGTCAGGCGATCCGCTTCCAGGAAGAGGAGGTGCGGCCGATGGGGCTGCCTGCGGGTGGCGTCATGGGAATCAAACTGGCGGATGAAGCCGATGGTGTCATCGCTGCCGAAGTGGTAGAGCCGGACGGCTACTTGTGGAGCATTACCGACAATGGCATGGTGAAGGCATCGCCCATGAGTGAATACCCGACGCAGGGGCGGCATGGGGCGGGGGTGATTAACGTGCGGCTGCCCAAAGAGGCGGCGGAAGTGGTGGCGGCCGTTATCTGTGCGGAGAAAACGGAACTATTGGTGACAACGGGCATTGGCTCAACGAAAAAGGTGCCGCTGAGCGCGGGCGCAGTGGGGGCGCGGTCGCTCAAGCCGCGCCCGGTGGTGACGGTGGGTGAGCGTAACCAGATTACTGGCGCGCTGCGGATTATGGAACGGCCGGAAGTGAATGGGGATGAGGGAGAGACGGCCGTTGTTCCCCAACAGTTGGCGCTGCTGCCCGATAAACCGGCCAAAAAGAAGAAATAGCCGGGTTGAACAAATGGCGGTACAATGCGCCAGATTTTACACATGAAATGATGATGTGATGCTTCGGTGGGTGGCAGGTTGCATGTGGTAAGTGGCAAGTAATTCTGGGGAATGCTACTTGCCACCTGAAACTTGCTACTTGCCACTAAGAGAGAGAGACAATGAGCTATAAAGACCAGTGGGCGACAAAAGAGAATGGGGAACAGTTTTTATTTACAGTGGAGATGCAGCGGCGGCTGGAGGCGGCTGGGTTGCCGGTGGAACCGGCGTCGTTGTCACAGTTGACGGAGCGGGTGGCGGTACGGCCGTCGTACTCCGCACCACCGCCGCCAAGACAACAAAGTCATGATCACGGCGATGACACGGACACAACCTTTGCCGAACCGCTGACAATTCAGATCGATCCGCAAACGGGTAAATATCTGGGGCGGCTGAAGTGGTACAACGTGAAAAAAGGATACGGTTTTCTGGTACGGGGTGCGGGTGAAGAAATTTTCTTCCACAAGAGCAGCACCGTAGGCGACCCTGAAGAATTGCAGGAAGGGCAGTGGGTTCTTTATGACGTAGAAGAGACCCGTAAAGGGTTGGAAGCCACCGAAATTGAGCCTTATGAGGGCGACACCAGTTTGATAGCATAAAAAAAACGGCCATTTGGCCGTTTTTTTATACCATACCAAACACGTGCCGTTTTAACTCAAACACATCCTCTGGCATCACATCGGGGATGATGAGCGCACCGCCCACTTTGGCCGTGCCTTCCACAAATTGATACGCCACCAGACTGATGTAAATATCACGTGCGCCGGTGAAAAATTGAAAGACGCGCCAAAAGAAACTTTTAGACCAGTTGGGGTCTACCACCTGGGGCAGCCCTTTTAGCTCAATGTTATCCGCCAGGGGGAAACCGTTTGGCTGCGGGATGGAGACGATAAAACGGGCATTGGTCTTTTGCAGCCGGTATTGCTGGTAGATGATGCGCTGGTACAAGGCCAGTAAAAAGAGGCTGCCAAAAAGGAAGGCGGGAATAAAGGCAATACCCCAATGGTAGTTTTGGGTGGCGGTGAGGACGGCCGTGATAAATGTCACCACCCCCGCCAACAGCAAAAACCAGCCAAACCGGTCAATCAGCAATCGCCCTAAAATATCCCGATACCAGGCCAGATGTATTTCCAATTGCAGTTCCTCGCCCGGCATGAGCCGGTCTTCCAGATCGCTGGGCTTAAACGAATCCTGGATATTGGTCAAAGAAGCCGAGAAATCCCAATATCTGTGAATAGGCATAATTTGTGACCCGTGAGGCGTAACCCATGAATCGTAATCCGAAGTCCGATCACGGATTACCGATTACGGCTCTACGACGTGGGTATCAGTAAAACCTGCCCCGGATGGATGATATGGTTGGTCAGGCCATTGACCGCCATAATCTCATTGACTGTGGTGCCAAAACGGGCGGCGATACTGTACAGGGTATCGCCGGCCACAACCACATATTGCACTGTGCCAGGTGTACCGCCGCCACTTTGCGGGGGCACACCGCCGCCGCTGGTGGGCGGCGTGACGATGATGACAACCGGCGGTTGGGTGGGGGCCGGCGGTACGCTACTGCTTGAACTGCTGGTGTCCAGGGCTGAGTTAATAATGGCTTCAGTGGAATTAACAAAGGAATCAAACTCACCATCTGTGGTGGCTTGTAGGCGTTCATTGGCCCAGGAAAAGACAAAGGTGTCTACCAGCCAGCCGACAAAAAATAGCGTGACCAATATGCCCACGAAATAAATGATAAGCTGAGCCAGTTTGAAATCTTTGATTGGCCCCTGTTTGAACAACAGGAAAACAATCAACATACCACCCAAAATAAGGGGTAAAAACCTTAACAGTTGTAAGAGATCCATGATGTTCTACTCCTTTGAAATGTACTTCCTGGTTAAATTCATTGGCCGTCAAGGCAGAAAATCCCTGGGGTCAACAAATGTATCGTTTACTTTGTCAAAAACGGTGTAGTGGACGTGGGGGCCGGTGGCAATGCCTACCGCGCCCATCACGCCGACGGCCTGCCCTTGCCGGACGCGCCCTTCGGCCACAAAGTAGGTGCGGGCGTGCAACAGCCAGACAATCCACTCGTCGTTTTCTATGCGGATGGTGCTGTTATACCACTGGTCGGTATAAGTGGTCAGGTCGCCGGAAATGGGCGCCTGCAATACGGCCGAACTATTGCTGCTGGAAATATCTATGCCCGGTAGGCCATAGCTGCATCCGTGTACATCCTGGGTCAAAATGGGGGATTCGCTGACGGGGTTGAGGCGCGGGCGCAGCGACGGCCGTCCCACAATGTGCGCCTCACCCAAACAATCGGCGTCCGGCATGGCCCGGTAGGCGGGGAAGTCCATACTCACTTCACGGCCGTCTACGCCGCCCAGCAAATCCACAAAAAACTGGCTGGTCAGGTCATAAAATTGCAGGCTGATGTAGAGCATGGTGAGGGCAAACGGCCGTTCCTCTACGTCCAACTGCCCCGTAATCAGGCTTTGGAACGCCAGGTGCGCCGGCCAGGCGCCCAACGTTTTCATCACCACCGTACCCAATTCAATATCGCTGTACACCATGTTCGTGTGAGCGGCGTCATACAGGTTCATCACATAGGCCGATTGGTTCGCGTCCAGCCGCTGCGCCGCACCCATGCCGGCGTTATAAGCAAAATAACATTTTTTAATCGTTTCCGGGTCTTGGGTGTAATAGGTGATCTCCGGGCAGCGCTTTTTGAATTCCTCTGCCCCAATTTGCAGTTGTTCCCGCACTTCCCGGTCAGAGATGGGGCCAGGCGTGAAACAGGGGCGCGACCCGGAGCGCACCAGGTCATACGCGCCCATAATGCCGGTGCAGTTAGCGGGATTGACAGCCAGCATACTGTTTTCCTTGAACCACAACACCAGCGGTACCTCACGGGGAATATCCACCGAACGGGCAATACTGTCGGCAATTGGCGCCCACTGCACGGCCGTTGCCTGAATATCTCTGGGTAAATCATACTGCGCATTCATATACATCTGGCTGCCCACCAGCAGCCCGGTCCCCAGCAGCAGCAACAAGACCGTGTCATAAATGCCCCGGGTAAACCCAAAGGCCATCACCTGTTTGTTGATGCCCAATAAAGGCCATACCTGCTGCTGCCACCAGACAACCAGCCGATTTTGCAGCAGGAGCAGCGCCTCTAACAAAGGAGACATAATGTTTCCATTATGCCTGATATTACGTCAAGTTGCAAGCGTTATGTCGATTAAATGGGGGGGAGAAAAGGAGTACTTGTACAAGAGTGGGCCGCAGGTGAGAGGTTACAGACAACCTCTGGTTGTCAATGACTATAGGCTACAGGTTTTCAATGAGACGAGGCCGCCTTCCGTAAACTGGACGTTGAGTTCATAGCCATGCAGCAGCAAAGTTCCAAGCAACGGCCGTATCCCTGTAGCCAACACTTCGACTTCTTGTTCATGACCGTCCCATCGAATGGTTGCCACATGCACACTGACATGTATCACACTATCATCGGCCAGATTAGCCGTTACACGTCGCAGGAAAGGTAAATTTAGTTTTTGTATGGCCGTTGGCGGAAGGGTCAAATAACCAACAAAACCGGTGTCTACTGCAAATTCGATAGTCAAAGCAAGTTGGTCTGGCAACTGGAATCCCACTTTCAAAAGCGGATGATGAGCAACTACCTGACCCCGCATTATGAATTGGCCTCTCTTAAGACACCGCCCAAGGTATAAACGGCATTGTAACCAATCCGTAATCCATAGAGTGCGGCGCCTGGACGTTTGCGCAGCAGGCGGCGACTGGCCTCCAGGCCATCTTCATCTATCTCATATTCACCCGTTTCTACATCAATTACAATTTGCAGGCCGGAATTTTCTGGTGTCTCTACCAGAGGGCGAATGTGCTGCTCATATAACGCCTGCCCGCGTCTATCTATCTCTTCATTAGTCAAATATGTTTGTATCATGTCATGCTCCACACAAGGAATCAGGAGTTGGCAAACAACTATTTGCTACCTTTTCCATGCACCAGGCGGGGATCAAGGGCGTCGCGCAGGCCGTCACCGAGCAGGTTGAAGGCCAGCACAGTGAAGGAAATGGCGATACCGGGGATGAGTACCAGGTGGGGGGCGCTGAAAATCTGGTTGCGTTCCCGGCCAAGCATGGTACCCCATTCGGCCGTTGGCTCCTGCGCCCCCAACCCCAGAAATGAGAGCGCGGCCGTGTCCAGAATCGCGGTGGCAATGCCCAGTGTGGCTAAAACGATCAGCGGTGGCAGCGCATTTGGCAAGATACGGCCGAACAAAATCCGCCAGCTACTTGCCCCCAACGCCCGTGACGCTTCCACATAATCCGTCTCGCGCACAGACAGCACCGTCGCCCGCACCAGGCGGGCATACGCCGGTATACTGACAATGGCAATGGCCAACATCGCATTTTCCAGGCTCGGCCCCAACACAAAAACCAGGGCAATGGCCAGCAAAAAGAAGGGGAAGGCCAGAATAATATCCATGCCGCGCATGAGCAGATTATCCAGCCAGCCGCCGGCATAACCGGCGATAGCGCCAATAATGGTACCTGTTACCACCGCCGCCGTGATGACGGTAACGCCGATGCGCAAGGAAACGCGCGCCCCGTACAAGATGCGGCTGAACTGGTCACGGCCGTTGCCATCCGTGCCAAAAATATGCTGCGATTCCGTTTCCGGGCAGCCGAGCAGATGAATACAAGGCGCCTGCCTTACCTTGATCCGACCGTTTTCATTCTCAATAACGCTGGCCGGATCATAGGGGGCCAGATAGGGGGCAAACACGGCCGTGAAAACTAAAAGCCCCAACATCACCATGCCCACCTGGGCCGAACGCTGTTTGAACAAACGGCGCAGCGTCAGCCGCCATAAGCTGTTCGACCGATAATTGTCAATATCGGCAATGTTATCGTCAGGAATCTGAACAACCGAAGCTATGGGTTCCGAAGTTTGTGTCACCATCTGTTAATCAAGCCGGATTCGTGGATCCAATATGGCGTAAGACAGATCCACAATCAGATTAAAAGCCACATATATTGCTGCAATCACCACGACAAAACCTTGAATCACCGGAAAATCACGGGCCGTAATTGCCTCATACACACTCAAACCCACCCCTGGCAAACTAAAAATCGTCTCCGTTAGCACTGCGCCGCCCAAAATAGCCGCCATTTGCAGCCCGGCAATGGTCACAATGGGCAGCAGCGCATTGCGAAACGAGTGTTTCATAATCACCATCCGCGGCGGCAGCCCTTTGGCTTTGGCCGTGCGAATGTAATCTAACCCTAGAATTTCTAGCATACTGGAACGAGTCATGCGGGCAATAATTGCCAGCGGGATAGTTGCCAGGGCGATGGCCGGCAAAATGAGATGCCGGAGTGTATCTTTGAGTACGAGCCAATCTTTGGTCAATATGGAGTTCAAAATATACAACTTGGCAATAAACTGATACAAGTAAAACTTGCCGGTATTTGGCTCTACCGCCAGTTCATAATAGACAAAAAAAGGTGTGGGCGTTACACCCGGCGAGAGCCGACCCGAAGGGGGCAGGGAAAACGGTGTATCCCGCAGCACAACGGCAAAGAGATAAATGAGTAGCAGCCCCAGAAAAAAGACCGGCAGCGAAACCCCAAGGTTAGCGCCAAACATCGTGGCTACGTCTATAGCTGAATTGCGGCGCACGGCAGAGATAATGCCCAGGGGGATACCGACCACCAGCGCCAGCGTCATCGCCGCCACACCTAACTCAATGGTCATGGGCAGACGCTCGGCCAACATCAACAGCACCGGTCGCTTGAAACGGATTGAATCACCAAAATCGCCACGTAGCATATTAGACATGTAAATGGCTAACTGGACAGGCACCGGTTGATCTAAGCCATGAATTTTTGTAAAACGCTCACATGTTTCTGCCGTGGCCTTTTCCCCCAGAATAGATTTGCAGGGGTCACCCGGCACGGCCCGCGCCAGGAGGAAAACTACTACCAGAATAGCTAATAAGACTGGAATAGCTAAGAACATGCGGCGAATGGTGTACTGGATCATGGTTATAGGAATAAGACATCCGATTTCGCCAGCTAACAGCACCAGCAAAATCGGATGTCCACATGTACATTATTCAGGCGTTATGACAAAATCAGCGGTTGTGTTAATGATTGATTCAAGGCCTGACAGGTTTTGAAAACCTGCCAGGTCTAAAGAGTTGCTGGTCTATTCCTCAGCCTCGACGTTCATTAGCCCATCCCATAGATAGGAATAGTATTCAAAAGCGCCGGTGTTGCCCACATGGAAGGGGTTAGCCGCGTCAATGCCCGCAGCCCAAGAGGCCACCACATCGTTAGCGTCTAGCGAGGAACCATCGTGGAACAAGACACCCTGGCGCAAAGAACATGTCCAGACTGTGGAATCATCGTTAGCGGTACATTCTGTGGCCAGGCCAGGTACGGTGTCGCCGGAATCGGTGCGGTAGAAGAGCAGCGTTTCCACCACTTGCTGACACGGCCGTAACGATTCCCCGTCGGTCTCATCAGAGCAGTAGAGGCTGATTGGCTCGGCATTTTGCACAAAGACCAGCGTCCCTTTGCCGGTGGACAGCCGGGCAAACTCGGTGGCCCCAAATGGCGGCACATATGCGCCCTGCGTGGAGGCCAGCGCCGCATGGGCGGAAGCGCCGTGCGCAATCGGCACCATGGGTACCAGTTCACGAATGGCATTGTTTGCCTGTTCATACAACGGGGCGGCGGTAGCTACATCGCCAATAGACGAGGCTTCTTGCAACAGCTCATAGATTTCTGGATGCGGATCGCCAAACTGAATGTTGCCAGCGCCAAAGTGGAAATCCAGGAAGTTGGTGACGTGTGGATAATCTGCCCCCCAACCTAAGAGGTAAAAACCATTTAGATTGCCGGCGCTAGATTCGGCGATAAACGTGCCGGATTCCATTTCTTCTACACTGGCGGTAATGCCCAGATTATCCCGCAATTGGGCCTGGAGTTCTACAGCCACCAATGCCGGTTCCGGCAAGTAACCACGGAAAACGTTGCGATAATAAATGGTGGTTTCAAATCCATCCGGGTAACCAGCTTCAGCCAACATAGCGCGGGCGGCTTCGGCGTCAAACTCGTACCACGCTTCACCGGCGCAGCCATTGGGAATGGAGCAAGGGGTAAAGTGGGAAGCAACCTCGGAACCTTCGGGGTAGAAGTTGTCCACGATGCGTTGGCGGTCAATACCCATGGCCACTGCCTGGCGCACTTGCAGGTTGTTAAATGGCTCAAAGGTATTGGTCATGCCCAGGTAGAAGATGTTGGGGTTGGCTACTTGCAGCAGTTGTAAATTGGAATCTGCTTCGACGGAAGGATAATCACTGGGGCTGATGTTGGTGATCATATCGGCGGTGCCGGCCTGCAATTCCAATAAACGAGCTGCACCCTCGGCGGCCCAACGGAGCACGGCCGTTTCTTCATTGGCCGGTGTGCCCCAATAATCATCAAATCGTTTGAAGACAATGGAGTCGCCGCGTGTCCAGGATTCCAGCATGTACGGCCCGGTGCCAATCGGTTTTTCCAGAAGTTCACCGGTGCCACCGGTCTCGGCAATCCATTCCGCCGGTTGAATGCCAAACGGCGTGAAGGCGACTTTGGCCGTGAAAGCCGGGTCCGGTTTGCACAGATTGAAGACGACAGTGAATTCATCTGCGGCTTCAATGGAGCTGATCTTGCCGCCATAGTCACAGTTTTCAGCAGCGACAGACATTGGCTCGAATGCCATGGCCTCTTCGGCGGGGGCTTCTTCCTCCATTGGTTCTTCTTCCACAGCTTCTTCTGCCGGGGCAGCAGTAGCCGGGACTGCCGTGGCGGGCGCCGCGGTTGGCTCTGTTGTGCCGGAGCCGGTACAAGCGGCTAACGCCAGAACAAAGACCACAAATAAACTAAATAGTAACAGCTTGCGATTTTTCATTCTCTCCTCCATTTTTGAAAGAACATGAATTGGTAAACTTGTGCTGCCGTGAGCGAGTCATAACGCCATGTTTCGGGTATCAAATCGAATGGTAACATGGGTTGTATAGGTTGACAAACCACGTAAAACAGAAAAATAAAATGTGCGCATTTTATTATTCCGTTTTACGCGAGGTATAATCGGTTTTATGAATAACCGTGAAGTAGCCCAACTCTTTTCTGATGTGGCCGATATGCTTTCCATCCGGGGTGACAACATCCACCGGGTGCTGGCTTACCGCCGGGCGGCGGAAGCGGTGGAAACGCTAGGGCGTGATATTAACCTGGTGTATGCGGAAGGAACGTTGACCGATATTCCCGGTATCGGCGAGACGCTGGCGGAGAAAATTGAGGAAATGTTGACCACCGGCAAGTTGGAATTTTATGAGCGGTTAGCAAAGGAGATCCCGCCGTCGCTGGTGACGTTGTTAAAGGTAGAGGGGTTGGGGCCAAAGCGGGTGAAGCAGGTATATGAGGTGCTGGGGGTGACCACGTTGGATGAGCTTACGGCCGTTGCCCGCGAAGGCAAATTGCGTGACCTGCCGGGCATGGGGGCCAAATCCGAAGAAAAACTGCTCAAAGCCATTGAGGCGCTGGCGCGACATGGCGATGACCGGGCCATGTTAGGTACCGCCTGGCCCATTGCCCAGGAAATTTTGGCCGAACTGGCCAAGCTGCCGGGTGTGAGCCAAACGGCCGTCGCCGGTTCCCTGCGCCGCATGAAAGAAACCATTGGCGATATTGATTTGCTGGTAGCGGCGGATGAAGAGGCAGCAACGGCCGTAATGGACACCTTCGTTCACCTGTCGCAAGTCGAATCCATCTCCGGGCATGGCCCCACGAAATCCAGCGTGACCCTGGTCAACGGCTTGCAGGTAGACCTGCGTGTGCTGCCCGCCGCCCGTTGGGGCACCCTGCTTTCTTACTTCACCGGCAGCAAAGACCACAACGTGCGCCTGCGGGAACTGGCCCTGAAACAGGGCCTCAGCCTGAACGAACACGCTTTTACGCCTGCCGACGGCCGTGCCGAAATCCTCTGCGTCACCGAAGAAGAAGTGTACCAGACCCTCGGCCTGCCCTACATCCTGCCCACCCTGCGTGAAGACCGGGGGGAGATTGAAACGGCGCGCGACGGCCGTTTGCCCGATGTCATTCGCGCCGATCAGATCGTTTGTGATCTGCACATGCACTCCACCTGGTCGGATGGCAAATTCACCATTTTGGAGATGGCGCGGGCGGCGCAGGCGCGCGGTTTCACTCATATCGCCATCACCGACCATTCCGCCAGCCTGGGCATTGCCAATGGGCTTTCCATTGAACGGCTGTGGCAGCAGGCCGAGGAAATCCGCCAGGCCAACGACGTGATGGGGCCGGCGTTTCGCATTTTGCATGGCACGGAGATGGAAATCCGCGCCGACGGCTCGCTGGATTACCCGGACGAGGTGCTGGCGCAGTTGGATTTTGTCATTGCCAGCCTGCACGTCAGCCTGAGCCAGCCGCGCGTGCAGGTGATGACCCGCATCCGCAACGCGCTGCATAACCCACACGTGGATATGATCGGCCACCCCTCCGGGCGGCTGCTGCCAGACCGGGCCGGGGCGGATTTGGATTGGGAGGAGGTGTTGGCGACGGCCGTTGCCACCCGCACCATCCTGGAGATCAACGCCAACCCCCACCGGCTGGATTTACGCGACAATCTGGTGCGCCGCGCCGTGGAACTGGGCGCAACCCTGGCTATCAACTGTGACGCCCACCACACCGACCATTTCAACTTCTTGCACTACGGCGTCGCCACTGCCCAACGCGGCTGGGCGACGGCCGTCAATGTCGTGAATACCTGGCCCTTACCCAAACTGCTCGCCTTTCTTGAGGGACGTAATCCGTGAACCGTGACCCGTCATCCGAAGCCCAATCCCGGATGACGGATTACCGATTACCGAACATGAGTACCGTCACCACTTCCTTCATCAGCCATGCTTTTGGCGCCCTGGAACCCCACACGCTGGAAGCGCTGCGGGCGGTGGCTGTGCCGCGCACCTATCCACCACAAACCACCTTGTGCCACCAGGGTGAAATTGAGCATACCTTTTATGTGGTGGTCAGCGGCAATGTGGTTGTCTCGCAAACGTTGGAAGACGGGCAGGAACGTATCCTCAACGTCATTGGTGCGCGGGGCTATTTTGGCGAGATGGGCCTTATTGACGATTCGCCGCGTATGGCTAACTGTATTACGCTCACGGACACGGCCGTGCTGGAGGTGACTGAAGAGAACTTTGACAGGTTCATGTTGGAAAGCCCGGCGTTGGCCTATGCTGTGTTGCGTAATGTGTTGGCGACCACGCGCAACATTGATCAGCAGGCGATTACCGAACTACAGGTGAAAAACGAGGCACTGCAAACGGCCTATGCCGATTTGCAGCGGGCGCAGGCGCGGCTGGTAGAAAAAGAGCGACTGGTGCGCGAACTGGAACTGGCGGCCGATGTGCAGCGCAGTCTGCTGCCCGATGAACTGCCGCGATTTCCCGATTATGCCTTTGCTGCCTATTTGCAGCCGGCGCGGCAGGTGGGCGGCGATTTTTATGATGTGGTCGTCTTGGATGATGACCACGTGGGCATCCTCATTGCTGATGTGGCCGATAAGGGATTTCACGCGGCGCTGTTTATGGCGGTGACGCGCACGCTCTTTTTACAAGAAGGCAAACATTCCTTGTCGCCGGCAGCGGTAGCTGCGGCCGTCCACGATGGAATGTTAGCCGTCTCTTCGCACGATACCTTTTTGACGGCGTTTTATGGGGTGCTGCACCGCCCCAGCGGTCGGTTCACCTATGTGCGGGCGGCGCAGGAACGGCCGTTATGGGTACGCGCCGGACAGGATATTATGGAATTGCCGGGCAACGGCCGTTTCCTGGGTATGATTGGTGGCCTGCAACTGGCCGAGTACGAGATGGTGTTACAACCCGGCGAGCGGCTGGTGCTGTTTAGCGATGGCGTCCCCGATGCCATCAATCTGGCGGAAGAGCAGTTTGGAGCGGAACGGCTGACGGCCGTTGTCGCCGCCGCCGCCCATCTAACTGCCCCTGAGATAGCCGCCCACATTGCCCAAGAATTAACCGCCTGGATGCAAGACGCCGCTCCATTTGATGACCTGACCTTGTTGGTAGTGGAGAGAAGTTCAACTTCTATCAGAAGTTGAACTTCTCATTTCATTTTCTATGGCTCGATACGAAATCCCCCCCGATCCCCGTCAATCTGATGACAAACGGCCGCGCCGGATGCGCCGCGATTACCAGGAACCCACCCCCTGGCGTTACCTGGGCCTGGGTGTGGTTGTCACCCTTGTCAGTCTGGTAATTGCTCTGGCGCTGGCCAACGCCCTGCTGCGTCGTCCGCCGCTGGAAGTAGCGCCGGACGCGCCCACGCTCATCATCCTCACCGCGCCGCCCAGCCCCATCCCCTCACCCACATCGGTGCTGCCGACGCCTTCGCCCATTCCCACCTTTACGCCTATCCCCACCCCTGACCAGGCCGTCGCTCCACCGGAAATTACAGTTGACTATTATGCGACAGTGGTCGGCACCGGCGGCGCTGGCGCTAACTTGCGCGGCGGCCCCAGCACCAGCAATGCCCTGATTGTGGTAGCGAATGAAGGAGAACTGCTCCTGGTAATTGGCGGCCCAGTGCCCGATGAGCCAAATAACCGCGTCTGGTGGCAGGTGGAACGGGCGGATGGTACACAGGGGTGGGTAGCTGGTGAATTTTTGCAGCCGGCGGCCGCGCCGGGGCCGTGACCGGTAATCGGTAAACGGATGACGGATTACCGTTTACGGAATACGGATGACGCCTAAATTTGCCATATCACCGACGGCGTCTGCACCAACGGCCGTGAGCCGTTCCCCCGTTTCACGTAAATACAGACCGGCGCGTAAGCTGTATTCGCCCGGCGGTAAGTCTGGCGGCAAGGGGATGGTGTACACGTCCTGAACAATGTCGCGGGGCTGCCAGCGGTTGGTGGGGGCCAATCCGGCGACCGGGGTGCTATCTGCCTGAGCCACAATCTCTCCCGTCTCATTCAGGAGATGGACAAATACGTCATAACTCTCAGCGACGGCCTGTTCGCTTTGCCAGTACAAAACGAGATCGAGCCGGTCGGAGAGGTTCAGGTCATACCCCAACAGGCGAATTTTGCCGCCAAATAAGGCAGAAAGCGGGTGGGTGGGCACGGCCGTGTCCCGATAAGGCCAGTACACCGCTTCATAAATAAAAGCCCGCTGCTCGCCGATGACCGTTTTGGTTTCGGCCACAAATTGGGCGCGTTCCCGCATGATCAGCGGATTGGTGGCCACTTCCCAATGCCATTCCGGGAAGACGGCCAGATAATTGGGCTGCAATTCTGACAGAAGACGGGCGGTGGCTTCATTGCGCGGCCGTCCGGCCACTTCGCCCTTGATCACCGGCCACATTTCCGGCGAAATGAGGCCGTTCAGGTCCAGCAGCCGCCGCCCGGAGAGGAAACCAATCGCGCCAATATCATCAACGGCAATCAGGGCATCCGGGGGCGTGTTGCCGGCCAACCAATGGCCGATGGCGACATCAACGATGAGGATTTCCTGGCTGTTTTGGCCCAGGGTGGTCGCCCACTGCGGCAAGGTGCGCCCCCCGGCCCAGAGAAAGAGAATGATAAACAGGGCCAGAATGACGGCCGTCGCCCATCTGGTTTGCGGCAACCGTCGTTTGCTTTGTGCCCACAACCATTGCAGCCCCAACGCCGCCGCCACCATTTGCAGGGGGATGAGGGGCAGCGTGTAACGGCCGTAATGCCACACCTGGTCAATGATCAACCCCACAAACAGGGGCAAAAGCAGCAGCCAGGCCACCGCCAACCGGCTGCGCCGCCACAACGGCCATAACCCGGCCAATAATAATAGGAAAGCGGCGGGATTATCTTGCCAGTGAAAGCCGACCGTTTCCCTAACGGTACGCCAGCTAAACAGATGTTGCGAACCCGCTTTGGCGTAAAACGTATTGGGCAACGGATGGCCGGTCACGCTCAGACTAAACAGCGTATAAGGCAGCGCCACCAGCAGATAAATCCCCAGCGCCACCCCCATCTGCCGCCCCAGCCCCTTTACATTGACCATTGACCATTGACCATTGACCCGCACCCAATGATAGGCGGTATCGGCCAGCGCCAGGGCAAACAACAAATGCCCTTCCGGACGAATCTGGCTGGCGAGGGCAAAGAGGAGGGCGGGCCACGGCCGTAGCCCATCCCGACTATACAGCCAGATGGCCGCCAGACTGAGCGCGGCAAAAGCGGTTGTCTCCATGCCTGCCAGCCCGGCCCACACAAAGCGCCCGGCCAACAGCGTGCCCAGCGCTGCCAGCAACGCAAACCCCTGATGCTGCCCCACCCACCAGGTAAAACCATAGGTCAACCAGGCAGCAGCCAGCATGAAACCGGCGCTCAAAATGAGCGAGGCCACCAAAAAGTGGTGCGCCTCAACCGTAAACAAGCCAACACCTGCCAGCAGCAGCGTCCACAGCGGGGCGGTGGAACCGGGTTGTGGTTCGCCGGGGTTATAGCTGAAGCCATGCCCCTGGCTGAGGTTTCGCGCAAATTGGAAATGTATCCAGGCGTCATCCAGCGGCGCGCCCAATTCCCCGCCGGTGATGGCGAGCGAGGTACGGAGAAAATAAATCAGGCAGAGGAGGGATACGGCCGTGACGCCCCCCAACACGACCCAATGGGAAAATCGTCTGGTTGTTTGCTGCATATGGCAAAATTCTATCATTGACGGAATAGCTACACCAGAGATTGTTGTCTGATGCCGCCCTTTGTGGCAAATTAAGCCTATGCACGCTCTGGCTACGGACGAGGTTCGCCTCAAACGCCTGTTGTGGGGGATCATCCTGGTCTGGATTATGACCAATGGGGCTTTCGCCTTCGTGCGCCACCAGCGGTTTAACTCCACCGCCTACGACCTGGCGATTTATAGCCAGGTGCTTTGGAACACGGCATTTGGTGAATTTTTTGCCAGTACGATTGAGATCAGCCACAGTTATTTAGGCGACCATGTGCAGCCCATTCTGCTCTTGTTAGCGCCGTTTTATTATGTGTGGGCGGATGCCCGGATATTGCTGTTGATTCAGAGCGTGGTGTTGGGGGTCACGGCCGTGCCCGTTTACGCCATCGCCCGTCAGCGCCAGTTACCGCCCTGGTTGTCTCTCCTCTTTGCCTTCATCTATTTGCTCTTTCCGGCTGTCATTTTCATCAACCGCTACGACTTTCACCCCATCATCTTTGCCATTCCCTTTTTGCTGCTGGCCTATCTGGAGATACAAAAAGAGCGGTATCGCCGCGCCACGCTGTGGGCTTTTCTGGCAATGATCAGCAACGATGAGATTGGTCTGACGCTGGTGCCACTGGGACTGTATCTGGCGCTGGTCAAAAAACAGCGGTTATTAGGCAGCGTGTGGGCTATCATCGGTCTGGGCTGGGCTTTAGCCACCCAACTGCTCATCATCCCCTATTTCCGCCCGGATACCGTCAATGACACCATGTGGCGCTACTTCTGGCTTGGCCCCGACGCCGCCAGCCAACTGCGTACCTTGTTCACCCAGCCGGGCATGGTCTGGCAACATATCAGCCAGGACCCGCTGCGCCAGCAATACCTCTTGCGCCTGTTCCTGCCGGTGGGCTACCTGGCGCTGCTCTCACCCCTGGCTTTGTTCGCGGCTGCCCCCGCCATAGCCTACAATCTGCTCTCGGACATCCCCAGCCAACACTCCATCTACTTTCAATACGCCGCCCCCATCATTCCTTTTGTGTTGATTGGGGCCATCGAGGCCACAGCCTGGTTACATCGCCGGTATGCGGTGGCCTGGCTGCGCTGGTTTGTGCCGGCCTGGTTGCTGGCAGGGCTGGCGCTGGCCTGGGCGCTGGATAACCCGTTCACTAAACAAGTGACGGAACCATACTTTCCGGTTTATACCGTGCAGCGGTTGGTGGATCAGCAGGCGTCGGCTACGGCCGTGCAACTCATACCACCCGAAGCCTCTGTCGCCGGTATGATGACCTACCTGCCCCACCTCTCCGAACGGCCCATTGTTCACCTCTTTTATGATCGCCTGCGGCTGGAGCAGTGGCCTTATGGTTTTCCGCCAACGGAGTATGCCCTGCTCAATCTGAGCGATATGCGCTATTGGGTCAACCCGCGTCTCTTTTATGCTCAGGTGGAGACGGCGATTGGGCATCTGGGGTATGAGGCGGTCTATTTTGACCAGGACGTGGCGGTTTTGTCGCCACTCGCGGCAGCCCAACCGGCAACGGGCGCGGTGTTGCAGCGGGTGATTGAGTTGCAGGAAGCAGGTGGCAAATACGCGCCCACCGCCCCGGAGACACTGACCTGGATGGGCCAACAGTGGGTGACGGACAGTTTGTCGGACACGGCCGTGCCCCACCCCATTCACTTTGCCCAAGACATTACCCTGCGTGGGTATGCCCTGTCACGCCCGCCGCTCTCGCCCGGCCGTCCCCTCTGCGCCACGCTCTACTGGCAGGCGGAAACCCCGGCGTCTGTGCCCTATACCGTGTTCCTGCACTTTGTGGATGAAACAGGATACGTCCATGCCCAACGCGACGGGCAGCCCACCTTTGGCTTTTACCCCATGACCGCCTGGTCGCCCGGCGAAGTGGTGGGTGATCTGCACTGTTTCCGGCTGCCGGAAGGGCTGGCGGCGGGCGACTACGCCATCAACGTGGGATTATACGACTCCCAAAGCGGCGAAAGGCTGCCCATCCTGGACGAAACACCCCAACCGGCTCCCGGCGCGGCCCACCTGATCACTGTCACCATTTCGCCCTGGCAGCCCTATCAAGAAGCCGGCGATTAAAATCGCGCCTACACAGAGCAAAGCCGACCTTCGTCGGCTAAGACCAGTCGGCGAAGGCCGACTTTGCCTTTTGTTGGTGCAGATTTATCTGCCGCCACAAGCCGAATTGAGAATTGCTGCCGCCCTCAAAATTGGCTTGACACGGCCGTACTCCCATGCTACCATCCCGCCCAACTTAACAACCAACGACGTTGAACTGGAATAGTACCCAACAAAGCGAGTTTTAGAGAGTCAACCACTCTGGTGCAAGGTTGATAACAGCGCAGTTGGCGAATGGGCCAGGGAGTTGCTCTGATGAACCGTTTGTGAGGCACTGAAGTGCCCACTACAAACAAATTAGCCAGAGCCGGAGTTGCCACCGTTATCAGGGCAAAGCCTTTTATTGCAGAAGGCAACATGAGTGAAGCTGGCTAACAAACTCGACGCGCTTTCATCGGCGCGTTTTTGTTTTAGCCCGGTGATTCATCACCGGGACAGCTTAAACAGGGTGGCACCGCGGGAGATGTTGATTCAGACGCTCTCGTCCCTTAGGCGAAGATAGTTTCGCCTGGGACGAGAGCGTTTTTTATTTCTGTAACGCGAACTGCCAGTTCGCGTTACATGGAGGATGAAATGACCGAAACAACCAAATATCAGTTAGACGAAAGCAAACTACCCAAGGCCTGGTACAACATCAACGCCGACATGCCGGTGCCGCCGCAGCCGGTGTTGCATCCGGGCACGAAGGAACCAGTAACGCCGGACTTTCTGGGGGTGCTGTTCCCCATGAGCCTGATCCTGCAAGAGATCAGCACGGAACGGTACATTGAAATTCCGGAACCGGTACGCGAAATTTACAAACTGTGGCGGCCCACGCCCCTGTTCCGCGCCCACCGACTGGAAAAGGCGCTGGATACCCCCGCGCACATCTACTACAAATATGAAGGCGTCAGCCCGGTGGGGTCGCATAAGCCGAACACGGCCGTGCCCCAAGCCTTCTTCAACAAGGAAGCGGGCACCAAAGCCCTGACCACCGAAACCGGCGCCGGACAGTGGGGGTCGGCGCTGGCCATGGCCTGTAACTTTTTTGGTCTGGATTTGGAGGTGTATATGGTGAAGGTGAGCTACCACCAGAAGCCGTACCGCCGCATCATCATGCAGACCTTTGGCGCGGAGGTGTATGCCAGCCCGACGGACAGGACGCAGTACGGCCGTGCCTTGCTGGCCCAAGACCCCGACTCTCCCGGCTCGTTGGGCATCGCCATTTCCGAAGCCGTAGAAGTGGCCGCAACCTCTGGCGGCGCGAAAAAGTACAGCCTGGGGTCAGTACTGAACCACGTCCTCATGCACCAGACCGTTATTGGTCTGGAAGCGTTGGAGCAGATGGCTATGGCCGGTGAATACCCCGATGTGGTCATTGGCTGCGCGGGTGGCGGTTCCAACTTTGCCGGCTTCACCTTCCCCTTCATCCGCGAGAATCTGAGCAACGGCCAGAAAACGCGGGTCATCGCGGCCGAACCGGCCTCCTGCCCGACGATGACACGGGGCACGTACACCTTTGACTTTGGCGATACGGCCGCCATGGCCCCCATCGTCAAGATGCACACCCTGGGCCACACCTTTGTGCCGCCGGGCATCCATGCCGGTGGGCTGCGCTATCACGGCATGTCGCCGCAGGTGAGCGCGTTGGTGGACGCTGGCTACATTGAGGCCCGCGCCGTGCAGCAGTTGGCCACGTTTGACGCGGCCACCATCTTTGCCCGCGCCGAAGGCATCATCCCCGCGCCGGAATCGTCTCACGCGGTGCGCGTAGCCATTGACGAGGCGCTGGCCTGCAAGGAATCGGGTGAGAAGAAAGTGATCGCCTTCAACCTGTCCGGGCACGGCCACTTTGACATGATGGCCTACCAGGCATACTTCAATGGCGAACTGGAAGATTACGAATATCCGGCGGCGGCCATTGCGGACGCGATGAGCCATTTGCCGGAGGTGGGTAATTAGGAATTATGAATTATGAAGGAAAGACCCATTTCATAATTCATAATTCCTAATTCATAATTTTGATATGGATACAGTATATACACCAACCTTAGCAGCATTCCGAGAACTGGCGGCGGGGCCGGCGAATTTGATTCCGGTGTACCGGGAGTTTGCCGCCGATTTGGAGACGCCGGTTTCGGTCTATTTGAAGTTGATGGAGCAGTTTGGCCCTTCCTTTCTGCTGGAATCGGTGGAAGGGGGCGAACAGGTGGGGCGGTACTCCTTTGTGGGCGTCAATCCACGGGGGTTGATTTCGCTCAAAGGGCGCACGGTGACGGCCAACGGCGAAAGTCGCTCCCTGGCCGATGGCGAGGACATTTTACATGTGGTCAAGGCGGAGATGGGCCAGTTCAAACCTGCCGACCTGCCCGGTTTGCCCCGCTTTCAGGGGGGGGCAGTGGGCTACCTGGGGTATGATGTGGTGCGCTTTTTTGAGCGGCTGCCGGACACGGCAACCCCAACTCTGGACATCCCCGACGCCATCTTCCTGCTGGCCGATACGCTGGTCGTCTTTGACCATGCCCGCCACCGGCTGCTGATCCTGGCGAACGCCCGTGTGAATGGGGATGTGGAAGCGGCGTATGTGGAGGCGATTCAGATGATTGAGCGGGTGAGTGAACGGTTGTTACGGCCGTTGCCCGCCATCCCTGGTCTGCGTTATCACCGTTCGCGTCATGGGAATGGGCATCAATTGAGCAGCAACATGGAACAGTCCCGCTACGAGGAGATGGTGCGCCAGGCCAAAGAGTACATAGCCGCTGGCGACATCTTCCAGGTGGTGCTCAGCCAGCGCTTCAGCCGCCAGACCAGCGCCCACCCCTTCGCCATTTACCGCGCCCTGCGCATGTTGAACCCCTCACCCTACATGTTCTACTTCGACTTTGGCGAACTGGATTTACAGGTGATTGGTGCGTCGCCGGAAATTCATGTGCGGCTGGAAGATGGCACCGCCACCGTGCGCCCCATCGCCGGCACGCGCTGGCGCGGCCAGACGCCCGAGGAGGACCTGGCCCTGGAAGCGGAACTGCTGGCCGACCCCAAAGAGCGCGCCGAACACGTCATGCTGGTAGACCTGGGCCGGAACGACATCGGCCGTGTCAGCGAATATGGCAGCGTGAAGGTCAGCGACCTGATGACGATTGAGCGGTACAGCCATGTCATGCACATCGTCAGCCACGTCACCGGGCGGATCAAGCCGGGCATGGATGCCTTTGACCTGATGCGGGCCACGTTTCCGGCGGGCACGGTCAGCGGCGCACCCAAAGTGCGGGCGATGGAGATCATCGAGGAACTGGAAGGAGAACGGCGCGGCCTGTATGCGGGCGCAGTCGGCTACTTCAGCTACGATGGCAGTATGGATACCTGCATCGCCATCCGCACGATGGTCATGCAGGACGACACCATCTACGTGCAGGCCGGCGCCGGCATCGTCGCCGACAGTGACCCGACCAGCGAGTATCAGGAATCATTCAACAAAGCCCGCGCCCTGCTGGTGGCCGTGGATAAGGCGGAGCAGGGGATTTTATAATTGTTCGTAGTAGGCGATTTATCGCCCTCTGATGGCGCTAATGAAGATTAACTTTTAATTCGGTAATAGGCAGATTGTCATTCCGAGCGCAGTCTTCGGAGCGAGGAATCTCTATGCATCGGTCATTTTAAGTGTAAGGGATTCCTCGGAAGACCTCGGAATGACATGTTTTTATTGCTGGTTATTTCTTTAACTTTCATAAGTGCTACTACAAACGAGAGAACGAGAGAGTAATTATGACTAAAAAACGTGTATTTAGCGGCATCCAACCAACCGGGAATGTGCATTTGGGCAATTACCTGGGGTCTTACAAAAATTGGGTGGCGAAACAGGATGAGAAGGTAAATTTCTTTTGTGTGGTGGATTTGCACAGTCTGACGGTGCCGCAAGTCCCGGAACAACTGCGCCAGGAAACGCTGTCTATGGCGGCCATTTTATTGGCATCAGGCTTAGACCCGGACAAGTGTACGATCTTTGTGCAGAGCCATGTGACCGCCCATGCCGAAGGGTGCTGGCTGCTGAACTGCATCACGCCGCTGGGTTGGCTGCAACGCATGACCCAGTTCAAGGACAAGTCCGCCCGGCAAGAGAGTGTGCTCACCGGCCTGCTCGATTACCCGGTGCTGATGGCCGGGGACATCATTTTTTATGATGCCCATGAGGTGCCGGTGGGTGAAGACCAGAAGCAGCATGTGGAACTGGCGCGGGACATCGCCCAACGCTTTAACAGCCTGTACGAAGAGGAGTTCTTCGTTATTCCGCAGCCAGTGATCCCGGAAGTGGGGGCGCGGGTGATGGCCCTGGATAACCCGGCGGTGAAGATGTCCAAGAGCATGGCGCATGTGCGCGGCCATGCGGTGCGCTTTCTGGATGAGCCGGATGAGATCATGCGCTCGTTCAAACGGGCGGTGACGGATTCGGGGCGTGAGATTCGCTTTTCGGATGACCCGGAAAAGGCGGGCGTGAACAACCTGCTGGAAATCTACCAGGCGTTGACGGGCAAGAGCCAGGCGGAAGTGGAGGCGGATTTTGCCAACGCGCGGGGGTATGGCGACCTGAAGGTGCGGGTGGCGGAGGTGACGATTGAGACGTTACGGCCGATCCAACAACGCTACCATCAGCTAATGGCCGACCCGGCGGAGTTGGGGCAGATTTTGGCGAAAGGGGCGATGCAGGCGACGGCCGTGTCCCAACCCAAAGTGGACCGCATGAAAGAGATGATGGGGCTGGTGCTGCCCACTCGTTTGTAGTAGGCGATTTATCGCCATCTTACGGCGATAAATCGCCTACTACGAACAGGGAGAGAAAGATGATTATTGTCATAGATAACTACGATTCATTCACCTACAACCTGGTGCAATATCTGGGTGAGTTGGGGCAGGAGATTTGTGTGTATCGCAATGACCAGGTGACGGTGGAGGAGGTGCGGGCGATGCAGCCGGATCACATCGTCATCAGTCCGGGGCCGGGCGATCCGCACGATGGCGGCATTTCCCTGGATTTGCTGCGCGAACTGGGGCCAACAACGCCGATTTTCGGCGTCTGCCTGGGGCACCAGTGTATCGGTGAGGCGTTTGGCGGGCAGGTGGTGCGGGCGCCGCGCCTGATGCACGGCAAAACGTCGCGGGTGTACCACAACAGTGAAGGGCTGTTTAACGGCATCCCCAGCCCGTTCCAGGCGACGCGCTACCATTCGCTGATTGTGCAGGAGCCGCTGCCGGATTGCCTGGAGGTGACGGCGTTTACCAGCCAGGGTGAGGTGATGGGCGTGCGGCATAAAGAGTATCCGGTGGTGGGGGTGCAGTTCCACCCGGAGAGCATCCTGACGGAGTATGGGAGGCGGATATTGCAGAATTTTTTAGACGGCCGTTAGGAATGGGACGCGGACAAACGCGGATGAACGCGGATGAACACGGATAAAGAAAATTGTGTCATTCCGAGGCCTTCCGAGGAATCCCTACGTGTGGTCAATTAGTAGGGATTCCTCGCCACTATTTGGAGATGTGATGACAGTGGTTTTAGAGAATGTGGTACCCTGGGGACGGTCGTTGGCGGAGTATCGGGGGATGTTTGCGTTGACGGCCGTAGACGAAGGGCGGCGGATTTTGGGCTGTGCGGATGGGCCGGCGAGTTTTAATGCAGAGATGACGGCACGGGGCACGGCCGTACGCTCCATTGACCCGCTCTATCAGTTCAGTGCCGCCCAAATTGAGCAGCGCGTTCACGAGGCGTATCCGCTGATTATGAACCAGGTGCGGCAAACGATGGCTGATTATGTGTGGACAACCATCCCGTCGCCGGAACGGTTGGCGGAGATACGGATGGCGGCGATGCGTCGCTTTTTGCAGGATTATGAGACTGGGAGGGCGGACGGCCGTTACCAACCCATTTCCCTGCCCCATTTGCCCTTTGCCGACGGGGAATTTGGGCTGGCGTTGTGTTCGCATTTCCTCTTTTTATACAGCGAGCAGTTGTCGTTGGATTTTCACGTCACGGCCGTGCGCGAGATGGTGCGTGTGGCCGGGGAAGTGCGCATTTTCCCGCTGCTGGATTTGAACTGCCGGGAGTCGGTTCATTTACGGCCGTTGCTGGAAATAATGAAAGGGGAGGGGATGACGGCCGTGATCGAAACCGTCAATTACGAATTCCAACGCGGCGGCAACCAATTGCTGCGGCTAAGTCAGGACGGAATATGAATCGTATTGCGCTTTGCGTATAACATACTATGATCCGTCCCATGTTTTTTGCGCAGGTTCACGCGCAGGAGGATAGCTGATGAGTTACCAGCAAGTAACCATTCTATTACCAGAAAGGGTGTACCGGCAGGTCGAGAAACTGTCACAGGTGAAACAGCGATCGGTGGCTGATGAAGTAGTGGCGGTCGTGACGGCCGCGCTGCCTGAGCCGGAAGCCTTGCCGGAGGCATTGCAAGCGGAATTGAGCCAGCTTGATCAGTTCAGTGATGAGGAATTATGGCACGCCGCCAGGATGATTGCGCCCGTCGAGAAAACAGAGCGGATGCAATTGTTGGTAGAAAAGCAGCAGTTAGAAGGGCTGACGGCCGTAGAACAAGAAGAAGCTGCCTTGTTATCCCAGTTTTTCAACCGAATCATGCTGGTGCGGGCGAAAGCGGCCGTTTTGTTGCAGGCGCGGGGATATGATATTAGCTCCCTGCTGGACGATTCCAACCCATAGATGAGCACCATTCCGCCAGCCCTTCAGGCACAGGTCATTGCACAGTCAAACGGCCGTTGCAGCTATTGCCAGAGCCAGCAGCGCGTGATGGGCGTCACATTAACCGTAGACCATATCATTCCCCAATCATTGGGCGGCGAAACTGTTTTGGAGAACCTGTGCCTGGCCTGTTGGGACTGTAATCTGGCAAAACATGATCGGGTGACGGCCGTTGATCCCCAAACTGGCAACGTTGCGCGTCTTTACCACCCTCTCCAACAGCAATGGACAGACCATTTTCGTTGGGATGAAAATGGGGTCATGGTTCTGGGCTTGACGCCGACCGGACGGGCGACCATTGCAGCTCTTAAACTAAATCGGCTACAACTGCTTGAGTCACGCCGATATTGGGCGTCTGTTGGTTGGCATCCCCCGACCGACAATTGATTAACCTGATGATCTATTTCCAACGCAGAGACGTAGAGGCGCGGAGAGGTTTTCTCTGCGTCTCTTCGCCTCCGCGTTAAATATCCCACTACACGAGGTAATGTAATGAATCTGCATGGGTTTGAGTTAATTCAGGAAACACATATTGACGAGTTGAACAGCAAGGCGACGTTGTACCGGCATGTGAAGACGGGGGCGGAACTGTTGTCGGTGGAGAACGATGACGAGAACAAGGCGTTTGGCATCACCTTCCGCACGCCGCCGGAAGATTCCACCGGGCTGCCGCACATCATGGAGCATTCGGTGTTGGGCGGCTCGCGCAAGTACCCGGTGAAGGAGCCGTTTATTGAACTGGCGAAGGGGTCGTTTAAGACCTTTTTGAATGCCTTTACGGCCGCCGACTTCACCACCTATCCCGTGGCCACCACGAACAACAAAGAGTTGTATAACCTGGTGGATGTGTACCTGGATGCGGTTTTTCATCCGCTGATCACGCCCCACCATCTGGAGCAGGAAGGGTGGCATTATGAATTGAACAGCCCGGACGAGCCGCTCATTTACAAGGGCATTGTTTTTAACGAGATGAAGGGGGCGTATTCGTCGCCGGAGGGGGTGCTGTATAAGGCGGTGAAGGAGGAGTTGTTCCCGGATAATGTGTACCGGCATGATTCCGGCGGCGACCCGACGGTGATGCCCAATCTGACCTATGAGCAGTTCCGCAGCTTCCACGAGACCTATTACCATCCGTCCAATGCCCGCATCTTTTTCTATGGCGATGATGACCCGGAGAAGCGGCTGGCGCTGCTGGATGAATATCTGAGCGGCTTTGAGGCGGCCAAAGTGGACTCGGCCATCCCTTTGCATAAGCCATTTGTGGAGCCGAAACGGGTGACACGGCCGTATGCCGTCACCGCCGATGGCGAACAAAAAGCGTATGTCAGCCTCAACTGGGTGCTGCCGGAAATCCTCGACCCGGCGCTGCAAATGGCGCTGAGTGTGATGTCCTATGCGGTGGTCAGCACGCCCGCCTCGCCGCTGCGTAAGGCGTTGATGGATTCTGGATTGGGGTCGGACACGATTGGCGGCGGCATTTCCGGGGCGCTGCGCCAGGCCACCTTTTCCACCGGACTGAAAGGGGTGGAACTGGCGAATGTGGACAAAGTGGAGCCGCTGGTGTTGCAGACACTCGAACGATTGGCCGCCGAGGGCATTGACCCGGAGATGATTGAGGCGGCGATTAACACCATCGAATTTAGCCTGCGCGAGAATAATACCGGCTCCTTCCCGCGGGGCCTGTCGTTGATGATCCGGGCGCTGCGGAATTGGGTGTATGATTTTGACCCGGTGGAGCCGTTGCAATATGAAGCGCCGTTGACGGCCGTCAAAACTCAACTCGCCGCCAACCCCGCCTATTTGCAAGAACTAATCCGCACCTACCTGCTGGCCAACAACCATCGCGTGACGCTGGTGTTGCAGCCAGACCCGGCATTGCAGGCGCGGATGGACGCGGAGGAGAAGGCGAAGCTCACGGCCGTGCAATCCCGCCTCAACGAACGCCAGATTGAGGACATCATCGCCACCACGCAGCAGCTAAAGGCGTTGCAAGAAAAGCCGGACGATCCCGCCGCTCTCGCCGCCATCCCCCGACTGACGCTGGCCGACCTGGACAGGGAAAACAAACCCATCCCCTTTGCCCGCGAGACGATAAACGGGGCAGAGGTGATCACCCATGACCTGTTTACCAACGGTATTGTCTACCTGGAGATGGGGCTGAATTTGCACACGCTGCCCCAGGAATTACTGCCGTTGGTGGGGTTGTACGGCCGTGCCCTCACCGAAGTGGGTACGGAAACCGAGGATTATGTGAAGTTGCAGCAGCGCATTGGCCGCAAAACGGGTGGTCTACATGCCTCGCGTCACATCGCCGCCAAACGAGGCGCAAGCGAAGCCGCCGCCTGGCTCTTCCTGCGCGGCAAGGCAACCATGGCCCAGGCTGACGACCTGCTCGACATTGCCCGCGACGTGCTGCTGACGGTGAAGCTGGACAACCGCGACCGGCTGCGGCAGATGGTGTATGAATCCATCGCCCGGCTGGAGGCGGGGCTGATTCCTGGTGGGCATGGGGTGGCGGACGGCCGTCTCCGGGCCACGTTCAACGAGAGCGATTGGGTCTCCGAACAGACCAGCGGTATCGCCTACCTCTTTGCCCTGCGCCAGTTGGCGGCCGATATGGAAAACGATTGGCCCGGCGTGTTAGGCCGATTGGAGCAGGTGCGGCAGACGCTCATCAGCCGCCGCAATCTCATCGTTAATATCACTCTGGACGCGGCCAATTGGGCGCAGTTTCAGCCGCGATTGGCCGGGTTTATCGCCAGCCTGCCCGATGTGCCGGTGGCGGTGCAAAAGTGGAATTGGCGGAGTGATGCCGCGCCGGAAGGGTTGACCATCCCGGCGCAGGTGAATTATGTGGCCCAGGGGGCCAATTTGTACGATTTGGGCTACAAGCTGCATGGCTCGATTGCCGTGATTAACAATTACCTGCGCACGACGTATCTGTGGGAAAAGATTCGGGTGCAGGGTGGGGCGTATGGCGGCATGGTTAGCTTCAGCCACAATACCGGCGTCTACAGCTTCCTGTCGTATCGTGACCCGAACCTGCTGGGGACGCTGGCGAATTATGCCGGTGTGCCCGCCTTTTTGCGCCAGCCCCTGCACAACGATGAACTGACCAAAAGCATCATCGGCGCAATTAGCAGCATGGATGCCTATGAACTGCCGGACGCGAAGGGGTATACGTCGCTTTCGCGCTATCTGGCGAACGTGACGGACGCCTACCGGCAGCAGCTACGCGAGGAAGTGCTGTCTACGACGGCGGCCGATTTTGCCGCGTTGGGAGAAGTGTTGGCGGGGGTGCAGGAGTACGGCCGTGTGGTTGTCCTCGGTTCCGCCGAAGCGATCCAGCACGCCAACACCGAACGCGGCGGCAACTGGCTGCGGGTGACGAAGGTGAAATAACAAACGCAGAGTTTGTTATTTCACCAGTTCTTTAACAATGTGCTGACGGCTATGTCCTCGTCTACATCTTCCCAGTGTATGCCGATACCGCGGGCGATAAAGCGCCAGTTTTGGCGTTGTTCGTCGGTGGCATCGCGTAGGCGTGGAAACCATTCGAGGGGGGCAGAGATTTCACGGCCGTCAGACAACCGCACCACCAGGGCTTCATCTTGAAAACGGACATGGGTGGCGAGGACGGCCGTAGGGCTACCCGAAGTTGCGGGCTTAACAAATACGAAGGTGTTCATTCCATCCAGAGTATACAAACGTTTGGGGTGAACAAAAAAACAAGGATTTCTTAAGGGACAGAAAATGACACAAGTATTTGAAAAAGATAATCACAAGATATATTGGGGTGATGCACTTCAAGTTCTTTCGGCTGAAGTCCCTGACACTTCGATAGACCTTATTTTTGCCGACCCTCCTTACAATATAGGCAAGGATTTTAACGGTAAAAAGGACAAGTGGGCTTCTGATGAGGAGTACCGCGAGTGGTGCTACTGTTGGCTTGATCTATGTGTCAAGAAACTCAAACCTACGGGCAGTCTATATTTAATGGCTTCTACTCAGAATATGCCGCACCTTGACATTTTCCTGAGCAAAAAACTGCACATCTTGTCAAGAGTAGTGTGGTTCTACGACAGTTCAGGCGTTCAGGCGAAGAGATATTTCGGTTCATTGTATGAACCAATTTTGTTTTGCGTTAAAGACAAGAATCAGTATACATTTAACGCAGATGACATCTTGGTTGAAGCCAAGACCGGGGCGAAGCGCAAACTCATTGACTATCGAAAACCTGTTCCTTCTGTGTACAACACTAAGAAGGTTCCCGGTAACGTTTGGGAAATCCCTAGGGTACGTTACCGGATGGATGAATATGAGGACCATCCAACACAAAAGCCTATAGCGTTGCTGGAACGCATTGTTTTGGCTAGTTCCAATCCCGGTGATTTAATTCTTGACCCCTTTTCAGGCACTTTCACAACATCTACTATTGCTAAAAAGTGGGGACGGCAATCTGTTGGTATAGAAATAGACGAGGAGTACGTCAAAATTGGCTTACGGCGTTTGGAGATACTTACATATTACAAGGGCGAAGAACTCAGACGCGAACCGCGAACCTATGAAAAAATTTCCCTAACTCAGCAGCGCCTACTAGATGGTTCATAAGATGGAACACGAATTTACAGATCAAATACAGCAAGTTCTTGCTTCGGCATTTGGCGAAGTATGGGACGACATCTACGAAAAAAGCCCCTTGCTTCAATACTTGAATATCAAGACTAAATCGGCAACTCGCGGAGCAAAAGCTCGAGGAAGTTTTGCGAACATCTACGCTGTTTACGTTTTGGTTGAGGACTATTTGAAGAATGGTTTTGACAAGCGGAAAGATTACCCAAATTATGCGGGAGCAAGATTCAGCGACTTGTTTCGGAGGCAACGAGAACTACCTTTTGGGAGCAAACTTCAAAATCATGCGCTTAACAGTCGAATGAATGAGGAATTCAAGAAGTATTTCCCACAGGTCGAATATGTCCCAATTCTTCGGGATTCGCAGACGAACCGTTACTGGATAAACGAAAACCTGCTCAAAATTATTGTAGATGGAATGACCTATAATATCGCGCAACCAATTATCGAGATCATACACCTTTATATAGAAGCAAAACGCAGTGCATTTGAGAAGTTTATTGAGACTTGTGAACGTCTAAAGAATGTTGCGGTGGAGGATAACTTGACAGTAGAGGAGTTCATTTCAGAATTGCTTGCTCCCAATGTTGATGCACGCATTTTCGAGATAGTGAGTTATGCTATTTTGAAGTTCTATTATCATGACCAGACAGTTTACTTTGGCTACAACCTGGAAAGCATTCAAAGAGAAAACCTGAAGCTCTATAAAACTGGGCGTACAAATGCTAACGACGGTGGCATTGACTTCGTTATGCGTCCTTTGGGCAGATTCTTCCAAGTTACGGAGACACTGGACGTAAGGAAATATTTCCTCGATATAGACAAAATTGAGCGTTACCCGATTTCTTTCGTAATCAAATCGGAAGAAACTGTCAACGAGTTAAGGCAAAAACTTTGGGCAAGTGCGGAAAGGCAATACTCCATCAAAGCGATAGTCGAGAAGTATATGAACTGCATCGAGGAGATAATTAATCTCACTGTTCTCCAGCAACGCTTTAAAGAAGCAACCGCTCAGGGTTACTTGCGAAACATGCTTGATGAAATCGTCCGTCAAAGCAGAGTTGAGTTCAATTATAGTGAGGCGGAAGAGTAAAAGCCTAACTAGGAGGTGGGGGCGGAGTGTTCAAAAGCAGAGAACAGAGTAACGCAATGTTAGGCTGTTGCACGGAATGAAACGAAATGTAAGCCCTCGCTAGATTCATCTAGCCGGGTATAAAACGGCGAATATGAACAGACCGAAATTGGCACACCGTACCCCGCAGAAAATTGCCGTTGGCGAGAAGGGGCAGTTTACCCGGACGTTGACGGATGGGGAGGTGGCGTTGTTCATCGGGGCGACGTGGGATGTGAATCCGCTGCACACCGATGACAGCTTTGCCGCCCAGACCCGCTTTGGGCGGCGGATTGTGCCTGGCCTGCTCACCGCCAGCCTGCTGACGCACATTGGCGGCCTATGGAACTTTCTGGCGACGGAGATGCACTTTACCTTTTTGGGGCCGGTGTATGTGGGGGATACGGTCACGGCCGTCGCCACCATCACCGAACTCTCCGACAAAGGCTGGGTCTGGCTGGATTGCACCATCACCAACACGGCCGGTGAAACCGTCCTGACGGCGCAGATTAAAGGGTTTCCCGGAGAGTTTGAACCGTGATGCGTGATGCGTGACCCGTGAAGGGTTGGGTCACGCATCACGTATCACGCATCACGAGTATGCTCCCACACCTCCACTTCCTCCAACGCGGCTGGATTAACAGCAACACGGTGATCATCACCGGTGGCGCGGGGCCGGTGGTGGTGGATACCGGGCATCCGTCCAGTGCGGCGGAGACGGTGCGGTTGATTGGGCAGATCGTTGATTTAGCGGACATCCGGCTGATTGTGAACACACATTGCCATTGGGATCACATTGGCGGGAATAGGATATTGCGGGATGTGAGCGGGGCGCAAACGGCCGTCAGCGCCGCCACCGCCCACATCTTGAAAACCCATGATCGGCGCTTGATGTGGTTGGATTATTTTGCCGCCGATTGTGAGCCGGTGACGGTGGACATCACCTGGCAGGATGGCGATATGGTGGAATTGGGCGCGTACCGGTTTGAGGTCATCGCCACGCCGGGCCATGCGCCGGACAGCATTGCCCTCTACCAGCCGGAAACGCGCCTGCTCATTTCGGCGGACGCACTGCATGACCGGGATTGTGGCATTTTGAACACGGCCGTACACGGCGACCACATCCTCGATGAAGCGATAGCCACAGTGGACAGACTGCAACAATACGACATCGCCCTGGCCTTGCCGGGACATGGCGGACTGATTACCGACCCATCAGCCAGCCTGGGTGCGTTGGCGCGGCGGCTGGCGGAATTCAAAATGTACCCGGAGAAGATGGCCTTGCACTTGTTACGGCGGGTGACGATGACGGCCGTGTTACTTTCCCAGCCCATCAGCCGTCAACAATTTGTAGCTGAGGCATTGGCACGGCCGTGGCCCCACGACTACGCCCCCCGCGCCAACTGCCCCGACCCGGAACAACTGCTGCACCAACTGCTCGATGACTTCATTCAACGTGATTTGCTGCGTGAGCAAGACGGCTACTTGAGCAGTCTTGTGCCGCGCTGAGTTGCCTGACAAGGTGACACGGTGAAGGGGTGACAAGGTGCGTTGGCCTGGTCAACCTCTTCATAATTCATAATCAGTAGACCGAAGCGGAGTTCGCATCCTCAGATGCGAACGGTGGGCATCTGAGGATGCCCACTCCTCTCTTAGAATTCATAATTGCGGGGAAAAGATGGGAATTAGAGAAGCTATCGCCAAAACGATCAACTTTCAAGAGCTGAGCCTGGCCGAGGCCGAAGCAGCCATGAACGATATTATGAATGGTGAGGCCACGCCGGCCCAGATTGGCTGTTATCTGACCGCGTTGCGCATGAAAGGGGAAACGGTAGACGAAATTGCGGGCAGCGCCAAATCCATGCGGGCGCACGTTGTCCCGGTGCATGTACCCCTGAGCGAAGGGGATATGATGGTGGACACGGTGGGCACAGGTGGCGATGGCAAACATACCTTCAACATCTCCACCACGGCCGCGTTTGTGGTGGCGGGCGCGGGTATGAAAGTAGCCAAACACGGCAACCGCGCCGCCAGCAGCAAATCCGGCTCGGCCGATGTATTGATGGCGCTGGGTGGCAATCTGGACTTGACGCCGGAACAGGTGGCGGCCTGTGTGCAGGCAGTGGGTTTTGGCTTTCTCTACGCCATCCACCACCATCCGGCGATGCGTTTTGCCGGGCCGCCCCGCCGCGAAATCGGCCAGCGTACCATCTTTAACATCCTCGGCCCACTGACCAACCCGGCGGGCGCCGCTTACCAGTTGATTGGCGTCTTTGACCCCAACCTGACGGAGCCGATGGCGCAGGTACTCAAGGCATTGGGCAGCCAGGCGGCTTATGTGGTTCATGGGGCGGATGGGCTGGATGAACTGTCTACGGCCGGACCAAACCGGGTGAGCCGTTTGTTGAATGGGGTGGTGACGACTTATGAACTGGCCCCTGCCGATTTGGGGTTGGCGCACGGCCGTCTGGATGACTTTATCGGCGGCACACCAGAGGAAAACGCGCAGATCACCCATGACATCTTGAGCGGCAAAGACAAAGGGCCACGCCGCGATATTGTGCTGCTGAATGCGGCTGCTACCCTGAGCGTGGCCGATGATGATCTGCCCGCCGGGCTGGCCAAAGCGGCCGAAGCCATTGATAGCGGCACGGCCGTCCGTGCTCTGGAAGCGTGGGTGCAGATGAGCAATAGCTTTGCCTAGTTGTGTTACAATGGCGCAGCATGTTTGTAGTAACCGCTTTAGCGGTGTGTGAAGGCGATAAATCGCCTACTACGAACGAGTGAGGAGTGTGACAGATGGCAACATTAGCACCGCCAACAAAAACAGACCTGCCGCCGCAAGGGGAGTGGACGTATGCCGATTGGCTGCGGCTGCCGGATGATGGTTTTAAGTATGAAGTCATAGATGGAGAATTACACATGAGTCCGCCGCCTTCGGTATCACATCAACACACAACGTCTGACTTGTTGACGCGGATGAGAATTCATGCGCTCAATCACCATTTGGGTCAGGTTTATGCCTCACCGATTGCTGTCAGATTGCCAATGCAGGATGTACCGGTACAACCGGATATTGTTTACGTCAGTACACAGAGCCTTTCCATTATTGGCGAGGAGGAAATCAGCGGCACGCCCGATCTCGTCGTGGAGGTGCTGTCGCCAAGCAACTGGATGTATGACCGGGGGAAGAAACAGGAAGTGTATCGTCAGGCGGGGGTGCCGGAGTATTGGATTGTAGATTACCGCAAAAAGACGGTGGAGGTGTTGGTGTTAGAGGAAGGGGATTACATGCTGCAAAATGTGTATAAGGTGGGAGACACGGCCGTGTCCATCATCCTCACCAACTTTTCCGTTGCCGTCACCGACATCTTCCGCAAATGAAGAGGGTGAGATTGGGAGACTGAGAGATTGAGAGATTAAACCAATCTCCTAATCTCCTAATCTCCTTATCTCCAATCCCCTATGAGCGTATCAAACCTAGCCAAACAACGCGGTGAAATTCTGGACGAGATCATGCGGCATCACCGGGAGCAACTGCCCAAAACGATGCGCGAGGTCTCCTTTGAAAATGTGCGGGCGATGGCCTCCGTAGCCCCACCACCGGCCGATCTCTACACGGCCGTTAAATCCCCCGGCGTCTCCCTCATTGCCGAATGTAAAAAGGCGTCGCCCAGCAAAGGGCTGCTGGTACCCAACTATGATCCGGTGAAGCTGGCGCGGACCTATGTGAAGGCCGGAGCGCGGGCCATCTCAGTGCTGACCGACGGCCGTCACTTTCAGGGCGCACTGGAGCATCTACGTGATGTTAAAGAGGCGGTCGGGCCAAAAGTGCCGGTGCTGCGCAAGGATTTCATCTTCCACCCCTACCAGGTGTATGAAGCGCGGGCGGCGGGGGCGGATGCCATCTTACTGATCGCCGCCGTGCTGGGGCCAGGCGACATGAAGGAATTGCTGGCGCTGGCGCACCAATTGGGCATGGCGGTGCTGGTGGAAGTGCATACGGAAGCGGAGTTGGCGCAGGTATTACCCCTGGAACCGCGCATTATCGGCGTCAATAACCGCAATTTGCAGACATTTGCGGTGGATTTTGAGAATACGGCCCGGCTGCGCCAGTTGATCCCGGCAGCAACGGCCGTTGTCGGCGAAAGTGGCTTAAAGACGGCCGAGGATGTGAAGGCGATGCAGGCCATTGGTGTGGACGCGATTCTGGTGGGGGAGACGCTGGTGAAAAGCAAAGATGTGTATCAGGCGGTGCGGATGATGGTGATGGCGGGACGGCCGTAGGGGCCTGCCCCGTAAAAATCCGGCAAATCTTTGGGCGTAAAGTAGACATTACCCGCAAAAATGAGTATCCTTCTCTCGAAAATATCGGTTTAACAAACCCACAACCCTGTAAAGGCACATGACTGAAGAATCCACAACACCCAACTGTCAGGAATTGTTCTACCCCAATAAATTCGGCCGTATCATCATTCAAGCTCTGGAAGATGTGATGGGTAAAAACGGTCTGAATGCCGTGCTGCATCTGGCCGGGTTAGAACATTACATCTACAACCGCCCCCCCAACAACCTGGACAAAGAGTTCTCCTTTGCCGACCTGACCGCGTTGCAAAAGGCGTTGGAAGATATGTATGGCCCACGTGGTGGGCGTGGTTTAGCCATTCGTGCCGGGCGGGCCACCTTTGAAACGGGTCTCAAAGGGGTAGGGGCGTTGGTGGGTGTGGGGGATCTGGCCTTCCGGGTGCTGCCGCTCAATACCAAGTTGAAAATCGGTTTGCCGGCGTTAGCCCGCATCTTTTCCCAATTTTCCGACCAGATTTCTAATGTGCAAGACGAGGGGGATCATTTTGTCTACACGTTGGAACGCTGCCCTATGTGCTGCGGCCGTGAAGCCGACCGCCCCGTTTGTTATCTGGGTCTGGGGCTGCTGCAAGAGGCGCTCACCTGGGTCTCCGGCGGCAATACCTTCAAGGTGGATATGCAAACCTGCCAGGCCAAGGGGGATGATATGGGGCGGTATATTATTATCAAGAAGCCGATCACGTAATTCGTTATCGGTAATCTGTAACCCGTAATCGGAAAGGCACGGCTCACGGATTACGGATTTCCTCAACTTTTACCTCTTTGTTAACTCCTTTGCTGACTTTGCTGGCATGTCCCGTAAGATTCACGGGGTATAATCCTGGCACTCTTATCGGGCTGCCCCTGGTTAGTAGTTTCGCCAATACAGCCCCGTTTACAGATTTGTTTATTCTCAAACATTGAACCAATTCCAGTAGCAAAAAGCGGAGTTCGCATCCTTAGATGCGAACCGGTGGGCATCTGAGGATGCCCACTCCTCCCGTTTCTATCTACTGAATCTTCTTATCAATGGGCGAACAAAATATCACTCCAACCGAAAATCAGCTGTCTCCAGATGAACTGACAAATTTGCAGCGGTATCTGCCTGCATTGCTGCATGAGGCGCTGGTTGCCGAAAGCAGCGACCCACCCACCCGCCTGCGTTCGCAGGTGATTACCCATTTGTCGGCGCTGGTAGAGGCTACCATGTCTCACCTGCCGGAATCATTGGGCAAACAGGTGTTGGAGCATCCGGTAGTGGGACAGGCCGACGGCCGTTTCGTTTCCGGCGCGCTTCTCTTTGCGGACATCAGCGGTTTTACGGCCATGTCGGAACGGCTGAGCCGGGTGGGGCGTGAAGGGGCAGAAGAGGTCACGGCCGTTGTCAATCGCTACTTTGACGTGATGCTCACCATCCTCAAGGAGTATCGTGGTGAATTGATCCGTTTTGGCGGCGATGCGTTGTTGGGGTTATTTACGGAGGGGCACGGCCGTTATAGCAGCGCCACCCAGGCCGTGCAGGCGGCCATGAAAATGCAGGCGGCCATGAGCCAGTTTAGCGAGACCAAAACGTCACAAGGCACATTCCCGCTGCGCATGAGCGTGGGGGTGCGCGCCGGGCAATTTTTCGCTGCCCAGTTGGGCACGGCCGAAGCCATGGAATATGCCCTCTTTGGCGGCGACGTGAATGCCACCGCCGCCGTCGAATCGGCGGCCAACGCCGGGCAGGTGTTGGTAGACCAGGGCACGTATGATGCCATAGACGCGGAGTTGTTGTGTACGGCCGTGCCCGTGCCCGGTTATCCTGACTATCTGGCAGTGGAATACATTGACCTGCCGCCCCTGCCGCCGCCCATTGTGCCCATGGAGACCCATTTCCCGCTGCCGCCCAATCTGCAACGACTGCGACGCCTGTTGAGACAACTAGATATGCTCACCCCCTATTTGCCGGTGGGCATGTTGGCCCGGTTGGCCAGCGACCCACGCGCCCCCAGCCTGAAAGGCGAACACCGGCTGGTCGCCAACCTCTTTGCCAATGTGGACGGCCTGGGGGAAATCGCCGACCGGCTGGGACCAGGCCGTGAAACGGACATTGTGGCCGCGCTCAATCTTTATTTCACCCATATGAGCCAGGCGCTGCACCAATATGGCGGCGTGGTGAACAAGATTGATCTCTATGATCATGGCGACAAGCTGATGGTTATTTTTGGCGCGCCCATTGCCCATGAGGATGACGCCGAGCGGGCGGTGCGGGCGGCGCTGGCTATGCAGGCCGCTTTTGTGGAAGTGGCCGCCGTGTTACCGGTGCAGGTGGGGTTGCCTGATCTGATGTTGCGGCAGCGCATTGGCATTAGCTATGGTTATGTGTTTGCCGGGTACGTGGGCAGCTATTGGCGGCACGAATACACGGTGATGGGGGATGAGGTGAATTTGGCGGCGCGGCTGATGTCGGCGGCAGCGTCTGGGCAGGTGTATGTCAGTGAGCATGTGCAGCGACGGGTGCAGCATGTGGCGGTGGTAGAGCCACGCGGCGCGGTGGAGTTGAAAGGCAAGAGCCGACCGGTGCCCATTTTTACGGTGGAAGGGTTACGCGCCAACCCGACCGCCGAACGGCGGGGGATGCAGTCGCCGCTGGTGGGGCGCAGGCAGGAATGGGCGCAGTTGATGGCCGATCTGGCGACGCTGCAAGAAGGGCAGCACGGCCGTATCATCACCATTATCGGCGAGGCGGGGGTAGGTAAGTCCCGGCTGGTGCATGAGTGGCAGCAAACCAGCCAGAGCGCAGGTGGTGTGCGCTGGATAACTGCCCGCTGTCTATCCTACACCGAATCGGTGGGGTATGCGCCGTTCCAGGAGCTGCTGCACCAGCTTTTTGATCTGACGGCCGCTGACCCGGCTGCTAAACGACAGCAGTTGCGCCAGGCGTTAGCCCAATGGTTTACGGCCGATGATGCGGAGGCCACGCTGCCGTATCTGGCGAATTTCCTGAATATCCCGCTGGATGAAGCCGCCCAGGAGCGCATTCGTTATCTGGATGGCGAGGCGTTGCAGCGACGGACGTTTGTGGCGATCAGAACGGTGCTCACGGCCGTTGCCCAACAACAACCGCTGCTCATCCTTTTCGACGCCATGCACTGGATGGACCGCGCTTCGCTTGATCTGGTGGCGTATTTGCTGCCGCTGGCGGCGCAGTTGCCGCTGGCTTTTTTCTGGCTGTTCCGCCCAGACCGGGAGAAGGGGTGTTGGCAGCTACGCCGCAAAGCGCGGCAAGAGTATCCCGATCATTACCGGGAGATTGGCCTGTATGGGCTGAATACGGCCGATACCCAGGAGATGCTGCTCAATCTGGCGCCAGTGCGTGAATGGCCGTCCGGTGTGGCCGATATGATTTTGAATCGGGTAGAGGGCAATCCGCTCTATCTGGAAGAAGTGATCCGCTCGTTGATCAATGATGGGTTGCTGGTACGGCTGGACGACGGCCGTTGGCAGTTTAGCGACACCATCACCAACATCACCGTGCCGGATACGCTGGAAGGGGTGCTGCTGGCGCGGCTGGATCGGTTGGAAGAGCTATGCCGCTGGACGGTGCAGGTGGCTTCTGTGGTCGGCCGTTCCTTCCCCTTTGACGTGGTGGAACACACGACCAGCGAAATCAACAATGTTGAAGTATCGGCTTACCTGAATGAGCTGCAACTGGTGGAAATTGTGCGCGAAGCGCAGCGCAGCCCGGAACTGGTATATGCCTTCATCCACTCCCTGATGCAAGAGGTGAGCTACAGTTCGTTGGCCGCCAGCGCCCGCCGAGAATATCACCGGTTGATTGCGCAATATCTAGAAGACGGCCGTAGCCAGGGGTGGGGCCGCAGCGAAAGCCTACCCGCCCTCATCGCCCACCATGCCTATGAAGGCGAAGATTGGCCGCGCGCCCTGAAATACCAGATGCAGGCCGGGCAGCAGGCGCAAACCCTCTTCGCCAATCAGGAAGCCATAGACCATTACCGCAAAGCCCTCCATGCGGCCGTGCAGGCTGGCGACTCTGAAGACAAACAGTTGACCATCTATCACTCATTAGGACACCTCTGCATTGACACCGGCCGATATGATGAAGCAGAAGAATACCTGGCGAACGCCCATGAGATGGCTTCGCATAAGGGTGATGAAGCAAAAGTCATTTCCATTTGTCGTTGGTATTCCCGCCTGTATGAATTGCGCGGCGATTACCCGGAGGCGCTGCGTTGGATTGATCAAGGGCTGGCTATTCACTCCCAATCCGGCACTGCCGAATTTACCCACCTGCTCATCCTGGCCGGGTTGATCAACATTCGTCAGGGTCGGTATGACGTGGCATTGCAGCAGTGTGAACAGGTTTTGCAGATTGCCAGGCCGTTAGGAGAAGTGACGCTGTTAGCCAGGGCGTATGGCCTATTGGGCTACATTTATTGGCGCAGCGGCAACAGCAGCGCCATCAACTCTTTTCAGGAAGCATTTGCCCTTTACCAGCAGGCGGGCCATATTCAGGGCCAGGCACAGTCGCATAACATGATAGCCAATGCCTGTTTTAGCCTGGGCCGGTGGGCGGAAGCGGAATATCACTATTTGCAGGCACACCAGATGTTTGATCAGATTGGCGATAAGTATGATCTGGCGGTGACGGACAATAACCTGGGGGGCATTGCCTTGAAGCGGGGCCAGTTTGACAATGCGCTGTTGTTTTACCAGGAAGGGCTGCGGCTGGCGCAGCAAATTGGCGGTTCGGCCTGGATGGTGGGCACATTCCACATGAATCTGGGTTATACCTACGTCAATCTGGCAGACGGGGCCAACGCCCGAACCCATTTGCAGACAAGCCAGACTTTTTTTGAACAGGCCGAGTCACGGGAATTTTTGCCGGAGTTGATGCGCCATCAGGCGGAAGCCTCTCTTCTGGTGGGGGAAGTTGATCAGGCGCAAGCACAAATTGCCGAATCGCTGCGCCTGGCCCAAGAACTGGAAATGCGCGGTGAAGAGGGCATCAGCTATGGCGTTCAGGGGCGTATTGCTTATGAACGTGGCAACCTGGCGCTGGCAGAAAAAAGTCTGAGGCAAAGCACACAACATCTGGCTCAGGTGGAAGATGAATATGAACTGGCGCGCAGCCGGTATTGGCTGGCGGTGGTGTTGTCTCAATCAGGTCAGTTAGATAAAGTACGGCCGTTGCTCTCTCAGGCAGCGGCAACGTTTGAACGTCTGGAGGCGGCGCGGGATTTCACGGCCGTGCAGGAATTCCAGGCAACTATATCGTAGGGGCGCGCCCTTGTGGTCGCCCCTTAAAAAAGGAATCTATGAAATCAAGAACTTTTCCCATTCTTCTTTCCCTCTCCGGCAGCATGATTGCCCTTGTGGCCCTTCTGTTGACCGGTCAGGCCGCGACCGGGCAGAGTGAACCGGCGGCAGCGCCGATGTTCCCACCCGTACCCCAGACCAGCCTCATCTCACGCGCCTGGTATGGCGATGGCGCGGATGGCCCTTCTATCGAGCCGGCCATTGCCGCCGACGGCCGTACCATTGCCTTTAGTTCTGTGGCCTCCAATCTGGTGACGCCCACCACGCCTGGCACGGTTCAAGACATCTATTTCCTGGATCGGGATACTGGCCTGATGAGCCGGATCATCGGTGACTGGGGCGACGACCCCAACGCTGACTCTTATGAGCCAACCATTTCCGCCGATGGCAACCGCATCGCCTTCACGTCCCATGCCGACAACCTGATGCCCTATTGGGATTTCAATGGGGAAGAAGACGTCTATCTTTACGACCGTTCTTATGAATATGAGGATCGTGTACAGGGGAGCGGACAGGGAGCATTGTTCCTGGTTTCGGCGGACTATAACAATTACGAGGCGGGTGATGATGCTTCTTTTGAACCGGCTATTTCTTTGAACGGCCGTTACGTGGCCTTTACCTCCCGCGCCACCAATCTCGTCCAGGGTGACACCAATAACGCCTGGGATGTGTTTGTGCGGGACATATTGACCGGCGTCACGCGGCGTGTGTCCGTTTCTTCGCTGGGCACTCAAGGCAACCAGAATTCGTACCAGCCCGCTATCTCCGGCGACGGCCGTTACATCACCTTTGCTTCGGACGCCACCAACCTGGTACTCAATGACACCAACCAGGCCACCGATGTGTTTGTGCATGACCAGGAAACGGGGCGCACCTGGCGCGTCTCCGTTAGCTCCAGCGGCGGACAGGGGTTGCCAAGTGGGCAGATGGGCGGCGGCGCCTGGCAGCCTTCCATCTCTGCCAGCGGCCAATACATTGCTTTTGCCAGTACCTTTAACAATCTGGCCGCCGGCGACCAGGGAGCGTTTCAGGACATTTTTGTCCACAACGTTCTCAGCGGCGAAACCCGGCTCATCAGCCGCGCCGACGATGGTTCCCAGGCCAACAATCATTCAGATACCCCGCAGATCAGCGCCGACGGCCGTTTTGTGGCCTACCGCTCCCTGGCCGACAACCTGGTTCCCCAGGATACCAACGGCCACGCCGATTTGTTCCTCACCGACTGGCAGGCGCAGGTGACAGCCCGTGAATCGGTTGCCGCCGATGGCAGCCAGTCGCACGGGGAAACGGGCGTCACCGGATTAAGCCTGTCTGCTGACGGCGGCTTGCTGGTTTTTGATTCCGACGCTTTTGATTTGGTTCCCGATGATACCAATGGTACCGTGCCCGATGTTTTCTTGCGCGATCGGGATTTGCCGCAGCAGTCATACCGGTACACGGCCGTGCCCCTCACTGCCAACCAGACCATCACCGGTTCCGTCACCGCCGGTAATTCCGCCCAATGGTATAAAATCCCCATCACCCAGGCTGGCTCCACGCTCACCGCCACCCTCTTCAACCTCTCCGCCGATTACAATCTTTACCTCTTTGCCCCGGCCATTGATGAAGAAACCGGCCAGATTCGTGACCTGGGCCAGATGGGCAACATCGGGCAAATGGGTAACATCGGCCAGATGGGGAACATCGGGCAAATGGGCAATATCGGCCAGATGGGCAACATCGGTGACCTGCTCGATATGGGATTCCTCAATGAACTGGGGCAGATGGGCAACATTGGCCAGATGGGCAATATCGGCCAAATGGGCAACATCGGCGAACTGGGTGGCATTGGTTCGCTGGTCAATCTTTCTATCAATCCAGATACAACTGACGAACAAATCGTACATGATGTTCACGAACTGTGGGGGACATACTACCTGGCTGTAGTGCCGCATACGGCCGACGCCATCGGCACCACCTTCCACCTGCACATCGAAGTGACCCCCGAAAACTTCCCCTATGACCCGGCCACCTACTATTCGCTGGTCACTACCTATACCACCCCGGCCACAGACCCCAACATCAACACCATCATCCTGATCAACTCTGCCCGCCTGAATGCCTTGTATCCTTCCGATCCATCCCTGAGCCTGCTCATCTCCCGCCTGTATGGCAATCTCGCGCCGCATTCACAGGTCAATGGCGTGGTTGTTGATCTGGACAGCTATTATGGTTTCAACGAACAGTTCACCGGTGTTTACGACACCTGGGGCTATTACCCGGATAATCCTTATGCCGCGAATCTGGTCGCCCGGCAAATCAAGGCGTTGCTCTACAGCCTGGCGCCGGCTTACCCCAATCTGCAAAACCTCGTTATTGTGGGTGAAGACCTGGTGATCCCCCACCGCCGCCTGCCGGATGCGGCGCTCATTGCTAACGAGCGTCACTACGCCGAGATTGCCTACACCCCCGCACTTTCCGGCTCGCTGAGCTACCGCTACATGCTCAGCGACGATTATTACGCCGCGCTGCTGCCCCAGCCGATGCGCGGGCGAGAGTTTTACCTGCCGCAACTGGACATCGGCCGTCTGGTGGAAACGCCCACGGAAATGTTGGGTATGGTGGACAGCTTCCTGGCCGATTCGGTGATTGAACCGGGTGATGCCCTGATTACGGGGTATGACTTCCTGATTGACCAGGCGAACGCCATCACCACTTCATTGCAAAACCAGGGTATCCCCCTGGCGAGCCAGACGCATCTGATTGACAATGACTGGACGGCCGTAGACTTTGAAAACACCCTCTTCACCCAACCGGTCGCGCCGGGGTTGATTTCGCTCAACTCCCACTTTGAACACCACCGCTTTTTCCCCAATGATCCCCAGGATGTGTACGCCACCCAGATTGTGTCCGCTACCGATTACAACGGCTCGCTCATCTTCTCGGTGGGCTGCCATTCCGGGCTGAATGTGACCGACTGGCTGGCCACCGAACCCAGGGATTGGCCGCAGGCGTTTAACGACCAGAACGCCACCTTCTTCGGCAATACCGGCTTTGGGTATGGCGATTCTGACCTGGTGGCTTACTCCGAACTGCTGATGGTGAACTTTGTGGAAGCGTTGGGTGATTGGAGCCAGGGGCCGCAAACGGTGGGCCAGGCGATGCGCATGGCCAAACACCGCTACTTTAACAACATGGCCGCCGGGTCATTTAGCAACTATGATGAGAAAATTATCGGCATTATGACCCTGTATGGCCTGCCCATGCTGCGCATCAACATGCCGGTTACGTCTTCGGTTCCCGTTGGCGGTTACAGTGTGGTGGCGGCCCCGGCGCGCGCCCCGGAGTCGCCGGATGCTGTTTTGGGCACACCTGTCCATCTCACATTTGATTATGAGCGGCATGATGTCCCGGATCGCGGCAGTTACTTCACGGTGGCAGGTGAGGTGGAAACATATGTGGCCGGCGGCCGTCCCATCCTGCCCCGCGCCAGCGTCAACATTGATATGCCCGGTTATCTGGCGCGCGGCGTGTTGTGGACGGGCGGCAGTTATGTGGATGTGCCGAACTTTGACCCCATCATTTCCCGCGTCATTACCGACCAACGCTACCTGGATGCAGAGCCGGGTTATGGCCTGGATTACTGGTTCCCGGTGGGGGTTGGTTCGGTAAATCGCTTCCTGACCCTGGATGGGGAATCGCAGCAGCGGTTGGTGGTGGTGCCCGGTCAGTATAAACCGGATGGATCCGGCCAGGGTACACAGCGGTTATACACCAGCCTGGACTTTGAGGTGTACCATGCTCCGTTTAACAGCGGCGATTTTGTGGCCCCCAACATATGGGATACGCAGGCGTGGCGCGATGGGCAGGCCGTACACTTCACGGCGCAGGTGACGGACCAGGGCAGCGGCGTGCAGCGTGTGGTGGTGGTGTATCGGCCGGTCAGCGGCCAAACCTGGCATCTGCTCGACCTGACCTATGACCCACTTACCAATCTGGCTGAGGGCAACACCACGATTAGCGGCCCGTTTGAATATGCCGTGCAGGCTGTAGACCGCAGCGGCAATGTGTCCCTGGCGCTCAATTATGGCGGCGGCTTTGGCGGTGATGTACCGTCGATGTGGTTCCTTAATTTACCGGTCATCTTGAAGCCGTGATTTTTGAAGATAGTAAGCAGTGAGCAGTGAGCGGTAAGCAGTTGCATCACTGCTCACCGCTCATCGCTCACTGTTGTAAGGCCATGAAAAACGTCATTGGCGTTGTAGCCGGCGTTGGCCCGCTGGCCGGGCTGGATTTGCAGCAGAAGATTGTCAGCCAGACCATTGCCGGCCGGGACCAGGATCATCTGACGGTATTGAGTGTGTCACGGCCGTCCACCATTCCCGACCGCACCGAATACCTGTTGGGGCAGGTGGCCAAAAACCCGGCCTTTGCCTTGGCGGCGCAGGTGAAGTTGCTGGCACAGATGGGGGCGCAAGTGGTCGGGATTCCCTGCAATACCGCCCATGCACCGGCCATTTGGGATGTGCTAACAACTGAATTAGCCGACTGCCCGGTGCAACTGCTGCACATGATTGCCGAAACAGGGCGATTTTTGCACGCGCATTTCCCGGCGGTGCAGCGGGTGGGTATCCTGTCCACGACGGGCACGTATCGGGCGGAAGTGTATCCACAGGTGTTGGCAAGGTTGGGGTTCACGGCCGTGACGCCCCCCGCCACCATGCAAGAGACCCTCATCCACCCCGCCATCTACCACCCTGAACATGGCATCAAATCATGCGGCCGTGTTACCGACCGTGCCCGGCAAGATTTGCTGACTGGCGTGACCGCGTTGCAGGCGCAGGGGGCGCAGGCCATCGTGTTAGGCTGCACGGAAATCCCCCTGGCCCTGACGGAAAAACAGATCGGTGGCACGCTCCTCATTGACCCGACGCTCATCCTGGCGCGGGCGTTGGTGCGGGAGGCGAATGGGAGGAAGTTACGGCCGTGGCCGTAACAGCCGGAAAAGAGAGCGTAAAAATTGTGCCTTCGCCTGGCTGGCTGCTGACGGCCACACGGCCGTGATGGGCCAACACCATCTGCTTTACAATTGCCAGCCCCAGACCACCGCCGCTGCCATCGGCGCGGCTGCGCGCCCGGTCGCCACGCCAGAAGCGGTCAAAGACAAAGGGCAAATCGGCTTCGGGGATGCCTTCCCCCGTATCCTGCACCGCAATCTGTACCATGCCATCCAATCGCGCCGCGTGTAAGGTGACGTCCCCGCCCGGCGGTGTGTGCCGCAGGGCGTTGCTCACCAGATTGCCTAACACCTGATCCAGCCGCCCGGCGTCCCCGTTAATGGTCAACTCCGCCGGTTTGCCCTCAAAAGTCACCGTCAGCTTCACTCCCTTTTCTTCGGCCAACCCACTAAAGCTGGTCTGGGCATCCGCCAGCAGTTCGGTGATGTCCACCGGGGCCAGATGCAGCGAAAGCTGGCCTGCTTCGGCCTGCGCCAGGGTGTGCAAATCCTCTACCAGCCGCGCCAACAGGTGCGTCTCTTCCAACGTGGCCTGGATGTGTTCGGGTGTGGCCTCATAAACACCGTCGAGGATGCCTTCCAGGTTGCCCTGGATGATGTGCAACGGCGTGCGCAGTTCGTGGGCCACGTCGGCCGTCAGGTTGCGCCGCTGTTCGTCCGCCTGTTGCAAAGCGGCCGTCATCTGGTTGAACGAGCGAGCTAACCGGGCAAAACGGCCATGCCTTCGCCCCGACCGCCCTTCTTTTTCCAGCACCCGCACCGTGAAATCCCCTTCGGCCACCTTGTCGGCGGCAGCCATCACCTGGGCCACCGTACCCACCCCGGCAAATGCCCGCCGCCCCACAAACCGCAGCAGCATGAGGATGAACAAAGGCAGCCCGCACACACTCAGCCAGAAAACGAGTGTCGGATTTCCCATGCGGGCGCTGACAACGGAGGCCAGCAGGTAAATTAGCCAGCCACTCATGCCCAACAACAGCACGGCCAACGTACCAAATACAAACATAAACCAGACAAACAACCCTGCCGGTTTGCCCGACCAATGTTCCGGCCATTCTTCTTGTTGCCAATGGTTTTTGTGTTTCTTGTTCATTGTTTATGGGGATTGGAGATTAGAGATTGGAGATTGTTTTAATCTCCAATCTCTAATCTCTATCCCTAAACTGATACCCAATCCCATACACCGTCAAAATATAAATTGGTTCGGCCGGGTTCGGTTCCAGTTTGCGGCGCAGGTTTTTGATGTGGGCGTCAATGCTGCGGTCATAGCCCTCATGGGCAAAACCGTGCAGCCTTTCCAGCAGTCGTTCACGGCTAAAGGTCTGGCCGGGATGCTCGGCCAGCAGCGCCAGCAGGTTGAACTCGATGGGGGTCAGGTGCAACGTTTCCGCCCCCCGGCTGACGCGATGCCCGTGCAAATCAATTTCCAAATCTCCGGCGCGCAAGATGCCCGTTTGCACAACTCCACCACGCACGCGGCGCAGCACGGCCCGCACCCGCGCCACCAGTTCACGCGGCGAAAAGGGTTTGACGATGTAATCATCCGCGCCGAGTTCCAGGCCGATCAGCCGGTCGGTCTCCTCCACGCGGGCGGTGAGCATGATGATGGGCACATCGGAGTCGCGGCGGATGGCACGGCAGACATCCAGCCCATCCATGCCGGGCAGGTTCAGGTCGAGGACGATGAGGTCGGGTTTGTCGCGGCGGGTGATGGCTACGGCCGTGCTGCCATCACCCGCGCTCACCACCCGAAAGCCGCCCTTTTCCAGGTAATCCCGCGCCAACTTTACTATCTTCGGTTCATCGTCTACCACCAGGATGAGTTCGTTCATGGGGGGATTATAACCGTAACCCGTGATGCGTAATCCGTTATCCGTGCCGGTTTACGGATAACGGTTCACGGATTACGCTTTCATGACCGGTTCGTCGGCGTCCACATCGTACCAGGGTGGTTTGTGCCCGGCCTGATGCCATTCTTCATGCCATTGGTGCCAGCGACGGCGAACCCGAAGCGGCTTCGGGCCGTGCCCTTTATGACACTGCCCAAGCCTGAACAGCAGACCCACCAATAACATGAAGCCGAAGAAGAAGGCAAAACCTTTGATGAGGAAGCCAAAAAAGCTGAAGCCGGGATAGTAAGAAGGCGCGGGTGGAGGCGCAACGGCCGTGCCACCTTCGGCTGCCTGCATGGATTGTTGCCCGGCCACAAAACCCTGCACATACCCGGCCTGGTATTGGGATTGACTACGGCCGTTCATGCCAAACAGCGCCCCCAGAATTAAGAGAGCAAAAAACAGGAAAAACAATCTACGAAAGAACATGGTCTACACTCCTTTGTTTATAGTAGGACAAGTTGCCAACTTGTCCTACTGTAGGCAAAGGTTGTGTAGAAATTGTGAATGTCTGGGGGAGGGGTGATGAAGAGGTAGTATTTGGGTAATTGCGCAACTACCCATTTTCATACGCACTCTCTACCAACAGGGGAGCGGCGTCGCTCACGTCTAGCTGGCTGGCAAGCTGCACGTCGTCGGCAAAACCCCGGCCAATGAGTTCTTTGCCGGAGCCGCAGCGGGCCAGGATGTCTGGCAGGTTGGGTTGGGCGTGGTGGAAGGCAGCGACGCCCGTGTCCGCCTCCGGTGAGTGTGTGCCGGGCAATTGGGCGATGATGGCCCCCGCGCCCAGCAGGTCTTCCAGGCCGGGACGCAGCAGGCCACCGGGCCATCGCTCCCCGGCGGCAATAACGCTGATGCGCTGGCCGAGAGTGGTGGCTTTGGCGGCGACGGCCGTCGCGTTGCGCAAACAGCCCGCCAGTGTGGGCACGTCCCCCGTGGCCAGGGAGAGGGTGGAGCCGTTGGGGGAGGGCAGCACCAGCCGGGTACCGGCGGGAATGGTGAGCAGCGAGGTGGGGGAGAGGGAATACGCAGCGCCCTGTTGCCGCTTGTGGCTGGTATAGAGAGCGTTTTGGCTGTGGGCAAAGGCGGGCAGCGCCTCTGCTTCGTCCCGGTAGGGCAGCACCACACTGCCGCGCCCCACCACAATGTCCACGCAAGTGGTGAAGGACAGCACATCCACAATCACCATCACATCGCTCACCGGCAGCAGCGCCTCTAACCCTGATAGCCCCCATTCAAAGCGGATGTCATATTCGTTTTGATCAAAGTACACGGTTTATGCCTCCCTTTGCTCAATCCAATACCAACGGGCCAACATGTCTGTGCCCGGTTGAATTGAAGTAACTACCGCCACAAAAGCACCATTCCAAACTTTCCAGGATGGTCACGGCCGTTGCCGGCGTCACCCTCTCCACAACTTCATCGGCAATCAGCCCGCGATACCAGCGGCCAGAGCGGGGAAAGGCTTCATGCTCCCAAAAATAACGCAGCCAGCGACGGCCGCACTGTTTGCACGTCTCAATCGAAACTTCCGCGAAACGGCCGTTTGTCTCATCAATCCCCACGCTGTGAGAATCAAAATTGGTGTAATGAAATGGCGGTTCCATACAAAAGCACTGGTTCACGAATTGTCACCCAAACGGCCGTTATACACCAGCGCCCCACTTGCCCGGAACTGTTCAAAAACGGCTACCGCTTCATCCGTCAGAACGCCATCAATGACTTCGATGCCCCGTTTTTCCAGTTCTGTTTGCCAGTGGGGATGGATGGGGCCTTCGTCAAAGCCGGTGATCGTTTCTAGTTCCGGGCCGCTGCCGGCCAGGGCCAGCGAGCGCACTCCTGACCAGACGACCGCGCCATAACACATGGCGCACGGCCGCCAGTTGACCACCAATTGGTAAGCGGGCATGCCCGGCCCGCCCAGGTCAAATGTGCCCAGTTTTTGCTGCGCCAGGGAGAGGGTGACGACTTCGGCATGGGCGGAGGAGCAGTGCTGCGGCACCACCCGGTTGACGCCGATGACCACCAGTTTGCCGCTGTCCCGTTCAAACAGACCGGCGGCAAACGGCCCGCCGCTGTTGTGTTCAATGTTGAGGCGGGAGAAGCGGATCACGGCCGTCATCCGTTCTGCCAGTGTGGGTAAATGTGCCGGTAATGTTGCCAGTTCCGCCTCGGCCCAGTCAGGCAAGGAAATAGTGAACTGCATCAGGTTTTACCTCCTTCATAAAATAGGACGCGGATTCACGCGGATGACGCGGATAAGAAAATAATTCACGTCCTACGTGCATTTGTCGTGATGGGACGTTGCCCATGAACTTCCCTTGAGGGTGTGGTTACGGCCGTATTCTAGTGTATGCGAAGGGGAATTCAAAAATGGGGGTTGCAGATGACTCAATCTCCAATCTTGGTAGTGTCACAAAGTTTTCGCCATCTCTTTATGACTACAACGGATTGAGGAACAGGCGGATAAATTCCCAGACGAGACTTCACCGGCTGTCGCCGACCACCATGAATGAAAACAGGACGCCTGTTTACAACATTTTATCCGCGTAATCCGCGTGAATCTGCGTCCTATTTTCGAAGGAGAATCCGTTCAATCCTTTATCCGCTGTAGTCATGACGAAAAACCAAAGACATCATTGAATCGCTTGCCAATCGTTACGCCGCCGGGCGATGCGTTCCACCAGCCAATCGGTGGCGTGGGGGAAGAGGCGGTTGCCGTGTGTAAAGAGCCAGTCTATCCAGGTGATGTAGACCTCGGTTTTACCGGTGTGGATGGCTTTGACGATGGCCTGGGCCACGCGCTCTGCCGACACGCGGGCGATGCGGCTGGGGTTGGCGCCGGGCTGGCCCAGCAAGGCGTCGCCAAATTCGCTTTGGGTGCGGCCGGGGTAAACGATGGTGACATGAATGTGATACGGCCGTAACTCCATCCGCAGTGTGCGACTGATGAAGTTCACGGCCGTTTTGCTGGCGCAATAGAGACCCATGGTGGGCAACGGCCGTTGGCTGATGATGGAGGAGACGTTGATGATGTGTCCGCTGCCTTGCTCTTTCATCTGGGGGATGGCGGCCTGGGTGAAATAGAGCAGCCCCATGACGTTGGTGTCCCACAGGCGGTGCATATCGGCGGCGGGCATATCGGCCAGATGGCTGCGGTGGCCCAGCCCGGCATTGTTGACCAGCACATCCAGGCGGCCAAAGGTGGTGATGGTTTGGGCCACGGCCGTTTGCGCAAACGCCTCATCGCCCACATCCCCGGCCATTGCCAGGCGTTGGCCGGGATAAGCTGCCAACGCCTCTACCAGCGCCTCCAGCCGCTCCTGCCGCCGGGCGACGAGAGCAACGTTTGCGCCCGCTTGCGCCAGGGCCACGGCCGTTGCCCGCCCAATCCCCGCGGATGCGCCGGTGAGGAGGATGACTTTGTTGGTGAGGGGAGGAGTCATTTTGAGATTAGGAGATTGGGAGATTGAGAGATTGGATGCTGTTAATCTCCCAATCTCTCAATCTCTTTCCTACCATTACCACAAATAAATCGGATTGCTATAGATCCACCCTCGCTCCTTGCCCTGGAAGGGGATGGTTGCTTCCACGCGGTAGGCGCCGGGTTCGGTGGCAGTGAACGAAAGGTGGGTTTCGTTTTCAATGCTTTTCACCGTTTCGCCGTGCCGGATGAGGCGGATGTTGGCGCGGGTGGGTAAGCTGGCTTGCAGGGTGGCCCCGGCGTCTAATTGGATGCGCTGACCCATATGCCCTTTGGCACGGCCGTGACCCGTAAAGCGGAACCCTTTGGTGGGGTGGGGCAAATCATACGCCACCCAGCTATGCCCCTTGCCAATGGCCCGCAGGATCAACAATTTGTCCCGCCCCACGTCGCCACTGAGTGGCTCTGGCAGCAGCAGGTGGGTGTTGACGGCGCGGAAGAGGTATTCATAAGGGTAAATCAGGCGGTGCAGCGGGCCGAGGTTGAACGGTGTGCCATGGGCGTCGCTGTTGCCGACCACGGGCACTTCTTTGCCCTGGGCCAGCAGTTCGTCCCACAAGGCCAGCGTTTCTGGTTCCGGGAAAGCGATGTATTTTTCGGGGTTGAGGGCCACGCGCACGGCCGTGACCTTATCCAACAGCCCATTTTGCACCGGCAGCTTGTTTAGCTCTTCGGACAACCGGCAGACGAAGCTAGACATGTAATTCCACAGTTCCAGGCCGGTATACCCGTCAATGTCCCAATCATGCCAGCCCAGATTGGGGTAAGGAAAAAGGCGGCAATCTTTTTCGTGGGGATGGGCCAGAAAGGTATGTGCGCCACAGGCGTTGGCCGCGTTGAGCAGTTCCTGGGGGTTGGGGGCGCAGGGGGAAAGCTCCCGTTCCGCGCCGTAAACCAGCAGATGGCTGGCCTGCGGTTCCCGCCGGACATGGTGTACTTCTTCACCGGTGAGCAGCAGGACACGGCCGTGTGCATTTTCATAATACCCTTCCACCCCATCCACCCAGACGTTGTGGTCGGTGACAATGATAAAGTCCAGCCCGGCGGCGATGGCGTCCTGGGCGATCTCCGCGTGCCACTTCTCCCCATCCGAATAAGGGGTGTGCATGTGCATATTGCCAACTACTTCAAATAGCTCCATATATTCCTTGAAAAAGCCGGGTTTTTCACAAAAACCCGGCTTCTGTGCAATGCTATCATTGATTGGGATGATCTCCAAGCTGTGCGATAATGGCGGATATAGAGCAGGGGATAGGTAAACGCATGATGAAAAAATGGCTGGCAGGTATCCTGGTTGTGAGTTTGATCGTGGCGACGGCCGTGTGGCTGTGGTGGAATTTTGGCCCCGGTCGCCACGTTTACGCTGTGGCTGTGCCCATCACCGGCAGCCCGGCCGATTGCGCGGGCGGGCTGCGCCTGGCGGTCATCGGCGACTTTGGCGACGCCGGTCGGCCGGCGGCGGATGTGGCCGCGCTGGCGCATAGCTGGCAGGTGGAGTACGTGCTGACGGTGGGCGATAACAATTACCCGGACGGCAAAGCCAGTACCATTGATAAAAACATCGGCCAGTATTACCAGCAGTACATTTACCCCTATATGGGTAACTATGGCCCCGGCGCGGCCGATGAAAACCGCTTTTTCCCGGCGTTGGGCAACCATGATTGGAACACGGGGAATGTGCAGGCGCATCTGGATTATTTCACGCTGCCCGGCAATGAACGGTATTACGATGTGGTGTTAGGGCCGGTGCATCTGTTTGTGGTGGACAGCAATGAGCAGGAGCCGGATGGGTACACGGCCGTTTCCGCTCAGGCGCAATGGCTACAAACCCAGATGGCGGCCTCCACTGCCCCCTGGAAAGTGGTGACGCTGCACCATGCACCGTATTCGTCGGGGGCCAAACATGGCAGTGACCCGCTGCGGCAGTGGCCGTTTGCGGCGTGGGGGGCGACGGCCGTGCTCGCCGGGCACGACCACACCTACGAGCGTATCCACGCCGATGACATTGTCTACTTTGTCAATGGTTTGGGCGGGCGGTGGCGTATTGATGCCTTTGTGGACACGGCCGTGGCTGGCAGCGCCGTCCGCTACAACCAGGATTACGGCGCGCTGCTGCTCACCACCACCGAAACCTGCCTCAACTTCACCTTCTTTAATCGCGCTGGCGCGTTGATTGATAGCTATACATTGCAGAGGTGACGAGTGACGGGTGACGAGCGCTCACCCCTTCACCCCTTCACCCGCTCACCTCATCACCAAAAACGTGGGCAAACGAGTGGCATATGGTAAAATGGAATTGCTTCATTATGTAAGGTAACAAATCTGCTCAGGGCGACTCAACATGACAGAGGGAACACCCCAACAGCACAAAGTGTTGGCTGTGGTCAACCGCAAAGGCGGTGTGGCTAAGACAACAACTGCGATCAACCTGGCGCACGGCCTGTCGCGCAAACTCATGCGCCGCCTGACCCCAGAAGATGTGGAGCGCGTGGCCGACCCCAGCGCCATTTTTCACTATCGTGACCGTATCTATTACCTGCTGGGCCATGTGCTGCTGATTGATTTTGACCCGCAGGGGCACTGTGCGCGTGGCCTGGGCATCGATCCGGGGCGGGCCGACATTGGCGAAGTGCTGTTAGAACAGCAGCATCTCACAGAAGCCGTCATCTCTGCTGACCGCTCCGCCGATGGCTACCCCCGCCCTAATTTGTGGCTGCTGCCGTCGTCGGATAACCTGGAAGCGGCCAAAGACATCTTGCGGCTGCAAACCATGTCCCTCACCACCAAGCGGAATTATGGCCTGCTGCGCATCCTGGCAGACCGGTTGGGGCTGGCGATTGAGCGGTTTACATTTATCATTATGGACTGCCCACCGGCGCTGGACGCCTTTACCCAGGCGGTGTACCAGTTTGCAGATGCCGCCATTGTGCCCGTGAAACCGGACTATTTCAGCATGGCGGGCACCGGGCAGCATATCACCAACATTTTTGAGGCGCAGGTGCGGGGCATTGACATTAAAATTCACACCATCGTGCCCACCTTTAATGTAGAACGGCAGGTATTGGACAAACAGATGGTAGAAGAACTGCGGCAGAAGTATGGCAATATCGTCAGCGCGCCCATCCCCCGCAGCCAGCAGGTGGCGGAAGCGCCCTCGATGCAGCAGACGATTTTTGAGTTTGATCCGCGTTATTTGAATCCGGCAACGGTGGCGTATCAGGAATTGGTGGACAGGGTGTATTATGGCTAGAAAAGCAAAAGTGGATAGCGGCGAGGGGCTGGATCCATTGGCGACCGTGGAAACGTTTAATCCCAAGGTTGATCTGGCGCGGGACACGGCCGTTGCCCCCGACCCTTCTATTAGCACCCCTGTCTCTCCCCTGGGGCCGCCGCACCCGGTGACGCCTTCAACCGCCACCATCGCTCCCTTCACCAGCCAACTGCAACTGGCCGAACAGCAGGTGCAGACGCTCAAACAAGAGCTGGAGGCGCGGGAAGCGGCCATGCGTGACCAGGAACGGCGGTTGTATATGTTGGAAACGGCCGTGAACCAGGCCCAACAAACCATCCAGGAACTGCAAAAAGAGCGCGAAATACGGTTGGCGCTGGAGCGAGAACTGGCGGCGCTGGAAGTGGAAGTGCGTCAGGCGCAGCAGTCCGCTGCTGCCCTGGAACAGGAACGCAACCTGCGCCTGGACCTGGAACGCAAAATTGCCACCCTGGAAGTGCGCGCCGAACGCGCCGACCAGGTGGCTGAACAACTGGTGGTGGAACGCGATGCCCGCATCCGCCTGGAGCGGGATAAAGCGACGCTGGACGTGCAGGTACAAAGCCTGCACAAATTGGATTCCCTGCTCACCGAAGAGCGCCAGGCGCGCATGAACGCCCAATCCCGCGCCGCCTCCGCCGAAGCGCAGTTGGCCCGCCTGCAAGGAGAACTGGCCCAAAATGAAGGCGGGAATAGCTCCTTTTTCGGCCGGCGGCGGGGGCGGTAATCGGCAATCGGTAAACGGTGGGCAATAAGCAGTGGGTGGTGGGTGGTGGTTTCCCCTTCATAAATCCTGATTCCGGTAACGTCTTTAGTTTTTCGCCATGACTACAAGTGTCCTGCTTTCATTCATCGTGGTGGGCTGCTCGCCATGAAGTCTCGTCTGGAAATTTATCCGCTTACTCCTCGATACACCGTTAAATAACTCTTCTCAACTTTAACACTGCAACTGTCATTCCAAGCGTAGTCTTCGGAGCGAGGAATCTTTCTCCTGGAACAACGCGGAGGATTCCTCGTCGAAGACTCCTCGGAATGACACGAGAAAGTTCGGATTATTCCGTTAACAGTGTACTCAATCCGTTGTAGTCTTAAAGAGGTGGCGAAAACTTTGTGACACTACCTGATTCCTAATTCCCAAACCAGTACCCATTGTTCACGGCATCACGCGCCAAAATGCGTTACTATAAGCGCCATGCGCTTTCGCAAGAACCTCGATCCGCGTAAAAGTTTGCAGGGGCGGCTGATCGCCCATTTTTTCCTCATTTCCCTGGCGACCGTGCTGTTGATTGTGCTGGTCGCCAATTACTCGGCGCGGCGGGCGCTGCAACAATCCATCTATGCCCGCCTAGAGGCAGTGACAATGGTGAAAGAAGCGTCGCTGACGCGCTGGCAGGCGGAGCGCAAGGCGGATGTGGTCTTGCTGACGCGCATACCGGAGGTGCGCAACGCCGGCACGATCTTGCTGGACCCGGATACGGAAAGCGGCAGTGAGGTGTACCAGGCGGCGTATGCCACGCTGGATCAGGTGTTGCGGGATGTGCTGCGGCGGCGGGTTGATCTGAACGAACTATTTTTGATGTCGCCGGACGACGGCCGTATCCTCTACTCCACTAATACCAGCCGTCTGGGGGAAAAGGTGTCTGCCCCCTATTTTGCAGCCGGTTTGCAGAACGTCTACATGCAAAGCGTAGACGATGACCCCCAGGCGCCACGCATGTACATGGTCATTGCCACTCCAATGCGCGCAGTGAATGGCGAGGTGAAGGGAGTGCTGGCGGCCAAAGTTGATCCTACCCACATGGAGCAGATTGTGCTAGACCAGACCGGCCTGGGCGAGGCGAGCATAAACTATCTGGTGGATACCAACTATCATCTGGTGCAGGTGATTGACCCCTTTCTGCACCGCACGCTGCAAAAAGAGAAAGTGACCTCAGCCGGGATTGAAGCGGTGTTGGCCGGGCAAGACGGCCGTGCCCAATACACCAATTACCAAAACATGCCCGTGCTGGGCGCGTACCGCTGGCTGGACGAAATGCAGTTTGGCCTGGTGGCCGAACTGCCGCTGAGCGAAGCCTATGCGCCCGTGCAGCGGCTCACCACCATTATCCTTGTCACGGGGCTGGCGGGCATCGTGATTATGGCTGTATTCATGATCCCATTTGCCAATACCATCAGCCGCCCCATTGTGGAATTGACGGACACGGCCGTGCGCGTTACCGAGGGCGACCTGATGGCTACCGCCGCCGTGCAAACGCAGGACGAAATCGGCACCCTGGCTCGCACCTTTAATCAGATGACGGAGCAGTTACGCCGCCTGTACATCAGCCTGGAAGCGCAGGTCAATACGCGCACGGCGGAGCTGGCCGACCGCGTGCAGCAGTTGAACCTGATCAACCAGGTGGGGCGCGGCGCCATTTCTCACCTGGAACTGACCGAACTGCTGACGGAAGTGGTAAAACTGATTCGCCAGAGCTTCAGCTTTTATGCCGTGGGTATCTTGCTGGTAGATCGGGAGCGGGGTGAGGTGTATCTTTCGGCGGCAGACACGGTGGAAGAGAGGCCTATTGTACCCGGTGCGTTTGCCATCAAGATCGAGAGCCAGAGCATTATTACCCAGGTGGTGAAAACGGGACGGCCGTTGGTTGCCAACGACGTGAACCAGAGCAGCTACTACCTGCCGGATGAGCGGCTGCCGCGTGTCCGCTCCGAAATTGGCCTGCCGCTCAAGGTGGGGGACGAGGTGATTGGCGTGCTGGAAATCCAACACTCGGAGATGTATGCCTTTAGCCCGGAAGATGTGCAGGTGCTACAAACGCTGTCTGACCAGATTGCCGCTGCCATTCGCAACGCCCAGTTATTCCAGGCCGCGGAAGGGGCGCGGCTGGAAGCGGAGGAAGCCAATTTCCTCAAGTCACAATTCCTGGCGAATATGTCCCACGAACTGCGCACACCGCTCAATGCCATCATCAACTTTGCTTATCTCATGTCGTTGGGTGTGGATGGCCCACTGACGGCCGAGCAACAAGATATGCTCAACCGGGTTGGTGATTCGGGTCGCCATTTGCTGGGGTTGATTAACGACATTCTTGATCTGGCGAAGATTGAGTCGGGCCGTATTGACCTGTTCCTGGAGAAGGTGTATTTGCCGGAAGTGATTCATGGGGTGATGTCTACGGCCGTTGGCCTGACACGTGGTAAATCTATTACGCTGCACACGGCCGTGCCCGATGACCTGCCCCTGGTACAGGCCGACCGGACGCGGGTGCGCCAGGTATTGCTCAACCTGGTGTCCAACGCCGCCAAATTCACCGAAGACGGAGACATTACCGTGCGCGCCTTTAGCGATGGCGACCAGTGGGTGACGGTGAGTGTCACCGATACCGGTATTGGCATCCGGCCAGAGGATATTCCCCGCGCCTTCAGCGAATTTGTGCAGTTGGATGGGCACATGGCCCGGCGCACTGGCGGTACCGGCTTGGGGCTGCCCATTGCCAAAAAGTTCGTTGAAATGCATGGCGGTCAGATTTGGGTGGAGTCTGAACCCGGCAAAGGTTCTACCTTTTATTTTACCCTGCCCCAGGCGGAGACGGGGCCAATTCCGCCGGAAGCGCAGCACATTACCAAAGAAATCCCCCCGCTGGTCTGGCGTTGACCAGCCACTTCTTACTTGTTCCACGCTCGGCGTGGAACACCCTCTCGCCACGCTCTGCGTGGCTGGTTTCGACGCGGAGCGGGGTGCTCATTCCACGTGGAGCGTGGAACGAGTTAGTCGTCTGGTTCACGGCCGTCGGGGTGACACGCCAGACAGTTGCTCAAATCCGTAATCCCCTCATCCTCATGCTCTTCCACAAACTCACCGCCACTGTGGCAATTGGCGCAGGTAAAGCTGCCATAATCATTGTTCGTATGGCAGGCCGTACATTGCCCATTGGCATCCCCATGATTCAGCGGGAATGAGTGGTCAAACGTCGCATTACGGAAATTGGTCGTGTCCGTGTGGCAATTGCGACACGCGCCGGGGAAATGGTTCGGCGGCGGCGTATGACAGGCGCTGCAATCCTGGTCGCCAATAAAACTGTGGTCAAAAAAGGCATTGCGGAAATTGGTGGTGTCTGTGTGGCAGTTACGGCATGACCCCTGGAAATGGTTCGGCGGTGGTGTGTGACAGGCGCTGCAATCCTGGTCGCCAATAAAACTGTGGTCAAAAAAGGCATTACGGAAATTGGTGGTGTCCATGTGGCAGTTGCGGCATGTGCCCTGGTAATGGTTGGGCGGCGGCGTGTGGCAGTTCACACAATCCTGCGTGCCAATGGTGCTGTGGTCAAAAATCGCGTTCTGGAAATTGGTCGTGTCGAAATGACAACTGCTACACGTGCCCACAAAATGATTGGGCGGTGGCGTATGGCACGCGCCACAATCCTGCCCGGCAACCACGCTGTGATCAAAGTTCACATTGGCAAAACTGGTCGTGTCCAGGTGGCAGGTGGCGCAGGGGGCGGGGTAATGGTCGGGCGGCGGCGTGTGGCAGTCGGCGCAATCCTGGCTGCCAATCTGACTATGGTCAAACAAGGCATTTTGGAAATTGGTGGTGTCCAGGTGACAGTTGCTACACGCGCCCTGGTAATGATTGGGCGGCGGCGTGTGGCAGGCGGCGCAATCCTGGTCGCCAATCTGGCTGTGGTCAAACAGCACATTTAGGAAATTGGTGGTGTCCACATGGCAGGCGGCGCAGGGAGCGGCGTAATGGTCGGGTGGCGCGGTGTGGCAGTCGGCGCAGTCGCGCGCGCCGATGGTGGCATGGTCAAAGGTGGCGTCTTGCCAGTTGGTGGGGGTGTGGCAGGTGGCACAGTCGGCGCCGTTTTCGCCGTTGTGGGCATCATCGGCGGCGTGGCAGGTGAGGCAGGTGGGGTCGGTGCCCTGGTAACGGCCGTCGGCATGACACGCCGCGCAATCATTCAACGCATGGCCCCCCGTCAGCGGAAAATAACTGTGCCCCACCACTGTGCCGGCCCCCGGCGGAAAAATCACCGGCTGCCCGGTCATGCTGCCCTCCGGCGTGTTGACAGCCTGCAATAAAGCGGCAATCTGGTCGGTATCTGCCGTTTGCCCGGCATTTTCCATCTGCCGTGACAAACTCAGCGACCACAAAACCGTCAGGCCGAAGATGATAAAACCGCTGATGAAAAGGAGGATGCGTCTCATATTTTCTGATGCGTGATGCGTGATGCGTGACAAGCTCTCACCCGCATCACGTATCACGCATCACGAATAACGATAAATTCTTAATCTCCCGCGCCAATGTCTCCCGGTCGCTTTGCAGATACGGCAGCAGGGGCGTGGCGTCCACCTGGTTTTCGATGAGGGCGCGCAGGGGGTCAGCCAGGGTTTGTTCGCCGATGATAAGCGCGCCGACTAGGGTACGGCCGTGACCATTCCCCCCACCTACCGCCAGCCGCAACGTATGGGGGCCACTCTTGGCCCAGGCGCTTTGGTAACTGCGGGGAAAGGTGTACCACACTTCCGATGCCCCCCGCGAGAGATGCTGAATTTCGGCAAAATCATCCTGCGCCTTTGGGTCAGGGCTGATCTGGCCGATGATGGTGATGTGCAGGCCAAAGAGCAGACAGGCGTTAAAGGGAATACCTTTGACGTAGGGCGCTGTCTGCCCCACCATGTTCAACCCCGCCGTCCTTCCTTCGGCGATGGCGCTGGGCCACAACACGTCCAGCAGATATTGGCCGCTCCAGCGGTCATACACCTGAGCGCAATCCCCGGCGGCGTAAACATCCGGGATGTTGCTCTGCATCTGTTCGTTCACCAGGATGGCGCGGTCGGTCTGGATGGGGGTGTTTTTCACCAGTTCCAGCTGTGGCCTGACGCCAATGGCTACGCCAAACAGGTCACATTTGAACTCATCGCCGTTTTGTAGGCGCACGGCGCGGACTTTGTGCCGCCAGTTGCCCAGGATTTCGGTGGCTTCAGTGTTGGTGTGAATATGGACGCCGTGATGGTGCATTTTGTCGGCCAGCAGGCGGGATTCGGCTTCATTGAAAACCTGGCTCCAGAGGCGATCACGGCGCAGGAAGTAGTGGGTGTCTACGCCGCATTGGGCCAGCCCTTCGACCATTTCCAGAGCGGTAATGCCACCGCCAATGACCACGCCCCGTTTGCCGCGCCGCGCTTTTTTGAGTAGTTCCTTCGTGCCATCGAGGGTGTCCAGATAAACCACGCCGTCGAGTTCGCCGCCGGGATAGGGGGCGGGCACAGCCCGTGCGCCGGTGGCGATGAGCAGTTTGTGGTAGGGCAGGACACGGCCGTCGGCCAGCAGCACCAGCCGGTTATGGACATCGAGGGATTGGGCACGGCCGTGAACCAGTTCCAGCCGCAAATCCGCATACCATTCCCGCGTCCGGGCAATGACCTGCTGCGGTGGAATCTCGCCGCTGATGACGTAAGCCAGACCGGGGCGGGAATACATGAGCGAAGGCTCGGCCGTCAGGATGGTGATCGCCCCGCGGGGATCATGCTGTCGTATCGTCTCCGCGGCCGTCACCCCCGCCGCGCCGTTGCCGATGATGAGGTAGTTCATGGTTTGTGATGCGTGATGCGTGATGTGTGACCTCACGGGTCACGCATCACGCATCACGTTGAGGCTCCCAGCGCAGGGTGCCGCGCGGGCACACCTGGATGCAGTTGCCGCAGGTGATACAGGCGGCGTGGTCTACGGTCAATCCCTGCCGGGCGTAGTCACGCACGGGGATGCCCACCGGGCAGTTGTAGCCACACACGCCACATTGCACACAGCGAGTGGCGTCAGAGACCACTCGCCCCAGGTGTATGGGTTCGGTAGGTGGTGCGGTTTCCTTTTTCGGACGTTTGAACATGGTTATTCAGTAACTCTTCTTAACTTTTGAAATTCACCTGTCATTCCGAGTGAAGTCTTCGGAACGAGGAATCCCTGGTAACTGTCATCACGCAGGGATTCCTCGGAAGACCTCGGAATGACAACTTTCACGGTTATTCTTCTTCTCCGGTAGGGTGACATTCAATGCAGTTGCTCAGTTCGGCCGGGCTGATGTTTTCTTCCTGGTGTTCTTCAACCATTTCCGCCGGGTCGTGGCAGTTGTCGCAGGTGTAGGCGGTGAAGGTGGCGGTGTGGCAGGTGGCGCAGGGAATCTGGCCCTCATCGCCATGGTCTAATGGGAAGGTGTGGTCGGTGAGCAAGGCGGGCCGCCAGCCTTCGGCGGTGTGGCAGCGGGCGCAGTCGGTACCCAGCAACCCTTTGTGCAGGTCAGGTTCTGCGTGGCAGCCGACACAGTCCGCCGGTGTACCGGCATACTGGTCATTTTGGTGGCAATCGGCGCATTCCAGGGGAGCGTGTTGGCCGTGCAGGGGAAAGAGGGCGGCGTGGTGTTCGCTGCTGAACTGGTCGAAGGCGGCGGCGTAGAGGTCGAAGTCATGCCCCTGGTGTTCCGTATGGCAGGCGGCGCAGTCGGCGATGGTGAGACCGCCGTGCAAACCGGCGCCGCTTTCGCGCTGTTGAGCAATGTTGACGTGGCATTTTTCGCAGCGCACGGCCGTGACCCCCACAAATGGATCATGGCATTGGGTACAATCATCGCCAAAGGCGGCATGGTTGGCGAAGCCGCCGCTTTGCTGCGGGCTGCGGGCCATGCTGGACAGATCGCCGGGCGTAAACAGGCGGCCCCCCGTTTGCCACAGCAGCAGAGCCAGGAGCAGAATGAGCACGGCCGTCATCACCAGAGCGATGGGCGAAAAGAGGGGGTGTTGGCGCTGCACCAATCGTTGTTGTCTCATCTGAATAACCCGGCGCGGAAATAGAAGGCGGCGATGATGTGAATGGCCACGGCCGTGAACAGCGCCAGCCCGATGGGAATGTGGACGGTGTGCCAGAATTGGAACAGCCAGCGGGTCTGCCCCAGGCGGGCGGCCTGCCGGTCGAGCCGCTCCTGGTCGCGGTGGATGCGGGAAAGTTGTTGCTGGTGGACGGCCGTTTCCTTTTCCAGGGTATTGAGGGCGTGTTGCAGGGCACGGCCGTAACGCCAGCGCCCCCACCACGAGTTTTGGGGATATTCAGCCTGTAGCTGCCGGGTGATGGCCCGCACCTGCGCCGGTTTGTCCGTTTCCAGTTGAACAATCATTTGTTGAATGCCGCTGGCCTGGAGTTCTAGCTGCTGGTGGCTGAGCTGGCTGCTGCGGATGCCACCTTGCAGCGCTGTATACAGGTAACGGCCGATGAACCCACTGACGACGACGACGGCCGTGAGCAGCGCCGTCAGCCCCGCCAGCCCCCGAAATTGCAGGCCGGTGTGCATTAATACCAGGAACGGCCCCACCAGCCCGGTGACAATGTGAAACGACAGCCACCAGCGCACCGGCCCGTACCGGTTCAGCAGGCGGGTGCGTTTGCGCAGGCTGTACAGCGTTTCCGTCATCACCATCAGCAGCGTGCCGATAATGCCCAGCCAATGCCCAAACGGATGTCCCCCCGCCGGTTCGGCCAGGATGTCATAGGCCACATACACGCCGCTGAGGATGATGATGATAAAAAAAGAGAGTTCCAGTTCTCGATGTTGCTGCATAGTTTAATTATTGAGGTATGGGGATATTGACGGGGCGTCAATATCCCCATACCTCAATCAACAGGTCGTATTTTAGAATAAAAGGTTACGGCGCTGTAGATATTTGATGGGCATATAGTAATGTAACCAGAAGGCCGGATGGTTAAATCCGGCTTAAATTATCGCGCGGGCCAGGTTCAGGCTGCCTGCCTTCTCCCCCCTATTCTTTCAGAATGAAATTGGGGCGTAACCTTTTGCCGAAGTCTGGCGACTTAAGAGACGATGGACAGACAATTGCGCACCCCAACTTTTATTTCCCGGCACAATTCTGGCTGGTTTGTGGCCTGGAAAGCCAGGCTGCTGGCGGTAGAATGGACGGCCGTTGCCGCCTTCGCCTTACCGTTTTTACTCTATGTCGTCACCCTGGCCCCTACCATTTATAACCTGGACAGCGCCGAATTGACGACGGCCGTAGCCAGCAACGGCATTATTCGCGCTACCGGTTATCCATTATACCTGGTGGTGGGCAAAATCTGGTCATATTTGCCGGTGGGGGATATGGGCTACCGTATGAATCTCTTTTCGGCGTTTTGTGGCGCGCTCACCATCTGGCTGGCCGACCGCATCTTGCGCCGGTTGTCGGTTGGTGGTTGGGCGCGGCTGGGCGCGTTGGGGCTGCTGGCCACGGCCCCTTTCTTTTGGGCGCTCTCGCTCATTGCCGAGGTGTATACGCTGCACACGGCGCTAATGGCGGGGGTAATTTTGGCGCTGTTGATTTGGGCGGAGCAACCGACTCCCTTTCGCCTGGCGCTGCCCATTTTCCTGGTGGCGTTGAGTATGGGCAACCATGCGGCAACCGCGCTGCTGCTTCCGGGCTGTTTGTGGTATGTGCTGGTCAGCCATCCGCGGCATCTGGCACAACCGCGTGTGTTGGTGGCGGCCGTGACGGCCGTATTGTTGGGCGCTTCCGTATTTCTGGTGCTGCCACTGCGGTATGCAGCCCAACCCGCCTTTAATTATGCCGGGATGTATAACGCCGCCGGCATTTTCCAGCCGGTTAATTTGCAAACCTGGGCGGGCTTTTGGTGGCTGATCAGCGGACAGAGTTTTGCCGGGCAGATGTTTGGGTACAGCGGTACGGCCGTGTGGCCGGAAGTACAGGCGTATCTGGGGCAGTTATGGGCGGCGTTCCTGGTGGTGGGCATTGGGCCGGGACTGCTGGGGCTGCTTGTCCTCTGGCGGCGTAACTGGCGGCTGAGCGGCATGTTAACGCTCATGTTCCTGGCTAACGCCATCTTCTACATCAATTATCGCGTGGTAGACAAAACCACCATGTTTTTGCCCACGTATGTGGTTTGGGCGATATGGTTGGGGGTGGGGTATGAGGTGATGTTGAAAGAGATTAGAGATTGGAGATTAGAGATTAAGGCGTCTCCAATCTCCAATCTCCAATCTCCAATCTCGATCCTGCGCATAGCCATTGTCGGTTCCGTGATTTTTGCCCTCTTGCTCAATTGGGGACGGGTGGATCGATCAGATGATTGGAGTACGCGGGAACAGAGCGAGGAGATTCTGGCGCTGGCGGAACCAAATGCACTGATCTTTGGCTGGTGGGAGACGGTGCCGGCGATTCAGTATTTGCAGTTGGTGGAGGGGCAGAGGGAGGATGTTACGGCCGTGAACCGTTTCCTGATCAGCGGCGCGGACATGAACGAGTTAATCCTGGCCGAATTGGGGCAGCGCCCGATTTACATTAACAACCCGTCAGTGGAGTTACTCCAACATGTAACCGTAAGACCGGTTGGTCCGCTGTATTTGCTAGAACCGCGCATCCCACCTGAAAGAACTGAAAGGAGGTGATGCGTTTTGAGATAGAGAATTGTCCGTAGTAACCGCTTTAGCGGTAAGGGAGGCGATGAATCGCCTACTACAAACTTTTAAGGAGATTGCATATGCAAAGATTTTCACGTGATCAAATAATAAGAGTGGCGCTGACGGCCGTGATTCTGCTTTCCGGTCTGGCCATGGTTCCCTTCATTGACCTGCCGGCGCAGGCTGCCATTACCTGGCAGTCGTTGGCCGGGGTGTATGAACCGGAATTGGAAGTGAACGAGTCGTCAGGCGTACCGGGCAGTATTTTTGCCTTTACCGGCAGCGGCTATCCGCCCAATACAGTGGCAACGGCGTACAAGGACGGGCAGCCATTGGGCGCGGTGCCGATTGATGGTAATGGTGTGGGCACATTTATGGTGAATACAGCCGGCGCCGCTATAGGCCAATACAACGTGACGCTGGAGGTAGATATCAATGCTTCGGCGACGCGCGGTATTGAATTGGCCGAAACCGGACCGCTGGTAACGCCGCCGCCGGATTTTCCGGGGCCGACGTTTAATCTGGTGAATGAGGTTTATCTGCCGCTGGTGACGAAGCCGTAGGTGTGGTGGAGATTGGAGATTAGCGATGGGCTGTCACTGATCTCCAATCTCCGGGTATGTGAATATGGCTATTGTAATGAGAAAGAGCGAAGAAGAACAGACGGCCGTTGGCCGGACGGCCGTCAGCCGTTGGCAGGCAGTCCGGGCAGCGCGTTGGTTCTGGCTGCCGGTGATCCTGTTTACAGTCACGCGGCTGGGCATCTTGCTGGTGGCTTATCTCTCGGTGGGGTTGGTCGCCGATGCGCCCGGTTCGCCACCCTACCATTTGCGGGGGCTGGACAACCGGCTGCTGGATGTATTGGGCAGTCGGTGGGACACCGGTTTTTACGTCAGCATCGCCGAAGAGGGGTACTTTTATGAAGGCGTGCCGCTGCCATCGGTCGCTTTTTTCCCGCTGTACCCGCTGATGATGCGGGCGCTGGCCTCTGTGGTGGGGGATGTGGTGGTGGCCGGTATCTTGCTCAGCAATGGGGCGCTGCTGCTGGCGAGTATGCTCTTTTACCGGCTGGTGGCTGAGGGTTGGGATGAAGCTGTAGCGGATCGGGCAATCTGGTACTGGCTTATCTTTCCGGCGGCGTTTTTTGGCACGGCCGTCTACTCGGAATCACTCTTTCTCCTGTGTGCCATTGGCTCGCTTTATGCCGCCCGGCGTGGCTATTGGGAAGTGGCGGCGCTGTTGGGCATAGGCGCGGCGCTGACGCGGCTGGTGGGCGTCATCCTCGCCCCGGTGCTGCTGCTGGAATGGTGGATGCAGCGGCGGGAAAGGGGGGAGGGGACACGGCCGTCGCCTTTTGCTGTATTGGCGGCGCTGGTTGTGCCGTTGGGTACAGTGGCATATATGGCCTATCTGTGGCGCGCCTTTGGCGACCCGCTGGCCTTTGTGCATGGCGCGGCCGCCTGGGCGCGCCAGCCGCAATCGCCGCTGGTTACCATTGCCGCTTTGCTGGAAACGCCGGCGGGTGGCTGGTGGGCGGCATTATGGGCCGGGAATATCCACCTGGATAACTGGATAGATTTTCTGGTGGTGTTGCTGTTTGCCGGGCTGGGGCTGGTGCTGCTGTATTGGCGGCGCTGGCCGGAGGCAACTTTTGTCTTGTTGGGCGTGGGCATCGCCTTTAGCTCTGGCCTGTTGATGAGCCAGCGCCGGTATATGTGGGCATTGTTTCCGGCGTTTATAGTGCTGGCAAAGTGGGGTGGACGGCCGTGGGTGGATCGGTTGGTCACGGCCGTGTCCCTGATGCTGCTCGGTCTCTTTACCGCCCTGTTTGCCAATGGCTATTGGGTTGGTTAATTGACAATTGCCGGTTGTCAATTGACAATTGACAATTGTTCATGGAGATCAACCCTGGTGGAAGATGAATTGAAATTATTGGCGCGGGCGCGCGCCCTGGACGAGGATGCCCTGGCGGAGATTCACCAGGCGTATTACCGGGCCATTTACCGGTATATTGCCTTTCGCGTCAGCGATCCTCCCCTGGCTGAAGACCTGACGAGTGAGGTTTTTACTCGATTGTTAAGCGCACTGCGGGAGAAATCGGCTCCCCAAAATACATTACGCGGCTGGTTATATGGTGTGGCCGCGCGGGTGGTGAGCGACCATTTCCGGCAGACGGGGCGGGCGCCACAGGTGGAATTGTTGGAGACGGTAGCGGCGGAAACAGGTATGCCTGAAGAGGAAGTGGATAAGCGCCTGACGGCGGAACGGCTGCGCGCGGCCATGCAAGGGCTGACGGAAGATCAGCAGCGGGTATTGGCGCTGCGTTTTGGTTTTGGCATGCGCACGCGGGAGGTGGCCGAGGCGATTAACAAGAGTGAAGGCGCAGTCAAACAATTGCAACTGCGGGCGCTGACGCTCTTATCGCAGCAGTTATCCGGCGGGGAGATGACATGAACGACGACGTATTGGAAGCCTTGTTGATTTATTGTCTGGATGAATTAGAAGCGGGCGTGCCGGCCGAGGAGATATTGGCGCGGTACCCAGAGCAGGCGGAGGTGATACGGCCGTTGCTGGACACGGCCGTCCAACTCGCGTTACTGGCCCCGGAACCCCCGCCGCAGGCGCAGTCCGCGTCGCAAGATGTTTTTCTGGCGCACGCCAGAGCGATCAAAAAAGCGAATCAACGGCCGCGCCTGGCGGCTGCTGGCTGGCGGCGGCTGGTATTTGCGTTGGGAATGGTGGTGCTGTTATTTGCCGCTTTCCTGGCGGCTTCGGCACAAACGGCATCTGCTTTGCCCGGTTCGGCGTTTTATCCGGTGAAACGAGTCGCCGAAGATTTGCGCCTGAGCCTGGCTAATAATGAACAGGCCAGGGAGACGCTGCGTACCCGGTTTGCGGCCGAGCGCGTGCGGGAAATTGATACACTGCTGGCGGTAGGGCGCGAAGCCCAGGTGGAGTGCCGGGGGTTTATAGACGCCATCGGGCCGGAAAACTGGGTGTTGTGTGGGCTGACGGCCGTGGTCAACGACCAGACCATCATTGAAGGCGACCCCTTTGTGGGGGCGGCGGTTTTGGTGACGGGGGTAACGGGGAACGGCCGTTTTACCATCACCCGCATCATTGTGCTGCCCGGAGGTGAAGTTCCGCCGCTGCCAACGGCGACGCCAACAGAAACGTATACGGTGATGCCGACGGACACGGCTTCACCGACGTCCACAGCCACAGATACACCAACGGCCACATCCACGCGCACCCCCCGGCCGACCGGGACGCCCACGCCCGTGCCCACTACGCCGCCATCGCCCACGTTTACGGCCGTGCCCGTTACAGAAACGCCTACCTCATCAGCGACACCGACCATCGTCCCCCCGGCAGCCACAGAAACGCCGGAACCAGACGATAATGGCAACGACAATGACAACGATAACGACAATGACAACGATAATGATAATGATAACGACAATGACAATGACAATGACAATGATAACGACAATGACAATGACAATGATAACGACAACGACAATGACAACAGCAGCTTAGGTCGAGAAAATGTTCCCGCAGTGGCGATGCGCCCTGTTCGTGCCCGGCACGGGGTGTAAAGATCGCGCATTCTATGGGTCGGATGGCAGCCGAAAAATGATGATGGGTACGGCCGTTTCCTAAATCTTGCCTCTACCACAGCACGTTAATACAATACGCGCAATTATCCACAGGCCGCAGGGCCAAAACCCACAAACCTATAGGAGGAAGACATGAACAGAAGAGAATTTTTAGGCCTCGCCACAAAAAGTGCTGCCGGTGCTGCCACCATGGGGTTGGTTAGTTGCGGATCGGAAGACGAAGCAGCTAACACCCCCACCAGCGTAGCCGCCACCACAGCCCCCTCCGTAGCGGATGAAACAACTCTCACCGAAGCCGCCCAATCCGATTCTGCTTTACCCAGCATTCAGTGGCAAATGGCCACAAGCTGGCCTATAGCTCTCGACACCATTTTTGGTGGCGCAGAGGTTTTTGCCCAGCGGGTGGCGGCCATGACCGGTGGCAAGTTTGTAATCACCCCACGCGCGGCGGGTGAGCTGGCTCCCGGTCTAGAAGTGCTGAATGTGGTGGAACAGGGTGCGGTACCGGCCGGCCACACCGCTTCCTATTATTATGTCGGCAAAAGCCCTGTGACCGCTTTTGGCACGGCCCTACCCTTTGGTTTGACCGCCCGCCAGCAAAACGCCTGGTTTTACGAAGGCGGCGGTTTAGACCTGTTGCAGCAATACTACCGGGATCGTTTCAACGTCATCCAATTCCCCGCCGGAAATACCGGCGCGCAAATGGGCGGCTGGTTTAACAAAGAGATTTCCACCCCGGCTGATTTACAAGGCTTAAAAATGCGTATCCCTGGCCTGGGTGGGCAGGTAATGAACAAACTAGGCGTGACCGTGCAGGTGGTGGCCGGCGGCGAAATTTTCCAGGCGCTGCAAACCGGCGCGATTGACGCCGCCGAATGGGTAGGGCCGTATGACGACGAAAAGTTGGGCCTGAATGACGCCGCCTCCTTTTACTACTCTCCCGGCTGGTGGGAACCAGGCCCGGCGCTGGAAGTACAAATCAGCGTACCTGAGTGGGACAAGCTGCCTGAAATCTACCAGGAAATCGTGCGTACGGCCGCACACGAGGCCAACACCATCATGCTGGCTCGTTATGATGCGCGTAACAAGGAAGCGTTGGAGCGCCTGGTTCAGGGTGGCACCCAACTGCGCACTTTTAGCCCGGAAATCCTCAGGGCATCCGAAGAAGCCGCTTTTGACCTCTATGCCGAATTTTCCCAGGCTGACGCCGATTTCAAAAGCATTTTTGAACAGTGGAAGAAGTTCCGCGATGATATTCAAACGTGGCACAGCGTGAACGAAACCGACTATATGAAGTATATTGAAGCGCAGATCGAACAATAATCAGCAAAAAAAGGCGACGCAAATTTGCGTCGCCTTTTTTGTCGCTTTTTGACATCGTTTGTGCCATTCGTTACAATCGTTTAGTGGATGCCCCGGTGACGGGGCATTTTCACATCAACATGCAGACCTGACAGGTCGCTGAGACCTGTCAGGTCTTTATTTGAAAACCCTGTGAAGTAGGAGAAACTTTTTTTGGAGGTAGATTATATGATGGAAGCGTTATTTTTGGCGGCTGCACAAAGTACCCCACTTGAACCCTTGCCCCTGATCTGGTGGCTGGGCCTGATTGGTGCGCTGGTGGCGCTCTTTTTTGCCTGGTATTTCTATCAGCAGGTGATGAAAGAGAGCGAAGGCACCGACAAGATGCAAGAAATTGCCCAGGCTGTGCGCGAGGGGGCGATGGCTTATTTGTCCCGGCAGTATCGGGTGGTGGCGCTGGTGTTTGTGGCCCTGTTGCTCATTTTTAGCCTGATGGCCTTTTTGAATTTGCAGAACCCCATTGTACCTGTGGCCTTTATTACCGGCGGGTTCTTTTCGGCTCTGTGTGGCTTTTTTGGCATGAAAACAGCCACCAATGCTTCCGCGCGTACCGCTCATGCCGCCAGCAAAAGCCTGGACGCCGGTTTGAAAGTGGCCCTGCGGGCCGGGGCCGTTATGGGGCTGGTGGTCGTCGGTTTTGCTCTGCTGGATATTTCGCTCTGGTTTTTGATTTTGTATTATTTGCTGCCGTCTATTCTGCCCAATGGCGGGTTCATTATGGCTACGGGCAATCCGCTGCCCATCATTACGGCCACAATGTTGAGTTTTGGCATGGGCGCTTCCACGTATGCGTTGTTTGCCCGTGTGGGTGGTGGCATTTACACCAAAGCGGCCGATGTGGGCGCGGACCTGGTGGGTAAGGTGGAAGCTGGCATCCCTGAAGATGACCCCCGTAATCCGGCGACCATTGCGGATAATGTGGGTGATAATGTGGGGGATGTGGCCGGTATGGGCGCTGACCTGTATGAATCCTATGCCGGTTCGATTTTGGCGACCTCGGCGCTGGGGGTAGCGGCCGTTACCTCGGCGGGGGCGGCTTTTGCTGTGGATGCGGGTATGTCGGTGATGCAGTTGCAATTGCGTTACATCACTGCGCCGATGGCGCTGGCAGCGGTGGGGGTTTTCCTCTCCATTCTGGCGATCTATCTGGTGCGCACCGAAGAGGGCGCCGACCAGGGTAAGTTGATTGGCGCCTTGTCACGCGCGCTGTATGTCAGTTCGATAGGGATTGCGGTGGTGGCGCTGCCTATTTTGTACATCCTGGACATCCCCAATATGTGGCCGGTCTTTATCTCGATTGTAGTGGGGTTGATTGTGGGGGTGGTTATCGGTAAATCAACCGAGTATTACACGTCTCATGCCAATAAACCGACGCGGGCGATGGCTGATCAGGCGAATACCAGCACGGCGACTTTGATCATTGAAGGCACGGCCGTCGGCATGGAGTCCACTGCCATTCCGGTGGTAGCCATTGTGACCGGTATTGCCGTCAGCTTTTATACCATGGGCGGTCTGACCAACATTTCCATGGGGCTGTATGGTGTGGGCATTGCTGCCGTGGCTATGTTGTCTACGCTTGGTTTTACGCTGGCGACGGATGCGTATGGGCCGATTGCCGATAATGCCGGTGGGAATGCGGAAATGTCGGGGCTGGGCACGGCCGTGCGCCAGCGTACCGACCAGTTAGACGCCGTCGGCAACACCACTGCCGCCATTGGCAAAGGGTTCGCCATTGGCTCCGCCGCCCTGACGGCCATGGCGCTGCTGGCCGCTTATCTGGAGGAAATCCGGCTGTCGTTGGTGCTGCATGGCGACGCCGGGTTGACCTGGGATGGGGTGAATATCACCAATTGGACCATGCAGGACTTCATGTCCTTTTATAACGTCACCATTTTGAATCCGGCCGTGTTGATCGGCGTGATGACCGGGGCCGCCGCCGCCTTTTACTTCTCTTCCATGACCATGCGCGCTGTGGGCCGGGCGGCCGGCGGCATGGTGGAAGAAGTGCGCCGCCAGTTCCGCGAGAAACCCGGCATTCTGGAAGGCACTGAGCGGCCCGATTATGCCCGCTGTGTGGAAATCAGCACCCGTTCCGCCCAGAAAGAGATGATCGCCCCATCATTGATGGCGCTGATTGTCCCGGTCGTGATCGGTATTTTGTTTGGGGTGGCCGGGGTATTGGGTTTGCTGGCCGGAACGCTGACCAGTGGCTTTGCCCTGGCGGTGATGATGGCCAATGCGGGCGGCGCCTGGGACAATGCCAAGAAATACATTGAAGAAGGGCACTTTGGCGGCAAAGGTTCACCGGCCCACAAATCGGCCGTAGTCGGCGACACGGTAGGCGATCCCTATAAAGATACATCTGGCCCCTCGCTCAACATCTTGATCAAACTAATGGCCATGGCCTCGGTGGTATTTGCCGGGCTGGTGACATATATTGCCGAAGGACGCGGCTTGTTGACAGTGTTGTTTGGCGGCTAATACAAATGGTAATCGGTTATCAGTAAACGGTAATCGGTGAGCAGCAGGGCAGGGGTGTGGCGGTTGCGCCACGCCCCTGTTTTGTTTTGGGGGTATAATGGGGTAGCTGAGGAGACTTGGGCATGAGTACAGTGATTGTTTATGCGCCGGCGGCGGGCCATACCAAACGGGATCACCCTGAGGGCAGCCACCGGTTGGCGGGTTTAATGCCTTTTTTGGAGGCGCAAGGGGTGTTGGCGGATTTACGGCCGTTAGACCCCCGTCCTGCCTCCCTCACCGATTTGCGCCGGGTGCATAGTGATGGCCTGATCGAGCAGGTGCGCCGGGTGGCCGAACGGGGCGGTGGATTATTAGATCATGGCGATACCTATGCCACGGCCGTGTCCTACGATCTGGCGCGGTTGGCGGCGGGGAGTTGTCTGACGGCCGTAGATGCCATCATGTCCGGGCAGGCGCGTAATGGTTTTACCCTGGTGCGCCCGCCGGGCCATCACGCCGAACATAGCAGCATCAGCGGCTTTTGCCTGTTTAACAATGTGGCCGCGGCGGCGCGTTATGCCCAGGCCACCTATGGCGTGCAGCGGGTGCTGATTGTGGATTTTGATGTGCATCATGGCAATGGCACGCAGGACATTTTTTTCCAGGATGAGAGCGTCTTGTTTGTTTCCACCCATCTCTTTATGCCGCGTATGTTTTATCCGGGCACGGGTGGTCTGAGTGAAATTGGTGTTGGCGCCGGGCGGGGTTATACCCTCAATGTGCCGTTGCTGCCGTATGTTGGGGACGAGGGTTACGGCCGTCTCTTCCGGGATGTGGTCTGGCCCAAAGCCAAAGCCTTTGCCCCGCAGCTTATCCTGGTTTCCGCCGGTTTTGACGCCCACTGGCAAGACCCATTGGCTATGGCCGGTTTGAGTTTACGTGGTTATGCTCAACTGACGCAGACGTTGGTGGAGATGGCAAATAGGTTGTGCGACGGCCGTATCCTCTTTGTGCTGGAAGGCGGCTACCAGGTAGATGCCCTCTCCTATGGTATCCTCAATACATTCTATGCCTTATTGGGCCGGGACATGTGGCAAGACCCATTGGGGCCGATGCCCCAACCGGAAACCGATGTGACTGATTTAATGGCGACGCTCCGAGAGCGGCATTTCATTTAGCGCCATTTCATTTAGCGGCATTTCATTTAGCGTCTCTTGATTTATTAGCGGAAACTTTGCATAATAATTTCGTCAACTTTACCATAACGAAAAACATGATAGACCCTAAGGGTTTCTAAAAACCCTTAGGGTCTGATGCCAAGTCAAATGACAACTATTACCATCCAGAACTATCACGAGCGGATCGAAAAGCTGATTGATGACAACATGCTGACCGATGCTGTGGCCCATTGTCGGCACATTTTGGAGTCGCATCCCAGCCATATTGCCACATACCGGCTGTTGGCCAAGGCGCTCTTAGAGCAGAATGATTATGATGGCGCATCTGATCTGTTTCAGCGTGTCTTAAGCGCCGACCCCAACGATTTTGTGGCGCATGTCGGCCTGTCTATTGTGCGCGCCGAAGAGTCACAGGTTGAATCCGCGCTCTGGCATTTACAGCGCGCTTTTGAAATCCAACCATACAGCCCGGTAATTCAGGAAGAACTGCGCCGCCACTATGCCCAGTTTTCCGATATGGCGGTGGGGCGCATTCCGCTGACTTCTGGGGCGTTGGCCCGGCTTTACATTAAAGGTGAACTGTATCAGCAGGCGGTGCAAGAGTTACGCCAGACCCTCTATGGCGGCCAGGACCGCATAGACCTGGAGGTGTTGCTGGCGGAGGCGCTGTGGCGCAATGAACAACGGGTGGATGCCGAAGAAGTGTGTTTGAGTGTGCTGCAGCGACTGCCAAACTGCATTGCCGTGAATGCGATTTTGTCGGAAATCTGGTTGCAAACTGGGCGTATCGGCGAGTCGCAAAAATATCTACGGCGGTTGATCAACCTGACCAGTTTGGACAAGGAGAGCCTGGATATGGACACGGCCGTTGGCCGGGCTTTCCGGGCCGATGGTGCGCCCCCGTTGCCGGACAAGGTGGAAATTGAGTTTAAGGGAGATGGGCTGGCGCCATTGCCGGCCGAGGCAGCGACCGCTGCCAAAGGGCCTTCTGCTGATTGGATGAATGATGTCACCTTTGATTCGGATATGGGTGATAAATTTGATTACAAACAGCTAGAGGTAACGGCCGAATCCCCCAGTGGTATGCACAATTATGATTGGATGGCTGACGTCAACGATGATCTGGTAGCACAGGAAGGACTGCCTCTGGAGTCCGAATGGTTTGTGGACGAGGGTTTGCAGGCAGAACCGTCTCTGGAAGAAGATTGGCTGGCGGATGTGGGTCTGGCGGGGGCGGGCACGGCCGTGGCCGATAGTGATTTTGACCTGCTGTTTGCTGATGAGGATATGCCCTTGCTGGAACCAGAGGCCGCCGCACCGGAACCGGAAGATTGGTTCCTGGCCCAGTCGGAGTCTGAATTACAACCGGAAGAAAGTTTTGCTTCGGAACAATTGGCGCCCGATTGGCTTGTTTCGCTGGTGGATGAGCCAGATGTTTCGGATGAAAGCGGAGAACTGGCCGAAGCCGACGTTAGCTCAGACTGGTTTGCCAGCAGCCATCGGGAGGCGTCCTTGTCTGCCGCCGAATCCAACATGCCGGATTGGCTGAGTAATCTGGTGGATGATGGTCAGGCAACCCGCGCAGCCTCTGATTTTGCCGAGGTGGAGTTAGCGCCTGCGGCGGCGGGTGACCAGGATGACTGGCTCATTGATCAACATGCCGAAGATCATTGGAATGAAGCTGATTATACCCCCGAAACAATGCCAGACTGGTTGCAGGGGGCGACTATGCCGGAAGCGTCTGACGCCACCACTGCTGAACCGGTCGCTGAAGATGATTGGGCGGTGGCAGAGGAACCACCAACGGCCCAGGCTGCCGAGATGCCGGATTGGCTCCGCAAACAGACTGGAGAACTCGATTTGCAGATGACCGCCTCGGTCGGCAGCGGGGAGTTTGATGGTTGGTCGGGTGGTGATGAGCCGGCGCCGCCAGCGGAAGAGTCGCTCTTTACCGGCTGGTTGTCTGATGAGCCAGAAGCGCCGGCGGCGGTGAAGGGTGCGGCAGCCTTAGGGTTGACGGCCATGTTTGCCTCGTTGGATGATGACTTGCCCGCAGTGGAGGAGACGCCAGCGGCAGATGAATGGGATGACCTGTTCACCGGGGTGGATGATTTGGCGGCGCCCCCCGTTGCGTCGGCAATTGAGGACGAGACAGTGACGGCAGACACGGCCGTGTCGCTGAATGATTTGCGCTCTCTGTTTGCCGATGATACCGTTGACGACGCGGCGGAGATGAGCCTGGAGAGCGATTGGTTAGCGCCGGTAGATGATGTCTGGGCGGATGATCTGGCGGCCGACTTGTTGGCCGATGACCTGGCCGATTTGCGGGCCGAAACCACCGATGTGGCAGCCGAGTTGGCCCAAACTTTTGGTGGACAGTTTTACCTGGATGATGATCTGGCGGAAGCAGAAGAAGAGGAAATCCCAGACTGGCTGTTAGGGAAAGACGAGGCCAGGTTGGGTAAAGCGGAGGAGATGGGCATGGGTATGATGGGCGATGAGGACGATGCAGCTTTACCTGAATGGCCGCAAGCGGAAGATGACTTTGCCAGCTTGAAGGGGGATTGGCTTTCGGAGTTTACCACTGGCGGTGATGAAGAACTGCCGGATGACGAAACACTGGATGTGACGCCGGCGGTGGAGGGTGTGCCTGACTGGTTGGCCGGGTTTGATTTGGATGCCGCCGACCAGGGTGCAGAGGCAGAGGAGGAGGAGTGGCTGGTTGCGGCAGCGCCCCCGGCAGCGATGGATGCGGATTTGCCAGAGGCGGAAGCCCTGCCTGACTGGCTGTCTGATTTTGCGGCGACGGCCGTTGCCGATGAACCGCCCACTGTCCCCGTTGTTGCGGTGGCTGATGAAGAGGCGGCTGATGAAGAGGCGGATGAACTGTTTGACGTTTTGGCCGGTATGTCGGCGGCGGAATCACCGCTGGCAGACTGGTTGGCCGATGATGAGTTTGCCTTATTTGCCGATGAACCGGATGAGACGACTAGGGCGGACACGGCCGTGCCCGCCGGTGGGTTGACGGCCTGGCTCAGTTCGCTACCGGAGGATGAATCGGCTCAGGTTAGTGAGCCGGAACCGGCTGCCGCGGCCGTTGCCGATATACCGGAAATCCCATCTGAAGAGCTTTTTGCCACCGATCAGGAGAATTTGCCGGATTGGCTGGCCCCGGCTACCGGTGAACTCATTGTCACTGCTGACGAGGAGTCCAATTTGCCAGATTGGCTGATGGGGGACATGGATGACGTTCCTGCGGCTCTGGATTCTGACAGCCTGTTTGCCACCGATGCGGCTGATGAGATGATGCCAATGGCTGAACTGGATGAGTTAGAAGCTGACTTGATGATGGCCGATGACGAACTGCCCGTAGCCGAGGCCGCTGCCGGTCTGACGGCCGTTGGCCTGACGGCGCTTTTATCCAGTGTTGATGATGATCTGACAACGGTGGCCGGCCTGGACGCCGAGGCTGAGATGGATTGGTTGGCGGACATGGCAGAAGAACCCGCTACAGCCTTTGCTGTTGCCGACGAGGTGGAACTCGATTGGCTGGCTGATGAGACGGTGGTGGCGGAGGTGGACATGGCCGAAAAGGACACGGCCGAAAAGGACACGGCCGTTTCTCCTGAACAGGAATGGATGGATGCCGGCCCCGATGCTTCTGCTGCTGGCCTGGATGAGGCCATTTCCTGGTTGGAAGAGCTGGCCTCGCAACAAGAGACGCCGGTAGAGGAACTGCCGACGGTTGCCGAGACCCTGTTGGCCGAAGAATTGGTGGTTGCAGAGAGGGATACCCTGGCTCATCAGGAGATGATGGCGGAAGATTTTGACGCTGGCTTTGACGAAGCATTAGACGAAGCCTGGGCTGAAGCGTTTCCGGCCGAGATGACGGCCGTGCCTGCCGGGGTAGACGTACCGGTGGCAGAGGAAGACGCGGCAGAGGAAAGCTGGTTGGACGTGCTGCTGGCTGACGAAGAAGCGGAAGCGGCGGAATTGGCAGCGCCGCCTGAGGATGATGAGGAGGCGGCCATGGCCTGGCTGGAAGGGTTGGCTGCCAAACAAGGTGCGTCGCTGGATGAACTGCCCACGCAACAAGGCCGCAGCCAACCTGACCTGGATGGTCTCGTTGATGAAGCCCAGGCAGATCTGGATGAAGCGTTGGCCTGGATGGATAACCTGGCGGGAGAGGCGGAAACCAAAGAAGAGTGGCCGGAACTGGATGAGGAACTGCTGGCAACGATGATGACAGGTGCGACTGCGGCTTCGGCTGCCAAAACCGCCGGCGCGCCGGAACTGGATGAGGAACTGTTGGCCGAACTCGATTCTCTGGCCGAGCAGGTGAAGTCGGAAGGCATTACCCCGGTGGTGTCGGACGGTACGGCCGTTGTCTCTGATGTTGAATTGATGATGGCCCTCGATTGGTTGGAAGAAACAGAGGGTTTGGCGCAGCCGCCAGACACAGAGGCAGAACTAACCAGCGATGATGAATGGTTTACGGCCGAAGTTGTGGAAATTGAGGATGTTGTCGAGATGGCGACGGTGGCCGATGTGGCCGAAATGACCGAAGCTGTTGAAATGGGTGAGGAGGCCGACCTTGACCTGATGGCCGATTTGGCTGTGGATGATTTATTGGTAGCCGCCGATCGGGATGAACCCTGGGAAGATGAAACCTGGGATTGGGAGCAGCCAAAGTCAATTACTGACTTGTTATCCGTTACGGCATTAGCGCCCGCTTCACCACCGGTTGAGGAGGTAGAAGAAGACCTGGATCTGCTCGATATGCCCGATGATCCCGACGAGGCCATGGAATGGTTAGCGCGTTTTGCCACGCCAGGCGCAGATGAAACTGAAATTCTTGCCCCCTCGTTATCCATGGCAGCCCCGGCAGAAGTAGTGGCAGATGAAGAAATGGAGGATGTATGGGAGGAGTCGCCCGGTATGGTGTTGCCGATGGCCGTGGCTGACGCTGTCCCTGATGACGTCCTCGATGCCGTTGTTTTGGATGAGACAGATATGCTCCTCATGGCCGATGATATGGATATCAATGAGATACCTGATGATCCGGAGGCGGCTTTGGACTGGTTGTTGCACATGGCGGAGGGGGATGCAGCCATTGACTTTGATATGCAGCCGCCGCCTATCACTCCCAGCGAAGACGCTAAATTTGCCGTGGCGTATGATGAACCGGCCATAGAGCCGGAAATGGAAGTCGTGGAGGAGATGGACACGGCCGTAGCCGAGCCAGACCTGATGGCCGACGAAACCACTATCGCGGGGCTGGCGGTTGAAGAAGATGAAGGCTGGCTGGAAGATATGCTATTGATTTTGACATGCAGCCGCCACCCATCACCCCCAGCGAAGACGCTAAATTTGCTGTGACGTATGATGAACCGGCCACAGAGGTAACGGCCGTGCCGGAGATGCCGATTGTTGAAGAAGTGGACACGGCCGTAGCCGAGCCAGACCTGATGGCCGACGAAACCACTATCGCGGGGCTGGCGGTTGAAGAAGATGAAGGCTGGCTGGAAGATATGCTCGTGCAGCCGCCACCCATTACCCCCAGTGAAGATGCCAAATTTGCCGTGACATATGATGAGCCGGTTATGCCTGTCATTGAACCCGCAGTAGAAATGTCGCCGTTGGCCGGGTTGGCCGAGGAAGAGATGATCGCCGCCGTGCCGGAAGACCCGGATGAGGCGATGGCCTGGCTGCAAAAAATTGCCGATGAACAAACAGGCTCCTTAGAACCGGCCACAGCCCCGGATGACGAATTATTACCATCCTGGCTTACAGGAAGCGGTACCGAGCGTGCCGATTTTGAGCCTTTGCTCACAGCAGGTGCAGAGTTAGACCTGATCGAAGACCTGGGTGTGGACATGGGGGACGATTTGTCTGACTCGTTACCTGATTGGCTGGCAGCCGATAGGGATCGTTCATCTGGCACCGGGCAAACGGGCTGGCTCACGGCCGTTGAAGATATTGATGTCATTAGCTGGCTGGCGGCGGAAGATGAGGCCACGGCCGTTGATCTGGACGAGATGGTTGTGCCAGACACGGGTGATATACGGCCGTCTGCCAGACCCACCTCCGAACCATTGCCTGCGTTAGCCTCTGCCGAACCTGACCTGCCTGCCGAATCATTTGAAGTGACGCGGCTGACGACGGACGAACTCAAGGCAGGTGAGTTTGGGGATGTGCGGGCGGCGCTGGCCGAAAAGCGGTATGAAGAAGCGGCTGTCCATTACCAGCAGTTGATTGCTTCCGGTACAGCCACTCTGGGTTTGATTGCCGAATTGGAATCCCTGGCCGACGAATTCCCGGCCCAACCTGCTTTCCGCCGCTTGTTGGGTGACGCCTACATGCGCAACGGCCAATTGCAGAAGGCGCTCAATACCTACCGCGTTGCCCTTGACCAATTGTAAAAAACAGGCACAATCATTGGCAAAAACCGGGTTTTGCACAAAAGCCCGGTTTTTTGCTGAATATCAACTTTGTGGAGTGTAAATTATGGAAAGAACATTGATTCTGGTAAAACCCGACGGCGTACAGCGTGGGTTGATTGGCGAAATTATCGGCCGTTTTGAGCGGCGTGGCCTGAAACTGGTGGGCATGAAGTTCATCCAGATGACCCCGGAACTGGCAGGGGAACATTATGGGGTGCATCGGGAACGGCCGTTTTACAAGAGCCTGGTGGAGTACATCACCTCAGGCCCGGTGGTAGCTATGGCCTGGGAAGGCAACAACGCTGTGGCTGCCGCCCGCGCCACCATGGGCGCTACCAAACCGGTGGAAGCTGCCCCCGGCACCATTCGCGGCGACCTGGGCATGGAGATCGGCCGTAACCTGGTACATGGCTCCGACAGCCCCGAAAATGGCGTGAACGAGGTCAACCTCTTCTTCCGCCCGGAGGAACTCGTCGCCTGGAATCGGGCCAATGATAGCTGGATTATCGAGTGAGGAAACAAAAAAGCCTGCAAAACCGCAGGCTTTTTTTCATTGCATTTGCAGTAAGACGCGCGCTTCGTCCCACAGCCCTTCCAGGTCATAATATTCGCGCTGTTCGGGCATAAACACGTGGACGATGACGTCGCCAAAGTCCACCAGCACCCACCCGGTCTCTGGTTCGCCTTCCATCGTCACGGGATAGACACGGCCGTCGTGTTTGGCGTCGTAGGCAATGCTCTGGGCAATCGCCTTGATCTGCCGGTCATTATCCCCGCTGCAAATGAGAAAGTAATCGGCAAAAATGCTTTGCTCCCGCAAATCAAGCAGTGTAATGTCTGCTCCCTTTTTCTCCAAAATTGAATCCACTAAAAGGTGTGCTAATTCTAAACTATCCAGAATGTTGTACCTCCATTTTTGTTGAAATAAGTCAGATTCTAGCATGGACAGCGCAGGCATGACAAGCCGTTTGCATATGCCCAAAGGTGAGCCTAAACTTCTTATATCACGTATCAAGTGTCATCTTTTTTTAACAAGGAGCGCATATGGATCGCACACGTATTATTTTTGTGGTGATTGTCGTGGTGGCGCTGTGCATTGTGGGTGTCATGGTCGGCGTTCAGGTGATTGGCAACCTGGTGGAAAGTGTGGCCGACTCCGGCGCTGACAGCAGCGAGCCCCAGGTGGAAGTCCCGTCGGGTGGTGTTTTGGTGACGGTGGAATCGTCCAACACCAAAGAAGCCTGGATGAATCAGATGCAAGCCGAATTTAATGCGGCTGGAATGACAACCAGCAACGGCCGTCCAATCGTTGTCGAAGTCACACATGGCACATCCGGTGGCGCTATGGACGCCATTTTAGGTGGTTCCATCCAGCCCATCGCCTGGAGTCCGGGTGACCAATCCTGGGTGGAGCAGGCCAATGAAGCGTGGCAACAGCGAACCAACCGACCGTTAGCCAGCGAAGCCTGCCCACCGACCGTTTACGCGCCACTGGGTTTTGCCATGTGGCAGCCGATGGCCGAAACACTCGGTTGGCCGGACGAGCCGATTGGCTGGGATACCATCGTGGCGCTGGCCGAAGACCCAAATGGGTGGGCCAGCTACGGCCGTCCGGAATGGGGTCAGTTCCGCTTTGGGCACACCCACCCCGCCTATGCCAACTCCGGTTTACTGGCTATGACCAGCTTTGTCTATGGCGTCACCGGTAAAACGGACACCCTGACCGCCGCCGACGTATACGCGCCAGAAGTAGAAGAGGCGATGCGGGCACTGGAGCAGGTAACGAGCAAGTACGGCCGTCAGGCCCCCGCCATTCTCGACGCCATGGCCCGCCAGGGGCCCAGCTATTTGCACGCGGCCGCTGTGCCGGAGGCCGAAGTAGTGCGCTTCAACATCGAACGCGGCGACGAACTGGCCTTCCCCCTGGCTTTTATTTTTCCGGCGGGTGGCACCATTTGGGCCGACCAGCCCTACTGCGTCCTGGACAATGCCGATTGGGTAGATGACGAGGAGGCGGAAGCAGCCGAAATTTTCCGTGATTTCATCCTGGCACGAGAGCAGCAAGAGAAGGCGATTGCGAATTTTCTACGGCCGTTAGACTCCAGTATCCCCCTTCGCGCCCCGCTGACAATGGAAAACGGCACAGACCCAAGCGTTACGCCGCGCACCGTCGCTTCCCTGCCCAGCCCCAACGCCGAGGTCAGCAATGCCGTCATTGACCTGTTTAACATCACCAAACGCAAAGCCACCATCTTACTGGTGCTGGACACGTCCGGCAGTATGCAGGGCGACCGCATTAACACCGCCCGCGCTGCCACCGTCGAATTTCTCAACCGGCTGGACGCCAATGATGAGGTCGGGCTGATAGTCTTTAGCAATGATGTGACCACATTGGCAGAGCCGGCGCGGGTAGGGGATGTTGTGGAGGGCTTGTCGCAGCGCGTGAACGGATTGATTGCCGACGGAAATACGGCGCTCTACGGTGCAATCTGTGACGCGGTGGCACAGATGGAAACCCTCCGCGCTGAGGACGTAGCCGCCGGAGAATCGCGCCTGTACGGTATCATCTTGCTTTCGGACGGTGAAGATACGGTTGGCCGCCCCACCGAAAACCAGATGTTTGCCACCTGTCTGCCCGCCAATGCCGAGGCCGATGGCGTGCGTATTTACCCCATCGCCTTTGGCAGCGCCGCCGACGTGCCTGTGCTGGAGCGGGTGGCCAATGTCACCGGCGGGCGTATGTTCACGGCCGCTCCCTCCTCTATCAGCAACGTCTACCTCTCCATTTCCGCGGAGCAGTGATTTAAGAGGGTGGCAGGTGGCACGTCACCTGTAACTTGCCATCTGCAACTTGTCACTTATTCAGGAGTTTTGTTACCGGTCGTACGGGCCTGCGCTGCTTTGAGTTGGGCTTCTAATTCGGCGATACGCGCTTCCGCGGCCAGACGCGCGGTGCGTTCCTGGGCGGCGCGTTCTTCGGCCTGCTGCCGGGCTTGTTCGGCCAGTTGCCGGGCCTGTTCGGCCACCAGACGCGCATCTATCGCTTCGTCGTAGGTCAGCAGGTATTCTTCGGTTTCCGGGTCGTAGAGGTGCAACACGCCGTCTCGCCACTGCAAGTCCAGTTGCAGTATGTTGCTGTGCAAGGCGAAGGCATTCTCAGATAAGGGGGTAGCGGGGATGGGTAAGTAGTAGTCGTCAACCAGCCGGTAGCCTTGTAGCGGTGGGTTCAAATAATCTTGCGTGGGGTCGTACTGGAAGTATTCGCTGACGCCGAGGAAGGCATAAATCCCTTTTTTGGATCCCTGATCATGGGTGTAAGTGCTGAGGGACGTGATTTCAATGACAAAGTCTGGCCCCTTAGGTTCTTCCCACAGTTTGAAGGAGCGCCGGTCACGCTTGGGGACGCCCATGGCCACAAACACGTCTGGGGCTACCACCGCCTCCGGGTTGCCTTTTTCATAATAAAGCAGCAGATTACCAGAGACGTAGACATGGGGATCTTGTTTGAAGTGCCGCTTCAATGCTGTTTTGGCGTAAATGAGCGGGTCAGCCTGGAAGTCGCTTTCGGCCATGGGTTTTCCGTCCGTATCAGGGTATTCAATTTTGGTTGGAAAATGCGGAGTGAAGGTTGCCATCAATTATTACCTGCCTGGGATATGCCCGATAATGGCCTGATTGTAGCATAAAGAGGGGGCAGGGAGAAACGGCCGTCTTCACATGCTCATTTTGCCACTTGCAAATTTTTAGTCTTTTAGCTAAACTGATATTTAGATATACCTAATTTTTGGAGGCGTTATGTATGATCCATTAATTGCTTTACTCATCGGCACGGCCGTCGTTGCTGTTCTCCTCCTGTTGTTCCTGCCGGAGCGCGGGCTGTATTGGCGCTGGCAGCAAACGGGCCGCCTGACACAGCGGGTGCTGACAGAAGACGCGCTCAAGTTCATTCACAAAGCGGAGATGCGCGGTGAAAAACCGACATTGGCGGCCATTGCCGGGACGCTGCACATCAGCCAGAATGACACGGCCGTTCTCCTGACCAATATGCAAACGGAAGGGCTGCTCATCATGCAGGCGGGGCAAATTCAACTGACCCCACCGGGTCGGGAAGCGGCGCTGCACATCATCCGCGCCCACCGGCTGTGGGAGCGCCACCTGGCCGAAGAAACGGGCTATGACCAGGCAGAATGGCACGGCCGTGCCGACCTCATTGAACACCAACTTTCCCCACAAGAAGTGGAAGCACTGGCGGAACGGCTAGGCCACCCCACGCACGATCCGCACGGCGATCCTATCCCCTCGGCCAGCGGCAAAATGGTGGCGCACGGCGGCAAGGCATTGACCCAACTGCCGCTGGACACGCCGGCCCGCATCGTTCACCTGGAAGATGAACCGGAACTGGTATACGCTCAATTAGCCGCCGAAGGGTTGCATCCGGGCATGGCCGTGCGCGTGGTGGAAGTCTCACCAGAGCGCATCCGCTTTTGGGCCAATGGCAATGAACATTGGCTGGCCCCCATTATTGCTGCGAATGTGTCGGTGGTGGAAACGGAGACGGCCGTACTCCCCGAACCCGCCCCCGTTGGCGAACCGCTTACCGCCCTCAAACCGGGCGAAACCGGCGAAGTGATCGCCATCTCGCCCGCCTGTCGCGGTGCAGAACGCCGCCGCTTTATGGATTTGGGCATCCTGCGCGGCGCAAAAATCACCGCCGGTTTTCGCAGCCCCAGCGGCGACCCCGTCGCCTACCAGATTCGCGGCGCGACCATTGCCCTGCGGCAGGAGCAGGCGGCGCTTATATCCGTGATGCGTGACCCGTGATCTGTCACGCATCACGCATCAGAAATAAAGAGGAACTAAACACATGCAAACTCAACACACCCCCGACGGCTGCGCCACCTGCCCCATTCACAATGCCGGGAATTTGAAAAAACTGGGCATTGATATGAGCGATTGGGATTATGTGGTGGCGTTGGCCGGGAATCCCAATACTGGCAAAAGCACCGTTTTTAATGCCCTGACCGGGCTGCGCCAGCACACCGGCAACTGGCCCGGCAAAACTGTTACCCGCGCCGAAGGTGGCTTTGGCTACGGCGACGGCCGTTACAAACTGGTGGATTTGCCCGGCACCTATTCGCTGCTGTCCACCAGTCTGGATGAAGAAGTGGCGCGGGATTTCATTCTCTTCGGCCAGCCGGATGTAACCATCATTGTGCTGGATGCAACGCGGTTGGAACGGAACCTGAATCTGGCGCTGCAAGTGCTGGAAATTACTGACCGGGCGGTGGCCTGCCTGAACCTGATGGACGAGGCCAAACGGCACGGCCTGGTGGTGGATGACCGGCGATTAGCGCGGGATTTAGGCATTCCGGTGGTGCCGACGGCGGCGCGTTACGGCCGTGGCCTGCCCGAATTGCTGCAAGCCGTGCATGAAGTGGCTACCGGCCAGACCGTGTGCCAACCGTACCGCATCAAAAGTGAATCGTCGGCCGTGCAGAAGGCGATCAACCAGTTGGTGCAGCAGTTACAGGCCGCCTTCCCTGGCCTGCCCAACGCCCGCTGGGTGGCGCTGCGGCTGCTGGATGGCGACCAGAGCATCGTCCGTGCCGTGCGCAACGGCGAATTGGGCCGCCTGAACGCGCCCGCGCCGCAACAAACAAATCGCATCGAATTGGAGGTACTGGCATGACCACCTATCCTTTGAACGGCCGGGGCGTGATTGCCCCCCAACCTGCTCCTGATCCACAAGACGCCGTTTTACAAATGGCCGAATCCTTGCGCTGGCAAATTGGGCAGGATTTCCATGAACAGTTGATGGAAGACATCTACACCAACGCGGCGCAACTGGCCGACCGCGCCGTGACGCGCCCTGGCGAAAAGCCGCGCTTTGACCTGGACCGCACCATTGACCGCATTGTCACCAGCCGCACCTGGGGTTTCCCGATGATGATCGCCATGCTGGCCGCCGTGTTCTGGCTGACGATTATTGGCGCCAATTATCCATCCCAATTTCTGGCCTCGATTCTCATTGATACGATGGTGCCGATTTTGCACCAGATTGCCAACACCATTGGCCTGCCCTGGTGGTTGAGCGGGCTGCTGATTGATGGCATGTATCTGGCGACGGCCTGGGTGATAAGCGTGATGCTGCCGCCGATGGCCATATTCTTCCCACTGTTTACGCTGTTGGAGGATTTTGGCTACCTGCCGCGCGTGGCCTTTAACCTGGACAATGTGTTTAAGAAGTCTGGGGCGCATGGCAAACAGTCGTTGAGCATGATGATGGGTTTTGGCTGTAATGCGGCGGGCGTGATTGCCACACGAGTGATTGACAGCCCGCGTGAACGGCTGATTGCCATCATCACCAATAATTTTGCGTTGTGCAACGGCCGTTGGCCCACCCAAATCCTCATTGCCAGCCTGTTTGTGGGCGCGTTGGTACCGGTGTACATCTCCGGGTTGGTCTCGGCGCTGGCGGTGGTGGGCATTGCCGTGTTGGGTGTGCTGCTGACCTTTGTCGTTTCCTGGAGTTTGTCGCGCACGGTGCTGCGCGGCGAACTGTCTACCTTTAGCCTGGAACTGCCGCCATATCGCCCGCCGCGGGTGCTGCAAACCATTTACACCTCGCTGATTGACCGCACGTTGTATGTGTTGTGGCGGGCGGTGGTCTTTGCGTTGCCGGCCGGGGCTATCATCTGGCTGATTGGTAATATCACCGTGAATGGCGTCAGTATTGCCGAATATCTGGTCAATTTCCTTAATCCATTGGGCATTTTAATTGGCCTGAACGGCGTCATTTTGCTGGCGTATGTAGTGGCCATTCCGGCGAATGAGATTGTGATTCCGACGGTATTGATGCTGACAGCGATGATGTTGGGCGCGGCTGGCGATGTGGGTGCAGGTGCGGGAGTGATGTTTGAACTGGATGAACCGGCGGCCGTAAAGGGTTTATTGACGGCGGGCGGCTGGACATTGCTCACGGCCGTGAACCTGATGCTCTTTTCGCTCATGCACAATCCGTGCAGCACCACCATTTACACCATTTACAAGGAGACGGGCAGTAAGCGGTGGACGGCCGTGTCCGCTCTGCTCCCTCTGGCCCTCGGTTTCACCGTCACCTTCTTCGTTGCCCAAATCTGGCGGTTGGCGGCGGGCTGGTTGGGCGGGTAAACGGCCAGACCCTAAGGGTTTCCAAAAACCCTTAGGGTCTTTCTTTACGAAAAACCAGGAGCACAACTCCACAAATTCTTGAAAATTTGTGGAGTTGTGTTATTTTTAGGGCCATGATTCCCCGAATTTATGAGCCGTTGGCCGATTATCTCCAGCCAAACAAGGTGTTGTTGATCTATGGTCCGCGCCGGGTGGGCAAGACGACGCTGTTGCAAAACTTCCTGGCGACCACCTCCCTACGTTACAAACTAGACTCTGGCGACAACATTCAGACCCAATTGCTGCTCAGTTCCCAAGATTTCGGCCAGATTTTGCCCTATGTGGAAGGGTATGAACTGCTGGCGATTGATGAAGCGCAGGAGATACCCGACATTGGTAAGGCGCTCAAAATCATTGTGGATCAGGTTCCGGGCATTCGCGTCATTGTCACCGGCTCTTCTTCGTTTGAATTGGCCGGGCAAACAGGTGAACCATTGACCGGCCGTAAACGCACTCTGTCTCTTTATCCCATCGCTCAAGCGGAGCTGTACGCGCCGGGCGCGGTCTACGGGTTGAACCGGCACGAATTACGTCAGAAGTTGCCTGAATTTCTGATATTTGGCAGCTACCCGGACGTGATTCAGTCCGCCACTCAGGCGGAACGGATTGAGGTGGTGACAGAGATTGCCAATTCCTATTTGCTGAAGGATGTGCTGGCTTTTGAACGGGTGCGCCATTCGCGGACGCTGCTGGATTTGTTGCGGCTGCTTGCTTTTCAGGTGGGCAGCGAAGTTTCCTATAGTGAATTGGCGACCAACCTGGGTGTAGACGTGAAGACGGTGCAGCGGTATCTGGATTTGTTGGAGCAGGCGTTTGTGTTGTTCCGGTTAGGTGGTTACGGCCGTAACCTGCGCAAAGAAGTCACCCGCAAAGTGAAGGTTTACTTTTGGGATAACGGCATCCGTAATGCCCTGATTGCCCAGTTTAATCCATTGGAACAACGGAATGATGTGGGCGCGTTGTGGGAGAATTTTTTCTTTGTGGAGCGGCTGAAATACCGCACCTATTTTGGCGTTCCGGCCAATGTCTATTTCTGGCGGACATATGACCAGCAAGAAATTGATATTGTGGAGGAGCGGGAGGGGAAATTGTTTGGGTATGAATGTAAATGGTCAACCCAAAAAACGGTGGCCCCACCCAAAGAGTGGCACAGCAACTACCCGGAAGCAGAGTTTAAGGCCGTGACCCCCGATAACTACCTCGATTTTGTGCTGCCAACTTAATGGATACACAAACTAGACGGATGAGACGAATGTTCACGGATGACTGCAAAAAATCCGTGTTCATCCGTCCAATCCGTGTATCTATGTCTTAAAACTCGCGCAATAGAGCAACGTGGCCGCGCAGGCTTTCGTCCATTTTGGACAGGCTAATGCTTTCGTCTACCACGTGTGCCTGGTTTTCTTCGCTGGCGGCGTAGCCGAGCATGGTCAGGTTGTAGGGCACAAAGTGACGGCCGTCCGTCGCAAATTGGTAGCGTGTAAAGGGCACTTCATGGCCGACGGCCGTGCCCAAAATCTGCTGGACACGCACCGCTTTGGCGTCGTCCGGCGCGGTGTAGAAGCCGAAGATGGGCGCGTCGGAATCGGCAAAGGGGGTGTTGGGGGCGCACCAGGCATCGCTGATGTCGTGCGGCCACGCGCCCGCCAATTGGTGGACGAAGGTTTGCAAGCTGTTGATGCTTTCCACGGCCGTGCGGAAATCCAGCAGCACCCGCGCCCAGGCCGGGGTCACATTCGTGCTTTTGGTGTCCACTTCGATGATGGTGGGGGCCACGGTCGTGGGGCCAAGAATAGGGTGGCTTTTGAGTTGGGTTTGGGCCGTTTCCAGCTTTTGCAGGAAAGCGGCTAAGGCATAGTTCGGGTTTTGTGCTTTTTCGGGCACACTGGCATGGACGGAACGGCCGTGAAAGGTGAGCCACATCTGGATAATACCCCGGTGCCCCAGGGCGATCTGGTTATCGGACGGCTCACCCAAGACCACCAAATCCACCGGATAATCGGCATGTTTCACCCAAAATTCCGCGCCCGCGCCGCCAATCTCCTCCTGCACCACACCCGTAAAAACAACATCACGGCGCGGCCGTTCCCCCGCCCGCAGCAGGGCAGCCATGCTGTACACCTGCACCGCCAGCGGCCCTTTGATGTCACATGCGCCCCGGCCAATGAGACGGCCGTCCCGAATTTCCCCACTGTACGGCGGCACACTCCACAGGCTCGGTTCGCCGGGGTCCACATGATCCAGGTGGGTGTTGAGGACGATTGCGCCCAGGGAGGGGTCGGTGCCGCGGATACGGCCGTTGACGTTCCCTATCTCGTCAATCCACACCTCATCAAAACCCAACTTCCGGCACTCGGCCGCCACCACCTCAGCAATGGCCGCCTCTTCAAATGACATGCTCGGCGTCTGAATCAACCGCCGCGCAAAATCCACACAATCCGCCAGCAAAACGTCCCAATCTAAATTCATCATTTTCCCTTTGGTCAAGCGATAAGAATTGGTTAATTGACCTGCGATCTCTTTTTAGGCTGGCTGCAACTGGTGATCCAAAGGGGCAGAAAGCAACAACCATTTGCTAAAGTGTTCGATCATGAGCCCAGTCACAACAGCTTCATTGTCCAGGGCAAAACCGATATAGGCATAATCGTCCACATCATCCCAAACACTGGGTACAGGTTCTCCCGTGAAATAAATGGTCAAGGAGTCCGCCTTCTGATTATAGTTCACCCAAAGCTGATCAGGGTCAATCGCCTGAGGAAAATAACGCTGCACAGATTCAGGTATGGTTATCGTTGCCATAAGAGAAGTTCCCCTTCTTTTAATCGTTTAACCCGGTAGGCGGTAACAACTTCGTTCTGTTCTACAACTACTTTAATCAGCCAACGTTGTGGTCGGCGTTGGTAGGTGCGGTAATAAACAAGCCGCATAATATCCACTTCATCTTGTGTAATGTAATCCGGTGTCCTGATAGTCTGGGCTATCTCCTGTACGTCCGACATATCGGGATGTTCAACGAAGATGTGAAACCAATAGCACTCTTCCATCAGTCATATCTCACGCCCTTGAGGATCAGTGACGGTAAAAAGATAAGCTGCCATGCCAAAAGATTATAACATTAAATGTTCATTCTTGTTCTCAGGCCTGACGGCCGTCGCCCCCGTCCGCCACCAACTCCGGCAGCAAGTTTGCCAGCAGCAGCGTGGACAGCGCCGTTTCCTGGGCGCTGGCGCTGTGGTTGATCACAATCGGGCGGGGCGCATCTTGCACCAGATGTTCGGCCACTTCCAGCCGGCGCACCGCCAACTGATATTGTAACACCGCCTGATTATCTTTGTAGGAACGGCCGAGTCGGTGCAAGGCTCGCGCTTCGTTCTCAGCCGACTTCAACTTGGCCCGCCCCTCGGCTTCGATTTCCAGCCGGATTTTTTCCGCTTCCGCCTCCCGTTTTTGCAGCATCTCGGCCACATCCTCGCGTGCTTTGTTGATCGCTTCCTGCACGGCAATCAACCGGGCGTCGCGCTCCTTACGCGCCCGCTCAATCTCTAGCAGCAGAGCGTCATTACGCCGTTTGCGAATCAGTTCCCACTCCTTTTCATAGGCTGCCAGTTCTTTGGCGACCTTCTCACGGGTGGAGAGATTGTCCTGGTACTGCTGCGGCAGTTGCACATCTGGGATGTTGGCGCCGGTGATGCGCACACCGTAGGCGCTCAACTGCCGGTTCAACGATTCCTGCATGTCGCCCACGTCGCTGCCGCGCAAGTCATAGGCGTTGGCCGTTTCCACCTGGCGGCTGCGGCGGCGGATGGCGTCTTGCGCGGCGCTGCTGAGCACCATGTCGAAGTTGCTGGCGCCAATGCGCCGCACAAATTTTACCGGCTCTTCAATGCGGAACTTGAGGAAAAACTCAATCGAGCGCAGCGGCACGTTCTCTTTGGTGGGGCAGGCCAGCACCGGCGCGGTGTATGGGATTTCCGTGGAGGTGTCTACAATAAATTCCACCTTGTCCCAGGGCCACCACAAAAATTTGCGTCCTGGCCCAATAGTGCCAATGATTTTGCCCCACTTGGAGATGACGCCGGTGGTGCCCTGCTCAATCTCCACGCGGGCGCTGCGCCACCAGACGATGCCGCCAATACCGGCAATAAAGACGCCGCTGACAATCGCCAGCATCAGGGCAAATGAGGCGCTCAGTCGCCAGAAGAGCCAGAAGTTGGTCACGGCCGTGTAAAAGGCAAAGCCGATCAAAAATGGCCCCCACATCTGCCGCCGGTCTTTGGGAATCACCACCGGCACCAACGCCCCCTTGTCACCGCTGCGCAACATGCGCTGCACACTATCCCAGGTCGTTACCACCTCTTTAATGCGTGAAAAATTCCTTGCCATTGCCTGTTCTCCGTTTGTAGTAGGCGATTTATCGCCTCTCTTTCTTTGTACTTTCCACCAAAACCGCCTGCGCCAGTTCCGGGTCATCCAGCTTGGGATCAATCTCATTGACGCTCATCAACTGCTCGCTGTCTTCCACCAGGTCGTCAAGCTGGCTCATACGTTCCTTGATGCGCTTCATAATCTGGTCGGCGCGGGATTGGATGGCGCGAATGTCTTCGGCCGTGTAGAGCGGTTTTTCCTCCACGCCCAGCATCTCGCGGGCGACGGCCATAAAGTCAATATGGTTTTCAGCGGCCGCGCCCACATTCACCAGTTTGGGCAGACGGCTGCCCACAGCCTCCACTCTGTCCAGCACCTCTTGTTTATAGCGGTATTCCAGAATTTCCGGGTAATAGGCGCTGTTCACCGTGCGGATGTCTAACGCCTGCGCTTCCAGCAGGGCAGCGTTGGCTTTGGCCTCACTTTCCGCCTCTATCAGTAGCTGACGGGCGTAGGCGTTGGCCTTGTTCACCGCCTTCTCGTGGGCGGTGTCAATTTGCGCCTGATAGGTGGCAATATCGGCCCGAATTTCCGAGAGCGTCTGGCGCAGTTGGGCCAGTTCCCGGTTCAGGTCGCCTTCGTCCTGGCTTTTGCGCAGATTCAATTCGTACTGGTAGGTGTATGCTTCTTTGGCCACCTTCACCACTTCGGCGGCGGCCAGGTCCATGCGGTACTCCTGGCTGGATGGTTCGGCGTGGGTGATATTGGCGTTTACAAAACGGACAGCGGGTGTGAATTGCCGGTTGAGGGTGTCTAACACCGATTGCGTGCTTTCGCCCACCAGATCATAGATGTCGGCGGCGCGCTGTTCGTAAATGAGGGCGCGTGTCACTTCGCTGATGGCATGGTGCAGCTTTTCGGAAAAGCCATTGACGCCGCCCAACCGGAAGATGAACTCTTGTGGGTCTTCAATGCGGAATTGCAGGAACAGGTCTACGGAGGCGTTGACCCGGCCTGAGGTGGGCGCTTCGCGGATGGGGGCGTTATAAGGATATTCTTTGGTGACGTTGACAATGTAGCTGACTTTGCGCCGCCAACTTTTGGGGCCAATGCCCAGGTATTTTTTGCCGGGGTCGGCCACTTCTTCCAGTTTGCCAAAGCGGGTGATGAGCGCCTGGCAGCCATCGGGCACCATGACCACCCGGCTGCGGATGATGATGAAGGCGGTCAGGATGATGAGTAGCAGCCAGTAATGGAAGCCAAAGAAGATGCTGGGGCCGGCCGATGCGCCAGCCAGTTCAAAGATGAGATTGGTCGCCCGGCTGAGCAGCAGGCCAAAGCCGCCGATGATAGCCAGGACGAAGGGGATGAGCAGGTAAACGAGGGTGCTTGACCCTTTGGGGATGACCACCGGGGAAATGATGTTGGTGTAGCTCTGGGTGGCCGGGTCTTCTTTGGGGAAGCTGCGGTTGAGGACTTCGGCGGCGCTTTCCAGGGTGACGACCATTTGCGAGATTTGGGTATCGGCCGTGTCCCCCCGCTGGCGCGCCGAAAGAAAGTCCTGCGCGTCTACCTTGAACTGCTCAAATTGTTCCGACTGCACGATAGTGGCCGCGCTGCGAACGAGATTTTGGATGTTACTGGTCATATACCTCTCCTGTGTGAAGGCGATAAATCGCCTACTACGAACCTATTCTAATTGACCACAAAGAGCGATACCGGCGGTTTGATAACCGTTAGCCCTCTTTACTGTCAATCAGGGGAGAGGATGAACCATGATTTTGGGGTGGGTTTGATGCCCATTATACGCCATTTGCCGAAACTGGGTTGCAACGGCCGTGACCGCCCCCAACCGGTATGCCCCATAAGCCGCCACTTCCCGCACAAAGGACAGCGTTTGGGTGAAGGGGCTGATCCAGCGGATGGTGCGGGTGGGGGAGGAGTACGCTTCCATGCCCAACTTGTCGGCGATGGCTAAGGCGCGGCGCATGTGGTAGGGAGTGCTGACGATGAGGAAACTGTCCAGCCCGTTCTCAGCGGCGACGGCCTGAGCATTTGCTAGATTTTGTTGGGTGTTGGTGGAAGTGATTTCGATGAGGATGGCCTGGGCGGGTATGCCCCGCGCCAGGGCGTAGTTGCGCCCCACTTCGGCCTCGGCCAGTTCGTCCCGGTGGCCGACGCCGCCGGTGAAGATGATGTGCTGCACATGACCATCCTGGTACAGGCGGATGGCGTGGTTAATACGTTCGCGGAAAACGGGCGACGGCCGTTCGCCGTACACCGCTGCCCCCAACACAATCGCCGCATCCGCCGGGCGCGTCTCGTCCCGTAAACTGAACCTGTACACGTCGAGGGCAATGCCGATGAGGACGGCCGTTGCCAGCACCCCAAAGAGAACAGTCAACCGTTTGATCCATGTTGCCATACCGGGAAGATACTGCGTCATCGGCAAAATTGGCTATTCTTTCATGGGTGGTTCATTCAAGGGGAGTACGGCCGTAACCCAACTTCCAAAACTTTTCCTCCTGGGCCATCGTACAAAAAACCGACTCTCTAATCCGCCCCAAGCGGCAAATCGAGATGCTCATCTATCCATTCCTTCACTAAGGCGCTCATGGATTTTTGAGAGGCAAGCGCCTCTGCATGGAGGACGCCTTTCATAAAGGGGTCAAGATGTATCGTGAGAGAATCTGTGTTTTCCCGGCTAACAGGAATAAATGGCTCAAAATAGGTTGCTGGATAGAGGTAATCTTCGCCGGAGCCGTCAATGATGCGCAGCATGTCCCCATCATTTTCCTGGGGGGGGGCCACCTTATAAACTTTCCCAACCACCAGATGAGGTGAGAAATCATTTGCCCCATCGTCGGCAAATAAGGTTTGATTTTGAATACAACGCACGTACTTGTTCATGCCTGCCTCTTTATATTCCGTTTGACCTTTTCCATTCTTTTGCCAATGCCATGGGCTTCATACCAATGGATTTCGGCCAGCCAGATTTCCCCATTTTCATACCTGACCAGCCCCTCTACGACCACAACCGATCCCAACTGCGTTCGCTGTCCCAGTGGGGGGTGGGGGCGAAGTAGTCGGGGTCTTCGGGTAGGAGGTGGGCGCGGATGGTTTCTTCGTTGAGCGTGAAACCGAGTCCCGGTGTTTCCGGCACGGCGATATAGCCATCTTGAATGAGCGGTTTGGGCAGGCCATCTACAAAATCCCCCCAAAACGGCACGTCGGTGAAGTGGTGTTCCAGGGCGATGAAGTTTTCGGTGGCGGCCGCACAGTGGACACTCGCTAATGTGCTGATGGGTGTACCGGCCATGTGCAGGGCCATACTCACCCCATACTGTTGCGCCAGGTCGCCAATCTTTTTGGTTTCCAAAATGCCGCCGCTGGTCGCCAGGTCGGGGTGGATGACGTTGACGGCGTTTGCTCGCAGCAGGGGCAGGAAGCCTTCTTTGAGGTAGATGTCTTCGCCGGTGCAGACCGGGGTGTACAGCGCCCGTTCCAACTGCACCCATTGGTCGGTATATTGCCAGGGAACCATGTCTTCCAGCCAGGCCAGATTAAACGGCTCTAATGCCTGCCCCAAGCGCAGGCAATCATCCAGACCGATGTGCCCGAAGTGGTCAATGGCTAACGGGACTTCGTCGCCAATAACGGTGCGTACATCGGCCACATAGTCGCACAGCAGCCGGATGCCTTTGTCCGTCAGGCGGACGTGGGTGAAGGGGTGCATGGTGTAGCGCCAATCAGGGGGGCTGCCGGGCTGTATTTCGCCGGGCAGCATCCCTTTGGGCCAGGAAAGCGCGCCGGGTATGTTGATGAGCGATTCAATGCCCACGTCCATTTTGAGCATGGTGAAGCCGCGCTGTAAACGCCCGGCCAGTTTGTGCCCCATCGCTTCGCCGGTCGGTTCGTTGGGGGTGTCGCTGTAGAGGCGGATGTGGCTGCGGAATTTGCCGCCGGCCAGCATGTAGGCGGGTACGCCATACGCTTTGCCGGCCAGATCCATGAGGGCCATTTCCACCGCACAGACGCCGCCTCCCTGACGGCCGTGATGCCCAAACTGCTTGATCTTGCGGAACAATTTATCCACGTCGCATGGGTTTTCGCCCAACAGGCGGTTTTTGAGCATTAGCGCGTATGTCTTGCTGGCCCCATCCCGCACTTCGCCGTAGCCGCTGAGACCCTGGTTGGTATCCAGGCGAATGATGGTAAAACGCCAGCCACCCCAGCCGACGGTGGCGGTGCGCATGTCGGTAATTTTCAGGTCAGACGGCCGTGAGGCCGTGTTGATATGGTCTTCCGGTTTAGGTTGCGTAGTCATAGATTTCTTTTTTATCAAAGATTTCGCAGATTACGCAGATGAAAAAATCGGTGAAATCTGCGTTTACATTGAGTCTGCCTGAAATTGAGGAGATGGGCATCCTCAGATGCCCATCCGTTCGCATCTGAGGATGCGAACTCCTCTGGGGAAACGACTCGATGTGATCATTCATCGCTGGTTTGTCTGCTTCCAGGTTTGGAAATCTGCCTCAATGTCTTCCCGCCAGGGGGAGACGTCAATTTCGCCGCTGGTATAGCGCCCTTCGTCCAGGCGCAGCTTGCCAAACTCGTCGCGGACACGGATCTCCTCACTGCGTTCCACCACCGCCAGCGCCAGATGGGGCGGGATGAAGATGACGCCGGTCGGGGTGCCCAAGACCACGTCGCCGGGCAGCACCGTCGCCTCGCCAATGCGGATGGGGATGTTCAGACCCGCCAGCGTCACGTCGGCAATGGCCGTCGGGTCCACGCCGCGTATGTAAAAGTTCACATCCTGCAACTGTACCAACCCTTGATAATCACGGATGCCGCCGTCAATGACGGCGCCGGCGCGGGTGCGGGCGCGCACGGCCGTGCCCAGATTATCCCCCACCACCGTGCCATCTTTCACCTTGCCAAAGATGTCCACCACCATCACATCGTGTAGTTGCAGGCTCTCAATCACCCACGAATTCTGGCCGCCAATGCCGCTGCGCCCTTCGGCCAGCCCCGCCTGCTGAATGGCCTCGTGGTAATCGGGGCGATGGGGCAAAAATTGGGCCGTCACCGCCCGCCCTACGGTGATTTTGCCCGGATGGGTCTCGTGCCAGTTCCCGGCAAACTGGCGGTGGTAGCCATTATTTTTCAAGACCACCCATGCCTCTTCTGTCGTCACCAGTTTCATGCGCTCCAACAAATCATCGGGCACACGTGGACGGCCGTCATCAAATCGTTCAAATGGATTCAACTTTGTCAGGGCAATCAAATCTTCACGGGTGGGTTGTATGTGCATTTATTAAACTCCTTTAGAAGCGCCGGGCGTGACGAGTGATGCGTGACGAGTGATGGGGCAACTCACGCATCACACATCATGTTTCATCATGCCGCCAGCCGAGCAGCCGCTCCGCTTTGGCGCAGTTAAAAAAGCCCTGATGCCTGCTGAGGCTGCCGTGCAGGGGCACATCAGGGTAGAACTGTTCTTTGAGAATGGGGGAGGGCACGGCCGTGAGCGTCTCCGGCGCCACAATAAAAAAGAGTTCATGGCCGGTAAAGTCAGCCGTCACTCCCAACAAAAATGCCCGCGCTGCCGCCCGCCGCTCGGTGTAACCCCACAACTCTTTGGCCATCCGCTCCGGCGGGTCATGGCGGCGTTGGGCCACCGTTTCCCGGTCTGCCACCGCCCAATGGATGCGTAACGTGGCAATCGTCATCTGCTCATACCGCCGGGCAAACGAATCCGCCTGCTGTTCACACAGCCACTTGGACAGGCTGTAAGCGTCCTCGTTATAGGTGGGGTGCTGTTCATCCAGCGGCAGATAGTCAAACCGGGGCCGGCGGCTAAAGGCGGCGCCCACGGCGTTGATGCTGCTGGCCTGGCAGACGCGCCAGATGCCCAGCCGGGCGGCCGCGCTCAACACGTTGTAACTGCCGACGACATTGTTGTGATGCACCACATAGTCGGGATCGGTGCGGGGATGGGGAATGGCGGCCAGGTGAATGATCGCCTCACAGCCGGTAATGGCCTGCGCCAACGCCGCATAATCGGTCACGTCGGCCTGAATGTGATGCAGGTGGGGAATAGAGGCCGTTTGCTCTGGCAAGGCGCGGTCAATGCTGACCACCTCGTGCCCCTGTGCCAGCGCCACCTGGATAACTGTTTGCCCCACACGGCCGTTGCCCCCTGTGACTGCAATCTTCATGGAGTGTACCTTACCATGCTCTTTTATTTGCTACAAATGCCATATTGTTCCCCCTGCCTACCTCCTGACCAGATTCCTTCTTGACAAAACAAACAAATATGTTTACACTGTAAACTAAATTAACGGTGTAAATATATTTGAGTTTATGACGCAAACCAGACGAGAGTTAAGACGCGAAGAGACCGAGGCCGAAATCAAAACAGTCGCCCGGCAACAGATGGCGGAAGTGGGCGCTGCTGCTCTTTCCTTGCGCTCCATTGCCCGTGAAATGGGGCTGACGGCGCCGGCGTTGTATCGTTACTTTCCCAACCGGGATGCCCTGGTGACAGCATTGATTGTGGAGGCATACCAGGCGTTGGCGGCGGCGATGCAGGCGGCGGATGCGGCTCAGGCACGGGATGATTTTCACGGCCGTTTCCAAGCCCTCGCCCTGGCCTTCCGTGAATGGGCCGTGCAGCATCCCCAGGACTTTGCCCTTATCTATGGCACACCCATCCCCGGTTATGAGGCTCCACGCGAGCAAACGGTAGCTCCCGCCTCCCAGGTCTTGCAGGCCATCGGCTCTGTGCTGATAGAAGCGTGGCAGATGGGGCGGCTAAACCTGCCGCAGGCGTATCAGGAAATCCCACCGGCCATGCACACGGCCGTGACCGAAATCATCCAATCCCTGCCTACGGCCGTTCCCGCAGTCGGTATCGTGTTAACCATGACAATCTGGGCGCGGCTCTATGGTGTGGTCTGGGGTGAATTATACGAACACTTTATCCCCGGTCTGGCAGAATCGGGAGTGCTGTACCAGATGGAAGTAGCGGCTATTTGTGCCGAACTGGGATTTTCGTAACCAATAAACAGCAATTGGTTGGGCGGGCAGCCATTCACAGCCTGTTAGCAAATCAGCTTTGGCAAATGTCAGCGCCATGGCGCTTGTTTTAACCTGCCTGTTGGCGGCTGGTGGCCGGTACAAACAACCAGCCACCAACCACGCGCAACCATTAGGAGACAATAACAATGAACAAAAAAGAGACGCGAACCATCATTTTTGGCAGCGGCCCGCTGGGACTATCGGTGATGGATGCCCTGATCGAGCGCGAAAGATACTGCATCACCATTATCAACCGGCGCGGCAAGGCCGATGAACCACTGCCTGCCGGTGTGCAGGTGGTCGCCGGGGATGCCACCAGCCCTGAGAATGTGGCCCAAATCTGTGCCCAGGCCGACGTGGTCTTTCACTGCGCTCAACCTGGTTATACCGAATGGCCGGAAAAATTCCCGCCCATCACCTATGGCATTTTAGAAGGGGTATCTCGCACCGATGCCCGGTTGGTGATGGGGGACAATCTGTATATGTATGGCCCCACAAATGGGCAGCCCATCCGTGAGGATTTGCCCTACGCCGCTACCGGGCACAAGGGGAAAACACGCGCAGCCATGGCCCGCACCGTGTTGGACGCACATCAGGCGGGCAAAGTGCAGGTGACGATTGGGCGTGGCTCTGATTTTTATGGGCCGCGTGTGTTGGGTTCGGCTGTTGGTGACATCTTTTTTGGCCCGGCGCTGCAAGGTAAACCGGTGAACGTGTTGGGCAATCCCGATTTGCCCCACAGCTATACCTATATCCGCGACTTTGGCCGGGGATTGGTGACATTGAGCGAACAGGAAAGGGCTTACGGCCGTGCCTGGCACATTCCCAATCCACCCACCATCACCACCCGCCAGTTTGCAGACCTGGTCGCGAACGAGATCGGCCAGCCCGTCAAATTGCGGGTTGGTAACAAACTAATGGTCAGCTTGTTGGGTCTGTTTGTGCCCGAAGTCCGGGAGATGAAGGAGATGTACTATGAATTTGCCGAACCGTATGTGGTAGACCACAGCCAGTTTGCCGCCGCCTTTGGCGACCATCATACGCCTTACGAAGAAGCAATCCGGGAGACTATCGCCTGGTTTAATGAAAGTTAAGAAAATAAACCGGTAATCATCTCGCCAGGAGGAGTTTGGCATCCTCAGATGCCAAACGGTTCGCATCTGAGGATGCGAACTCCTCATTGATTACCGAAATAAATTTTTAACTCTCATGAAACCATGCCCGAAGCAGCAAGGGTTCGTAATAGGCGATAAATTGCCTACTACGAACGATATTGAGGAGCGAACATGATCATCAAAATTTATCCCATTCAAACCGGTAGGGTGAAAATTAAGCGCAGCCAGATCAAGCGCGCCGCAAACAACCTGCCGCAGCCACTCAATCTATTTTTTCAGACGGGCTGGAGTGATTGGTTGCCCATTTTGGCCTGGGTAATTGAACACCCGGAGGGAGTATTTGTGGTGGACACAGGCGAAACAGCACAGGCCGCCAGGCCAGGCTATTTCCCGCACTGGCATCCGTATTACCGCTGGGCAGTGCAGTTTGACGTTCGGCCGGAGGATGAGATAGGCCCACAACTACGCCGGTTGGGGATGTCGCCGGTAGATGTCACGGCCGTACTCCTCACCCATTTGCACACTGACCATGCCGGGGGGCTGAGTCATTTCCCACGCACGCGCGTCGTGGTTCATCCCCAGGAGTGGCAGGCGGCGGCGGGGCGGGCAGGCACTCTAAATGGTTATGTGCGCCACAACTGGCCGGTGGGGCTAAAGCCTGAATTTGTGCGTTACGTGCCGGAAGCAGTGGGGCCATTTGTTGAGAGTATGCCAGTGACACCGGACGGCCGTATCCGCCTCATTCCCACCCCCGGCCACACCCCATACCACCTGTCCGTACTGGTGCAAACAGAGACCACCACCTATTTCCTGGCCGGAGACGCCTCATACACCGAGGCGTTGATGCTCGCCGGGCAGCCGGATGGCGTCAGCGGCCCGGCGGCGATGCAGACGTTAACGCACATCCGCCGGTGGGTGCAGGACACGGCCAACCCGAAGCGGCTTCGGGCCGTGACCTACCTGCCTTCTCACGATCCCCACTCCCTCACCCGTCTGGAGCGAGTGCAACGCCAGCCAGCGCCACAGTTAGCTACCTGGTGATGGGATTCACCCAGGCCAGCGAGGAACAGCCCAGGTTCTCATGCACGATCAATTTCTGGTAATTTTCAGCCGGGGCCACCAGGTTGATGACGCCCTGATAGCCATTGTCCATGATGTGCGCCAGCCAACGGCCGTCAGCCGACCAGTCAAATTGATATGCCGGAATGGAGATGGCCGAATGGACGGCAAACGTCTGCGTCTGGTTGGCGGCCAGGTCGTGCAGGAAGTAGGAAAATGAGTCCGGGGAGGCTGCCAGACGCTCTATGGGGATGCCGGTGGTCAGCAGGTAACGGCCGTCGGCTGAAAAACCTGCGGCGTGCGGGTTCACATGGTCAAAGTGCAGGCGATTCTCAATGACCCGTTCGCGCCAGTTTACCAGGAAGGTAAAATCCCCGGCTTTGGAAGCGGCCATGACCACCAGCCACTCTGGCCGGCCGGGAAGCGGCAGCACGTAACGAATGGTCAGCGGAAACGGCCGTAACGTTTCCGGTATGGCCGACAGCAAATCGGCTGTGCCCAGGATGGGTCGGGGGAGGTCATCGGTCGTCGTGGACAAGATGAGCTGCTGCACAATTCCACCGTCCGCCTGATGGATCGTTTGCACGTACCCGTAAATCTCGCCATTCACCCAAAATGGGGCATTGCCGCGCAAAGTGGGGGGATCGAGCTGGCTGGCAGGCTGCGCCACGCTGTCGCCGCGAAACATCTCCAGGTCATCCATGCCCGGCGGGTTATCCAGGGTCAAGACACGGCCGTTGCCCCCCGACAACTTACTGCCACCCAGGCTGGTGAGCGCCACAAGGGTTTGCGCCCCATCGGGCGACCAGACGGGTATGCCGGGCAAAGGCGTGAGGGCGCAGCCGGCCGCGTCACACGCCGACGTGTCCACCAGCAGCGGCTGGAATGCCCCGCCTCCCTCTGCAAGGGTAAAAATCAGCACATAACGGCCCGTGGGATCGGCCTGCCCCCAGGAGAGGGCCAATGGATGCGCCTCACCGGTCATCGCCACGCCAGCGCCAGCGCGCCAGAGCAGTGGCTGAGCCGTTTCATTGTCGCGCGGGAAGGTTTGTAACAGAACGGCCGTGTCGTCCGGCAGCGGTACGGCCAGCAGCCGCCCCGCCAGTTCGGCCTCCTTATGCCAGGTGTTGTCAGCCAGGCGGTATCGGTAGAGTGACTCCGTTTCCGCATTCCCGGCAGGGCAGGTGAGCAGCAAATCCTGGGCGGGCAAAGGGATGGGTGGCGCGCCCTGGCTGGCGGCCATTTGCGCCTGGGCATATGTCCACCACGCTACGGTTCTCCTGGAGCGGGCAAAGCCGGCAACCGGTACTACCTCTGTCAGCCAGGCCAGCCACGTGACCGGCTGGCGCGTTTGGTCCAAAGCGGCTAAAACGGCAATGGGCGAGGGTGCGTTGGCCTGGTGCATAACAAAGTCTGCAAAAGCATACAACCGCCAGCCATCAGGTGCTTGCAGCCGCTGGAATGAGGTATCGTGCCAGAAAGAGAGAAGGTCGTCTTGATATGCGGCCTGGTTGATGACCTGTTTGTAAGTATCTGGCGTAACGGGCCACGGCCATAGCCCCAACTGGCTCAATTCATACTCCATAAAAACCTGATAGATGGGGGCGTACTCACAACATTCATACCCGGCCAGGTAGGTGATCATGGCGGCGGTGATGGCAGCACTGTAACCCTGCAAGAGCGCCTGGTAGCCGGCCTCATCGGTGGGCAGGCCAACCAGCGTGGGCGCAGGCAGATTCAGCCAGGCGTCGCCGTCATACAGCGTGGCCGGGTCGGTGAGGGCCAGCAAGGTGGCCGGGTCTGGGTCCAGCCATATCTTCAATTCCGAACGTAAAACGAAACAGGGCAGCGGCGTGATCTGCGGGCACACGTCATCTAATACGGCCGTTAAATCTGCGGCTAACTGTTCGGCCATAACCTTGTCCCGCTCTGGATAAAAGAGCGTGAACCACTTTGTCTGGGTCATTTGCCACTCGCCCCAGAAGTCGGCGTCTGGGGGCGACAACAGCCAGCGCGCCCCACCCTTGCGGTAGATGGCAATGTGTTCCAGCAGCACCGTCTCCTGACCTGACCCCGGCTCATATGCCTGTAAAAAGTGCAGTTCGGCCGTGTTCATTTCCGGGTTAATGACAATCTGGCGATAGCGGTCACCGGCCGGCGAGAGGGGCACGTAGGCCTCATCCGGCGCGGCCAGGGGTAACGTGAGGAAAGGGCGATCATAGAGCAGCCCTGCGTCTACCAATTGGCCAAAGGTATCGGTCCAGGCCGGGTCTCGCCCGGAAATCAGGGGCAGCAGCAAAGCCCAATCCTGGCGGGCCGCCGCCCGGTTAACCAGGTTGTGCGAGGATAACACGTCCGCTTCGACTTGCCCCGTCACCGTTTCCAGGCGGCGGTCAAATTGCCAGTGGATGACCAGGGCTACGCCGCCCAGCAATACGCCAACGAGCAGCAGTACGCGCCACGGCCCGCGATGTGGTGTGGGAGACGGCCGTGACGCTGGCTCGATGGGTTCCCACCCATTTTCTTCTTCTGTCTGCCACTCAAAGTTACTGTTCATCTGAAATTGGGTAATTGGGTAATTACCCGGTTACCAGGTGCGATCATAGTAGATGGTTTCGTGGACAATCTTGCCTTCCTCTATCTCCAGAATCGAGACGCCGCGCGTCGAGTAAGGTTGGCCTTCGTGTGCGCCCGACCATACCCACTCAACCACAGCGTAACGGCCGTCGTCCGAGATGAAGGAGCTTGTCGTTTCCAGTTTCACGTCGGGAAGAGAATACAACCAGCGGTACATCTCCCCTATCTTTTCGCGGTTGGTGAAGTAATCGCCATATGCTGGATCCTCAAAGATCGCATTTTCCGCAAAAAGAGAAATGATCTTTACCAGATTGCGAGTCTCGTTTGCTTCCCTATAATCCTTTACCACTTGTTCAATGTTATTGGATGGGTTGGCAGTGGGAATAGGGGTTTCTGTCGGTGTGGCCGGTGAAACGGCCGTACAGGAAATCAAGAAAAAGCCTAACAATAAGTAAATTAAACACCGTTTCGTGTGCATGATAACCTCCCATTATTCTGAGGGGGCGTGTACACCCCACAATCGCAGCATCTCATCATGGCCGCAGGTGGCCAGCAGGGTGCTGTCACTGTTAAATGCCACGTTCTGAGTGTTGTCGCTCTTATTGGCCGCCCCCTGCACCGGCAGTGCCGCGCCCGTGGCCGTATCCCAGAACATGAGCGCATGGCTGCCGCCGCCGGCGACAAGCAGCTGTCCATCCGGGCTGAAAGCCACATCCATCGTGCCGCCAACCAATCCTTCAAGCAGGAATAGCTGCGCGCCACTGCTCACGTCCCACAGACGCACATCCGCTCCCCCAGATGCCAGTTTTGTTCCGTCCGGGCTGAACGCAATGCTCAAGCCCCACTCTTCGCCTCCGTTTCCATACAGTTCCGTGTGCAGATCCCCTGTGGCCCGGTCCCACAATGTGATAGTCCCGTCTGAGGTAGCAGCCAGCAATCTGCCATCAGGGCTAAACGCCACATCAAAAACAAATGAAGTCAGGGGGATATCGAGCAGCAGCGTGCCAGAGGCTATATCCCACACTTTAGCAAAGGCCGACCCCGGCACATTAAAGACAGAACCGGTACCGGCGGCAACCAGCGTGCCATCGGGGCTAATCGCTACACTCCCTACTGCATGCGCTTGGGGACGTTGCAGCAATAATTTCCCACTGGTTACATCCCACACACGGACGATTTCCAATGTGGTTGCCGCCAGGAGCCGACCATCCAGGCTGAGGGCTATACTTCTGACCCACTCAGACACCGGCAGCGTATTCAACACGCGACCATCAGCAATGTCTTGCAGGGTGATGGCGGCAACTCCACTAGAAACCAGCAATTTACCATCAGGGCTAAACGCGACCATGCAGATACTATCCTGGTCAAATGCGGCCAACTGTTGGATCTGATTCACGTTGCCGGGCGTGATGGGCTGCACGGCCGTGAGCAGCGGCCACGTGGTACTTTCTGTAGCGGTGGGCATCCAGGAGGGCATGTTTGTTTCCGGGTCGTAAACGCCCCAAACCAGGCCGTCCAGGTCATTGACGTACTCTTCGGTCAGGTAAGAAGCGTACGCTTCTTGCTGTTGCAGGTAACGGCCGAAAAAGGCAGTGGCCAGGGCTAACACTGCCGGCCGGTACCGAGAGCCATAAATACCGGCAAAAGTCGTATTCACGCCGGGCACAGAAATTAGATAACGTTCCTCTGCGCCCAGGTTTTCGTACACAAAGACGGCCGACCAGGCGTAGGGCGAATCGGCGCCGGTTGTGCCCTCTATGATCAGAGTGGGTACGGTAGCCGCGGCCAGCCCACGTTCACCAAAGACCGGCCCCCCCCCGCCGCCCAGCGAGAAGACCGCCTGGATGCGTTCATCGCTGAACGGCGGCCACAGCTCCCCTTCTTCGGGGGGAATAACAAACTGGGCGTGATAGGCGGCCCGTTGTGCCATCTCGGCGGCGCTCAGGCAGACGAGATCGTAGTGATGGGCCGGTTCGCGGCACCACGCCGTGCGGTAGGTGGGATCCAACCTGGCCCCGGCCAACGATAGGGCCACGTACCCACCAAAGTAATAACCGGCCACACCGGCCTGTCGTGTGTCCATCAGGCCGACCAGATCGCCGCTGTCCAGGCGCGCCAGATGATCCAGCGCCAGCAAGATGTCGCGCGGCCCGTCTACCGTCAGTTCAATACCGGTCCAGTTGTTCTGGTACATCACAGCCGCCACCACAAAACCATGTGAGGCCAGATGGGTGGTGAGATATTCCAGATCCACTCTGGTGCGGGAAACCGGTAGATCCGCAGGGGAAGGAGAATACAGGATCAGCGGATAAGGGCCGCCGCTGTAATCGGGCACGGCGTTTTCGCCGGCCCATAGGGCCGGGTAATACAACCAGACGCGGATTTTGCGCTCCTCTCGTCTGGCGTCGGTGAATGTCAATTCGCGGAAGCCCATGCTGTAAGGCCCTGGTTCGGTAAGCGATGGGAGGGGCGCGGCGCGGGTGGGCGTGTCTATGACGGCCGTTGCCGGTGGGTCCGGCGGGGGTAATTGCAGGGGCACGGCCGTGGGCGGGATATTAGCGGTAGGCGGTTGGGTGGGTACGGTTGTGACGGTGGGCACGGCCGTTTCCGCCTGAGCGCAGGCCACCAACCCCAGGCAGACCAGCAAACAGGCAGCACAAAAGATGGTACGCATGTCAACCTCCTCACTGTTCATCTGTTATCAGGTTGGTAGGCGAATCTCTGTCTGGATATGTAAGGGCGTAAGCGTTCAGTCCCTCAAGAGACCTGACAGGTTTTTGGCCTGTAAAGTCTCAATTTGAACTGGTGAAAACCTGTCAGGTCTGAACGATTACGTGAGGGCAAAAGATTACAGGATTGTCTATCAATCAGGGCAAAATGACGCCATAAAACTCTCTATACTCCTGCCTGATAGCGCCAGCAAGTGACAAACCTCACCAGAAAATGGTGAGGTTCGTCAGGTATTTACTTGCTGTGGACACTGTCTCTTACGCTGGTAATTGGGGAGCAAGGGGCGAGGTGAGCTTTTTGCAGTTCTAATGGTTTGAAACTGTCCCAACAGGGTTTGTTCCTCTCAAGCGGTGAGTTGGGCCAGCAGTTCTTCGGGGATGCGGGTGGCTTTGTGGGCGGCCATGTCCACATAGACCCAGACCACTTCGCCGATTGAGAGAACCCTGTCATCCCCCCGGTGAAAAATGGCTAATTCCCAGGTGAGGGAGCTACGGCCGTGCTCGCCCAACTTTACCCCCACCTCAATCTCATCATCAAACTTGATCGGCGCCCGATATTCCACCACCGTCTTGACGGTGTGGAAGTCAAAACCCGTCGCCGCCTGCTGCCAGACGTTATAGTCTCGCCAGCGCAGATATTCGGTCACGGCCGTGTCAAAATAGGTCAGATAATGGGCATTAAACACCACCCCCTGCGCGTCTATCTCCGAATACCGCACCCGAAACTGGAAGAAAAAAGGAAAATCACTCTTTTGCATCATGATTGTTTTGGATTGTTACTTAATGCCCAGATTGAATTTAATTGCTTTGTCTACATCGCGCATTCGTGATGGGCTTAACCTGCCAATCGGGCGCACGGCCGTCTCTCCTTTTGGCGACCGCAAACGACTGGCATGACCGCTTTGTTGAATGGTAGCCATTTGAGAGCAGTTGACCACGCTGCGCTCTGGCAAACCACTTTCTTCTGGCTCAATCACCACGATAAATGGAAAGGTTTTGGCCGGTACAGTGCGGGTAATAGCAACCACCACCGTGGTCGCGCCATATTGATTGCCGGTATCGTTTTGCACCACCAATGCAGGCCGGATTCCTCCCTGCTCGCTGCCTTTGACCGGATCAAACTCCACCCAATAAATTTCCCCTCGTTTAATTGGCATCGGGAACCCCTTCATTGAGCGCCATAGCTTCCGCAACGGCCGTAGCCGAAGCAGCCGCAAATTCCTCAGCCTCGGCGGCATAAAACTGGTAGCCTTCGGCTGCCAGGTGTGCTTCCTCTAAATCTCTGATGTATTCCAGGGCCAGGCTTATCACCTGGCTGCGGCTGGTATTTGTTTCCAGGGCTTGCTGGTCGGCAAAAGCAACCAATTCATCTGGAAGCGAAATGGTGATTTTACGCACGGCCGTAGAATGGGTAGACATTATTTTGACTCCTGTGTAAATAGGACGCAGATTCACGCGGATGACGCGGATAAAATGTTGTAAACAGGCGTTCTATTTTCATTCATGTGGGTGGGCTGCCGCCCGTCTTTGCCAATTAACCAAACAGCTAAGACTGCCTGATTTTACCCCATTTCAGATGGCAATCAAGTCATACCGCCAGTATTACCCTCTTGCTGATGTGCCCGCCATAAATCGGCCAGCGCCGCAACCGCTTCTCCCGCTGCCCGATCAAAACCTTGCCATCGGGCTACCGCCTCTGGATGATTCTCGCGCAGCCATTTGAATGTTGGCCCTGCCTGGGCCATCACCCGCTGGCGTTCGGCGTCGTCTGGCGGCAGAATATCAAATTTTTGAATCCGATTGCCCGTAAATGTAAATTCCGCCTTACCGGTCATGCCACCCGTACCAATCGCCCGGCTTAATTCATGTTCGTTCCAGAAAGTACAGCGAACGACGTTGCCTTCAATTTCAAAATCTCGGAATTCAACCAGAGTCTTTGATGCCAGATCATATTCATGGGCGGCGCGAATAACGGCCGTGCCCACATAACTCTCTCCACCAGACACAATCTCGCCCGTCTCCGAAAACATAGCCACACACGCTTCAATATCGTGTCGGTTGCTGGCATCCTGATACGCTTCCAGTAGTTCAATGTATTGTTGACCTGTAGACATCCTATTTCTCCAAAACTAAAAACAGATAATTAGCCATAGCTCATAAAGCGCAAACTGTGCTTTGCAAATCATCCGCAATTCTCATTCCGAGGTCTTCCGAGGAATCCCCCGCGTGCTGACAAGTAGTAGGGATTCCTCCTCGAAGACTCGTCGGAATGATATATGGCGCGGCCGTTTCTTGTAGCCTGAGTTGCCCTGGCAATGGTTGGCTCGGAATGACACAGAAAAATCCAGATTATTTTGTTAACAGCAGGGCAATCGCATATTCCTCGATGCGGCAGATAAATCTGCACCAACAGAAGGCAAAGTCGGCCTTCGCCGACTGGAACCCAGCCCACGAAGGTGGGCTTATGCGATTGCCCTATTGTTAACAGTGTACTCAATCCTGGCGGTCATTCTTCCGATTCAGCCATAACAGCGTTGCCGACAGGATGCCGGCCGCGCCGATAATACTCCAGCCAAGCTGGCCCAGCCGTTTTTCGATTTTGTCGTACCGTTTGAGCATTTCCCGGTCAGTCTGCACCCGGATTTGCCCTTGCTCGGCCATTGTTAATAAACGCTGTACGCGGCCGGGGGTGGAGAGATACGGCCGTATCAACCCCCACGCCGTCTCCCAAGTCCACTGCTGCCCCTGCTGCTCCCGTATCAGCGCCTCGCCGTATTTTTCAAAGTAGTGCCAGGGGTTAATCTCCTCGTCTAGCTGCGATACCAGCCCGGAAACCATACCAATGGCCCGCCCCAGGTAAATAAAGTCCTGCGGTATCTGGATGGGAAATTCAAAGAGCAAGTCACGGAATTCCTCGCCGATTTCCTGAATCTCTTTGGGATCAGGCCGGGTTAGTTCCAGCAGGCTGCGCCCCCAAATGCGTTCCAGCACGGCCGTTTGCGCTTCGGCAATACGCTCCAAATCTGCGCCGGGCAGGAAAAAACCCAGCCGGGCATACGCCTGCGTCAGCGCCCGGCCATCTTTCTGCAAGACGCTGATCAATACCTGCCGCAAATTTTCGCCCATCAGGTCAGGCACGCGCCCCACCATGCCAAAGTCCACAAAGGTCAACCAAAACGGCCGTGCCAGTTGCGGCGGTGTATCTCCATTTGCCGATACCGCCCAGGGCAGGTCGGTGCGCGGCCGCACAAACAAATTGCCCGGATGCGGGTCGGCGTGGAAAAAACCCTCCTGGAAAATCTGGTGGAAATAGGTGTCCAGCAGCGTTTCCGCCACCTCTTTGGGATTCACCCCCACCGCCTCCATGCCAGCCACATCCGTAATTTTGATCCCCTCCACATTTTCCAACACAATCACCCGGCGCGTGGAATGTTGGCGATAGACGGCCGGGATGTAAACCCGCTCACTGTCCGCGTACAGTTCGGCAAACCGCTCGACATTGTCCGCTTCCAGCACATAGTCCAGTTCTTCCCAAAGAGTGCGGGCAAACTCGTCTAGCAGCGCCGGTACATTGGCGCGGCGGCGAATCGGCTTGTAGCGCATCACCCAACGTGCCACCACCTTGAGTGCATCCAGGTCGGTGCGCACAATCTCTTCAATGTCGGGGCGCTGAATTTTGATGACGACGGGGATTGGTTCGGCTGGAGCGTACAGCCAGGCGCGGTGCGCCTGCCCCAGTGAAGCGGCCGCCAGCGGGGTCTGTTCAATGCGGGCAAAACGGCCGTCCGCATCCGGCAACTCCTCGTATAAAACGGCCATCATCCGCCCCGTTGGTTCGGCCGGGACCTCATCCTGCAAACCGCGCAGCTCTTCGGTCACTTCCACCGGCAGCACATCCACCCGCGAACTGAGGAACTGGCCTAGCTTAATCATCACGCCGCCCATTTCCAGCGCCAGGGCGCGGAAACGCCGCGCCGAGCGCCGCATCCGCTGTGGTCGCCGGTCGCGTACCCAATCGTCTATGCCTGGCAGCCGTGCCAACAGCAAATCCCACAGGATAATTTGCAGGATGATGCCGCCAAAAAAGAACAGGATACGCCGGTAACGGCCGTACACCTGAAACGGCGCACCCCTATCCGGCAAAAGGTGAGGGTCGGTTGGCAAGGGGAACTGGCCGTTCATGTGGGATTGCACACGGCCGTTAACACCAACCTGTACCTGCTCCTGCTCTGAAACTGCCATAAACCGCAATTATCCCCCCGATTGACCGCAGGCACAAACTATGATGCGTGATACGTGATGCGTGACACATGACGGGTCACGCATCACGCATCACGGGTCACGTCCCAGGCTATAGCCCCTCAGTCATGGTACAACAATCAGGTCAACAACACGGCCGTTCTCCCCTATAATCGCTTCAGGCAATGACAAGTATTGCCGCAATCAACCCACCGCCGTAAACTGGTAATCGGTGAACGGTATTTGGTAATCGGTGAGCAGTAAGCGGATTACGGTTCACGCATCACGCATCACGTATCACGTATCACGTATCACGTATCACGGGTCACGCATCACGGGGAAGATTGCGCCGAAACACGGCAAGACAGAGTGTTTGTTTAAGCAGAGTGCCAGGTAGAAGTGTGCGCCTTCCCTCTGTGCGTACCTGAAAGTAAAAGTTGTATCCCACATCCCAACTTGTATCGTAGCCATCATTTTGTGGTTCAATATGGGTGCTAAAAAAATGAAGAAACAAAGCGACTCATCGTTATCTCTTTCTCCAGACCTGGAAGAAACCGGCAGCGGTCATGTACTCACGTTCCAACTGGGGGCGCAGCGGTATGGATTACCGGTCACGGCCGTGTACCAGATTATCGAGATCGTGGCCATCACCCACCTGCCGCAAATGCCGCCGGGAATTCAGGGGGCGATTAACGTTCACGGCCGTGTGGTGCCCGTCATTGATCTGCGCCTCCGTTTTGGCCTGCCTTGCCTGCCTTACCACCTGCACACGCCGCTCATCCTGGTGGAGGACGATGACCAGCTTTTGGCGCTGGTAGTGGACGCCGTTCACGAAGTGGTGGCCGTGCCCCTGCCCACCCATGAGACCCCGGCTGTGGTGCAGGTTGGCCAGGAATTGATCCCCCTCATAGACGTGGCTCACCTGCTCGACCAGCAGGAACGGCAGCAGTTGGCGCAACGATTATCAGCCTGCGCCCGCCGCCCGGCCACCAATGGCAAAAACGGAGCGGCCCAACCGGCCACAGGGGTGGCCGCGTGATGAGTGCGTACCCGTTGGCCGATGACCTGTTCGGGCAGTACCGCGATCTGGTGCAGGCGGCCAGCGGTCTTTATTTTCCTGATAAAAAGCGGGCGGAATTGGAAACGGCCGTCCACAAATCCCTGCAAACCGCCCCCGACGGTCTGGCCGACCCAACCGCCTACGTCCGCTACCTGCGCCTGGGGGCAACCGCCCATGCCCGCGCCGAACTGACCCGCTTCCTCAATTTGCTCACCGTCGGCGAAACCCATTTCTTCCGCGACAGCGCCCAATTTGACGCCCTGGCAAACCACATCCTGCCCGCCCTCATCAGCCGCAAACGGGAGATAGCGGCGGCTATTGGCGCGGACGTGCCGCCGCAGTTGCGGCTGTGGAGCGCGGGCTGCGCCACCGGCGAAGAAGCGTACTCCCTGGCCATCCTGCTGCACGAACTCATCCCGGACATCACCCAGTGGCGCATCACCATCCAGGCCACCGACCTTAACGAAAATTATCTGGCGCAGGCGCGGCAGGCCATCTACTCTGACTGGTCATTTCGTGAAGCGCGGGCACAGCAGATTCGCGCTCGTTACTTCACGGCCGTGCCCCACAACGGCCGTGATGGCTATCAACTGCGGGATGACGTGCGCCGCCTGGTCACCTTTGCCGCGCACAACCTGGCTGCTGCCGATTTTCCGTCTGTGCCCACCAATACCACTGCTCTGGACGTGATCTTGTGCCGCAATGTCTCCATCTATTTTGCGCCGGAGACAACGCAGCAGGTGGTCAACCGTTTCCATCAGGCGTTGGTGGAGGGTGGCTGGCTGATTGTCGGCCATTCCGAACCCTCCCTTTCCACCTACAGCGCTTTTACCGGGCAGATGATTGCCGGGACGCTGCTCTACCAAAAGGGCAAAACGTCCATTCCTGCCCGTGCCCAACCCACACCGCCCGGTCAATCGGCGGTACCAACGCCCTTTCCCTCCACCGACCCCCTGGCCGAAGTACAGCAGTTGTTGGCCGACGGCCGTAGCGAAGCCGCCATCACCCTGCTGGAAAGAGCCGCCGCTTCACAGCCGCTCCCGGCTGCCACCCTCTGCCTGCTGGCCCGCACCCATGCTGATCTGGGCCATTGGCCGCAGGCCCGCCACTGGTGTGAACGCGCCAAAGTGGTTGATCCTTTGTTCCCAGAGGTTTATGATTTATTAGCCATGATTGAGACACACGAAGGCCGCCCCGACGCGGCCATTCACAACTTAAAAAAAGTGTTGTATCTGGACCCGGCACGGCCGTTGGCCCATTTCCATCTGGCGTTGCTCTACAAAAAACAGTCCCAGGTTATCATGGCCCAACGCGCCCTGAAAAATGTGCTGCACCGCATGGAATCCGTGCCCGCTGACGCCCTTTTGCCCAATACCGACCACAGCGCCGGGCGGCTGACGGCCGTCGCGCAGCAGCTATTGGAAGAGATGGGGTGAGCAGGTGAGGGGGTGAAGGGGTGACGCCTGTTCACCCCCTCACCTGCTCACCTGCTCATCTTCAGTATGACTATGGAAACACCCATCACCGTCACAGACCCCGACTACAGCCCGGTGCAGGTAGCGGCGATATTGGCGCGGCGGGCGGCGGAACTGGCGAAACCGCTGGAAGAAACGACGCACGGCCGTTTGCTCCATTTGCTCGCTTTCCAGTTAGGCCAGGAGCGGTACGCCATTGATGTGGCCCACGTGCTGGAAATTTACCCACCGCAGCCGCTCACCCCGGTGCCGCGCACGCCGGATTTTGTGGTGGGCATTTTTAATGCGCGTGGCCGTTTCCTGTCGGTGGTGGATTTGCCGGCGGTGTTGGGGCTGCCGGGGCGCGGCCAACCGGCCTTCAACCAGATCGTGGTGGTGCAAGTTGGCGATATAGAGGTTGGTTTTCTGGCCGATGTGGTGGAAGATGTGTTGATGCTGTTTGATGTGGAGATTGAAGCGCCGCTCACGGCCGTGAGCGACACCATCGCCCCCTTCATTCGCGGCATCGCCCCCGGCCTGTTGGCCATCGTAGACCTCAACGCCCTCTTCCGCCACAAACAATTGATCGTTTATGAGGAATTTTGAAAAGTGTCAGATGTCGTGTGTCATGTGTCATGTGTCAAGTAACCTGACACTTGATACTTGACACTTGATACATATGGAAAGCATATGTTGAAGAATAGTACAACTCGTGCCCGATTGTTTATGCTCATGGGGGTGTATGGGGTGGCCATGGTGCTGCTCACGGCCGTGGCCCTGTGGCAGATCAACGTCGTCAACGGCGGGGAAATAGGGTCGGCAGTGGTGGTGATGGTTACGGCCGTCGCCATTTTGCTCATCCTCACGGCCGCCTTTGGCCTCTACATCGCCCGCACCATCACCCAATCCAAAGAAGCCATCGAAAGCACCGTCAACGACTATAACCGCTTCATCGAACAAGTTGCCAGGGGCGACCTGGCCGCCCGCCTCTCCGTCAACGGCGCGGATGACGACCTGAACACGCTCGGCCACAACCTGAACGGCATGGTGGAAAGCCTGACGCGCATCACCAACCAGATTCGGGACGCCAGCGCCAACATCTCCGTCGGTGCGGCCGAAATTTTGGCCGCCACCTCGCAGCAGGCCGCCTCCGCCACCGAAAACTCCACCGCCATCTCCCAGACTTCCACTACCATAGACGAAGTGCGGGCCATCGCCGAGCAAGCCTTCCAAAAGGCGCAGCAGGTGGCCGAACAATCCCTCTACACCCGCGATGTCTCCCAGATCGGCCAGGAAACGGTCAGCAACACCATTGACAGCATGGCCCAGATCAAACAGTTGGTAGACGGCATTGCCGAAAACATCCTGCTGCTGAGCGAACAGACGCAGCAAATTGGCGAAATTACGGCTACCGTGAACGATATTGCCGCGCAAAGTAATTTGCTGGCGCTCAACGCCTCCGTGGAAGCGGCACGGGCGGGTGAACATGGCAAAGGCTTTGCCGTCGTCGCCGTGGAGGTGCGTAATCTGGCCGAACAATCCCGCCAGGCCACGGCCCAGGTGAAAGCGATTTTGAACGAGATTCAGCGGGCCACCAACATGGCCGTGATGGCCACGGAAGAGGGCAACAAAGGTGTGGAAGTGGGTGTGCAACTCACCGGGCAGACGGGCGACGCCATCCAGCAGTTGGCGGCCAGCATCGCCGAAAGCGCCAACGCCGCCCAACAAATCGTGGCCAGCGCCCAGCAGCAAATGACCGGTATGGAGCAGTTGGCCCAGGCGATGCACAGCATCAACCAGGCCACGCTGCAAAATATGGCCTCCACGCGCCAGGTGGAACTCTCCGCCCAGGAACTCACCACCCTGGCGCAGCAGATGGAGGCGATTGTGGACAGGTATAAATTGAAATAACCCGTAGGGGCGAGGCAGTTGGGCAAAACCTCATCTCGCGTAGATAAGTTTGAACCCAACTGCCTCGCCCCTACCGAAATTACCGATCATGGGCTTAAGCGAAGAAATCCGCCGCAAACTGATCGCCACGTTCCAGACGGAACAGCGCGAACACCTGCAAATGATGATGCAGGGTTTGTTGGCCTTGGAGCGAGAACCGGACAGCCCGCAGCGGCAGGCGATTCTGGATGAGATTTTCCGCGAGGCGCACAGCCTCAAGGGGTCGGCGCGGGCGGTGGGCCTGACGGCCGTCGAAAGCCTCGGCCACGCTCTGGAAGAACTGCTCTCACTGACGAAGGACGGCCGTCTCCCCTTCACGCCCGACCTGTTTGACCTGCTCTACCAATCGCTGGACGCGGTGGAACTGTTGGTGGCGCAAGTGGAAAGCGGTAGTGGGGCAACACCCGCCACTGTGTTAGCGTTACTCACCCGATTGGAAACGGCCGTGCAGCAACCCGCCCCCCCAATTGAGCCGCCTTCCACGCCTACACCATCCGCTTATCCGCTCCCATCCGCTGCCGATGAGACTATCCGTGTGGCCGTCAGCAAGCTGGACGCGCTGATGGTGCAGTTGAGCGAGTTGGTGGCGGTGAAAATCCGCGCCGGGCAGCGATTGGCAGAGGTGGAACAGTTGCAGCAGTTGGCCGCCGCCTGGCAAAAGGATTGGCGAGCACAACGCGCCCATTACCACCGACTGCTGCGGACGATGCCGAATGAGAGTGACGGCCGTGCCGTTCTGCCCAAAGAGTTGCCACTGCTGTTGGAATTTCTCGACCGCAACCAGGAACAGTTGCGCCAGTTTGCCACGCAGACGAATGGGTTGCAGCGCCAATTTGCCCATGACCTGCTGCGCCTCTCTCTGGTCATTGATGATCTCGAAGAGGAGGTGAAGCGGGTGCGGATGCTGCCGCTGACGACCATTACCACCACTTTTGACCGCATGGTGCGTGACCTGGCCCGGCAGCAGGAGAAACGGGTGGCGTTGGTGATCAAGGGCGGCGAGACGGAACTGGACAAACGGTTGCTGGAACAGATTAAAGACCCGCTGCTGCACCTGCTGCGTAACGCGGTGGATCATGGCATTGAGCCAACGGCCGTGCGCCAACAACAGGGCAAACCCGCTCAGGCTACCATCACCATCAGCGCCGGGCAGCAGGGGAATAATGTAATCATCACCGTGCAGGATGATGGGGCGGGGTTGGATGTGGTGCGATTGCGGGAGACGGCCGTGCGCCGCCAACTCTACACCCCCGCCGAAGCGGCCGCCCTGACGGACGCCGAAGCCGCCGCCCTCATTTTCCGCGCCGGTTTCTCCACCAGCGCCCGCGTCACCGATATTTCCGGGCGGGGTGTGGGGTTGGATGTGGCCCGCCAGAATGTGGAGGCGCTGCATGGCAGCCTGACGGTGGCCTTTGCAGCGGGGCAGGGCACAACGTTCACTATGATTTTACCGCTTACCCTCGCCAGTTCACGTGGGCTGCTGCTGACGGCGGGTGGGCAAACCTTCGCCCTGCCGCTGACAATGGTAGAGCGGATGTTGTTCGTCAAACCGGCAGAGATAACCCACCTGGAAGGGCGAGAAGTGATTGTGGAGCAGGGTCAGCCCATAGCCCTGGCTTATCTGGCTGATTTGTTAGAGCTACCGCCCACGCCACCCCCGACTGATCGGCTGACGGTGGTCATCATCGGTGTGGCCGAAAAGCGGCTGGCGCTAGTGGTGGACAGCCTGGTGGGTGAACAAGAACTGGTCATCAAGCCCCTGGGCAGCCAGTTAGCCCGCGTGGGTGGGCTGATGGGGGCCACCATGCTCGGCTCCGGCCAGATTGTGCTGGTGCTGCACGCCGCCGATTTGTTGAAACTGGCAGCCGATCCCGTAGGCCGTAAGCCGTTATCCGTAAACCGTAAACCGACGGGTCACGCATCACGCATCACGCATCACGGATTACGGGTCACGGATAACGGATCACGCATGAAAACAGTTCTCGTCGTAGACGACTCCATCACCACACGCACGTTGGAGAAGAATATATTGGAAGCGCAGGGGTATCAGGTGCGGCTGGCGACGAATGGGGAGGAGGCGTTGAGTTTGTTGGTGACGGACGGCAGTTCGCCGGACGGCCGTTTGCCCGATGTGATTGTGACCGACGTGAATATGCCCCGCCTGGATGGTTTTGACCTGACGCAGCGGGTGAAGCAGGATAACCGATATAAAGACATTCCCATTATCCTGGTCACGTCCCGCGACTCCCCGGCTGACAAAAAACGGGGCATCGAAGTCGGCGCGGATGCCTACATCGTGAAAAACCGCTTTGACCAGGGGAATTTGCTGGAGATGATTGAGCAGTTGACTTTGTGATGCGTGATACGTGATGCGTGACCAGAATCTCACGCATCACGCATCACGCATCACGTCTCACGAAGACGATGAATGCAGGAACACAAAACCCCATCCGCCTCCTCGTGGCCGAAGATTCGCCGGTTTGCCGGGAGTTGCTGGTGACGATTTTCCAGAATACGCCCGGTGTGCAGGTGGTGGGCGCGGCGCGGGATGGGGCGGAGGCGGTGCGGTTGGCCAAACGGCTGCACCCGGATGTGGTGGCGATGGATGTCTTTATGCCGCAGTTGAATGGTTACGAAGCGGTGCGCCAGATTATGGCCGAAGCGCCGTGCCCGATTGTGATGGTCAGCGGCCAACTGCCACAAGGCAGGCAGGAGATGACCTTTCAGGCATTGCAGGCCGGGGCGGTGACGATTGTGCCCAAACCGGCGTTGGATGATGGCCCGGAAGTGACGGCGGAATTAGTGAAGCAGGTAAAGTTGATGGCCGGTGTGCGGGTGGTACGACGGCCGTACACAACCCCGCTCACACCTCCACCGGCAAAAATGGTAAAAGCAAACGGCCGTGTCCAACTCCTGGCTCTGGCGGCTTCCACCGGCGGGCCGGGGGCCTTGGCGGCGGTGTTGGGCCGTTTACCGGCCGATTTTCCCGCGCCGGTGCTGGTGGTGCAGCATGTGGCGCGGGGGTTTGCCGCCGATCTGGCGGCCTGGCTGAACCGGCAGACCGCGCTGGCGGTGCGGCTGGCGCAGGAGGGCGATGCCCTCTGCCCCGGCCAGGTATTGGTGGCCCCGGATGACTGCCATCTGGTGGTACATGCAGGCGGGACGGTGGCGCTGCTGCCGCCGGAAAAGGGCGACCGCTACTGCCCGTCGGCCGACCGGCTGTTGGCTACGGTGGCGCGGGTGTATGGGGACACGGCCGTTGGCGTGATCCTCACCGGCATGGGCGACGACGGGGCACAAGGGCTGGCCGCGCTGCGGCAAACGGGCGCACATACCATCGCCCAGGACGAGGCTACCAGCCTGATTTTTGGAATGCCCGCCGTCGCTATCCAGCAAAACGCGGTGGAGACAGTGCTGCCGGTGGAGAAGATTGCGGAGAGGATATGTAACTGGGTAATTGAGTAATTGGGTAATTACTCAATTACCTAATTACCCTCTTTTTGGAGCGAACGATGACAACAACCAGCTCAGAACACAACGGTGGGGCGACGATTTTGTTGGTGGAGGATACGCCGGTACAGGCGATGCGGTTTAAGACGCATTTGGAGGAAAACGGGTGTATGGTGCAGTGGGTGGAGAACGGCCGTGATGGATTGCAAGCGGCGCATGAATCCTTCTACGACCTGATCATCCTGGACATTGAACTGCCGGACATCAACGGTTTTGAGGTGTGTCGCCGCCTGAAGGCTGACCCGGCGGTGGCCGAAATCCCGGTGATTATGCTTACCACCCGCGACCGCGCCGAAGACGCCCTGATTGGCCTGAACACCGGCGCGGTGGACTACATTCCCAAAGACAACTTCGCCAATCTTGTCTTGCTGGAAACGATCAAACAGATGGGGCTGTTGTGAAGCTCAGAGACCTGACAGGTTTTTAAAAACCTGTCAGGTCTAAACGGATGCGCTATGAACAGAGTAAATAGAACGGTGAGTGAACGGATTGTCATTAAAAGTGACCTGGACATTGTGACGGCCCGGCTGCGGGCGCGGGAAGTGGCCCGCGAGATGGGTTTTGGCACCATTGACCAGGCGCGCATCTCCCTGGCAGCCAGTGAATTGGCGCGCATCCTGGCGCTCAAAATAAACGCCACCGGCGAGATTTTGATTGCCGGGGTGAATACGCCGGAGCATGTGGGTATTCAAGTGACCAGCATTGATGGCAGCGATGAGAAGTTGCTGGAAGCGGACGGGCAGGCGACTCAGGAACCGCTCAACGATTCCGCCCTGACCAATGCCATGGCGCTGGTGGATGAAGGGCTGGTGGAGCAGGTCGGCGCGAAAAATATACGGGTGACGTTGATGAAGTGGTTAGCTTGATAAAGGATATTGAGTTACTCAATATCCTTTATCACATATCAAAACTATGGTTAGCGAAATGGTTTCAACAGTGAAAGGAGGATGGGGTAGTGCGTCGAACATCCGTAAAGAGCTAGAAAGAACAAAAAAAGAGTTAGAAGATGCCCGCCTGAAGATGGAGCGGTATCGGGCCACGCTGCGGTTGGCCGGGGTGAACATAGAGCGGCGTAACCGCGTCATTCGCGCCCTGACCTCGTTTCCGTACCAGGCCAGCCGCATGACGGAACCGGCGGCGCTGCTGAAGCTGGGGCTGTCGCAGGCGTTGGAGATGACCGAGGCGAAGGTAGGCGCGATTGTGATTATTGATCCGGCGACGAAGGAATTGTCGCTGGGGGCGCATGAGGGGCTGACGCCTGATCTGGTGCGTATCCTGACGGGCAAGCAGTTTGATGCCGGTGCGGCGACACTGATGCCCCATCTGGTAGCGGGCACGGGGGCGCTGGTGGAAGAGTCGGAAACGGCCGATGAAGGCGAACGCATGTTGCTCGCCACGGCCCAGGTGAGCAGCCTGATGAGCCTGCCGCTCTTTGCCGGGGAGCAGTTGTTGGGGACGTTGGTGGCGGGTACGGTGGATGATTCTCGTTTTTCACCCGCTTCCACCCATTTCCTGATCGCCATTGCCCAGGGCATTGCCATTGCCCTGGAATCGCTGCGGCTGCGGGAGCGGCTGTGGCATATGGCGGAGATGTTTTTGAGCCAGGCGATGACGGGGGAGGGTACGGCCGATACCCTGGACACCCCGCCGCCCCTGCTGCCCCCGTTGCAGGCCAAATTGGCCGATCTGGTCGCCAGTTTGGGCGGTACGATTGGGGCGATTTTTTTCCTGGACACGTTGAAGGAGGATTTGCAGATTACACTGGCGGCTGATTATGGCCTGTCGCCGATTTTTACCAGTGAGTATGCTCAATTCCGCAATTCATACGCCTATTTCCCGTTCCATCAATTGCTGACGCACAATTTGCTGGTGAAGAATGTGGCCCAGGTGAATGCCCGCCAGCCGTTGCCGCTGTTGAAAAGTTTGCAGGAGGAGGGGGCGCGTTCGTTGATGGCCGCTTATTTCTCAGACCCGGAGGAGGGGAAGATGCGGGTGATTTTGGTGGGGTGTAATAAGGCGGGGGCGTTCACGGCCGTGCAGTTTGACCCTCTGATCACCATGAGCCAATCCTTGCTGCCGCTGCTGGATGAACCGCCGTCGGTGCCTACGCTGCCCACGCGCAGTGTACATGTGCCTTCGATGACGTTGGAAGCGAAAGAGGGCGACCTGGAACTGCTGCTGGCGGCGATGATGGAAGCGGAAGAAGAAGTGCAGCGCCACAATGCCGACTTTGCCACACTGAATGATATTTCGGAGATGTTGGTGCAGACGTTGGAGTTGGGGCCGGTGCTGGAAGAGGTGTTGGGGCGGATTAAAGAGATGTTGCAGACGGAAGCGGCCTGGCTGTATTTGATGGAGGAGCCGGATCAGGAACGGGCCGGGTTACGGCTGGCGGCGTATGAAGCGTTGTCGGAGGAGTTTGTCACGGCCGTGCGCCATTTGCCCATTCTGGATACGTTAGAAGGGGAGGTGGCCCACGAGAATAAGGCCCGCCATTTGAACGATGTGTCCCAGGCGATGGCGCTGTGCCAGACGATGCACGAGATGGAGCAGGTGCAGGCGGTAGCGGCCGTACCGTTGTCGTGCCCGGAAGTGATGATTGACGGCCGTGCCCATCGCCGGGTGGTGGGGGTGTTGGTGGTGGCCATGCGCCAGAGCCACACCTGGCAGCCGCGCCAGGTGCGCCTGCTGAACACGGTAGCCAACCAGATGGGTTTTGCCATCAACAATGCCCTGCTGTATGCCCAGGTGAAGGAAGACATGGAAGCATACTCGGTCAGCAACCAGTTCCTCAAACAGGTGAATGATGCGCTGATGGGGATTTGAGACGGCCGTTGGTCCCAGCACAGGGCCAAACTACCTGGGCAGATTGGAGCTTTTTGCCCTGTGTCTATCACTGCCCATTTGCTTGAAGCATTGACGTTGACTAGGCGGGCTAAGGGTTGCTACAATAGCAGCTAATATCAGTTTGGCAGCCGCTAATGTCTGAATTTTTAAAGGCTTAAATTCCACATACAATTTGGCCCCAGACCGACTTAACAGCATCGGCTCAGGTTTTGGGTATTAGCGCAAAGGTTGGCAAGGGAACGACTGTTTGCCTGGAATTTGATTTCTCCAAGTTGCAATTAGAAAGGAGGGTGTGATTATGTTTGTGAAAAGAAATCGCTCAAATCTCATCTTTTTATTTTTTGTGTGGGCATTATTCTTTGCAGGAATTTTCGTTTACTCTGCTAAGAATGTATATGCTGACGTTATTATTGTAGACAGCAATATAACTGTTGATACAACTTGGGTAACTGGCAATGTTTATGTTATTGAAAATGATGTAAGCATCCTAACTGGAATAAGTTTGTTTATAGAACCAGGCGTTATCATTAAACTAAAAGATGATGCGAGTTTACTTGTAGACGGCAATTTGCAGGCTATAGGTACGGCCAATGAACAGATTTTTTTCACTTCCTGGTATGATGATTCAAACGACGATTCCCTAATTGAATACGCCGTGATTCGTTATGCAGGAAGCATCAATGATTGGGATTGTTGTCCTGCTGGTGATGTTATCGTTAGCGCCATTGAAATTTTGGACGCCTCACCAACGATTAGAAACAGCTTTGTTGGGCAGAATCGAGGAACGGGGATCGAAGTTTCCACTTCAATTCCTGGTTTTCCAGCAGAACCAAATATTGATAATAATACTATTTCAGGCAATCGAAGTTATGCAATTCAGATTGATGCACATACTCATCCACAAGTTTCGGGCAACACATTAACTGCAAATGTTGGGAACGGATTGGCCATTGAAGCAGGCACTATGCAAGCCAGTGCAATATGGGATCAAACAGACACGGAATACATTGTGATAGGTGATATAGCTGTCGCTTCAAGCGCTCAGTTAACTATTGCCCCAGGTATGATCATCAAACTAAAAGATGATGCGAGTTTACTTGTAGACGGCAATTTGCAGGCTATAGGTACGGCCAATGAACAGATTTTTTTCACTTCCTGGTATGATGATTCAATTCCCTAATTGAATACGCCGTGATTCGTTATGCAGGAAGCATCAATGATTGGGATTGTTGTCCTGCTGGTGATGTAAGAATCGCAGCCGTTGAAATAATAGGCGCGTCACCTAGTATACATTCTGTAGCAATTTATATGAATCGCCTTCATGGAATTTCGTTATCCTCTTTAAGTTCAGGAGATAGCCCATCGTTGATTTGTCTAGATATTGAAGATAACCAGGATCATGGGTTATTAAACGAAATGACATCGGTGAACATTAATGCTACAAATTTATGGTGGGGAGATGTTACTGGGCCATATCATCCAGTTGTTAACTCCGATGGTATTGGCAACAGAGTAAGTGATGGTGTTTCGTTTGTCCCGTTCCGCGATGAGCCGTGTACTTATGTGGACTCTAATACAACCTATGCAGTTTTCTTGCCCTTAGTTGTAAAACCATAGCCCCATTGCGGCCGGTATTCAGGACAAAACTGCCTGGTTTTTGCTCGTGGAGAGGGGGAGTGGGAGGTCACGGCCGTACCCTATCCATTTTCCACATGAGAGAGAGGAGGGGACACGGCCGTTGCCGGTCCTGATGAAATAGACGAGATGGGTGGGGAGTACGGCCGTACCGCATTCGTTTTGCCACATGAGAGAGAGGAGGGGACACGGCGGTAGCTAATCCTGATGAAGTTGACGAGATGGGTGGGGGTACGGCCGTACCGCATTCGTTTTGTCACGTGAGAGAGAGGAGGGGGTACGGCCGTTGCCAATCCTGATGAAATGGATGAGATGGGTGGGGAGTACGGCCGTACCGTATTCGTTTTGTCCCATGAGAGAGGAGGGGACACGGCCGTTGCCAGCCTTGATGAAATAGACGAGATGGGTGGGGGGTACGGCCGTGCCCTATCTGTTGTGCCACATGAGAGAGATGAGGGGACACGGCCGTAGCCAACGCTGATGAACTTGATGTGATGGGTGGGTATACGGCCGTACCCTATCCGTTTTGTCACATGAGAGAGATGAGGGGTCACGGCCGTTGCCAATCGTGATGAAATTGACGAGATGGGTGGGGGTACGGCCGTGCTGTGTTCGTTTTGCCATATGACAGAGAGGAGGGAGACGGCCGTAGCCAATCCTTATGAAATTGATGAGATGGATGGGGGTACGGCCGTGCTGTATTCGTTTCGTGACATGAGAGAGAGGAGGGGATACGGCCGTTGCTGACGTTAATGAAATTGACGAGATAGGTGGGGGGTACGGCCGTACCCTATCCGTTTTGTCACACGAGAGAGAGGCGGAGGCACGGCCGTAGCCAATCCTGATGAAATTGACGAGATGGGTGGGGGTACGGCCGTGCCCTATCCGTTTTGTCACATGAGAGAGATGAGGGGTCACGGCCGTTGCCAACGCTGATGAACTTGATGTGATGGGTGGGTATACGGCCGTACCGTATTCGTTTCGCCACATGAGAGGGATGAGGGGGTACGGCCGTTGCTAGTCCTGATGAAATGGACGAAATGGGTGGGGGGTACGGCCGTAGCCTATCTGTTTTGCCAAATGAGAGAGAGGAGGGGACACGGCCGTTGCCAATCTTGATGAAATTGACGAGGTGGGTGGGGGGTACGGCCGCACACTATTCGTTTTGCCACATGAGAGCGATGAGGGGGTACGGCCGTTGCCAACGCTGATGAAATGGACGAGATGGGTGGGGGGTACGGCCGTGCCCTATCCGTTTTGCTACATGAGAGAGCGGAGGGGGTACGGCCGTAGCTTCCCGATCATCTTTTCTCGTTCGATTGTGCGTTGACGAATGAACGCATCAAGTGTATGGTTGGGGCATCGTATTTTGATTAAGGAAACGGTGCAACAGATGGAAGCCATTCGCATTCAACAAACAGTCCAAAAAAGAGGCGAATTAACCATTCGGAACCTGCCTGTGGAAGCTGGTCAGCAAGTTGAGGTTTTGTTGTTACTTGCGCCCTCTGAAACATCACCACAGCCCCGGATGACGGCGCGACAACTCCTTCAATCTGGTTTGATTGGTCTATGGAAAGACCGTCAAGATATTACCGATAGTGCCAGTTATGCCCGTCAGTTGCGTGAAGAAGCGCAACGACGCCCCCATATAGGCGAGATGACGGATGATCATTCTGGATAGTGATGTCATGATAGACTTGCTGCGGCAGCATCCGCCTGCTGTGGCCTGGTTAGATGACCTGGGAGAAGAAGAAATCATCTTGCCTGGTTTTGTGGTGATGGAATTGTTGCAGGGATGCAAAAACAAATCCGAACAAACCAAAGTGGAGAAGGCATTAACGGGCGTGGAAATTGTATGGCCTTCGCCAGAAACCTGTAATGCGGCATTGGCGGTTTTTGCACAGTATCATCTGAGCCACAACCTGGGATTATTGGATGCCTTGATTGGTCAAACGGCCGTAGCTCTGGCTCTGCCGTTACACACATTTAACCGTAAACATTACAAAGCCATTCCCCGTTTGCTTACGGTAGAGCCATATAGCAAAACATAAATTCCCTTGCTGAAGAAGTGGGGGGTACGGCCGTGCCCTATCTGTTGTGCCAAATGAGAGAGATGAGGGGGTACGGCCGTAGCCAACGCTGATGAACTTGATGTGATGGGTGGGGGTACGGCCGTAGTTTTTCCTCCCTTCCCGGCTAAATTAGCCCTTATCACCTGAGGTGATTGAAATAGTGCAAATGTAAAGTCCCCCTCTGTGCTATACTTAATTCATGAGCAATACTCTTGTTCGTATAAAACGCGCTATTTTGTCCGGTCATTACGCTTTCAGTGAAAAAGCCAGTTTGGAATTGGAAGCAGCAATTCTCAATTTGCCCGGCGGCGGCAGATAAATCTGCACCAACAAAAGGCGAAGTCGGCCTTCGCCGACTGGTTTTAGCCGACGAAGGTCGGCTTTGCTGCCTGTAGCTGCGATTTTAATCGCCAGGTTTTGCCAAATTGAGGACGGAGTTGGATATTGTCGAATCCATCGTTAACGCAGTGGCAATTTACAAAACTATTCGTTCCACCAGCCCTTATCGTGAACATACCAGAGAGTATTTACACATTATCCAAAGCACGAATCTTGAAGGCTTAATGATTTACAGCAAAGGCAAACTGATTCAAGAAGCCGGAGTTGAAACCTATTATTTCTTGATTTCGTCTAAAAAGGCGATATAAGTGTATGAACGATAAACTTTCTATCAAAACATGTCCGACTTGCGGCAGTGACAAAATTCAGTTAGTGGTAAAAGATGTCACGCGCAAATACAAAGGTCAAACTTACATCGTACCAACGGTGGAGTTTTACGAATGTCCCAATTGTGGCGAAAAAGTCTATGATAGGGTGGCAATGCAAAAAATTGAAGCATATTCGCCCGCTTATCGCCATAAACACGCTTTAGCAGAAGCCTAAAGAAAATTCGGGTTTGCATCTTTGCTGTTACCGGTTTTCAAGATCGAGCCACCACGCTTTTGCTCCTGGAGAGAGGAAGTGGGGGGTACGGCCGTACCCTATCCACTTTGCCACATGAGAGAGAGGAGGGGGTACGGCCGTTGCCAGACCTAATGAAATTGACGAGATGGGTGGGGGTACGGCCGTGCCGCATTCGTTTTGGCGCATGAGAGAGATGAGGGGGATACGGCCGTTGCCAATCCTGATGAAATTGATGAGATAGGTGGGGGTACGGCCGTGGCTGAGTATCGGTAAAGTGGGGGGGACGGCCGTGCCACCGAGTTTCTCTGAAAATCTCAAGAAGGTCGTGTTCTGTCTGGCAGTAGCATGGCTTCCATGCTATGATAGCGCCATGATTCGGTCATTCAAAAATCAAGGCACAGAGGACATCTTCAATGGTGTTAACTCCAAGTTTGCCCGCCGAACTTGCCCTCAATCCATTTGGCGCATCGCTTCACGTAAACTGGATCAACTTGATTCGGCTGAATCACTGCCCGAACTGAGGCTGCCGCCGGGAAATCAATTGGAAGCGCTCAGCGGTGACCGGGCCGGGCAGTATAGCATTCGGGTGAACAACCAGTACCGCATCTGTTTTGTTTGGCGAGAAAATGAGCCAGATGAAGTAGAAATTGTGGATTACCATTAGGCCACACGCCTAAACCGGAGAGAAAAATGGTTCGTGTACCAACTCATCGTGTTCCTACCCATCCAGGGGAGATGTTGTTAGAAGAATTCCTGACCCCCATGGGCTTGAGCCAACGCGACCTGGCCGATAGTATTCATGTACCCTATCAACGGATCAATGAAATCGTTAACGGTCGGCGGGGCATGACGCCGGGCACGGCCTTGCGTCTGGCAAAGTATTTTGGCACATCGGCTGGCTTTTGGATGAATCTGCAACTGCGTTGGGACTTGTATCATGCGCAGCAATCTGAAGCGCAGCTTTTGGAAACCATTCAACCGTATCAGGTGGTTGAGTAACCGGTCTGCCTCCCTGCTGTGCCAGTCTTCAAGCCCGGGCCACTCAGCCTTTGCCCGGAGAAAGGAAGTGGGGGTACGGCCGTAGCAAATGCTGATGAAATAGACGAGATGGGTGGGGGGTACGGCCGTAGCTTCCACCGACATGCTGAATTCTTTGGTTACGGCCGTAAACTCTTGTAATGGGTAGCCCAGATTCGAGTATAATGACAGGGCTTGTTAGCAATAGTTGGTTTGCCCCTCAGTGTAGGCCGGCGCCAAATAGAGGAACATATGCAAGCTTTGGAATTTGAAACCTGGATTGACAAAAATGGACGTATCTTTTTACCAGAGGAATTTCAACACGCCTATGGGAAATCGGCTCGCTTGCTGGTGCTCCTACCAGAGCCAGGAGAGTCACTTAAAAAACGGCGACAGCCCGGTAGCGCCAAAGGAATTCTGGAGATATTGTCTGAAGATGACGACCATTTGGATGACTTCAAAGCCTACATGCCATGAATCTGTTATTGGACACACAGGCGTTATTATGGTTTGTGCTCGATGATTCTCGATTGAGCAAAAAGGCCCAAGAAAGCATTGCCACTACCGACACGCTGGTTTTCGTAAGCCCGGCAAGCCTTTGGGAGATTGCCATCAAAATTAGTTTGGGCAAGTACGCACTGCCTCTGCCTTTTGCCACATTCTGGGATGATCAGTTGCACACTAATGACTTTGTTCTATTGCCTATTTCTGTGGTACATACGGCACGTGTGGTGGATTTACCTTATCATCACCGCGACCCATTCGACCGTTTGATCATTGCCCAGTCCCTGGTGGAAAGAGTTCCCATCGTCAGCAGCGATGAACTGTTTACTCGGTATGGCGTCGAGCGAATCTGGTAATAGGGAGCAAGCCTCCTGCGGCTGGTTGCGCTTCAAGACCTCGCCAACCCATTTTTGTCCCCAAGAAAGGAAGTCGGGTGTACGGCCGTGCCCAATCTGTTGTGCCATATGAGAGAGGTGAGGAGGTACGGCCGTTGCCAACGCTGATGAAATTGATGAGATGGGTGGGGGTACGGCCGTACCGCATTCGTTTTGCCACATGAGAGAGAGGAGGGGGGTACGGCCGTTGCCCCAACACCCAGATTGATGTTATGCTTTTTATCATGCCTTCTCGAATAGTCAGTGCCTTTTTTACCAAAAATTTGCTGACCGTTGCTTTGAATGACGGCCGTATCATCATTTTCCCCTGTGCGGAGATGAAATGGCTCAAGCAGGCTTCCTCAGAACAACAGCAGGATTTCAGTATTGAATCGGACGGTTACGGTGTCTGGTGGCACGAATTAGATGATGGTATCGCGCTTCATCATATTCTCAACCCAACGGCCGTGCCAGCATTGGCAGCCGCCTTATAAAGCAACCAGCATCCCCTAGAGAGGAAGTGGGGTCACGGCAGTACACCATTCGTTTTGCCACATGAGAGAGAGGAGGGGGGACGGCCGTAGCCAATCCTGATGAAATTGGTGAGATAGGTGGGGGGTACGGCCGTAGCCTGTCCGTTTTGTCATATGAGAGAGGAGGGGACACGGCCGTTGCCAATGCTGATGAAATTGATGAGATGGTTGGGGAGTACTGCCGTTTGTCGGTCACTTTCCTGGTGTGCAGTATTCTCCAGAGTGAGGTAAGATCAGTTAATGGTAGAAGTACGCACAGTAACCCACGACTGGCAAGACGAAGATAGCGAGGCAAAAGCCCGTTGGTTTCAGTCGCTTTCTTTGAGCGAACGGATGGATATGTTTTGCTGGTTCACTGATATGGTGCTGAGTGTGAACCCTGGCATCGTGGAGCAGAAAGATGCTGAACCAATTGCGGGGCGTATACTCGTCCTTACAAAAACACAACGTTCGCTACGTAACCATCGGCGGGGTAGCCGCGATCTTACACGGCGTACCGCGAGCGACTTTTGACCTTGATATTTTGATCGAAGCCTCGCTAGAAAATGCACAACGGTTGCTCGATGCCTTGTTGGATGCTGGTTTAGCCACAGCCGAGATGACAACGGCTGAGGAGATACTGGAACATGAAATCACCATCTTCCGTGACCGGGTACGAATTGATGTGCAAACAGCCACACCTGGAATTGAGTTCGAGCAAGTCTGGCAGAGGAAAGAAGTGATGAAGTATCGAAAACAACCGTTTTATGTGGTGTCGCGTGAAGATTTAATAGCCTCCAAACGGGCGGCAGGGCGGGAAAAAGATTTAGAAGATGTTCGTTTGCTGGAAGTCAAATGATTGACAAGTTGTTGCCATATGAGAGTGATGAGGGGGTACGGCCGTACCTTCCCCTTTCTTCCCTTACTTTACCTGTTTTATATTCTTGCCTTGTGCTATTGTATTTAGTATCATACCTTTCGTGAGCAAAGCAGACAAAATCCTCCAGCAGATGCAAAACAATCCCCTGGACTGGCGGATTGATAGTCTGAAAACCGTCGCCAACGCTTACAACATTGAATGGCGGCAACGTGGCACAAGTCATGTTGTTTTTGTACGTTCCGATGGTCGGACGCTACCCGTTCCCGCTCATCGGCCTATCAAACCGATTTACATCAAGAAATTTGTTGATTTTGTGATGGAATAAGCTATGAGAGATTTGAGTCAATACCCCTTTGAAATTCGTCCACTTTCAGACGAGGAGGGTGGCGGTTTCTTGATTTCCTTTACTGACTTTACCGACTGTATATCAGATGGTGAAACCATAGAGGAAACCATTCAAAACGGTATGGATGCCTTGCAAGAAACCATCGCGGCTTTGGAAAGTTTAAATCTGGCTGTGCCAGAACCGGGGAGTGGTGGCAGTTACAGTGGAAAATTTATCCAGCGTGTTCCCAAAAGCATTCATGCACGCCTGGTGATGCGGGCGAAGCAGGAAGGCGTTAGCATGAATTCGTTGGTAACGTCTATATTGGCAGAAAGTTTGGGGAAACGTGAAGCTGCTTGATCCCCTTGTTGTGGCTGGTTATCAAGACGGCCCACCTGACTTTTGCTCATGGATAAAAGAGAGGTGGGGGGTACGGCCGTACTCTGAATCCTGATGAAATTGACGGGATAGGTGGGAGATACGGCCGTACCCTATCCATTTTGCCACATGAGAGCGAGGAGGGGACACGGCCGTTTCAACTTTAAAAGTACGCAAGCGCAAATTGGCAAAACTTCGCTTTCCTGATGCGAGATAGAATCTGTTAAAATAGACCCATGCTAAAGGAGATGATTCTATGATAGCTGATACACAAACCCTGGATAGAATTTTTAGCGAAGCCAGACGTCTGTCACCGGAATACCGATTACGCTTGGTGCAACGAATCATCCAGACGCTAGTTTCCTCTCCGTCCATTCAAGAACCACAACCATTATGTTTCGGCGAGTTTGGCGGGGATGAAGCAGCCCTGTCTACCTGGGAGGATTTCGCCATAGCCGAATGGCGTCCTACAGACGAGGAACTGGATGGCTCATAAGTATCTTCTTGATACCCATGCCCTGATCTGGTTTGTGGAAGGAAACAAACGACTGGGTGAATCCGCTAAGACCATTATCGCCGCGCCCAACAGCGAAATGGTTTTGCCACTCATTGCACTGGCTGAAGCGGCCGTTATCATTGAACGAGGTAGAACGACCATAACCGATGTTTCCAGGTTTTTAAGCCGGGTTTATGCAGACACACGTATCGAAATCTTTCCTCTCACGTTGGATGTATTTGAACGTAGTCTCACCGCCGAAGGATTGCTCATTCCCGAATTGCACGACCGATTTATCGTCAGTACGGGGCTTCATCTACAAGATTTGGGTGACACAGTAGAAATCATCACACGAGATCAGGCGATTATTGATGCTGGTGTGTTGAAGAGTGTCTGGTGAGCAGGTTGGTAGCAATTGTGAACGGCCGTTGCCAATCGTGATGAAATAGACGAGATGGGTGGGGGATACGGCCTTGCTTCCCTCTTTTCCCCCTCAATCAGCTACCACCCATCACCAGTTCTTGCGCATTGATCAGGAGCTAACGGGTGGTCAAGGTGTTCCCAATTATGCCCATCTGACCAGGGTGTTTGGGGTGTTTTGCGCTATAGCAAACCCTTTGAAGACCGGATTTTGGCAATGGCGATGCCTACCAGCAGCAGCCCCAGCAGCGAGAAGAAACCACTTATCAGAAACACACGGCCGTTAAAAACCCATTCCACTACATGCTCGCCAGCCGGGACGCAGACGGCGCGCACGGCCGTGTACGCCTTCATCCACGCTACCTTTTCCCCGTTCACCACCGCCTGCCAGCCGGGATAGGCGGTTTCGCTGAGAATGAGTAGGGCTGGAATGGGACTGTTTGTCTCAATGCGCCAATAGCCATCGTGTTGATCGGAAATAGCGGCTGTGCCGGTAGCTGTGCCCGCTTCGCTTGTTCCCAGTTCACAATCTGGCTCCCGCTCCAAAATAGCCGTTGTGGTGGGATCAAAATCGGGTTGGTGGATGCGGTTTATGGCGGCGTCCGTATCGGCAATCACTTCGTAAGCCGTCACCAGCCGGGCGATGGGCAGCACCCGCGCCCGTTCATACACACGCACATGCTCCGTCTGGCCGATGAGGGTCAACGGCCGTTCCCCGTCCATATACTGCGCCAAATCCGCCTGCGCCAGTACATACCGCGCCGCCAACACATCATACGCCGCCGAACGTGGGTCGGGAATGGAACCGGCAAAGGCAGTGTTCGCGCCCACTTCCAGGGCGTTGTAACCAAAGACGCTCATCAACCCCACCTGACCCGCCCCGTTCTGCTCAAAAATGGAAATGCCCCAGGGCAGCACCCGCCCCTCCACCTGGCCGATGATAGTTTTGGCATCCGTCCATAGAGGGTGTACGGCCGTTGGCCCTACCTGCACCAGCTTCCAGCCGAAGAGCCATAAATCTACCAGAACGCAGGCGATGAGGGCGAAAAAAAGGAGATTGGGAGATTGGAGATTAGAGATTGCAGATTGACTGCCAATCTCCAATCTCCGATCTCCAATCTCCAGATGCCGCCATAACAACACTCCCCCAATTACCACAAACAACAACGCCAGCGCCCAACCACCCATCTGGTGCCAATAGCGGCCACTGGTGTCGCTGGGGTGTTGGGCGGCAAAGATGGCGGCGGTAGCAGCCAGAGCAGCGATACCGGCGACCACGGCCGTGGCCAACAACCACCGCATCAACTTCGACAATTCCGCGCCGCTCCGTTCCCAAATGGCGATGGCTTCGCCCAATAGAGCCGGGGCCGCAAACACAAAGAGGAAAGCGGCGCGGGCCGGGGCACGCGCCAGCCGGAATGGAGGCAGGAAGCGGTAGAAAATCTCATACAAAAAGCCATAACTGCCAAATGCCAGCAGCAGACCTAAAACCATCAAGCCGATGTAAAACCAGGTCAGACGCGACGGCCGTCGCAGTGCCAATACCACGCCTATCAAGGCCAACACACCCACGTAATAGGTCAACTCGTCGAACGAGGGTACGCTCCAATAGCCGGCGCGGGTCGGTTCGCCAAAAAATTCGGGGATGAGCAGGGTAATCAGGTGGGCGGGGGGGAAGGAGAACTGGGTGGCAAAGGCCAGGGTGGCTTCTTCGGCGCGGGCGGAAACGGCCGTGAATTGCAGCATGGGAATCACCTGCACCGCACTCAACAGCAGCCCCATGACCCCGGCGATGATCACTTGCCGCCAGATACGCCAATCGCGTCGCTCCAGAAACAGGTAGAGGGCAAACGCACCCCATACCAGACCCATGTACAACAGCGAGGCGGTATGCCCGGCCAGAATGGCCAGCGCCAGCGGCACACCGGCGACGATGGCCGACCAGACATCCCGCCGCCGGGTGCTCCATGCCGCCCCCAGCAGCAGCCAGGGCAGCCAGGCGTCTGTAGCCAGCAGCCCCACATGCCCGGCCCAGATGCGCGCCGCCCAAAAGCCGCTAAAAGCGAAAGCCAGCGCCGCCAGCAGCGCCCCTCGCCAACTGCCGCTGACAAACCGCACAAACAGGTACATACCCAGCGCGGCCACGACGATGTGAAACACCACGTGCCAGCTCAGACCCACGTTGACCGGCGGCAGCAGGGCGATCCAGGTGGGGGGGTAAAACAGCGCCACCTGGGGATTGCTGAGGAAGGGGTATCCGGCAAATTGTGCGGCATCCCAGAGGGGGAGACGGCCGTCCGCCAACGCATCTCTGGTGAAACTGAGCCAGGGCACAAACAACGCCCGCGCATCATGCCCGGCCAATGCCTGCCCGGCCGGCGGTAGCAGTGCCCGACTCATAAAAAGAAGCGCCAGAACGGTAAAAAGCAGCCCAACCAACAGGATTTGGCGGCGGTGAATCAAATTCTAGTTCCTTAATCAGGGGGATGAGATTAGAGATTGGAGGTTGGAGATTGGAGATTCAACCTCCTAATCTCCAATCTCCAATCTCCGCTTCATAAACACCGCTACTTCGCGGTCAGGGTTCAGGTCGTTATTGCTATAGTAAGAGATGTCTATGCCTTCCACGCGGAAACCCAGGCGTCGGTAAAAGCGGATGGCGGGCACATTGGTGTTTTGCGTTTCGCAGACAATGGTGCGCAGCCCGGCCGCCTGCGCCTGGGCAATGACCCTGGTCATCAGCAGCCGCCCCCAGCCTTCGCCGCGATACCCACCGGCGATGTGAAATTCCCACACCCACAGGCTGTTGTTCCAGTGCATTTGTTCAGCCAGCGCCACCCCTACCAGTGTGTCCTGGTTGAACAGGCCAAAAGAGAAACCTTGCGCGGGAATGGGCTTATATCGTTCCAAATCATCTTGTTCCAGCGGCGGGAACCGTTTGTTAATGGGTTGGGGCAGGCTGAAGAGACGGAGGCTCACGGCCGTTTCGTTATCTGTTTCTGTATAACCCACCTGATAAACCTCGCCGGTCTGGTAGCCAGAAATAACTGTGGGGAGATGGGAAACATAATCGGTCGTTAACGCTCTAATGTCCATATCGTCAATAGAACAATCACTAATCCGTCGGCGTCGGTGTGGCAGCGCGGGGGGTAGGGGTAGGCGAGGGCACGGCCGTGTCCGTTGCCGCTTCCTCTTCCTCGGTCGCCGTTGGCTCTTCGGTTGGTGTCTCTTCGTCGATCACTTCGTCTGTTTCGGTGGGCGCTTCTTCTACCGGAGTTTCCTCCGCCGGAGTCTCCTCCGCCGGCTCTTCAACGGGCACTTCTTCTACCGGCGGGATGGCCGGGGCGAAGATGGGTGGGTATGTGAGGATGCGGTTATTGCCGGCGTCGGCCACGTAGATGTTGTCCTGGGCGTCAATGAAGATGCCGGTAGGCAGCGCCAGACTGTTCATGTCCGTGCCAAACTGGCCGAACCTGCCCAGGTAGCTGCCGTTGGGGCCAAAGATCAGGATGCGGAAGTTTTCCGGGTCGGTGACGTAGATGCGCCCGGCGCTGTCACTGGCGATGTACGGTTTGTTGTTGATGGAGAAGTTGCCGGCCCAACTGGAGACGGGCCATTCGCCGACGGGGAAAAATTGAGGGGTGAACTGTTGCACACGGCCATTCCACGTATCCGTCACATAGATAAAGCCATTCGGGTCTACGGCCACGCCCACCGGCTCATAGAAAAAGCCCAGACTGCTGCCAGACATGCCGTTCTGCCCGCCAATTTGCCCCTGGAAATTGCCGTTTGTATCCATAATCTGCACGCGGTGATTGCCAGTATCGGTGACGAGCAAACGGCCGTCGTCCAACAACGCAATATCACGCGGCCCAAAAAACAGCCCCAACCCCTGGTCGGGCGCCTGGCTGATGTCGCCCGCCTGGCCAAAGCTGGCCACAAAATCACCGGCATGGGTGAATTTTTGCACGCGATGGTTCCAGGTGTCGGCTACATACACAAATTCCTCATCGGCGGCAATACCCCAGGGGCCTTGCCCCTCGGCGCTAAATTGGCCGGGGCCACTGCCCGGTTCGCCAAATGAATGCAGCAGCGTGCCATCGGGCGCAAATGCCTGCACCCGCTGGTTACCGGAATCCAGCACAAAAATCGTGCCATCCGGGGCCACCGCCATGTTGCGCGGCGCCAGCAGTTCACCCGGCCCCGCGCCGGGAAAACCGGGTGCATGGAGCACCAGCGCCGGCGACACCGGCAGTTCCCCTTCGGTAAATGGCTCCACCACCGGTTCCACGCTCACCGGGGAAATGCCGTAATCCCACAGTTGGGCCATGACATCGTTGCGGATGTAGAGGCGCAGTTCGTCGCGCAGCGGCCATTGGCCGTCGGTGTGGGTGCGACCGAACGTCTGGTCATACTTCTCATAATTACGGTGGAACCAGATGTCCCAAATGGCCTGGCGCACATCCTTATTGCCCAGGCCACGTTTGACGGCCCCTTCGGGCAAATTGGGATCGCCAAAGATGGCATTCCAGTTGATCTGGCGATAATCCTCCATCGGCCACCAGAGGTAGGTGTAGGTGTTGTAGGTGTAGTCGCGCCCCAGGACGTTGTTGGCCTGGTCCCAGGCGCTGCGGCCGACGATGATGGCCGGGGAATCTTGCAGGCTGGCCGAGGGATTTTCGCCATAATAGACGGAGTTGGGGTATTGGCGCATATACCAGGTGAAAGGCCAGGGTACGCCGCTGCCGCCATAGGCTACTTTGATGCTGTTGTCGCCATACAACCGCTGCGATAAGTCGCTTACCTGGCTGAGTACCACGCTTTTAGCAGCGGGCGCGCCGTGGGCATAGACCAGGTATTCACGCACAAAGTCGGCGTTGGGGAAGCTGGCCAGGTAGGCAAAACGGATGGTGAGGAAGGCCAGAATGGCAAAAATGCTCAGTGACCAGATGGCGCTGCGAAGGGACTCATCCGCAATCTTCTGCCGCGCCTTCTGCCATAACCAGACGGCGACGCCAAAGGCCACCAGGCCGCCCAAGAGCCGCCCCACATGTTTGAGCGTGGTTAACTGCTGGTCGCCCAGCGGAATAATCCCCAAGATAATGGGGCCAAACGCGATGAAAAAGGCAACGACGGCCGTGATCGAAATAGCCCAGAACCACAACGCCTCCTTCGTAAACAGCCGGTTCAGATCAAAACCTTTCAGCTTTTCATTAAAATACCAGCCGGACAGGAGGGCCATGGGGATGACAAAATGGGTGCTCAGCCAGGGCATCTTCTCCCCGGCATAGCTAAAGGTAGCCCAGGTCAGCAGCAGCCACCAGACCACAAAGGGCACAAAATCTAACACAATCTGCCAGCGGAACAGGTCAAACAATGAACCATTGCCCATGTTATAGCCGGTTTTGATCTGGGGCACGCGCACAAAGTACCACAGCAGCGCCCCGCCGAGAAGGATGAGGGCCGCGGCCATGCCACCGGGAATGCGTGAAACAGCCTGCCCGATAGCCAACGCCTGTCCGTTATACCACCAGTTTATCAGGCTGTAGGTGAACCAGGACAACAACACCACCGCCAGCCAATAACCAACGATTTTGTTGAGCCGCTCGCGGATGAGATAGAGCCGGATGGCCAGCAGAGAGAAAATGAACGGTAAAAATTCGTAAAACGGGGTAACGAAGAAGTAATAAAACCAGGGCTGGCTGCCGCGCTGCACTTCTTGTTGCTCCAGCCAGTAGCCCAGCGACCCCACCGTGCCCGTGACCAGGCCGTTGGGGTTGGTGAAGACGGAGGTGTAAAACACCAGGAAGATGGCCCAGAAGATACCGGCGGCAATGAGAAAACGCCGCCGGTTCCACCAAATGCCCACGACGATGGAAACGGTCAGGGTGATGAGTACAGAGAAGATAATGCGCATCAGGCCGGAGGAGATGGAGCAAGACCACCAGCTGGGGGAGATGAGGCGGGTGAGCGCCAATTGCAGCGGCGTCATGGTCTCTTGCCCTTCCAGGAAACAGGCTGCCAGCGTGTAATCGGTCGGTTTCCAACCGACGATGATCATGAAGGCGGGGGCGATCATCGGCAGGATGAGGGTGGAGAAGAGCATGATGAAGTCAAATTCGGGGTAATCATCCAGGAAGGGGCGCAGGTTGCCAACACCCCACAGCAGGGCCAGAGAAGCAGTGACGACGCCGGCCAGCCCTAACCAGCGGAAGAGTCCTTCATTTTGGGACATGGGGGGCGCGGGGGTCACGGCCGTGTCCCGTTCCGGATCGGCGGCAAAAGGCTCAATGCTCTCCGGGGTGGCGGTGACGGCGGTAGGGGACAGCGCCAATTTGTGGCCGATGTAGCCGGTACCGGCCAATACCAGTCCGATGGCCAATACGCCAACCGGCCAGAGCAGTTTGCCGCGCACTTTCACAAACCAGCCGGCCGTCAGCAGTTGCGGCAGCAGGCGAATGGTCAGGAAACTGCCAAAAATCGCCACGTAAAAGAAGGAGACTTCTTTGGTGGTGAACAGGTAAGAGAGCGCCGCGGCAAACCCCCACAGGTATTTCTCTTCACGGCGATCCAGATAGTAGAGGATGAAGATGAAGACGAGCAGATAACCGATGATGGCAAAAATGTCTTCACGGATGTAGCGGGTGTAGTAGAGCAGGTAGGGGGAGATGAGGAACATGAAGCTGGTGAAGAGAGCGCCAATGCGGCCCAGATACGGCCGTAACAGATACGGCAGCGCCACCAACAAAACCCCCAAAATAGCCGCCGGAATCCGCGCCGTAAAATCGTTGGGGCCAAACAGCCAGTAAGACAGCGCCGTGGCGTGGAATAAAAACGGCCCGTGCATCAATGGCGTGTGCTGGAAGCCATCCCCCCGGTAAAACTGGTAAGAAAACTGGGTGTGCAGGCTTTCGTCGTGGCTCATCACCCGGTCGCCCAGCCCCCAAAAGCGGGTGACTATGGCCAACAGGATAAAGGCAATGTAAATCGCCTTTTCCCAATCCAGGTTAAGGGTGGCCGCTAACGGCCGTGACAGGAAGGAATCGTTTGTTGTTGGTTTTTCGTGAATCTGTTCGGTCATAGGAATTATGAATTAGGAATTATGAAGCGGTCGGACTTCGGTTTACGGTTTACGGTTTAGGCATCATGGATTACGGATTACGTCTAACGGCAATGCCGCTACCGGCGTTGGTGGGGCCGGAGTGGCGGCCATGACGGTTTGGGCGACGGCCGTACTCGTCACCGTTTGTGTTTCTGTAGCTGTTGGTTCGCTAGTGAAAGTGGCCGTGATAGCAACATAGGTGGGCGAAACACCCGCCCCTGGCTGGCCGCTCTGGTACAGGCCAAACAGTCCCAGGCAAACCAACAGCGCCGCCAATCCCGTCGCCAACTGCCGCTGCCAGACCTGGCGCGCCCGGCGCACCGGAATAGGGGGCATGAGTTGGCGCAAACGGCCGTTGTCCATCTGCCCCGCCGCCTGCACCGTACTCCGCACCAGCCGGGCGATTTGTTCCTCGTCTTGAAAATGGGGTGATTCGATCATAGAGTTATAGAGAAGAGATTGAGAGATTGAGAGATTAGGAGATTGATCAATCTCTCAATCTCATAATCTCCCAATTACAATCTTTCGATCTCCTCTTGCAACATTTCCTTGAGCGCCTGATGCGCCAGCCGCATCCGCGATTCGGCCGTTTTGCCGGGAATGCCCAGGATGTCGCCGATTTCCTGGTAAGACAGCCCTTCGTAATAGCGGAGTACGGCCGTTTCCCGCAGTTTGGGCGACAATTGTTGCAGAGCGCGCCATACCGCTTGTTGCGTCTCCGTCAGGCGGAGCGTGTCGTCGGGGGTGGGCGTCTCCTTATCTTCGGCCTGCCGCGCCGTCTGGTGGCTGAGCGAAAAGGTGGGCAGCCATTTGCGCCGCCGCTTGTTGTGGCATCGGCTGATGGCAATGCGGTACAGCCACGTCTTAAACGCCGACTTATGGGGATCAAAGTCGCCCAATTTGCGGAAGGCGTACTCAAAGCTATCTTGCAGCACTTCCTCGGCGTCTTCCCGGTCTTGCAACATACTGTAAACCAGCCGGTAAATCATGCCGGCATAGAGGTTATACAGCGCCACATATGCCGCTTCCTCACCAGCCAGGCAGCGGGCAATCAACGCCTCGTTTTCTATGTCCGCATAAGGAGCGGTCGGTAATGCCTGATCCAGAAACATATGCACAATTGAGGAGATTAGAGATTGGAGATTGCCAATCTCTAATCTCTAATCTCCAATCTCCCCTCTATTCCTGCGCCTTCACCCACACAATCACCCGTTCATTGGCCGGGCGGGCGGGGCTGTCGTGGAAAAACCACCAGCGCAGCGTATCGGTAAATGTGCGGGCGTTGATGCCCGTCTGTTCCGGCGGATTTTTGTGCAGCGTCAGGCCAAAGTCGGAACCGCTGTAGCCGTCGGCCAGCGCCAGTTCTGCCTGGGCCAGGGTGATCAGCACGTCGGCCCCGCCCACCGGCAACGTCTGGCCGATGCGGGCGTTGCCGAAGTCACGTAAATACCAGCGCAGCACGGCCGTGTCCACACTGCTGGCCAGGTCTAACCCTGTCGCGCTGCCCGCACGTTGCAGCGACAGACTTTGCAGCGTTTGCCGCAGCAGGTGAACGTTGTTATCGGTGGCCGTTTGCACCCAGCGCTCGCGGGGGTCATTGGCCGCCAGATGGCCCAACCACCAGCCCGTGCCCCAGGTGATGATGACCAGGAAGGTCATTAGCCCCAACAAGAGGCCCTGGGTCACGGCCGTGACATCCAGCGTCAGCACCAGATAGAGCAGCACTGCCAGCAGCATCAGCCCCATGATCATCATTGCCAGATATTGCACCTCATTGGGATTAAAGACCACCACGCGCACAAAACGGCCCAGGTTCACCAGCATCAACATGAAAAACAAAAAGACACCGCCGGCCACACCCCAGGCCAGCCAGTTGACGGGACGTTCGGTCAGTACCAGATTAGCCAGCAGCCCTACCAGCAGATAACCGGGCAGGGTGACTAACACGGCGTTGCTCATCACGCCCGTCTGGATCAGCAGCAAAAGCAGGGCCGCCAACAGCCAGTAGACCAGCGCCAGCCCCGGCACCGATGTGCGCCACAGCGCCCAGACGACGGCGACTGTGCCCAATACCAACAGCCCCGGTTCGTAACGGGCCAGTGCCAGAAAGGGATCGGCCAGGGCACGGCCGTTACCGATGCCCCCTATCTGTGCCAGCCACGTCCCGAAAATTTGGGCGGCGCTGCCCAGCCCGGTGGGATGCCACAACATGGAGCTGCTCAAGGCCACAAAAACGCCACCCGCCACCAGCAGCGCCTTGCGTCTGACGGCCGTGTCCAATCGTTCTTGTTCGGTGAAGAGGGGCAGGTGCAGCAGCCGGATGACGGCCCAGACCACCAGCAGCGTCGCCAACCCGCTGTAAAACAGAGGGGCGCTGGCCAGTCCTAAACCTACGGCCGTTGCCGCCAGATAGAGCCAGCGTGGGGCCGGCGTATCCCCCAACCGCACCAGCGCCGCCGCCAGCAGCAAGATGGCAAACAAGGCTATCGCCTCGCCGCCCACCGTGCGCGACAGGATAACGTTCAGGGGAGAAATCGCCAGAAAAACACAGGCTACCAGTGTGCCCACGTCGCCCAACCGCCGGTGCAGCAGCCAGGGCAAGGCCACCAGCGCCAACCCAAACAGCGCCGGAACCAGCCGCATCACCGCATCGCTAAAGCCAAAAAGCTGTGTCAGCAGCGCCGTCAGTGTGAAATAGGCCGGGCTGCCGGGGATGATGTCGGCGTTGCTGCCCGGCTGCCAGAAACGCCAGACGGCTAATGCCTGCGCCGCCTCTGCTTCCGCCAGGGGGACGCGCCCCAAATTGACAAAACGGATGACGCCCCCCGCCAGCAAAATCAGCGCCAGTAACCCGTCAGCAATGGTGACTCGTTCCCACCACGGCTGCGCCGTCGGCGCTGATGGCGCTGATGTGGCGCTCATAGATGTGTCTGAAAAATCTCCAATCTCCAATCTCCAATCTCCCAATCTCAGTAGATCACAATGGGAGGAGTGGGCATCCTCAGATGCCCACCGGTTTGCATCTGAGGATGCCCACTCTGCTTCGATCTACTGAACCTCTCAATCTCATTCTTCCGGCAGCCAGCGGTAAATGGTAACGGAATTATTCTGATACGCCACTTCCAACCGGTCGCTGAACTTTTGCAGCGCGGGGCCGAACAGCCCGTAGGCGCTGCGTTCCAGATTGCCCACGTAAATGAGTTCTACGCCGTACCGGCCAAGCAGTTGGGCGGCGTTGCTGTTTTCCCAGGCGGCGGCGGTGTAAATGTCCCGCACCGCCGGGTCACGCAGGGCGGGTTCGGTTGTGGAACTGCCACGCCACTGGTATTGGTGCCCGGCCCAACCGAGCAGGGTGGGTAAACCGGTGCTGGCAGAGACACGGCCGTACTCCGAATACTGCCCACCCACCGCCTCCAAAATAACGGGGGTCCCTTCTACATTTTCGCGCAGCCATTGAATGGCCGCGTATTCGTCAAAGTTAAAGTTTTGCATGGCCGCCAGCCCATTGAGCGTGGGCGGCTGGCGAAATTCGGCATCGGCCCGGCCGCGAAATTCCACGGCGCGGGATTGGACGGCGTAAAACGGGAAGAGCAGCGAGAGCAGCAGCGCCAGCCCATATCCGGCGGTGGTCAAGACCGGCACAATCCGGGCCGCGCCGGCCGTAGCCCGCCACAGAGCATACAGCCCAAATATGGCGGCCACGCCAAACAACGCCCACGCCTGGTAATAAAATTTGAAGATAGTGTTCAGCCGCACCCCAAAATTGTCCCGCAAATACAAAAATTCCGGCCCCAACGTTAGCAAAATGCCGGTGATGATGAGCAGCAGGGCGAAGGGGAGGGGTGACACGGTGAGCAGGTGAGGGGGTGAAGGGGTGAAGGGGGTGTTCACCTGCTCACCCTCCCACCTGCTCACCTGCTCAACTAGAATCATCACGGCCAGGGCCAGCAGGGCCGCCAGGAGTAGGGTGAGGGCGGGAAAGACCAGGCGAGCGTACAGGTAGGTGGGCAGGAGGGCGAACACGGCCGTGACCGCCCATCCCGGCGCAAACCCATCGGCTCTAGGGGCAAGCGGGATGCCCAATTCCGCCGCCAGGTTGATGACTCGGCCGGCCCCTTCTGATGAAGCAGCCACAATCCAGCTAAAGAGCAGCGCCAGCAGGAAGAGAGAGACCAGCAGGGTCACGGCCGTGAGCAGTCCCACCCACCACTGGCGCAAATATTGTTTCACGGCCAATACCAGCAGCAAAATGGTAATCGTGCCCAGCGGCAGGCCAAACACAATCAGGAATTGCGCCAGCCGCGTGGGGCGGTTGAGCATGGGCAGCAAAAAGGGCGCACCCGCCTGGGAGCGGAAGCCAAAGTAGAACGGCAAATAGAATAGTATCGCCGGAATGACCAGCAGCAGCGCCATGTAAACGGTCTTGATCAAAATCTCTTTTGACCAACCAAAACCGCGCCATTGCGCCAGCGTAAACGCCCCCAACACCACAAACAGATGAATCAGCACATCCCAGGTATTCAAAAAGGAGAGGCCGCCGAGGATCACGGCCGTCAACAACCACAATGGCACCCCCACCTCCTGCACCAACCCGGTCAACTGCCGCAGAAAAGAATCTTTAGCCTCCGTCATATGCGTGTCGAAGGATTTCACGGATCCCGCAGATTCTTCCTCTCCGCGCCTTTGCGCCTCTGCGTTGAAATCCTTTAGAAACCAGGCAAGTCCCACGCCCAAACTCAGGAAAGCAAACGGCAGGGCCATGACGTGTGGGTGCAAATCGCCCAGGACAAAACTGAAGGCGGGGAATTCTACGATGGGTTCCAGGCCTTCAATACGCTGCCCGCTCAGGCTGTACTCGTTGATGGGGCGGGAGGAGCGCCACCACCACCAAAAGGCGTTTTCGTAACGCGGCGGTGTGGTGGGGTCGGGCGCTGTGTCCAGGTCGCGCACATCCAGCCAGAGCCAAAACTGCGGCGGGCCGTAGCCGCGCCCGTGCGCCGCTTCCAGCACAATTTCCAGATTCCCGGCAATGGGAATGGCGATGGCCGCCACCAGCCCCAACGCTATGGCCGCCCGTTTTGCCTGCGCCCCATAAGCGGCCACCAGATTGTAAACCAGGCCAAACGCGCCCACGGCCGTGCCCGCCACCAGCCAGGCAATGGCCAGATTGAACGCATACGGTTCGGGCACGGCCGTGAGCCGCGCCAGCACAGACTGCATCAAATACCCAAAGTAGTAATAGCTAATGGCATAGCCGGAGAGCCAGGGATCCAGCGGTGGGAAAGAAGGGCTGCGGCCAATGGCATTCAAAAAGGCAAAATCCATCGGCTTCTCGGTGGCCACAATGGCCGGATTTTGCGCCCGCACCCAGGCCCACAGCAGGAATATGCCCAGGAAGAGCAGTTCCACCAGCAGCACGTAGCGCCAGTTGGCGCGCAGCCAGCCGGTGATCTCCGCCCGCCCTTGCTGCCAGGCCCAAACGGACAGCCCAACCACGGCCAGCAGCCCCACCAGAATGCCACCGAGGTTGTTACCCAATAAACCCAGGCTGCCTAACAGCCAGAACAGGTAGCTGACCAGCAGCAGCGCCAGCAATTTGCTAAAGGCGTAGCCCCGGTCGGGCAGGCGGTGGAGGATGTGCAGGGTGAAGGGAGTCACGGCCGTGCCCAATACCAGCAGCGCCAGCCACCAACGCACCACCATCCATATTTCGTCAAATGGCGTCATTGGCCCCCTCTGCCCGTTTTGTCTGGCGTCCAAATGCTGCGAGAACAGCATCGCGCAAATCAAGCGCAGTTACTTCGTACTTTTCAAAATCCTTGATGTTATCATCTTTCAGATGTAATTGACCTTCGCCTAAATTGCCTCGATGTTGCCCAACTGAATAATAACGATTGTTTGCCATCTCGTCTGAACTCAAAACCCAATAACGAATTTTGTCACGCCAGACGCCAATCCAGATAAAGACATCACAATAGCGCGGTTTTACCTGCTGGAAGTTCATGTCAAAGCGTTTGCTGGAATTGATAGACAGAGCTTTGACGTACAATAGCTCGTCACTGTCAAAATCAACGGCGCGAGAGGCTTTGACCTCAATGCGGATAGGGCCTACGGCCGTTTCCAGCCAGAAGTCGTATTGGTCGGAATAGTCTGGGTCAACTTTTTTAGACGGCCGTTGCAAATCCGGTATCAAGGTTTTCAAATGCCCTTGCGCCCACTGCTCGCCAAAGTTGCGAGGTGCGCTGATCTCAAACAGGTAAAGATACAGGTTGCGATCCAGGTAGGCATCCCGCAGGTCATAATATTCGTCCAGTGACAATATATCTGCACCCAAAAGCGTGGAGATAACGAATTCGTACTCATTAAAGGGATAGACAGAGATCAACGTCTCCAACCGCTCCCGAAACAGTTCGGGTTCGTTCAATTGCTCTATCAACTGGTTAAGCGTTGCTTTGAGTTGTTCCATCCCTTAAAAGAGCCTCGCTTGCACCGGCTCGCTTTTGGCCTGTTGCTTCATAGGTGTATCAACTAATTCCGTGATCACTGTGGGTAAATCCGCCTCAAAGGGGTGTCCATTTTGCCAGCCGGTTTTGCCCGTTTGCCGGAAGCGTTCCAGTCGCTGGATGGTGATTTCGCTGTAAATGGGGTCAATATCGGTGGTGTAACAGCAACGGCCGTGCATCTCACTGCTCAAAAGTGTCGTCCCGGAATGGCTAAAGAAATCCAGCACCAGATCGCCCACTTCCGAACTGGCCTGAATGATTCGCTCAATGGCCTTCAAAGGTTTCTGGGCATAACAACCCGATACATTTTCCTCCATCCGATAAAAAACCTGCTGCACATCAACCCACACGTTGCCGGGACGAATGTTTTCAGATCTGCTCCGTTCCAAATTTTCTGTGATTTCGCCATTTACCTCTTTGTAATAGCCGCGCAGAATTTTGGGAATATCGGTGTACTGCACGGTAAAAACAGGATCACCCTTGACGTAGTAAAGCAATTCCTGTCGTATCGCCATCCAGTTCTTTTGTGTACCATAACCGCGCTGATTACGCATGGTAATGAAACTACGTGGTTGAAAAGCAAAATCACGCATCATCAGCATAAAATCGGGCAATGGCTGAAACTGGTTGTTCTGATCCGCGCCCAGCCAGATGTAAAAGGCGCTGTCTGCCGCCAACACCTGCCAGGACAATTCCACCCATTGGCGGCACCAGGATATGTAATCGGCCAGTTCCCGTTCGTCAAAGGCGATGAGGTTATAGGGCGGGTCATGCACTGCCAGATTTGCTTTTGCCCCATCCATTAAATGAGCAACGGCGTCCGCGTCGGTGCAATCCAGGCAGCCGACCTTATGGCCGCGTAAAGGGTCCGTCCATATCTCCCCTGGCTGCAAACGACAATATGGCAACAATTTTTGCCGTAATCCCTCATCCTGATCCAGCCGGGGTAATGGATTGTTTTTCATACGTGTAATTGTTTGTAGTAGGCGATTTATCCCCGTCAAAAGGCGATAAATCGCCTACTACGAACGAAGATTATTGTGCGCTTATGGCCGTATCCACCACCCGGTACACACTCGTGCCGTCGTTGCGGTAGACCTCTTCCAGCAGGCCCATGTCGGCCATCTGGTCAAACTTCAACAAACCTTGTGGGTTATACAGAACCCATTCCAACTGCCCCACATAGATATATTCCACGCCGTATTTTTGGATGATGCTCATAGCTTCGGCGATGCTGGTCGTGTTGTACAGCAGGTGGACGTCCTGCATACGGATGTCAATCATACCGCCAGGCAGGGCGGCGCGCTGCTGCCGCTGGTGGCCGCTCCAGCCGATGATGTTGGGCAGGCCGGTGTACATGGCCACGCGGTTGGTGATGGAGCGGTAGTAGTTGTCGCTGTACCCTTCGGCGATGAGGGGCGAGCCGGGCAGATTGCGTTGAATCCACAAGATGGCGTCGTGGTCAAACCCCAGGGGCACGGTCTGGCCGTTCTCCTGGTAGGTGACGTAGGGCATGAAGTCCATGCCGTTCAGGGTGCGAGGCGCGTCTTTGCTCATGCGGATGTCCCATTTGGCGCGGGTAGCCAGGATGGGGTAGAGCGCGGCGGCAATGAGCAGCACCGTCAGCGCCGACGCCCAGACATATTTGCCGGTGTGGGCATTTTTGATGCGCTGCCAGCCCCACACGGCCGTCACACCCCCCACCACGCTCATCATCAACCACACCTGCATATACACCTTAAAGACCGTGTTCATGCGGCCAATGGTACCTTCCACCACAAAAAATTCGACGAACAGCGTCAGCCCCAGCGCCGAAGCGATCAGGATCAGCACAATGCGCCGGGCGGGGGGCAGGTGTTGGCGCAGGCCCAGCAGGCCGGCCGCCAGCGTCAGCGTCAGCACCACCGGGGCGGCCCAGTATTGCATTCGCCACAAGATAAGCAGCAGCAGCACGTAGAGCACGGCCGTGATCAATAACGGAATCCCCGCCATCTCCATGGCCCGCATCCCCTCATACGTCCAGCTTTTGGCCCAATCGCGGAACTCGATGAACAGGTAGCCGACGATAAAAAAGAGGAACAGCCCCCACATGATCAGGTAGCGGCTGAGGTAGGTCTGGGAACCGTCCCACAGGGCCACCGAGTTGAACCCGGCGGCAAAGTGGTTGCTAAAGGGCAGGTACAGGATGAAAGCCAGCGCCCAGAGCAGGAAAATTTGCATCACGGCCGTGCCCAACATGGGCAGGCTGAACTTTTGCCCGTGCGTCAGGTAGCAATAGAAAAAGACGGCCAGCGCGCTAATGACCAGGAACGTGGGGAAGTCCCAACTGTTGACTGCCTGGAACACGCCAAAGATGACGCCGCCGATGAGCCATTGCAAGAAGACATCCGATTTCGGCAACCAAAGGTTGCTTGAGAAATCGGATGTCTGGCGGCGCAGCGACGGCTGCAAGGCCAGCGCCACCGCCCAGGCCAGCGCCAGCAGCATCAGCGGCAGGCTGATCATGTGCGCGTGCAGGTCGCCATAGAGGAAGGTGAAAAAGGGAAACTCGGTAATCGGCCCCGCTTCGCCGGGGTCGGCGTTGATGGCGCGGGAGGCCGTCCAGAACCAGTCGCCGGGGTAAATGGGCGCCGTCTTTTCGCCGATGAGACTGACGCCGCCTTCCAGGGTGCGCACGGCCGTGCCCACCACCGGCACAATCTCCTCCAACGCCGGGTTGCCCGCCCGGTACCAGGCATTGGTGATCACCCCCACCTGCGCCAGGTTGCCCAACAGCACCGCCAGGGTGGCGGCGATGAGGCCGGCCATGAGTGAGGGGGCGAGGACGGCGAGGACGCCGGGGTGAGGAGGTGAGGGGGTGATGGGGCCTGCGTTTTCGCTTCTCTGCGCCTCTGCGCCTCTGCGTTGAAATTCCACCAAATCATACGCAATGGCAAAGGCGCCCATGCCGGTGAAGCTGAACAGCATGGGCAGGATCAGGTTGTAGGCCAGGGTGGGCATGATGCCCAGTAGTTTGGCTAACACGCCCACAAAAACGAAGCCGTAGTAGTAATAGTTGAGGTAGCCCCCGGCAAACCAGGGATCATAGGGCGGGAAGGTGGTGGATTTGAGTACGGCCGTGAAATACGTCAGATCCATCGGTTTTTCGCCGCCCCAAATCACGTCCCAAAGGTCGGGGTTGCCCAGGCGGATGAGAATGGCAATCAAGAACAGCGCCAGGGCGATGACCTCGACCGTCAGAATATAGGTTAAATTTTGCCGCACCCAACCGGTGATGTCGGCGCGACGGCGCAGGAAAATGAGCAGGTTGGCAATGCCTAACAGCAGCACACCCAACCAGAGCGTGCTGGCCGTATTCGGCAAAATGTCATAACTCGCCAGCAGCCAGCCAAAGTAGGAGATGAGCAGCATCCCCAGAACACGGGCAAACAGGTAGCCTTTGGAGGGCAGGCCGCGCAGGACAACGGCCGTGAGCGGAAACGTCAGCCAGCCCATCAACACCACCGCCAGCCACCAGACCACCGCCGCCAGCGTTGGGTTCTGGTTCAACACACCGTCCAGGTTAAAAATCTCGCTGAACGTGCCGTTGGCCCGCTGCACGGCCAACACTGCCGGGCTGAGGAACAGGGCATTGGGGGTGCGCGTGGCCTGGCCTGGGGTTTGGAACATCTGCTGCGTCAGGTCAACCGCGCCCAACAACTGCACCACGTTGTCTCGGTTATAATCGGCCGTCTTTTTGAAAATCCAGACCGGCGGATGGTCATAGACGCTGAACGCTTCTTCGGCCGCCAGGTCGCCGGGCGGCGGCCAACCGACGTTGGGCGGCGCGCCCCAACCGATCTTGCCACCCGTGTCGCTGATGTAGAGCGGGCCAATGCGCAAATTGGCGTGTTCCTGGTGCGCCAGTTCAAAACCCAATTCGCCGTTGAACAACGCTTCGTAGTAGCGAATCATCAACGGGTAGGTGAGCGGCAGGCGGGGCAGATGCCAGGCAGCGCGCTGGCTGCTGAGGACGACGTAATCGGCTTCGTCCAGCCAGGCGACCAGTTCTTCTCGTTTGGTCTCGCTGTCCGGGTTGGTGACGGGGCGCTGGCTGTTTTGCACTTCGGTGTAGTAGCTGCCAAAGGGGTAACGGCCGTCCACCGGCACCGGCAGCAAATCGTCCCAATGTTCGGTGAGGAAGCGGCTGGTATCGGCCAAAACGCGCCCATTCGATAGCATTTGCACCTGTAGCTGCTGCGGCGTTTCGGCGGCGATGAAGGTGTCCGGCAGGTCAACCAGGGTGGGGATGCGTTCGCTGCTGATGGTGACATCGGTGTTGAGCGTATCGCCGCCGAGCGACGGCAAATTGGCGGCAAAGGTGTGGCTTTGGGGTGGGCCGCCGTCGGGTAGCTGCAAATAGTTGAAGCGCATGGCCGTGACCGTGCCATCTTCCGGCAGCGTAAAACCGAGGAACAGGGTGGGGCCGCCGGGCACAAATTCAAACCATTTCAGCGGCAGGTGCAGTTCTTGTTCGCCGACGGCCGTTTCATACAACAGCGTGGCTCCGGTGGGGATATTGTCAAACATCCAGGGGGAAGCGGCCACGCGGGTGACGGGCTGCCGGTAAATTTGCAGAAAGGCATTGGCCCACAGGAAGCTGGGCAGAACGGTGAGCAAAATCAGCCCGGCGGCCAGGGCGCGCCGGAAAAATTGGCCCCGATCATGGTCGCGCTGTGCGGCCATCTGCCACACCATCCACAGCGCCCACGCGCCGAGCAGAAACAGCGTTGGGTAAATGGGCAGGAAGTAGCGGATGGATTTGACCCAGCGGGTGCCCATAAAGAGGAAATACAAACCCGTCCACACCACCGGGATAGCGTGAACGACCCAATCCGGCCGGCCGCGTAAGATGCGCCACAACGCCCAAAAGAAGCCGAACCAACTGACAATGGCGGCGGTGAGACCCATGCCATACAGCACCATGTTGGTCAGCGGGAAGAGGATGGGGGCGCGGTTGGTCCATTGCAGCGCGGGTGGGAAGGAGGCGTCTGGCTCTTGCAGCCGTTGAATTTCGGCCATGTTGTTGCGCCACTGCGGGTTGAAACCAAAAACAGCGCCTAACGCCGCCTGGAGCGCTCCCGGTTCCTGCCCGGTTTCGGCCAGGGTTTGCTCGCGGATGATGGCGGCGTCGGCGAAGGCGTAGGGCATGGCCAGACGGAAGGTGACGATGGAGAGGACGGCCGCCAGCAGCACCCCCAGGATGACACGCTGGATGTCCCCCTGGCCGCGCTCTGTTTTGAGCAGGCTGTCCCAACTATGCCCACGCTGCACCAGCCAGACGACGGCGGCGACGTTGACCATCAAGGCCAGCGGGGCGATGTTGATGCGGGAAGCGGCGGCCAACCCAAAAAAGAGGCCAAAGAGGGCGTACCAGTGCAGGCGGGGCGTAGCTTTTTTGTCACCAAGACTGGCGGCGCGCACGGCCGTGTACAATGTCACCGTCGTCAGGGCAGCAGCCCAATTATCCATGGTGAAAAAGTGGGACTGTTGGATGGGCATGACGGCCAGCGCCAGCAGCAGCGCCGCCAGCAGACCCGCTTTCCAGCCATAAAGCCGCCGGCCGATGAGGAAGGTGAAGAAAATGGAAATGAGGTCTACAAGTCCGGAGAGGAAACGGCCGAGCAAATGCACCCCATCATACGCCGTAAAAACGTAGGGGCAGGGGGGCGGTTGGTCGGGATTGTTTTCCGCCAGCGTGAAACAGGCGCGGGTGAGCAGTTCAGCCGCATAGCGGGTGACGGTCATGGGAAAGTTGCCGTAGACGTAAAAGCCCTGCCCCTGGTTGTAGGGGTTAAGTGTGGATTCGGAGGTGCGTAGGTAGCTGGTCGGCGACGAGACGGGTTGCAGTTGGGTGGCGACGATGGTCAGGAAACGTTCGTCCGGGTGCAGATGATAGCTGCCGTCCCAATTGAGGCCGGTGAAACGGAAATAAGCGCCAATGAGCAGCACCGCCAGGGCAAAGAAGATGGCCACACTTTCCCAGCTAAAAGAACGTGATGGGGGTTCGATTGCAGGTATGTTGTTTTCGGGTGGAGGCGGGGGCGTTGCCGTGTCCTCCCCTGCTTCTTGCTCTTCCGTCATGCTCTCGGCGTCCGTTGTCATATGGGTGAATGGTGATGCGTGATGCGTGACTTTCTCACGCATCACGCATCACTCTTTTTATACACAGCCCGGCTGATGGCTGCCTTAGTAAAAGGTAAAATTTCTGTAACGCGCTTCACATAAGGCGCAAACAGGGGGGATTGTAGCCAAACGAGGGGGGAACTCCAAACGGGTTAAGGTTACGGCCGTGTCCTGAGAATCTGAGCAGGTATAAATGTGAGCCTGGCCTGAATCTGCGGCATCGGGTTAACCATCCATCGTCAGCAAACGTGTGGGTTCGTGTATAAGCAGATGGCGGCCCAGGCGCAGCTGACGGGCGGGTGGGGTGTAGTCTGTGGGTAGGGGTGTGATGGGGTAGGTGGCAACGGCCGTGTCGAACATCTCTTCTGCGTCTGCCTGGCTGTGCTGGTATTGGCCGGTGAGCGAATAAACGTGGGTCACGGTCTGACCCTGCCCTCGCGCCCGCACCTGCAAGAGGACCGCAACCGTGTCTGCGCCAAAGGCAATGCCCGCGTTGGTAATATGTTCCCCGGCGGCGAGGGGCGGCAGCGGCAGGTCGTAACTACCTGCCGCCGTCTGCACAAAAAAGCGATAGTCGGCAAAGACGCGGTGATACCCGGCAATGGCATCGTTATACGGCGAAGCCTGGAACCAGGTCTGGTTTTTGTGGGCAGTGGCAATGGCGTCTTCCACATAATGGCCGTTTTGCACCTGCCCGCGCATGATCCAGTTTCCGGCAATACGGTAGAGATGCTGCGGCGTGGCGGCAAATACGGCCGTGTCCCGGAACACGGCCGTTTCAATCAGGCCCATTTTTTGAGGAGTGCGCTCACCCACATCCAGCAACAGCAATTGGTTACGCTGCGGCGGATTCACCGCCAGATATTTGCCGCCAAAATGGGCAAATTGGTAGCCAGGTGAGCCGTCAAACAAAGCCATCTCCTCCCATTTGCCGCCGATACCCAGCCGTATCAGTTTGTAGCTTTGCCCGTTGTGCAGGATGGCGACGATACGGCCGTTGGGTAGCAACGCCACATGCTCAATGAACCCTTCATCCGCCAGCAAAACACGCAAACGACCGGCAGGGGCGGGCGCGGCGGCAGCCCGTTTCTGGCCGGTGGCAGCCCGCAACGCATTGGCGAATAAGGCGTCGGGGAAGGACGGCCGTTCCCCCTGTTCAAATACACGCAATAGATAATGCTGGCACTCGTCGCTCAGGGTATCCAATGGCAGACTGTTGGCCGGTCGGGTAACAGATGATTGCCAGATGCTAACCCGCGCCTGCGCCCGCGCCAGCAATGTCTTATGCTGCGGATGCACGCCGCCATAGGGGTGTACACCCAACAACGTTTTCACCAGCAGCACCGCAAAAGCATACCAGTCGGTGCGGGGGGTGAAGGACGGCCGTGCGCCCAAATCGGCCACGCCATACAAATCCGGGTCCAAAAACGTGGGCATGGCTACCGGGCAGGGGAAGTGGGCAAACTGGTAGCTGTCGGCGTCAATAAGAGAGGGGGTGAACGGGTGACTGGGTGAGGGGGTGAAATGGATATTGGTGTCGTTGAGGTCGCCGATGATGATGTGGTGCTGGTGCAGGTGGGTGAGGGTGGCGTGGATTTGGGCCAGTAGGGCGACGATGGTGGGCAAGGGGATGTTGTTTTTCTGGCGAAAGAGGGGGTTGCTGAGGGCTTTGAGCGGCTGGCTGCCGGGCGGCAGCAGCGGCATCTGGAAACCGACTAACTCACCGTTGCCGTTTGTAATTGGAGCGCAGGGGGCGAGTACGGCCGTAGGCACAACCTGCCCCAACCCGGATTGAAACCAGTACGACAGCTTGGCCTGGTGTTGGGAGGTGGGGTGGTGGTAGAGTTTGACGGCCGTGTCCTGCCAGCGAAACACCATGCCCTCCCCGCCCGCCTGGATAAGCTGCGCCGCGTCCAATTTGATCATCTGCTGATTGAGGAAAACAATCTGATTCATAGTCATGTGCGTCCTTTAGTGTAAAAGATACACGAAATATGTTAGTGTCAAAACAACACCTTGTCAAGCCGGGAAAAGCAGATATATTCCTGCCAGGGCGATAAGGCGAATGGCTAATCTCCAATCTCTAATCTCCTGATCTCCTATAACAAAGGACAAAGGACCAATGACCAAAACACTACTTATCATGCGACATGCCAAGTCAGACTGGGACAACAGTAAATTATCGGATCATGAACGGCCGTTGAACAAACGCGGCAAACAAGACGCCCCCCACATGGGCAAACTGCTCAAGAAAGAAGAGCTAACGCCTGACCTGATCATCACTTCCACCGCCGAACGCGCTCTGGCGACGGCCGAACTGGTGGCCCTGGCCTGCGACTATGATGGCGAGTTGGTCACGACGAACAGCTTTTACCACGCCGACCCGGCTACGTATCTGGAAGTGCTGCAAGGGGTGGATGACCAATACAAACGAGTGATGATTGTGGGGCACAATCCGGGCATGGAGGAGTTGCTGGCCGATTTGACCGGGCAGGCGGAGCATTTCACCACCGCCAACATCGCCCACGTGGAACTGCCCATCAACAGTTGGTCCCAATTAAACGAAGATACCACCGGCAAACCACTAAACCTGTGGCGTCCGAAAGAGGTGTAAAAAACGTTATCCGTTTATCACCTACCAAATCATTCATCAGCCGTTTTAGGTCATCAAACTTTGAATATAGGTCAGGATGAGGGGATGGGGATTTTCAGGTTGGGAGGATAATTGGGGGAGGAAAAGAGTCGCCAGAAAAAACCGGTGACTGGGAATTTCTACAATACGCACATCACCGTCCATATCAACGCCAGTTACTTTCAATGTTCCTTTTTCCATTTGCTGGCGGAAGGCTGGATTCAAACCATAATTGCAGTGGAAAGCCTCTTTTACTTCCACTTCTTGGTAGGCCCGGTAAGCCAGGGAATCCGGTACAAGCCGGATGTTTTGTCTCTGGCCTACAAGCGAACAAGAAAGCAGGCTGATCAGCAGTGTGGAAGCGGTGGGATTGGACTCTTCGTGGTCGGCATCCTGAATGTCGAGAACATTTCGTGCATACTCTACCAGAGTATGTTGGAAACCGCCTCAAGTGCCCAGAAAGGGGATGTTTCTTTCACGGGCGAACCGGATGGCATTCAACGCGCCAACCATGCTTTGGTAAGGACTGCCAGGAGAGCACCAGAGGGCATCATACGGCCGTAACGTTTCCGCTACGGCCGTTTCCAGAGAAGGAGTCAGTATCCACTGTACATCAATCGCCATGTCTGCGCGGGCAGCGGCATGGCTGAGCGCCTCATTGGTAGCCACATGGCTACGATTGTTAGCGGTAAAGTCACCAATCACCCCTACTTTCCAGGAATGTTTCATCTAACCCTCCGCGACAACTTTCACTTCAGGCGCTTTGCCGTTTTTGCTGGCTTTGGCCGGTTTGCTCTGTGTTTCCTGATGTTTGACGGCCGCAGCCACAAACGCTTTGAACAATGGGTGTGGCCGATTGGGACGGCTCTTAAATTCGGGGTGGAACTGGCTGCCCACCATGAAGGGATGGTCGCGTAATTCGGCAATTTCTACCAGACGGCCGTCGGGCGACATGCCACTAAATACCAACCCATGCTTCTGCATAACCTCCCGGTATTTATTGTTAAACTCCCAACGGTGGCGGTGCCGTTCGTCCACCCGTTCCACCCGGTACGCTTCATATGCCTTCGTGCCCGGCCTCAGCACGCACGGGTACGCCCCCAACCGCATCGTGCCGCCCATGTTAGACAGGTCATGCTGGTCGGCCATCAGGCTGATAACCGGCATCTCCGTCTGGCTGTCAAATTCCGTGCTGTTAGCCTCGTCGCTGCCAATGATCTGCCGCGCCAGGTCAATGCACATCACCTGCATCCCCAGGCACAGCCCCAAATACGGCACTTTGTTTTCTCGCGCCCAACGCGCCGTTTTAATCTTGCCCTCAATGCCCCGCTCGCCAAAACCACCAGGCACTACCACCCCATCCAACCCTTCAAACAGATCCCACCCTTTGCCCTTTTCCAGGTCGCCAGAATGAATCCATTCAATCTCCACCTGGCGATTGTTGGCCACGCCCGCATGGTACAGCGCCTCGCGTACGCTCATATAGGCGTCGTGCAGTTCCACATATTTGCCCACAATACCCAGGCGAATGGTCGGTTTGGGCTGCCGGATTTCCTCAATCATCTGTTGCCATTCCAGCATATCCGGGCGCGTCACTGTCTCCAGCTTCAGCCGCTCCACCACAAAGCTGTCCAGCCCCGCTTCGTGCAGCAGCAACGGAATGCTGTACAAAATATCGCTGGTCGGCGCCGGAATCACCGCCCGCTCTTCCACATTGCAAAACAGGGCAATCTTTTGCACATGCTCATGGGGAATAGGATGGTCGGCGCGGGCGATGATCACATCCGGCTGGATGCCGATGCCGCGCAGTTCGCGCACGCTGTGTTGTGTCGGCTTGGTCTTCAATTCGCCGCTGGCACCTACATGCGGCAAAAAGGTAACATGCACATAGAGCGTATTGTCCTGCCCCACGTCGGAACGCATCTGGCGCAGCGCATCCATGAACGGCAGGCTTTCAATATCACCCACCGTGCCACCCACTTCCACCAACACCACATCCGCCTCGCTCTGGCGGGCGATCAGGTGAATATACCGTTTGATCTCATCGGTGATGTGGGGGATGACCTGAATGGTGCCGCCCAGATAATCGCCGCGCCGCTCGCGGGCGATCACTTCGGCATACACCCGCCCGGTGGTTACGTTGGACGCCTGGCTCAGGTTAATGTCAATAAACCGCTCATAATGACCCAAATCCAAATCCGTCTCCGCGCCATCTTCGGTGACAAATACCTCGCCATGCTGGTAGGGGGACATGGTGCCGGGGTCTACATTGATGTAAGGGTCGAGTTTTTGCACGGCCACTTTCAAACCACGCGCCTTGAGCAAACGGCCGAGCGCCGCTGCCGTCACCCCTTTACCTACCGAACTAACTACACCACCTGTAAAAAAGATAAATTTGGTCATGGTGTCCTCTTTCCTAGAGGGGCAATGAACTTCAAAAAGTGCGTTGCCCCTGAAACAAAAAATAAAGAGGGGCATGTCACTTTGGGCGACATGCCCCTCCCTAGATTAAAATCTTGAGGGCGAATGGTTACTTCGCTTTTGTTTGCGCCTACAGCAATCTTTCCAGATCATCGGCCGCTCGCTGCATATCCAGGAAAATGAGGCCCAACTTGGCCTGCGCCCGCGCCAACACAGTCAGCACGGCGTCTTCACCAATAGCGCGCAGGACAATGATGCCGGCGCTGCCCTTGATGTGTACCTGTTCCAGGTCGCCGCGCGCCAGTTCACTGGCAATCCGGTCACCAAGTGAGAGCATGGCAGCGGACATGGCGGAGATTCGGTCTTCGTCTACCCCGGCGGGCAGCGATGAGGCCATAATGAGGCCGTCTACACTGACGACGGCGGATGCTTCAATATCTGGTGTGCCAGCTTGCAGGTCTCGCAACCGGTCAACCATCATCTCTGTACGCGATCTCATCCAGACTCTCCTTCTCTGTGATTAGGACGTGTTGACATTTTTGGGATGCTCTGATTTCCTTACGGTAGTGTCAACACTACCTAGTTGGGGACAATTTTCCTAAACACCTGCTTGAGAAAGTTATTGTGAATTGGGTAATTTCCACATCTTATGTTAGGAAAGAACGAGGGGATAATACCATAAGGGGTAGGGGCTGTCAAACAATGATAAGGTGGTAAAAGGATAGGAAAATAGGGGGAATGAGGGGTGTGATTCGTGATGCGTGACCTTTGAATCGTGATGCGTAATCCGTAATCCGTGACCCGATAACGGATAACGGTTTATGGATTCCCGCTCACCGGTGTGGCCTGCTGTAGCTGACGCCAGGCCTGGCGGATGGCTTCCAGTTCGGCCTGGGTTTCGGGTAGTTCGCCGTAGCGGATTTTGACGTAGGCGTCGGTGATGAGGCGGGTTTCGGGCCGGTTTTGTGGCCAGGCCTGGTCGAGGGTGGGCTGGTATTCGTAGGGGGTTTGGGTTTCCAGTTTGGGGTAGCCATACTCTTCGGCCAGTTCCATCATTTGTTTGTAGATACGGCGGATGGACACGGCCGTGTACCAGCCCCGCCACAACCCCAACCGCCCCAATACTTTTTGCAGCAATCCAGGTTCGTCTTCAGCGCCGGAAACGGTTGTGTGCCCAAACGTAGCCTGATGGCCAGACAGGACAGGTGGCCGGTAAAGCCGATACAGCAGCAGTGCCACCGCCAGCACAACGGCCACCGCCAGCAGCACGATGATGATCTGCGCCCCCATACTCAACCCCCCTTCGATAACCACTTCTTCTGCTTCGGGGAAAGGCATCAGCTCTTCGGGTTGTCTAAAACCCCGCGCGGCTTCGGCCAGCGCCGCCATGAGATTAGTGAGCCATTGCCAGCTAAACGGGATGCGGGCGACCGCCCACTGGATAGCCAGCACAAACGGTTGCAGCACATAGCCGATGGCGGCTACGGCCGTGACGACCGTCACCACCAATGATAACCACAACGGCGACAATAACCCCACCACCGCCGACGCCGATTCGCCACTCACCAGAATGGCGACAATACCGGCCATAAAGATGGTGAGCAATCCTACGACGACAATCAACAACAGCCAGCGCGGGGTAAGCGAGGCACTGTGGCCCGTTTCGTCCTGGGCAATCTCTTCGGCGCGGGTGAGGGCGACGGCCGTTAACCCCGCCAGCAAAAACATGAGGATGAACGGCGTCGCCCCAGCAAACGTACTGCGGAAGCTAATCCAGGCCACCAGCGGCGCAATGATCAGCCCGCCCACCCGCAGGCGCAGCCCGATGCGGTTGATGGTCATTTCCTTGCCCACCAGTTGAATCCCCCGCGCCCACATCAACACCACCACAAAAAAGATGACCACATCCCGCACCCAAAGCACATTATTTGGTTCATTCAAATAGCGGAAAAACTCCCCCATCCAGCCAAAATCCCACAGTGATTGTGGTTCATGTACCAGCGTACGCAGTGATATAAACAGCAGCAGCAGCAGACCCACAGCCATGACCACCTGCTGGTATTTGGGCGGCGCAAACAAGGCGCTCATCAGCCGCGCCAGATTAAAAGCCAGCAGCATAATCAGCAGCAGCCATAGGAAAAAAATTCCCGGCGGCCAGGTCCAGGCAAAGTCCATAATCGCCAGGGCAAAGGGGGCCAGCAAGGCCACATCCATAACTGCCCAGCAGAGATATAACAACTCATGCTGGCAAAATGCCCACACCTTCAGGAGTTTTTCCTGGCTTTCTGAAATGGTTTGGTCATTGCGTGCATTCAATCGCATGGCAAACTGGGAGATTGAGAGATTGGGAGATTTTGCTATTCAATCTCTCAATCTGCTAATCTCGTTCCATAGCTAACGTCACCGGTTCCGGGGTAGGGATTTGCCCCAGGGCGGCTTCGGTGGCGGTCTGGTGTTTGACCCCTTTTTGGAAGGCGGGCGCGTTGGCGGGAATGTGGTAGGTGAGGATAGTGCCCAGGCTTATCGGCGGCGGTTCGGTTGCCAGTGAGACGAGCGTCACCCGCCGCCCCGCCTCTTTGAGCCGGATGAGCGTGACCAGGATTTCTTCGGTGACGATGGCCGTGACCAGCACCATCGTACTGGCCCAGGGCAGCCGGGTGCTTTCGCGCAGCATCATCTTGTCAATCGAGGCCGTTCCAAATTCGGTCACGGCCGCTAATGCTTCCAACACATGCCCCAGTTGATCGGGGGAACGACTGGGGGCTACCCGAATGGGTTGGTCCGAGTTGGGGACGGAACCGTTGGCATAGACGCCGACGCCCCAACCCTGCTGGATGCCGTAATTGGCAATGGAGCCGGCGACGCTGACGGCCCGTTCCAATTGTTCGGGGTCGAAACCCATCCAATGCCGGGTATAGGTAGCTACATTCAAAAAGACGGCGATGGTCATGCCGGTGGAGGGGTCATACACTTTGGTTTGCAGGTGGCCGCGCACGGCCGTTGCCTTCCAATGCACATCCCGAAAACGATCCCCCGGCTGGTAATCCCGAATCCCCTGCGTCTTGATCGGGTCGGTAAAGAGGCTGCGCCGTACCTTCACTTCGCCAAACGGCTCTTTAGGCGGCAGACCCAATTCTGCCAGTGGGTAAATATGGGGGTAGACCACCAGTTGGTCCCGGTAATCGTGGTCACGGGTGAGGGTGAACAGGGTGAAAATATCGCCGGAGGCATACGAAACAGGGCCAAGTTTGTAGAAACCGCGTTTGGGAAAACGCAGTGTTACTTCTCGTTCAATCGTCTCATGCCCGGCCATGGAGAGGGTGATTTGCCAGGTGTATTGGCCGATAATCTCGCTGGCGGTTTGCGCCAGCAGGCTTTCTTGTTCTATTGCTACCGGCAGCGTGTCCCGGATTTGCACCCAGGTCAGCGGCAGCGGCTTGTCGTTGATAATGTGCATGTGCATCTGCACCGGCTCGCCGGGGAAGACGTGGGTGCGGTCAAAACTGCGCTCGTAGGCCACGCCCAACAAGGCCACATCTTTCCAGTAGCGGCTGACCCCGGCAATGAGCAGCAGGGCCACCCCCAGCGCGATCAGGGGCGCGGAACGCCCGGCGATCAGGCCGACGATGATGAAAAAAACGGCCAGCGGCACCCAGGCGTCGCTGAAAATGCTGTGTTCCCGTTCACGGAAAACCAGGCCGCGCGCCTGGGCAATGGAAGCCACATCCTGCCCGCCGCTGCGCCACACGTTGCGCCGCGCCTGCTTTTGGATCTCTTTCTGGGTTTCCCGCGCCAGTAGTTGGATGTGATAGATGTTTTCGGACATGGATTTTAGGAGCGGCAGGTGGCAAGTGACCTGCTACCTGCAACTTGCCACCTGCTACCGATTTTCCACCGGCACTGCCACCGTGTTCACCACATCGCGGATGATGTCGGCGGGTTGGCGGCCGCGCAGGCGGGTTTGCGGGTTGACGAGCAGGCGATGGGTGAGGACGTAGGGGGCCAACTGTTTGACATCATCGGGAATGACGAAGTCACGGCCGTGAATGGCTGCCCGCGCTTTACTGGTGTGGAACAGGGCCATGGTGGCGCGTGGGCTGGCGCCTAGCGCAATATCCTCATGGTGGCGCGTGGCGCGGCAGATGTTGACCACATAGTGGCGCACACTTTCTTCCACCCGCACCGCGCGCACATCGGTTTGCATCCGCATAATCTCTTCTGGCTCCACCACTTTTTCCAGCGTGTCCAGGGGGTCTTGCTGCTCAAAACGGAGCAGCAGGTCATTTTCTTCGCCGGCCGAGGGGTAGCCGATGGCAATTTTCATCAGGAAACGGTCAAGCTGCGCTTCCGGCAGGGGGAAGGTGCCTTCCAGTTCGATGGGGTTTTGCGTGGCCAGGACGAGGAACGGCCGTGGCAGTGCATGGGTAGCAATATCCACCGTCACCTGCCGCTCCTGCATCGCCTCCAGCAGCGCCGACTGCGTGCGCGGCGTGGCCCGGTTGATCTCATCCGCCAGCAAAATCTGGGCAAAAATAGGGCCGGGCCGGAACTCGAATTCTTGCTTTTTCTGGTTGTAAAAATAGATGCCGGTGACATCGGAGGGAAGCAGGTCGGGCGTAAACTGGACGCGGTGAAAGGTGCAGCCCAGCGAGGCGGCAATGGTTTTCGCCAGCGTCGTTTTGCCCGTGCCGGGCACATCTTCCAACAGCAGATGCCCGTTGGTGAGCATGGCAATCAAGGCCAGGTCAATCACTTCGTCTTTACCGACGATCACTTTCTGGATATTTTGGCGTAAGCGGGTGGCAATTTCGGAAATCATAGGCTTTATTGGTGTCAGGTGCTCAGGTGTTCAAGTGTCAGGTGTCGGGTAATGTTGTTTGTTTTACGTGAGCGGCGCTCGTTCTTATGAGTTCGCGGTATGACCACCAACTCGTCACGCATCACGCATCACGGGTCACGGATTACCGATTACGGATTAGCGATCACCTCTCCCAACCGGGCAACGGCCGTTTCCAATTCCCTAATTTCGGCGCGGCGGCGGTGGATGAGGGCGGCCAGGTCGTCGCGCACTTCTTCCCACCAGATACGGCCGTCCGCTTCCAATAGTTCGGCTTTGCGCCAGAGGCGGGTGGTGTTCTCCTGTTGCAAGGCGGCCAACTGCTGCCGGGCGCGTCGTCTGCGCCGTTGCAGCCTTAAGATTTGTTCGTGCAGGCGGCGCAGTTCACGGCCGTCTAGTGCTGCCAGTTCACGCACGGCCGTGGGGTCCAGTTCATCCGCCAGGTCGCGCAGCGCGGCCACGTCCTGCTGTTGGTAGGCCACATTGACGGCCGACATCATGGCCGTCATATAGGCGCGTTCGATGCCGTTAGCGGCCCGGTCGGGGTGAAAGCGGCGCGCCAGTTCACGGTAGAGCCGCTTTTCAGCGGCGCGGTCACGGCCGCCGCCCAGGTCGGGCAGGTCGGCGTCGGCGGGCAGGTCATCGTGCAGGGGGATGTCGTCACGGCCGTGCCAGAAGGGATCGTCCGGGTCATAGGGAATGCCAAACTCCTCGGCCTGTTGCAGCAGTTGTAGCCGCGTCCACAACGCCTGTTTGTAGGCGCGCAGTTCCAGATAATCATCCACCAGGTGGCCGATTTTCAAGCGGCACTGCATCCGAAAAGCGTTCACGGCTGCCTGCGCCTGGGCCAATTCCGCTTCGGCGGCCAACAATTCGGCCTGCGCCTGTTCCCGCTCCGCCTGCAAGCGGCGGCGCTGCTCGTGGTTGGTGGTGGCTTTTTGTAAGGCCAGTTCGGTCATGGCGGGCAAGTATAGGGGAAGACGGCCGTTTCGTCACGCTCTGACACCGGTAATCGGTGGTCGGTAATCGGTAATCGGACAGCGATGATTACCGATTACCAGCTTGCACCAGCAGTTGTAGCGCCAACGCCTCAATCTCGCTGCACATTGCCAGTTTGTTTAGCCAGGTGGGGGGAATCCCGGCACGGCCGTAAAACGCCCCCGCCAGTTGGCCGCAGACGGCGGCGGTGGTGTCGGCGTCGTCGCCCAGGTTAGCGGCCATAAGTACGGCCGTGTCAAACGCATCGGTCTGGATAAAACAGAACAGCGCCGCTTCCAACGAATCTACCACGTACCCGGAGCCGCGAATTTGCGCCGTCGTTTTTTGCCGGTAGTCGCCGTTGGCGATGGCCTGGATTTTGGGTAGGGTGGGTTGGTAGAGCGTCTGGCGCAAGATTTCCTCTTTGCTGCTGCCGGTCAGGGCCAGATGGAGCATGACGCCAAAGAGACGGCACGCTTCCATACATTCAGCCGCCCCGTGTGTGGTGCGGGAACTTTCAGCGGCGTAGTGGAGTACGGCCGTGACATCCGGGCTGTAAGCCATCGCTATCGGGGCCAGTCGCATAATAGAGCCGTTTCCCGCGCTGTACGGGTCGGTGGAGCCGCTAAAGGGGTTGCCATCGCGTTCAAAGGCGTGCAGCGCGGTGCGCACGGTGATGCCAATGTCAAAGCAACGGCCGTTGCTGCTCATATAACCGTGATTCATCCAGTCGCAATAGCGCTGCATCTGGTCGGTGGCGTCAAAACCCCGGCGCTGCACCAGGCTGTGCGCCAGGCAGAGCGCCATCGAAGTATCGTCCGTCCATTGCCCCACTTCCAGTCCAAACGGCCCGCCGCCGACCATATCCGTCAGCGGCGTAAACGAACCACGCGGCTTAAACTCAACCGTTGTGCCCACCGCATCGCCGACGGCCAATCCCAATAAACAACCGGTGTATTTGTCTTGTGAGTTTGTCATAGGTTAAGTTTAGCGAGTAATAAAGATCAAGAATTAGTTTCGGTAATGGAATCATGTCATTCCGAGCGAAGTCTTCGGAGCGAGGAATCTTTCACTTGATCAGTGCGAAAGGTTCCTTGCCGAAGACGGCTCGGAATGACAATTTCAATACACCGAGCGTGGATTATCATCGGTAAAAATCAATCCAACGAATGTGAAACGAGTTCGGGTTTTGGCTGTGGAAGTCCGGCGGCAGAGTGACTTCAATTGTGCCGTTTGTCAACGGGATTTGGTCGGCGTTGCCATCTTCATTTTTCAGAGAGACGGGCATCCAGTAGGGGCTGCTGCTGTCAATGGGAGCGTCGTTAACGCTCTGGCGAACCTGGCTGTCAGTGCTGGAAATGTTCAGGGTCACGGCCGTGTCCCCATACGTCAACACCATCTCTTCCAACCCGTTCAGGTGGAAGCGCAACCTCATTGTCCGTCGCCACTCGCCGGACGACAACTGCACTTTCGCGCCGCCGATGCCGCTGGGACTGGTGATGTCGAACACGGCCGTGTCACCCGATAACTGCACCGCCACTTTTGTCCCTGCGCCTTCAGTGGTAATCACTGTTAAAGATGGCGGCGCTGGCGGTGTTTGTGAATAACAGCTCGCGAGCGGCAGCGCCAGAAGTAACAATAAAAGAAAACCCATAACAAATCGCATAACAAAACCCCTTATGAAATGATTACGGCCGTCAATAACAAGTAAAAGATCAGGTGTTTGCGCGCGTCTACATGCAAAATTCACGATCTTTCCCGGCAGCGAGATTATAATAGCCAATCATTGTCGGCCAAACAAACCATATTCCGTATCTGGTAATCGCCGTTCACCGATTACCGACTACCGATTACCGAAACAATGTCCACCAAAGAACTTCACTACAAATGGGAATGGAATTTACAGGCAGAACCGCAGGCCATCTGGCCGTTTTTTGCCGATACCAACCGGGTGAACCGGGACACCGGCCTCTTTCCGCTGGCGCAGCGCGACCGGGAGGAGGGGGAGCGGTTGGCCGGGCGACGCCGGTTACGCTACCACCTGCCCGTCCCCTTTCTGCATCTGGATTATGAAGAAGAGCCGTTTGAGTGGATTTTCCCCTACCGCTATGGCGTCGTGCGCCACTTCACCAATAAACTGGTCTCCACCTTTCGCGTCAGCGCCGAGTTAAACCCCCGGCCCGGCGGTGGCACACACCTGATTTACCAGTCGTGGATACAGCCGCGTAATGCGTTGGGGGCGCTGGGCGTGGCTGTGGCCATTGGCAAAGTGGCCCCGCGCCGGTTTGACAAGGCCATTCGCGCTTATGACCGGCTGGCGGCGGCGGCGGCGCTGCCCATTTTTGCCCCATTGGTGCAGTTGGCGGCTGGCGGCTCTCAGCGGCTGGCGCAAATGCAGGCGGCGTTGATAGGGCGCGGCATGGATTCCACCCTGGTGGCGCGGCTGGCGGAATTGATCCAGCGCGGGGATGAGTTTACACTGTCCCGGCTACGGCCGTACCAGTTTGCCGACCTCTGGAGTGTACCCCGTAAACAGGTGTTGGAACTCTTTCTGGAAGCGACCCGCATTGGCTTGCTGGACTTTCAATGGGAACTGTTGTGCCCCATGTGCCGGGGGGCAGAAGACCGTGTCAGCGCCCACCTGTCGGATGTACACACCGAAGCGCATTGTTTCACCTGCAACATTAACTTTAGCGCCAATTTTGAGAATGCAGTGGAATTGACATTTACACCCAACCCGGCCATCCGCGACGTGCCCCGGATTGAATTTTGCGTGGCCGGGCCAGAGGTGACGCCGCACATTGTGGTGCAGCAGATATTACCGCCGGCCGCGCAGCGACTGGTGATGCCGGTGTTGGAACCGGGGCGCTACCGCTTGCGCACCATGGCCCAGCCGGGCGGCCAATATCTGCGGGTGGTTGAAAACGGCCGTGACCATCTCCCCATCGTCCTCGACGGCCGTGACTGGCCCACCGACGAACTCCCCCTCACCCCCATGCCCCGGCTGGAACTGGCGAATGAAACGCCGGCGCCGCAAATGGTGATCCTGGAGCGCACCGCCTGGAGTGACCAGGCAGCCACCGCTGCCGAGGTGTTCGCCTTGCAGCGTTTCCGCGACCTGTTTGCCAACGAAGCGCTGCGCCCCGGCGAGCAGATTGGCGTGGGCAGCCTGACGGTGCTGTTCACCGACCTGGTGGATTCCACGCGCATGTACCGCGAAATTGGCGACGCACCCGCCTTTGGCCTGGTGATGAACCATTTTGACGTACTGCGGGCGGCCATTGATGCCGAACAGGGGGCCATTGTGAAGACGATTGGCGATGCGGTGATGGCCGTTTTCCGGCGGCCCATTGCCGCGCTGCGGGCCATCCAGAAAGCGCAAGAGCAATTGGCAAATCCGCCGGAGGGGATACGGCCGTTGCAGCTAAAAGCCGCCGCCCATACCGGCCATTCCATTGCCGTCACCCTCAACGAACGCCTCGACTATTTTGGCACCACCATCAACATCGCCTCCCGCCTGGAAAAGTTTGCCCGCGCCAATGAAATTATCGTTTCCGATAACCTGTACCACGACCCCGAAGTGCAGGCGTTTTTGCAAAACGCGGGCGGCGCCCTGACAATTGAAGAATTTGACGAGATGCTCAAAGGGTTTGATAATGAAAAGTTCCACCTCTGGCGTATAACGGCCAGAGCGTGAAAGATTCAGATTCAAAAGCGGAGTTCGCATCCTCAGAACTTGTCCTGAGCTTGCCGAAGGATGCGAACCGGCGGGCATCTGAGGATGCCCACTCCTCTTATTTCGATCAACTGCGATTGGTTCAATCTCCAAGATTAAACCAATTTTGCCTATCAGGAGCGCGACGATGGAACAGGTGTACGGCCGTGTAGCCATTTTGTATCCCGCAACCCAAACCACCGGGCAAAAAGCAAAAGTTGATAACGATCTGTTTGCCGGGCTGTTTCGCGCCCTGGCAGATAAAGGCGTTCAGGCTGAACCAATCGCCTACCACGATGATTTTTTCGTCGCGGTGAAGGAGCAACTCTTACAGGCCGATGGCGTGCTGGTGTGGGTAAACCCCATTGAAGCCGGACGTGACCGAGCCATGCTGGACGCCTTGCTGCGTGAAGTGGCTGCTGCCGGTATTTTTGTCAGTACCCACCCCGACATTATTTTGAAGATGGGCACAAAGGAAGTGTTGTACCAGACCCGCGCTATGGGCTGGGGCTGTGACACGCATCTTTATCACACGGCGGCGCAGATGGACCAGGAACTCCCGTCACGGTTGGCTTCGGGGCAGGCGCGGGTATTGAAGCAGTACCGGGGCAACGGCGGGTTGGGTGTCTGGAAAGTGCAGCTTCTTCCGGGCGACTTCTCCCCGCCAAAGCCGGATACCCTCATGCGCGCCCGCCACGCCATACGCGGCGCGGGTGAAGATACGTATGTGCTGTGTGAAATTAACGTCAGCAGCGTCTCCCCGTTTCCTGAATCAGCCATCCCTTACATTGCCGAGGCGACGGCCGTGCAGGTACACAAACGTTCTCATAGCCCAGCCGGTGATGAATGAAAATCGTGTGCAGCAGGCATTTGAGTGCCGCCGGAAGGCGATGAATCGCCTATTACAAACGGTTCTACGAGGAGTAAAAGATGTCAGGTGAGATGACAAATGAGTGGCGGGCGCATTATCTGGCGCGGCTGCACGCGGAACGGGCTGACCTGCTCTGGCAGTTACGCGGCCTGAGCGAAGAGACGGTGCGCAGCGCCGAGGTGATGCCCGGCTGGACGGTGAAGGATATGCTGGCGCACATCCCCCATTACGATGCCGTTTATGCCGGGCGTATCCAGATGGTGTTAGACGGCCGTGTCGCCGCCATTTCCCCTTTGAACGACGACAGCGGCCTGGCAAACCGCAACGAGGCTCTGCGCCAGCAAAACCAGGCCATCCCCTACGAACAGGTGATCGCCATGCTGCTGAAGGAGCGCAGTGGCTTTACGGCCGTCCTTAAGCGCGTCCCCGATGACCTGCTGTCCCAGGAGTTGCCCATGCCCTGGGGCCAGAGCGCCCGCATCCGGGAATGGGCCATCTGGCGTTATGAACATGATGCGGAGCACGGCCGTCAACTGGCAGCCTGGCGCGAAAACCAACCCCGCGAAACCCTGCGCTATGTCACGCCCATTTACGTGCTGCGGGCCATGCTGCACAGTAGCCGCAGGGCGTTCCAGGCGTTGCTCCCCCTTATCCCCCAGCCCGAATGGACGACGCGCCCGGTATGTGGCGTGTGGACGATGAAAGAGCTGCTCGGCCATCTGGCGGATTGGGAGAAGGTGGCGGTGGATGGGCTACGGCCGTTGGCTGCCGGCCATATCCCCGAATTCAACTATACCCTTGATAGTTTTGACGAGTTCAACAACAAAAACGCCGCCGCCCGCGCCGGTCAGAGTTGGGATGAGGTTTGGGCGGACTACGAAGTCACCCGCGCCACCTTGCTTGACCTGCTGGCGCAAACATCGCCGGCCGATTTACAGCGCACTTTTATGGCCCCCTGGGGTCGGGAGATTTCCGGCAGCGTCTGGCTGCTCATCTGGCCGGGGCACGAAATGGAACACGCCATTGACGTGCGGGCGGCGCTGGGGCTGCGCCGCTGGCCGCCGCGGTTTGTGAAACATGATTAGAGATTGGAGATTGGAGATTAGAGATGGTTGCTCTTCAATCTCCAATCTCCAATCTCTGATCTCCTTGATCTCCTATGCCCCCACTTTCCCAACTCCAATGCCAACAACTCGCCGAAACATTGCCGGATACGCCGGAGACGGTGATCGCCATTTCGCAGTTGCGGCGGGGGTTGGCGCGGGCGTGGGTGGTGGGGGAGATAACAGAGGGGGGCACGGCCGTTGTCGAGGATACCGGCCAACCCGGCGAACCACTGGTTTTTGGACATGACGCAACCCAAATTGTCGCTCTCTTGCCCCAGGTTCCCGACTGGTTTTGCCTCAACGTCAGCCGTGATTATGCGCCAGCCTTAGCTCCCTTGATCGCCCAAATGATGGGCTGCCCGGTAAGATTTCTGGAAGATGTGTACCACACCCTCAGCCAACCCGCGCCCGCCATCACCCATCCCCACGTGCGCCTGTTGACCCCGGCCGATCTGTCGCTGCTGGAAGCGGCGCCATTTGAATTGCAGGGGGCGCAGCCGCGCCGTACCTTGCTGGAAATGGTGGCGGCGGGGGCGGTGGTGGACGGCCGTCTGGTAGCCATTGCTCAAAACTACGCCCGCACCGACCTCTATGGCGAAATTGGTGTCCACACCCTGCCCGCTCACCGCCAAAAAGGATATGCCACCGCCGCCGCTGCGGCCGTGGCCCGCTACATCCAATCCTTAGGGCTGACCCCCGTGTGGAGTTGTGGGGCGAGCAATGAGGCGTCTTTGCGCACGGCCGTTAAACTCGGCTTCCACGAAGTTTCCCGTCGCGTGTACATCATTCTGGATAGATAAAATGGAGATTGGGGGGTTGGAGATTAGGGATTGGGAGATTCAATCTCTAATCTCGTTAGTGTCACGAAGTTTTCGCCACCCCTTGAGACTACAACGGATGGGGAAATAAGCGGATAAATTTCCAGAGAGGAATCCGTTTGTTTCTTGATCCGCTGTAGTCATGGCGAAAAAAGAATGACGCTAACAGACATCCGATTTCTTGGAGAAATCGGATGTCTGTTGGTCACAGAAAGAAAAACCCCACACCCAAAATCACATATACCGTCAACAACATCGCCCCTTCCAGCCAGTTACTCTCGCCATCCAGCGACACCAGCGCCGCCACGAATGCCGCTGCTACCATGGCGGCTACTTCAAACTGGTTGAATTCCAACGGCATGGGGTTGCCCACCATCAGGCTGATGAACACCAGCAACGGGGCTACAAACAGCGCAATTTGCAGGCTGGAGCCAATAGCAATGCTCAGGCTCAAATCCATCTTGTTCTTGATGGCTACCTGCACCGCCACCAGATGTTCGGCCACGTTACCTACCAGCGGGATGAGGATGATGCCCAGGAAAAACTCGCTCAGCCCTAGTTCCTCCGTCACCGGTTCCACGGCCCCCACCAGCACCTCACTGAGATAGACGATCAGGCCGACGGCGATGACCAGGATGATGAGCGCATGGCGCATACTCCATCCTTCCGGGGCATGGGCTTCACGGGCCAGAGGGTCGCTTTCTTCAGTATGCGCCGTAAAAGAGTAAATGATGGATAGGGCATACATCACCAGCATGGCAATGGCCGCGCCGATGCTCAACCCCTCTACCGCCCGAAAGTCTGGTTCCAGTGACCAGTTGAACAGGGATGGAATGCCAATGGCTACGACGGCCAGGATGAGCATGGTGGCGTCTATGTTGGCGCTGCGGCGGTTAAATTTTTGGGGGCCATTTTTCAACCCGCCTATCAGGAGCGATGCCCCCAACACCAGCAAAATGTTGCCCAATATAGAACCGGTGATGGAGGCTAATACCAGGCCGATCAGCCCGGCGCGCAAGGCGGAAAAGGAGATGATGAGTTCGGCGGCGTTGCCCAGGGTGGCGTTTAGCAGCCCACCGGCGCGCTGCCCCACTTTCTCGGCCAGGGCTTCGGTGCCATGCCCGATCATGCCGGCCAACGGAATAATGCCGATGGCGGCTGCCAGAAAGATGGCGATGGCATTGCCGTGGGTTAATTCCAGAAAAACAGCAATAGGAATGCCTAAAGTGAGCAGCAGAAGAACCGGGCCGAGGCCCACGGTATGTTGGATGCGTGATAGAGTGTTCATGTTTCCTTAATTCTTGATACGGAGATTTGCTTGTTACCGGGCGGCGATTATAAACGGGGATTGATTTTTGGGAAAATGCAAAGCGTGTTACAAAGATATAGCTTTATATGGAGTAGAGACTTTAGCCGTTTGCCATTGACGGCTAAAATCTCTACTCTCATTTTGATTATGAAACGGATGAGTTTGTTTTTTTTGAGTTTTTGGCTGTTGGTGGGGTGTGGGACGGCAACAAAGACGGCCGTACCCCTCCCCTTACCCACATCTACCGCTGCCCCCAGAGCCACCACGCCGCCACCCACTGCGCTGCCAGAGGCGCTGCTGGCTCCCATTGACCTGGAAGAGCAGTTGGTCACCAATTTGTATGAACGGGTGGGACCGTCGGTGGTGCATATTACGGCGCAGGTGGTGACGATGAACTTCTTCTTTGGCCCCATGCCCAGTGAAGGCACCGGCTCTGGTTTTGTCTATGATCGGGAGGGGCACATCATCACCAATTACCACGTCATTGAAGGAGCGACGGGGCTGACGGTGCGGTTTTCAGATGATTTAAGCGTCCCGGCGCAGGTGGTGGGTATTGACCCGGCCAATGACCTGGCGGTGCTTAAGGTAGATGTGCCGCCGGAGCAGTTGACGCTGCTGGAGTTGGGCGACTCGGCCAGTTTGCAGGTGGGGATGCGAGCGGTGGCGATTGGCAATCCCTTTGGGCTTGACCGGACGCTGACGATGGGGGTGATCAGTGCGCTGGGACGGCCGTTGGAAACTGACAACAACAACACCATCTTCAACGTCATCCAGACCGACGCAGCCATCAACCCCGGCAATTCCGGCGGGCCGCTGCTGGATTCTCGCGGGCTGGTCATTGGCGTCAACACTGCCATCCGCGAAGGGGCGCAGGGCATTGGTTTTGCCGTGCCGGTGGACACCGTGAAGCGGGTGGTACCGGTGCTGATTGCCACGGGGTCGTACCCCCATCCCTGGCTGGGTTTCCTGGGGTACGATATTTCACCGGAGTTGGCCCAGGCGTTGGGGCTGCCGGTGACACGAGGCATTTTAATTGCACAGCTATACCGGGAGGGGCCGGCCTTGCCTGCCGGGATTCGCGGCGCGCAGCAGCAGGTGATTGTGGGTAATCGGCGTTATCTGGTGGGTGGGGATGTGCTCACGGCCGTGAATGACACCCCCGTCACCGGTTGGATGCGCTTGTACGAGTACCTGGAACTCAATACCCAGGCGGGTGATACCGTCACCCTGACTCTACTGCGGGATAACCAGGAAATCCGTGTAGAACTAACCTTAGGCGTGCAACCCTGAGCCATAACCATTCATCCTGGCGTTAGCCGCTTCTTAACTGGCCCAGGCTACACTCCCGTCCGATAATGAACGAGATTGGGGAATTAGGAGATTGAGAGATTGAGAGTCTTTTAATCAATCTCCGAATCTCTCAATCTCTTAATCTCAAAATACCAAGAAAGAGGTACACAACTATGAAAATTCTCGTTACCGGCGGCGCCGGGTATATCGGCAGTATTGCGGTGGAACGTTTGATCAAAGCCGGTGAAGAGGTGGTGGTCTTTGACAATCTTTATCAGGGGCATCAGGATGCCGTCCACCCGGATGCGGTGTTTGTGCAGGGTGATCTGGCGGACAAAACGGCCGTCGAAACCACCATCGCCACCCACAAACCGGACGGCATTATGCACTTTGCCTCCTACACCCTGGTGGGGGAATCAATGGAAAAACCCTTCCTTTACCTGCGTGACAATATCGTCAACGGCCTCAACCTGCTGGAAAGCGCCGTGCAGCATGGCGTGAGAGGGTTCATTCTCTCCTCCACCGCCAACCTGTTTGACGACCCGGAGCGAATGCCCATAGACGAAAACGAACGCATTGTGCCCGGCAGCCCCTATGGGGAGTCCAAAAACATCATCGAACGTTATCTTTACTGGATGGATCGGCTGTATGGCATGCGCTACACCTGTTTGCGTTACTTCAACGCCTGTGGCGCGACGGAAGAGCGTGGTGAAGACCACGACCCGGAAACCCACCTGATTCCGCTGGTGCTGGAAGTGGCGTTGGGCAAACGGGACAAAATCACCATCTTCGGCGACGATTACAATACGCCCGATGGTTCCTGTGTGCGTGACTACATCCACGTGGTTGATCTGGCCGAGGCGCACATTTTAGCCATGCGCGCTTTGCTGGATGGCGGGCCGAGCGGTAAATATAACCTGGGCAACGGCCGTGGCTACAGCGTTAAAGATGTCATCCAGACCGCCCGCGACGTGACCGGGCATCCCATTCCCGCCGTCATCGGCCCCCGCCGCCCCGGCGACCCGGACATCCTCATCGCCAGCAGCGAAAGCATTAACCACGACCTGAACTGGCAGCCCCGCTATGCCAACCTGCGCACCATCATCGAGACCGCCTGGAACTGGCACGTGGCCCACCCGGATGGGTACGGCCGTTAACAAGAACGGTTACAAATCTAGTCAGCCAACATGACCGGCTGGTCGCTAAAAACGCCGTACTGTCTGGCTGCTGCCGCCACCGCCTGTTGCTGCACGGCCGTCAACGGCTCAAATGGCTCCAGGCTGAACACGGCCGTACCCTTTTTGACATCCCGCTTCCAGATGCCCACGATTTGCCCGTCTATGACGATGACGGGGCGGAAGATGCCATTAACGGAGACCACCTGTTTGTCGTAACGGCCGTCCAGCACCACCTGGCGCGTTTTGTACCCCAGGTAATACTCGTCAAAGCCCGGCAGCAGCCAGGCGGCAGCTGTGGGCATGGCGAGTATGGCCGGATGGGGCGGCAGCCAATAAGTTTCCCCTTCCACCACCTCTGATTGCAGTTCTGTTTCCACCAGCGCCAACCCCGCCCGCGCTTCCGTTATCGTCAGCCCCGACCACCAGACAAAATCGGGCAGTGTGGCCGGGCCGTGACTTTGGAAGTAGCGCCGGGCCAGTTCCGCCAGCGCCTCCTCCCGTGTATAGGTCGGGCCGGGCGGCGCCCACTCATCCAGCAGCACAAACGTCTGCTGTTTACCCTGCATGGGACCAAAACAGATCAGCCCCGCCAACGCCGCCTGCCCCAAAATGTGGTAGCCGCGCTGCCCGGCGGTAGAGATGCCGGCCTGTTCCAATGCTTGCAGGATGTCGGGGCGGGCGAGGGGTTGGCGGGTGGGCAGCACGGCCGTGAACAGATCAAAACTGCGCCGTAGCGTTTCCGGGTCGAGTTCCAGTTCACGCAGGCGGCCGGCGCTGCCACTGATCAGGCGCGGCGCCAGCAGGGCCAGCAGCCAGCGAATATCGGCGGCCGTTGTCATTTGCAGCGTGCCGCGCATCAACCAGGTGCGGATGATCTGTTTGTTGCTGATCGCCTGTTCTACGGCCGTGTCCGTTATCATCTGCCCTGGCCCACCCCGCACCCCTATGGCCCATTTCACGCTGGCATAATCCTGCGCCTGCATGGCCCCAAACCAGGCCACCACCTGGTCAGGTTGAGTTGCGTTTTGCCGGACAAGACGCTGGTTGTGGAGTCGGTGTTGGGTAATGTCTATCATAGTCATGCTGAAAGGCGATTTGGAAAATCGCCCTACCTGTTGGGGAGTTGTAAATGTAGCAGGGGATGATGGATGAACAACATCTCCACCTTGCCTGCCACTACCGCCACAAAACCGGCCACCTGACCACCGTCATCACGGACACAGGCCAATTGCGGTATGTCCGGCAGCGCCATCTGCCACCGGCCACTTGTCCTATCTCATCTGGTTGCCAACGGCCGTGACTATACCGGAAATGGTGAAATTGGTGTAGAGGTCGCCGGGTGTATAACTGCCACCTTGATACAAACCGTCCGCCACGCTGCCGGTATCGCTGCCGCCAAAGTACACATCATACGTCACGCCATTGGCCAGTTCTGGCGAGGACAAGACGATAGATTGAATTGTTTTGGTAGGGGCAAAGGTGAGGATGTTTGCCCCGTCACGGCTTTGAATATGAATGAGCGTCCCGGCGGCCAGTGTGCCATTGAGATTCAGCAGCAGGGAATGCTGGGTTGAGGCGGCGCCGGGCGCTTGCGCCATGCCCGCACTGCCTACGGCCACCAGCAGCCCACCGCTGATATTGAAGGTGCCATCATAATCCAGCGCCCCGTTCATCTGCATGGTGGGGCCGTTCACCAGGACCGTGCCGCCCGTCATCTCAATCGCGCCGTTGACATCAATCCCGTCTCCGGTCGCATCAATCACGATGGCGCCGCCGTTGATGTAGAGGTAATAATTACCGGTATAGGTGAAGGTATCCTGGCGCGGGCCGCCGCCTGGCCGCCCGCCCGGCCCGGCCATCATGCCCGAACCGTCATTGCCACCGGCCACATTCAAACCATCATCACTGGAGACGATGGTGATGTCACCGCCGTTGATGGTGATCACCGCGCTCTCAATCCCTTCGTAAGACTGGGTGATGTTGATGACACCGTTGTTCACCGTCAAGGTCGCGTCGGCGTGAAGGCCATCGTCACCGGTAGCAATGGTAAACGCGCCGCCGTTAATGACCATGTTGTCATTGGAATGGATTGCGTCGTCGGCGGCATTGATAGCAAAGGTTCCGCCGTCAATAATGACGCTGACCACACCCTTGATGCCTTTGGCCGAGGTATTGGCGTCCAGATAACTGGCGCTGCCGCCGCCGCTGGTGATGGTGAAATCCCCACCGGTGATCAGCACGTTGCTGGCGGCCTGGATGGCGTCACCGCCGGCCGAAATCTCCATGATCCCCGTTTCAATGGCGATGTACCCCTTTGTGGCGTCTTCTTCATTGTCCGCTTTCAGACCGTCCCCCTGGGCGTTGACGGTGATGACGCCATCTTGCACAATCAGGTAATCCTTGCCACGAATGCCATCATCTACGGCCGTGACCATAATCACACCGCCGCTGATAACCAGCCCATCTTTGCTGGCAATGCCATCGTTGTAATTGCCATTAACGGTCAACGCGCCATTGCCCACAATCGTCAGATCAGCCTTGCTGAATAGGGCAGCGTTGGGTTCATCTTCTGCGGCGCTGGCAAAAACGTATGACGCGCCATCGGCCAGATAGTTTTCGCTGTTGTCAGCCAGGACGATAACCACTTCCCCGGCTTTGGTGATGTTAATGGCGGCGCTGGTGGTGTTGCTGATATTAACGCTGTCCAGAACAAGCTGGACGACTTCCTTGTCGGCCGTATCCACCACAATTTGCCCATCAACCAGAGTCCCCGTCAGGCGGTAACTCCCGGCGGCGGTGATGGTGGCCTGACGGCCGTTGACCACCACGCCATCCCCCGCGACCGTTACCGTTTCTCCCTGCAAGGTGATTTGCGTCCCATCGCTGTTGGTGCTGGCGGCGCTGGCGGCAGCCTCATGGGTGGCAACGTCGGTGGCTACGGCCGTAGCCACCACACTGACGACGGCCGGTTGGTTGGCGCTGTTAGTAACGGCCGTGGTGTTGGTTGGATTGGCAGCCGCCACCACCTCGGCGCTGGTACTCACCAGGCTGGTTTGTGTTGTCTGGTTGGTGGACGATACCGTCTCTGAACCGGCGCTGCAAGCCGCCAGCAACAATAGCGCCACCACCCATGCCCATAAAAATATCGTTTTCTTGTTCATTGTTTCTCCTGTTAGTAAAAGGGTTGTATTAACAGGAGAAAGGGTAGGGTACGGCCGTTAAGACAATAAAAATGGACTATTCAGATTTTGTGAAGATTTGGGAGGGATGGAAGACACGAGAAAATTTACTGTTTTGTTAGTGTCGTTAGTTTTTCGCCAGGACTATAACGGATAAGGAAATGAACGGATTCCTCTCTGGAAATTTATCCGCTTATTTCTCCATCCGTTGTAGTCTGAAGGGAGTGGCGAAAACTTCGTGACACTAACGGTTGTGGGAAAACTCAATTCCCGGCGATTGAAATCGCGGCTACAAACAGCAAAGCCCACCTTCGTGGGCTGGTGTCCACTGGGTTTATAGTCGGCGAAGGCCGACTTTGCCTTTTGTTGGTGCAGATTTATCTGCCTTTACCGGGAGTATGCAATCGCTCTGGATTGGACTGTTCAATACACCAATTCTCCCCGTACAAAAGCAGCGGTTTCCGCCTGAGTGGGCGCGTTAAAAAAGGTAGGGGTATCGCTGATTTCGATGAGACGGCCGTCCCACAACAATGCCGTCCGCTGCGCCAATCGCTGCGCCTGAAAGATATTGTGTGTCACCAGCACCATCGTCATGCCCAGATTTTCGTTTTCCTCGCGCAAAATCGTCTCAATGATGCCTACATTGTACGGGTCCAGATTGGCGGTTGGTTCGTCCAGCAGCAGCACCTCCGGGTGCATCACCAACGCCCGCGCCAGCGACACCCGCTGCGCCTCTCCCGCCGACAATTTATGCGCCGATTGCCGCGCCAACGCCGCCAGCCCCAACCGTTGCAGCCAGCCAGATGCCACATCCGGCGGCAGCTTGTCACCGCGCAGCCCCAGGCCATAAGCCAGGTTGGCCGCCACGCTGCGCCGCAGCAAGATCGGCCGTTGAAAAACCATCGTCACCCGGCGGCGCTGCGTCAGGGGTAGATCAGCCATCCCTGCCTGCCCATCGAAGATAAGCTGGCCTTGTGTCGGCTGTTCCAGAAAATTCAACAACCGCAGCAACGTACTTTTGCCCGCCCCACTGGGGCCAACAATCGCCAGGATTTCCCCCCTTTGAATGTTCAGTTGGGCGATGTTGAGGACGCAACGGCCGTTATAACTCTGCTGTATATTCTCAAGCTGATAAAGTGGTTGGTTCATGGCTTGGAGGTTTGGGGCCGGGAGACATCCGATTTCTCCAAGAAATCGGATGTCTGGTAGCGTCTAATCTCTTCTCTGCAACCCATACAACACCAGATTAGTCACAAATGCCAGCCCCAACAAGATGATGCCCAGGGCCAGCGCCAGGGCAAAGTTGCCCCGGCGCGTTTCCAATACAATGGCCGTTGTCAGCACCCGCGTTTCGCCCTGGATATTGCCGCCCACCAGCATCACCGCGCCCACTTCGGAGATGATGCTGCCAAAGGCGGCCACAATGGCCGCCATCAGGCCCAGCCGGGTTTCGCGCAGCACCGTCCAGGCTAACTGGACGCGCGTAGCCCCTAATGAACGCAGTTGTAAATGGAGCAGGGGATCGGTGGCACGCACGGCCGTGAGCGTCAGCCCCACCACCAGCGGCAAGGCAATAACCGTCTGCGCCAGTACCATCGCCGATGGCGTAAACAACCAGCCTAAATTGCCCAACGGCCCCTGGTTGGAAAGCAGCAAATAAACCCACAGTCCTACTACCACCGGCGGCAGCCCCATGCCGGTGTAAATCAGCGGCAGCAGGCAGCCCGCCGCCGGAATGCGCCCCATCAGCCCCAGCCCCGCGCCAATGGGAATGCCAATGAGCATGGCGAAGAGCAGGGCAAAGCCCGTCACCCGCAGCGTCAGCGCCACAATGCCCCTCAGTTCAGGATCGAACGAAAAGAGCAGTTGCACGGCGTTTTGAAAAACTTGAACGAGGATGTCCATGAAAGAGATTGGAAATTAGAGAATGGAGATTGGCCTATAACTCCAATCTCCAATCTCCGCATCAGCGATTCCGCCACGCTTCAGAATCCGGGTAAAAGAGTGGCTGACCGAATTGGTCACGGCCGTACTGCTCAATCATCTCCTGTATTTCCACACTGGTCAACCATTCGGCAAATGTCTGCGCCAGTTCATCGTTGATATTGCCTTTGTCGGGGTTCACCGGAATGACGCCATAGGGGTTCAGCAGCGACGGGTCGCCATTCTCGGCAATCGTTGCCCCACCGACCACAATGATCAGATTGGGTAAATTGGCCTGCATGGAGAGGAACGTGCCCCGGTCGGTCAGCGTATACGCGCCTGTCTCATTGGCAAACAACAGCGTGTCGCCCATGCCCTGCCCCAACGATTTATACCAACTGCTGTTGGGGTCGGGGGTGATACCGGCGGCTGTCCACAGTTGCAATTCTTTGGTATGGGTACCGCTGTCATCGCCACGGGAGGCAAAGGGAGCTTCGGCGGCGGCAACGGCCGTCAGTCCCGCTACGGCCGTGTCCATCCCCTGAATACCCGCCGGGTCGTCCGCCGGGCCAACGATCACAAAATCGTTAACCATCACGTCATACCGCTCCGTGCCGTGCCCGGCGGCCAAAAACGCATCTTCCCGGCCGCGGGCGTGAACCAGAATCACATCGGCGTCACCCGCTTCGCCCAGGGCAATGGCCTGGCCCGTGCCCACTGCCACCACATCCACGCGGGCATTATGTTCTTCCTCAAATTCCGGCAAAATCGCCTCCAGCAGGCCAGAATCGGCCGTGCTGGTCGTCGTCGCCAGCCGCAGCACCTCTGGTTCTGACGAACCACAGGCCGCCAGAAAAACCAGGAGAAAAGTCAAAACAAACAGCTTTTTGCGCATGGGTTTTTATCCTTATTATGGGGTTTATAGTCGTTGTGATAATTTATCATAACGATTGCAAAACGGCAACGAATGGGGAACTGATAAGCAGATAGGTGGGTTGGTTTATCCGTTTATCCGCTTTCATCCGCTGCCGCCTAAAGGACAGGGGTGATTATTCAGGCGTGTCGGGGAGAAAAATGGCCCGGAAACGCTCTTGCAAAACGGCGTCTAGCTCCTGGCTGATCTGGGTGAAACGATCAATGTAATTCTGAGCCAACGGCGTGAGGGACGCGCCGCCGCCGTGTTTGCCGCCGACCTGGGTCTCCACCAGCTTTTGCCCCAGGCGGCTTTCCATCTCGTGGATTTTTTGCCAGGCGATGCGGTAGGGTACGCCCATGTGGGCAGCGGCGGCGGAGATGGAACCGGTTTGGGACACGGCCGTCAACAATTCCACCCGCCACACCGACAACACCACCCCCCCCTCCACTTCCAGCCACACATTCAATTTCGGTTCCATGAGCACATAGACTGATAGAGATGCAATCATCTCTATTACCACCTTCCCGCATGCAATAGATATGTTGTCTGAGTACTTTGAATTTCTACGACTTTTCTCTCAAATACCTTCGGAAAATTCTTCCATTGCTTCAAACTTTCAACTTTTTTTAACTCAGAATCAAGAGCCTGATGTACTGAAGTGTTTGAAAAAACGCTCACATTTGCTATAGGCACTTTATGAGAAAAATTCTTCTGAGTCATAAGGTATAAAACGGGTAAAGGCATGGTTTCTGTTATCAATTTTGATGGTAATGGATTTTCCCAAACCATACGGCTAAATTCATTCTTGGGCTTTTGCCTTCGTTGACGTCGGTATTCATTCTCGAAAAGCCAGTACGTGTTTTCTAGATTATTTGCAATTATCTCTGCTAACTTTCCCTCACCAACTTTCTCTTCACAAAATAAGCATGTCCATGGAACAGAGAATTGTAATACACTCGAAATATGTCTATCTTTTGGCCCAGACAAGTGCTTCAAATATTTTGGAGATATTGCAGTAAATGACCATTGTTCAGTAGGCAAGTTCTTAAATTGAGCTATTTCTTTTGAAAAAAACTGGATCTCTTCATGTATCCTCGCATAAATCGAATACTTTGGAATAAAACCAAAATTCTTGCAGAAGTTTATGAGCAGGCTATATTGCTCCCCTCCTCTGTAATGAAGATAATTTACCCTGTTTGTGTTTGTACTTGCTATCTTTGCTTGCACGGCAAAAGTAATCCATGCACCAGGTTCTCCAATACACCATAACCAATCTGCTCCGGACAAGCTACCTTCTTCTTTGCGTGTAAATTTCCTGGTGAAGAAATTTTCTTCATGCTCAAACTGAATCCGATTCAAAAGCAGATCCGTGAGCGTTTCTTCATATATACCGAGACCCGTATAGCCTGCTTCATTGACTCTATCAGCAATCCGCAAAGCCTGAAGCTTGATGGTATTACATATATTTTGGGGCTGGTTTGTCATATATGGGTTGGACATAGAATTATTGTAGTAAAAAAGTTATACAATGGAAGGAACTAATCCGCCGTTCAAACTCTTCCCCGTATGCAAATGACCGAAACTCTGGTAGATTCTGCCAAAACAGGGCGCGGATTTTTGCCACATCCGTGTTCCATTTCAGGAGAAAACGATGGAAATTGTAGACTTACTCATTACCAACGCCAGCCAGGTCTGTGTTATTCCAGGGCCGGATGGCCCGCAGCGCGGGCCGCAATTGGGCGACCTGGGGCTGATCGCCAACGGCGCGATAGCGGTGGCGGATGGCAAAATTGTGGCGGTGGGGGACACGGCCGTACTCACATCCCACTACTACGCACCCCAGGTCATAAACGCCCACGGCCGTGCCGTCATCCCCGGTTTTGTAGACCCGCACACACACATCCCCTGGCTGGGCGACCGCGCCGCCGAATTTGAGCAGCGCATTGCCGGCGCTTCTTACATGGAAATTATGGCGGCGGGCGGCGGCATTATGTCAACCGTGCGGGCCACCCGGCAGGCCAGCGTCGCCGATCTGGTGGCCGATAACTTGCCCCGGCTGGCGCGGATGCTGCAACACGGCGCCACCAGCGCCGAAACCAAAACGGGTTACGGACTGGAAACGGCCGCCGAACTGCGCCAGCTAGACGCCATCCGCGCCCTGCACCAGGCGCAGCCGATTGAACTGACCGCCACTTTTTTACCCGCTCATGCTATACCGGCCGAGTATCACGGCCGTACCGAAACCTACGTCCAGTTGGTCATTGACGAAATGCTGCCAGCGGGTGCTGCCTGGGCACAGGAACATAAAACGCCGCTCTTCTGCGATGTCTTTTGCGAACAGGGCGTTTTTGATGTGGATCAGACCCGCCGCATCCTCACCACCGCCGCCGCGTTGGGCTACCGGCTGAAAGTCCACGCCGATGAGTTTGTGGGGCTGGGCGGCACGAAGCTGGCGGTAGAATTGGGGGCCATTTCAGCCGACCACCTGGTCAAAACGCCGGTGGAAGATATTGCCGCCCTGGGCGCAGGCGATACCATCGCCGTGGGGCTGCCCGGCACCCCCTTTGGCCTGGCGGAGCGTGACTACACCCCGGCCCAGGCCATTTTGCAGGCGGGTGGCGCGCTGGCGCTGGCCACGGACTGCAACCCCGGCACCTGCTGGTGTGAATCCATGCAGATGGTCATCGCCCTGGCCTGCCGCTATATGAAGCTGACGCAGGCGCAGGCATTGGTCGCCGCCACGCTGAACGCCGCCCACGCCATTGGCCGGGGGCAGGAAATTGGCAGCCTGGAGCCGGGCAAACAGGCAGACATCCTCATCCTGGACACGGCTGATTATCGGCAGCTTGGCTACCGCTTCGGCATCAACCTGGTACAACAAGTCATTAAAAAGGGGCAGGTTGTCTGGCCTTCATAATTGGTGATTATTCGCATTGTGAAGGTGGATTCTGCCAGAGATATTCAAATGACCAGGAAATACGCGCCCTCTTTCGCTGTTGTTGCCTTTTTTGCCCTTTTAACGGTCGCCTTTTTTGCGCCTGTCCTCTTCACATCCACTACCCATCTACCCATCGGTACAGACCTGGTTAACTTCAACTACCCTCACGACTTGTTTGCCGCCCGTTCACTGAAACAGGGTGAACTGCCGTTGTGGAATCCCTACCTTTCCGGCGGGCAGCCACTGGCTGCTGATCCCAATATCGGGTTTTGGTACCCGTTGCGCCTGCTGTTGCTTTTGACGGCGTTCAGTTACCAGACGATGACCGGGCTGCTCATTTTCCATTATTTTGTGGCTGGTTTGTTCACCTATGCTCTGGCGCGAGATTTGGGAGCCGGTCGGTGGGGAAGTGTGGTGGCGGGCATCGGTTTTATGTTTTCCGGTTTCCTCATTGCCCAGATGGATCACATTAACATTATTTTCTCATCTACCTGGATGCCGTTGATTTTCTTATTTTTTCGAAGGAGCATTTTGCGTCAAAAAATCTCCTATGCACTGGCAGGCGGTTTGTTTTGGTCGCTTTCGGTCTTGGGCGGGCACCAGCAGTTTGCCCTTTTTACAGGATATTGGTGTGGCTTATGGCTGGTTGCTTATTTGATTCATACACGCGGGCGTGGACTGCTGCGCGCAGCAGCCTCGTATGGCTTGATGGCTGTTGTGGCGGTGTTAGCAGCGGCCGTTCAAATTTTTCCCACTCTGGAATTTATGCAGCTCACCAATCGGGCTACGCTTTCGGTGGTTGGGGCCAGTGAATATATCATGCCACCTGTTGGCTGGCTGCTGTTGTTTTTACCCCATTACTTTGGACAAAATCATGTTGAATCGCTCCCTTTTTGGCCCAGGAATCTGGTTTTTATCAATGAGTTTTATGCTTATATAGGCGTCATTAGTTTGTTTATGGCTTTTCTGGGCAGTTATGTGTGGAAGTCTTGGGAAAAGCGATTTTTGGTATTTATGGTTGTGCTGGGGTTTGTATTAACATTGGGGGCAGTGACGCCTGTTTATCAACTGGCGTATCAACTTGTGCCGGGGATGCAATTTGTGCGGGTGCCAGGGCGTTTTGTTTTTTGGGTGGATACTGCCCTGGTGTTGTTGAGTGCGTTTGGCGTAGATTGGTTACTTACTCATCTGGCCGATAGAGACAACCCATTATGGCGAGATGTTATTAAACTGTTGGGTTTGGCGACCATAGGCGGACTTATTGTGCTGTTGGTGTTCCCGTTTTTGCCGGGTTCTCAAGTTGACCCGGCACACCCGTTTGCAGCCGCGATCAGACAGTATCGGCAGACGGATGCGATGATGATGTTTTTCATGTTGTTTGGCTTGTGGTTGTTTATCATATTAGCACGGCGGTGGGATTGGCTGCACGCCTGGATGCCATTCCTGCTGGTGGGGCTGCTGATAGTTGATCTATTCCGTGCCCAACAGCCGCGCCATCTGACAACATATAATTATCTGGTTCATTACGAGCATCCATCTATCAGACAGCTATGGGGTAACGATGCCAGCCTCTTCCGGGTGGATAACACGGCCGTAGCCGCCTCAGGCTCCAAAGACGAATTTGCATCTGAACCACGCTGGAACGTACTGGCGGGATTTGTCTATGGCTTCTCCCAAGCGTTTGGGCTGCCCTGGAACCCCTTTGATTTACAGCGATTTAGCGATTATCGGAAGGCGGTGAATATGGATAGCCCCTTTTATGATTTTCTGGGCGTCAAATATCTGGTCGCCGACTCTGAAGAACAATTGCCAGCCAGGTGGGTGCGGTTGCCTATCACTGATGCCGCCTTGACGGTATACGAAAACAGCCAGGTCATGCCCCGCGCTTATATGGTCTTTGCCTCTCTGGTTGAACCGCAGCCAAAACGGGCATTGCAATTGATCAGAGATGATAGTTTTGATCCGGCAGAGGTCGTGCTATTGGAAGAAGGAGTGCCATTTATCGGCCAGGTTGGCAATGCCCAGGTTGAGATAACCGGGATGACCAATAATACACTGGAACTTCTGGTGGAAAGTGACCGGACAGGATTTTTGGTGGTTAGCGATACCCATTATCCTGGTTGGCGGGTTTGGGTAAATGGTGAAGAGGGGGAATTACTACGGGCTAATTATACTTTCCGGGCTGTACGGCTGGCGGCAGGCACATCATTGATCCGGTTTGTTTATGAACCCAGAGTTGTTGCCTGGGGCACGGCCGTGACGTTGTTGACCTGGTTGGCTGTGGGAGCAGGCATCTTTTGGCTGGCTCGCCGGTCTGGTAAGAAGCGCTAAATGACGGGTTGAGAGGGGGATTAACGGCCGTGCCCTACACCTGCCCCGCCACGCAAAACGGCTATAATCCCGGCCTATGGATACGACGGAGTTGGAGCAAGAACCTCATGTTGAGCCGGTAGGGGACACGGCCATAGCAGCCCCGGACAAACGCTTCCAAAACGCCGTGCGCCTGATGGTGGGCGCGCTGGTGCTGCTCATCCTGGTCAGCGCCTTGCCCGGCCTCAACCTGCAATTTGCCGGTGACCGGCTGCAAACCTTCACCACCATCTTCCTGGGCATCTTCATCGAAGCCGTACCCTTTTTGCTGGCCGGGTCGCTCGTCTCCGGTTTTATCGCTGTGTTTGTAGATCAGAGCACCATTGCCCGCTACGTGCCGCGCCGGGCGGTGCCCGCCGCTTTCACCGGGGCGCTGCTGGGTTTTGCCTTTCCTGTGTGTGAATGTGGCGTGGTGCCTGTCACCCGCCGCCTGTACCAGAAGGGGCTGCCGATGCCGGTGGGCATTGCCTTTTTGCTCAGCGCCCCGGTCATCAACCCCGTGGTGTTGGTCAGCACATATGCCGCTTTTGGCTTTGGGCCGATTTTGATCGGCCGTTACATTTTGACTTTTATCATCGCCTTCCTGGTTGGTCTGGTGTTTCACTTTGCCAAACCGACCGAGGTGCTGCGCCCCCCGGAAGAGACGGGCATCGGCCTGCCGGACAGTTACCACGCGCCGGAAGCGGCGGCAAAAGGGGAAAAACGGGCATGGACGGCCGTTGTCACCGCCGCCGATGATTTCCTGGACATGGCTCGCTACCTGATCATCGGCTCGATGCTGGCCGCGGGGATGCAGACCTTTGTTTCCCAGGCGCTGCTGCTGCAATTTGGCGGCGCGCCGGTATTGTCGGTGGTGGCCATGATGGTGTTGGCCTTTGTGCTTTCCATCTGCTCCACCGTAGACGCCTTCCTGGCGCTCTCCTTTGCGGGCACGTTTACCACCGGTTCCATCCTCAGCTTCCTGGTCTTTGGGCCGATGGTAGACATCAAAAGCGCCATGATGTTCCTGGGCGTCTTCCGCCGCCGCATCGTGCTCTATCTCATTTTGCTGCCGCTGTTGTTTACGCTGTTTTTTGCGTTGGTTATCAATTTGTTCTTATTGTGATTGGAGATTGGAGATTGGAGATGACACGAGCCTCAATCTCCAATCTCTAATCTCTGATCTCCTCCTGGTATTCATCATGCGTCTGAAAACAATTGTCAAAGTCATCCTCTTTCTCAGCCTGGCTCTTTTTCTGGCCAGCCGGTTGAGCAATGGCACGTTGAGCTTTTATATCCATCCGCGGTTCAATGCGCTCACGGCCGTGACCGCACTCACCTTTCTCCTGGTTGGCCTCGTCTACGCCTACCAACACCGCCACACCATCTTGCACGGCGTGGACGAACATGATCATGACCACCACGATCATGCCCATGCCCATGACCACGACCATAGCCACGATCTTTCCTGGCTGGCGCTGGGCATCCTGGCCATCCCTGTCTTGTTGGGGGTGATGGTGCAACCCAAACCGCTGGGCGCAGCCGCATTGGGCAATCGGGAGATTAACACCGGCCTGCTCACCTCGGCGCAAGCGCCCAGTGGCAGCCAGTTAAGCGTCATCCCCACGGCCGGTGAGCGTAACATCCTGGACTGGCTCTACCTGTTCCGCGACCGGGGTGAAGCGGTCGCCTTTGATGGCGAGCCGGTGCATGTGATTGGTTTCGTTTACCGGGATGACCGTTTTGCCGCCGATGAATTTATGGTCAGCCGTTTTACGGTAAGCTGTTGTGTGGCCGATGCGGCCCCCATTGGCCTGATTGTGCGCTGGCCGGATGCGCCGGAACTGGTGGCCGACCAGTGGGTGGAGGTGACGGGGACCTTCCTGGCCGGGACATTTAACGGTAACGAGATACCTTTGCTTATCGCTGACGAGGTGGTGATTACCGACCCACCGACGCAGCCTTATTTGTATCAGTAACCTTCGCCCATTGTCATTCCGACGAGTCTTCGAGGAGGAATGACAATGGGCCGTGATTGATTAAAACGCAAGCATGACATTTTCAAAGTTTGATGCGGTGGTGTGGGGGGTGGTGGCGTTGCTGGCGGGGCTAGTGGCGGCAGTCATTTTTCTGGGCAGCCAGGTGGGGCTGGATGTGGTGGCGCAGACGCCCGCCCCCGGCGCCGCCCATGTGTCGGCGCTCAGCCAGATTCGGGTGCAGTTTGATGATGTGCTGGCCAGTGCGCCGGACACGGCCGTGACCCTCTCCCCCTTTATCTCCGGTACCACCACCCTGAACGGCGACACCCTCATCTTCCAACCGGCCACGCCGCTGGCGACCAATGCGGCGTATGAAGTCACGGTCGCGGCTGGGGTGGAGGGGGTCAACGGCCGTACCCTGCACGAACCACTCACCTGGCAATTCCAGACCGGGCAGCCGCGTATCCTTTTCATCAAACCAGACCCGGAAGGGCCAGACCAGATTTTTGTGGCCGACGCCGACGGCCGTCAGCCGCCTACCCAATTAAGCCAGGCCAACGCCACCGTACTCGATTTTGCCGTCGCCCCTGATAGCTCCCAGATTGCCTACGCCGTGATGACCCATGACCAGGGCACAACCGGCACGGCCGACCTGTGGCTGATGAACGCCGATGGCGCCAACCAGCGGATGCTGCTGGCCTGTCCGGAAGCGATGTGCAGCCGCCCGGTGTGGACGCCGGACGGCCGTCGCCTGGTGTACGAACGGCGCGAGATTTTGAATCCCGGCGCGCCGCCGGGCAACCCCCGGCTGTGGTGGCTGGATGTAGCCAGCGGCCAGACCGTGCCGGTTTTTGGAGATAGCCAGTTGTTGGGGTTGTTTGCCGCCATTTCACCCGACGGCCGTTGGCTCAGCTACGTCTCCCCCACCGACCAGGGCATCCAGTTGTACAACCTGGAAGATGGCTCCGGGCTGCTGGTGCCGAATAAGATGGGCACGGCCGTTTCCTGGCATCCGCACAGCAACCAGATTACCCTGGCCGATATTGTCACGTCGGAAACCGATTGGGGCGTGGTCATCACGGCCGTGTCCATCCCAGATGGCGACGTGACTATGCTCAGCGAGTCGGCGAGGGGTGGATTGGATGTGGATGATAGCAACCCCGCCTGGTCGCCGGACGGCCGTCGCATCGCTTTTGGCCGCAAGGAAGCACGCAGCGCCATGGGCCGCCAGTTGTGGCTGATGGATGCCGATGGCACGGCCGTTGTCCCCCTCAGCGGCGACCCGGATATTCATCACAGCGCGTTTTATTGGTCGCCGGACGGCCGTACCCTCCTCTACCAGCGTTACAACCTGAAAGAACTGTATGCCCAACCCGGCGTCTGGGTGGTGGACATCCAGACCGGGCAAACCACCGAAATCGCCTACCCCGCCACCCAACCCGCCTGGCTGCCGTAATAGCACCTCTCTTTACTATCGCTTCTCGTTCCACGCTCTGCGTGGAACGCCAGCCAGGACGCTTCGCGTCACCGGTTTCGGACGCAGAGCGTCCCAGGCGACATTCCCACGCAGAGCGTGGGAACGAGGCGGTTGGGGTATAATGAGAAGCCAGCAGTCCAACCACCGATCACCGATTACGGGTTACGGACTTCGGATTACGCACCTGGAGGGCGACATGACAGAGAATGTAATTGAAACAGAGGGGCTGACGGTGTATTACGGCCGTCAGCGGGGCATCCTCAACGTAGACCTGACCGTGCAAAAAGGGGAGGTCTACGGCTTTTTGGGGCCGAATGGGGCCGGCAAGACGACCACGCAGCGGGCGCTGCTGGATGTCATTCGCCCGGTCAGCGGGCAGGCGTGGCTGTTTGGGCTGGACTGCCAGAAAGAGGGGGTGGCGGCGCGGCAGCGGGTGGGCTACCTGCCGGGCGAATTGAGCCTGTACGAAAACATGAAGGCGTACCAGTTTTTCGATACGGTCAATGCTATGCGCGGCAATAATGACGACAAGGCCTACCGCGAAGCGATTTGCCAACGGCTGCATCTGGACACCAACCGCAAAATTCGGGAATACTCACGGGGAAACAAACAAAAAGTGGGCGTGGTGGTGGCCTTTATGAACAAACCCGACCTGCTGATTTTGGACGAACCCACCAGCGGTCTGGATCCCCTGGTGCAGCAAACGGTGTTGGAATTGGTACGCGAGGCGAAAGCCGACGGCCGTACCGTTTTCTTCTCCTCCCACATCCTCTCTGAGGTACAGGAGGTGTGCGACCGGGTGGGCATTATCCGCGACGGGCAGTTGGTGGCTACAGAACGGGTGGAGACGCTGACCAAGCAGCAGTTCAAACGGCTGCGGCTGAGTTTCGCCACCCTGCCGCCGGCCGATGCTTTTGCCCAGGATGGCGTGGTGGAAATGGCCCGCGACGAGCAGAGTGTGATCCTGGAAATTCGGGAAAACTTGAACGGGGTGTTGAGTACGGCCGTGACTTATAACGTTCTGGATATAGATACCATGCCGGTGACACTGGAAGAGGTTTTTCTGGCATATTATGGTGGCAAGTAGCAGGTGGCAGGTGGCAGGTGGCAGGTAAAGCATCTACTTGCAACATGCCACATGCAACTTGCAACAGGAGGAAAATATGTTTCGTTTACTGTGGCAAGAACTACGCTTCCGGCGCAATGGCATTATTGGCTGGGGGATTGGCGTTTCCATTTATACCGCATTGTATGTGGGGCTTTATCCTAGCTTCGGCGACCAGTTAGCCCTTTTTGATATGGGTGAGATGGCCTTTTACGAGGCTCTGGGCATCACCGACATGACCTCTTTTGCCGGGTACGTAGCCAGCACCTACGTGAACCTGGCGCCCATTTTGTTGAGCATTTACGCTATTCTCAGCGGCAGCGGTACATTGGCGGGCGAAGAAGATGAAGGCAAACTGGAACTGATGGTGACATTGCCCATTCCGCGCTGGCAAATTGTGACGGCCAAGGCGCTGGCTACGGCCGTGGCCCTCTTTCTCATCCTGGTCATCGTCGGCCTGGCCGCCGCCGGTACCTATTTAGCTATCGCCAGCCAGGTAGAAACACCGGTCACGGCCGTTGACATGTTCCTCAGCGCCCTCTACATGTGGCCCCTATTGATGGTTGTGGCCATGATCAGCCTGCTCATGGGTGCGTATCTGCCCAACCGGCGCACCGCCGCGCTGGTCGCCACCGTCATCTTTGTCGCCAATTACTTTGGCAACAGTCTGGCCAATCTCTATGATTCGGTGGAGCCGATCAAACCGATCATTCTCTTTAACTATTATGACACCGCCCCGGCGGTATTGACAGAAGGGCAGGCCACGGCGGACACGGCCGTGTTGTTAGCCACCTCGTTTGTGCTTTTCCTGCTGGCCGTGTGGGCCTTCCAGCGGCGCAACATTACTGTAGGCGCCTGGCCCTGGCAGCGGGCAAAGTTGACGTGAAATATCCCAGCAGTGTCAGCAAACCGGGCGCAAGCAATAATTTCTTCAACGTCAGGTTTTTCTCAGGTAATGCTAAACATTTTATGCGTTAGCGCGTCTTCTTGTGGGCAAAACGGCCGTTGGCGATAGACTTGACGATGATTTTACCTATCGTTCGCTTGTGGACAATTCAAAAAAGGATTTGAAGAATGAAAAAATTTGCCCTTATGTTTGTCACATTACTGCTGGCGATGGCGCTGGCCGCGTGCAGCGGCACGGCCGGTTCAGAACCAACGGCCGTGCCTGTTGTAGAGGCTACGGCCGTGCCCGCCGCCGAAGAAGCACCCCCAACTATCACCGGCATTCTCTGGTTGTGGCAAGAGTTCCAGGACACGGCCGGAGAGAATGACATCACCGTAGATAACCCGGCTAACTACAACATCGTCTTCAACGAAGATGGCACGTATAACGGCCAGGCGGACTGCAATCGTATCGCCGGTAGCTACACATTGGACGGCGCGTCGCTGATTATCCAGCCCGGCATTTCCACGATGGCGATGTGCCCCGAAGGTTCGCTGGATTCGCAGTTCAACGCCTTCTTGAGCAATGTGCGCACCTTTGTCATGGATGGTGACAATCTGGTAATGAACCTGTTTGCCGACGCGGGCAATATGGTCTTTAGCAATGGTGGCCCGGCCCCGGCCGATATGCCTGCCGAGACAGCCCCCATCACCGGCATTCTCTGGCAGTGGGTGGAATTTCAGGACACGGCCGGGGAAAATGACATTACCGTAGAGAACCCGGCCAATTACAACATCGTCTTCAACGAAGATGGTACCTACAACGGCCAGGCAGACTGCAACCGCATTGCGGGCAGCTACACGTTGGATGGCGCGTCGTTGACCATCCAGCCCGGCATTTCCACGATGGCGATGTGCCCCGAAGGTTCGCTGGATGCGCAATTCAACATGTTCTTGAGCAATGTGCGCACCTTTGTTATGGATGGCGACAATCTGGTGATGAATCTGTTTGCGGATGCGGGCAATATGGTCTTTAGCAATGGCGGCCCGGCCCCGGTAACGATGGCCGAAGTGACCGGCAACGTCACCTATCTGGTGCGTATTGCTTTGCCGGATGATGCCAACCTGTTGATACAGCTTCAGGATACGTCACTGGCCGATGCGCCGGCTGTGATTATGGGCGAATACAATGCGCCTACCAACGGGGCGCAGGTACCGCTGCCTTTTGCCATTCCCTATGATCCGGCGGCCATTGTGGACAACCACACCTACACCCTGTCGGCGCGTATCACCGATGGGGCGGGCAATTTGCTGTTTATCAATGACACCTCGATTCCGGTGATAACCAATGGCAACCCGACGACGGATGTGGAAGTGCTGGTGGTGCAGGTGAGTCCGTAAGCGGTTAATGGTAAACGGTGGATGGGAAACGGCCGTCGCGTGGCGCGACGGCCGTTTCTCCAAGATTAATGAGCGGCCGGGAGCCTGGTTGATTCCTTCCCATCCAGATCTCCTTGCCCCGGTAACTGGTGTTTCTGGGAAAACAGGCCTGACAAGATTAGCAGGGTAACGCCCAAGACCAGCGTGAACAGCCCACCGCCATTAATTACCATACTAAAAATGATCCAGACAAACCCAATCGTCAATGTCCCACCGAACAATAGGTTTAAGAGCAAAATACAAATTGTACTGACACAGCCAGCCGCAAACGCCGCTGCCAGACCTTGCCAGAGCCGTAGCCTTTTCGTCCGCCACACCACCAGAGCTGCTGCCCCTCCTTGAGCCAGAATTGCCAGACCAATATGTCCATAAGCAAAGAGCTGCGAATATTGCTCATGACTATTGATCAGGTCGCCCCAACCAATCAAGCGCAGTACCAATCTAATAGTCAACATCAGTATACCGGCTAACAATCCAGCCGTACCCCCTACCAATAATGCCCACCACCAACGTAAGGGTGCCGGTGACACGGATTGTGGCGTGACGGGATCAAGATAGACCCAATCTCTTTCCACTGGGGCGGCCTGCTTCCTTAACGAAGCTGCCAGAGGAAATACCCAAAAGCTGACCAGCATAAACATCAGAACAGCAGATGTTAGTAGCCAAAACATCCACCCAGAGATGATCAGAAATAGAGATGCGCTTAAACCAAAGTCGAGGAACTGCATCACCAGAGCTAACCAGAAAATCAAATCAATACAAGCGATAATCAGGCCTATAACGGCAGTTCGCCGCAATTTATTTGCCGTAGGCAGCACATCCAGCCAGGCTTCTGCCCCGGCTGACACCACATACAGAAAAAAGCTGATCCCTCCTGCCAACAGTAGACCAGCTACAATCGTCGTACCCAACCTATCAGCCACACCCAACCAATCAGCCACACCAGCATACCAAAACGATGGTGGGGTGGCTGCGGCCGTAAAATCCAGTAGTCGGCCCAATAACAAGCCTGACCCTAAGACCAACCCAAGCCGCCTATAGGGAATTGTCTGCTGACTGCCATAACGCCCGGCAAAGACCTGCCGCCAGATACCCAGGCCTGCCACACCCATAATCAATGGCGCCACCAAGACGGCCGCGCCAACGTGCTGCCATATGTCAAACTGAGCGGGCAGGAATATACCCAGGACAAAACCTAAGGTTGGCAAAGTAATAGCCGCCGCCAGGCCGGTAGCCAGGGCATCTCCCCACCCAAGCGGAAAAAGTTTACTTGTATCTTGCACCGTCTGGCGGCGCACTTTTGGGTCTGGATGAAAGCTTCCGCCCAGCCGGGCCAGCAACCCGGTATGGGGCGATAAAGCCAGCAGTTGCCGGTTCAACCCACCCTCAGGCCCGTCCCAAACAGATGCGCGTACATCCGCATAAATCTCGCGTGCTCGTAAAACACTGTTTCGCCTCAAGATGACAAAAACCGCCAATACGATTAGCCGCCATCCCAGTTGCCAACGATAAACCCAATCTCCATCTTGAAACGCGCCCAAAAAGAAGCCAACAAAGGGGACAGCAGCGACAATGACAAATGCTTGCCAGATAGACACCGCCAGGTATGTTTTATTTGTGTCCCCATTCCACAAATGAGCCAGTTCATGAAGCAGCACAGCCCGAAAAGCCGCCCGATCTTGATAAAACAGCACCACCAATCCCCCCGGTAAAGAAACATAACTTTGTCCAGGGCGGCTGAACGCGACGCCCGTTGTGGCTAAATTGAGCGGATTCCATAAGAATTGTGGCCTGTCCTTTAGCCCAATTTCCTGGCAAAGCGCTTCCAGATAAGACAATACCTCGGGTGCGTCTACGGCCGTCAGAGGTTCTAAACCATCCCGCCGCATCTTACGCAGCGGAGCTGTCCAAAACAGTAGGACTGCTAAACCTAAAACGCCAATTGCCCCACCCAACATCCACACTGATTGGAGTCGTTCCAACTCCTGCCAACATGCACTAAACGCCTGCATGTCTTGGGCCGACCGGGCACAGTTCGCGGCCTCCACCCGCGTTGAGGCCGTCCCAAAATACGAGAGTGAATAATAAACATACAGCGTAGCGCCGACGGCTATGACGATTAACAAAACAAAACGGAAATCGGTATCAGTGGGGAAAAGAAAAGGATTTAATCGTTTGTTGGGTAATGTTGGCGAGGGTTCAATATCCATCATGCATCTTGAGTGATTCCTATGTTTAGGAGGACGATACGACCAGACTGCCGGTAATTGCATCCGCCAACAAGTTAGAGCGGGATTCTGAAAGCTTGAGGAGGCGAGTCTGCCCAAGAACTGCTTCACGCACCGCCGCCAGTTGCGCTGGGGTCAGTGGGGGCGCTTTCCGTTTGGCTTCTGGACGAAACTTTTTGAACAGACTCTTAACCATTTCAGCGATGAGAGAGGCACTTTCCTCTTTTGTTGTCTTCTTGATTTCTGCGGCAATAAATTGGACAACCTCATTCGTTACAGCCAGGACAAGAGGTGTTACTAACATCACCACTTCGCCTGTACCAAAGCCCAACATCTCATCTTTTGTTTGTTGGTTGTTGCCAGCCTTAGCCGGGTCTTGAAAGTAGGCAGCAGCGTGGGCACGGAAGAGAGGCAATTCTTCGGGCGCTATTTGAATGACTAATTCTCTAGACAAATCAGTGATCAATTGTTGTTCAGACATTGTTTGAAAAAACTCCTTATGTTAATAAAAAAATTGTGGAGATGAGTTCTACAGATCAGGGCCAGGCTATTAATTGCAAATGCCCCATTTCACGCTACGGTGCATGTCATACAGAGTAAACGCTATCATTATTGTTGATCTGCATGTGTACAGCCTGACAATTAGTTACCAGCATGTTAGCGAGCAAGACCAACAAACTGCCAGACAACGAGCGGGTGACTGGTAGGCACTTGTGGCCCCCGGCTACAACGACTCAGAAAGACCACGCCTCAGCAAGGGCAGTCAGGAAAGGTTGTTGTTTCCAGTCACCAATCTCCAGTCTCCCCCTCAAGTTCAAAGCGTTGCCTGATTGCAGACAGCCACAGCCCAGGGATGGCGAGAAAATGGGGCACGGCCGCCAACCGGCCCCAACGATTCCCAAGGTCGGCACAGTGGGCACACCAACCGCAGCAACTGGAGACGACCACACCATAGCAGGTGGATGGGCCAGCCGGGTTGTATGACTTGCCCCGCAGCAGTCGTCCCCCCAAAGTAGATGAGACGGCCAACGAAGCTATCACAGAAGCGAAATCAGAGCTACGACGGAAGAACGCGCAATGAATCTTACCCGCGACAATTTCCGCAGGTGGCCCTTTCTGTTTCAAACCCAAACGGTTGTCCACCAACTAGTTCTTTGAGAAATATCCATAAACTCCACTTCCCCTTACTGCGACAGTCCGGGTCACTGCTGCCACTACTACCAGGACCGCCCCTTGCGCCACCACCAGCGCTACCGTCAGTACCACAACCACCGCCTGCACCACTATTAATATCACAACGGTAATCACAAATACCAGCATAAAAATCCTTCGACGAACACAGTCCGTAATGGTCATTTAGGTTGATGGGATCATTAAAGACATACCCAAATACATTGGGGTCTCCACCGGAGAACATAATAGGATCCTTCGCCGTCCAACGGCCGATCTCAGCATCATAATCTCTATAACCAAAACGGGCCAGTCTGGTAAGGTCGTCGTAAAGGCCACCCGCAAAACCAAATGGCTGGAAGCCGGGGTTGCTGTCCTGCAAGACACGGCCGAATTCATCATAATCCAGCCGCTGCACCACTGCCCCGGTCTGGCTGTTCACCACCAGCCGCACACTACCCACCTGGTCGGTAATCAGCCGGTATGTCGTGCCATTCTTGACCATGTAGTCCGGCACATTGATGTGCGTTCCATAGATAAAGCGACTAACGATATTACCTGCGCCGTCCAGTTCGGCTATCGGCCGTAGCTGCCCTTCATAGAGGAAACCCTGTACCAGCACACCGTTGACCCGTTTACCGATACGGCGGTTTTCTCCATCTATGAGGTAGGTGATTTGGGTATTATCGGGCATAGTCACGGCCGTCAAATTGCCCAATTCATCATAAACGTAGCTGGTGGTCTGCCCGCCCGTGGTTTTGCTCAATAATTCACCATTGGCCGTATACGTGTAGCTGTTGCTCCCATATTGCAGCAGGCGGTCTTGGTTGTCGTAGCTGCCGTTGACCGTACCGCCAGGGCCGGTGAAGCTCAGGCGGTTGCCATTGCTGTCATAGGTGTATGTGGCAATGGGGCTACCGTTTTTTGTCACCCCAATCAACCGGCCGGCCAGGTCATAGCTATAAACATAGGTGTCTGTCACCCCACCTATCATTTCCACCTTCTGGCTGATGCGCCCCAGGTTGTCGCGGCTGTAAGTGACATCGTACAGAGCTGTGCTGTTGTAGTTGGCGGTGTAATCCAGTGGTTCGCCAAAGCCGTTGTAACTCCAGGTATCATTCACGCTGTTTAAGGTGCCCCCGGTGAGCAAGCCGTTTTGGGGGTCATAGGTCAGATTCAGAGCACCGGCCTGGGTGAGCAGGTCATCGTCATCGTACTGGTAGCTGATGCTATTGCCGCCGTTGACCGTGCTGGCGGTGACACGGAAGTTGTCGTCGTAAGTATAACCCGCGCTGCCTGTTACCGGCCCGCTCCACGTTTCCCCAGTCAGCAAGAACCCATCGTAGCTGTAAGCCAGACCGATACCACCGGGAGCGGTGATAGAAGCCAGGTTGCCGGTAGTCGCGTTATAACCATAGCTGACTGTACCGCGCCCGATGGCAATGCTGCTTAATCGCCCGGGGCTGTCATAGCCATAGGCCACCGTTTGCCCATCAGGACGGGTAATTTGGGTCAACTGTTGGTCCAGGTTGTAGCTGTAAAGCGTCTGGTCTGTGCCGGGCAGCACGTCCGGAGGGGTGTAAGCGGTGAGCCGGTTGACGGAATTGTAGCTGAAGGTGTGCGCTGGCCGCCCTGGAGGAGTGATACTCGTCAAGTTGCTGTTGGCATCGTAGCTGTAGCCAATCACCCGCCCGTCCGGTAAGGTTTGCTGCGTTACCCGCCCGGCCAGATCATACGTCAGGCTAACTGTGCGGCCCAGTGGGTCCGTTACCGTAGCCAGGTAGCCACTGCTATTATAGGTAAAGGTGACAGTGCGGGTTTCGCCGCCGCTGCCCTGTGTCGCTGAAATCAGCCGTCCATGACTGTCGTACCCGTAATTGGTGGCCAGGAGACCGGCTAGCTGATCTAATACCAGCCGCCCCTGCTCATCAATGGTCATGGTGAACTGCCGCCCTTCGGGGGTGGTGTCCACGAAGGTTCGGTTGGCGGCCGTATAGTTAGAGGAAAAGGTACGGCCGTTCACCGTCACCGTCTCGTTCAGGCTGGTCAGGCTAAAGGGATCGGCCGCGTTGGTTAAAACAACCGTCTGGGCTACCTCAATCGTAGCGGCCAATCCGTTTGGCGTGCTTATGGCCGTACTATTGGCTAAGGGAGCCAACATGCCCCAACGGGGATCCGGGCCGAGAAGAACGGACGTGGTGCTTCCATCGGGTAAGAGCGTGGTGCGTGACCCATCCACCCGCTGGTTGTATTCCGTTTGCAGACCACTGGGGAAGGTGTTGTGCTGCCTCTCATTGCCCAACAAATCATAACCGACTTCGTAGGTGGTTGTTCGCCCCAACGCCGTTTCTTTCGTCACCGAGTATGGCTGGCCGGCGGAAAGGCGATTGAGGGCAATGAATCCGCCCGCGGCATTATTATCCTGTGTCAACCGCCCCAGGGTGTCATAGGTGAAGGTGGAACGGTTACCCCGCGGGTCGGTGAAGGCGGTTAGCAAACCGTCGTTGCTATATTCCATCGCAAACGTTTCCCCGGCCGGATTGCTGATCGTGGCCAGGTAGCCGTTGGCATCACGGGTGAAGGTTGTGACCTGACCATAAGGCCCGACGATGCTGGTGGGGTTGCCGTTGCCATCGCGGGTAATGGTAGTTACGTTGTTGTCGCTGTCGGTGACGGTGAGCAAACGGCCGTTCCCATCATAACCAAACTCATACAAGACAGCGCCGGTCAGGGCGTGGCGGGTTTGCAGATGACGGCCGGATCGAGAAAATATATACAATTCGCTCCCATCCTCAGAGGCGACGGCCATATTGCCACCCACGGCCGGAAGGGTTGAAGCCACAAGCCGTATGCGACGATTGTAATAGTCTGCTACATAAACAGAACCATCAGGCGCTACTGTTACTCCCTCCACCCGCGAAAGTCTAGCGCGAACCGCCAGCCCACCATCACCGGCAAAACCATTGAGTTGGCCAGTACCGGCAATCGTTTGAATAATGCCATCGGTCCGCACCAGCCGCACCCGCACCAAGTCAGTCAGATAGACAGAGCCATCAGGCGCTACAGCCACATGGTGGACTACGTTAAGGGCTGCCTGCGTAGCGGGTATACCGTCTCCACTGTAACCGTAGTTACCGGTCCCCGCGATGGTGGTAATGAACCCGTCGGGTCCCACCCGGCGGACACGGGCATTGATGTTATCGGCAATATACAAAGCCCCATCCAGCCCCACCGCGACCGAGACCGGGAAAGCCAGCCGGGCCTGGGTGGCCAGTATGCCGTCACCGTTGTAACCATTCACTCCCGTACCGGCGACGGTGGTTATCAAGCCATCCGGCCCCACCCGGCGAATGCGATGATTGAGGCTGTCAGCAATATAGAGTGAACCATCTGGCCCGATGGCAATGCCGATGGGTCTATTCAGTTGAGCCTGCGTTGCCGGGATTTCATCGCCGTTGAAACCAGCTACCCCAGTCCCGGCTATGGTGCGAATGATCCCATCTGTCCCCACATGGCGGATTCGATGACCGTCCCACTCATCGGCAATATAAAAACTGCCATCAGGCGCCACAACCACATCCATCGGGTAAGCGAGTTGGGCCTGGGTGGCCGGTATGCCATCGCCGTTGTAACCGCTGATACCGGTTCCCGCGACAGTGGTGATAATGCCGGTAGGAGCGATGTAGCGAATACGAGCTCCCTCGGAATCAGCCACATAGTATCCCCCATCTGGAGCCACAGCGACACTTGCTGGCAGGTGAAGTTTAGCGGCCGTGGCCGGCCCGCCATCGCCTGTGCCGGGGCCAGTTGTGCCATCACCGGCAACCGTATGGATAACGTCGCCCAATGATTCAACTTTGCGCTGGTCTCCATTCCCCAGGTAGAGGGTTTGCCCCACTGTGTCGTAGGTATGATTACTACTCAAACTCCACCCGCCTAAATCGGAGAGCCGATTGCCGATCGGGAATGTCCACTCTTGCCACAGATTGAACTCACCACGCGCAGGGTTGATCGTAATTGGAACTCCATTGCCGTTAAAACCAAAACGGTCTGTTCGCGCATATTCCAGTTCATAGCTATATCCCAATCGTACGGTCATCATCTGGGCACCATTGACCAGGTTGCCATACGCATCTCGCCCATCCCAGATAAAGGTGGCTCGTTGGTTGGGCACGGCCGGATACTCCTGGCTAAAAGAGCGGCCAGCTACATACATTTCCAACTTTATGCCGCGGATGTTTTGTGGCAGTGTCTCACCCACCATGGGAAAATCCAGCGCATATTCTACTTTACGCCCCGGTACGCGGCTGCTTTGGTAATGCAAGCGAAAAGGTGTACCTGCAATATCCAGGGATTCACCAACTGTTTGACTCTGACACCCAATGATTGAGCCGCTGGCCTGACATTCAATATCGGGTGGGGGTGGAGCTTGAGGGGAAGGGCCGTCGGGCGCGGTGCATATGTTATCTTTACAGCGGGTACCCTGGTTGCAATCCCAGGTGGACAGATGGGTGATCTGGATACGCTGCAGGCTTTCCCCAACTGAGTAGAGGCCGGCGAGCTGCACGCGTTCAGCATTGGTAATGCCCAATGCCGGGTCATTGTCAGCCAGGCCATCGCCGTCGGTGTCCAGTTCCGCCATACCGGCGGTGATGGCCACAATTTTAACTACCCGGCCGCTTTCCGAGGCCACCCAAACTCCCCTGTCGTTATCATAGTAGCCCATGGGCACCGGCACCCCTACAAAAAAATCCAGGAAGTTTTCCAGGTAAAAAATGACAGGCTGGTTAAAGAGGACATCACGGCCGTTTATTTTGGCAATGGCTTCGTCCGCGCTTAATTCAACAGCATAGGTATAGCCAACATTGGCCGGCAGTTCGCCGGGCATAGCGGCTGGACCACTTTCGCCTACCGTGTATTCCGTCAGCCGCAAGTTGAGGGTGGTGACGGTTTCCGTCGTGCCATCGGTGTGGAAAATAGCGGCTTCTGTGCCTTGAGGAATCAGCAGCGTGGCCTGACGGCTGCCATCGGCATCGGTGACGGGATTGCCCTGAGCAACTTGCATGGGGAGTGCGGCCGTCAAGTCAATGTTGGTCACCCGGCTGTCCTCCGGGATCAAAACAATCTGCGGCAACCAGGCATAATCAAGCCAGGGTACCCGCACCTGGCGTTGGGCAGGTAAGTACCCGTTCTTTTCATAGACAACGGTTAAAGGGCCGCCGCCATTCACCACCAGGTCAAACATGCCCTCGGCCGTGGTCAGGGTACTGCCATATTCAGGGTGGTTCAGAATGGTGATCGCCACGCCCGCAATGGGGTTATCTTCTCTATCACACACACGCCCGCGCAAAACGGCCGCTCTATCCGGGTCAATCGTACCGGCCAGAACCCCTGTTTGCACAGGGCTGGAGCCAGTGTAGAGAAAGGCAATGGTGCCTGCAAAATCGGCCGACGAGACAATGGGAGGAGCTGGGGAGGAACCAGGAGCAATTTCAGATGTATAAGCAGCGCTTCCCTTGAAAATGACCGGCAAATAGAGGACATTCTCTTGAGCAACAGCGGAGATACAGTCGGTATCTTCAGGCAGTGGTTCCTGGCCGGTGGGAGATGACATGATGGGCGCAACAGGTGGGGAAACGGCCGTTACCACTGTCTGTGGTCTATTCCCTCTGAAAGCCACCAATCCCACTAAGGAAATGAAAATGAATATGGATAGAACTATTCTTACCGAACGGAAAAGGCTTATGTATTCAGTCATAGTTGCCTGCTCAATCTTGTTCCCAATTGCTACACATAGTTTAAAGTTGCCTACGTCCATCTCGTTGCCCGCGCCATATGTACCCTCTATCATACAGGGGACACTGCTGGCATTTTGCCCAAATGTGCCGCGCAAACGGCCAGACAACAAGCTGATGACTGCCAAGCACTTGTGACACAGTAGCCATCCCGACCATGTCCACCCAAGAAGTCCACGCCTCAGCAAAGTCAGGCGGTTCTGTATTCACTATCTGACACCTGGCGCAAGGAGTACCATGTCCAGATCGCGCCGGCGCTGTCCAAAACGGCAAAGATGAGAAGCTGGGGGCCGGCCAGGTCGAGAAGGACAAATGCCAGCAGCCCCGCCACCACAGCGAAACGCCCGGGAACGGTGGCGCGGAAAAATAGGATGTCGTTGTGCCGCCCTAAAAAAAGGTAGTAGCCACCTATAATTGCCACCAGCAGGCCCACCACCCGAATCCAGACCTCCGTAGTGGTTGGCAGGCCGACAATAGATAGCAATAAATTGGGAATGAACAGAAACCCCAATCCGGCTATAAGGAGGTAAACCCCAAAGAAAATAATAGACCTGGCTGCGCTGCTCATTTTGTCCTCCTGTTAAAAACACGTTGCCCAGCAAGATAAGCAATTAGCGTCAGGAAAACGTCAGGAAAAGTGAATCTGGCAGTATAATGTCCGTTACCGGTTTCAGATTGAGGAGTGTGTTGAATGGGACGATTGACTTTCTTCTTTCTAGGCGCTTTTCAGGTGGTAAGGGGACATCAGCCACTTACCGGTTTTGAGTCTGGGAAAGTGCGGGCGCTGTTGGCCTATCTGGTATTGGAACAGGAACGGCCGCATACCCGTGATGAGTTGGCTGGTCTGCTCTGGCCGGATTTCCCTAATAAAACCGCCCGCAAAAACCTGCGCCAGGCGCTCAATAACCTGCGCCAGACGTTGGGTGATGCTGACGCTTCCCCATCTTACCTGCATATTGGTGGAGACTTCATTCAATGGAACGTTGCCAGTGATTTTTGGGTAGATACGGCCGTGTTCCGCCAATTGTTGGCTGCCTGTGCCGACCACCCGCACCGCCATCCGGTCCGCTGTAGGAGCTGCGCCGACCGTCGGCAGCAGGCAGTTGCCCTTTATCGAGGAGACCTGCTGGCCCATTTTTTCTTGTCCGATAGCCAGACATTTGAAGAGTGGCTCCTCTGGCAACGGGAAGGATTGCACCGCCAGGTCATGCCCGCCCTGGAACAACTGGCTGCCTACTTCGAAGAGAACGAGCAGTTAGAACAGGCGCAACGCTATGCCGCCCGCCAATTGGAATTGGAGCCCTGGCGTGAGGAAGCCCACCGGCAGCTCATGCGGACGCTGGCCGCCGCCGGTCAACGCAGTGCGGCCCTGGCCCAGTATCATGCGTGTTCCTCATTACTGGAAAAGGAATTTGGCACCAGACCAACAAGAGTCACCCAGGAATTATATGCCCGGATCCGGGCCACAGATGAAGAGAGCGCAGGTTATACCAGATTGCCTTCCTACAACCTTCCCCGACCGCTCACACCCTTTATCGGCCGCCAACAGGAGTTGTCCACTCTCATTGACCTGCTAGAACAGGCTGACCAGCGTTTACTGACATTGATTGGCCCCGGAGGAGTGGGCAAGACCCGATTAGCACTTCAGGCAGCCCGGAAAGTGGTTGGCAGCTTCGAGGATGGGACCATTTTTGTGAACCTCGCTCACGTTTCCAGCCGCGAATATCTCATAGATGCCATTGCGCAAGCATTAGCGTTGCCGATCAGTGGGCAGACAACGGCCGTCGAGCAAGTGAGCAATTACCTGGGTGGCAAAGAGATTTTGCTCTTGCTGGATGAGTTTGACCATCTTGCAGGCGAAAGGTTAGCCTGTTCATTCCTGGCCGATTTACTGGCTTGTGCACCCGCGCTAACCATTTTGGTTACATCATGGGCGCGGTTGGGGTTAAGCGGTGAAAGGGTACTTGTGTTAAGCGGTTTGCAAGTTGTACCTGAGGGAAATAGTGTCATGCCTGGGGCAAATACGGCCGTCTCGGATGCTGTGGCCCTGTTCCTCCAGCAAGTACGCTGCATTCGGAATAACTTTCATGTGACAGCAGCCAACCTGCTGGCAATAAACCGGATTTGCCGACTGGTCGAAGGGTGGCCGCTGGCGCTGGAACTGGCGGCGGCCTGGGCTTATCAGCTTACCTGTGAGGAGATAGCTCTTGAAATCGAACAGGGCTTGCATCTATTAGCTGGGTCCCGGTCAGATGGCGAATGGTCTGGCCTCTATGCTGTTTTTAACCGTTCCTGGCGTCTGTTGACTGCCGAAGAGCAGCGGGCGTTGGCTGCGCTATCCGTATTTCGTGGCGGCTTTGAGCAGGATGCTGCCCAAGAGGTAGCCGGAGCATCATGGGTTCTCCTGGCAGGACTGGTGGAAAAGTCACTAATTCGGCGTGATGACAACGGCCGTTTTCGCATTCACTCCCTGCTTCGCCAATATGCGAATGAGCAACTACAAAAGATGGGGGAGAAGGAAAACATCTGTAAACAGCACCTGAGTTACTTTATGCGGCTGGCCCAAAAGAGCGAAATAGCCCTGCACGAACGTGGGCAGCGCATTTGGATTCGGCGTTTGGAAACAGAACACGGTAACATCCAGGCTGCCTTTTCCTGGGGGAACATGCATGCAAAGGGGGAAGCAGCTAGCATGGCTGCCTCGCTTTCTCTATTTTGGTTCATGAGAGGTCATTTATATGAAGGTTGCCGCCACTGTGAGTCTCTCTATCCCTATCTATCCGAATGGCCCCGCCCACTGCAAGGCAGATTTCTTCTTGGTTACGCCACAGTTTGCAGTGGTCACGGCGATAATATGGTTTTGGGGGAATCTTTGACAAAAGAGGCTCTGGCCCTCTATCTGAAATCCGGCGATGAAGAAGGGTTGGCAATTTGTTACCAGTATCTGGCTATCGGACAAGATCATGAAGGTAATTTGCTAAAAGCCATGTCCCTCCGAGAGCAGGCGTTAAGTTATGCTAACAAACTCCCCGATAAATGGAAAATGCGTAGCATTCTCCAGAATGTGGTCGGTGGCTATATTGAGATGCAGGATTTTGATCAGGCCGAGTCTCTGGGTTCCCAACTATTGGGAATGTGCAGGGAGGCAGGTGATGAATTTGAAGAATGTTATGTACTTCTGATCCTGGCGGAAATGGCCAGGATGCGGGGAAATAATGATGATGCCCGCCATTTGCTTAATCAAGTGTTGGCGATAGCTGAGGAATTGCAATTTCACTATATAACTGCCGCAGCCTTGCAGTATCTTGGGGAGATTTGTCTAGGGGAAAAAGCATCGCACCAGGCAAAGAGGTACCTTGCGCAGTCTGCTCAGTTATTTAAGGAACTGGGCCATAAGGGAAGAACCAACGAGGTGGAGACTTTACTAATGAAGATGGCTGATTAAGATCACAATGGGTGAATGAGAAACGGCCGTACCTCTATTGCTACGGCCGTTTTGTTTCTTTTTCGGTGGTGATAACAATGTTTCAGTTTGCTAACAACAGGGTTTCCTCAACTTTTTCCGGCAAGCTGAGAACGTAAAAACGATGGGCAGCATAAGCATAATCCTCGCCGCTTTCATCTATGAGGCGCAGATAACCGTGTTGTACGGCCGTGTCATCCCCAACAATCCGATACAACTTGCCCACTTCCAGAGATGCTTCGTACCCTTCGTTATTCAGACATAAAGCAAATTTTTGTTTATCTTTCATTTTTAGTCCAGCAATGGGAATTTGATTTTGAATTCCTTCTTGCCAATTCCATGTGCTTCATACCAGTGTATTTCAGCCTGATGAATTGTACCATCTACTAAAACGACTGTAGCAACACCTTTGATTTTACGCCAACGGCCGTCTCCATACTGCCTCCGTAGACGTGCCAACTCACGAATGCCCAGACCTCTGGCGATGGGTTCTATTTGGATGATCTCACCCACGATTTCAAAGTCCATGATTTCCAACCTGTTATTTTCGCCATATCCACACCCGGTTGCTGTGATAGGTGGATTGTCCGGCCATGTCGCCAAGAGCATCAGAGGTGGTGTAGTTGACATGCCCGCCTTCCAGCACGCCCCATCGCCCTTTGGGGGAAGCGACCACACCGGGGCGGATGCCGTCGGTGAGGATGGCTTTGAGCGTGCAAGCGCCACGGCCGTTGCCCACCACCACCCAGTCACCCTGCGCAATCCCGCGCACGGCCGCGTCCGTCGGATGAATCTCCACAAACGGTTCACCCTCCCGCGCCCGCAAATCCGGCTGCCCGGCAAAGGTGCTGCTGGTGAAGTGGTGGGCCGCGCCGGTTATTAGAAGCAGGGAGTTGTTATCGGTAATCGGTAATCGGTGAGCAGCGAGCAGTGAGCGGTCAGCAGTAAGCGGTGGTTGGGCATTGGCAATTGGCAGTTGACCATTGCCCATTACCCCGCCATCGTCTTGTTTGTCTGTCCAGCCGGGCAGGGGGTCGAGGCCCAGGTCGGCCAGGGGTTGGCAGTAGAGTTCGATTTTGCCGCTGGGGGTGGGGAAACGGCCGTCGGCAAACGGCACACTTTCTTCATGTTGCAATTCAATCGAGTGGGCGGTTTTCAATTGGGGGAGAGTGATGCCGTTGAGTGCGGGGGTGTGTACGGCCGTTGCCTGCAACAACTCCTCTATCACCGCATCCACCTCCTGATGCAGCCAGGGTTCGTGGAAGCCCATTTCTGTCGCCAGCAGTTGCATCACGTCCCAATTGCTTTTGCACTCGGCCAATGGGGGAATGGCGGGGGCGTTATAGGCCAGCATCCAGGTGCCGTACCCTTTGTGCAGGTCGGCCTGTTCCAGTTGGGAGGTGGCGGGCAGAACGATGTCGGCGTGTACGGCCGTGTCCGTCATAAACAACTCATGCACCACCGTAAACAAATCCTCCCGCTGCAACCCTGCCACAATCAGCGCGGCGTTGGGGGAAGAGGTGGCGGGATTCGCCCCAAAAACAAACAACGATTGGATCGGTGGATCGGTCACTTCGCCGGTTAGTGCTGCGCCCAGCCGGTTCATATTCACCCACCGGCCCGGCGGCGGGCATTCGGCCCATTTGTTCACCGTTTCTCCGTCCCACTGCAAATAACCGCTGGTAGAGTACATCAGACCGCCTCCACGACGGCCGTACTGCCCCGTAATCGCCGGCAACGCACAAATCGCCCGTACCGTCTGCCCGCCGTTGGGATTGCGCTGCAACCCATCGGCAATTTTGATCAGGCCCGGTTTGGCCGTCCCATACAATCGCGCCAACCGCTCAATCTCCCCCACCTCTAATCCCGTAATTTCCGCCACCCGTTCCGGTGGGTACTCGGCCAGCCGCGCCCGCAGTTCCGGCCAACCCACGCTGTGCGCCGTCAGCCAGGCTTCATCGTGCCACCCTTCACGGACGATGATATACGCCACCCCCAACGCCAGTGCGCCATCGCTGCCCGGTTGGGGGGCAATGTGCCAGTCGGCCTGTTTGGCCGTGCGGGTGCGGCGGGGGTCAATGACCACCAGTTGGGTGCCGTTTTTGCGGGCCTCGGCCAGATGGGGCATGAAGTGGGGGGCGGTGCTGACCGGATTGTGCCCCCAGACGATGACCACCTGGCTGTGCCCCACTTCTTCGTAGCGCGGGCTGCGCCGTTTGCCCAATGTGACTTCCACGGCCATCTCCGCCGCCGCGCCGCAAATGGAGCGTTCCAATTGACTCGCGCCTAACCTGTTCCAGAAACGGCCGCTACTCACGCCCATTTGTACCGCGCCTAATGTGCCGCTGTAGCTGTAGGGCAAAATGGCTTCCGCGCCATAGGCGGCGATGATGGCCCGCCAGCGGTTGCCAATTTCGCCAATGGCTTCCGCCCAACTGATGCGCTGCCACTGCCCGCTCCCCTTTGGGCCGACGCGCTTCATTGGATATTGCAGGCGGTCGGGGTGATAGACGTGGTGGAGATACGGCCGTACCTTGGCGCACAACCACCCCTGTGTCACCGGGTGGTTGGCATCGGCATAAAATTTAACCGCCTGTCCATCGGCCACTTCCGTCACAAAACCACACGCATCGGGACAATCATGGGGGCACACGCCGTAAACTTTTGTGGTCATAGGGATTCCTCAAGAATGAGATTGGGAGACTGAGAGATTGGGAGATTGTTTAATCCGAGCGGGATCAAAATAAAAATGCAAACTTGCAACGCCAGGTAGCCAAGATTGATACCTAATGATTCCATTCTTTCAATCTCCTTTCAGAATTGCTACTAAAATTTCTAACAGTGTTTCCAAATCATCAGGAACACGATAGAGCGTTAAGCTCTGCGTCACCCGCTTTGCCTGCCGGTCGAGGAGGCCAAACTGCCAGGCATTGCCCATGGAAACGGCTCCATACAGCAACTTTTCATCCGATTTTTCCAATTTATCCAGGGCTACCAGTTCCACAGCTAGCTGCGTAAAACCGTTCTGTAAATCCCCCTTTTTGGCTTCTACTACCAGCAGCCGCTGCCCGGCCTGCAAAAAGTAATCAAAAGTACCCTGTAATTGTTGGCTGACAGTAACGGGCATTTCTACGCGCACTTTGGCATGGGTGTAATAGACCAGTTCGGCGATGACGGGGGCGATGAGAAATTCGCGGCGGGCGGTTTCGTTGGACAGGCTGATGAAGGGCAGACTTTCTTCCAGGCGGGTGGTGAGGTCGCGCACACGTTGGGGGTTCACGGCCGTTTGCGGCAGCGCCACATTCTGCACCACAAAGCCATACCCAAAATAGGCCAGCACATCTTCCACTTCCAGATTGAGTTTGAAATAGTCAGAAAATGTATACGTACCTCGTTCGGCAATCACCATCGGCTGCATCTGCCACCTCCATTTCCGCCGTTACAACCCGCATTATACCATTCCCGGCCCTTCTACTGCTCACTGTTTACTGTTCACTGCTCACTGGTGCTACGGCCGTGCAAACACGTGCTGATGCACAATGGTCTGTTCCGGCAGCAGGGTGACAAAGTTGAAAGCCGGTGGGTAAACGGGGTCAAGGGTGGCGTGTAGGTCGGTGGGCCAGGCGGAAAATTGGGAGTAAGTGGAGGGCACGGCCGTGTACACAATGCCGTCTCGTGTGGTTTGCATGGATTGGTGGACGTGCCCGTGAAAGACACCGCGCAGTCGCTTCCGGGCGGGCAGCAGCGCCTCATGCAGCTTTTCCCCGTTCAAAATCAACATATTCTCATCCATCCAGGGGGAGTTCAGCGGCCAAACGGGGAAATGCACAAACACGGTCAGTGGTGGCCCTTCTGGCGTTGTTTCCTGCCGCACAATCTCAAGTTGCTCCTCGGAGAGCAGGCCATGGGGATCGAGGTGGTCGGGGGCACGGCCGTCCAACACCTAAAAACGATACCCCCTCACCTCAAAGCGATAACACAGCACGTCTGGATCATCCACCAGCCACGTCAGCGGCCCCATCGGCAGATAGTGTCGGATCAACCGCGCCAGATCATGGTTGCCGGTCACAAAATAACAGGGCACGTTCAGTTTGCCAAACACGTCTTGCGCCAGGGCATAGGCCGCTTCGTCCGGGTTGGTAGCCACATCCCCCGTATGCACCACAAAATCGGGCCGCACCGGCAGCGAATTGATGATTTCCACCAGTTTGACGGCGCAGGGGTAGGAGAGGTGTTGGTCACGGCCGTAGACGGCCGTCGGCCCAAAATGGGTATCACTCACATGCACAAAACACACTGATTCCATAGCCTTTGATCCAATAAAAAAGGCGGTTTCAGTTGCAGAACCCCACAACCAAAACCGCCTGCTGCTGCACAAGGGATAACCTTTATTTTCTCTTTAGCCACCCAGCTAAGTTGGACTTTACCTGCGCCAAACGGGCTGAATCAACCTCACTTATGGAGCCAAGTAGCAAACTGACATCAACCACAGCAAGGCGACCTACACGAATCAGGCTTGCACTTTTCAAGCCAGACCGGGAGAAATCAGCATCAGTGGTTCCAATAATCACATCAAAACCCTTCACGTGATGCCGGGTTTGTGCAGAAATCATGCATATCAACCAGTCATCAAACGAACCTGGCAATTTGCCAACCACAAGGGCTGGACGCAATTTCCCCAAGCTCAGATCGGTTTCTGGAAACCGAAACAAAACGATTTGCCCAGCACGCGCCATTAGAATTTTTCTTTCAGATCAGCAATGGTATATTGAGGTTCCTCTTCCAATTCCATCCCGCGCATGGCCATCGCCAGTGATAGATGAGACCATTCAAGACTATCACCGGAGTCGTCGCCATCGTCTGGCAGGTCAACTTCAACTTTCGTCAATAAAAAATCAACGAAGTCTAAAACTTCAGCCTGGAGTGATACTGGCAATACCAGAACACGCTGATGAATTTTATCTACCACAGCCATTAGATTCGCTCCTTATCTGTTAACTCTCCAGGCAATGGTAATTCAGTTAATTGTTGGTGGCAAGCCGTAGATCGAAGGGCAGTTCGCATCCTCAGATGCCCACTCTTCCTAATTCGATCTACTGATAATTACTGTCCTAATAGTGCAAAAGCCGCCGCACGTTGTGCCAAGTCAGGCATATCTGCCAGCAAAGTGCTTACCGAACTGGCCATCAGGTTAAAGTAACCAGACGGCGCAATGCCCACCCAGAACACAAACAGCAGGAAAACACACATCACAAACAGGTCGCGGGTATTGATGTCCCGCAGCCGATAGTTTGCTTCCACCGTCACCGGCCCCAGAAATACCCGCTGGAACATCCACAACAGATACACGGCTGCCAGAATCACCCCCGACACCGCAAACGCCGTGTAAATCCAGGCCGGGGCAAAGGTCATCGCGCCCATCGAGCCGAGCAAAATGGTGAACTCACCCACAAAGCCATTCAGCCCAGGCAGCCCCATGCTGGACAGCACAATAATCAGCGTCAGCACCGAGAACACCGGCATTACCTTCCAGACGCCGCCATACTCTTTTATCTCCCGCGTGTGCCGCTGTTCATACAAAATGCCGACGATAAAAAACAACGCCCCAGAACTAATGCCATGATTAAAGCCCTGCAAAATGCCGCCCTGAATACCCGCCTCCGTCAGCGAGAAAATGCCTAGCACCACAAAACCCAAATGGCTGATGGACGAATAGGCTACCAGCTTTTTCACATCCTGCTGGGCAAAGGCCACAACGGCCCCGTAGATGATGCCGATGATCGCCAGCACCGCAATGTAAGGGGCGAACTGCGCTGACGCTTCCGGGAATAAGGGCAGGTTAAAGCGGATCAGGCCATAGGTACCCATTTTTAGCAAAATACCGGCCAGAATGACCGAACCGGCCGTCGGCGCTTCTGTATGGGCATCCGGCAGCCAGGAATGGAAGGGGAAAATTGGCACTTTGATAGCAAAGGCCACAAAAAAGCCGATGAAGAGGAGATTTTGCACACCGGCAAACATCTCCCGCTGGGCAATCAAGTCCGGGATGGCGAAGGTAATGGGATCGGTTTGCAGCCCCATGTATAAAATCGCCAGCAGCATCAACAGCGACCCGGCCATGGTGTACAGGAAAAACTTGATGGCCGCATATACCCGCCGGCCGCCACCCCAAATGCCGATCAGGAAATACATGGGTATCAGCGTGAACTCCCAGAAGACGTAAAACAGGAACATATCCTGTGCCAGGAAGACGCCCATCATGCCCACTTGCAGCAGCAGCATGAAGATGTAATACTGCTTCACCTGCGTCTCAATGGCGCTCCATGAGGAGATGATGGCCAGCAGCGAGATAATGGTCGTCAGCAGCACCATCAAAATGCTGATGCCGTCCACACCCATGTAGTAGGATATACCCCAGGAGGGAATCCAGGCCACGTGATCCACCATCTGCAAGCCAGGGTCGCCAGACCGAAACGAGGCCAGAACCACCACCGACAACACCAGGGTGATAGCCGAGGTAATGATTGCCGTCCACTTAATCTGCGTATCGCTGACGCCGCGCCACAGCAGCAAGATCAAAACACCCACTAACGGGAAGAACGTGAGTAAGGTTAATAGACCGTTGAATTCGCTTTCCATTGCTTCTCCAAAACGGTAGGACAAGTTTGTAAACTTGTCCTACTGCCCCATAACATAAGGCCATAAGAAATAAATCAACAAAGCCACTGTGCCCAGGAAAACACCGAGCGCATACGTGCGGGCGTAACCGGTTTGCGACACGCGGATGCCGTCGGCCAGCCAGCGGGTAACGCTGCCCAGGCCGTTGACGATGCCGTCTACGCCTTGCGCGTCCAGCACATTGGCGCTCAGGTCGGCAAACCAGACAAACGTGTCGCGGATGACCCGCTCGTGGAAAAAGTCATGCCAGAAAGACCACTCAAACTTGTGGCCCAACCAGTCAGAAAAGCGGTTGAACCAGGGGATGAGCAGGCTCATGTAAAAGGTGTCTATAGGCAAACGGCCGAACACTCCCCACAACCCCGGTATCTTCTGCGTTGGGTCGGGGTCGGACACCGTTTTCGGCTTGTCCCGGTACACATAAAATGCCAATCCCAGGAATGCAAGCGCCAGGCCGAGCGACAACGCGGCCACTTCCACTATCAATGACGTAGGCGTGTGTGGCGCATGAGCGAGAATGCCTTCCTCCATCAGTTCAAATGTCTGAATGGAATGTTCCAACCAATGCTCCAACGTCAGTGACCAACCAAACTCCAAAGTCAGAACTTTGGGTAAGTTAAACAGCCCGGCTACTGTGCCAAAAACAGCCAGCAGCACCAACGGGAAAGTCATAATCGGTGAGCTTTCGTGGGCATGACCGGCGGCTTCATGGCGCGGTTGGCCCCAAAACACCATGCGCAACTGCCGCCCCATGTAGAACGCGGTGCATACGGCCGCCAACGCCAACATGATAAACAGCACAAGAAATAAGCCATACTCACCCTGATTGGCATTGGCATGGGCCAAAATCTCATCCTTTGACCAGAACCCGGCAAAGGGGAAGATGCCCGCCAGCGCCAGTGCGCCCACCAGGTAAGTCCAGAACGTCACCGGCATTTTGTGACGCAGGCCGCCCATGTAGCGCATATCCTGGGGGTCAAAGCCGTCATCATCATCACGGCCGTGATGCCCGTGTGCAACCTCATGGTGGCCGTGCTCCATGCCATGAATGACGGAACCGGCGGCCATAAAGAGCAGAGCTTTGAAGAAGGCGTGGGTGATCAGGTGGAACATGGCGGCCACATACGCGCCCATGCCCGCAGCGGCAATCATAAACCCTAGCTGGCTGACGGTGGAGTAGGCCAGCACTTTTTTGATGTCATATTGAGTGAAGGCAATGAGACCGGCGTAGAGCGCCGTTGCTGCCCCTACCAGGGCCACAATATCGCCTGAAGAAATCGTGCCGCTCTCTACCGAAAGGGCGCGGGAGATTTCATACAACACATTGCTGCGTACAATCAGGTAGATGCCGGAAGTGACCATGGTGGCGGCGTGGATGAGGGCAGAGGCAGGGGTGGGGCCGGCCATCGCGTCGGGCAGCCAGACGTGCAGCACCAGTTGCGCCGATTTGCCGGTGGCGGCAATCAAGAAAAGGATGGTAATGGAAAATAGCGCCGTGCTGAAGGCCATTTCGATGTTGGTGCCGACCAGCGTGACCATCTCTTCGTGGGATTCAAAAATATGGATGGCTTCTTCAAAAACATGGTTGAATTCGACACTGCCAAAGACCCAGAAGGTGAGGATGATGCCCAAAATCATGGCCGCGTCGCCGATGCGGTTAACGATCATCGCTTTGCGGGCGGCGTTGGCGTTTTTCATCACGCCATCTTTGGCCAGCCGTTCGTGCCAGAAGCCGATGAGCAGATAGGAGCACAACCCCACCCCTTCCCAGCCGACAAACAGCACCAGATAGTTGTTCCCGGCGACGAGGATGAGCATGAAGAAGAGGAAGAGGTTGAGGTAGGCGAAGTAGCGGGAGTAGTCGGGGTCGCCGTGCATGTAGCCGATGGAGTAGATGTGGATGATGGAGCCGACGCCGGTGACGACCAGCATCATGGCCACGGAGAGGGTGTCAATTTGCATGGCCCAGGGCACAGAAAAGCCCTGTCCGGGAATGACGATCCAATCCCACAACAGCACCGTTTCGGCATGAAAATGATTGGCGTGCAAGGCCAGATTGAGCAGCACGACCACAACAAAGGCGCTGAGGGCCATGATGGTGGCAAACCAGCCTGACCAGCGTTCGCCGGTTTTTCGGTCATGATCCACAAAACGCCGCCCAACCAGCCCGTTGAACAAGACGCCGATGACGGGAAAGATGAGAATGAGGGGGGCAAGACCAAATAGTGATTCCATAATTACGCGAGACATCCGATTTTTTCAAAAAATCGGATGTCTGTTCTCTATCCCTTCAACAGGTTGATTTCGTCAATGTTGATGCTGCGTTTGGTGCGGAAGATGGTGACGATCAGGGCCAGGCCCACAGCGACTTCGGCCGCCGCCACCACGATGACAAAAAAGACCAGCACTTGCCCATGTAAGTCGCCTAAAGAGCGGGCAAAGGCGACAAAGAGCAGGTTGGCGGAGTTGAGCATCAACTCGATGCACATGAAGACGATGATGGCGCTGCGGCGCAGCAATACGCCGAGCGCGCCAATGGTGAACAAGATGGCGCTGAGGGCCACGTACCAATCAATGGTGACTGTCATACGGCCGTACCTCGCTTTTTTCGCAGTGTGAATATGGCCACGCCGATGATGGCCGCCAGTAACAGGACGCCGGTCACTTCAAAGGGGAAGACATAGCTTTCAAACAGAATAAGGCCCAATTCCTGGGGGCTGGTGATGGGCATGGTGGGCACGGCCGTACCGCCGCCCGCCCCCTCACGATTCATCAATGCCAGGGTCACGGCCGTGACCAGCATCACCCCCAACAGCGCCGCCACCACCTGGTGGAACCGTTCGCCGCGGGAACTGACGCCCGCGCCACGCAGTTGTTCCGCGCCCAACAGCATAATCACAAACAAAAACAGCACCATAATCGCTCCGGCATACACCGTAATCTGCACCATGGCAATAAAGGGCGCGTTTAGCACCACGTAAAAAACAGCAATCGTGGCAAAATTCAGCACCAGCCACAGCGCGCTATGCACGGCGTTCCGGCTCGTCACCATCATCAGCGCCGCCACAATGGCCACAATCGCCAACATGCCAAAAACCAGCGGATCTCCCATAACCTTTCCTCTCAAGTTCGTAGTGGGCGATTCATCGCCCTTCTACAAACGGCGATAAATCGCCTACTACCAACTTACTTCGGGTTCTCCATATCAGGAATAGACCGCGTAAACACACCCGGTTCGACAACTTGTGGGGTAGGACGGCCGTTCACCGGCACATCCACAATCAACATCTCTTTGGTGTAAATGGCGCTGGCCCGGTCATAAAAACTTAGTTCGTAGTTGTGTTCCAGCACAATCGCCTGCGTCGGGCAGGCATCTTCACAGTAGCCACAGAAGATGCAGCGCAGCATGTTAATCTCGTAGGTGCTGGCATACCGTTCGCCCGGTGAATACCGCGCCTCGTCCGTATTTTCTGACGCCTCCACAAAAATGGCGTCCGCCGGGCAGGCGGCCGCACATAACGAGCAGCCAATACACCGTTCCAGTCCGTTGTCATACCGTTTCAGTTCATGGCGACCCTTAAAGCGCGTGCGCACCGGCCGTTTCTGTTCCGGGTATTGAATGGTCACCGGGGGCATAAACAGATGTTTTAGCGTTGTGCCCAGACCTTTGATGATTTCACCAAACATGCAGAATCTCCAAAAGAAGAGATTGGGAGATTGAGAGATGAGGAGATTGGCGACATTACTAATCTCTCAATCTCTTAATCTCCTAATCTCTAAAATCCTAAAACACCCTCTTCCACTAACACAATCATCACCGCCACAATAATGAAGTTGACCACCGACAGGGGCAGCAACACTTTCCAGCCAAAGGACATCAGTTGGTCATAACGCAGGCGGGGCAGGGAGGCGCGAATCCAGATCATCACACACAACCCCAGGATGACCTTTAGGGCGGTGTAGACAAAACCGAGCGCCGGTACCTGATCCACAAACGGGCCGCGATAACCGCCCAGGAAAAAGACGGCAAAGAGGGCGCAGAAAATAATCATCTTCATATATTCGGCCATAAAAAACATGCCGAAACGCATACTGCTGTATTCCACCGTAAACCCGGCGGAAAGTTCTTGCTCTGCTTCTAACAGGTCAAAAGGGGCGCGCTGCAATTCGGCTAACGCCGCAATCCAAAATACCAGCGCGGCAATTGGCTGCAAAAAGACGTACCACATGCCCCGCTGACCCTCCACAATGACACCCAGGTCCATCGAGTTTGCCAGCATGACGGGCACGAGTACGGTCAGCCCCATCGCCAGTTCGTAGCTGATCATTTGTGCAGAAGCGCGGATACCACCCAGAATGGCATATTTGCTGTTAGATGACCACCCGGCCAACACCACGCCGTACACGCTGATGGAGGTGATCGCCAGAATGAAGAGGACGCCGACGTTAATACCCGGGGCGATAGCAAAATAATCTCGACCTGCCGGCGTGATGGCGGGGATAAAACCGGCCCAGGGAATGACGGCCAGGATGAAGATGGCGGGGATGACGGTGATGATGGGGGCCAGGAAGTAGGTCCATTTGTCTACCATGACCGGCGTCATGTCTTCTTTGAAGAAGAGTTTGACGGCATCGGCCGCCGGCTGCATAAAACCGCCTAGCAATTTACGTTCCTTGCCGCCGCGTGTGGGGAGGGGAATGTAACCGGCGCGGTTTGGCCCCACGCGGTGTTGCAGGCGCGCCAGCAGTTTACGCTCCAGCAGGGTGGTGTACGCAAAGCCGGTAATGACCACAAAGGCAACGATGAACCCCACAATGAGGGAGTAGACAGCCAGTTGGGTAACGGTGTTGATGACCATGTTTCCTCTTTGACCGATAACCGATTACCGATTACCGATTACCTCCAATTCCACCACGCCGGGAAAATAAGGCACACCGCGCAACACGGCCGTACCCTTGAGCGCCTTTCCATTCACCTGCACAATCGCGGGGATGGCACGGCCGTTGACGGCCACATTGACCACATAACCATCCGCCACCTGCAAATGGGACGCATCCGCTTCATTGAGCCACAGTGTCGGCTGCGCCAGCCGTTCGGCCAGCACCGCCGCATGGTTGATCAGCGTACCCGGCGTAAACAATGCCGCCGCCCGAATCAGCCGGATACCAGTGGGCTGACGGGTTGGTGTATCCGCCGCGTCAAATGAATCTACCGCGGCCGTTTCCGCAGCTGCCGCTTCGGCAGCCGTCGCCCACTGCTGCCCCAGGCCATGTTTGTTATCGTAAGCGGTGCCGCCGTAGTACAAATCAGAGCGGCCAATAATCGGCCATTGTTCTTCCACGCGGGCCAGGGAGCGGTAATCCATGCCTTTGTAGGCGGCTACGGCCGTGGCCACTTCCTTAAACACCAGGCTGGCAGCAAAGGGCGTCTTACCCAGGCCCAACTTCTCGCCAATCTGGGCCAAAATGCGCCAATCTTCACGGCTCTCGCCTACCGGCGGAATGGCCGGGTAATACCGCTGCACCCGCCGCTCACCGCTGGTAAACGTGCCGTCCCGCTCCGCCCAACTTTGCGCCGGCAAGACCACATCCGCCAGTTTCGCCGTTTCCGTCAGGAACAATTCCTGCACCACCAGGAAATCCAGCTTACCGCGATCCGCCAGCAAACCATCCCCCACCGGATCCGTTCCGGCCACGTACAAAGCCGTGATCTCGCCATTTTGCACACCGGCATAAATGGCAGCGGCGTCCTTACCAGGGTTAACCAGCGCCTTGTAACCAGGGCCAAAGGCAGGATGAATACCCATGTCCCACGCCCCCTGGGTATTGTTGTGCGGCCACACGGCAATCAGCCCATTATTTTTGCGGCCGGCATGGGGTTGTTCACCCTTGACTAACAGCAAATTGCCGAGCAGCCGGGCGATGGTGTCTGTTTCCGCCAGCGTCAGCCCTTCCGCGCCGTAGAAGGCCACCAGGTTTTGGGCGTTGATGAGGGCGTCGGCGGCGGTATTGATGGGGTCGGGTTCGGCCGTTTCCACGTCAATTTTGGCGGCGTTCACCAACTGACGGGTGGTAGCCACTGCTTCACCCGGTCGGTAATAAATGGTGTGCGCCGCATATTTGTCCAACCGGGTGGGGCGGGTGTTCAAAATGACCAGCGTTGCCCCGCGCTCGGCCGCCTGCTTCACCCGCAGCCACCAGACAGGTTCCTCTTCGTGCAAGTCGGAAGCAACGACCACAATGGCGTCACCCTGGCCCAATTCGCCTAAGTTGCTGCCGCTGCTGATGCCCACTCTGGCGGTCACATCGCCGCCCATGATGGTGCGGTTGCCCAGGTCAATGTGGGGTGTTTTCACTCCCTGGCGCAGCAGTTTTTGGAAGAGGAACAGGTCTTCATTGCTCAGGCGGTCGCCGCTGATACCGGCGGCTTTTTCGCCCAGCCCGTTCAGTTTATTGGCAACCAGTTCAATGGCCTCATCCCAACCGGCCTCTACCAACTGACCATTTTTGCGAATGAGTGGCTTTTGCAGCCGATCCGGCGCATCGGCAAATTGATGCACAAACCGATCCCGGTCGTGAATCCAGATTTCGTTGACATTTTCATTCTGGCGCGGCAAGACGCGCTTGATGACGGAACGACCGCCCGATTTGGCTTCGCGGCGGGTGCTAAAAGTGAGATTGGCCCCGGCCGGTGAATGGACGGAAATGGAGGCAACGGGGATGAGTTCCCACGGCCGTGCGCCAAAACGAAAATCACCCGTCGTCAGCGCCCCCACCGGGCAAATGTCGGTGGTGTTACCACTCCAATAGCTGTCGAAGCCAGGGTCAGACAGGGTGACAATTTCCAGGCTGCGGCCGCGATTGTGGAAGCGGATGACCGGATCATCCACAATCTCTTCCTGAAAGCGAATACAGCGGGCGCACTGGATACACCGTTCCCGATCCAGGTAAATGAGTTCACCCAGCGGCACGTGTTTGTCCATCTTCAGCTTCAGGCTGTAATCCATCTGGGTCGTGCCCGCGCCGTGGGCCATCGTCAGGTTTTGCAGCGGGCACTCGCCGCCTTTGTCACAGATGGGGCAGTCCAGCGGGTGGCTGGACAGCAAAAATTCGATCACGCTCTCGCGGGCCTCGTCCACCGGTTGGGTGTTGGTGCGCACCACCATGCCCTCGCTGACCACGATGGTGCAGCCGGTTTGCAGGATGCGGCCAAAGTTCACTTGTGGCGTGCCGTCCTCGTTTAGCACCAGTTCACCGGTGGCCCGGTCCCGCACGGGCAAGCCAATTTCCACCAGGCACATGCGGCACATGCCCACCGGCTCTAGCTTGGGATGGTAGCAAAAGACGGGAATGTCATTCCCGATTTTTTTGGCGGCGTCTACGACCAGGGTGCCTTTGGGGACAGTCACGGCCGTGCCGTCTATCGTCAACGTTACCAGATCACTCATGCGGATCCTCTTCTTCTATCTGGATTGCTTCTAATTCCCCCATCAACTCGGCCAGATTGATGGTCAGGTCAGGGAATAGCTGTGGAGTAAAGGGGTCAGGTGGGGCGATAGCCTGTGTCAATAAATAACCATCAGGGGTATTCTTGTATTCGGTAATGAGCATATTGTCTTCAATGAGCCAGTGCCAGGGAACGCCTGCTTTAGGGTAGGTGACGAGTTTGCGCGATTTGTCACGCACGGCCGTAGAAGGTGACAACACCTCCACCACCAAATCCGGCGGCCCCTGAATAGCAATATCATTAGCAAACCGGGGCAAGTTTTCCGTCGCCAGATAACTCAAATCCGGCACATACGTAATTGTCGGCGATAAATCCACTTCCACTTCCGGCCAAATCTTGCCCAGTTGATGCTGGCGCAAGAAAGGTGTCATAGCTGAAAACAGATGCCCAATTATTTCCTGATGTCTGCCGCGTGGTCTGGCCATTTCCAACAACACTCCCTCTTCCAACTCAAAAAATGGCGGCCCTTCAGGCAGCAGCCGAAATTCAGCCTGAGTCCAGACCTTCCCCTTTCGTTTTGGCGATTTTTCCCTTTTCGCCGCAGGCGCAATTGCTATACCCATCTATCCACTGATTACCGATAACTGATTACCGTTTACCGGCTCCCGTTTACCGGACTATTCCCTTTCACCTTCGCTTCATACTCTTCCGGGAAATGGCGTACTGTGCTCAACACCGGGTTAATGGCAAAATCACCGAGTGCGCAAAGGGTACGGCCGCCAATTTGCCCGGCCACACTTTTCAACACGCGCAGGTCTTCGGCCGTGCCGTGCCCGTGATAAATTTTGTGCAGCAGTTGATCCATCCAATACGTCCCCTCGCGGCAGGGTGTACATTTGCCACACGACTCATGCTTAAAAAAGTGGACGCACTTCATTGCCATCCACACCATATCCGTCGTCTCGTCCATGATCACCACCGACGCCGACCCCATCACCGAGCCAAATTTGTCCAGCCCTTCATAAGTGATGGGCGCGTCCAGGGCATCTTCCTTCACCACCGGGCCAGAGCCGCCGCTGGGCAGCATCGCCTTAAACTTCTTGCCGCCAGGAATGCCACCGCCATACTGCTCGCCGAAAATCAACTCCCGGTAGGTCATGCCCATGATCACTTCGAAGTTGCCCGGTTTGTTCACATGCCCACTCAGGCAGACGATTTTCGGCCCGGTGCTTCGTTCCGTGCCCATGCTCTTGTACCAATCGGCGCCGTTGCTGATGATGGCGGGCACATTCGCCAGTGTTTCAGTGTTGTTGACGATGGTCGGTTTATGATACAGCCCTTCAATGGCCGGAAACGGCGGTTTTGACCAGGGCTGCCCCAACTCACCCATCAGCGAATTGAGCAGCGCCGTCTCCTCGCCGCAAATATAAGCGCCTGCGCCATAGTAGGCCGCCATATCGCAGCTAAAATCGCTGCCCAGGATATTCTCGCCCAACAAGCCGGCCGCATAACATTCCTGCACCGCCTCTTCAAAGGCATATCCGGCGTCCATAAATTCGCCGCGCATGTAGTTGTAAATGCGTTTCGCGCCAACAGCATAAGCGCAAATCAACGCGCCCTCAATTACCTGGTGCGGATTGTATTCCAGCAGTTCCCGGTCTTTGAATGTGCCCATCTCCGACTCGTCGGAATTGATGGTTACGTACACTTCCTGCGCCCCTTTGGGGATGAATGTCCACTTCAAGCCGGTGGGGAAGCCGGCCCCACCCCGGCCACGCAGCCCGGACGCCTTGACCACATCGGTCACTTCGGCCGGTTTCATGGTCAACGCTTTCTTCAGCGCCTCATACCCGCCGTGTTCCTGGTAAACGTCCAGCTTCTTTATATTCTCAATATCACGATGCCGTAATAGTATGTGTGCCATATAGCTCTCAAAGACCCTAAGGGTTTCAGAAAACCCTTAGGGTCTGACCAGTTCACCACTTTTGGCGTATGCCGTGATCTTCTCAACCACTGAGGTATCAACTGTTTCCGCAGCGGCCTGTTCACGCAGTCGTTCCAGGAGCGCGTCAAATTTCGCTTCGTCCAGGTTTTCTTCAAACTTGAGGTTGCACTGCAACATAGGGGCGCGGTCACAGGCGGCCAGGCACATCACCGTTTTGATGGTGAACAGGCCATCGGCCGTTGTCTCATCCACACCGATGCCCAATTTGCCACAGGCCATCTCCACAAACTGGTCAGCGCCGCGCAAGGCGCAGGCCAGGTCATTGCATATTTCCAGCACGTATTTGCCCACCGGCTCTTCATAGTACAGGGTGTAAAAACCGGCCAGCGACAGGACGTGCGTGGGGTCTAAATCCAAAATGGCCGCCACTTCGCGCATGGCCTCGTCGCTCATATAGCCGTAGTGGTGCTGCGCCAGGTGCATCAGCGGCAGCACGGCCGACTTTTTATGCGGGAATCGGGCAATGATGCCCTCAATTTCTGCTGCGTATTTTTCGGTAAATGTCATGGTTATTTATTGTGGGGGCGAGGCAGGTGGGGAATTTTTCTTTCTTCGAGACAAGCCCGAACCCACCTGCCTCGCCCCTACCGGTCAATTTCACCCAACACAATATCCACCGAGCCAATGATGGAAACCACATCGGCCACAAACCGCCCTTTGGACATGTGTGGCAGCGAGGCCAGATGCACATAGGAGGGGGTGCGGAAGTGGCAGCGGGCCGGTTTGGGGCCGCCATCGCCGCGCAGATAACAGGCAAATTCGCCGCGTGGTGACTCGATGCTCTGGTAAACGTACCCGGCGGGGGCAGTGAACCCTTCTGTCCATAGTTTGAAGTGGTGGATGACGGCTTCCATGCTGCGGCCTAATTCGGCGCGGGGTGGGGGTACAATTTTGCGGTCGTCAATGTTGACGGGGCCTTTGGGTAATTTATTCAATGCCTGTTCAATGATGCGCAGGCTTTGCCGCATCTCTTCCATGCGGCAGAGGTAGCGGGCGTACACATCCCCCTCGGTGGCTACGGGCACGTCAAAGTCGTACTCCTCGTAACCGCAGTAGGGTTGGGCTTTGCGAATGTCCCAGTTGACGCCGGAGCCACGTAGAGACGGGCCGGTCATGCCCCAGGCTACGGCCGTAGCCGCATCCACCACGCCAATATCCTTCGTCCGCGCCAGCCAGATGGGGTTCTTTTTGGTTAAGGCTTCGTAATCGGCAATCCGGGCCGGCATAAATTCCAGGAACTGCCGCACCGCCGGTTCAAACTCTTCCGGTATGTCCCGCCACAACCCACCGGGGCGGAAGTAGCTCACCATCATCCGCTGCCCGCTGCACATCTCAAACAGGTCTAAAATATATTCTCGTTCGCGGAAGCAGTAGAGGAAAACGGACATCGCCGCCAGGTCGAGCGCATGGGTGCCCAGCCAGACCAGATGGCTGCTGACGCGCGCCAGTTCCGTCAGGATCACCCGGATCACCTGAGCGCGGGGCGTGGCTTCTACCCCCAGCAGCTTTTCCACCGCCAGGATGTAGCCCAGATTGTTGGACATCGGCGAGAGGTAATCCAGGCGGTCGGTCATCACCAGCGCCTTGGTATAGGTTTTGGCCTCCATGTTTTTTTCTACGCCGGTGTGCAGAAAACCAATATCCGGGGCCATATTGACCACATTCTCACCATCCAGTTCCAGCAACAATCGCAGCACGCCGTGTGTGCTGGGATGCTGTGGCCCCATGCTGAGGAGCAAATGCTCTTCGGCATCCTCAATCTCCATCCCCGTGCCCACTTTGGCCCGGAGTTCTTCTACCGTTAACTCTTGAATGGTGTCACCGCCAGAGGGTAGTTGCATAGTGTCCTCTAAAACGTAAAACGTAAAACGTGAGGGAGCATGACGTTTTACGGTCAATCTTTTGCGTATGGCTTTTTCGCGTCAATTTCCTGCCAGTTGAACGAGAACTGGACTTCTTCGTAGCCGAGCGGGTAATCTTTGCGCAGGGGGTGCCCCTGCCAATCTTCCGGCAAGAAAAGACGCCGTAAGCCGCCATTGCCCTGAAAACGAATGCCCATCAGGTCATACACTTCCATTTCCAGCCAGGTGGCAATGGCCCACACCTCGCCTAATGTTTCTGGCCCCTCGTCCGGGTCTTCTACCCAGACACGCAGGCGCAGCCGGTGGTTTTTGGGGATGGAATAGAGATGATAACTGACGGCAAAGCGGGGAAAATCGGGCAGATAATCGTCGCCCACAATATCCGAGAGAAAGTTGTATTGCAATTCGGCGTCATCGCGCAAAAGGTGGCCGATGGCTTTTAGTTTGTCCGCCTGAACAATAAGCGTGCGCTCCCCGCGAAAATCCACCACTTCTTCAATGGCCTCCGGGTAAGCGGCTTTGATTTTGTCTACAACGAGTTGATCCTGGGTCATCAATGCCTCTCTGTAAGAAGCCGGGTTTTTCGCAAAAATCCGGCTTCTGCTGGACGGTCAGGCGTATTTGGTCAATTTTTCGCCGCGCACTTTTTCGTGCAGGGTCATAATGCCGTTGATGAGCGCTTCGGGGCGGGGCGGGCAGCCGGCGACGTAAACGTCTACGGGCACAATCTCGTCCACGCCTTGCACAATGGCATAGTTGTTGAAGATGCCACCACAGGAGGCACAGTCGCCCATGGCGATGACCCATTTCGGTTCCGGCATCTGGTCGTACAGGCGGCGGACAACGGGGGCCATTTTGCGGGAGACACGGCCGGCGACAATCATCAAATCTGCCTGGCGCGGTGACGGCCGATTCAACTCCATGCCGAAGCGCGAGGCGTCAAAGTGTGAAGCCTGGGACCCCATCATCTCGATGGCACAGCAGGCCAGACCAAACAGGAGAGGCCACATGGCATTGGTGCGGCCCCAGTTCACGACATCTTCCAGACGATGGGTGACAACACCCATATTGCCCAGTTTTTGTTCTATTCCCATTCCAAAATCCCTTTTTTCCAGACCCAGACGTCACCGAGAATGAAAAGGAACATAAAAACCCCCATCACGGCCAGGCCATAAAAGCCCAAGTCGCGGAAGGTGACGGCCCAGGGGACTAACAGAATAATATCCACATCAAAGAGAATGAAGAGAACGGCGATCCGGTAAAACTTTACCGGCAGGCGGCGCTGTGCTTCGCCAATGGCGGCCATACCCGACTCGTAAGCGACGTATTTGTGGGGGGCGGCATTCTCAGGGGAACGTTTTGGCCCTAACAAGAGGGAGAGGGCGGGCAGCAGCAGCGCAAAAAAGAGGGCCACCAGCAGCAGCATGAAGATGGGCAGGTAATCAACAATGATTGGGTTATCCATGTGATGGTTTCTCTCTTCCGCGGAGTTACACGATGGCAGGCTCAAGAAACGGATTAGGGGAGGTGCGCACCGGTGACGCGGTTAAAAACCGGCCACAACTATTGAACTGATCTCTCCTGATTTGTAATGGCGCCTGCTGTCGTCACTTCCAAAAGTTACTATGTGCATTCTATCACAAGCACCAGGGGGCGACAACAAAAGCAAGGGTGGCAGTACCAGGCACGGAGCAAACGGCGCTGGATATTCGCACTACCGGCTTGTGCGATTTTTGGCACGGCCGTGACCCCCATCGTACAATCTGGGAGAACGTTCTTTCTATACTGCCAGGAAGATTGATACGTCAGGATCAAATGATATTTTTATACAAAATTAATCGTTGACGGCCGTACCGCACCCCGCTACAATCCCGCCCCAGTTGTGTGGAGCCGCCGGTCAGCCAACCGGAGCCGCTCAAC
>JACTMP010000007.1 GCA_014584575.1 Chloroflexota bacterium
TGAGATTAGGAGAGTAAGAGATTAAGAGATTGGCAATCTCCTAATCTCCCAATCTCTCAATCTCAGTCGGGAAGGAAGTAATAAATGGACGCTTACTTACCACCGACTACCGATTACTGATTACCGACCATCGTTCACCCCAAAGCCGCCAGCACCGTATCCAAATCTTTATCACCACGTCCACTCAGATTGACAATGATAATCTGATCCGGGCGCATCCGGGGCGCCTGTTTGATCACCTCAGCCAGGGCATGGCTACTTTCCAGCGCCGGGATAATGCCCTCCAACTGACAACTGGTTTGAAAAGCAGCCAACGCCTCTGCATCGGTGGCATAGGTGTAACCGGCCCGCTCCTGATCACGCAAAAGAGCATGTTCCGGCCCCACACTAGGATAATCCAGCCCGGCGCTGATGCTGTGGGTCTCCATAATCTGACCGTCTGGCGTCTGCATCACATAACTCTTGGTGCCATGCAAAACACCCACGCGGGCCACGTTCAGGTCGGCAAAACGGGCGGCATGTTTGCCGCTGGCAATGCCTTCGCCGCCTGCCTCCACCCCGATTAACTGCACCATCTCGTCGTCCCGAAAGGCGTGGAAGATTCCTATAGCGTTACTGCCGCCGCCTACGCAAGCAATGACCATATCAGGCAGCCGGCCGGCTGCGGTCATAATCTGCTCCCGCGCTTCCCGGCCGATGACGCTCTGAAAATCGCGCACCATCATAGGGTAAGGGTGTGGCCCCAGCACCGAACCAAGCAAGTAATGGGTGTCTTGTACATTTGTCACCCAGTCACGGATTGCCTCATTGATGGCGTCTTTGAGCGTGCGACTGCCGCTGCCAACGGGGCGCACTTCCGCCCCCAGTAATTTCATGCGGGCCACATTGGGCTGCTGCCGGGCAATATCCACCTCACCCATATAAACAATACATTCCAGGCCCAACAACGCGCAGGCAGTGGCCGAACCGACGCCGTGCTGCCCGGCGCCCGTTTCCGCCACAATGCGTTGTTTGCCCATGCGTCTGGCTAACAAAGCCTGCCCCAACGCATTGTTAATTTTATGCGCGCCGCTGTGGTTAAGGTCTTCCCGCTTGAGGTAAATTTGCGCCCCGCCCAGGTGCTGGGAAAGGCGACGGGCATGGGTGAGGGGCGACGGCCGTCCCACATACGTTCGCAGCAGATAGTCAAATTCTGCCAGAAACGCCGGGTCGGCCCGCGCCTCTTCATAGGCGTCAATCAATTCGGCCAGGGCCGGCATTAATGTCTCCGGCACAAACTGCCCCCCATAGGGGCCAAACTTCCCCCGCTCATCGGGCACATCAATTTCAGGTAGCTGCATAATCATGTCCTTTTGTTCTCGGATAGAGGTGCTTGATTCTCAAGCAGAGTTCGCATCCTCAGATGCGAACTGGTGAGCATCCGAGGATGCCCACTCCTCCTATTTCGATCTACTGATTATACCCAACAAGATAATAAGATGACCTCAGTCGAAGAATTCTGGCTTTCAGGTTTTCAAAAACAGTTGCACCATAGGCTCTAATCTGGCACTATTGGGACGGAGAAGTGCATGTGGATGGTTCGCCGCAAATTTTCCATCCCTTCAGGAGACCCCATGTCACGCTGGCGCTACCTCATCATCCTGATTTTTCCATTACTCGCCCTGCTCTTACACCAAACCGGCCAGACGACCACCGCCCAATTAACACTCACGGCCGTGCCCACCACCGAACAACGATTGTTGGAATTGGTGAATCAGGAACGATGGCTGAACGGCCGTCTGCCCCCCCTGAAGGGCAACCCTAACCTGGAAACCGCCGCCAAAACACATAGCCAGCAAATGGCCTTACGCAACTTCCTCGATCATTGCGACTTCGACAGCGGCGCCTCTTTCTGGCAGCGCATCGAACAGGCCGGTTACACCGGGTGGGCCGTCACCGGCGAAAACATTGCCGCCGGGCACAAAACAGCGGAAGAAGTGGTTGCCGGCTGGATGCAAAGTCGCAGCCACCGCACCAACATCCTCTCCACTGACTTTTGGGAGGTGGGCCACGGCTACATGTACCAGGCCAATGATGAAAAGAATGTGCGCCAGAGTGGTAAACAAAACTGTCTCGCTGACTCCACCACAAATGGGCCATATTACCATTACTGGACACAAAATTTTGGGCGGCGCACTGAGGTAATGCCGATCATCATTAACCGGGAAGCGGTGGAAACGAACCGCCGCCAGGTGGCTCTTTTTCTGTATGGCGCTGGTTGGGCGCAATCGGTGCGCCTGCGCAATGAAAATGGCTTCTGGTCTGCCTGGCAGCCTTTTACTTCCGAACTCAACTGGACACTGAGCGAGGGAAATGGGTTGAAGATGGTCCTGGTGGAGTTAAGCAGCGGCGTCAACGGCGCCGGTGTTGTGCGCAGCGCCAGCGACACCATCTGGCTGCAAACAGCGGACAGGGTAACGGCCGTGACCGCCGTCTCGGCATCCCCCCATCGTATCTATCTGCCGGTGGTAATTAAGAAAAGTGATTGAGTAATTGGGGAATTGGGGAATGGGAGGACTGCCCTACCACTCCCGCCGCAATGGGAATGTCTGGCAGTAAAACGCCACCCCGGTAGGAGAAACCATACACAACTGCACGGCCGTGCTCGAATACTCCCCTTCCGCCACCCGCGCCAGGTTGACCACAAAGTCCCCCAAGCCCAATGCCTGTCCATTTTCATAGGTCGGCTGAACGAGGGTTGTTTCCGGCAGCAGCGTCACCTGGAACGTAGCGTCCGGCCCGGCCAGGCCCACATAGACGTGCCCCGCGCTGATCGTCACCCCCTCATCGGTGCGTTGGGCTACAAAGTTATAAAACTCATCAGCCGGTGCGGGGATGGTGCCTACGACCGGGATTTCCGGGGCGTCGCCCTCAGCCGGCGCAACCATCTCGCTAAAAACCCATCCGGTACGGCCGTCCGCCAATTCAACGTTATACCATTCGCCGCTTTCCGTGCGCCCCAACACCGTCACGGCCGTGCCCTGCGCCAGATACTCCAAAATACGAAAGTTAATCGCCGGGCCGCTGCGCATATAAACAAGCTGGCGGATCACAGAGACGCCAATACTCGTTGGCGAAGGGGTGATGGCCGGTGTAGCCGAGGGAGTTGGCGAGGCGGGATTAGCGGCGGCAACGGCCGTGTCTGTGGCCTCCAAACCCGGTGTAGCCGTAGGCGCGGGTGCAGGCGTATCCGTCGCCACGGCTAAAGACGTAGGCGTCGGCGAAGCTGTGGGCGCGGTGGTGGGTAAGACAGCGACGGCGGCTGTGGTAGGCGTGGGCGCGGAAAACACGGCCGTTGTCGGCAGCCGACCACTGCGATACAGTCCACCCACCAGCAACAACAACAGCAGCACCACCAGCACCACCACTGCTGCGCGCCTGGGGAAACGGCGGGGGGCGGGCAATTCTGCCGCATCCTCCACCCTGACCAGGACAGCCGGTTCAACCACCTCGTCTTCTGCTGCCACCGGTTCAGCGGCTGCGTCTTCCGGCACATCAGTGACGGCCGTTGATGCTACGGCGACCAGCGTTTCAGCGGCAGCCAATGCCGGTTCTGTCAACGTCTCCTGGCTCTCTTCTTCAATTGTGACAACGGCCGTTTCTGCCCCCTCTACCGTTTCCACTTCAGCGGCAGTCCCTTCCCCGGCGGCAGCCGATTCACTCAGTTCAACCGCCTGGCTCTCTTCCCCTACTACCGGTTCAGCTTCGGCTGCCGGTGCAGGCGCCACAGGTGGCGCAGCGACTTCGTTTAACCAGGCGGCCGTCGCGGCCAACCCGGCCACATTCAGGCGCGCCTGCCCGGCGCGTAAGGCCTCTACCAACGCCGGCGTCAACGTAGACGAAGCGGGCGCATCGGGCGTATACGGCCGTGCCGCCGCCGCCACCTGCACCCCACCCGCCTGAAATGCCTGCCCCAGCCAATCGGCATCCTCCGGCAAGACATCCCCTTTCAGCAAAACAGAGGTGCTGCAATCCAGCACCACCAATTTGTGACGGGATGGATGCAAAGAAAAGCGCCGCCGCACATAATCCGCCTGAATCGTCGTGCCATCCAGATAACCGCCGGAATAGGTGTCGGCACAGGCCAGATACGGCCGTCCCTGATGTACCAGCGCATGTCCGGTAAAATAAAGCAGCAGCACATCATCCGCCGCCTGGCTCAATTCTAAAAACTCGGCAATGGCTAACTGCACCTCCACGGCCGGTTTGTTGACGGAGGCAAACACCTCGTCAAAACCACCCATGGTGGGCGCTTCCAGCGCATCCGCCAGCGCCGTGAATGTTTTTCCAGAGACAGGGGCATGGAGACGGCCGTCCTGATAATGCACATTGCCAATCAACAAAGCTAATCGCCGGGACATGCGCCAATTGTACGTGCTTTGCCCCGAATGGGCGAAGAAACCAACGCCCAACTCCACCCCCGCCCACCATCAGCATTAGGAAATAGGGACTGTTTACCCCTGCCACTTACCCACACAAAAATTTGCCCGCTATAATTAGCCCTGTAAAGATAAGGATTGTTGCCGATGGCGCGTGCACAAACCCGTCACCGGCAACCGGCTGCTGACAACCATGACCATGATGACCCCCAAATGGGTTCAAGATGCTGTTTTTTACCAGATATTTCCCGACCGCTTTGCTATAAGCGACCGTTTTGGGCAGGATGGCTACCTGCCCAAACCTACCTATTTACAACCCTGGGGAGCAGCGCCAACCTATCATGGTTTCCAGGGCGGCGACTTGCTCGGCGCCGCGGAAAAGCTGGACTATCTGGCCGATTTAGGTATTAACACCATTTATTTGAATCCGATTTTTGCCTCTGCTTCCAACCATCGTTACCACACCCACGACTATTACACCGTAGACCCCATTTTAGGCGGCAACCAGGCCTTTGCCGTTTTTCTGGACGCCGCCCACAGGCGTGGTATGCGCGTCATCCTGGATGGCGTGTTTAACCACGCCAGCCGGGGCTTTTTCCAGTTCAACCATCTGATGGAGTGCGGCGAAGAATCGCCGTACCGGGATTGGTTCCATGTGCATGGTTGGCCGCTGAATGCCTTTCATTCCCAGGAGCAACCCAATTATGACGCCTGGTGGGGCATGCACTCGCTGCCGAAACTGAACACCAACAACACGGCCGTGCGCGAATTCTTGTGGCAGGTGGCGGAGCATTGGCTGCGGCAGGGCATGGACGGCTGGCGGCTGGATGTGCCCAACGAAATTGACGACGACTCCTTCTGGCAAGAGTTCCGGCGGCGCTGCAAAGCAGTCAACCCGGAGGCATACATCGTGGGTGAATTGTGGGGCGAGGCGCAGCGCTGGCTGCAAGGCGACCAATTTGACGGCCAGATGAACTACCTTTTTGCCCGCGCCGCGTTTGGCTTTTTTGTGGGTGATGGCATGGACCAGACCGATACCGTGCGTTCCGGGTATGGGCACATGGCTACCCTGACCGGCAAGCAGTTTGCCGCCGAACTGGAACGGATGCACAACCAGCTATACCATCCCGACATTGTCTTTTGCCAGATGAACATGTTGGGCAGCCACGACACACCCCGGTTGATCACTGTAGCGCGCGGGGATGTCACGGCCGTGAAGCTCATGGTACTCTGCCAGATGACCATTGCCGGTGCGCCCAACATTTACTATGGCGACGAAATAGGGCTGCCGGGCCGCCATGACCCGGACTGCCGTCGCGCCTTCCCCTGGCACGACGAGGCCGGTTGGGATCGGGATTTGCTCGCCTGGTACCGGCAATGTATCCAAATGCGGCAGCAGATACCTGCCCTGCGCCGCGGTGATTTCCAGATTATTTATGCCGCCGAGCATGTCGTCATGTACCAGCGGCGCTATCAGGGGCAAACGGCCGTCATCGCCTTCAACATCGCCCACCAACCGGTAACCATCACCTGCCCGACCACTTTCACCGGCAATTTACCGGAAAAGCTGACACCCACCGGCAAAGCTCTGGTCAGCGGCGAAAGTTATCAATTACCGGCGCGCCAGGGGCATGTCTGGGCCAATTGACTTTTTTCGCCTCATTTATGGTTGTTTGACCGGAATATCGGTATCATCTGGACTTATTGGAGAAGGGGTGGCATGAGTAAATGATGAAGGTCACAGGCCCATCGTCACCAGAGATGAAGAAAAGGAGCGCCCAGGCGCCCCCTGTTTAGAGAGATTGTAAACAAGAGTTGCATACTGTAGCGGTAACGGCCGTCTGGTTACCCATCTGGCTTGAGATTGTTATGAACGAATCAATTGTAAAACGTCCACCTATTGACCCCAAAGACGCCCACATCCTGGTCGTAGAAGATAATGTTTCCAACTTTGTCCTTATTGCCCGCTTGTTGGCTTTTATGGGTGTGCAAAAATGCGAGTGGAAAACAACCGGTTGGGGCGTGGTAGATTTTGCCAATACCATGCCCCGTGTAGACCTGGTGTTGATGGATTTGCGCCTGCCTCACGAAGATGGTTATGACGCCCTCCGCCAGATTCGCGCCGATGAACGGCTCAAAAACACGTTGGTCGTGGTCGTAACCGCCCACGGCAGCAGCGCTGAAATGCAGCGCGCCAGAGAAGCCGGGTTCGACGGTTTTCTGTCCAAACCACTAGACGCCGATCGCTTCCCCGAACAAATTCGGCAAATCCTCAGTGGCACGCCCATCTGGGATCTGGGCATTTGATATGTTTTTCTCTGGATTAACCAAAACATACTCCCTGTGTAGTTTCTCCAGTTACCGCCGCCACCCCTTACTTCAGGTGGTTATCGCCCCCCTGGCAGTCTGCCAACAATCGCCTGGTTAACACCATGCCCGACCTTTCCCGCCTGCCTTTTCTGCAAATTCGTTCTGACGATGACACTATATTGCGCAAAGGGCAGTTGCTGCAATGGCTGATTTTTCTCCTGACAATCTTGAGCCTGGCCCGCTTCTTTCTAGACATCCGGCTCATCCTGAGCGATAGTTCCGCCGACATTCTGCCTTACTTTTTTCAACTCATTGGTACGCTACTTTTTGCCGCCATCTGTCTTTTCCTTATTCATATCGGGCGGGTTGTGGAGTCTGCGCATCTCTTTGCCATTATCCTCATCATCACCTTCTTTTTGCTGCTGGTAACGCAGTTTCCAGAGGAAACCGGGCTGCCTTACCTCATGCTCATTCCGGTGATGGTGATTGCTGTGGTGGACAGTGTGCGCGTCAGTGTCATCTATGCGGCAGTAACGGTGGGGCTGATTGCCTTCTACACGGCCGTTACCCCCTCCTTCACCCTGTTGAACTTCACTTTTTTCACGCTGGTGGCAACCGGGATTTCCCTTACCACCTGGCTAATCGTCACCGACCAGCAAAAAGCGGTGCAAAACGCCGGCCTGCTGGCGCAAGACTCCCGGCAAAAGAGCGAACTGCTGCAACACCGCGCCCAACAACTGCAAAGCAGCGCCCAGATTGGACAGCGCACCGGCCTGACCACCGACCTGGCGCACCTGCTTCAGGAAACGGCCCAACTGGTCAGAGAAACATTCGGTTTATACCATGTTTCCATCTGGCTGCTGGAAGAAAACAGCCAGATGTTGCGTTTACATGCGGCCGCCGGGCAAGAACAACTGCTGCACGCTGCTGCTCCTCACCGGCTGCCTGTCGCCGAAAATTCCATCATCGGCTGGGTGGCGATGCACCAGACGTCCCGCATTAGCGACGATGTCACCACCGATCCCCACTATCAGGCTGAGCCGCTGCTGCCGGAAACCCGCTCCGAAATGGCCCTTCCCCTGGTGGCGCGCGGTCAGTTATTAGGCGTTTTGGACGTGCAAAGCCACCGCGCCTGGGCCTTTCAAGAAGAGGATGCGGCATTTTTGCAGATTGCCGCCAATCAACTGGCCGTAGGCATTGATAACACCCGCTTGCTGGCGCAGGCCGAGGCCACGCTGCATGAGACGCAGTCCCTCTATCAGTTCAACACCCTGCTGGCGGCCACGCTGGATGTCGGCGAAATTTACCGGCGAGCCGCGCGAGCCATTACCCAGGAATTGGCCGGACGCCGCTGCCTGATGCTGGCCTGGTCGCCTGACCAAATGGCCGTAACCGTGCAAGTAGGATATGAACAGGGCAGCGGCGCGGGCGCCAGGGCCGGCTTTTTTTGGGACACGGCCGTCTATCACCTCGCCGACTACCCCGATATGGCACAGGCGCTGCTGGCCAGGGAAACGGCCGTTTACCAGCCTGACCCCCAGGCCGACACCCCGTTACAGCGCATCCTGGCTACTTATCGTGTCGCCCATTGGCTGGCCGTGCCCATGGCCCGCGGCGAAGCCCGTATTGGCGTCATCTGGCTTTTCCGTGATGAAACCCAGCCCCCGTTCCAATCGGCTGAAATCCAGCTTGTCCAGGCCATGGCCAGCCAGACGGCCGTTGCCCTGGCCAACGCCCAACTCACCTCCGACGCTCAGGTGCAGGTAGCCCAATTGAGCACCATCAACCGCACCAGCGTCATCCTTTCCCATGCCCCCTCGCTCAAAGCCATTTTTGATGGCGCACGCCGCGAAATTATGGCGCTTATCCCCGCCACCGGCATGTCTATCATGCTGCTGGACAAAGACGGGCAACACATCCACTGGCTCTTTGGTTATGAATACGGCTACGAAGTAGACCTGTCCGGGATCCCTCCCTTGCCGGTCACCCAGGGTTTTAGCGGCCATGTGGTACGCACCCGCGAAATGTTATACGTGGATAAGGACGACATCGAACTGCGCCAGAAATTGCAGACGCTGGTTGTGGGTGAAGAGATGGCGACGTGGCTCGGCCTGCCTATGATCGTCTCTGGCGAATTGGTCGGGGTGTTGGCGGTGGAAAATGAAGATTCCTTCAGCGAGACGGAAATCGCCTTGCTGAAAACCATTGTGGGGCCGCTGGCCAGCGCCATTCATAACTTTGTGCAGCTAGACGAACTACAAGCGGCGCTGGCGGCCCAATCCCAACAACGCATTCAGTTGCAAACAGCGGCCGAAGTGGCCGCCGCCGCCACCGGCGTCTTAGACCTGGAAGAGGTGGTAGAGGCCTCAGTCAACCTGATCAAAGAACGATTTGGCCTGTATTATGTCGGTCTTTTCCTGGTGGACTATGACAAAAAAGAGGCGGTGCTGGTTTCTGGCACCGGCGAAGCGGGCCGGTTGCAGGTGCAGGAAAGTCGGCGGCTGCGGGTGGGCGGCCGTTCTCTTATCGGCGGGGCTACGTCTGATGGCAAACCACGTATCACCCAGGATGTGACGCAAGATAAAGAGTGGTTGCCCAACCCACATTTGCCGGATACCCGGTCAGAATTGGCGCTGCCGCTGCGGGCGCACGGCCGTATCATCGGCGCCCTCACCGCCCAAAGCGAACAGCCCCACCACTTCTCGCCCGAATTGATTCAAGTGTTGCAAACATTATGTGACCAACTGGCAACGGCCGTCGAAAATGCCCGTTTGCTCACCCGCGTGGAAGCCCGCGCCCAACGCCAGCAAACATTGGCCCAACTCAGCGCCCAGCTCCACCGCACCGCCGACATCGAAGAAATCGTCAACATTGGCCTGCGTGCCATCTCCCATTACCTGGATAATGCGCCTGTGGCGCTGCGCCTGGGCAAACAGCCTGGCAATAATGGACATACCCTGTCGCCAGAACCCCCACCGGCAGAGGACTAGACTGATGAGCGAAGAACTAGGCCCCACCAGCTCTCCCCCTTCGGCCGTTTTCCTGAACACCGATGTGCCCAACCTGGCGCGCATATTTGATCACATGGCCGGCGGCTCCATGAACTATGAAGTAGACCGCCAGGCGGCTGAGGCCATGCTCGCCATCATCCCCTCCATCGGCAAATGGGTCAGGCTGCGCCGCGCCTTTATTCAGGAAGCGGCCAGCCAGCTACACGCCGCCGGGTTCCGCCAGTTTCTAGATTTTGGCTCCGGCATGCCCGCCGCTGACCACATTCACGCCTTTGCCCCCGAAGCGCACGTGGTGTTTAGTGACCTGAACCCGGTCGCCATCAGCTACGGTCAGGGCATTTTTGCCGGTCAAGATCGCGTGGCCTACATTCGCGGCGATGTACGCCAGATAGAGCAGGTATTCGCCGCCCCGGAAGTGCGGCGGCTGATTGACAGGCAGCAGCCGGTAGCCATTGGGCTTAACGCCGTCATCTTGTTCTTGAACGAAACGGAAGGCCACCAGATGGCGCAGGCATTGTATGAATGGGCGCCGGCCGGTTCCAAAATCTTCATGGTGTTTCAAACACGGGCCGAGAGAGAAATGCCCACCGCTTATGAGGAGTTCCGCCAATTGTGCCGCGCTGCCGGGCTGCCCATTGAACTACACACATATACCCAATGTCTACGCATGATGCAGCCCTGGCAACCAACCAACATTCAACCCATTGTAGATTTTCTGGATTTGCCCCAGGATTTTATTACCGCAGAGGACGAGACAGAGATTGGGCTGGCCTTTTACGCCACATTTTTGCAGAAGTAGGATTCCCCAAAGAGCCTGAGGGTTTTTGAAACTCTCAGGCTTTTACTCTGGACAGAACAGACGATGTTAACCAGTGAGGCATTACAGGCTCAACGCACGCAGGTGGAAACGGCCGTAACCGAAGCCTTTGTCCGCCATGCCATTGAAAACCGGGGCATCCTCACCTCCCCTCGTCGCGGCGCTAACGTGGCCGCCCGCCTGTTTGATCTGCTTTGTGCCTATCTGGATGAACGGGCAGACGATACAGAAGTCACCCTCTGCGCCGCCGAACTGGTGGAGCAAGGGCTGGCGCTATCTACCGCCGCCGCCATGATGCGGGCGTGTCTGGTCGCTCTCCCCGCCGCCGACCGTTCCACCCCCCATCTGGCCGAATTCCATCTCCTCTTTTTAGAAAAAGTGTCCTCTGCCCGTGAGGGGCTGCAACACAAATTGCAGGAACAGTCCCAGGCCGCCTTGCAGCGCGCCCTGCACCAACAATTGGAACAGCAGATTGTTTCACACACCGCCCAAAAACGGCAAAACGAACAACTGAACACCATTTTGCAGCTTACCACCCACCTCAGTCTGGCTGCGGACGAAGAGTCGCTGCTGGCTGCTGCCGCCGCCGGTTTGCGCGAGGCGTTGTACATCCCCCACGTCAACCTTTACCGGCGCGAAACGGCAGGCGCGGCGTGGCGCGGGCCAGATGGCACGGCCGCACCCACAACCCACAGTACGCTGCTGGAACAGGCCCAGGCCCACAACGGGGAGATGATTCAATATGATCCCGATGCGACGCCAACCGGTCTCACCGTTGCCCTGATTTTGCAGGCTGGCGGCCATCTGTTGGGCGGTCTCGTGACCGACAATGACCAGTTAAACGAATCCGAAAGCGAACCGTACCTGCTGCTGCTGCGCGCCTTTGCCCAAAATCTGGCGGCGTTGTGGCAAAACCTGCGCCTGCTGGCAGAGACCCGCCAGCGCACCCAGGAATTGGAGATTTTGCACGGCCGTTACCTGGACACCCTCTGGCAAAGCGAACATGCTATTTTGCAGGCCGAATTGCATGATGACAAACTGCATCTCAACCGCAGCTCGTCTCCGGCGGAGGAGGCCACATCTCCGCCCGTGGCCTCCAACATCCCGCTGAAAATTGGCGACTACAGCTTTGGCCAGGTGCAGTTGCCCGCCGCACTCTCGCTAAGCCCTGAAGATGAAGAGTTTGTCGCCGTGCTGGTGCGCGAAATGGGCAGCGCCCTAAGCAATGCCCAGTTCCTGCAAACCGCCCGCGCCTACTCCAACCAACTGAGTCTGGCGGCCGATGTTTCCCGCGCCGCCACCACCATCCTGGATCGAGAAACACTCATTACAGAAGCCGTGGAACTGATCCGTTCTCGATTCGACTTTTATTATGTGGGGCTGTTTTTGCTAGACGAAACAGGGGAAACGGCCGTGCTGCACGCCGGCACCGGCACGGCTGGAGCGCAGATGGTGGCCGAGAAACATCAGTTAGTTGTTGGCGGGGCTTCTATGATTGGCACGGCCGTAGCCACCGGCCAACCGCGCGTTGAACAAGACGTTTCCCGCGCCCACCTTTTCACCCGCAACCCCCATTTGCCGGAAACACAATCAGAACTGGCGCTGCCGCTGCGGGCGCGCGGCCGCACCGTTGGCGCCCTGACCGTGCAGAGCAAAGAAACCGGCGCCTTCAACCCCGAAAGCATCACCGCCCTACAAAGCCTGGCCGACCAGTTAGGCGTCGCCATTGAAAACGCCAGCCTCTTTGCCCAAACCGAGCGCAACCTGGCCGAATCTACGCTGCTGTATGAGACCAGCCGCCGCATCAACCAGGCCACCACACCCGAAGAAGTCTACCAGGCATTGGTCAACTATGCCGCCCAATCTGGGCTGGTGGAATTAGCTCAGGTGTTTGTTCCCGACCCTACCTCTCCCGATCACCTGGTCTCCCCCGCTTTTTGGAGCAAGCTGGGCGTGAAACACAACCCCCAACATCGCTTCTCCCGCGACCGGTTCCAGGCGATCAACCGGTTAGACACCGACCAGATCATTCGCATTGAGGATGGCCCCAACGATCCCCGGTTGGATGAAGCCACCCGCACCCTCTTCAGCAACAACGGAGTACGCTCCGCCACCCTCGTGCCCATTTATGCGGAACAGAACTGGCTGGGTACGCTCGTCTTAGATCGGGTAGCGCCTGTGCCGTTGCCTGACCAGGAGTTGCAACCTTTTGTGACACTGGCCGCCCAGGCCGCCATCAATCTGGCAAACCAACAACTGTTGCGCCAGACAGAGGCGCTCTATCGCATAGGTCGCCTTCTCAACCAATCTATGACCCGCGAAGATGCCCTGGATATTGCAGCACGGGAGATTGCCCGGTATGTAGGCGCTGTGCAATGCCGGGTGGTGCTGTATGACCATCAGCAGCGCGTGGGTTACATTGCCGCCGAATATGGTGACTATGATTTTGGCGATAGTGGGTCCATGCAGTTGTCAACCACCGAGGATTATGTGTTGGCGCGTTTACAGCAGCAGGCCGCGCCGCTGCTGCTGGCCGAGGGGGATGGCGAAACGCCGGACAGTGTGCTGGCGCAGCATGTACGGCCGTTTGGCGCCAAAGCCTCTCTGCTCATCCCCGCCGCCAACCTGCAAGAAGTGATGGGATTTCTGGCAATTGATTCCCGGCAGGGGACACGGCCGTTTACCCCCGCCCACATCATCTTCGCCCAAACAGTGGTAGACCAGCTTGTCACCCAACTGGAAAACCTGAAACTGCTGGACGAAGCCCTCCAGCGCGCCCAGGAAATGATCACCCTGAACCAGATACAGGCCACCATCTCCTACTACCTGAAACTGGATGATCTGGCCCAGGCCATTTACCAACAGGTTGGCCGCCTGCTGGACAATACCATTTTCACTCTGGCCCGTTATGATGCCGCCACCCGTCTATATACGCCCATCTTAACCGTGGCAGAGGGCATTCGCGCCACCACCACTCCCCGCACCTTACTGCCGGATGAACCATTGTGCCACTTCCTGCAACAAGAGCAGCATCGTCTGGTGGATATAAACAACCCACTCACCCGCTTTGAAACCCGCCCCCTGGCGCGACAGCCCCGTTCTGGCCTGTGGATACCCTTACAGCGCGAAGGCAAAGTCAATGGCCTTATCAGCGTGCAATCCTATGAGGCGCAGGCTTACAACGAAAACGATGTGCAGCTTCTACGCAGTATTGCCACCCAGGCCAGCCTGGCCCTGGCCAACGCCGAATTGTTTGCTCGCATCCAGGCCCACAATGAAGAGTTGATGCAGTTGGATCAGTTAAAGACCCAATTTCTGGCCAATATGTCTCACGAGTTGCGCACCCCGCTCAACTCCATCATCGGCTTCTCGCGGGTCATCCTGAAAGGGATAGATGGCCCCATTACGTCCGAACAGGAAGAAGACCTGACCTCTATCTACAAAAACGGGCAGCACTTACTCAGTCTCATCAACGAAATTCTGGACATGGCTAAAATTGAAGCGGGCAAGATGACGCTCAACTTTGAGCAAGTAGACCTGGTTGAGGCAGCCGAATCAGTTCATGGAACGGTTCGCGGGCTGATTGATCCCCACAAAATCGAGCTAATCTGGGATGTGCAGCCAGACCTGCCCACCATCGAAGCCGACCCCACGCGGGTACGCCAGATTTTGCTGAACTTGTTATCCAATGCCGCCAAATACACCCCAGACGGCCATATCCAGCTAAAAATTTTGCAGGAAAATGAGCATGTCCACATTCTGGTCAACGACACCGGTATTGGCATTGCCCAGTCAGATTTCCCCAAAGTGTTTGTGCCCTTTGAACAGGCCGACAGCAGCACCACCCGTGCTGTGGGCGGCACGGGGCTAGGGCTGCCCATTACCAAATGGCTGGTGGAGATGCACCAGGGGGAGATTTATTTTGAAAGTGAGATAGATAAAGGCTCGACATTCCACGTCATTTTGCCTTTGCATTTAGCGGAGACTGAAGACCAGGGAGTAGAGATGGAACCAATCGCCAATTACCAATCGCCAATCTCTAATCTCCGATCTCCAATCTCCGACCCCCAGCAAACTTGAACCTATGGAAGGTATTGAAGTTGAGTGTCGCACCTGCCAGGGCAGACGGCCGTTGACCCACCCCTCTCCTGCCTGCCCCACCTGCGGCGACCAGTGGGCAGAAGCGCGTTACCGCTGGCTGGAAACGGGCGGAAGAGATTCCGCCGCTTTCTGGACCGATTGCCTGTCCAGGCGCGGCGCCAGCCTGTGGCGTTACCGCGAACTCCTCCCCATCGCCCACCCCGAAAACATCGTCACGTTGGGTGAAGGCTGGACGCCCCTGCTGCGCGCTCATAACCTGGGCCTCATGCTCGGCCATCCCCACATCTACATTAAAGATGAACGCCAGGGGCCAACCGGCTCCTTCAAAGACCGGCAGGCGGCCATTGCCGTCAGCGCCATGAAAGAAGCCGGCATCACCGAAGCCGTTGTTGCCTCCACCGGTAATGTGGCCATTGCCTACTCCGCCTACTGCGCCCGCGCCGGCATCAAGCTGTGGGCCTTTGTCACCAGTTCCGTGCCCGCCGACAAGATGCGCGAGGTGGCCCTGTACGGCTCCGAAGTGATCAAAGTGGCCGGCACGTATGACCAGGCCAAACAGATCGCCGCCGAATTTGCAGCCAGCAAGAACCTGTTTCTGGATCGGGGCATCAAGGCCATTGCCGCCAAAGAAGCGATGAAAACCATCGCCTTTGAAACGGCCGAACAACTGGGCTGCCTGCTGGCCGGCGACGACCCCACCATTCCCCATGGCAACCGCCACCCCTGGCGCGCTCCCGATTGGTATTTGCAAGCCGTCAGCGGCGGCCTGGGGCCGGTGGGCGTAGTGAAAGGATTTAGCGAATTACATACGCTCGGTTTGGTCAATCGTCTGCCCCAACTGGCCTGTTTTCAGTCAAGCGGCTGCGCGCCCATGGCCCACGCTTTCCAGAAAGGGCAGCGCCAGGCCGAAGATGTGCTGCATCCGCTGACAGACATCACCACATTAGCCACCGGCATACCGGGCGAAGCGTATGAACGGCTATTTGACCTGATACAGGAACTTGGCGGCCTGATCGAAGCCATCCCAGACGCCGATACGTTTCATGCTCTGCACACCGTGGCCAAGATGGATGGCATCAGCGTTGAACCGGCCACGGCCGTGGCCTTTGCCGGTCTCTTCAAATTGATACGCGAAGGGAAAATAGCGCCCCACGAGCTTGTGGTCATCAACTGTTCCGGCCACACCTTCCCCGTGGAGAAACATATCATTGGCGACCAGTACACACGCAATATGGCGCCGGTAAATGGGCAAGACACGCCGGTTAACGGCCGTGAAGAAGGTCTGCTCACCGCTCTGGAAGAGCTGGATAACCGCGTTCAACGCATCGCCATCGTCGAAGATAACCCGGACGCCACCCGCCTGATCCGCCGCATCTTGCAGGCTCAAGGCGATTTCCTCATTGACGAGGCGAACAACGGGCTGGATGGCCTGCGGCTGATCCAACAGGTGCGGCCCAATCTGGTCATCCTTGACCTGATGATGCCGGGGCTGGATGGCTTTGGCATTGTGGAAGCGATGAAGGCGACCCCGGCATTACACGAAATCCCCATCATTGTTGTCACTGCTAAGGAGCTTTCGGCTATTGAACGGCAACGATTAGACGGTAAAATAAAAGCATTACTACAAAAAGGTTCATTCCTGGATTCAGACCTTCTCAGCGACATCAAACAGGCACTTCCCCAGACTTGACGGGTCTACCAACAACAATAGGCAGAAAATACTAATTGCACAAAAGCAGGGGTGTGGCACAATTGAACTTGCGGCAATATGCAATCACCCAAAATAATGCTTGACTCAGGTATTGGTCTAACGGCGAAGATTTTTATGGAAGAGCCAGCCACCATTCTCTATATTGAAGATGACCCCGCCAGCCGCCGGTTGGTGCAACGTGTGTTGGGCAGCCGGGGTTATAACGTGCATGTGGCAGCCGATGGGCTGGAAGGTATTTCGCTGGCGCGGGAGACAAAACCAAACCTGATTTTGATGGATATAAACCTGCCGAGCATGGACGGCCGTGAGATCACCACCCGCCTGCGCAGCATTCCCCATTTTGCCCACACTCCTATTGTCGCCCTGACAGCCAACCACAGCCCTGGCAGCCGCGAACTGGCCCTCGCTGCTGGCTGCACCGGTTTTCTCACCAAACCCATAGACGTTTCCGTTTTTCCCGGCCAGGTCAAAGATTTTCTGCAAGGGCGCATTGAGCCACTGGCAGTTGAAGAAAAAAGCACCCACCTGGAAAAACACGCCCAAAACCTGGTGGAGCGGCTGGAACACAAAATCAACGAGATGGAAGCGGCCAATAAACGGCTGCGGGAACTGGATCGGCTCAAGAGCGACTTCATCATCATGGTCTCCCATGAACTGCGCACCCCCCTTACCCTCATCAGCGGTTATGCCCATCTGCTGGATGAGCAGCTTAAACAGACCAAAGAAGAAACATTACCAGCAGCCATGATTTCCGGCGTAGCGGAGGGGCTGACGCTGGGTGTGGGCCGGATGCGCGAAGTGGTCAACGAGATCATCAAGGTGGCGCGAATCGCCTCTGGTACGTTAGACCTGGCGCTGGGGCCAGTACGTCTGTCGGTTATCATCCAAGACCTGTGCCAGGAGTACGAAGAAACGCTTAAAAAGCGCAGCCTGAATTTGCAGGTAGGCGACCTGGAACGGCTGCCCGTGATTGAAGGGGACGGCGTGCAATTAAAATCCGCTGTTGAAAATGTGTTAGGTAACGCCATCAAATATACGCCGGATGGCGGCAGCATTTTTATCGTCGGCCGCACCGTCGGCGATGCCATTGACATTATTATACGTGATACTGGTATTGGCATTCCCGCCAGTGAACACCGCCGCATCTTTGATCAGTTTTATACCCTGGGGCAAATTGAGCACCACTCCACCAGCAAGTCTGCTTTTATGGGCGGCGGTTTGGGTCTGGGATTGGCCATTGCCAAGGGTATTATCGAAGGGCACAACGGCCGTATCTGGGTCGAAAGTGAACGGCGCGACATGGACGCGCTGCCCGGCAGCACCTTCCACATTCTGCTGCCCACCGATCAGTCCACGCAAAAAGTGAATCTTTAACAGTAGCAGGCAGCAGGTTGCAAGTGGCAGGTCATGACCTGCCACTTGCAACTTGCCACCTGCCACCTGCCACCTATCCTTGTGTTCTGCGTATTCCCATGCCGCCACCTCCTGCTGAGTCTACGGCCGTTCCTTCCCGTCAATGGCGACATGGCCTGTTTTGGGCGCTGCTCTCCCCCCTCTTTTTAGGCATTGTTCCCATATTCGCCAAAGTTGCCTATGGCGTCGGCGTTGGTGTTTTAACCGTTGTTGCCTTTCGCACCCTCTTCGCCGCTGCCGTCATGTGGTTGACCATGCTGCTCTTTCGTCGCCACCTCATTCGCAGTTCCGCTTTTGCCATTGCCGGTAGCATGGTCGCCGGTGGCATCAATGGCATTGGCTCGCTTTTTTATTATGGCAGCCTCAACCGTATAGATGCGTCTTTGGGGCAGTTGATCAACATAACTTATCTGGTATTTGTGACGCTGCTGCTGCGGCTGGCGGGGCAGGCTGTCTCCCGGCTCACCCTGTTTCGCCTCGGGCTGATCTTGCTGGCAATCTATCTGTTGACGATGGGCAGCCTGGGCGAACCGGACTGGATGGGAGTGGGTATGATGCTTTTTGCCGCCCTGACCTACGCCATCCAACTCGTTTTTAGCCAACGCATTATGCTGGACATCCCCGCGCCCACCATGACCCTGTATGCCGTCTCGGCAATGGCGGTCGTGGTTACGGCGGCCTGGCTGCTGTTTCCGTCTGATCTAATGCTGGTCACGGCCGTTGGCTGGCGCGCCATCTTCCTCATGGGGTTAGCCACCGCTCTGTCTCGTCTGACCCTCTTTTTGGGTGTGAAACGGCTGGGTAGTATGCAGACTGCCTTACTGGGGGTGTTAGAAGTGCTGGTGACGGTAGTCATCGCCATTACCTGGTTGGACGAACATCTCACGGCCGTGCAATGGCTCGGCGCGCTGCTCATCCTCATCAGCATCCTGCTCGTTCGCTACGAACGCGGCGTCCCCAAACGGGTAGACTGGTGGCACGTCTTCTGGCGCTGGCTGCGGCGGTAATCGGTTATCGGTTATCAGGCTTCGGATTACGGGTCACGCATCACAGTAAGATTACCCACCAATACCCCGTCAATATGAGGGTCGCCTGAGGGTTCGCGCGCCAATTTGCTGATGGAAGCAGCAGTTGGCGTTATAATCAGGTAGACAATTATCTAATACCCTTTTTGGTTTGAAACATACGGCTTATTGGAATTGCACGGCCGTGATGCGTGACTTAGAGAACCTCACGTATCACGCATCACGTCAAACATGAAAACAGTGAAACTGTTATGAAATTTGAGCTACACAACGGAGAGCAGGTTTTTGATTTGTTAGCCCAGGAATGGGATGTGCTGGTAACACAGAGCATGACGAACACCCCCTTTCAACGGCTGGCTTACCAGCGCGCCTGGTGGCAGCACTGTGGCCCCGAAAACGGCCGTTTGCACACCATTACTATACGCGAAAATGACGGCCGTCTCATGGCGATTGCCTGCTTTTACAACATAGATGGCGTGTTGTACTTCAACGGCTGCACGCAAGAAACCGACTACCTGGATTTGATTGTGGTGGAGGAAAATGCAGCGGCGGCGTGGACGGCCGTGCTGGACTGTCTTGGCTCCTCCGATTTTCCCGCGTGGCAGGCAATGGATTTGTGTAATGTGCCCGCCGCCTCCTTAACCCGCCAGATTTTGCCCTCAGAAGCCGCCTCCCGCGGCTTCTTGCATGAAGAGACGGTGCATGAAGTGTGTCCGGTTATCCCCTTGAACACCACGTTTGAAGGCTATTTGGAAGGCATTGATAGCAAACAGCGCCGCGAACTGCAACGAAAACTGCGCCGCGCGGACGCCGCCGACGCCGTCTTGCATGTTGTTGGCCCGGACGAAGATGTAAGCCAGGCAATAGATGATTTTCTGGAATTGCTGCAAAAGAGCACGTTTGAGAAGCGAGACTGGCTGACAGACGGCCGTCGCGCCCTATTCCATGATGTGGCCCGCGCCGCCCACCAGGACGAGTATCTGCAACTGTTGTTTATGGAGGTAGACGGCCGTAAGGCCGCCACCCTCTTTAACTTTGACTATAACAACCGCATCTGGGTCTACAATTCCGGCCTCGACCCGGCCAACTTTAGCAGCCTTAGCCTGGGCGTGGTCATCACCGCCAAAGCGATTGAGTATGCCGCCGAACACGGCCGTGCCGAATTCGACTTCCTGCGCGGCAACGAAACCTACAAATACCGCTTTGGCGCACAAGACACCATTATCTACCGCCAACAGATCCGCAGACGGTAATCGGTGAACGGTAAACCGATTACCGATCACCCATCACCGATTACCCCACAACTATGACACGCAAACACTTAGACACTCGAACACCTGAACACCTGAACACCCCCATCCGCCGGGTTGCCATGCTCAGCGTGCATACCTGCCCGTTGGCGATGCTGGGCGGCAAGAAGACCGGCGGCATGAACGTTTATGTGCGTGACTTTAGCCGCGAGCTGGGGCGGCAGGGCATCCTGGTAGATGTGTTCACCCGCTCCCAGGATGATTGCCAGCCGATGATTAAGCATGATTTGGGTTTTGACGGCCGTGTCATCCACATCCCCGCCGGCCCCGAAAAGCCAATACCCCTGGCCGACATTCCCCAATACCTGGATGAATTTGTGCAGGGCGTGCTCGACTTTGCTGCCGCCGAAGGCATCCAGTACGACGTCATCCACAGTCACTATTGGCTCTCCGGTCTGGTCGCCGAAAAGCTGCGCGACGCCTGGGGCGGAGCCGACGCCCGGGGCGGAGCCGACGCCTGGGGTGGTATGCCCATTGTGCAGATGTTCCATACCCTGGGTCACATGAAAAACCAGATTGCTACCAGCGACAGTGAACGCGCCCCGCAAGAACGCATTGACGGCGAAAGGTATGTCATTCAGCACGTCGCCGACCGCATCATTGCCGCCACCCCCGCCGAAGAAGAGCAGCTTATCACCCTTTACGACGCGGACCCGGACAAAATTGTCGTCATCCCGCCTGGCGTAGACCTGGAACGCTTTCACCCCATGGACAAAAAAGAGGCTAAACGGCGCGTTGGCATTCCCTGTGGCGACGCCAACATCTTGTTTGCCGGGCGCATTGAACCACTCAAGGGCATTGACACCATGCTGCAAGCCATGGCCATCATTCAGGAACGCTCCCCGGCTACTGTTGAAAATTGCTGTATGGCTATTATTGGCGGCGACCCCTGGGCCGACGATCTGGATGAAGAGATGGCGCGCCTGCAAGAGCTGCGCGACGATCTAAAGATTCACGATCTGGTCGTTTTTCTGGGTGCCAAAGACCAGGAGATTCTGCCCAACTATTACGCTGCCGCTGAAGTAGTGGTGATGCCTTCGCACTATGAGAGTTTTGGCATGGTGGCGTTGGAAGCCATGGCCATGGGCACGCCGGTGATTGCCTCGGAAGTGGGCGGGCTGGCCCATCTGGTAAAACATGAGCGTACCGGCTATCACGTGCCCAGCCGTGACCCGGAGGCGCTGGCGCGGCGCATTTTTGAGCTGCTCACCAACCCACGCTGCCGCGAGGCCATGGGCCAGGCCGCCCGCGAACATGCCCAGGCATACGCCTGGCCGAACATCGTTAGCCAGATGATGCAGGTGTATTGTGAACTTGGAGATTGGGAGATTGCGAGATTGCGAGACCGGGCAATCTCTTAATCTCCCAATCTCTCAATCTCCTCTTGTGGCGTGGTATAATTTGCCCAATTCAACTGTGTAGCGCGCCCTGTCTGGCAGGGCCGCCTCAGCGGGCAGGTGTACCATGATCAAGTCGGCTCCTCCCTTCCAATTGTCCCCGGAACAACAACAGTTGTTGCTGCACATGGCGCGGGATGCGATCACGCAGTTGGTGACACACGGCCGTGTCCCCCAATACCAACACGATGACCCGGCGCTGGCGCAGTCGGCGGGCGTTTTTGTCACGCTGCGCCGCCGCGAAAGTGGCGAACTGGCGCTACGCGGCTGTATTGGCCGGGTGGAAGCGCCGGAATCACTGCTAGAACTGGTGCCGGAGATGGCGGTGAAAGCAGCTACCAACGACCCCCGTTTTCCGCCGGTAATCGCCAGCGAACTGCCCCATCTGCATATTGAAATATCGGTGCTTTCACCATTGCAGAAATTGGGAAATGTGAATGAAATTGAAGTGGGGGTACATGGACTGTTGATTGAGGGTCACGGCCGTCGTGGTTTGCTTTTGCCCGAAGTACCCCTCCATCATAATTGGAACCGCGCCGATTTTTTGGAAGGCATTTGCCTGAAAGCCGGTCTGCCGCCCGCCGCCTGGCAAGAGCCAACCACGCGGTTATATACATTTACCACGTTTAGTTTTGAAGAGCCGCCGGCAGATTGAGCAGACAGCATCCCCTCATTCTCATTCCCCCGGCCGGTATTCCCGTTCCAGGTGGGCGCGAATTTCCTCCTCCGTCAGCCAGACCGGTTTGAGTTGGCGATTGGCGAAGAGGGGGGCCTGGTCGGCATAATGGCGGAATTCGGGGTGGGAAGTGGCGCTGCCAAACTGGTGGATACTCTGGGAGGTGAGACGGCCGTCCCCATCCCACTCCACCAACATTACATAGGAATCGCCGACAAAACCGTGCAGACGGCCGTCATCCTGCAACTGCCCATACATCGCATGAACAATATCCGGCCCGCCACCCATGCCCACATCCACACTGCCGCGCACCAGCCGGTTCACCTCCTGCCAGGGCACATCCACCCGGCCAAAATGCGTCACCAGCCAATTCACCGCCTGCACAAAGGCATCTTGAGCCACAGCCAGCGGAATCTCCGTAGCCACCAGCCGCGACGGGTTCATATCCACCACGTCGGATTCATTGAGGTAGTAGAAGGTCATGACGATGACGGCCGTTGCCTCATTCTCCGGCGCCGTTTGCAAATCCCAACTGGCTAACAGGTCGGCGGCCGCAGCCACATTTTCATCACCCGCCGGTGGGTTGGCCGCCAGCAGCGCCGCCACCCGCGCCACATCCGAGTCCGGGTGATAGCCCATGTTGTATTTGATCGTATAAAACTCCTCTGGTGTAATGGCGTCATCGGCCGCAAACAAATCCAGCAGTTGCAATGCCCGGTTGGTCAAAAACGTTTCAATACCAAAGACCGGCGAATAGTCAGCCGCGGCCGGATTTTCCGGGCCAATGGTCGTCTGGAAGGGGGTGCTGTTGGCGTTTTGCACAAAACCGGAAGCCGGATTCAACACCTGTGGCAACTCGTCAAAGGGCAGATACTCCGTCCATAACGTGTCCGAGGTATTACCGGGCAACATGCCCTGCCAATCGTACCCTTCCGTACGCAGGGGCAACTTCGCATTGTAGACGTAGTAGATGTTGCCGTCCGCGTCGGCGTAACCGGTGTTGAACATGGGCAGCGAGCCTTCGCGCATGGCGGTTTGCCATTCGTCAAACGTGGTCGCCTTGTTCATGTGCCGAAACTGGGTGAGCAGGTTCACGTCGCCCATGCTGGCATAACGCAGGGCATACGTGCCGTGATCCTGCCGCACCGTTGGCCCATACACCGACCACAACGTCTCTTGCCGCACGGGGATGACCAGCCGTCCGATAATCTGCACCCACAAGGTCACGTCGCGCACGTCCAAATTCAGCCATTCGCCATCAAAACGGTACTGGTCGGGGTTGTCCGGGTTGATTTCCAGCCGGTAGGTGTCCACCAGATCGGGGTGGTTGACGGTGAATGACCAGCCCAGGTGTTCGTTGTGTCCCAGGATGACGAGGGGCGCGCCGGGGAAGAGGCCGCCAATCATGTTCAGCCCTTCTTCGCTGTGCAAATGGGCTTCATACCAGGCGGCGGGGCCGCTCCAGGGCTGATGGGAGTTGACTGCCAACAGCGTTTCGCCATTGGCCGAGCGCGCCGGGCTGACGGCAAAAACGTTGGAGCCGTAGGCCGTATCAATGCAAACAGGCGGCAGGCAGGAGGATGTACTCGATTCGTCTTCGGGTGGCCCGGCAAAGAGGTTGCCAACGGCCGTGTCCAGCCCAAAAAACACGGGCACCACCAACATATTGGCCGCGGCAATATCTTCGCCGGTTAAGGGAAACAGATCGGCCGTCAACACTTCCTCCTCGTGCAGGGAGGCGTAATGATTAATGCCGTCGGCATACGCCTGCAAAAGGGCGCGGTCTTCGGGGGCCATGTCGGTATAATGGGCTTCGATGGTGTCCCAGAGGCGCAGCAGGTGGACGAAGTAGTCAATGGGGGCGGCGTCACGGCCGTGAACCCTGCCTGCCAGTTGATTTGCCGCCAGCAGCGTATCCTGGATTGTCACAAAGTCATCCTCAGCATGGGCAAAGGCCAGCCCGTAGGCGGCGTCTGCGTCTGTCTGGCCGAAGATGTGGGGCACACCCCAGGTATCGCGCAAAATGGTGGTCTCGTATGTGCCCGGCACGGGGGCAATGTCGTCCAGATTGATACTAAACGGCCACACTCCCTGCGGCCAAAAGATATAAGCCACCGCCAGCGCCAGCATAATCCCCAGCCCCACCAAAACTTTCTGCCACCACTTCCATTGTTTCATTATGTCCTCCTGGTTTGTAGTAGGCGATTTATCGCCGTTCATGGCAATAAATCGCCTACTACGAACAGGGGAAGTGTACCGCTTTGGGGGGAAAAGGGGCAAAGCCGTTACACGACGATATTCACCAGCCGCCCCGGCACGACGATGATGTTTTGTGGAGTACGGCCGTTCACGTACCGCTGCACCTGATTCACCGCCAGTTGTTGTATTTCCGCTTCGACCGTACCGGCGGGGATGGTGATGTGATCGCGCACTTTGCCGTTGATTTGCACAGCCATGCGGATGGTCACGGCCGTGGTCAGCGCCTCGTCATACACAGGCCAGTTTTGCCGGTGAATGGAGTCCGTGTGCCCCCACACCGCCTGCCACACCTCCTCGGTGATGAAGGGGGCAAAGGGGGCCAGCAGGATGGCAAAACTTTCCAGCGCCGCCTGCCATTGCTCGGCGGGCGCATCCCGGTGATCGTGCAGGTAATTCAGAAATTCCATCAGGGCGGCAACGGCCGTGTTAAAACGATACCCTTCCATATCGGCCGTCACCCGCTTAATCACCCGATGCCTTTCCCGCTCAAACTCCTCTCTGCGCCTCTGCGCCTCCGCGTTAAACTCAGATTCCATCTGCTCGGGCCGGTCTCCAGACCGTGCCCGGTGTGGCTCGGTGGGGACACCGGCCACAGCCATAGACTCGTTTGCCAGCCGCCAAAAGCGTTCCAGAAAGCGCGTCATGCCGCGAATGCCCACATCGTCCCACATCACATCCGCGTCAAACGGCCCCAGGAAGACCACGTACAGCCGCAGCGCGTCCGTGCCATGCCGGGCAATCACCTCATCTGGCGTGACCACATTGCCCTTCGATTTGGACATTTTCTGCCCATCCACCGCCGAATGCAGCATCCCCTGGTTTTTCAGTTCGCTGAACGGTTCCACAAAATCAATCAACCCGGCATCAGCCATCACCTTTGTCCAGAAGCGGGCATACAGCAGGTGCATGACGGCATGTTCCGCGCCGCCGATGTAGGTGTCTACGGGCAGCCAGCGGGCCACGGCGGCGGGGTCAAACGGCCGTGCCGCCTCATGTGGGCTGGCAAAACGCAGAAAGTACCACGAGGAGCAGGCAAACCCATCCATCGTGTCCGTCTCGCGCTGCGCCGGGCGGCCACACTGCGGGCAGGTGGTATTCACCCAATCGGAGGCACGCGCCAGAGGGGAACGGCCGTCGCCCGCCGGGGCAAAGTCGTCCATCTCTGGCAGCAGCACGGGGAGGTCGCTTTCGGGCACGGCCACGGGGCCGCAGTCCAGGCAGTGGATGATGGGAATGGGCGCGCCCCAATACCGCTGCCGCGAAATCAGCCAGTCACGCAGCCGGTACGTCACTTGCGACTGCCCCTTGCCCTGCGCCGCCAGGTCATTGGTGATGGACGCTATCGCTGCCGCTGAATCCATGTCGGTGTAAGGGCCAGAGTTGGTCAGACGGCCGTAGCCCGTAAAACATCCAGCCTCAGACTGGGCAGCATCAATCGGCTCAATCACATTCGTTATGCGCAGGTTATAAGTTTGGGCAAAGGCGAAATCGCGCTCATCATGGGCAGGCACGCCCATGACCGCGCCGCTGCCATATCCCGGCAGCACATAGTCGGCTACCCAAATTGGAATCGGTTCGCCGGTGAAGGGGTGGCGGGCGTAAGCGCCGGTAAAGACACCGGTTTTGGCGCGTTCGGTGGATTGGCGCTCGATCTCGCTCAGGCGGCGGGTGGATTGAATGAAGTTGGCGACGGCCGTGTGCTGTGCTTCGGTCACAATTTCCCCCACCAGCGGGTGTTCTGGGGCCAACGCCAGGAATGTGACGCCAAACAGCGTATCAGGTCGGGTGGTGAAGGTGGTGATTGCATAGACATCCGATTTCTTTGAGAAATCGGATGTCTGCACGGTGAAGATTATCTCCGCACCCTCGGAACGGCCGATCCAGTTGCGCTGCATCGTTTTGATGCGCTCCGGCCAGTTAACCCTATCCAGGTCGGCAATCAGCCGGTCGGCGTAGGCGGTAATTTTGAAGTGCCACTGCATCAGGTCTCGTTTGTTCACGGGGGAGTCACAGCGCCAGCAACGGCCGTGTTCCACCTGTTCATTCGCCAGAATCGTCTGGCATTGGTCGCACCACCACTGGCTGCTCATGGCCCGGTAGGCCAGCCCGCGCCGGAACAGCAGCAGGAAAAACCACTGTGTCCAGCGGTAATAGTCCGGGTCGGTGGAGTTAATCTCCCGCGCCCAATCGTAGGAACATTCGACCAGTTGCATTTGCCGTTTGTAATTGGCGGCAAACCGGGCCGTGCTTTCGCGGGGGTGGATGTGGTGGGCGATGGCGTAGTTTTCGGCCGGCAGACCAAAGGCGTCCCAACCCATGGGGTGCAGCACGTTGTAGCCGGTCATGCGTTTGTAGCGGGCGGCAATGCAGGAGGGCACGTAGTTGCGGCAGTGGCCCACAGACAGCCCTTCGCCGGAGGGGTAGGGAAAGTAATCCAGGATGTAGATATTCGGTTTGTCGGGGTCTTCGCCAGTTTTGTACAGATCAATCGCCTGCCAGGTGGCGCGCCACTTGTTTTCTATAGTGTGGAAATCGTATTTTTGGGTCATGTCAGGTTCCTCGTCTTTGTCAGTTATCGGTAATCGGTTATCGGTAATCGGTTATCGGTCTTGGAGAACGCCCGGCGCAGGACGGCCGTGCGTCACGGCCGTCAGCGCCGGGCGACCTAAGACGAGAAACTGCCTGAAGAAGGTTTGATGAAACATAACATGATGTGTGATTGGAGATCAGAGATTGGATGCTTTAATCTCCAATCCCCAATCTCCGCTCTCTCTTTCAAAATCGGGATAGGAGGGGGCGACTAGCCCCCTTCCTCCCACACCACCGGACATGCGGGTCCGCATCCGGCGGTTCGGTCAAGTGTGACGAAGCTCGTAT
>JACTMP010000049.1 GCA_014584575.1 Chloroflexota bacterium
CTCTCCGGCCATTCTGCTGACTACTGGGCGTATTCGTTTGTCAAGGTGCTGTTAAGATGTCTTTATGTCAATAACTTTATGTCACTGCAAAAGTCGTGGATTTTACCCTGAAATGCGGTTTTTTCGGTAATCCCACACCGATTACCGTTTACCGTTCACCGATCACTGTCTCAACCAATTCGCGGGTCACGGCCGTCGGTTCCACCCCCAACCCTTTTTGCAAAGCGACCACGCATTGCTGGTAGGCACGGATGGCCTGGGGGCGGTGGCCCAGGTGGTGGTGGGCGCTGATGAGCAACTGGTAGGCCGGCTCCCAACAGTCGTCTAGCTGGATCATCTTCTGGCAAAGGGGGATGACCTGCGCCCACTGCTGCTGCTGCGCCTGGTGGGCGGCCACCTGCTCGGCCGTTTGCAGGAAGAGGGCGCGCAGCCGCTGCTGCTCTTCCAGATGCCATTCGTCGTAAGGGTAGCCCTGCAAAAAGTCCCCTTCGTACAAGGCAAGAGCGGTCTGGAAATGGGTCACGGCCGTTTCTGCCGACCGTTGGTCGGGCGACCGATCTTTTACGCGCTGCCCGGCGGCAATTGCCTGCTCAAACAGACGCACATCCAGTTCCATATCCGCGCTCAAATCCAGCCCATAGCGGCTGCCATCGCGCAGCACGTAGGCCGAGGGGGCGTTCCGTTTGCGGCGCGGCTCTAGCACATTGCACATGGCGCTAAAGGCGATCTTGAAATCACGCACTGCGCCGTCGGGCGTCAGTTCCGGCCAGAGCAGCTCACAAATCTGGTCGCGGTGCAGCATACGGCCGTGATGGGTGAGCAACAATTGGAACAACTGCCGCGCCTTCTTCCGCTTCCATTCACCGGCGGGCACTTCCTCCGCGCCGCGCCAGAGGCGGAACGGCCCCAGCGATTGGACGCGCAACTGGTAGCCGGGGTGAAGCTGCACGGTGGGCAGCCCCAATTGCGCCAGCAGTTGCCCGGCAAAAGCGGCCTGCTGCTCGTGGTCGCGGGCGAAGATGAGCAAGGGTACCAACTGGCGCGGGTCGGGCGGGCCGGGCATGGTGCGCCGGGTGAGCAAAAATTCGTAATGGTGCTGGCGAATGAGCGCCAGTGTATCGGCCAGGTCACGTTTGAGGCGCGTTTCGTCCTCCTGCCATAACCAGGCCAGGCAAAGCCAGAGGCGGGCGGCCGTTTCGCCGAAGGTGTCGGAGCAGTCGCGGAAGCCGGTGACGGCCTGGGAGAGCCAGTCGGCCGCGGCCGCAAATTGCCCGTGCAGGGCGAAAGACGCGCCGAGCGTGGCGCGGACACACATTTCCACCCACTCGTCGCCGTCGCGGCGGGCAATGGCGATGGCGTCGGCGGCCATTTGCCCGGCCGTGTCCAACTCCCCCATAAAACCGTGCATCTGGCATAACCCCCAATATGGCTCCACGCGCAGCCGGGGCACATCAATAGCCTGGCTGATTTGCAGGGCGGTTTCAAAACAGCGGCGCGCCTGGGCATACCCGTCGGCCGTTTTCAGCACATTCCAGGCGTGCCCCTGGCGGCTGTAGCCCACGGAGATGATGAAGTGGGAATCAAGCTGCTGGCCACGAGCGGTGGCGGCAACGGCCGTTTGCAGCGCCGCCGCCTGTTCCCCCTGAAAGCTGTAAATGAGCGAGAGCAGCAGTTGGGTTTCGCGGTGGGCGCGGGGGCGCTGCACCGGCTCTTTTTGCTCCATCTCGGCCTGGCTTTCCAAAAGCTGGCGCGCTTCGTCCAGCTTGCCGGTGCGCAGCAGCAGGCGCACGGGCAGTTCGGCCGTGCCGTGCCATTGGTCGCGCAGTTCCCGCGCCTGCGCCTGGTAGGTCTGCGCCGCCGCCGCCTTGCCCTGGTTGAGCAAATTTTCGGCCAGCAATTCCAGCAGGCGGGCGCGGCTTTCCCGGTCTTCGGAGCCATCGGCCAGTTTGATGGCTTCTTGCAGCAGCAGTTCCGCCTGGTGGGTGTTGACCTGGTCGAGGTAGACCCGCGCCTGGCCACGCAGCGCCTGCCCCAGCGCGGGCACGTTACCCCGGCTGCGGCTGAACTGTTCCGCCTGTTTGTACCAGTCCAGGGCGGCATCAAAGTGGCTGTGCAGCCGGGCAACATCGCCCAGGTAGACGAGCAGGGGTGGGTGGTTGCCGAGGGTTTCCGGTGGCAGGCTGCCAATCCAGTTGGCCAGGGTGTTCAGACGACCCACGCGCACCATGTCACGGCCGTAGCCCTCCAACAATGCCGCCGCTTCTTCATATGCCTGGGCGGCCAGCCAATGGTAGATGGCTTCTTCGCTGTCGGACGCCTGCTGGTAATAGACGGCGGCACGGCCGTGCGCCTGTTGGCGTTCGGCCGGTTCTAGCTGGTTGCGCAAAATATCGCGGAATAGATGATGGTAGCGCCAATGCCCTTCACCCACAGAGACGACAAAGAGGCCGTTTTCCAGCAGGTAGCGCAACAGTTGGCGGCTGTCTCTGGCCCCGCGTAGGTGGTCACAATTGTCGGCGGTCATGTCTCGTAATACGGCCGTGAGCCGCAAAAACGCCTGCACATCTTCTGGCTGCTGCGCCAACACCTCCTGCGTCAGGTAAACAAACAGGTCGCTGGCGGAGCCGGATAGCTGCCACAACGCCTGCGGCAAGGACGCGCCACCATCTCGCTGTAAACGTTGCCAGATGAGGTGCAGGGCAATGGGCCAGCCCTCGATGCGGTTGACCAACAAATCCGCCTGTTCCAGCGTGAGGGCGTAACCGTACTCCTGGCGGAAGAGGGCATCAATTTCGGCGGGGGTGAAGGCCAGTTCCGCCTGGCCGATTTCCAGCAGTTCCCCTTTAACCCGCCACTGCACCAGGGAAGGCAGGGGGATGGGGTAGCGGCTGGAAAGGATGGTGTGCAGGGGGGCGGGGGCACGGCCGATCACCCGATCCAGGATGCGGATCGTTTCGGCCGCTTCTTGAATGAGATGTACGTCATCGAGGATGAGCAGGAGGGGCTGGTGGGCGAGGGTGGTGATTTCGCTGAGGAGGGCGTCGGCGACGGCCGTCCAACTGAGTTGCGCCCGGTTCTGCCCCCACTCTTCCAGCAGCGCGTCGGGCGTTTGGGAGAGCGTGGGCAGGGCGTCGCGGAACCCCTGGATGAGGTGCAGCAAAAACCGCTGCGGGTCGGCGTCTTCCCTGTCCAGCCGGTACCAGACGGCCGTGACCGGTTCATGGGCCAGCGCGGCCAGGGCTGTGCTTTTGCCATAGCCGGTACCGGCCTGCACAATCGCCAGCCGATACGATTGAGCGTCCAGCAGCCGCGCCGTCAGCCGGGGGCGGTGCAGGATATATTTTTGCAGGCGCGGCGGTGTTAATCTGGTGCGGGCGATCATGCCATTCATATGGGCGCATCTATACCGGTCATCAGATTGTCAGCCAGCTGCAAAAAATAGGTTTGCAGTTCAGCCACAGAAATCGGCTTTACCATGCGCGGCAGCAGCCTGACCTGACGAACCCGCTGCAAAGAAATTGCCAGCCAGTAATCATCCATACCCACATGTTTCTGGCGGGCAAACGGCAGCATATCAGCAAAAGTCATCCGCTCGTGGTTGATAAAGTAAATGTCCACAAAATCTTTTTCTGCGGCGCGATCAAACAGGGCAGAGAGTTTGTTACTGGCGATGTCTAGCAGGTTGTCTACTTGCAAGCCAAAGGTGGTATTCAATTCCGTTGGCCGCAAACGGTATGGGGTATCCTGGGCAAAATCGAGTTTGACGCTTTCACCGTCAGCGGCGGTGACAAAACCTTCGATAAAGGTGTTAAAGGTGCGCGAGAAATGGAGGGTGGCGTTAAGGTGTTGGCAGACGGCCGTTAATGAAGGGGCTACCAGGCGCAGCGCATTAGGATCGGCCGTAAAAAAGTCCAGGTCTTCTGAGAAACGGTGCTGCAAAAAGAAAGCCGCCAGAGCCGTGCCACCCGTGAGGTAAAAGTTCTCGGTCAGTTCTGTTTGCCCAATGGCACTAAGAAGTTGTTTTTGGAAGGGAGTTAAAATTTCCATAGCGCTGTTTAGTGTGGGGTTGGGAAAAGTACCAATACCAAAATTCACGAATATCCGGTGGCAGGTGAAGCTGGGGCAGATAAGCATGAATGGTAGCCAGGCCAACGGCGCGAATGTCTTCGGCCGTGCCATTGGTCAGCACCCGTTTGATGTACCATTCGCGGAAGGCTTCGTTGGTGTCGGCGTCGGGGGGGATGTCGTAATCCCAGACCAGCTTTTTGTTGATCGGCATTGGTTTCATACGGGTATTATAACGGATTTAGGGGACAGAACGACGAGGGAACCAAACGGCCGTAACCGGTGTATAGTGGTGCAGATGACGCTCTCCAGCGAGATTGAGATGGCAGAGAACCGCCCCACGTCGGCTGAACAGCAGTGGGTGCGGCAGGCGCGGCTGGGAGATGCGGCAGCCTGGGAGTGGCTGGTGGCAGCTTACCAGGAGCCGGTCTTCCGGCTGGCGTATTTGATCCTGGGTGACGCCACCGAAGCAGAGGAAGTGGCGCAGGATGTGTTTGTGCGCGCCTATTTTTCATTAGGTCGTTTTGATGAATCACGGCCGTTACGTCCCTGGCTGCTGCAAATTACCCGGAATCTGGCGCGGAATCGGTGGCGCGGGCTGAAACGGTATTGGACGGCCGTGCAGCGGTGGCGGCAGCAGCAACCAGAAAGTATGCCATCAGCGACAGAGCAGCAGGAAGCGCTGTTGTTGTGGCAGGCGGTGCGGCGGTTAAAACCGACGGCACAGGAGATCATTTATTTGCGTTATTTTCTGGCGATGAGTGAGGCGGAAACGGCCGTGACGCTGGCCGTGCAACCGGGTACGGTGAAATCCCGGCTGCACCGCGCTTTGCAACAGTTACAAGAGGTGGTGGAGCGGGAGTTTCCGGAGTTGGCACAGTGACAAGGTGGCAAGGTGACAGGATGACAGGGTGTGCCCTTTGTCGGTAAAGCAACATGATGAAGACGAATGATCTAGAACGGTGGGAAGAACAGGTGCAGGAGATGTCGGCGGCCTTTCTTTTTCCGCCGACACCGAATAATTGGGCTGCCGTGGAGAAGCGGATGGGGGTACGGCCGTCGCCCCGCTTCAGCCACACACCCCGGCTGGTATGGGCGGCGGTGGTGGTGGCGCTGCTGTTGGCGCTGTTGGCCGCGCCCCAGGTGCGGGCCGCCGTGCTGCGCATTTTCCAGATTGGGGCCATCACCATTTTTGAGGTGGATGAACTGCCCCCCACTCAGGCAGAAATTTGGGCGACCAAACCGGCCGTGTTGCTGTTGGTAGCGCAAGGTCTGGCCACGAAGGTTTCGCTGGCGGAAGCGCAAACGGCCGTGCCCGGCCCCCTTTATCTACCCACCTACCCGGCTGATTTAGGTGAACCGGATGTCGTCTATCTGGCAGAGGCGGAGTGGCCGCAGACGGTGGTTTTTGTCTGGCAGGCAGCCACGGATGCTGCCAAATCCAGATTCGCACTCTACCAGATTGGGGCAGCGCAGTTTGCTTACAAAGGCGCACCCATCATTGAGGAAACGGATGTGAATGGGCAGCGAGCCATGTGGGTAACAGGCCCGCATACTTTTACTCTGGCAAACGGCCGTTGGCAGGAATGGCAATTTATTGACAGCAACGTTTTGATCTGGTGGACCAGCGATGGCCTGACTTTCCGGCTGGAAGGAGCTGACTCTTTGACAGAGGCAGTGCGAATGGCCGAATCGCTGGTAAAAATAGAGGAGTGAACGATGACCAATAAATGGATGACAAAGAAATGGATATGGCTATTGCTGGGTCTGGTGGGTCTGGTGGGTCTGGTGGGTCTGGTGGGTCTGAGCAGTTTATGGGCAGGAACGGCGCGGGCCGGGGGCTGGGCGGTGCTGACGTTGGAACGCTGGCCGGAAAATGTAACCGCCGGGGAACCATTTACAGTACATTATGCCCTGCGCCAGCATGGAAATCACCTTATTTCGGGGGTCGAGGGCACGGTCACGGCCGTACACGACGAAACGGGGGAGAAGTTGAACTTTGCTGTGCAAGAAACCAACGAAGCGGGACGATATGAGGCGACGTTGTTGTTGCCCACTGCCGGGGAATGGCGCTGGCATATTGAGAGCTTCGGCCGTTTTACGATGCCGCCGTTAACGGTGCAAGCGGGTACGGGTACGGCCGTGACCGCCTCACCCTCCCCGTTTCTATCGCAGGTGACTACGCCCAATAGCTGGCTATTCGCTGCGGGCGGGGTGATCACAATGGTAGTGGCGGCCGTCTGGTGGGTGCGGCAGCGGAGCCGGTTTGCGCCGATGGTGGCTTTATTGGGTCTGACGTTGTGTCTGGCAGGGTTTGTGCTGGCGCCTGCGGCCGATACAGTGGCTTCGGCCACAACCAGCCAGCCAACAACTGCACAAGGCGAAACGCTATTCGTCGCCAAAGGGTGCATCTCCTGTCATCAGCATGACGCCATCAGTTACCCGGACATTCAAACAAACATGGGGCCGGATCTGACCAACCACAACGTCAGCCCGAAATTTTTGCGCCTGTGGCTGCGTGACCCGGTGCAGGTACGCCCGGCCACGCTCATGCCCAATCTGGAGTTGGCAGATGATGAAATTGAGGCGCTGATTCTCTTTTTACAGCCCCACTAACCGATTAGCGTTCAACGGTTGCCGGCCAAATGCGCATGAAACGCAGAAATGTCGAACATGGCATTGTCAGAAACAATGAGGTCATCCGACCCGCGTATCCAGTTTGCGTGCAAACTAATCAGGTGTGTAGGTGGCTAGACATGATAGGGGTGATGATAGGCTACGACCGTTGCCGGCTTACCCGATGCACTGTACCCAAGTCAGGCGCCCAATAGGAAGGTAAGCGGGATGTGTACCCGCTGCCGCCAGGCCTGTTCGGAGTGGTTGGCGCCGGGGAATTTGTGCGTAACCCAATCCTGCCCCTGAATATAACCGGCGGCGGCGACGAGGGCATCCGCTTGCTGCTGGAATGGTTCGTATTGGGCGTCCAGTTCTTCTGTGCCAAAGTCGAAGTAGAGGCGATGGCGGCCAGACGCCGGTAAGAGTTTGAGCAGCTCCGGCAGCACACCGTCTACTGCCGGCCAGTGCGTCGAGACGCAGCCCGCTCCGGCAAACTGGTCGGGATATTCACACAAAGCGTAGAGCGAAATCAACCCACCCATGCTGGAACCCATGATAAAGGTGTTCTCCCGCTCTGGTTGGGTGGCGTAGGTCTGGTTGATGAATGGCTTTACTTCCGTTACCAGAAAACGCAGGTAGGCGTCTGAACAAGGTGCACCTGGCATTTTCTCCGGGTCTATATTGGCCAATACGCGCTGCCCGGCGGGGGTGGCAAACGGCCGTTGCGGAAGATACTCCTGCCAGCGCCGTTCGCCCGCGTTCCATACCCCCACGATAATCGTTGGCGGCACAATCCCGGCGGCGATCAACTGCGCCATCGCCTCAGCCACGCCCCAGGTAATGCCGCCATAAGCCAGCGCCGGGTCAAAGAGATTTTGCCCATCGTGCATGTAGAGGACGGGATACGGCCGTGCCCCATCATAACCCGGCGGCAGCCACACATCTACGGGGCGCGCCGGTACATGGTGGGATGGGAAACCCACATGGCGAATGAGTCGTCCAGGTAACATAGAGTTTTTAGCGTCGCCGCCAGATCACCACGCCGACGAGCAGCAAACCCAAACCTAGACCAACACCCAGGAACCAATAGGAAGCCTGATTGGCAGGGATGACGCCGGCAACGGCCGTTTCCGCAACTACTGGCGGAATCACGGTCGGCGGCGGCAGGGCGGCTACTTCGGTGGCGGCCGTGGTGGCGGTGGGCGGCACGGCCGTAGCGGTAGCGGTGGCGGTCGCTGTGGGGGTGTCGGTTGGCACGGCCGTAGGCGAAGGCGTGCGGGTAGGACGCGGCGTATTCGTGGGTCGGGGCGTCCGCGTTTCGGTCGGCGCCGCCTCGGTGGCAGTGGTGGCAGATGTGCCCGCGCCGGTCGTCGTGGGCACGGCCGTGACTGTTCCGGTGATCGTGGGCACGGCCGTGACCGATCCATCCGGTGTACCCGACGCGCCCGGCGTTGCGGTAGTGGCTGGCGCTTCGGCCGGCGGCGGCGAAGTGGGTATGCTTTCCGGGGCGACGCCCGCTTCCACCAGGAAAACCGGCGGGCCACCTATCAGACACTCCCCATTACGACAGCGCTGCCCTTCCAGCCGCACATTGTAAAAACCGCCGCTGGGTGTGACCGGCGTTTCTGCGCCGGTAATGGGGTCTACCAACACGCCGGAAGCGGCCAGCGCCGGCACGCGCAAATCCACCGGCGTCGTTGTGCGCGCCCACATGATGCGCGTCACACCCTGGGGCCGGGTGAAGCTGAACAGGTAGTGGGTGTTGCTCTGCTCGCGGCGGATGGGGTATTGGAATCCGGCCAGGTATTGGATGGTGTGTTTATAAGCGTAAAAGGCGGGGCGCTTGCTGAAGTCATACGGCCGTATCAACCCCCAGCTTTCATCCCCCGGATTCATGTTGATGTCCACCAGCTTATAAAAACCAATGTGGCTGGCCCCGGCATAAAATCCCAGAGCATACGCCTGCGGGATGTACCACGCCTGCTGTTCCAGGTCGAGGTGGAACGCCTGCACCTGCACCGGCCATTCCGGGTCCAGACTGGGGCGGGCATTCGTCTCATTGATCCACACCGCTTTCATGGGGCTGATGCCCAATTGCTGCTGCACGCCAAAGGCATTGCCCACAATGCCGGGAATCGTCTCCGGGCGGAAGTAAATATGAAAGGTGAGGGCGTCAAAAAAATAGTTGTTTTGGGCCGCTTCCGGGTCGTTCACCACCACCTGCAAAAAGCGGCGCAGATAGCCGCTATCATGCCAGTGGGTCATGCCGCCGATGTGGATTTTGGCTTGCGGGTCGGCCTGTTTCATCACCTGGTACGTCACCTTGACCAAGCGGTAATAATCCTCGATTGATCCGGCAAACTCGTGGCCGTACACATTAGGGGCAATGTCCGGCTCGTTCCACACAATCCAGTTATGCACCCCCAATGGCCCATAATACTGTGCCACGCGGCGCACATAGTTGGCCCACAAATTGCCGGGGTCATCTAAGGGCAAATAGAGGCCACGCGGCACGCCAGAGGCAAATTCGCCATCGGTAGCCCAGCGGGGTGTGTTTTTGAGCAGGCCAAGCACCTGCCGGTTGTGCGCCCGCGCCTCGGCCAGCCATTCTTCGTGGACGTGCAAGGTGTTCCAGTCATTGGGGCCGGTGGGCTGAATTTCGTTCCAGTAGAAGAGGATGCGCTCAAAACCAACGCCTAATTCGGCGGCTTCGGCCGGCGCCCAAAAGGATTCGATGGCCCCAAAACGGGGGTCCAGGGCGGTTTGTTGGGAGGGGATGTAGGCAGCGGCGGGGGATGGGGGCACGGCCGTGACCACCAACGCCACCCCCACCAATACCAGCACGAGTAATAGTAATTTGATCCGCGAATGACGCGAAGGAACGCGCAGGCGTTTCTGTACGAAATGTCTACTCAAGATAAAGACCTCCAATCTCCAATCCTCTTGTTGGCAAATCAGGCCAACCTCTCTACAATGCTTGCCTTAAGTTTACAAACGGGGGCGATTATAGCCTACGTTTTGGCAAGACCCTAAGGGTTTTCAGAAACCCTTAGGGTCTGTAAATAAATGAGGAAATATGAATCGAATTCCTTTGCTGTTGTTCCCTACTGGATTGGCCATGTTTATTGTTGGTGGCCTGTTTATGGTGTTGGCTTTCGCACCACCACCGTCGGTGGCACAAGCGCTACCGGACAACCATCCACCGCTGTCCGGCAGTTATGGGGGAACGGCGCTTGTTCCCAGTACCCTGGCCGACTTTTTTACACCTGGTTCCCAACCCAACCCCAATATGGACACGATTGCGTCGCCATTCATTTGCAGCAATTGCCACAGCGATTACAGCGAGGCCATTACCCAGCCGGTTGAGTATGAACCGTGGACGGGCTGGCAAGGCAGCATGATGGCCCAGGCCGGCCGCGACCCCGTTTTTTATGCGGCGCTGGATATTGCTATGGCCGATGCCCAATTTAGCGGCGAGTTCTGCCTGCGCTGCCACCTGCCCCGCGCCTGGCTGGAAGGGCGTATTGTCAGCGGTACGCTGGCCGTTGAACCAAATGAGGTCGCCGATGACCTGGAAGGGGTGCAGTGCGAGGTATGCCATCGCATGTCCGACCCCACACCGGATGTGAACAATCATCCCCGCGATTTTGAGGTGTTAAATACGCTGACAACAACGATTCCCATTGATTTTGGCAACGCGGCAATGGTGTTTGACCCGGAAGATTTTCGGCGTGGCCCGTTTGATGTGGTTGGTGATCTGGGCTTCGATCCCCATGAAATCAATGGCGCCTCAACCATCCAATCGCTTTACCATCAGGAATCGGCCTTTTGCGGCACGTGCCATGACATCGGCAACCCGCTGCTGAGTTGGGATGAGGCGAGCCAGCGTTATGCGCTCAACCCGTTGGGAGAGCCGTTTACGGATACGAGCAAGATGTTCCCGATTGAGCGCACATTTAGTGAATGGCGATTGAGCCAATACAACACACCGGAGGGGGTGTATGCGCCAGAATTTGGCGGCAACAAACAGTATGTGGCAACCTGCCAGGATTGCCATATGCGGGATGTGACGGGCGTGGGCGGCAGCTATTTTGGCAACCCTAGCGGGATGCCGGTGCGAGAGGATTTGCCGCTGCATGATTTGACCGGGGCAAATACGTGGGTGCCACAGATTATCCCGTTGCATCCCGTTTTCAGCGCTACGTTTCAGGCGGAGCCGGCGCGGCTGGAGGCGCTGAACCTGGGGATTGAGCGGGCGCGGTATATGCTGCAACATGCGGCGGTGGTCACGGCCGTACACGCCACCGATTCCAACGAATTGACCGTGCGCATCACCAACAATTCCGGCCACAAACTGCCCACCGGCTACGTGGAAGGGCGGCGTATGTGGTTGCAGGTGGAGGGGTATGATGCCAACGGCGCTCTGGTATATACCTCCGGCGCATATGACCTGGCGACCGGCGAGTTGACGCTGGACGCCGACATTCAGGTGTATGAATCCAAACATGGGCTGACGCCAGACCTGGCAGCGCAGTTAGGCTTGACGCCGGGTGAATCCTTCCATTTTGCGTTGAACAATATCATCTTGAAGGACAACCGCATTCCGCCGCGGGGGTATGACTATGCCAACTTTTTAGCTGCGGGGGCGGAACCACGCACCGACGGGCTGCCCGACCCGACACGGTATGCGGATGGGCAGTATTGGGATGAGGTGGTGTATGTGCTGCCAGAGGGGGTGGTCTACGGCCGTGTGCGCCTGCTTTACCAGACCTCTTCCAAAGAGTACATCGAGTTCCTCCGTGACAATAATCCTAACCTGGGCGACCCCAACAACAACGGCCAGATTTTATACGACCTGTGGGAAGCGACAGGGCGCAGCGCCCCAGAAGTGATGGCTTCTGCCTTCTTTGGTGGAGATAACTCGATCTTTTTACCGGTAATTCTACGGCAGCCCTGACACGGCCGTGGCAGGTGGCAGATGGTGCTTCCAAGAACCACCTGCCACTTGCCACCTGCCACCGAACGACTGCCCGCAGGCATGGCAGCTTTGGTTTTATTGCCATATTGAACGGATATAGAGTAACATCACGCTTGTAACCGTTGACCGAGACCCGAAGTTTGAACGCCCATCTACGATAACCGATTACCGGTCACCGATTACCGATTTATTCACCCCTCAACTCAAGGAGAGAAGAATGAAAACGCAGAGAATTTCACGGTTTTTGTTAGTGGTGGTGATGATGGTCACGGCCGTGTTGCTGGCAGCCTGTGGTGGCAGCGACGAGGAGGATTTGCTGGCCGATGTGTTGGAGCGCGGCGTCATCCGCGTCTCCACCGACCCCAACTACGCGCCCCAATCATTTCTGGACGAAAACGGCGAATTTGTGGGCTTTGACATTGATGTCGCCCGCGAAATTGCCCGGCGGTTAGGCGTCGAAGTGGAGTTTGTGACGCCGGATTGGGACGTGATCACCGCCGGGAATTGGGGCAGCCAATGGGATTTGAGCGTTGGCTCCATGACTGTGACCACCGCCCGCGATGAAGTGCTGGACTTTGCCTCACCTGCCTATTATTACACCCCCGCCCAATTTGCCGCCGCCAATAATTCCGGCATTGATTCATTGGACGCCATCAACGGGCAGGCGGTGTGCGTGGGCAGCGCCACCACCTATGAAAGCTGGCTCAATGGCGACCTGGCGGCGCTCGGCCTGCCGGACAGCAGCTACTTCGCCACCGCCCCCACCGGCATCACCGTCATCCCCCTGGCCACCGACAACGAATGTTTCCAGGCCATTCAGGCCGGCCGCACCGACTTCCAGGTCTTCCTCACCTCTAACACCGTTGTGGAGGCGGCCATTGCCGGTGGTGTGCCCATTCAAAAAGTGGGCGACCCCGTTTTCTCTGAGAATCTGGCAGCGGCCGTAGACGGCAACAGTAGCCTCGACAGCAGCAGTCTGGTCGCCCGCGTCGGCGAAATCATCCAGGAAATGCACGACGATGGCACCCTCAGCGCCCTCTCCATGCAATGGTTTGACGGTGTGGATTTGACCCAAGACCCGTCGCAATAAAGGAGAAGACCTGACAGGTTTCCCAAACCTGTCAGGTCATTTAGCGTTATGGGCGTGATCACCAGAATTACCGGCCGCAGCCCGGCTGAACCAAAGAGCCAGGCAGAGATGATATATGCGTTGCAACAGCAGCGGCGGCGGCGTTTTGTCTGGGGAGTAGCCATTTCCTGGCTGCTGCTGATGACGGCCCTCTTTTTCCTTTTCAGTGGGGTGCAGTTCAACCTTTTTGGGCTAGAAATCAGGACAATCCGGCTTGATTTTGACTTTATGCGCCAGTATGCCAGCTACATCGCGCAAGGCATTGGGCTGACGCTGCTGCTGGCGTTTTTGTCCATCTCGCTGGCAATTGTGCTGGCGCTGTTGGGCGCGTTGGGGCGGCTCTCTCGTTTTCCGCCGGCTTATGCGCTGGCAACCTTTTATGTGTCGCTCATTCGCGGCACGCCGCTGCTGCTGCAAATCATCTTTTTCTTTCTGGCGCTACCGCAGTTGGGCATTGTGCTGCGCGGTTTTTGGGCCGGGGTGCTGGCGCTGGGCATCAACTATGGCGCGTACATGACCGAAATTATGCGCGCCGGGATTCAGTCCGTAGACATCGGGCAGCGCGAGGCGGCGCTGGCGATTGGCATGACCCCTTTCCAGGTGATGCGCCGCATCGTGCTGCCGCAGGCGCTGCGGGTGGTGATCCCGCCTATCGGCAACGAGTTTATCGCCATGCTCAAGGATACGGCGCTGATCTCGGTGACGGGTTTTGCCTGGGAGATTTTGTGGCGAGCGCAAAAGGTGGGGCGGGCCAATTTCCGTAGTCTGGAGGCGCTGTTGATCGCGGCGCTGATCTATTGGATATTGACCATTATCTTTTCGGCCATTCAGTCGCACATTGAAAAACGGCTGGCGAAGGGGGAGCGGTAGATGGGAGGCACGGCCGTATGACCCCCATCGTGCGCCTTTCTCATCTGGAAAAGTATTTCGGCCATCTGCATGTGTTGAAGGATGTTTCGCTGGCGGTGCAACCGGCGGAGGTGGTGTGCATCATTGGCCGTAGTGGGTCGGGCAAAAGTACGCTGCTGCGCTGCATCAACTTCCTGGAACAGCCCGACGGAGGTGAGGTGGAGGTGGATGGGGTACGGGTGGCGGCGCAGGGGCACGGCCGTGCCTACCAGCGCCAGATTCACGACCTCCGCCTGAAAACGGGCATGGTCTTCCAATCCTTCAACCTCTTCCCACACATGACTGCGTTGCAAAACGTCATCGAAGGGCCGGTGACGGTGCAGGGGATGGACAGGGCGACGGCCGTAGAATTAGGACTGCACAACCTGGAACGGGTGGGGTTAGTCGCCAAACGGGACGAATACCCGGCGCGGCTCTCCGGCGGCCAACAACAGCGGGTGGCCATTGCCAGAGCCTTAGCCATGCAGCCTCAGGTAATGCTCTTTGACGAACCCACCTCGGCGCTTGACCCGGAATTGATTGGCGAAGTGTTGGGCGTCATGGAAAAGCTGGTAGCCGACGGGATGACGATGCTGATTGTGACCCATGAGATGAACTTTGCCCGCCAGTTTGCCCAGCGCATCATTTACATGGATGAAGGGGTGTTTGTGGAGTCCGGCCCGCCCAACCAGCTATTTGAAAACCCACAATCGGCGCAAACCCGCACCTTCTTGAGCGCCTTTTCGCGGCTTGAGCAGGGCAAACCGGGCCATGATTAACAAGTTGGGGGGAGATTTCGATACCTATGCTTGCGAAACCCGATTTCCCGGACGAAAAGATTGTGTCTTGTCTGCGAACAGAATATGGCATACCTGTTGCCCAGCTTACCTTTCTTCCACTTGGCGGTGATTTGAGTACGGCCGTCTATCGGGCGGTGGCCGAGGACAATACGCCTTACTTCTGCAAATTGAAACGTGGCGACTTTGACGAAACCTCTGTGGCCTTACCCAAATTTCTGAGCGAGCAGGGCATTACCCATATCATCCCCCCGCTCGTCACCAGAACAGGGCAACTTTGGGCAATATTAGACGAGTTTCACCTGATTCTTTACCCGTTTGTGGAAGGCACAAATGGGTATGAGGTTGAATTGACCGCGTCTCAATGGGCAGATTTTGGGGCTGCACTCAAACGTATTCACGCGACGGCCGTGCCCCCCACAATCCGGCAGAACATCCAACAGGAGTGTTTTTCACCCGAATGGCGGGAACGGTGCAGGGCGCTCATCCGGCGTCTGGATGAGGCAGCCTTTGATGACCCCATTATGCGTGACATGGCTTCATTCTTACAGCCTAAACGCAAAATGATTCTGCAAGCTGTTGAGCGCGCCGAACAGCTTGCGGCTGCTCTGGCTGCCCGTCCAATGGAATTTGTGTTATGCCATTCTGATATTCACCCCGGCAACCTGTTTATTGATCCCGCAGGGACGCCGCTGATTGTGGATTGGGACTACCCCATGCTTGCGCCTAAGGAACGTGATTTGATGTTTATTGGTGGCGGGCAAGGGTTTAAGCCCTATATTGCCGAACAAGAGGAAAGGCTGTTCTACGGGGGTTACGGTCAGGTATCGGTGGATGCAATGGCGTTGGCCTATTACCGCTACGAGCGGGGCATTACCGATATGACGGTGGAGTCCGAGCGGATATTGTCTGATACACTGGCGCGTCCTGACCGCGCCCAGGCACTAGAGTATCTGGAGTTTTATTTCTTGCCTGGCTGTACGCTGGAGCGTGCAGCCGTTAACGACCGAGGAAACTATCATGTCTAAAGCAATTTACTCTAACGACGAAACGAAGATACATGCTGTTGGTGATTCGTTCCGAATTTACGAGTGGTCGGGTGGCGGGCCACCCTACCTGCATGTCCACTTCGAGGACGACGAAGCCTGGCACATGCTTGAGGGGACGCTGACCTTTAAACTTCCAGACGGAGAAGTAGCTGTTGGCCCCGGCCAAACCATATTTATTCCCGCGGGCACACCGCATACCTTCTACGAGGCACAGGGGCCAACCAGATATCTGATAATCCTCACGCCCCGATTAGACGAACTGATCCAGGAGTTACATCGTAGCCCACTAAATGAGCATGGCGCGGTGACGGCAAGGTACAGGTCAAAAATATTAATGGATGGGGACACATAACACAATGTTAATCAGATCGTTGAAGACTCACGGCCGTACCCCCTCCCCCGCCTGTCACAACCCAATAGCCGTACCCGGTCGCTATTCCTCTGGTGACGATGTGGTGGTACGGCCGTCCCCCACTATGCCACACACCATTAGCGCAAATTTGCTCACACCTCGTACAAAAACACATCTTGACACAGTGTAGCCCAATGGCTACACTCAGCACATGGTAGAAGTTCGCAAGTAGGAAGCTATTATGACTAAAACCGTCACTACTCGTTACGATGTTGCCGAACACCTGCGTACACCAGAGGAGATGGCCGCTTATTTAGAGGCTTGTCTGGAAGAAGCAAATGGCGACGCTGCATTCATCGCTAAGGCTTTGGGCGATATTGCCCGCGCGAAGGGAATGACCCAGGTTGCACGAGACGCGGGCGTATCCCGCGAAAGCCTTTACAAGGCACTGTCAGGGGAAAGAGTTCCCGGCTTCGACACGATTCTAAAAGTTACAAAGGCGCTCGGTTTGAGTCTTCATGCAGAAGTAGCCGTGACTACGCCACAAGGATCCTCAGCGGAAGCTTAAGAAGCGGCGAACCAAATGGGAAGACACAGCCGTACCCCTCCCCCATCTTCTCACAGCCCAAGATCCGTACCCGGCGGCTATTCCTCTGGTGACGATGTGGTAGTACGGCCGTGTGCCCGTTATACTATGCACTGTCAGAGCAAACGACCACCAGTAAAAAAGAGGTTTATCATGCACGTTTGCCGGATAAAACCCCATTTTTCATGTTATGCCGCAGGTTCTGCCGGGTATGTACCTGGATTTGGGGGTTTACCCTGCAAAACACGCGGGGTAAGACGAATTTCAGGGGTTTATCCCGCATTCGTGCAGTATAATAAGTGTTAGCCCATTCCCTTTAGCAATGTTAATTTATCAAATCTACATGGGATATAATTGATTTGGAGATAACGGACGTGCATCCTTTTGAGAAGATTTTAAGCGTTTGTGTTGAAAATATTGAGTTTGAGTTCAAGAGCAATGCCTTTACAGAATGGTCAAGTTTTCTTTTGAATCCGCGCCGTTTGCGCGGAAGCGACTTTCTTATGCGTTGGTCACAAGGAGTTTGGAGCGAAGAACGCATTACTCAGGCAGTAAATCAACATGGTGAGTTTTTTGCAATACCATATGGGCCAAGCAGTACTGCGCCTGATGATGATGTAAGGGCATTTGAATTGTATTTCGAGCGATTAGAAGCAGCGGGCTTGGGAAAAATCAAGAGGCCAGACCTTTTGATTTTCAAGAATGCAGACCAAGAGTTTATCATAAGAGCAGTTGAGAATCTTGGTGGTATTTCCGAATTGCCTTTCACACAAGAAAACGACGCAAACATGTGTAATATTTTGTCAAAAGCAATTGTGGCCATTGAATGCGAAAACAGTCTTTGGAAAGGAAGCCTTATGCCAGATTATCTAACTGAAATGAGACCCCAAAGACGGCTAGGAGGCAAACTTGGTCTTAGAAAGGCGGCCGTTTTGCCGACAGTTATTATCAAAGAAGAAGACCGAGTACCTTTGCAATCATGGCAAGACTTGAATCGTATCCCTATTCATGTTTGGCATGTATTTTTTGATATGGCTTTTGGGCTTGCGCTGGATGAGGCACAGCGACTTGTTGAAGAAGGATATATTTTACCAACAGAACAAACTTTCCAAGCTCCAGGTGGAGCTACATCTAAGAAATCATTATATAAATTTTACTACCATTATGGCTATCCTCTAGGCGATGCTCTTGAAGAACCCAAACTTGTTGCGAAATCCATTACAGATAAAAACGGCCATATTTTGCCTTACGTTCATTTTGAAGATGGCAGAATGAACATCCGCGAAGAGGCGTTGATTGTTTTGAGAAAACTTGAAAATGCAAAAGGTTGACACTTATAGAATCCCATCATCGGGTGAAGCACGGGAAAAACTTCGAGAAAAAGGTCAGTTTTGGACACCTGATTGGGTTGCCGAAGCAATGATAGAGTATGTATTTGCGGATAAAGATGGCATGTTATTTGACCCTGCTGTTGGAGCAGGTGCGTTTTTTAGAGCGGCCAAAGTAATCTCTAAAGAAAGGGGGGTGCATTACTCACTATCAGGCATGGACATTGACTCAAAAGCGCTGGATGAAGCCTTTCAATATGGACTATCCAAAGATGATATGAAAGATGTAAAAGTCGGAGATTTTATTTTTCAGCCGCCAAAACGTCAATTCTCCGCAATTGTCGCTAATCCCCCATACATTCGGCATCATCGTATCTCATTGGCAACAAAAGAAAAATTGAAACGCTTAAGCATAGAAAGCACTGGAAAGGTTTTAGATGGACGTGCAGGACTTCATGTGTATTTTTTGATACGCTCTCTTACATTGTTGGAAGATGGTGGACGACTTGCTTTCATTATGCCTGCCGACACATGCGAGGGTAAATTCGCAAACGACTTATGGAATTGGATTTCAAGAAATTACTGCTTGGACGCTGTTGTTACTTTTGCACCGGAAGCATCCCCTTTCCCAAACATAGATACAAACCCTCTGGTTTTTTTTATTCGGAATGACAAGCCAACGGACAAGTTTACTTGGGCTAAATGCTGCAAATCAGAAACAGATGCGTTTAAGTTATGGGTGCGCTCAGGGTTTTCTGTAGCTTCCCCAAATATTTTCAAATCCTTTGTGCGAGATTTAGCAGAAGGATTAGAAACGGGGTTTTCTCGCCCACCAATGACAGAAAAACCAAGCAAATATGTTCTTGGTGATTTCGTTCAAGTTGTTCGGGGCGTAGCGACTGGAGCAAATGATTTTTTCTTTCTGACAGATGAAAAAGTGGAAGCACTTGGAATTCCAAAAACGTATTTTGTTCGGGCTGTCGGAAGAACAAGGGACATTTCTACTGAAGAGGTTACACAAGAAACCTTAGCAGTTCTTCGTGAAAAAGGGCGGCCAACTTTATTACTCTCTCTAAGTAGCGATCCTTTTGAGAATTACCCTGAAAGTCTAAAAAAATATTTGTTGCATGGCGAAAAATTAGGATTACCTCAAAGACCATTAATTTCACAACGAAAGCCTTGGTACAAAACCGAAATTCGTAGTGTGCCACCATTTCTTTTTGCATATTTAGGCAGACGAAATATAAGATTTATCCGTAATACAGCAAGGATAATCCCTTTGACAGGATTTTTATGTGTCTACCCTAAAAGTGAAGAAAAAGAATTTGTTGAGCGTCTTTGGAAAATCCTTAATCATCCCGACACTATTGGTAATCTCGCATTAATCGGAAAATCTTACGGTGATGGTGCTATAAAAGTTGAGCCTCGCGCTCTCGAAAAATTACCAATACCTGATAGCGTAATAAAAGAATCTGGGTTCCCCATTCAAATGCGGCTGTTTGAGCAGAAAGAAACTTATAAGGTAAGTACAAAGAATCAAACAGGTGCAATCCTATAAACTACCTGGCAACAGCTTGCACCGCAGCCAGTTCAGTCAGTGCGCGGTGATACAGCGTTTTAATAATTTTGCTCAGGCAACTCGGTCAAGGCGTTGGTCAGGCGTCCCGCCTAACACGCCATGCAGGTGACGCTGGCGCGATGCCTCGGATGGCTGGCTATTTGGTGATTGGCAAAGGTTTTGGTTCACCGCGCCAGCGCACCTGATGGTGGCGTTAGGCGAGTTATTGAAGACTCACGGCCGTACCCCCTCCCCTCCTCTATCACAACACAAAAGACCCGAAGGGTTGATGAGGTGTTCCTGTGGGGATGGGAACAGCCAGCCAGCATTTGGACAGATGGACTATTCAGGGGCAGCCATGTTTAGCGGCGTCTTGGGGAAAAGAAGCTGCCTACGGCCGTGCTGACCAGCTCCACGTACTCCGGCGGCATGTGCGCATAGAGGGGCAGCGAGAGGATGCGCCGGGCGGCGCGTTCGGTGACGGGCAGGCTGCCGGGGGCATAACCCAGATGGCGGTAGGCGGGTTGTAAGTGGACGGGGACGGGGTAATGCACGGCCGTAGCCACCCCCTTCTCTTGCAAAAACGCCGCCAACTCATCCCGCCGCCCCGTTTGCATGACGTAGAGGTGAAAGACGTGCTCGGCAGACGGCCGTACCTGAGGCAGTTGCACCGGACAATTTTCCAGTTGTTCGCTGTAACGGGCGGCCAGTTGTTGGCGACGGCCGTTGTCCTCATCCAGATGCGCCAACCGTACCTGCAAAATGGCCGCCTGCAATTCATCCAGACGGCTGTTGTATCCGGCCAGATCGCTGATATACCGTTCGCCCCAGCCATATTGCCGCAGCAGCCGTAGCCGCTTGGCAATGTCATCCCGTTTTGTAACCACCGCACCGCCGTCGCCTAAAGCGCCCAGATTTTTAGTGGGATAAAAGCTGAAAGCAGCGACGTCACCCATGCTGCCTACCCGCCGACCATCCACCAGTGCGCCGTGCGCCTGGGCGCAATCTTCCAACACCTGCAAGCGATGTTGGATAGCGATTTCCAGAATGGTCTCCATATCCGCCGGGTGACCATAGAGGTGGACGGGAATAATGGCTTTAGTGCGCGGGGTGACGGCCGTTTCCACCTGTTCCGGGGCCATGGTGTAAGTTTGTGAATCAATGTCCACCAGCACGGGCGTGGCCCCGGCGAGTTCAATAGCGGCGATGGTGGCGACGGCCGTGTGCGCCACCGTAATCACCTCATCTCCCGGCCCCACGCCCAACGCTTTTAAGCCCAGCAGCAGCGCATCCGTGCCGGAGGCCACCCCTACCGCGTGCGCCACCCCGTTGTAAGCGGCAAACGCCGCTTCAAAAGCGGCCACCTCCGGCCCCAAAATATACCAACCAGAGGAAAGGGTGCGGGACACGGCCGTGTCTATCTCCTCCCGGTACGCCTCATATTCTGCCTTCAAATCCCCAAAAGGAATGGATGTCATCTCTCTGCTCCGAGGTGTTGTCTGATAATCTGTTTCACGAAATCGGGAATGGGGAAATTTGACTTTTCAGCAGCGGACTTTAGCTCATTGTAAATCGGGATTTCAGCCTCATCCCACACAATATCGGTTCGTCTGACCTCATGCAAAGCCACATGTGCATGATCGAGAGGATAAGCCCAATAACAACGAGAACACACGGTAGTCAATTGACTATTCCAGTTTGGGCAATGCTCACACGACCAGGATTTTGCCCGATTGCAGGGGCCACATACCAGCATGTAGTCACGACTATCCCTGTCCAAATGATCAATATCTCCGGCCATTTCATAGGGCACCCGGTGATCGATCTGCAAATACCGTGCTTCAAATTTCCCAGAGCAGATTGCGCATCGGCCTCGTTGCTCCTGATAGAGATCGGTTTTGAATTGTTTAGCAAACTGTTTTCTGCCACCTGCCCGCCCAGCAACCATGTCTTCTAACCGACCAAACCGGTACGCGGCAATTGAACGGCCATCGGAAGATTTTGCTCTGAATGTTTCCAGGGGAATGCCTTGTTCCCGTACATCACGAGCAGCCCTGGGTGGGTGGCTGTAACCGTATAGTTTTTCTAACTCTTCGGTGGTGATAAAACCATGTTCCAAGATGTGATCAATGACAATCCGGGCACGTTTATTGGTCACTGACTGCAACTTTTGTTTGACTGGCTCAGGGAATTCTTCTTGTTTGGTCATAAAAGGCCCAATTCCAGTTGTTTTGCATAAGGCTCGCGCCGTGATTGAGCCATTTGAATCAGTGCGCCCAATTTCCCCTGGTGTGTTATCTGCAATTGCCGGGTGAGAGCAGGGGATAAATACAATGATTCATATGTATCGGCTACGCCCCCTAACAGGGTAGCCTGGCTGGAGCGACCAGCGTGAACTTCCAGATGGTAGAGATTGAGCGCAACCGGCAAAGTAACACCATAGGTTTTATCCCCGGTACGGCCGTCATAACTCAAGATGAACCGTACCTGTTGTTTGTTTAACTCCGCCAGGAAGCTGATTAACTCGTTAGCATCAAGACCGTTGTAATAGCGGGGGTCTTTATTCTGAGACGTGCCCTGATACGGTGGGTCCAGATACATCAGATCGGTTGGGGAAACAACTTCTAACATTTCTTGATAATCCCCGCATTTAACGATAGTTCGTCCGGCCAATAATCTTGAAAATTTAAAAATTTCCTGGCGCATACTCTCCGGCAAACGCCCTTTGCGCCGGTTATCGGGGCTTTGATTAAAGGCACCATCAGCATTGTAGCGAACAGAGGCTTTTACACAACGCGCCAATAAGTAAAGTAGATAATCCGGCCGATGCGTTTTGTTGAATTCATCCCGCACAAAATCATAATATGCCCGTTCCTGGCCCAGTTGTGCCCGCCATAAACTTTCATACTCATGAGCAATTTGCTGTGGCTGGTTGATGATTCGGGTTAACAAGCCAATTAACGGTTTGTTTAAGTCGTTGAGGAAGAATCGGGTTGCCTGATTGTGATAAGCAGCGGCCACAGACAGAGCCGCCGAACCGGCAAAAGGTTCAAATAACGTGTCCACCCGGTCGGGGAAAAGGGTCAAAATCTGGCGGGCAATACCACGTTTACTGCCCTGGTAGGGAATTGGTTGAGGTAATCTTTTCATCATGTCAGCCCAGGTCTGGATTGCGTTTAATGGCGTTTACTATATCACGCCAGTCCCGGTCTGGCACTATCTGTCAACGGCCGTCCACCGTCCCCACTGCCAGCAAAATCGCATCCTGCCCATTGGCAAAAAGCTGCCGTTCAATCGTCTGAGAATCGTACAGCCCCGCCAGCAGGCGCACGGCCGTCGGCGGCGCATCCGCAGGAATGGAGAGAACATGCCGGTCGAGCAGCATTTCGCCGGGCTGCCAGGTGGTGGTGGGGCGTGTACCCCACAGCGGCGCACTATCATGCTGCGCCAGCAATGCGCCGTCGGCTGTGAGCAGATGCACAAACACGGTATAGTCGTGGGGGATTGCGGCCAGCGCTTCCCATTGCAACGTCACAATCAGTTCATCACCGGGACGAAGGGGCAGGTAATCCCCCCTTATCGGCCGGCCGTTCACCAGCAATCCCATCCCGGCCAGCCGTATCTGTTCATTAACCATCTCGTCGAGCGAGATCAGGGAGCGGGCAGCGGCGTGGGGCGGGCGGAAGGCCAGCAGTTCCAGGCGTGGGTATTGGTGCGCCTGTTCCAACAGGTTGTGGTAATCCAGCCAACGAAAGGCGATATTTTCCGGGTCCCAGAAGGGGGAATGGTGAGAGGGCACAAACCAGATGCGGTCATGGGTCGCAGCTAAATCGGCCAATGCCTGTTCGGTCACGGCCGTGTCCGCCGGAAAGCGCGCCGGTTGCATCGTTTGGGGGAGGGGAATGTCCCACAGATAATACGTCAGCGCCGGGTCGGGAAAGTGGGCCACAAACACGTCGCCCGCTTCTCGATTGGCGGCAATGTGGGCAGCGATGGCCCGGTAGCCGTAATAACGGCCGTACCGCACCACATCCCCATGATAATGCACCAGGCTAAGGGCAGTGGCGGTAAGCAAAATGCCGGTGCTGGCAACGGCCGTCGCCCGCACCCAGCGCCGCCGGTTCTGTGCCAGCGCCAGAATACCCAGGCTAACCAGCGCCCACCAGGCCGGGGCCGCCGGGGCAATGTAGTAGGCGTTAAAGATAGAACGACGTAAGAGGACGAGATAGACGGTGACGGCCGTGCTCACCAGCCAGAAGCCGAGTAATACCGCCCAATCCTTTTGCCCACGCCGCCACAGAACCAGCCAGCCCACCACTGCCAGCGCCGCCGCCAGCGCCAGCACCCAGGGGCCGGCGGGGTGGTCAAACGATGGGCCAACGGCCAACTCTTGCCCCACCGTCAACAGATAATCAAACAACTCTGGATTACCGGGCACCGTCAACTGCCCCAGCCAGCCGGGCAGTGTCACGGCCAGCCAGGGCGCAAACAACAGCGCCGCCACCAACCCGGCCGACAGCCATTGCCAGAGCAGCCGCCGCGCTCCCACCAGCAGAAATGCGCCATGACTGAGTAAGGCAAACACGCCGTAGTAATGGCTGTACATGGTCAGGGCGCAGGCCAGGGCATAGAGCAGCCAACGGGCGGCAGACGGCCGTGCCACCGCCCGCGCCAGCAACAAAGTTGCCAATGTGGTCACAAACATCACCATCACATATTGATTGCGCACATCCTGTGCCAGCCACACCAACGACTGGGACACGGCCGCGAACATCGCCATGAGCAGCCCCAGCTTTTCCCCTTGCAGCCGCCGGCCCCAACGAAACAGCAACGGCAGCAGCAGCACACCCGGCAGCACCGCCAGATAACGCATGGCAAACTCACTCGTCCCGGCCATATCCGCCCACACATTGAGCACCAGGTAATGCAGAGGCGCATGCTCCTCACCTACCGGAATGAGCGCCGGGATCACTTGCGCCAGCGGCAGTTGGGTATAGGGAAAACTGTACCCCTCGTCCGCCCGCAACTCCTGGAAACCCAAATTCACCAGCCGCAGCCAGAAGGCCAGCCAGATGAGGAGTACCATGAGGGAGAGGGAGCGAGACATAGGGTGATGGGGTGAGCAGGTGAGCAGGTGATGGGGTGATGGGGTGAATCACTCAATCACAGATAATGTGCTAGATGCTCCTGGTAAAAGGCAATCGTTTTGGTCAGCCCGTCGCGGAGGCTGGTTTTGGGCCGCCAGCCGAGTTTGCTGCGAATTTTGCGGTAATCGCCGTAAAAGTCGCCAATATCAATGCGTTTGCGCTCTTCGGGAAACGGCCGTAACTCATAACTCCCCCCGCCGTTAATCTCAATCATCAACCGCGCCAGGTTGAGCAGGTTGATGGGGTCGTCGCTGCCCAGGTTGTAGATTTGCCCAATGGCCGCTTCGCTAAGCGCCGCCAGCAGCAGAGCGTCTATGGCGTCGTCCACAAAGTTAAAGTCGCGCACCTGCATCCCATCGCCATAAATAGTCATTGGTTTGCCCTCTGCCAGCAGGCGCAGCCACCAGCCCAGGAAGGTCTGCCGGGCGTCCCTGATGCGCATGTGCGGGCCATAGGTGTTGGTCAGGCGCAGCGAGACGGTTTTGAGGCCGTAGGCGTTGTGATAGACCATGTGGTACCACTCACCGGCCAGTTTGTTGATGCCGTTTACGTCTACCGGTTGGATGGGGTGGCGTTCGTCAACGGGCAGGTATTGGGCACGGCCGTAAAACTGGCGCGTGCTGGCAAAAATAATGTGGACGTGAGGGTTGCCATGCCGGCACGCTTCCAACAGCGAAAGCTGGCTGCGGGCGTTAATCTCCAGGTCGGTGTAGGGATTGTCCATACTGTCCGTATGGCTCACCTGCCCGGCCAGATTGAAGATGTAATCCTGCCCCTGCACCAGATAGCGCAGCCCGTGTTCATCGCGCATGTCGGCGATGTTGACCCGCACCCGGTCTTGAATGGCGGCGATGTTAAACAGGTTGCCGCCATATTCGGGGATGAGCGAATCGAGCAACAGTACGTCCGCGCCCAATGCCACCAGCCGCCGCGCCAGGTTGGAACCAATAAAACCTAAGCCGCCGGTGATCAGCACATGTTTTCCGGCAAATTGTTCGAGGGGAGGGGTGATGGTGGGCATTTCGGTGAACGGTGAACGGTTAGCAGTGAGCGGTTTACTGCTTACTGCTCACTGGCAACTGCTCACTGACGGGGGAGACGGCCGTGTCCTGCAAATGCTCCTTGCGCCACACCAGCCGCAGCCACAACTTCACCAGGTCGCGGGCCACCCGCACCAGACGACGATAGTTGAAGAACTGGCTCTTGCCATACGCCCGGTGAAAATGATGCACGGGCGTTTCCGTCAGCCGAAACCCGGCGTCTTGAATCTTCTTCATCATCTCTACGCAAATCACGCCGCTGTCCTGGGTCAGCTCCACCTTGTCAAAAATCACACGGCGCATCAGCCGAAAATCACAATCCACATCTTTCAGCTTCAAGCCAAAAGCGGCTTTCACCGTGTATTGGTAAAGGCGGCCAATGATGATCCGGTGCAGCGGATCATGCCGCTCAATCTTCCAGCCGTTCACCAGATCCACCTCGTCACTGACCAGGTTTGCCAGCAACTTGAGTTCGCGGGGATCATATTGGGCGTCACCGTCGGTGTAAAAAATCCACTCCTTCGTGGCGTTGGCAAAACCGGAACGCAGCGCACCACCATAGCCCCGGTTTTTCACATGATGCACAATGCGCACCTCGTCCGGGTAAATGCGCGCCAATTCGTCCAATACCTGGGCCGTGTGGTCTTTGCTGCCATCGTTGATGACCACCACTTCGTAATCATCGGTCAGTTCGCGCAAGGTGAGCAGCACGGTAATGACCATGCTGGGAATGGTGCCGGCGTCATTATAGGCGGGGAAAAAGGCGGTAATGCCTGGTTTTTGTTGACTCATACTTTTCTTCCAATTGCCATCAGGGTCAAGCCATAGGGGAGGTTGCCATGTTTTAGCCAGCCGGCTTCACCATAGAGGAAACGGGCAAAGAGGCTGTCTTGCCAGGGAGGATTGGGGCGCACATCGGAAGCGCCGCCCTGATCGGGAAACACGCGCTCGGCCATACGTTTGCCCAGCGCCAGGGGGAAGAGCAGCATATTGGCGTAGGAGAGTTTCACGGCCGTGAACCCCGTCTCATACAGCGCTTCCTTTATCTCTGCCCGGCTAAAACGATGTACCGTATACACCACTTCATCATGGTGGCCGCGCAGCCAGTTATAGGCCGGTAAGCGCAAAAACAGGTAGCCGCCCGGTTTTAATATCCGGTGAAACTCGCGCAGCGCCTCCTTGTAATCCCCTATCGAACGATGGCACAGCACATCAAACGACGTCACCAGATCAAAATGATTGGGCGCAAACGGTACGCGGGTGACGCTGGCCTGCGTCAGCCGGGAAAGGCCCCGTTCCTGACAAAACTCCAGCGCATGGGGCATCAAATCAAATCCGGTGACGCAGCCAAAGGGCGCCAGATATTTCATCACCGCGCCGGTACCACAGCCTGCGTCCAGGATTGCCAGGTCGCGCCGCCCCGGATAGAGCGCGGCAATTTGGGTGGTGGTAATTCGTTGCATCCCCACATACCACCAGTGGCGATCTTCCACCTGGTACATGGTCTGGTATTCGCTCGGTTCCATAACTCCTAAACCTGGGCGGTGCGGTCAGAAAACCGGCCACAGCCAGCCACAGTTGCTTCCATCAATTTTAGGCCACGACCCCGAACTATACCCGAATTGACCTTGTGGGACGAATCTGAGAGCGTGTTGCAAAAATAGGGGGTTGCGGTAGCTGCACCGGGTCAGGTGCGTTGGTTTTTGGTGAGCGTGGGGGTCGTTATGTCAATTTATTAGCA
>JACTMP010000012.1 GCA_014584575.1 Chloroflexota bacterium
CAGGCGGTCATCAAAGGGTCGGCTATCAATAATGATGGCTCCCTCAAAGTCGGCTACACCGCCCCCAGCATCGTAGGGCAGAGCGAAGCCATTCTGGAGGCGTGGGCGCGGGCGGGCATTGCGCCGGAGAGTATCGGGTACATCGAAGCGCATGGCACGGCCACCGAACTGGGCGACCCGGTAGAAGTGACTTCCCTGACCCAGGCATTCCGCCGCCATACGGCCGAACGCGGTTTCTGCGCCTTAGGGTCGGTGAAAACCAACCTGGGGCATCTCAACCAGGCGGCGGGGGTGACCGGCCTGATTAAGGCGGCGCTGGCGGTGCAGCAGGGGGAGATTCCGGCGACGCTGCATTTCCAAAGCCCGAACCCGGCGCTGAATTTGCCGGAAAGCCCCTTCTACATTAACACGGAACGGCAGGTGTGGCCGGCCAACGGCCGTCCGCGCCGGGCGGGGGTTAACTCGTTGGGGGTGGGTGGCACCAATGCGCACGTCGTCCTGGAAGAGCCGCCATCGCGTCCGCCGTCGGGGGGGTCACGGCCGTACCAGTTACTCCTGCTCTCCGCCCGGAGCAGTGAAGGGTTGGAGCAAATGACGCACAATCTGGCCGACTATCTGCGGCAGCAGCCGCGGCAGCAGCCGGAGGTGAAGCTGGCGGATGTGGCCTACACGTTGCAGGTGGGGCGGCGGGAGTTTGCCCACCGGCGCATGGTGGTATGCCGGGATGTGGCCGCGGCGCAGTATGCCCTGGAAGCACAGCCGCCGCAGCAGGTGTTGAGCCATTACCAGCCCGATGTGAGCCGGACGGTGGCTTTTTTGTTCCCCGGTGTGGGCGACCAGTATGTGGGCATGGGGCGGGAGTTGTATACGCATGAACCGCTGTTCCGGCAGGTGGTGGAGGAGTGGCCACAACCTGCGGGCGATGCTGGGCCAGACGTGTGCCGCCGACAGCCCGGCGGCGCGGCGGTTGCAAGAGACAGAAGTGGCGCAGCCGGTGCAGTTTGTGATGGCGTATGCGCTGGCGCGGCTGCTGCACAGTTGGGGGGTACGGCCGTCGGCCATGGTCGGCTACAGTCTGGGTGAGTATGTGGCCGCCTGTCTGGCAGGGGTGATGAGCCTGAAGGATGCGCTCAAGCTGGTGGCGGAGCGGGCACAGTTGATAGCCGCCCTGCCGCCGGGACGGATGCTGGCCGTCACGCTGTCGCCGGCGGAGGCGCAGCCGTATCTGAATGAGAACGTCACCGTCGCCATCCACAATGGGGCACATAGCTGCGTATTGGCGGGCACCCCAGAAGCTATCGAGAAGGTGATGGCGCAACTGGATGCGGCGGGGATTGCCTGCCAGCAGTTGGCGACGAGCCATGCTTTTCATTCGCCAATGCTGGCGGAAGCGCAACGGCCGTTGACGGAACTGGCCCAATCCATCCGTTTGCAGCCGCCGCGCCTGCCGTATCTGTCTAATGTGACGGGGGCCTGGATTACCGATGAGCAGGCTATACGGCCGTGGGGACGTTGTTAGAAAATGAGGGGCAAATCTTGCTGGAGGTAGGGCCGGGGCAGGCGTTGGGGTCGTTTGTGCGGCAGCATCCGGCCTGCGGGCGGGAGCAGATGGGCTTGATCCTGCCCACGTTGCCCTATGCGCACCAGCAACAGCCAGACCTGGCGTTCCTGTTGGAGACGCTGGGCAAGCTGTGGTTGTTGGGTACGGCCGTCCACTGGCCCGGTTTCTACCAGCACGAGCAGCGCCATCGCCTCCCCCTGCCTACCTATCCTTTCCAACCTGCCTCGTTCTGGTTGCAGGGGAAACAGCAGCCTTTCCTGGCTGCGGGGCAGGAAGAGGCGCCTAATGCGGCGACGCCTGATGCAGCGGGTATTGTTTCACCGCCGCGCCTGCCGTTGGACGAGTGGTTTTATCTGCCGGTGTGGAACCAGACGGGGCCACGGCCGTGGCCGCAGGATCAGACGGAGGAGGCGGAATGGCTCATTTTTGTGGAGGATGGCGGTGTTGGTGAGGAAGTGAGTGATTGGTTACGAGCGGCACAGCACAGAGTTATCACCGTCCGGCCCGGCCCGACCTTTGCGCAAATGGATGCACATCAGTACATGATGCGGCCAGGGGCGCGTGAGGAGTATACGCTGCTGTGGCAGAGCTTACAGCGCCAGGGGATATCCCCGCAAAAAGTTGTCCATTTTTGGAATATGGCCGAAGAGCCGCCATTTTCTGAAGCTCCCGGCTGCTTGGAAGAGACTTTAGATCGCAGTTTTTACAGTTTGCTCTATCTGATTCAGGCGGCGGGTGAGGTTGGTTTTCAGGCGTTTGAGCTAAGCGTGGTCACGTCACCGGTGCAGGTGGTGACGGGGCATGAGACAATTTGCCCGGCAAAGATGGCGGTGATGGGGCCGATCCGCACGATACCGGTGGAATTTCCACAGGTGCGCTGCCGCTGTATTGATGTGGAAATGGGGAGAGGTGGCAGTTGGCAGCAAGAGGCGCTGGGGCAAAACCTGTTGGCGGAGTTGACGGCCGTGCCCACTGAAACCATTGTGGCGCTACGAGGGCACCAGCGTTGGGCGCAGGCGTTTGACCAGGTGCAGTTGACGGCCGTAGATATGGACAATCCCCCGGTCCTCCGGCCACAAGGCGTTTACTGGATAACCGGCGGCCTGGGTGGGATTGGTATGGGCATTGCCGAATATCTGGCCCGCACCGTGCAGGCGAAGCTGATCCTGACCGGTCGTTCCGGGCTGCCATCCCGTGACACGTGGGGGCACCATATGGAAACAACCGGCGAAAACAGCACCTTAGGGCGCAAAATCCGCCAGGTGCAGCAGTTGGAAGCGTTGGGTGCAGAGGTGCTGGTGATGGCGGCGGATGTGGCCGATGAACAGCAAATGCGGACGGCCGTGCAGCAGGCGTTGGCCCGGTTTGGCACGATTCACGGCGTGATTCACATGGCCGGTGTGCCGGGTATGGGCCTGATTCAGTTGAAAACGGCGGAAACGGCCGATTCGATCCTGTCTCCCAAATTGCAGGGCACGCTCGTTCTGGAACGGGTGCTGGCGGATGTGGCGCTGGACTTTCTGGCGCTTTTCTCCTCGGAAACGTCTTTTACCGGCGGTGGCCTGGGACAGATTGATTACTGTGCGGCCAATGCTTTCATGGACGCCTATGCTCAGAGCCAGATGGGGCGCAAACGGCGCACCGTTTCTATTAACTGGGGTGAATGGCAGTGGAACGCCTGGGAAGAAGGGATGGAAGGATTTGGCCCGGAGATTGAGGCGTATTTCCGCCAGACGCGGGCACATTACGGCATTCACTTTGACGAAGGGCAGGAGGCGTTGCTACGAGTGTTGGCGCATCCGTTGCCGCAGGTAGTGGTGTCTACCAGAGATTTCCGGCAGATTATGGCCTGGGCAGGCAAGGTAACAATTGAGCAAATTCTGGCGATTGCCGGCGAAGGGCAGGAAACCCGACCTAAACATACCCGGCCTTCTTTGGGTGTGCCGTATGTAGCGCCGTCTAATGAACTGGAGGAGATCATTGCCGCTGTGTGGGGCGATGTGCTGGGGATTGATGAGATTGGGGTGCACGACGATTTCTTTGATCTGGGGGGGCATTCGCTGATTGCCACGCAGGTGATGACCCGACTGCGCCAGCAGTTGCAGGCGCATTTACCGCTGTCGCTGGTACTCACCGCGCCGACGGTGGCGGAACTGGCGATTGCGGTGGAGATGACGATGATTGAGGAGTTGGAGGGGATGGAAGGTGATGAACTCTATAACGCCAACGTGGTTTGAGAATGTCTATGTTGCGGCCGAGGCGCAGGGGGCGTCCATTCCCTGGGCCAACCGGCAGCCCAGCCCGGACCTGGTGGCCTGGCTGGATGCGCAGAAGATAGAGGGGGCGGGGCAAACGGCCGTAGTCATTGGTTGTGGTCTGGGTGATGATGCCGAGGAATTGGCGCGGCGGGGATTTGCGGTGGTGGCGTTTGATATTGCGCCAACGGCCGTGAAAATGTGCCGCGCCCGGTTTCCTCGTTCCACCGTGCAGTACCAGATAGCTGACCTGTTTGCGCCGCCGGTGGGATGGTACGGCCGTTTTGATTTTGTGCTGGAATACTTCAACATCCAGGCATTGCCGCCGGACGTGCAGCCACGCGCAATGACAGCGATGGCGGCACTGGCGGCCCCTGGTGGCACGGTGCTGGTTATCAATTTGGGTTGTGATCACCGGAACGGACACCATGGCCCCCCCTGGCCCCTGGTAAAAAGCGAACTGGTCAATTTTCACCAGGCCGGTCTACAGGAGGTTGCTTTTGAGGAGTATGACCAGCAGGATGATAGGCCCGTGCGGCGGTTCCGCATTCAGTATCAGGCGGCAGGTGTATTTGCTGACAGGTGGTCGCAGACAAAACAGGTGGCGCATTGGGGTGATATGGCCGAGGCATTTACGGCCTTTCAAGCGGCGTATCCGGCATTTGCCACGACCGGGATTTTGGACGAAGTGCGGCGGCGGGAGTACGGCCGTCTGGATGCCCAAGACCATGTATATCTGGATTACACCGGCGGCACTTTGTATGGTGAGTGCCTGTTACGCGAACATGGGGCTTTGCTCGATAGCGGCATTTACGGCAATCCCCATTCACACAATCTGGCATCGGCGGCGGCTACGGCGTTAATTGAGCAAACGCGGGTACACGTTCTGGCCTTTTTTAAGGCGTCCCCTGAGGAGTATGCGGTCATTTTTACGGCCAATGCTACCGGGGCGCTGAAATTAGTGGGGGAGGCGTATCCTTTTGGCAGCGACGGCCGTTATACCCTGATCTTCGACAATCATAATTCCGTAAACGGCATTCGGGAGTTTGCCCGTGCGGCCGGTGCTACGATTACTTACCTGCCGCTCTTGCCGCCAGACCTGCGGGTAGACGAGCAAGAAGTGATGCTGGCACTGGCGCAGGCGCAGCCAGGACAAAACAATCTATTTGCTTACCCGGCCCAGTCCAACTTTTCGGGGGTGCAACATCCGCTGAGTTGGATTACCGCCGCCCAGGAGCGGGGCTGGGACGTATTGTTGGATGCGTCTGCTTTTGTACCCACCAATTGTCTGGATTTAAGCCAATGGTGGCCTGATTTTGTGGCTGTTTCCTTTTACAAGATGTTTGGTTATCCAACGGGCATTGGCTGTCTGCTGGCGCGGAAGAAGGCCTTGGCCAAGTTGAAACGGCCGTGGTTTGCCGGTGGCACCATTGTCCTCTCTTCGGTAGTAGCTGACGCTTACCATTTGGCGGATGATGAAGCGGCATTTGAGGATGGCACCGTTAATTATCTGGGTATACCGGCCATCGCAGCGGGGCTGAAATTTCTGTCATCTTTAGGGATGGAGACCATTCACCGGCGCGTGGAATGCCTGACAGCGTGGCTACTCTGCCAGCTACAATTGGCCCGGCACAGCAACGGGATGCCGCTGGCGGTTATTTATGGCCCCATGCAAATGGCGCGGCGCGGGGGTACCATCGCCTTCAATTTGTATGATCCTGACGGCAATTTGTTTGATTATCGCCGGGTGGAGGAACTGGCCAATGAGGCGCGCATCTCCTTACGCGCCGGTTGTTTTTGTAACCCCGGCAGCGCGGAAATAAGCGGTGGTTTAACCAGGGAGGATATGACGCCGGCATTCCACAATGGGGCGCGGGTAACACATCGGGAATTTATTACCTTGTTGCGGCAGAAAAGTGGCAAGAGTTCGGGGGCGGCTCGCATTTCCGTGGGATTGGCAAGTAACTTTGCCGATGTCTATCGGTTTATGCAATTTGTCCTCAGCTTTCAAGATCGGAGGGTGGATGATCTGGGTAAGGTGGAAGTTGAAAGTATCAATTGCCGGATAATGACCCAGTGAAGAAAGGGTGGCGAGGCCACATTAACGTTATGCGCGTGACTGCCCTTAATGCGCTGACTATCATTTTGACCGGAGGAAACGGCCGTCGGCTGACATGTCGGCGGCCGTTTCAAGTTCGGCGCAATTCATCCTTGAGTGCTGTAAATTCGGCCTGCAAACGCCGGGCCATGGCGTCATCCGGGTATTTAGCGAGATGGAAGAGGGCCTGGTCGAACTAGGACACGGCCGTGTTCGCCTCCCCTTTCGCTGCAAACAATTCGCCCAATGTGCCTGGAGTAGAGAAAACGATCCAGTTGTGGCGTGGCATTTATGCGCTTCCTCACCCAAGTCCGCCTCCGTTTGTTGTGGCCAATTGGCAAAGAGTTGTGCGGGAACAAATGTTACCATTGAAATGGTCTCTTGTGATGGAAGATGTGGGTTCGTTTATTATTGATTCGGAGGGGCGCGCCGATTTTAATAAAGCGCAGTTGTTGGGTCTGCTGGATTGAAGAGGATGAGGGGCGCCGTTATGAAACAACTGGCAGTTGAATCAGTTGCAATGGGCATCGCCAAACTTTGATATTTGTTCTGGTTTTGACCGACAAACAGCACCCGTCCCCATTATTCAGTTTCGTTCTCGGTAACTTCTGGTTGGAAGGCCAACTCCACGGCCGTTGCCGACACCACATCATACGCCTTCGCCAGCCAACGGCGGGCTTCGGGGAAGAAGTCCGGTTCGCCCAACCGTACCAACAGCGGGTATGGCTCTGCGGGCGGCGCAATATGCACCGAAAAGTGCGCCAGTTCCGCGCCAGGTTGCCAGAACTCAGGCAGTGATGCAGACAAAGAAGGAGCACGGCCGTATTCAGGGGTAACGGCCACTTCGGCTCCGCTCAGCGCAGGCGTTTCCAATTCACCCGCCCCTGTGCCCAAAGAAGCCAAAATTTCTTCCTGTGTCTTGCCCCGCAAACGGAAAAGCAGGAAGGGGTCTTCGTCAAACCGTTCCGCCAAAATGTAATGCACCGCCGCCAGATGTTTACACACGCTGGCGGGATCAGGGCAGTTGCAGGTTTGTTTCAGCTCCCGCTTGCCGGGGAACAAATCCAGCCTGGCAGCCTGAAACACCTCTTCAATTTCCGGCGGCATCTCCCCGGCAAGCAACTGGGCCACAAAATACGGCCGTGCCGCCAACACCGCCAGCACCTTTTCCCAATCCTTTTCCGTCAGCGGCGTCAGTTCAATTGTTATTTTGTAGGGGGTGCGCTGTGACCCCTGCACTTTGGCCGTCATCCGCCCCTGGCCTTCTTCCAGCGAGAGTACCTGCCCTTTGCGCGCATAGCTGCGACCACGCTGCAAACGGCCGCTGTCCATCACCCGTTCCATCGCCTTTATCCAGCGGGTGGCCCACCAATTCTTCACAAATTCGCCACGTTTGCTCCTGGCTTTAATGCCCTGGTCTGTTTCGATGGGTCGCGTCGGCTTAAAATCGTAATACCAGCTCATCACTCACTCCCGCAATTGGCGTAGCTGCACCAAATTCCGTAAATCGGCCGTAGACATTTCCGTCAGCCAGTTTTCGCCGCTGCCAATGATGTTTTCGGCCAACGCTTTTTTCTCGGTAATCATGGCGTCAATCCGTTCTTCCAGCGTACCCAGGCAGACAAATTTATGCACCAGCACGTTTTTCGTCTGGCCGATGCGGAAGGCGCGGTCGGTGGCCTGGTCTTCCACGGCCGGATTCCACCAGCGGTCGAAGTGGAAAACATGGTTGGCGCGGGTGAGGTTCAGCCCGGTGCCACCCGCTTTCAGCGAGAGCAGGAACACGGGCGGGCCATCTTCACGCTGGAACTGCTGTACCATCGTCGCCCGTTTTTTAGCCGGGACGCCGCCGTGCAAATACAAGGTAGGCACGCCAAACCGCTCTTGAATGTAGCTTTGCAGCAGCCCGGCCATCTCGGTGAACTGGCTGAAGACGAGCAACCGGTCGCCTTTAGCCAGGATTTCATCCAGCAGGGCATCGAAGCGCTGGAGTTTACCGGAACGGCCGTTATCCTCTCCTGGTTGGTACGCTTCTGTCTCGTGCAGATATTGCGCCGGATGGTTGCACACCTGCTTGAGCTGCATCAGCATACTCAGGACTAATCCTTTGCGGGCAATGCCACCTTCCTCTTGTTCTTCAATGGCGGCTAAAGCATCCTGTACTACCGCTTCATACAGCGTGGCCTGCTCTTCGCTGAGGTGGCAGTAGACCTTCATCTCCTGCTTGTCCGGCAAATCCTGGATGACGGTGGGGTCGGTTTTGACGCGGCGGAGTAGGAACGGCCGTGTCAGCTTCCGCAGTTTCTGGGCGGCATCCTCGTCACCATATTTTTCGATGGGCAGCGTAAAATCCTGGCGAAACTGCTTTTGGCCGCCGAAAAAGCCGGGGTTGAGAAATTGCATGATAGACCACAACTCCGACAACCGGTTTTCCACCGGCGTGCCGGTGAGAGCCAGGCGAAAATCGGCCGGCAATTGGCGGATGGTTTGCGCCTGTTTGGTATTGGCGTTTTTGATATTTTGCGCCTCGTCCAGCACCACACCAAACCAGTTTATCTGCTTCATCATCTCCGCGTCGCGCCGCACCAGGGCATAACTGGTCAGCACCACGTCGCTCTCCTGGGCAGCGGCCACAAATTCCGTCTCGCGCAGTCGGTCGCCGCCCTGGTGAACCATCGCCCGCAAACCAGGGGTGAATTTCCGCTGCTCCAATTCCCAATTGGTGACCACAGAGGTGGGACAGATGAGCAAAATGGGGGCAGGCAGGCCGCCCATTTCCTCCTTCAACTGCTGCGCCAGCGTGAGGGTTTGGATCGTTTTGCCCAGACCCATGTCGTCGGCCAGGATGACGCCCAACCCCCAGCGGCGGGCAAAGTGCAGCCAGGAGTAGCCGTATTGTTGATACGGCCGTAACGCCGCCCGCAAGCCATCCGGTGGGGGCAACATTGCCAGCTTTTCATCCCCTTGCAGTTGGGACAACCACTTGTGCAGCCAATCATCCAGCACCACGCCTTCTACCGACAGACCGTTGTGCTGCTGCTCCTGGCCGTTCAGCCCCAGCTTCATGGCCGCAAACAGAGAGAGGTCGCCTTCCCAATCCTGCTCCTGCCAGAAGCGAATAGCGGCTTCGATTTGCTCCGGATCGAGTTGCACCCATTGCCCGCGAATTTGTACCAGCGGCGATTTGAGCGCCACCAGAGCCTCAAACTCCTCACGGCTGAGTTCAGTGTCGCCCAACGAGAGCTGCCAGCGGTAACGCACCAGGTTGTCCAGGGTCATGTGGCCTTTGGTAACGGCCGTTTGCCCGGTGAGTTTTGATGTACTGCTTAATTGCAGCCGCACGCCCAACCGTGTGCCGGGCTTGTCCCACCAGGGTGGCACCAGGAGGCCAAAACCGGCGCGTTGCAGTTGCGGCGCACATTGGCGCAGGAAGGTGTACGCTTCGTCGGTGGTCAGCGCCATACCGCCGGGTGTGCGCTGCTGCAAACTGCGCTGCATCGGGGGAAAGAAACGAGCCGCATAACCCAACCCGGCCAATAAACGTTCTTGCGGTTTTTCAAATTGCCGATCCAACGTTTGCAGCACCCGACTCTTGCTTTGCCACACTTCACTGGCGGGCACAAGCAGGCTGGCATCGTCGCGGGCTTGCAGCAGGTAATGGAGCTGCCAGGCGGCTTCGCCTTTTTTTGTTCGTTTCGTTTGCTGTTGGGGGGGCGCTTCCAGCCGCAGCGCCACGCGATAATGCCGATCACCGGCAATGGTGAGGGCACGTTCCCAGGCGCGAAAGCTGCTGGCAAAGTGCTGTAGTTGGGCGGCGCTGGCCTGAATGGTGGGCGAAGTGGCAAACAAGGCGCGCAGCCAGGCAGTCGCCGGGTCGCTGCCGGTGGGGAGATATAATTCTTGACGGGCAGCCCACTGGCGCACGGCCGTGTCGGTCAGATAGTTCAGAAAGCTGTCCAAAATGGCGCCGGGTGGCAGCGTCTCATCCGGGTTTTGGGCATCAGCGCGGCAGATGGGGGGCATCGCCGCCGCCAGTTGGGCCGCACGGCGGGCTTCATTTTCGCCGTCTAGCAGCGGCTGCCAACGGGCTTCAAAGTGGAGTTCTTGTTTCTGGCGATTTTCCACCAGGATTGGGCGATAAAGCTGGCGGGCCAGCAGTTCCAGGACAAAGGAGAAGGTGGTTTGCCAGTAACGGCCGTCTACTCCTAATCGCACCGCCGCTGGCAACGCCTGTTGATGCAAATAGGATAATAAAGCCAATGCGTGCGCCGGCCCCAGTGACAATCCGACCACTGTCCACGGCAGAAGTTCTGGCGGATCTTCATCGGTTTCCCAATTGTGTACCAGATCAGGCGAGGGGATGGGGCCAAAGCGATTCGTCGGCAGCCAGAGCGACATCTCCGCGACAGGCAGTTTGCCCGCCCAACCAATCGCTTTGAGCAGGGTACGCAGGGCAGCGGTGTCGGTGGCAAAGGGGTGGGGCCGGGCTGTTTTTTTGCGCCGGTCGCGGCTGGGTGGGTTAGCGGTTACGGCCGTTTCTGCCCAGAACAGGAAACGGCCGTGCTGCCCCGGCTGATGGGGCGTTAGCCAGTGAAGGTGAAGAACCTGCATCTGTACTCCAGATAAAACGTGATCCTGACACCATTATCCGACAAATTTTGTTTAGTACCAAAGCCAACTAAGGCAATACGGCGAGTAAATCATCCAGCAAGGAAGTCTGGACGACATCCCAACCAAAGTAGGGGCTGGGTTGCAGGCGGAAGAAGGATTCAATCTGCTTTTGTTCATTGCCAGATTGCCAGGTGATAACGGCCGTTACCATTCCTTCATCATCCGCCACTTGTGTGTTTGTTGGTTCCACGGATGCACGCGCCGCTGCCGGCAGCCGTGCCCAAACCATTTCCAGCTTTTGCACAAACTCAACGACGGGAATTGGGTTGCCCTGGCTGTTATAGAGCGGCTGCTTTTCCAATCTGGCCAGGAAATCTTTACGGTCATGCCAAAACAGCTCCGTCACAAAAATATCCACCCACATCTTCACATCATATTCTGGCGTTGTAGCCTCAAAATGAGAGAACATGCCCTTGATACGAATATCGTCCATTTCTTCATCCAGCAGATCTTCGGTGATGAAACGATAGGCCGCCAGATCATCCCACTCGCCCATGAAGTCTATGACAATGCCATGTTCGGCCAACAAATCCAGCAGATCGTTGACTGCTTTTTCCAGGGCGTAGAGGGGGATATTCTCCACAGGCTCAATGGGCGGACTGCCAATCCGTTCCCGCACTGTAATGGTTTGCGCCATTTCAAACTGGCGCTCAAATTCGAGAACGTTATCCAGCCATTCATTTTGGGCTTCGGGTGAAAGTTGAGGGTCAAAATAGTCAAACTTCATTCCGAATTCGTCACGCAACTGCTCGCGTTTGGCCAGAGCCAATGATTCCTGAATACGTCGCCTCACTTCATCGAACGAATGCTCGTCTGGCATATGCACACTCCTGTTTCGGATGCTGGTCAAGTATGGCACAGTATTTGCCCGGTTACAACAAGTTATGGGCGTTGAGTAGAGAGGGCATTATGGCTATTTTCCCCAATGCTGATAAAGCCTTTAATAAATCGCGGGAGCGACAAGGGTGGGCGCCTCACCCTCAACAATGCGGATCGCGGGTCCAACAAACAAAAAGCACTCAACTGATCTGGGCGCAGGTGTATTGTCTTTGCGCCGGGTGAAAATTTATTTCATACACTGCTGCATCTGTTGGAGGATTGGGTGGGGGAACGGCCGTGATAACAGCAAATGATCAACACAACTAGCCGGCTCGTTCGCTTCAGCAGCTTTGGCGATCAAAGCCGAGATGTTTATGCAACGCCCAGATGTTTATCTGAAAGCGCATATCTATGTGGAGCGCCACTCATTGCAGTTGTTTGTTGTAATGCGATAGGAGGGCCAATATGCCGACCAGATTTTCCGGCCAATCAAGCGTCTCATGCGTTTTGAGTTCTACGGAGATACTGGGGATACCTTGCGTGGACAGCCAGTCGCCAGCGTCGCCGGTGATGGGATAGTAGGCGAATCGTTCATGAACGGGATAACCGGAGGCGCTGCCAAAAATGGCTGCGAATTGCCGTGAAAGGCCATCTGTTTCCGGGCAACCGGCGATAAAAACGCCGTTGGCGGCGCTGTGCCAGAAGAGAACCAGCGCCGGCCGCGTTTCCAGGAAAAAATCGCGCAGGGCGCGGCTCTCCGGTTCGGAAAAGGGTTGACTGCCTCCGCTCACCGGCTGGTTGCGCCATACGGCCGTTGCCGACCATTGGCAGTCCCAGTTGCGATTCAGGTCTACGTTACGGCCGTTAAACCGCCCCGGAAATGTGTCTTCGGCCAGATCCGCCACCAAAAAGCGGCCTTCGTTTTGGGTAACGGCAAACAAGCCATCGGGATTGGCTACCGGGATGATGAAGAGGGTCACGTTGGCGGGGATTCGGTACGGCTGTGCAGTAAAGTAGTCCATTACCTGGTAGGCCAGCAGGATGGTGTTCCATTCATAACCGCCATGAATACCGCCCACAAAAACAATGGGAATAGGGCCGCTGCCAAAGCGATAACTGTAAATGGGCCGTCCTTCATACGAGGTACCGATAATTTGGGGCAGATTGTCCGGCGTGGGGGTTGGGGGCAGTGTTGGCGATGGTTTTGTGGGCGGTATGGCCGCTGGTTTTTCGGTGATAGGAGGGGTGGTTGTGTCGGTAGGCGACGGCGTCAGGGCTGGCGCGGGGGTTGGTTCAAGGGTTGGGGTGAGGGGGTCTGTGGTGGGCGTGACAACTGTTGGTGACGTCACGGCCGTGACCGGGGCAATAATCGTTGGCGGCAAAACTGCGGGTGGCGCTGCCTGGCAGGAAATCATCGCCCATAAAAGTAAAAGTAGAAGGATACACTTTCTTTGCCATTTATACGGCCGTGCCACACCTTTACTCCACATCGTGCTGTAACACGGCCAGGATGCCAGCCAGATTATGTGCCCAATCCATGCTGCTGTATTGGGGTAGCAAAATAGCAATGGCCGGGATGCCTTGTTGTACCAGCCAGTTAGCGCCATCGCCGTTTAGCACCTGCCCGGTTAAATCCTCGAAATCGGCCACCGGATATCCGGCCGCCGCGCCATAAGCCGTGGCCAACGATTCGGAAGGCTGGTGGCGGACGCCACAATTTCCCGGCGAAACCAGCCCGTTGTCTACCCTGGCTTCCCAAAAGATGACGGCCGCCGGATTCTTTTCCAGAATGAAATCGCGCAGGCTTTGTGTTTCCGGCTCGGAAAATGGGGCGGAACCGCCGCTGCCAGGCACCACATTACCCCGCCAGCGGGCATTCGACAGCCAGTTGCAATCCCAATTGCGGTTCAGGTCTACCCGGTTGGCATTGAGACGGCCGTTTAGCTGCCCCGGTGCATTTGGGCTGTCCGGGTTGGCGGAGAGGATGACGTATATCGTCAGGTTGGGGGGAATGGCCGCCGGATTTTGCTCAAAATGGGCGACCGTTTGCTGCGCCAGCGTTACCGTGCCGGGGGCAAAACCGGCGTGTAAGCCGCCAATAAAGATGATAGTTTGCGGCCCATTGCCAAACCGGACGGCTTCAATGGGTTTGCCATTTACCGAATGGCCAATGACCAGATTCTCCGGCCCTGGGTCTATAGTGGGCGTCGGCGTGGGTGATGGCGGCGGGGTGATGGTGGGCGGCGGCGTCCGGGTTGGCGACGCGGTCGGGGTGGGGGTTGGCGTCAAGGTGGGCGTGTGCGTAGGCTCAGGGGTGATGGTGAGGATGGGGCGGGGGGTAGCTGTCGGCGTCAAGAGGGCGGTAGTGGTTATGGTGGGCGTAGGCGATGGGGGTAGGGTGGTCACGGCCGTACTCTCCGCATCTCCACTATCTGACACCACATTCTGGGGAGTGGTTGTCGGCTCATTTTGCGGCCGCAGCAGTACATACCCGGCCACCACCCCGCCCATCAAAAGCACCAGCAGCAGATAGACGGCCAGGGTTACCAGGCCACGCCGCCGCGCCGGTTTTGGCCTGGCACCAACCTGTTCAATCTGCCGTCCGCACTGCCCACAAAAGGCAGCGCCGTCAGCCACTTGATGACCACAATTGGGGCAAAACATAAACTTTCTTGAATGAAAATAGTTGGCCGGTACCGACCAACTATTTTCATTCATCACTATCGCCAAACAACCGACCCCAGGTCAGGGGGCCAACAACGCCGTCTACGGTCAGGCCATGGGTTTGTTGGAACGCTTTCACGGCCGTTTCCGTCTGCGGGCCAAAGATGCCATCCACCGGGCCAACCTGGTTGTACCCCAGGCTAACCAATTTTTGCTGCAAAAGTCTTACGTCCTCACCGGCCAGGTAAGGGGTACTCAGATAAAGCGACCGGCTCAAAAAAGGCAGGCGGAACACATCCATATTGCCGGTACGCGCCGACTGAAATAGCAGCCAGAGACCATCGGGCGAAAAGATGGGAAACCAATTCCCGCCGGTATGGTTGGTTAATTGGCGCAGGTCGCTGCCGTCGCGGCGCATGGCGTATATCTCATAATGGCCGCTGCGGTCGCTCTCAAAGGCAATCCATTCACCGTTCGGCGAAAAGGCAGGGGAGGCATCGCGGCCAGGGCTGAAGGTGAGGCGCTGCGGGTTACGGCCGTCCACGTCCATCACATATATCTCATAATCCCCATCCCGGCTGGAGTAAAAGGCATGACCATCCGGCGAAGGGGAAGCAAAACCATCGTAGGCGGAATGGTCGGTCAGGCGTGTTTGCGTCCCGTCCAGCCGGCCCAGGTACACCTCATGGTTGCCATGCCGGTCGGTGGAAAAGATAAAACTACGGCCGTCCGGCAGCCAGCGCGGGAAGTAGTCGTCACCGGGCGTGTTGGTCAATCGTTGCACCACCGCCCCCGTCAGCGCATTCAGCAGGTAAATATCCATATTGCCGTTTAGATCAGAGGCCACCAAAATGGTCAGACCATCGGCTGAAAAATGGGGCTGGTGAAAGTTGGCGTTGGCCTGGGTAATCTGGCGCATCTGCCCGCCGCCGTTGGGGTCTACCTCGACGATGCGCCAGTAGCCGTCAATCTCGGCGGAGACGAGTAGACGCTGCTGGTCAGGCGAGAGAGCGGGCGTGTAATCGGCGTAGGTGGCAAACGTCAATGGCAGCAGGCCGGCCCCGGTTAAGGGCATGATGGGGCTGGTGGGCACGGCCGTAACACCCGCTGCCGGATTAGCCGCAGTTGCGGCAATGGCCCAGGAAGGGTAACTGCCTCGTTCCATGAGCAGACGCGGGCTGCCGCCATCCGCATCCATGATGTAGATGTCGGCTGTGCCATCTGCCTGTTCGACGGTAAAGACGATGTGCGCACCATCGGCCGACCAGACCGCGCCCCAATCTTCCAGGGGGCTGTTGTAGAGCAGACGCGGGTTACGGCCGTCGGCGTCCATCACAAAAATCGCCGGGTTGCCGCGGCTTTCCCTTTCGGAGACGTAAACGATTTGCGTCCCGTCGGGCGACCATTCCGGCGAATACTCGTCCACCTGACTGTTGGTCAGCCGCTGGCGATTACGGCCGTCCACGTCGGCGGCATAAATTTGCCAGTATGATCCCTGGCTGGCATTAAATACCAGCCGGTTGTGGATGCCCCAACTGGTATGCCCTTCCCGCTCGGTCGTCGTCGTGACGCGCCGCACGTTAGAGCCGTCGGCGTTCATGATGTAAATATCGGCATCGCCGCTGCGCCCGGATTGGAAGGTGATTTGGGCCCCGTCCGGCGCCCAGGTGGGCAGGCGGTCATTAGCCGGATCATTGGTCAGGCGAGTTTGCTGACTGCCATCGCGGTTCATCACGTAAATTTCCGGGTTACCATCGCGGGTGGACTCAAAAAGGATGCGACGGCCGTCCGGCGAGACGCGCGGATATTGGTCGTCGCTGGTATTGTTGGTCAGCCGCCGCAGGTTACTGCCGTCGCTGTGCATAATGTAAATCTCAAAGTTGCCACTGCGGTTGGACTGGAAAACGATCTCGTCCGGCAAGGAAGTAGGCATTGGCGGCGGCAGCGGTGTGGGCGAGTGGGCAGGCGTGGGCGGTGGCGTGACGGTGGGGAAAATGGCGGCGGTGGTTGAGCGGGTGGATGTGGGCACGGCCGTGTTCGTTACCAGGGCAACAGGCATTTCAGTGACAGCGACGGCAACGACTGGCTGTTCTGGTTGTGCCTGCGTAACGGCCGTTGGCGAAGAAGCGGCGCGCACCGTCGTCGGCCTGGCTGATGGTTGCAGCCGGGGCCACACCACAAACCAGCCAACTGCCAGTAGCGCCAGCAGCATCAGCAAGGAAGCGGCTATCGTCACCCCGGCCCGCCGTCTGGCCGGCGACGGCGCTGCCGGTAGTGGCGGCAGCAGCGGCAATTCACGGCCACAAATGCCACAATACCGTGCTTCCACCTCATTTGGCTGCCCACATTGTGGGCAATACTTTTGCTGAGTCATGCTGTGCCCGGTAGATTGGCTCAATGTTTGTAGATTGACCCAATCTTACGCTGGGGATTCCATTGTTTTATCAGAAGCAACTTCTGTGTCTGACTTTAATGCATGACCGCAGTAACCACAATAGCTCATCGCCGCCTGATTCAAAAGGCCGCAGTGCAAACAGGCCCGCTGCCCACTATCCACCTTTGGCGTGTCCATACGGATGCTGCCCAACCAACCGGGCAAGGCATCATAAATCACCTTGCCCGCCCAACTCAGCAGAATGATGGCCAGGATCACGAGTATCACCCGCAGCGCCAGAATAAAATCGCGGGGGTCATCTACCAGTTCGATGATCACCGGCAGGAGCGCCCGGTAAGCCAGGGATAGCAATACCACATAAATGATGCCCACCAGCGCGGGCGTCAGGGAGGCCAGGGAAGGAAAAGCCGACGCCCAACCGATGCGCACTGTTTGCGTATACCCGATGAGCAAAACAAATGCCGCTGCATAGGCGATGAAGGTGATCAGTTGTTCTACGGCAAAGGGAACCTCTGGAATAAGCAACCCTTCCACAAAGGAAAGGTTGACCAGGATGCTACGCAACAGCCAGATGAGCAGCAGGGCAATGAGCAGCCGGGCGGTGGCAATACCCAACTGTCGCCGCATGAAGTTGGTGGGCGAGACGGCCGTCTCGCCACTGCCCGCCACCTGTCCGGCCAATGTCTGGCCACAACTAATACAAAAGCGGCTTTCGGGGCTGTTTGGGGTGTTGCAATTGGTACAGATAATCATAGTTTCCTCCTTATTTTTATCTATTTTCAGGCGCTAACAAAGGATATTGTTATTTGCCCTGAATGCTTCTGATGGGTTTGGGCGACAGACACTCACTGGGTGACTGTTTTTCGTAAGCGGCATCCATCGGGCGCGTGCCAATGGATGCGTTCACAACGAATTGAGGTGATGGCCACACTCCGTACAAAAGGCGGCGCCCTCCGTCAGCAACGCACCACAGACCGGGCAGGCGGCGGGTGCGGGTAGTGGTGATGGTTCGTCAGGTAGGCTGGTTACGGCCGTGTCCTCTTCAGCCTCCATCGCTACATCTGGCGCATCTATGTCGCTGGCAGGCGGGAATGGATCAGGTATGGCCACTTCGGCGGCGCTCAGTGCGGCGGCGCTCAGTGCAAGCGTATCCCCAACTTCAGCCGCCTCTTCAGTTTTTGCTTCAGGCGTGACTACCTTGTGCCCACACTCCGTGCAAAAGAGTGCATCTGGCAGCAGGGGCGCGCCGCAATGGGGGCAGGGGTTGGAAACCGGCGTTGCCGTCACCGCGAGCGGCACGCTCTGGCCGCAGTTGGCGCAAAACCGCGCCCCAGGCTGCAACGGGGCGTGGCAGTGCGGGCAGGCCAGCCCGGTGGGCGGCGGCACGTCAATGGCTTTGGCGCCGCATACCTGGCAGAAATTGTCCTGTGGCGCAACCTGGCCATGCCCATTGGGGCAGATGTGGCCGTATTGGATGCCGGCCACGGCCGCATCCATAAAGACCTCTGCCTTGATGCGCTCAATTTCCTGCTCATGCGCCGCAATCTGGGCAAACACCGCTGCCAGCCGGTCGCAGGCTGCCTTTAGCTCCGGCTGGCCCACCTGCTCTTGCTGGTACAGGGTAAAGGCCACCCGCCCCACCTGGGTATACACCTTCTCCGTCTCCTGGTTCAATGACCGGATTTTGAGTTGAATGGCCTGCGTCCGCCGCAGTTTATCGGCTTCAAACGCCGCCTTGCCTGCCCCCGAACGCACCCGATTAAAAAAATCACTCATACCATGCCTCCGTTAATCTTTATTGGTCGCTACGTGAAGCATCCGGGGCTGCCCGTCATCATCACGGCAAACGTTGTTCTAAAATAGTCGCCGCACGGCGGGTATTCTCCTCAATATCCAGCAGCACGGAGATGCTTTCGCCAATGACTCGCCAGAAGATGTAGACGATCCCCGCCCAAATGAGTGAACCAACCAGTACGCCCAGGGCCGTAAAAAAGGAATCGGTGAGACCGACTAAAAAGCCGCCAATGCCACCCAGAGCTGTCAGGCCGGCAAAGATGTACGCCAGCAGGCGGCAGAAAGAGGCAATGCCACGCAGGGCGGCGAATTTGTGTTCGATGCGCAGGGGTTGGGCAACGGTCGTGCCCGAAGCCTGTATACCTGGTGTGGCCTTAAACCCTTCCGGGCCGGGTGGCATATCGGGAGCAGACGGCCGTTCCAGCTTGCTGCCACACTGCTTACAAAAATTCACCGTCCCCACATTCTCCGCCCCACAGTTCTGACATTGAATTGTGTTCATCCACAACCTCCTATGAATCATGGTGGCTGGTGACTGATACCAGCCACCAACCACCAGCTACTAACCACTATGTTGTGCCGATAAATCAGTCATCTGGGTCATCATTGTTTATAACCGCAGGTGGGGCAGAATTTGGCCTGGGGGCTTAACTGCGTGCCGCAGTTGGCGCAAAAGGCCGTCTGAACTGGCGCCACCTGCGGCGGAGAGTAGCTATTATTCTGCCGGTAATACCAGAACCCGCCGCCCAATCCACCCAATACCAATATGATAAGGAAAAAGGTGGCAAAACCTGACCCGCTTTTTTCGGTCAGCACGGCATTCATACGGCCGTTGGCATTCGCCCACTGCACTGTGCCGTTGTTGAGTTTCTCACCATTGCTGGAAATGATTTCACCGCCCTGCAGCGTCAACGTATCACTGTTGGCGCCCACCAAATTGCGGGATCCAAAATAGGAGAAGTTGATTTGCCGACGGCCGTCAACCTCTGTTGCTGTGATCGTGCCGTTATCTTCAAACACAATCTCATTCAGCAGTTCTAAGCCTTCGCTCTCGACTTCGAACGTGTATATCAGGGTGGCATCTTCGCGGCTGGAGTTCCACTTAACCTGCGCGCCTTCTGCTTCCCATTCAGCGACCTGCTGCGCGATCTCGGCTTCAAGCGATTCGGGCGAGGCGGCCAATAGGGTCACCAGATCAGCCGGAAAGCGAATTTCCATCTCTGCTTTCCAGGCTTCGTCGCGGTAAAACGTGACGCGCCGGTCAATATCCGCGCCGCAGCCAGCCAGGATTAACGTCACCGCTATTAAAAAATAGAGGAAAAGAGAAGATTGTTTTGGCACGATAACCCTCCTGCACCAATGCACGGTGCTACCGGTCATCCATTCGATTTCTGGCATCAGGAACAGTGTCAGTTCTGTAGTAAAGGTCGAAAGTGATTTGCCTGGATGAAGGGTATGACCGTATTGGCAATAAGCAGTTTAATGGAACTACTGTTTTTGCTCACGTGACAATGCTCATGCAATTGTAATGATCTAATCTGTACATCAAAGTTAAGGGGTCACGGCCGTATCCATCAACTGTGGATACGGCCGTGACTTTTGTTACTGGCACACGTCACCTCCCACTACCCATTATTATCCCGTCCCGTGCGCCGTTTCTTACATCTGTTTCGGCTTCTTTTCATGGGCAGCAGCATCCTCTATAATCTTTGCCATCAAACTGCACACACCGGCAAAGGCGACCATGATGAGTTGGGACGAAGAAGCAGTGGCGGCAACGCTGCACCAGGCCATTCAAATAGTAGCTATCCAGAGAGGGGAAGATTTCGCTCATAGTATCACCCCCATCATTCTGGCGAACCTGGATAGGGGCCGGGTGCAACACTTTCTGGACAATGCGGAAAATCGCCGGCCGGAAGAGTACGTCTGGCGGGTGGTGGAATTCTATGAAAAGTGGCAGCTCTATCTCTACCAGATTCAGGCAGAACGGCTCACCGACCTATGGCTGCCCTTGTATGACAAACTCAAATGGTGGGCCTATAACTATCTTTGTCGCCAAAAATTTCCCCCTACGCACAACGAAAAGCAGGAAATGGCCGCCGACTGCGCGGCCGCCGCGGCCGCCCAGCTACTCAACGCCCGTTTTCCCTATGATACCGATTTTGACCCCTGGGCTTACGTCTTGCTGCAAACCGTCACCTTGAAGCAGCTACACAGGCGCTATGCGGAAGCACCTGATGAGATGCACCAGATAGATGATTGGGATGCCTGGGAAGGGGTATGGCCGCAGCTATCTACCCCTGGCCCAGAAGATTCGGTCGAACTACGGCGCACGTTGTTGACGGCCGTTGACCAGTTAACCTCTGACGCCCGCAAACAAATCATTCTCATGCGTTATTTTGAGCAGATGACGTTTCCCGAAATTGCGACCGCCCTTAACCGGAGCAGCAGCGCCATTCACAAGCTGCATTTTGACGCCCTGCAAAACCTGAGAAAGATTTGGGCTGATTGGCAGGATAAATATGAGTAGAGCAGATAGCGAAGACGCGGCGTCCGGTTGGATTCGGCAAAAATTGGCTGCATTGCGGTCGCAGGCCGTGGCACCAGGCCAATGGCCGGCCCTGGCTGACCAGTTGCTGGCCCTCGTCGCCGGGCAGATGCCATCGCCAGAAACTGACGAAAGTGACATGGAAATGTTTTCATTGGTATTGCATGACGCCCTGATGGGCGTGGATATCAGCGAACGCTACCCCACATTTTGGGGCAGGATGATGGCCGCTCCCGCCCTATACCAGACCTTTATTGAGGCGCTGTCCCTGTTGGAAACAAACGGCCATGACACCCCCCCACCTCTCCCCGCCGCCACCATCAACGAGCTAACCTTTCTGCAAAAGACGCCAATGCCCCAACCGGAAATTGCCCAATCCACCAGCGGCGGCTGGCGCGTTACCTGGCAGGTGCTTTTTGACAAGCTCCAACAACTGCTCTTCCCCACGCCTGACCTGGTTTACCGCTACGCTGCCCCTTTGCTGGAAGATGAAAGCGTCATTCTCCTGCACGATGGGGTGACGATAGCGGATCAATCGGTGGAAACGCTGCTGGAAGCGATCCGGCCGGTAGAGAAGCCCGAACTGCTGCGCCTGCAACTGCTGACCGCCGCCGAAACACCACTGCCGCCGTTGCAAGCCAGCCTGCGATGGGGCGGCTATGCGCACACGGCCGTCCTCGACGCCTACGGCCGTGCTCACTTCCCCCCCCTGCACCTGGACGACATCCTGGACGAAGCCGGGCAACTGCGCGCCACCGATCTGCAACTCGTTCTGGAATCGCCACAAAGCTGATACAATAGCCCCATGGGGCAACATCCTTCGGCGGCGGCTTACCTGGCAGAGGCAGAACGGCTCTTTCACGGCCGTCTGTCCCCAGAAAGCCTGCCCCATCTGGCCGCCCAACTACCCCTCTTAGACCGCCCCTTACTAGACCACCTGGCCGATTATGCCGACCGACTGGCGCTGACGCAGCCCAAACATGGCTGGGCAGTCACGGCCGTAGCCGAAGCCGCCGCTGCCTACACTCCTGATCTCTTTCTTCATGGTTTGGCCGCCTGGTACACCGCCCGCGCCGCCAACGCCTGGGTACGGCCGCAACTGGTAGAAGCCGCTATTGCCCGCGCCCACACTGCTTTCGCCCAATTAGACGAACCCGGCTGGCTGGCCGCCTGCAACTGGCAGCAAAACGCCCTGCCCTGGACGCGCCCCAACTTCCAAGACGCCGCCGCCACATTAAGCGACGCCCTGCACAGCCTGGAAACTGCCGGTTTTGACCACCTGCTCCCCGACTGCCGCCTTTCCCTGGCTTATGCTTACCTGTTGATCGGCCAGTTTGAAGAAACTGCCGCGCAAATAGCGCAGGCTGAACAAACCTTTCAAGAAAGAAATGACCGCCTCAGCCTGGCTCGCTGTTTATTCATCAAAGGCAGCTACCTGCGCCGCCAGACCTATTTTGAGGCGGCCAGGGATTGTTTTGCTGCCGCCCTGACGCTTTTTGCGGAACAAGGTGCGCCCATTCAGGTCGCCATCACCACGTTGCAGTTAGGATTGATTAGCTGGTGGTGGCAGCATGATTTACGAACGGCAGAAAGCAATTTGCACCAGGCGGCCCGCCAGTTTGAGGCTTATGACCTGCCTCTGTGGTTAGCCCAGTGCCATTTTGGACTGGGGCAAATTTATCAGCAGACAGGCCAACTTACTGACGCCGACAAAACACTGCGTACCGCCAGAGAAACATTTGCCCATTTCCGCCTGCCAGGACTTTGGGCTGATTCTTTGTTGGATAGCGGTTGGCTGGCGCTCTATCACGGTCACTATCAAACCAGCCTGGATTACTTCCGGCAAGCGGAATCGCTCTATGAAGAGGTTGGCAATCGCTGGTTGCCTGTGGTGGCTGCCATGCACCAGGGCGAAGCTTATTTGCAGATGGGATGGTATCAACGCGCTCTGCAATACCTGGAAAATGCACACGGCCGTTTGCTGGAATTAGCCATGCCGCAACGCATAGCCGCCTGTGAAATGCGGCTGGCTCAACTCCATTTACAGTTAAGCCAATATGACCAGGCGCATCTGTATCTTAATGAAGCAGAAACCCATTACCACCAGTGTGGGCAGGCAGACGCTTTCCCCGTTGTTTACAACCTTCGCGCCGAACTGTTGTTTCAGGAGCGGAAAGAGGCAGAAGCCATTACTATCCTGCAAAAGGCGCTATCCGTTGCCGGGCAGCAAGAGGACGCGATGCAAATTGCGCGGGCGCAGCGATTATTGGGGCAGGCCTTATGCGCCGTCGGCTGTATGGACGAGGCTTACCCTTATTTGCAAGCCGCCCATGACGTCTTTACCGGGATGGGCATGGTGGTAGAACAGGCCGTCTGCCAGACTGCCTGGGGCCATTATCACCAGCAGATGGGGAACATACCCGCCGCCCGGTCAGCATGGGAATCCGCTCTGGCCCTCAGCCACGAGGTGATACCGGACATTTCCTGGCAGGCACGGGCGGGACTGGCTTCTCTCAGTTTGGAAATCAAAGAAGCAGAAAGCGCCCTGTTACATTACCGGGAAATGGTCAAAGCGTTGGCCAACCTGCGCCAGGGGTTGTGGCAGCCATCCCTGGCCGGTTCTTTTCTGACGCGCCCTTCGCCGCATCTGGATACGGCCGTTCGCCTGGCCGCGCAGCAGCCCGCACACACAGAGATAGCCTTCGCCGATACGCTGTTTTTTATCGAGGCCGGAAAAGCACAAACAACCGCCCGGCAACTGGTGGCCGGTAACTGGCAGCCTGTTGTGAAAAGCCAGAACAGCGAGTTGGCTGAGCTGGCCGCCGAAATAAACTGGCTGCAAGAAAAATTGCGAACCGGGCCAACAACCGGCTCATTTGTGCTGGACAGAAACGGGCTGCACCAACAACTGGTGCAAAAGGTTAAAGCGTATGACAGGTTAAAAAGCCGCCTGGAACGGCAGCATCAGGGAAGTGCTATGCCAGGAGAGATAACGGCCGATTTCAACCAGCAGCAGTTCCGCCGCCAGGCCAACCAGAAATTGGGCCAGAACTGGATGGCCTTGAATTATTACCTGGCCGGGGAGGAGTTGGTGGGCACGATGCTAACGCCCACAATGCGCCGGGTCTGGTCTACGGCCGTTACCGGCCCCATCCATCTGGCGTTGCGCACTGCTACCCGGCCTGGCGAGAGTGCGGGCGCGTTCACGGAACGTGCCCTGAACCGGTTAGGCAGCTGGCTGCTGCCGGGATGGCTACAGGAGAAACTGACGCCGGAGACGGTTGTGATCATCTCGCCTCACCGCCAGTTACACCGGCTGCCCTGGCCCATCTTACGCCTGGAAGATAAGCCGTTGGTGACTGCCTGCATCCCCACTATCGTGCCTTCGCTTTTAGGGTTGGCCGGGTTGTGGCAACGGCCGTCGCCCCCTTCTCCCGGCCAGAATACCGGGCTGCTGCTGGCTATATCTGCTTTTCCAGGGCGGTATCCGGCGCTGCCAGCCGTCGCCGAGGAAGCGGACGCGCTTACATCTTTGTTGGGGGCAAACGGGCATTCACTGCGCAATAACATGGCCACCTGGCCTCATTTACAAACGCTGGCGGGGACAGCCGGTTTGGCTGCTCGCTTTACCTTCTGGCACGTTGCCTCCCATGCCTTTTATGACGGGCTCTCCGGCCAGTTCAGCGGTGTGGCGTTGTCTGATCGGGACATCTGGCTGGACGAAATTCGGCAGTGCGGGCCACTGCCGCCATTGGTGACGCTTTCGGCGTGCAGCGGCGGCCACAGCCTGGTTTACGCCGGGGATGAACACGTCAGTCTCACCAACACCTGCCTGGCAGCGGGCGCCCAGAGCGTCATTAGCAGCTTGTGGCCGGTGAGGGATGAAGCGATACCTGACTTGATGCAGTCGTTTTACCATTACTATGCACAAGCCAATATGCGGCCGGCGCAAGCATTGGCTTTGGCCCAACGAGATGCTTATCATGCCGGTCACTCCCCGGCGCTGTGGGGAGGCTGGCAATGTTTTGGATTACCCTAAACAAAACGGGGCTGCCCATTACAGACAGCCCCGTTTTCTCCTTGTGATTGGGGCCGGGCAGTGAACCCGACCAGAATGTGGATAAACCCGATGGCCATCGGTGCTTTTGCAGCAAGGGCGCGCCTGTCCCTGGAAGCTGTGCGGGCTGGGGATTCGGGCGTCATGTGATGCGCTGCATTGTGGGCTACGGCCGTATCTGCACGACGACCTGAAAGACATCAACCTACCGAAAGCGCTTATCACCAGCCCCCCACTGGAACTGTGGCCGGCCGTGGTAGCGCCCGTCGTTGTGCCAGAGGACGTAGCGGAGCGGGTGATACGGCCGTTGCAGCAGGCCGGTTAACCCGGATGCCAGTGTCACGATTGCCTGTTCCGGTAGGGGTTCCAACTTATTTCGCCTGTTTCCTCATCAATCTGAAAGCACGAGAAAAGTTCATAAATCACGGGAGCGACCCAGGGTGGGACCCGCACCGGGCGTAGGGATCAGGCAAACAAAAGGCTCTCGACTAAATCGAGAGCTTTTTGTTTGCCCGGAACGGGAGCGACGGGCCTGGACACCTCTCTGGGCGCAGGTGTGTGATCTGGACCGCAAGCTTGAATTGGCCTGCCATTATCCAATACTTGTGGCGACAAAAGGTGGGTTTGACCGCATGAGGCATGGTGATACTGGTGAAAACTTGTGCCAAAACGTTGCAACAACTAACGATTTCCGACATAATAGCCCTCATGCGCTGGCAACAATTACAAAAAATCATCCAAGATCAACCACTTTTTGAAACATCCTTGTTTCTAACAGGTGACGTCACACCCCATCAAGCCCAACGGCAGTTGAGTGATTGGACCAGAGCAGAGAAAGTGATCCAGTTGCGGCGGGGCATTTATACGCTTCCTCACCAAAATCCGCATCCGTTTGTTGTGGCCAATTACCTTGTCCCCGGCTCTTATGTGAGCCTGCAAATGGCATTGGCTTACTACCACCTTATCCCCGAACACGTCGCCGTGGTTACCAGCGTCACGACCCAGCGACCGGGAGAATATGAGAATAAATTCGGCCGTTTTTCCTACCGGCACATTCATCCATCCTTGTTCTATGGCATTGATTACCGTTTGTTGGTGAATGATGAATATGCCTTCGTCGCCATGCCGGAAAAAGCCTTGCTTGATCTCATTCATTTTCGCCCTCAGGGAGACTCAAGGGAATATATCGAATCCTTGCGCCTACAGAATCTCGAAATTCTCGATATTGAGCGGCTGTATCATTTGGCCGAACGCGCCGGTAAACCCAAACTCAAACGCGCTGCCAGCATTATTGAGGCGATTGCCCGACGCGAAGCCGAAGAATACGAGCCGTTATGAAAGCCTATTTGCGCACCATCATTGCGCCTGCTCAAAGCAAACTTATAGCCATCCATCTTGTTCGTGAATACTTGCAAGCGCGTATTTTGCAGAGTTTACAGCGGGCCGGCGCCATGCAGACGCTGGCCTTTCACGGTGGCACAAGTTTGCGTTTTCTCTACGATATTCCCCGATACTCTGAAGACCTTGACTTTGCTCTGGAGCTACATCGAGAAACATACGATTTTCGCGTCTATTTGCAACAAATCGTGCGGGACTTTTCCGCCGAAGCGTATGCTGTTGAGGTCAAGCTAAACGAGAAGCAGGTTGTTCATAAGGCTTTCGTGCGTTTTCGCGGCCTGCTGCACGAACTTGGTTTGTCGGGGCACCTTGAAGAAGTTTTGGCAATCAAAATCGAGGTAGACACGAATCCGCCGCTCCATGCCAGTTTGATGACGACGCCCTTGCACAAGCATGTGCCCCTCAATTTGCAGCACCATGATCCGGCAACGCTTTTGGCTGGCAAACTAAGCGCTATCTTACAGCGTGACTATACCAAAGGGCGTGACATTTATGATTTGTGGTGGTATTTGAAGCAGCCAAACTGGCCTCAACCCAACCTGGAATACCTTAACCAGAGTTTACAACAAGGTGGGGGAGCAGATGATTTGTTAACGCCAGCCAGTTGGCAAAGAATTGTCCGGGAAAAGTTGTTACCATTGAAGTGGTCACTTGTGATGGAGGATGTTGGCTCGTTTATTATTGATTTGGAGGAGCGCGCCGATTTTAGTAAAGAGCAGTTGTTGGCTTTGCTGGATTGAAGAAGTTGTGGGGCGGTGTTATGAAACGACTGGCAATTGATTGGGGTGATTTGACACTGGCTTCGATAGTTCATGGAGGGGGCCGGAGGATGTCATGGAGCGGGTGATACGGCCGTTGCAGCAAGACAGTTAAGCAGTCAAATTCTAAGGACAACGTATGGCTTATATTCCCTTTTATGAACTCTTTCCCGAACTGGCACAACGTGAAACGCGCAGTGTGACCATTAAAAACAACCCCTCTCTACCTGATGGCGAGTATGGCTTGCTCGAAGCCTATTGTAACGAACTAGGCTGTGACTGTCGCCGGGTGATGTTTAACATCCTTACCCCAGAAGGCACTGAAGCGCTGGCCGTCGTTGCCTACGGTTGGGAGAGCAAAGCTTTCTATGCCCGCTGGTTTGGCGGGAATGATCCTGACATTATCCAACAAATGCAAGGCCCCATTTTGAACCCTGGCAGTCCTCAATCACAATTAGCCCCGGCGCTGTTGCAGTTGGTGCATTACATCTTGCAAGACGAAGCGTATGTAGCCCGGCTGAAACGCCATTATCAACTTTTCAAGCAGGCCGTGAATGAGCAAGCCGGTCACCCATCCCAACATCGTTCACGACGATCAAAACCTAAAGCAAAGGGGCGCAAACGCCGAAAATAATGAATGCAGCCTAACTCAACACAGCGAGTAAATCTTCCAACAGGGAAGTCTGGACGACATCCCAACCAAAGTAGGGGCTGGGTTGCAGGCGGAAGAAAGATTCGACCCGCTTTTGTTCATTGCCAGACTGCCGCTCAAAATTGAGGATATAGTTCAGCCATTCATTTTGTGCCTCTGGCAAAAGGCGTCCATCTATATGGTCAAACTGCATCTCGAATTCATCTCGCAGCTGTTCCCGTTTGGCCTGAATCAGCGATTCCTGAATACGCCTTCTCATTTCATCTAGTGAATCGTTATCTGGCACTTTCACCCGCCCTCCTCGTTTAGGCTTACTGTGAACTGTATTGGCGAACATGATTCTGTTAGAGACCAGCCGCGCGGATACCACATGTAGCACGACAGGCCATCCACTCGTTCTGGCCAGGGCGGTAAATTTTTAAAATGAGCGTCTCACAGGCGAAAGTCGGTGACAAATGGGTTAAGTGATTCGGCCGTATGCCAGACAATTAATCGTGCTTGCCTATCCGTGAACCGCCGATGGTCGAGCAAAAATGTATGTCCTCGGCCAGCGTGAATGTCTTCAATAGGGCCAATCTTATACCAAAAAGATCGCGGGAGCGACAAGGGTGGATACCCTGATTGACTGACAAAACTCATAAGAATCAACTTGTACTAAACGAAAACACTTCAAAGTGTACCGAAAAACGAAGACTTGTTCGCTCTTGGGCTTGTTTTCGAGAAGCCATCGCCGGTTCTGGGTCAGGTAAAGATGATAACCGAAGTTGCGGTATCAGTTCATAGCCTTTTTTATGGCCGACAGCCAGTGTGCGCTTCACCTATTTCCAGCCTATCTGCAGATAGCTACTGCCACGAAACCAGTGGGCATCCACCCACCGCCGTTTCCCGATCTCCACCACTGCGGTACCTTGACAAACAATAGACATGTTCCTTAATAATGCCCCATGAGCGCGGGGCACACATACCCCAAGGCAGAAACAAACGTGCCTGACTGCGGACAAAAAATATAGTAAATTGGGAGGTATCAGGCAAAGA
>JACTMP010000056.1 GCA_014584575.1 Chloroflexota bacterium
ACGAGCTTCGTCACACTTGACCGAACCGCCGGATGCGGACCCGCATGTCCGGTGGTGTGGGAGGAAGGGGGCTAGTCGCCCCCTCCTATCCCGATTTCAGGGAATCACCTCATAACGAATTTCATCAGGGTTGGACAGGTCAAAGGCGTTGGGGTAGGTGCGCATGTCCAGAATTTTGAGTTCACGGCCGTTTGCCCCCTCCACAAAGTACCCCAGTTGCACCACCAACGCGGGCCGGTCGGTACCCACAATCTGCGCCATCTCCACCGGGTTGCCGGTAAAGGTGACGGTGACATTGTTTTCTTCCGGGTTCAGGGGAATGTAGTCGCTCATGCCATCAATGGGCATACGGCCGCCGCCTGTAAATGATTCCCAATTGGGTGCGGCGTAGTGCAGTTTCAGGAATAGCTCTCTATCAGTTACCGGTTCGTAATGCACCGTCACTTCGATTTCAACCAGAGCAGTGGCCGACGGCCGTGCCTTTTGCACAACAGACAAAATAGCATCATCGTTGCCAATGTTTGTACAAGGCTGAATCTGGAACGTCTCACTATCGTAAACACCAGAACCACACAGGTGTGAATCGGCGCTAAATTCCCAATCGGTGAGCCACACGGCCGTACCGCCATCCACCACCATGCGCTCATTATCGGCCGTCACCGGCAGCCGCTGCCCGGTGCTGGGGTCATACAGGCCAATGATGATGTCGTAACGGCCGTCCGGTAGCCCACCCTCTGTGCCAGACAGCGTTTCCAGCAAGATGACATCCTGTTCGCTGTTGGTCGGAGGCACATCCATCTGCCATACCAACTCCCCCAATTGATTGCGCAACTGGGCAAAAAGGTATTCAAAGCGGGCCTGGTTGTTCCTCCAGCCCAGCGTCAATTGATAACCGCCTTCCTGTTCTTCAATTTCATACTGCTCCAGTTGCAGCCCATCACCAAAGATGACGTTGGCCGGGCGATTGCTCCAACCGATCACATCACTTTCGGCGAAAGTGGACGAAAAGTCTGGATGATATTGCCAGCCGGCCAACTGCACGGCCGTGCCCCCCTTCACCACCATTTGTGCATCCACTGTTTGTACCGGCAGCCAGGTATCCGTGCGTGAATCGTACAGGCTGAGCCACACATAATAATGACCGGCCGCGACTTCATCCCCAATTGGCAGCGCATGAAAATCGGCGATCTGTTCCCCTTCTTGCCAGGTTGACCACGACCGTAGCCTGTTGGGTGTATGAATGGCCTGCACCGCCTTGCCCGCCTCATCGGTCAGGTGAAACATGATAGTGAAATCATCGTGTGGCAGAGGTGTTAGAACCTGCCAGTTCAGCGTCAGGCGCAGCTCATTCCACTCTGATTCTTGAGGGATTTTTGTGCCATCGGATAATGTGATGGTTCTTGTCCCCAGCCGACGACTCTGGTTCAACGTAAAACCGGTCAGGCGTAGATATTCGCCAAGTTGAACGGCCAGATTATCAACGCGAGCCACGATAATGCCTGGAGACGGTCTCCCTGCTACATCCTGCGCCCCCGTGGTGCTAAAGAAATTGGGTGGCAGATCACTCAAGGCCAACAGTTGTCGTTCCAGTTGAATGACAGAATAAAGGAGATTTTCGCCATCATAATCTTCAATCGCCAGGATTTCTAAAGTTTCCGGATCTACTTTGATTATCCGGCGTTGGGGCAGCAAATAGTCGCTTTCCGGGGGCGGCGTGATATTGGCGGCATCCTCCAGCGAATGGGTGGTGGTGGTATAACACCCATAGCTGATTTGCAGCACATCAAGCACACGGCCGTCCGGCCACGTCTCCTTATCAATCAGCGATGCGCCCCAGCCGTCACAGCCCTGCTGCGCCTGCAATACGGCCGTGCCCGGCGGTGGCGACTGGCGCGTTTGCTCAATCAGGCACAGCATGTCGTGGCATGGCGTGTTTAACGGGATCATCCATTCTACGAATGTCAACCATTGCCCGCTGTCAACTAACGGATTTCCCGCGTTATCGGTAAACGCGGTTCGCTGTTGACGGCCGTCACCAGTTTGCCACACCTCGGCAATGAAGTTAACTCCCCTATCCTCCGGCAAGTTGGAATGAATTTGCAAGCGATGGTAAATGACGTTTGCCCGCGAAGTTACCGTGATCACGTCCTGATTTGGGCCAACGGCCGTGCCCCCATCAGAAATCGCCGCCCAAAACAGCACAACCGCCGCTACCAGCAGCACGATGGCAATGGCCGTGCCCGCAAACCGCCACAGCCGCCCCATCTCGCTCCAGGACAGGCCCCGCTTTTCATGTGCTTGCAGCAGTTGTCCCCGCAGTTCTTGTTTGAAGGGGGCCGGTACCTCAGGCGCATACGGCCGTGCCGTCTCTGCCTCCAACTCCGCCACCAACCCCTTAACCTCTTCAAAACCCTTTGCGTCCTTCACGTCCTTCGCGGAATCAAAACTGTTCATAATTCACCTCCCCGGTCACACCCAGCGCTTCTAGCTGGTTTTGCAGCCGCTTCAGCGCCCGGTGCAGCCGGACGTACAGGGTATTGGGCGAACAGCCCAACACCTGGGCCACCTCCTCACCGCTCAGTTCTTCAAAAAAGCGCAGGCTGATGATCTCCCGGTCTTTGGCGGAGAGGCGGGCCAGGGCGTGATGCAAGGTTTCGTGGCGCTGGTGGCGGAGCACGGCCGTTTCCGTCGCCCGTGTGTCCGTTTGTCCCACCGCCCGCCAGGGGGTCAGCCATTTGCGTTTGCGCTGCTGGCTGATGGCCTCGTTGCGAGCAATGCGGTAGAGCCAGGCCAGCACACTTTGCCCCCGCCATTCGTACCGCTTCAGGTGATGGAGGGCGCGTTCAAAGGTCACGGCCGTGACGTCTTGCGCCAGCGCCTCGTCCCCTGTTTGCCGGTAGGCATAGCGGTATATCCGGTCTACGTACCGGTCATACAACCCGGCAAACGCCTGCGGATCATGTTTTGCCTGTTCGATGAGGGTTTGGTCGTTATCAAGCATGTTCACTTAACCTGAGATTGGCGATTAGAGATTGGAGATCATTCAATCTCTAATCGCCAATCTCTGATCTCTTTTGCCTGATTAACGTCCCAGGCAGGAAAATCTTACATCAAACGACCGGGATAGACCGATAGCCCTCGATGCGTATCGTGGTGCAAGCGGAGAGTGGACGATGGGAGTACCGCCTACAATACATTTGCAAGCACTTAAGTGTCCTGATTGGGGCACATGCGGTGTTGTGAACAGTAGAGCCTTTTTGTTATGATGTTGGCGGAGGTTGCTGGATATGCACTGTCCCAATTGTCACTCAACCGAATTTGAACTCTGTGCCCCCTGCCCGCACTGTCACTTTGCAGCTGACGCACGGACGCTGGAGCGCTGGTCTAACTTGACCTTTCTGCTGGGAGAAGTGCCCACCTGGTCAGCCCTCTCCCTGCTCGCACGTGAGGAGTTGCACAAACGCTACGAAAAACAGCGTCGCCAGGTAGAAATCGAGTTGGGGGTGCGGCAGCCGCTCACGGCCGTGCAAGCCGCCGAACTCCGCGCCCAAATTGCTTCCTGGCAGGCAGTGATCACGGCCGTAGCCAAATGGCAGCGCAGCGGTTGGATAAGCAATACCACCGCCGAACAAACCACCCTGAACGCCCACAGCCAGATTGGCCCGCTGCGAGAGCAGTTGCTTGTTGCACCGCCCGCCTCGCCGCCTGCCAATAGCCGGGCAACAGCCCGGCAGCAGTTGGCGCAAAAACAGCACATTCAGGAAGTTGCCACCCACCTCTTTAACTTCAATCTCATGTACGCCTACGGCTACCGCGCCCTCTGCCGCCGCCTGGCCGAAGAGATGGACGAATTAGCCATAGAAGCCGGATTGGCCGTAGCGCCATCAACGCCATCATCTACACCTGCCCCAACACCCGCCAAAGAAAAATCCCCGGACGACCTGGGCGCCCCTGCCGCGTCTCGTTTCCATCGTCCTACGCTTACCTGGGACCGCGTCTGGGAGACGCTGCTCTCCGAACGTACCTTGCAGGCGGTGTTGTTCCTGGGTGTGCTGCTGCTGTTTGCCGCCGGTATTTCCTGGGTGGCCTGGAATTGGGGCACATTCCCGGCGGCGGTGCAGATCGCCTTTTTGAGCGGCTTCACGGCCGTCTTCTACATCCTCGGCTGGTATGTGCATCAACGCATGAAATTGCAAGGTTCCGGCATCGCCCTCATCGCCGTTGGCTCGCTGCTGGTGCCGCTCGACTTTTACGCCTTTTATCTCTCCGACGGTTTTTCCCCCGAAAGCTGGCCCACCATCTGGTTGGTGGCTTCGGCCGTGTGCCTGGTGGCTTATCTGGTCACGGCCGTCTGGCTGCAAGCCCCCTTCTTTGGGTATCTCATTGGCCTGGCGGGTGGTAGTTTGCTGGTGGCCGCGCTGAATATGGTGGGGATTGGCCGGGCGTGGTGGCAGGTGGGGGTGATGGTCACGGCCGTGGCCCTGGCGCTGTCCGGTGAATGGCTGGCCTCCAGACCGGGGCGCTGGCAATTTCTGGCACGGCCGTTCGGCCAGATGGCGCTGGTGATGACCGTGCCCACTTTGCTGGTCGGGTGGGGCTGGAGCTATTTTCGCAGTGTGAGTGTCGCTTTCCACACCGCGCTGGCGGTGGATTGGTGGTTGGGGGGGGTGGCATTGGCGCTGCTGCTGCGGCGTGCCCGGCTGCGCACACTGGCCTGGGCCACCGCCTTTGTCTTCCCCGTCGCCGTCTGGCTGACGGCGCGGGTGTTGTTCATCCCTAGAGGGATTGCGCCCGCCTGGGCGGCTGTGGGGTGGGCGCTGCTGCTGCCCGTTTATCTGCTGCTGGCGCGGCGCTGGCAGCGGCAGGAGCAGATGGCCGTTTACGGCCGTATCTTCCTGCGAGCGGCGATCATTTTGTTGGTGGTCACGGCCGTGTGGTCATTACGGGCGGTACAGGCGGCGGCTGTGACTCATCTGCTGTTGGCAGGCGTTATGGTGTTGACGGCCGTGCTCTGGCAGCAGCCCCGCGCCCTGTGGGGTATGAGCCTCTTCCTGCTCACCGCCGCCGCTGCCTGGCAGGGTGGCCGCGGCGCCACTCCCGCCGAACTGATTTTGCCCTGGGCGCTGTTGAGTGTTTTGCATGTGGTGATCGGAGTGAGATTAGGAGATTGGGAGATTGGGAGAATAAAAAGTGAGCAATCTCCCAATCTCTCAATCTCCCCATTCACCGCCCCCCTCTTTGGCGCTGGCTACATTTTTGCCGCCTTATCCATCCTGCCGCCGCTGCTGTTGAATGATCAGCCGTTGCTCAGTTATGGCTTGCTCAACTGGATTGGCATCAATGTCTGGCTGGCGTATCTGGCGCATACGGAAACGGCGGGGGTACTGGCATTGCCGGCGCGACGGCCGTTATCCCGTTGGGGCGTGAATCTGTTTCATTGGGGCGCAGCGTTGGCGATATTGCCCTGGCTGTGGGTCTGGTGGACGGATGGCCGTGCTCCATCCCCCACGTTGGCGCTGCTGTATACGGCCGTTGCCTGGGCGCTGTTGGGTATCTCCACGCGCCTCCAGGTGGGCTGGCGCGCCTGGTACACCACTGCCCAACTCAGCGCGGTAGCTGCCCTACTCACGGGCGTCGTTACGGGTAATCAACTGGCGTTGGGCTGGCTGCTGCTGCCATTGGCCGCCTTTTATCTGGCCGTTGCCTGGATACCGCGGCCGCGTGAAGAGTGGGCGTTTGTTGGCGTCTGGTCGGGTGTGGTCGGCGCGGGATTGCTGGTGGAAGTGTACAGTCACGGTACGGGCCGGTCGGCGGCGCTGGCGGCGCTGCTGGCGATAGGGCTGGTGTTTGCCGAACGGGTGCTTTATTGGTTGCGGCAGCAGCGGGGTGGGCAGTGGCGGTTGGTGTGGCAGGTATACCAACGGCCGTTGCGCTACACCGGCTGGCTTGTTTCTGTCGGCGTTATCGGGCTGGCGCTGGTGCGCAATCTCATCTGGCTGCGCGGTGGTGTGACGCAGCAGACGTGGAGCATTGTCGCTTTGCTGCTGCTGGTGGGGCTGTATGCGCTGGCGGCGCGGTTGTATCGCCAGGAACGATTTGGCTGGCTGGCGGCCGTGCTCATCCTGGCCCCGTGGACGCTGCTGATTGGGCGCGGCTGGTATATCTGGTCGCCGCCCATGCTGCGCTGGTATGGGCTGAACTGGATGCTGTTGGCGCTGGCGCTGCTGGGTGTGGGCCTTCTCTTGAAATGGCGGCTGGGGCCGGGCTGGTGGAGCCGCCCACTGCTGGTAGTGGCCCATGTGATCGCGCCGGTCGCCTTGTTGTGGGGGTGCTGGAACGCGCAGGTGTCGGTGAGCGCCATCACGTTGGGATTGATTTTTTACGGCACGGCCGTCTGGATGGACGCCTATTATCGGGGCAAATCAGAGTCACCCTCGGCCCGCTTCTGGTATCCGCTGCTCTTTTTGCTAGTGTTGTGGGCAGCGTATGGGATGATCTGGCTTTGGTCGGGCTGGACGTGGACGGCCGTGGGCTTGCTGATATTGGCTTTTGCCCTGCCGCTGCTGGCGGCCGGGCGCTGGATTTCCCGGCGTGTGCCTGGCTACCGGCTGCCGTTTTACATCATGGCCTATGGCACGGCCGTTGTGGGCACATTGCTCGTCATTGGCGACCGGCCTGTACTCATCGGCGCGCTGCTGTTTGATACCGTGCTGGCGGTGCTGTCCGTCTGGTTGTTCCGTGAACCGCGCTGGTGGTATCCGGGCACGGTCATGCTGCCGCTGGCGGGGGCATTCCTGCTGGCGGAGTTGGGCATTTATGATGAGTTTGCCTATGGCTGGCTGTTTATTGGTCTGAGTGGGTTGTATCTGGCGCTGGCCGCGTTGTTGTCCCGGCGTAATCTGGCGGTGTATACCTCGCCGTTGTTAGTGATGATGTTTGTCTGGAGCATCATGGGCCTGGTATTCAGCGATGAAACGCGGCTGGGGATGTTTGTGGGGTATGGATTGGCGGCGTGTATCTGGGTGGTTACGGCCGTGTGGCAGCGTTGGCCGGTGGTGTACCATCTGGCAGTGGCGTTGACGGTTGTGGCCTACCTGGCGGCTCTGGATTTGTTGGGCGCGCACGAGATCACGTTCGGGCTGGCCTTGTGGCCGGGCATCCTGGCGGCGCTGGCGCTAGCGCGCTGGCTGGATGCACATTGGGGCGAGGAACCAGACCTGGCCGAGTCGGAGAAAATGGGACGGCTGCGCATGGTTGCTATGCTCTGGCAATCGTCCGGGCCGCTGCATTTTTTGCAGTGGTGGGGCTTGTCGCTCTATGCGGCGGCGCTGGTGGGGGTAGTTGCCAGCGCCCGGCTGACGCTGGCGAGCGCGGGCTGGTGGCTGCTGGTGTTGGCGGCGGGCACGGCCGTGTTCGCCTATTACCTGTTCCGCTTCCGGCGGCAAGTGTGGCTGCTGCTGGCCTGGGGCTGGCTGCAACTGACCTGGTTGGCCGTCATCCGCTGGTTTGGCTGGACGGACATGCCCGGTCAGGTGGCGCTGGCCTTTTTGCCAATGACGGTGCTGACGACGGCGGTGGCGCTGACGCTGCAAAAGCTGGGTGGCGAAAGCCCCTGCTTTTTGGGGTCGCGGGATGGCTGGTCACGGCCGTTGTATCTGCTGCTGGTGGTGAATGTGGCGGCCGGGCAGATGTTAGCATTGGCGGCGGGGGGGCCGGGCACGGCCGTGACGTTGACCCATGCCCTGCTGCTGGCGGTGCTGGCGACGGCCTGGCTGGATCATTTCCTGGCCGCCATTGCGCTGGCGTTTGGCGTGTTGGCTGTGCAGCAGTTGATGTTCTGGTGGGGTATACCTTATAGCCAACGATGGCCCGTTTTTGCCCTGCTGTCCTTAGCCTATGGGGTGCCGGGTGGCTGGCTGCGCCTGCGGCAGTACAAAACCATTGATCCGGCTCTCAATCTCCCCATCACGCCCACGCTGACTTATGTGTGGACGTGGCCGCTCTATCTTGGCGGTTGGGTACTTTCTGTGGCGGCGCTACTACTGGCTTTCAATGACTTTTTGGGCAGTTTCATGTTGTTTGATTGGATAGTGGATTCGGGCACGCCAACCGCCGATGTACAGGCGTGGCTGCTGACGCTGGCGTTGGCCGGGCTGTTTTATCTGACGGCGGCGCTGGTGGAGCGGTGGCGTTGGTTGGGCTATGGCGCGGTGATGATGTTACTGGGCGCATGGAGCGGCTGGCTTTATTTCCTGAGCGGGCGACAGGAGTTGCAATTGTACGCCATCCCCGCCGGTTTTTATCTGCTCGGCGTGGGCTGGGCGGAGTGGAGTTGGGGCAGTCGCCGATTGGCAGCGTGGATTGACCGGGCGGCGCTGCTGCTGCTGTTTGGCTCGGCGTTCTGGCAGTCGTTTGGGCCGTATGGCGGCGTGTATGCCCTGGTCATGATCGGTGAGGGGCTGCTGGTGGCCTGGTTTGGCAGTATGCGGCGGCTGCGGCGGTTGTTGTATGCAGGCGTGGGAGGAGTGGTCACGGCCGTGGCCGGGCAACTCGTCGAACCCCTGCTGGCGGCCAATACCTACGTCTTGCTGCTGTTGGGCGCGTTCCTGGTGGCGGTGGGCATTGCCCTGGAACGTCGCCTGGACAAGGTGCGCGGCTTCTCCAAAGAGGTGCGGGCGCTGCTGGAACATTGGGAATAAGCGAGGAGTTCGCACGCCCACGTGCGAGCGAGCAGCACGTGGGCGTGCTGCTCCCCTCTAGGTGAGTTTGGGTGATGAAAAGACGATTTTTGGCGAGTAAAAATTTGTGGTTCGTATTGGCGTTGCTGCTGGCGAATGGGATTGCCTGGCTGCTGGTGGCGGGGCGGGTGGATTGGCCGAAGGCGGCGCCCATTTTGCACCCGGAAATTGCCGCGGTGCGCGAACATTGGCGGGCGCGCGACGCCATCGGCGAGCCGTTTCAACTGATCATCACCGACCAGACAGCAGCGGAGACCATTGCCTGGTTCATTGAGCCGCGCCCCAACCTGCCGTTCAGCCATCCACAGGTGGAGATTCACCCGGATGGGGTGGTGGGACGCGGGCTGCTGCATGTGGGGGGACTCAGGACGCCGGTTTACGGCCGTGCCACCGTCACCCTGATAGATGGCAAACCGGTCGGCCAGATTCAAGAATTGGGTATGGGCGGCGCCACCGCGCCCGATTTCCTGGTGGAGATGGTGGCGCGGGCGCAGGCAACCTATGACAACCTGCAACTGCCCATCGAACTGACCCGGCTGGAACTGCGCGAGGGGGAGGTGATTATTGAGGGAGTGTATCGGTGATCGGCAAACGGTAAACGGTGAACAAGCGACCGATAACTGATAACCGCAGCAATTGGCGGTAAAAGCGCCGGACTGCGAATTGATGGAAACAAAAAAGCCCATTTGATGTCAAATGGGCTTTTACTTGTCGTTGAAGGGAGGAAAGGGAAGGCTCAGGCGGTTTTTTGTTTGGTGCGGTTGTTGATCACCCGTTCCACGCTGTCCAGCAGCTCCTGTGGCCCAAACGGCTTGGTGATGTAGTCGTCTACACGGGCGATGTGCAAACCCAGGACGCGATCAATGCTTTGGGCTTTGGCCGTGACCACAATGACGGGGATGTCACGCATGTCGTCAGAGGCTTTCATTTTCTGGTAGACTTCCCACCCATCCATCTCCGGCATCATCAGATCGAGCAAAACCAGGTCGGGTTTGATTTCTGTGATCTTTTCCAGCCCCTCATGCCCACCGACAGCGCCGGTTACGTCAAACTTGTTACGACCGAGGATGAGTTTTACCAACTCGATCATCTCCAGTTCATCTTCAATGCAAACTACTTTTTTCACCTCGTCGGCCATATTGCTGTTCCTCAACCTTACTTGTGCTGTTATCGGTGATAGGATTGATTTAGTGACTAAAGATTATCACAAGCCTGTGGGGTTGTCTACACTTGCCGAACATTTATAGCAGAATTTGGCCGGGGGGTACATAAGAGATGAGTCCTGAAAAAAACAGGGGGATTCAACGCAGCCTGAATCCCCCTGTTCTGGTTGGCAGATTTACTGGTCTGAAGCCGTGATAATTGGTAGATATACCCTGTAAAACACGGCCGTCTCACTCACAGTAATCGTCACCGTTGCCAGACTGCTGCCACCCTGTCCGTCTTCGGCCCGGTAAGTGAAATTGTCAGTGCCAGAGAAGCCGGTATGTGGTGTGTAAGTGAAGCTGCCATCGGCCTGAAGGATAAGGTCGCCATGTGAGGGTAGGATTTCCAACACGGCCGTCAACCCATCCCCGTCCACATCATCATCATTCGCCAATACACCGGGCGCGACTATTTCCAGTACGCTGCCTTGAGTGACCTCATACAAATCGTCCATCGCTACCGGCGGTGTGTTCACTGCATTGACCGTCAGCGTCACTGTCGCGGCCAGACTGGATGCCAGACCATCATGAGCGCGATAGGTGAAACTGTCGGTTCCCGTAAAGCCAACGGTCGGCGTGTAGAGGAAAGAGCCATCCAACTGGAGTGACAAAAGACCATGCAGCGGGCCACTTTCCAACACGGCCGTCAACTCATCCCCGTCGACATCATCATCATTGCCCAAAACACCCGGTGCGCTGACTTCCAGAGTGGTATCCTGGGCCATCTCATAGACATCATCTATGACTACCGGGTCATCGTTTACGGCGTTTATGGTCAGCGTCACGGCCGTTTCCGAGCTAAACACCAGGCCATCACTCACCCGGTATGTGAACGAATCCGCACCATGAAAATGGGTCGTTGGTGTGTAGATAAATGAGCCATCCACCTGAAGGCTTAACATCCCATTGAGTGGAGCCAGCACAAGTTCGGCGCTAAGCGGATCACCATCCGGGTCATGGTCATTTTCCAGAATACCGGGCGCGGCCACAACCAGCGGTTCATCTTCGTTCAATTCGTAAGCATCGGGCACGGCCGTCGGCGCATTGTTCTCATTGATCACCTCAATCCCGACGACTGCCGCATTGCTCAATTTGTCCCCATCACTTGCCCGGTAGGTGAAGCTATCTGTCCCGGCAAAACCGACAGTTGGGGTGTAAATGAAAGAGCCATCCACGTTGAAGGCAAGTGCGCCATGCGTGGGGTTGGTGAGCAACACGGCCGTTAATTCATCCCCGTCCGGATCGCTGTCATTTGCCAGCACACCGGGCGCTGCCACCATCAACGTCTCGTCCGTCAACACGCTGTAGCTGTCGTTACCGGCCTGGGGCGTATTGTTGCCGCTGGTATCGGCAAAATACAGCCCCCCCGTGTGACTGATGCCGTTATCATCCGTCAGACCGGCCCAGACGATCATGGTATCGCCCGTCCACACGGCCGTATGCCATTGCCGTGCTTCTGGTGCGCCAGCGGTGCTGGTGGCTGTCCAGGTGTCGGCCTGCGGGTCATAGCGCCCTCCGGCGGCGTCCCCTTGCAGACAATTGCTGCCCGTGCAGCCGCTCCAGACGATCATCTCATCACCTGTCCACACGGCCGTATGCCGGGCGCGGGCGGTGGGGGCATTGGTGGTGGGCACGGCCGTCCAGGTATCCGTTGCCGGGTCATATCGCCCGCCATCATTGCGCAGCACCCACGGGCTGAGATCAGACGTACCACCCCAGATGATCATCTGCACCCCATTCCAGACCGTGCTGTGCAACACACGCTCCGCCGGGGCATTTGTGCCGGTGATAGCCGTCCAGCTATTGGTGGTGGGGTCATACCGCGCCCCCGTGCCCACCGGCCCGGTCGAACCGGTACCGCCCCAGATGAGCATCTCGTTGCCCGTCCAGATGCCGCTGTGCAGGTAACGGGCGGACGGCGCGCCGCTGCTGCTGACGGCAGTCCAGCTATCACCGGCCGGGTTATAACGCGCCCCGGTGCCATCCCAGGGATTGTCCCAGACCGAGCCGCCCCAGACGATCATCTCTGTGCCCGTCCACACGGCCGTGTGTAACGCTTTGGCAGTTGGCGCGGTCGCTTCATTGGTTGGTGTCCAGCTATCGGTCATAGGGTTATATCGGCCACCCGTCCCCCGCGTAAACCAGGAATACACATCACCACCCCAGATGATCATCTCCGTACCCGTCCAGATAGCGCTGTGGCTATCACGTGGGCTGGGGGCATTGGTCAGGCTGGTGGCGCTCCACGAATCGGTGACGGGATCATAGATGCGTCCCGTATCCAAGCCGGTGGAAGCGGTGCCGTCTCCTTCGCCACCCCAGGCGATCATCTCCGCACCCGTCCAGATGGTGGTATGAAATTGGCGGTAGGAGTTGGGGTCTTTGGGGCTGATGGGCGTCCAACTATCGCTGCCCGGTTCGTAACGCGCTCCGTTACGCAAATTGTTGCCGCCCACGCCGCCCCAGACCAGCATCAGGCTGCCCGTCCACAAGGTGTGCGCGCTGCGTGGCGAAGGTGCGCCGGTCGTGCTGGTGGCTGTCCAGGAATCGGTAACGGGGTTATACCGCCCGCCGCTGTTGAGATAACTGCCTGTGCCATTTGTGCCCCCCCAGAGGATCATTTCTGTGCCTGTCCAGATGGCGTCGTGGTCCCAGCGGGCGGCGGGGGCGTTGGTGGTGGTCACGGCCGTCCAGCTATCGCTCACCGGGTCATAACGGCCGCCGTCATTTTGGGCGCTGCCACATAATGGGCTGCCGGTGCAGCCACCCCAGGCGATCATCTCGCTACCTGTCCAGATGAGCGTGGCGTCTCGTCCGGCCGGGGCGTTAGTCGTGCTGATACTTTGCCAGGTGTCGCTCACCGGGTCATACCGGCGACCAGGATCGGCATTGGCCGCGCCCGACCAGAGGATCATCTGGTCACCGGCCCACACCAGTTCGGGAAAGTTGCGTTCAGCGGGGGCATTGGTGAGAGTGGTTGCCTGCCAGGAGTTTGTGACCGGGTTGTAACGGCCGCCGGAGTTGAGGCCGATATTGCAGTTGCGATTGCCATTGGCATTTTCACGGCAGCCGCCCCAAACTATCATTTCGCTGCCTGTCCAGACTGCGCCGTGCCGCCGCCGCCTAATGGGGGCAGTGGAAGTATCCGTGGGCGTCCAGGTGTCGGTGGCCGGGTTATACCGCCCGCCAGCATTGGTGGTGCAGAATTCAGTAGCGCCTGTGCATCCGCCCCAGGTGATCATTTCGGTGCCGCTCCACACGGCCGTGAACTCAGATACGGCCGACGGCGTACCCACCGTACTCATCGTCTCCCAGGTATCGGTGGTGGGGTTGTAGCGGTGGCCTTGTGTGGAAGAACGGCCGTAGAAGATCATCTCCGTGCCTGTCCAGACAGAGAGACCTTCGCCATCTATGGGGATGGCGGCTGTATCGGCCCAGGTATCATCCACTTGCGGCGTGTGGGTGAGGGTGGGCAGGTGATAATCGTAAACGGGCGCAGCTATGGTGGTGGGTAGATCGTTTTTCAAGCCAGTCCACCACTCCTCAAACGATGTATCGGCAAAGCGGGCATCTTGCGCCTGCCAGTTTTGCACCAGCCGCTTCGCCAGCACGGGCCGGGCCAGACATTCAGCAATGCGCGCCGGGTCATTGCCCAACGCCGCCCATAGCTCTTGCAGCATGGCCGGATTTTGCGTGTTGGCTGCCTGTCGGTTGATTTCGGCCTGGAGCATTGCGCCGGTGATGGGGGTGTGCCAGACCGTTTCCAGGGCGTGGCTGTACCGGGCGGTATCGGTCACTTTGGCGGTGATGGCGGCGATGGGCAAGACTTCGTTCAGGGCTGGTTTGGGCGTGGGATTGACGGCGGGCCATTCACGGTGCTGCCAATAGATGATTTCGACGGCCGTCTGGCACTCGATCCGATCGGCCATTGTAAAAGCAGGAACAGCAGGGCTGGCAGCGCGCACGCTGTTTCCAGCGGGCGCAAGAGCGAGAACAAATAACAGTAAAACTGACCAGATGATCCAACGACGATTAACAGTTGGGAATTTGGAGACAAACCAGTTCATATCACTACTCCTTTACATGCAGATTAAGTTGAACCTTTGTTGCCTGAGGTGAGCGGAATGGCTTTTCATCATAAGGTCGTCTGGACTGCCCTAAAAGTTACGTTTGTCGTCAAGATTGATACAAATGTTCACCAAAATGTGATGAGGTTGACAGGCTACGGCCGTTGGCGGATAATTGCCGCAGCTTAACAACCACATAAGCGATGATGGAGACGAGTAAACGGTCAGTTCCCTGCCAAGCGAGCCTGGGTTGGTGTGAGCCAGGCGCGGGAAAGCTGTTGAAAATCCCTCCGGAGCTTCTGACTGAACTTCTCGTAATCGGTTATCCGTAAACCGTAATCCGATAATCGAAAAAGTAGGCTCAGACGGGTTCGCCTCACGTTAACGGGGCTGCCGCCATTATCATGTGGCGGGCAAGAGTGTCTGGCTTTGCCGGAAAAATGGGTGGTACCGCGGAGATTTACGCCTTCGTCCCAATGGGGATGAGGGCGTTTTTGTTTGTATCAAGTGTCAGGTGTCAGGCAACTTGACACCTGACACTTGACACCTGAAACTTTTTTGGAGTGAGACATGACGGAATTGCTGTTTCAGACGGGTGCATATGTGCAGAATTTTACGGCCGTTGTCACCGATGTGGTTGACGGCGGCGTGGTGTTGGATCGCACCGCTTTTTATCCGGGTGGGGGTGGGCAGCCGTGTGATTTTGGGACGTTGACGGCCGTTTCCCAGGCCTGGCCCGTGACCAACGTAAAAAAAGCGGGTGGTCAGGTGGTGCATTTTGTAGAAGGAGAATTGCCGGCGGTGGGTACGGCCGTGACCGGCCAACTGGATTGGACACGCCGTTATCAATTGATGCGCACCCACACCGCCATGCACATCCTCTGCGGTGTGGTCTGGCGGGACTATGGGGCGCAGGTGACGGGTGGCAATATGGACCCATTGCAAGGGCGCATGGATTTTGAATTTGAGACGATGCGGCAGGAGTTGGTGGCGGAAATTGAAACGGCCGTGAACCGGGAAGTGGCCGCTGCTCGTGAAGTCCGCGTGGCTATTTTGCCCCGTGAACAGGCATTCCAGATTCCCGACCTGATCCGCACCAAAATCAACCTGCTGCCGGAAGGTATTACTGAGGTGCGCACCGTCGAACTGGTGGGGCTGGATTTGCAGGCCGACGGTGGTACACACGTCGCCAATACCCGCGAAGTGGGCCGCATCCGCATCACCGACTACAAAAGCAAAGGCAAGATTAATAAGCGGATTTATGTAGAACTTGATCCGTAACCGAACATGAGATTCATCGTTCACGAACAACCCTACGAACAGCCCATTGCCGCCGGGCAGTTGCGGTATGAGCGGGACGGCCGTGCCACGGGCGCAGTGGAATCGTGGCGGCTGACGCGGGCGGTGGCAGGGTATGAGATTTTGCGGGTGGATTTGGATGCGCGAGAAGCGGAATCGGGACATTCCTATCTTTACCACCTGGTGCGGAGAGAAGATAAGACGCCTGAACGCCTCTCCTACCGCTTCTGGGGCAATGATTTAATGGTGGAAGGGAATATGTTGTTGGCGGACACAACTGTGACCAATACCCGCACGGTCAACGGTCGTACCGACACTGAAGATGTGGAATTGGAGCGGGGCTACGGTTTCTGGTTTCCGTCCAGCGTGGGGGTGGGGTTGCTGGCGGGGTTTGGCGGCGGTACGGCCGTGACGTTGGCATCAGTGAGCAGTGAGCAGTTGGCAGTGAGCGGTGAGTGGTTGTCGGTATTCGGTTTGCAGGTGGTGGAAGTGGTGGTGACGGGTACACGGCCGTTGACCATTCGCTGGCTGGAGAATGAACGCCGGCTATGGCTGGATCAACATGGTTGGGTGGTGAAGATGGAGAGAGAAGGCCTATCTGGCGATAGCGGATTGACGGCCGTAGAAACCCGCGCTATTTGGTACTAAACTGTCTGGTAAATGGAGGTGCAACATGAATTGGCAAGACATTCGTGAAATTTATCCAGATACATGGTTGTTGATTGAAGCCATTGAAGCTCACACGGAAGGCGATAAGCGCATCCTTGACAAAATCAGCGTGATAGACCGTTTTGTTGATGGGCAGACCGCCTGGCAGGCGTATGCCAAAGTTCATCGGGAAGACCCGGATAGGGAAATGTTTGTGTTTCATACAGACCGTGCCGAACTGGACATCACCATCAAACGCTGGTTAGGGCTGCGAGGTGTGCGATGAAAATTGAAGTCAAGGAAGGGCTGCCCTACGTCTCCGCAAAACTTACCCATCATGGCAAAACGATCACGCTCAACAACGTAGTCATTGACACTGGCTCTGCTTCAACCCTTTTTCGGACGGATGATTTATTGCAACTTGGCATACTCTTTGCTTCTGATGATATTGTGGAGCAGGTACGTGGGATTGGTGGCGCAGAAACGGTCGTGGCAAAACGCATTGAAATGATTGAAGTAGGCGGTTTGTATTTAGCCGATTTTTCTGTGGACATGGGTGCAATGAACTATGGGTTTGCAATTGATGGTTTATTGGGCTTCGACTTTTTGCAGCAAACCGGCGCAGTGATTGATCTATCAGTGATGGAGATAGGAGCAAGTGGGTGAACTAATCTAACTGACCGGAGGGTGCTTATGAAATTAAGTGATTTCAAAAAATTGGATAAGGTAACTTGGGATGGGTTTGAACATTATGGGGAACATCCATTACATACACCGCCTTATCTAACCTATCTAGTTTTAAGGGAAAAATTTGGCGAGCCAACGGAGATAAGAGAGCGCGATGGTGATGAGGGTTTCTGCTTATATGAGATTGGAGTACAAGACGATACCCGTCTGAGTGTATTTTTGTGGGGTTGGTCTTATGAGGGGGTACTCTCACAACACTCAGAAAAAATCACTCTTACTGATCCCTTTTTTTATGCGTATGGCAAAGACGAACAGCGTGTTCAAAAAGAAATACGCGAATTTATTAGGTTGATAACTGAAGAATGTAAAAACCGGAAAGGAAAGATTGCAGAGGTATTGAAAAATGCTCAGCCCATATATGTAGAGAATCCGTTTTACCTCTACTTTGAAGGCGGCAAATCTTTGCTACAACAGGCAAAAGAGCATAATCAGCATGACAAAAAAGCAGGACATCTGTGTAGATCTGCATTTTTTATGTTCATGGCGTCATTTGAGGGGTTCTTAAATCTTCTATATGAAAGTTTTCTTGACGTTAACTTGCGTACTGATCAACGCCTTACGAAATATCTACAGCGACTAGACATTGACTTGAAGCTGCGTCTTGCTCCTCGTTTTTGTGTGTGTTTTGAGTCCACGTCGTTTGAAAAGAGCGAGGAATTCGCCCGTTTTCAATCATTGGTAAACTTGCGGAACGATTTTCTTCATGCAAACCTGGTTAAAACGATGAAACATGCATTACATGAGGAAGATGGTCTGGTATTTGATGTGAGCGAGGAGTACGAGGTGCTTAATAAATACGGAGTGGCAATAGATCCGGCAAAGTTAAAAGTAGAACAACTTCAATTCGTTCACAAGACCATAGAGGACATGGTTAACCATGTATTGGCTGCAATGAAACCGCTTTACAGGCTGGAGGCAAATAGTTGGTCAACACAATATCTGGTTCGTACGTACCCTTCAGGGAACAACCAAACATAAGGAGTGTGATGACTATATATGATGTTGTCACCTGCAATCTTTTTGTATGTGATCGAATTAGTGGCCCGGTCACGGCCGTAGACGTGATCCGTGTTGGTGAACTGGCGTTGCCAGACTTAACCATTGAAGCTGGCGCTATGAATAATTATGGTTTTGACATCGCTGGTATCCTGGGCTTCGACTTTTTGCAGCAAACCGGGGCAGTAATTGATTTATCAGCCATGGGAATGAGGGCAAGCAGGCAGGGTCACACCTGTTGAAACCAACCAGAATGGCCCAATTGAGGCATGGGGGTATACATATATGAATCTCAATCATTTTAAGAAGGTCGAGGATTATTCTCAGACCTCTGACAAAATTGGCGTAAAAGTGAAAGAATTTGTGTGCAATCATCTATATGACCGAGTATATCCTATCTTTTTAGCTGTTAAAGCAAGGTACGGTGAACCGGACGTAGTTGAACCTGATAACTGGATCGGCTATACACTTTCGACTGACAACTCCATTTTATTTGTTGAATTTTTCGTAACAGAAGAATCTCCCAGTGGGAAAGTCGTTATTGATCATTTTTCAATTTCGGGCGAAGGGAAGAATGAGCTTTTAGTCCAAAGTGAAGCAGATGAATTTGTGAAACTCATCCTTGAGGAATCTAGAAAACATCAAGGTCAGATTACAAAGATAGTCAAAAACGCCCCCACTAAATTTATTGAAAACCCGTACTACCTGTATTGGGGATCAGCTAAAAATTTGCTTCATTTAGCGAAAATGTTCTCCGATGCCTCAGGTTTGGATGACAAAGAAAAAGCTGAACGAGTGAGATTTTTGTGCATTGGTGCTTTCTTTATGTTTATGGCTGCCTTTGAGGGTTTTTTAAATCTACTTTATGAACACTACCTGGATGATGACTTGCGCCTTGATGATAATGTCCAGCGGTATCTCAAACGGGCAGATATTGATCTGAAACTGCGCCTGTCTCCCAGATTTTGCACCTGTTTTGAAGTACCGGTACTGGAAAAGGGTGAGGAATTATCCCGTTTTCAGTCGTTGATTAATCTGAGGAATGATTTTATCCACGCAAATCTGGTGGAAACAATGCGCTATGCTTTACACCAGGAATATGGTTTTGAATTCTTGGTAAGCGAAGAACATAAGGGACATAACAGATACGGACTGCCAAACAAAGCAACCGCGCTCAATATTGCATATGTTGAGGATGTGCAAGAGATTATTGAGAAAATGATTCAAAAGGTTCTTGAAGCTATGAAACCACTTTGCCGCATAGACGCCAACAGTTGGCAGCATCAGTATTTGCTGCCCATATAAATGCCATGACCCGTTAGTCCATCAGAGTTATAAGAGTGTAGTAGTAATGAGCAAGATACACCTCATATCCCATCGAATTACCGGCCCGGTCACGGCCGTACACGATCACACACGGCCGTTACCGGACTTACCCAATGACCCAATTGCCAACTCTCTGCGCCTCCGCGCCTCTGCGTTAAAAAACTAGGAGAACAAAACCATGCCTTTCAAAGATGTGTCCAATAAAGTAGATTTTGTCCAGCTAGAGCAGGAAATCCTGCAATTCTGGAAAGACAGCGACGCCTTCAACGAACTACGCCGCCTGCGCGCCCAAAGCGAAGCCGAATACGGTATCTTCAGCTTCATAGACGGCCCCATCACCGCCAACAACCCCATGGGCGTACACCACGCCTGGGGTCGCACCTACAAAGACCTTTACCAGCGCTATCAGGCCATGCTCGGCAAAAACCAGCGCTGGCAAAACGGCTTTGACTGCCAGGGGCTTTGGGTGGAAGTCAACGTGGAAAAACGGCTTGGCTTCAACAGCAAACGGGAGATTGAAAAGTACGGTCTGGATCGGTTCACGGCCGAGTGTAAACGCCAGGTACTCCACTTTGCCGCCATCCAGACCGAACAGACCAAACGGCTGGGCAACTGGATGGACTGGAATGACCCCGACGAACTGCGACACCTGCGCGACCTGTTGGAAGATGACCCCACGCAAACCATCACCGTCACCGGGCCATACGGCCCCGTCACCGGCACGGCCGAGCAAATCGTGGGGCAGTTGGGTATGCCCCAACTCGGTGGCTCCTACTTCACCTTCAGCGACGAGAACAATTATCAAATCTGGGCCTTCCTGCGGAAGTGCTTCGACAAGGGTTGGATGTACAAAGGGCGAGACGTGATGCCCTGGTGCGCCCGCTGCGGCACCGGCATCAGCCAACACGAAATTGTCACCGAAGGGTACCAGGAAGTAACCCACGACTCCGTCTTTGTGCGCTTCCCGCTCGTCACTAAACTTGACAAGTCTTTGGAGACCTGTCAAGTTTCCGGCCAGGAGGCGTTGCTCGTCTGGACGACCACCCCCTGGACGCTGACCAGCAATGTGGCCGCGGCCGTTGGCCCGGAACTGGATTATGTGCAGGTGCGGCATGAAGATGGCTGGACGTATTATCTGGCGGAAGCGGCCGTCAAAAACACCCTCATCGGCCACTACGAAGTCGTGGGCAAACTGAAAGGTGCGGAGATGCTCGGCTGGACGTACACCGGCCCCTTCGATGAACTGCCCGCCGCCCAACAAGCGTTTGCCGAAGCCAGCTACACCCACCGCGTCATCGCCTGGAAAGAAGTGGGCGCGGAAGAAGGCACGGGCATCGTCCACATCGCCCCCGGCTGCGGCGCAGAAGACTTTGAATTGAGCAAAGAAAACAAGCTGCCCGTCATCGCCCCCATAGACGAGAACGGCATCTATATCGGTGGGTTTGACTGGCTCACCGGTCAATCGGCCCATGACGTGGCCGAAGCTATCTTTGAAAACCTGCGCGAAAAGGGCGTCTATTACCGCAAGCAGCGGTACGCCCACCGCTACCCGCACTGCTGGCGCTGTGGCAGTGAACTGGTCTACCGGCTGGTGGATGAATGGTTCATCAGCATGGGCGAACTATATGACAAACCACGCGAAGAAGTGACGCCGGAGGAGAAGGCGCGCAGCCTGCGCTACCAGATCATGGATGCCGTAGACCAGGCGAAATGGTATCCGGCCTTTGGTTATGACCGGGAAATGGATTGGCTGCGAAATATGCACGACTGGATGATCAGCAAAAAGCGGTACTACGGCCTGGCGCTGCCCATCTTTGAATGTACCGAGTGCGGCCATTTCCACGTGGTGGGCAGTAAAGATGAATTGGAAGAACGCGCCGTTGCCGGCTGGGAACAGTTTGAAGGGCATACACCCCATCGGCCGTACATTGACGCGGTGAAAATCGCCTGCCCCAACTGCGGCGGCGAGGTGGAGCGTATCAAGGATGTGGGCAACCCCTGGCTGGATGCGGGCATCGTGGGCATCAGCACCCTGCACTACAGCGAAGACCGGGAATACTGGCAGAAGTGGTATCCGGCGGACTGGATCAGCGAGAGTTTCCCCGGCCAGTTCCGCAACTGGTTTTACAGCCTGCTGGCGCAAAGCACGCTGATGGCTGATGGCGTCGGCCCGTTTAAGGCGCTGTTTGGTTACAGTACACTGCTGGCGGAAGACGGCCGTGCCATGCACAAATCCTGGGGCAACATGATCGAATTCAACGAGGCCGCCGACAAAATGGGCGCGGACACCATGCGCTGGCTCTATGCCAGTTGCAAACCGGAACAAAACCTGCGCTTCGGCTTCCACGTCGGCGACGAAACCCGCCGCCGCTTTTTGATCCCGCTGTGGAATGTGTATTCCTTTTTGGTGTCGTATGCCAATTTGGATAATTGGGAAGGAGATTGGGAGATTGGCGGTGAGGACACCGCGAGATTAAGAGACTCCCAATCTCCCATCTCCCCTAACGCACAGATGGATCAGTGGATAGTAGAACGATTAAACGAGACGGCGCTGGCGACGCGGGCGGCGCTGGATGTGTATGATGCGGAAAAGGCGACGCAAGTGTTGGAAGCGTACCTGGATGATTTGAGCAACTGGTACGTGCGCCGGTCGCGCCGCCGCTTCTGGAAGAGCGAAGCGGACGCCGACAAAAATGCCGCCTATGCCACCCTGTACCACGTGCTGGTGGAGTTCATCAAGCTGTGCGCGCCGTTTGTGCCGTTTGTCACGGAGGCGATATACCAAAATCTGGTGGCGGGTGTGAATCCAGACGCGCCGCGCAGTGTGCATCACACCTTTTATCCGCAGGCGGACGCCGCCAGCCTGGATCAACGGCTGCTGGCCAAAATGCGGCTGGCAATCACCGCTGCCAGCCTGGGGCGGGCGGCGCGGGCTTCCGAAGACCTGAAACTACGCCAACCGCTGGCCAAGGCGCGGGTGAACGTGGCCTCGCAGCAAGAGCAGGATGACCTGCTGGAACTGGCCGACGTGCTGGCGGAAGAGATCAACGTCAAGGAGATCGAGGTGGTCTCCGAAGTGGGCGAATTGGTCAATTACAAAGTGCTGCCCAATAACCGCACGCTGGGGCCGAAGTTTGGGCCGCTGTTCCCGCAGGTGCGCAAAGCGTTGGAGGCGATGAATCCGGCCGATGTGGCCCGCTCGTTGCAATCGGGGCAGTCGCTCCAGGTGGAAGCGGGTGGGCAGGCGGTGGAACTGACGGCCGAGGATGTGATTGTGCAGACGGAATCGCGGGGCGGCACGGCCGTAGCCAGCGACAAAGGCGTGACGGTAGCGGTAGATACGGCCATCACCCCAGAACTGCTGCAAGAGGGGTACGCCCGCGACATCATCCGCCAGGTGAACGAGATGCGCAAAAAGGCGGGGCTGGAAATCTCCGACCGCATCGAACTGGCCTACGGCGCGACCGGTGACGTGGCCGCCACCTTTGCCCACTTTGGCGACCTGATCGCCCAGGAAACGCTGGCGACGGCGCTGGTGGCGGGGCGGTTAGAAGATACATTGTTGGACACGGCCGTGACCGTCGGCGAACAAAAAGTCCGGCTGGCCCTGCGCAAAGCGGGCTAAAGAATAGAACGCGGATTTTCGCTGATAAACGCGATTTTCGCTGATTTTTGTCCTGAAAATCCGCTGAATCTGCATTTATCCGCGTTCCATACGGTGGTTTTGGCACAAAGAATAGAAAGAGCGGGAAACCGCTTTTTATTATGCCACCGAAAAAGTTGACAAAACATATACAAAACAGTTATAATTCTGCAAATTTGTACACAAGTGGGGCGTAAAGGAGATAGTAAAGATGATGCGTACTTTTTTTGCAGATGATGAACTTCCTTACGAAGCAGCGTTTGATGTTGACTTTGATGAGGCTGAGATGTGGGAAGAAGCAAGTGATGGGGTTGACGATATTGACTTTCTGGGACTCTATCTGACGGAAAATCGCGGCGTCGCCTTGTTGACGGCCGAGGAAGAGGTGCAACTGGCCAGGCAAATTGAGGCGGGGCAGTTGGCGGCCAAACAGTTGCAACGGGGGCGACTGACACTAGCCGAACAAGCAGAAGCAAAACAGCGCGTGCAACAGGCGACAGAGGCACGGGCGGCGCTGACGCGGGCGAATGTGCGGCTGGTGATTAACATTGCTAAAAAGTACCGCGACCAGGGGCTGGATTTTCTGGATTTGATTCAGGAGGGAAATGTGGGGTTGATCACGGCCGTAGACAAATTTGACTACACTCTGGGCAATCGTTTTAGCACCTATGCCACCTGGTGGATTCGCCAATCAATCACACGGGCCATTGCCAATCACGGCCGTACCATTCGCATCCCGGCAAATAAGGGTGTGACCATCCGCCGCCTGTACCGGGCCAAACGGGAATTGGAGCAAGTGTACGGCCGTCCGGCAACCTCCGAAGAGCTGGCCGAAGAAACCAATATGCCCCTTCATCGCGTGCGGATGCTGCTGGAAATTACCATGCCGCTGCTGTCATTAGAGCAACCGGCCGGCCAGGAAGCGGATAGTGAATTAGGTAGTTTTGTGGAAGCTGATGACGAACCGCAGCCGACCGAACTGGTGGCGCGTAAACTACTCTCGGAAAGAATAGAAGAACTGTTAGATAAACTCTCCCCCAAAGAGACCAATATCCTGTGTTTGCGTTATGGGCTGCGGGGGTATCAGTCGCACACACTCAAAGAGGTGGGCGATTTGTTCAATCTTTCCCGTGAGCGCATCCGCCAGATTGAGCGCAATGCCCTGCGCAAATTGCGCCAGCCGCAATTGGGTGGAGATTTGTATTATTACTTGAATTGAGGGTGGTTAGTAGTTGGTTGCCAGTCCAGCCACTACAGCCTTACAACCGGTTCATGGCATTCGCGGTGAACCGATTTTTTTATTGACTCTCATGCACGGAAGCTCTTAAGTGAAACCTTAATTTTTACGTGGTTTGCTATGGTAGCCTTTTTAGAATAGAAGTCTGGTGTTGTAATCTAGGTCTGAAAAAACAAATGTGCCATTGCATTTACAAAATATTCGTCTGCTAGTTCCTTCACAAATTAGGAATGAAGATTTAACACCTTTTAGAGTGATTATACCAGCGACGTTTTTTGTTATTGCTACCAGTTCACTAATGGATTACTTTGTAAGGTATCTTCCGTGGACGCATTACCACAAGTTAGGCCAACGCCACATAAAAAAATTGGTCAATTTATGACAGGCTTTCTGATCTCCTTGGTGACGATTATTTTGATGCTAACTGTTATGGAGATGGTCGCTTTTTTATGGGAACGCAAGACATCTCAAAGTTCGCTTGGCTGGACATTAGTAGCTTCTCGTCGCATGCCATTGGTGCCTCGTGGATCAGGTGACCGGGGTTATCACGTATTGAAACCGGGCAGTGAATACAATTGGGAAGGTATTCCTGTCCACATCAATTCAAGAGGCTTTCGTACGGGTGAAATTGAGATGTCAAAGCCGATGGGCGAAGTACGTATCCTCAACATTGGTGACTCAGTAGCCTTTGGTTGGGAAGTAAATGAGGAAGATACCTATGGGAAGCAATTGGAAACTATGTTGAATGAGCTAAATGACGGCCGTCATTATGAAGTGATTAATGCCGGCATTCCTGGCTGGAGTCTGCCAGATGAGGCTAATTTTTTCATGCAGGATGGGATTCACTACCACCCAGATGTGATCATTCTCGGTTTGACCGTTGTCAATGATATTTATCCTGCAAACCCAGGGGCATCTGCCAGCCCCAATTTATTCTCTTGGTTGCGAGACCATACGTATACTTGGCCCTTCCTCACAACACAAGGGCGCTTTGTCTTAGCCCGGCAGGTAGGGCCACAAGCTATCCCTGTATTAAATCCGCCACAAGAGGCATCTGCCTATTTCCCATTGGATGAAGAAAGCCCCGTCTGGACACAGCTTTGGAGTTCAATAGAGACTATTCAGAAGACGGCTCAGGAGCATAACATTCCCATGATCATTGTTGTTTTCCCTACGGCATTTCAACTCCATCACACACCCCATCCAGATTTACCCCAGCAGATATTAAGGATCAACTCTCAATCAGCGGGCATAGAATATATAGATTTACTGCCAATCTATCGGGAAGTATGTGAGGAGGTTGGTGGTTTGGGTTGTGAAGGGTATGAGAATATCCTTTTTGCCGATGTCTGGATGCATCCCAATCAATTGGGGCATGAGCTGGCAGCCAGAGAACTGTTTAGGAGTACCGCTACTCTTTTGCGTTTAGGAACCACGATTAAATAACTTGGACATTTAGCAAATTTGAGGGACGGCTGTGTAGTTCCATTGCGGTAGAAAATCGTCAAAAATGATAGGCATGTTTTCCTTGAAATTCTCAGCAACTTTTCGACCGGTCTGATACACCTGGTCAATGACATTGACCGTGACCCGCAATCCCAGCTTGGTTTTGGTGCGGGACATCAGTTCTTTAACAACTTCAACACACTTGAAAACAACACCTTGACAAGCCTGGGTGACGTGCGGGATTAAACGATGCTCAATAGGATTGTACTTGGAACAGTAAGTAAGCATCTAAAAACCATCTCCCATTTTTCGGGGACGAATGGTGTAATTCCATTGCGGGCAAAAAGTATGTTTTTCGAGATTTAACAATTGCATATCAGCGTCAGAAACCGACAAGCCTTTCTCATAGGTGCGTTCAATCAAGGTGGCCTCAACAGTTAAGCCAGTTGTCGTTTTAGTTGAGCGCAAAGCATCGAGAACCACCGCCAGGGAAGTGAGCGGTGTTGCCGCCCAAGTATGGCTGATTTGACTGAAAAGGCGGTGTTCAATCGGATTCCATTTGGATGCTCCTGGCGGATAATGGCAGACAGTGGCCTCAAGGCCCAGCGCATCAGCCAATTTGTCTTGCAGTTGCTGTTTCCAACGGCGGGGACGGTAGCCATTGCTGCCACCGCCATCGGCCAGAATCAAAAGGCGGGTGGCGTTTGGGTAGAGAGCGGCTGCGAATTGTTGCCACCACCAGACAATGGCGTCCACAGCGAACTCGGGTGTATCGTAGGAATTGCCGACGGCAACATAACCGCGATTGGCGGTGACATCATAAATGCCGTAGGGGATGGCTCGACCATTGGCGTAACTGGGAAAATCATGGGTATTGACGGCTTCTGCCTGGCGTGACCAGCGTGTGCCGTGATTGAAAAAGAGACCAAGCAGTTCTTTCTTTTTGGTATCCACACTGATAATGGGTTCGCCAGCAGCCGCGAACCCCTGGCGTTGCCTCATCAGGTGTTGAAATTGTTGGTCACGGTCTGGATGCGGCTGGGGGTGCAAACGTTTTACATTGCTCTTCGGGCGCACTCGCCGCTTGCGTAATAGACGACGTAACGTCTCGCAGCAGATGCGAATAGCCGCCTGTTGATAAATGGCTTCACACAGTTTTTGCAGGCTTTGGCACAACCAAAGGAAGCCCGTTTGTGGGTTTCCGGCTGTCTGCGGCTCAATCACGGTCTCAATCGCTGGTTCTATGGCTGGCGTTTTTTTTCCACTGTTGGCCGACCACCGCCAGCCCCCCGGATGCGGTCATCAGGACGACCCGCCAGTTCAGCCTGCATTTCTCGCTGTCCACGCTGGATCGTTTTCTTGGCCAGACCGGTAATCTGATGGACCAGCAGGAGACCCCCATGACCGTGACGATTTGCTTCAACGGCAGCATACCAGCGACGTTGTTGTTCATCCAGGCGGCTCATGACCACGTTCATTTGGTGATGTAACGTTTGGGTGCGTTTATCGTCACCGCTACGGCAGACTTCACATTGGCATTGATGAATTGTCTTGGCGCTCATTATGGACCATCCTTTTGGCTGTCATTTGCCTCAAGGGTAGGATTGTTAATCGTTCAAGGCAAGTCCCTATTATGGGAACTTGTTTTTAGACGCT
>JACTMP010000067.1 GCA_014584575.1 Chloroflexota bacterium
TCTCAACGATTCGTAAACAAGGTCTCAATGTTTGGGAGGCATTAGGTTCCCTCTTTGAAGGCGATCTCCTCATGCCTCAACTCACACCTGAATAGTTACAAATCTGTTATTTATTCAGTAAGAGTGAATCTATGACGACCTATCAAGTTTTGCATTGGCATGATATTCCCATTCAGGTGCGGGCCGGGGGGCGGCGCGACCGGGTGAGCCGGGAACTGCCGCCGCGCTTTCAGGCGGCCATTGACAGTGCGGCCATGGCCGCCGGGCTGACGGGCACGGATGCGTATTTGGATGCGTTTGCCTGGAGCGAGGCACAGGAGCGGGATGGTTCGCCGGAGGAAGTGGTGGCAGCGGTAGTGGCCGAGTTGGATAAGCAGTACGAGACGATTGATTGGCGGGGCACGGCCGTCTCAATTAAAACCGATGACCGATAACCGATTACCGATTACCGACTCAAACCCTCTCGTTATCTTCATGCCGGCCGGGCGGCGGGGCCGGGTAACGCCGGGCCAATCGCTGCTGGATGCGGCGCGGCAGGTGGGGGTGGAGATTGAGAGCATTTGCGGCGGGCGTTTGACCTGTGGCAAGTGTAAGGTGGTGGTGGAACACGGCCGTTTCCCCAAACACGCCATCACCTCCACCGCCGACCACCTGACGCCGCCGGGTGACGAAGAAGTGGCGCTGCTGGCGCGCATGGGGGTGAATGGCGACGGCCGTCTGGCCTGCGCTGCCTGTGTGACCGGCGACGTGCTGGTTTTTGTGCCCGACGAGAGCCGGGCGCACAAACAGGTCATCCGCAAATCGGCCACGGAGCGGGTGATTGAAGTCAATCCGGCCGTTCGCCAGGTGTATGTGGAAGTGGATGAGGCGGAATTGGGCGAACATCGCGGCGATTGGGGGCGGCTGCAAGCGGCGCTGGCGCGGCAGTGGCAGTTGACGGAATTGACCATTGACCTACTGGCCTTGCGCAAATTGCAGGAGAGGCTGCGGGCAGGCAAATGGAAAGTGACCGTCATCCTCTGGCAGGAGCGGGAGGTGATTGACGTGCTGCCCGGCTACCACGAGGGCATTGTTGGGCTGGCGGTGGACATAGGCAGCACCACCATTGCCGGGCATTTGTGTGATTTGCGCACCGGGGCCATTTTAGCCACCGAATCCACCATGAACCCGCAGGTGGTCTATGGCGAAGATTTGATGAGCCGCGTCTCGTATGCCATGACGCACAAAGATGGTCTGGAGAAGATGCACACGGCCGTGATCGAAACCCTCAACAAGCTGGCGGCGCGGGCAGCAAAGGAGACCGGTCTACAAAGCCGCGACATTCACGAGATGGTAGTGGTGGGCAATACCACCATGATGCACATCTTTCTGGGCATCAACCCGCAGGAGTTGGGTGGCGCGCCGTTTGCGTTGGCGAACCGGGAAGCGATGGACGTGAAGGCGCGGGAGTTGGGGCTGCGGCTGCATCCGGCGGCCAATGTGCATATCCTACCCGCCGAAGCCGGGCATGTGGGCGCAGACAATGTGGCCGTGCTGCTGGCTGAAGAGCCATATAATCAGGACGAGATGATGCTGATTGTGGACGTGGGCACGAATGCAGAAATTGTGTTGGGGAATCGGGAACGGCTGTTCAGCGCCTCCAGCCCCACCGGCCCGGCCTTTGAAGGGGCGCAAATCAGCTACGGGATGCGCGCTGCGCCGGGCGCGATTGAGCGGGTGCGCATTGACCCGGAGACAAAGATCGCCCGTTTTCGGGTGATTGGCGAGGCGCGATGGTCGGATGCCTGGCCGGTGGGCGAGGCCGCGCTGGAAGCACAGCCTGCGCATCTGGCGGCCGGCATTTGTGGGTCGGGCATTATTGAAGCGGTGGCGGAACTGTTTGTAGTGGGCATTTTAATGCCCGACGGCCGTTTCAACCCCACTCTTGAACACCACCCAAGAATGCAATGGCACGGCCGTAAAGGAGCATACATCCTGGCGACGGCCGAACAGTCGGCGAACGGCCAACCCATTTTGGTGACGCAGGATGATGTGCGTAATATCCAACTGGCGAAAGCAGCACTGTATGCGGGTTGTAAATTGCTCATGGGACGGGCGGGTGTTGAGCGCGTAGACCGCATTTTGTTGGCGGGGGCGTTTGGCAGCTACATTGACCCGCAGTACGCCATGATTTTGGGGCTGATTCCTGATTGTGATCTGGCACGGGTGACGGCCGTGGGTAATGCGGCCGGCGACGGGGCCAGAATTGCCTTGCTGAACCGGGAGAAGCGGTTGGAGGGGCAGCGGGTGGCCAAAGAGGTAACGTATCTGGAAACGGCCGTACACCCCAACTTCCAGGACGAATTTGTAGCCGCCCTGCACCTGCCCCACGCCCGCGACCCATTTCCGCATTTGCAGGGCTTGTTGCCGGAGACGGCCGTGAGCGGGAAGCCAGAGCGTAAACGCAGAAAACGTTGATTTTTATCAAAGATTACGCAGATTGCGCAGATAAAAAATCTGTGTAATCTGCGCAATCTTTGATGTGATAATCTGTGATGAGGTAAACGTATGAGCGATGAAGAAGAGATTATCCTGGCGGAGCTTTCTAGGGAAGAGTTGTATGAGTTGATGCACGAGGATTTGTATGACGGGTATGCGGCCGAGATTGAAGAGGAAGTGCATGAGGCGCTGTCCAGAGGCTACACGCCGTATGACATTTTGACCAGCGGGCTGGTGGCGGGCATGGACATCGTGGGCATAGATTTCCGTGATGGCATCCTCTTTGTGCCGGAGGTGTTGATGGCGGCGAAGGCGATGAAGGCGGGTATGGCGATTTTACGGCCGTTGCTGGCCGAAACCGGCGCACCCCGCATTGGCAAAATGGTCATTGGCACCGTCAAAGGGGACATCCACGACATCGGCAAGAACCTGGTGGGCATGATGATGGAAGGGGCCGGTTTTGAGGTGATTGACCTGGGTATCAACAACTCGGTTGACAAATACCTGGGCGCGATTAAAGAACACGAACCCGACATCCTGGGCATGAGCGCGTTGCTGACCACCACCATGCCCTACATGCGCGTCGTCATTCAGGCGCTCAAGGACGAGGGCATTCGCCAGGACATTATCGTCCTGGTGGGCGGTGCACCGTTGAACGAAGCGTTCGCCGAAGACATCGAGGCCGACGCCTACTGCCGCGACGCGGCCATTGCCGTGGAGACGGCGAAAAAGTTTATGCAGATTAAGCAAAGACGGTGATCGGTGACTCACCGATTACCGTTTACCGATCACCGATTACCAGATATGAACAAATTACAGGAATTCCTGACCATAAACCAACACCTGATTCTGGACGGGGCCATGGGCACGATGTTGTTTGCCATGGGGCTGGAACAGGGGGGCGCGCCGGAGTTGTGGAACGTGGCGCATCCTGAGCGCATTCAGGAAGTGCATCGGCGCTACATCGAAGACGGGTCGCAGGTGATATTGACCAACTCGTTTGGCGGCACGCGCTACCGGCTGAAATTGCATGATTTACAGGACAGGGTATATGAACTGAACAAGGCGGCGGCGGAAAATGCGCGTCGCGCTGCCGACATCGCCCCTCATCCTGTCCTGGTCGCCGGTTCCATGGGGCCAACCGGGGAACTGCTGGAACCATTGGGCACGATGACCTTTACGGAGTGTCGCGCCGCGTTTGCCGAGCAGGCGCGGGGGCTGGCCGATGGCGGCGTGGATATTTTCTGGATTGAGACGATGAGTCACCTGGACGAAGTGCGGGCGGCGGTGGAAGGGGTGCGGCTGGTTTGTTCACAGCCGGTTGCCGCCACGCTCAGTTTTGATACCAACGGCCGTACCATGATGGGCATCACGGCCGAACAAGCCATTACCACATTGCGTGAGCTAAAACTGGCGGCGGTGGGGGCCAACTGCGGCAGCAACCTGCCGGACACGATGGCCGCCATTGCCGCCATGCGCGCCGTTGACCCAGAGATGCCGCTCATTGCCAAAGCCAACGCCGGTATCCCCCGCTGGGGCAGCAATGACGCGCTGGAATATGACGGCACGCCAGCTGTAATGGCCGGGTATGCTTACCACGTTTACCAGATGGGGGCGCAGTTGATTGGCGCCTGCTGTGGCAGTTCGCCGGAGACGATCCGGGCGATGACGGCCGCGTTAAAGGGCGAGATTCCCGCAGAGCAGTTGGTGTTACCGGAGAGAGGGGGTGGGGGTACGGCCGTGAACGGCCGTGAGCGTGAACGTCGCCGCAAACGGTGAGTTTACGTCTGTTGTGCCCACAGTTGACGCATCAGTTGGACATGACCGGTATGTTCGGCCGTATGTTCCAGCACATGCAGCAGGCACCAACCTGCCGTAAACGTTTTTCCATGATGGGGTTCGGTACACTCTCGCGCCAGGTCATCCAGGGTAAAACGAGAGAGAGCATTCCTGGCATAATCCAGACTGGCATCCAGGCGCGCGCTCAGGTCAGCGGCGGAGATTTTTTTTGCTTCAAATTCGGTGCTGCGAATGCGTCCAGACAGCTCTCCGGCAGCCACGTCCCCGAGCCAGAATCGCTCGGCCCCGGTCAAGTGGGTGATGATCACGGCAACGGAGTTCATCTCCGGCCCCGGCGACCAATCCAGAGCTTCGGGCGGGAAGCCGGCCAATTGCCGATGTAAATCAGAATGTAATGCGTGCAGGCGCTCAATAAAATCTTCATAGAACTGTTCCATGATCGTGTCTCCTGTTGTTGAAATCAGGGGTGTAGTTGATTGATCTGGTGGATATGATAGCCGAGGCGCGCACGGCCGTCACCTCGTATGCGATGATTGGCTGTGTTTGGTCTTGCTCACTGCCGGGCTTGGGGTACACTGATGCGCAAAGGAAAGGTTTTGTATGAGCATTGTTATCGAACGGCCGTATCCCGTCTCCGCCACCGTCATCATGCGCAGCAGTTTGTTTGCGCTGGCGAACATGGGCGCAAAGTTGCAGGCGTACAACGAGGAGAGCGGCGTGATTGTAGCCACGGTGACACGCCGGTTGGGGCTGCAAAAGGCGGAGATGGCAGTGCGGGTACGGCCGTTTGCCGATACCTGCCAGCTAGAAGTGGAAGCGCCCGACCCCGAACGCGCCCGCGAATTTCTCAACCTGGTCAGCAACTACGTGCGCGACGGCTCCAAAGTACACGCCAATGCCACCATGCAGTGGATTGACATGCAGCGGCAGGCAGAAGGGCAGGCGCGGCGGACGCAACTGATTAACAAGGCGAAAAATTTGCTGCCGGGTGGGGGGAGTACGGGCACGGCCGTGATCCCTGCCGGAGAATCTGAGAGCAGCGCCCTGGTCACGGCCGAAGAAGCCAATGCTTTAGCCCGAATGCCCATTCCCGACAACCCCGGCGTGCTGGTGAAAAACCCGCAGGACAGGATGGTGGAGATCAAAATTGACCCGGCCATTTTCACCGACCGCACCGCTTATTTGCAGGTGTGTGAAGGCTGCCAGGCGACCATCTTGAAGGGCAGTCTGTATTGTGGGAATTGTGGACGGCCGTTGACTCTGGAAGCCGTCCAGCCCGAACTGCGCACCGGGGCCAGCCAGGCCGCCGGTTCCAGCCTGACGTTTGGTCTGGTGGCGGTGGTGCTCAGTTTGCTGCCCTTTCTGGTGCTGGTGCTGCCCGTGCTGCTGGATGACAGTACGCTCCCCTTTCTGGACAAACTGGCCGCCTGGGTGACGCCGCTCAAAGTGGGTATCAGCGCCCTCATCGGTATTGCCCCGGCCATTTTCCTGGGCATTCAGGCCATTTCGCGGGCGCGGCAGGCAGCCTGGTACATGAATTTGCGGGCGGCTGTAGATGCCGGTGGGCGCACCCGCGCCAGCCTGGGCAGTGGGCTGGGCTGGTTAGCCATTTACGCCAACATTGCCTGGATTTTGCTGATTGTGCTCACGGCCGTGACCGGAGGGTAGCCATTAATGCAAGTGACATTTCGCCCGGCGCGGCCTGAGGATGTGGACACGGCCGTGCCCCTCATCTACAGTTCAGGCCCGGCGGCGTTTGACCACATTTTCACCCGTGACGGGCTGACAGCCTGTGATTTTTTGCGCCGGACGTTTGTGGATGGCCGGGGCGAATTTGGCTATCGCAATCATGTGGTGGCGGTAGCGGATGGGGAAGTTGTGGCGGTGGGAGCGACCTTCACCGGTCGGATGGCGCGTGGGTTTATGCCGCCCATGGCCTGGCAAATTATCAGCCATTATGGCCTGGGCAGCCCTGGCGTAATTCGCAGTGGGTTACAGGCTGAGCATGTCATCCAGCCCCCCAAGGGGGATATGGCCATTTTGGCGCATTTAGGGGTAGCTCCGCAAAGATATGGTCAGGGAATAGGTAGCCAGCTTGTGCAGTATCTGATAGGGCAGGCGCAGCAGTGGGGTAGCCACACTGCGGCGCTGGATGTGGCTATTACCAACCCGCGCGCCGAGGCGTTGTATGCCCGGTTAGGTTTTGTGGTGACGGGGGAGCGGGTATCTACCCTGGTGAACCGGTTTGGGAAAATTGTGAATCATCGGCGCATGGTACGGCCGTTGGCATAAAAAATTGACAATTGACAATTGGCAATTGCCAATTTTCTAGGTCGGCGCCCACACCTTTTCGCCATTCAAAATGCGCTGGATATGCTCGCCAAACAGGGGGCCGTTGATTGGCTTGCCCAGGAAGCCATTAAAGCCGGCTTCGCGGGCGCGTTCCACATCTTCGCGCATCACATTGGCCGTCACTGCCACTACCGGAATGTGCGCCAGGTAGGGGTTTTCACGCATCTCGGCCAGAATGGTATACCCATCTTTGCCCGGCAATTGCAGGTCTAGCAACACCAGGTCAATCTCCGGCGTCAGGTGGGAGCGCAGAAAAGGCAATGGGTTTTCCGGCAGCATAAAAATGTTGTCGCCATTGACGCCCTCCACTTGCAGTAGCTTGCGCGTCACCATGCGATTGTTTTCATCATCTTCCACAATCAGGACGTGAATGTTAGCCAGTGAGAGATTATTCATAAGGTTGTAGTATAACGAGGCCATCAAAAAAGGGTAGCGCGATTTGCCAAATCGCGTTACAACTACCTTATGATTACACCGGCGGGAAAAGAGTGTCGTTTCTACTACCAGGATTTTCATCGCGGTCATTCGCTGCAAGAATGCCGTATTGTGCAGGCCAACCCCAAGTCCAAACCGTGGAAACCAACCGATTGCCAGACATGCCCCATCCCCGAAATCTTGCTGGCAAACAGCAGCCCTGATCTGGTGCTGGAAGGGGGGATTAAGGCAGGCATCATGGGCATGAACCGGCGCATGGAAGTGAAGGCATTTTGCAGCAAACATCTGGTGGACGTGCCAGAACCGCAAGTGGGGTGCAAACAGTGCGCCCTGGAAAAACCGGGGCTGCGGGAGTTATTTGGCGAGGGGTAGGGACCGTGGTCGGTATTCCGTGGCCCGTAATCGGTTATCGGTAATCGGTGGTCGGGTATCGGCAAAGGGGAGAAAACAATCATGATTGGAGCTGTTTTATTTGATCTGGATGATACGCTGTTGGGGAATGATGTGGATACGTTTGTGCCCGGTTATTTCAAGCTGTTGGGCGCGTATGCGGCGGAGTTACTGCCGGCGGGGGAGTTTATTCAGTCTCTGTTGGCCTGTACGGAGATAACGATTCAAAATGTGGATGTGACCCGGACGAATTATGAGGTCTTTTGGGAGGCGTTTACGGCGCGGACGGGGTTGAACACGGCCGTTGCCGAGTCATTCTTCACCCGCTTTTATGAGGAAATCTTCCCCCAGTTGCAGGCGGTCACACAGGTACGGCCGTTGGCTCGCCCCCTGGTGCAACGTTGTTTTGACGCCGGTCTGAAGGTAGTCATTGCCACCAATCCCCTGTTTCCCCGCGCCGCCATCGAGCAGCGTTTAGCCTGGGCCGGTGTGCCCGTTTCTGAATTTGATTACTCTCTGGTGACGACGTTGGAGAATATGCACGCCACCAAACCACACAGTGTATACTACGCCGAAATTTTGCAGCATATTGCCTGCGCACCGGACAAGGTGTTGATGGTGGGTGATAGCTGGGAAAACGATATGGCGCCCGCTGCCGCCATCGGCATGCGCGTCTTCTGGACGCCACCCCGCGCCGCCGCGCCGCCTGATCCGGCTCTGTTGACCGGGTGGGGCGACCTGGATGATCTGCATGCCTGGCTGCAAAACAGGTTGCAAAACAGATAGGTGTTCCATGCGTATCAAAACATTGGCCGGTTTGTTTGGATTGACCTTTCTGCTGGTACTGTTGTGGCAAGGACGGGTGGCGGCACGGCCGTCTACCACCCCCACCGGTAATCTCACCCTGACCATTGACGCGGTTGCCGGGCAGCGCCCCATCAGTCCGTACATCTACGGCATCAACTTTGCCTCGGCCGCCCTGGCCGCCGACCTGGATTTGCCGGTGAACCGCTGGGGGGGCAACGCCACCAGTCTTTACAACTGGGAACTGGATGCCACCAACCTGGGTTCAGACTGGTACTTTGAAAATTACCCCAACCAGAACGACAACCCCGGCGACCTGCCCTTTGGCTCCGATTCCGACGAATTTGTGCAGCAAAACCTGAGCACGGGCACGGAAACGCTGCTCACCATTCCCATGACCGGCTGGGCGGCTAAAAGCCGAGAAGTTTTGTGTGCCTTTAGCATTGCCGAATATGGCGAACAGCAAGACCATGACCCCTGGTACCCCGACTGCGGCAACGGCATTGCCCTAAACGGCGACCCCATCATCAACGACCCCCACGACGCCAGTATGCCGGTGGACGAAACCTTTGTGCAGGAGTGGATTGGACATCTGGTGGGGCAATTTGGCACGGCCGTGCAAGGCGGTGTGCAATTTTACGCTCTCGATAATGAACCCATGCTGTGGGACTATACCCACCGCGACGTTCACCCCCAACCCACCAGCTACGACGAAATGCGTGACCGCACCTACACCTATGGTGCCGCCATCAAAGAAGCGGACCCCACCGCGCAAACGTTAGGGCCGGTTTTGTATGGTTGGACGGCTTACTTTTATTCCGCGCTCGATTGGGCGGCTGGTGGCGCGTGGTGGAACAATCCAGTAGATCGGCTGGCGCATGGCGATGTGCCCTTCACCGACTGGTATTTGCAGCAAATGGCCGCTTATGAGCAGCAACATGGAACACGCATCCTCGATTATCTCGATTTGCACTATTACCCGGCTGCTCCGGGTGTCACCCTGGCCCCGGCCGGGGATGCCAACACTCAGGCGTTGCGGCTGCGTTCGACCCGTTCGTTGTGGGATGATACCTACATTGACGAAAGCTGGATTGGCCAATCTGGTTACCCGCCGGTGGAACTGATTCCCCGGATGCACGATTGGGTGAACACACATTATCCCGGCACGAAGCTGGCGATCACTGAATACAATTGGGGCGCATTGGACCATATCAACGGCGCCCTGGCGCAGGCGGATGTGTTGGGCATTTTTGGCCGGGAGGGGATGGATTTAGCCACGCTGTGGGCCGGGCCAGACTTTGACGATCCCGGTGCGTTTGCCTTCCGCCTGTACCGCAACTATGACGGGCAGGGGGGTAAATTTGGCAACACTTCCGTCAGTGCGGTCAGCAGTGACCAGGAGCAGCTTTCGGTGTATGCCGCCCGTCGTAGCAGCGATGGGGCGTTGACGGTGATTGTGATTAACAAGAGTGGGGCGGAGCAAACGGCCGTTGTCAACATCTCCGGCTTTCCCCACACCGGCACAGCCCAGGTTTTCCGCTACAGCCCGGCCAACCTGAACCAGATTGTGCCCCTGGCGAACCAGCCGGTGAGCGGTGGCAGCTTCTCTGCTACTTTCCCCACTAACTCCATTACCTTGTTTGTGCTACCCTTTGCTTTTACGCCGACCGATTTCAGCTATTTGCCGGTAATCATACGGTGACTTTATCCGGCGACGGGCGGTGTGATCCCCTTAACACGAAGTTAACAAATTCGGGCTTGCAATATGGACATGATTGATTAGAATTCGCTGTGGATTTCGGTGAGGAGCAATTACGAGCCAAATCCAACTCTCAAAAGTTTTTATCTGCTTGTCCTTCAAAACAAATGGTGTTTGTATAAAGTGGCTCATGTTGTCTTGAGCTTACTTGTTATAGCAGTTTGTATTGTTTGTCCAGATGTAATGGCATCAAATTCTTTTGCCCTGTAACGGTATTTCCCGCAGTCAGACAAATTTCATATTTTATCTTTAAGACGGGCTGGTTTTTCAGCCCTGGAAGGAGGAGGCGTTGTATGCGTATTTCCCGATTGATTCCATCCTTTGCCCTGTTCTTTGTCTTATTGGCCCTGTTTGCTGGCGTCAGACCGGCAGCGGCCCTGGCCATTCCGGACACAGATGTGCAAACGCAGCGAGAGTTGGAAGGCGTGTTTCGCCTGTGGGCGCAAACCGTGCCCACGCCCACGTTGAGTCTGGTCGCGCCGGTTGACCCCCAACCCATCACCACCACCATTGACGTGGAAGTGGTCATCAGCGATGCCACCGACCTGGCGGCGTTTGAGTTTGACCTGGTGTATGACCGCGCCTTGTTGCAGGTGACCGGTGTAACGCTGAGCAACCTGCTGGGCGACACATCTATCAGTTGTGATCCCACCTTGACGCGGTGTGCCATCCTGTTGGGGCCGCTGGAACAGCCGGGCGGCACGGCCGTTGGTGCATTCACCTATGGCACCGGCCCCGGCTTTAACGGCAGCGGCGTCCTGGCAACCATCCATTTTCAACCGACGGGGCTGCCGGGCAGCACGGCCGTGACCATCGCCAATCCCCTCCTGTCCAACACCACCGCCGGTCTAACCACACCTCAAACCCAGGACACGGCCGTGACCCTCGTCAAAATCACCCCCACTGCCATCTTGAGCGTAGACAGGGCGTTGAATGCCGCCCAATTGGAAGACGGGGCAAGCATCGCCGGTTATTCCAGCGTGTGGAGTACCTCCACCACCTACCGGCCCGAAAACGCCATAGACAACAGCCAGACAACCTACTGGCGCACCGCCAGCGGCCAACCCGCCAATCAGTGGATCAAAGTGCAATTGCCCGGCAGCCAGCTTCCCATTTTAGACCGTGTGATTCTGCGCGGCAGCGCCTCCACCCCTGGCCTGCGCGACTTTGAAATCCGCGTTTCCACCACCACTGCCGACGACGCGGCGTTCACTACTGTCTTTTCCGGCACAGTGTCCCAAAATACAAACCTGCACACCTTTGCCATCCCACCGGTTCCGGCCCGCTACGTGCAACTGGTGGTGCTGAACAACTATGGCGCCAGCTACAGCGAGGTGTACCATTTCCAGGCGCTCACCCGCGCCAGAGAAGGAGGTATTGTTTCCGCGCTGGAAGGGCCACCCGCCAGCATCGCCGACTTTTCCGGCCAATACGGTACCAGTTATGTGCCCACCTACGCCATTGATGAAAGCACCAGCACCTATTGGCGGCCCGTCAATGGTCAAATTACCAACCAGTGGATCAAGGTGGATTTGGCAGGCGACGAGCCGGTGATGATTGATCGCATCCGGTTGCAATCCCGTGCCACCTCCGTAGCCGTGCGTGACTTTGAAATTCGTGTCTCCACTACCACCACCGATGATGCCGCTTTTACCACCGTTTTTGCGGGCACATCGGCGAATAATGCCAACGTGCAGGAGTTTTCCTTCACCCCGGTGGCGGCCAAATATGTGCAGCTATTTGTCCTCAGCAATCATGGCAGCACCTGTTGTATTGATGTGACCTCCTTCCAGGTGCTCACGCCGGATGGGGCCAATGTGGCCCGTCTGGAAGGGGTGGGCGCGGCCGTAGCTGGCGTTTCCAGCGAATTCAGCGACACCTACGCCGCCCGCCGCGCCATTGATCTGGACAGCGCCACTCATTGGCGCACGGCCACCAACCAGACCACCAACCAATGGCTGAAAGTGCGGCTCTTTGGCGGCGGCTCTTACCTGGTTGACCGCGCCCTGATCCGGGGTGGATCGGGCACCATCTCCCCCCAAAATTACCAGATTCGTGTGTCCAATAATACCCTGGCCGACAGTGATTTTGTGACTGTTTACAGCGGTGTATTGCCCAACGACGGTCTGGCTCATTGGGTCACATTCCCGCCGGTTGAGGCTAAATACGCGCAACTATACATCTTCAACAACTACGGCAGCACCCAGATTTACGTCTATGATTTTCAGCTTTATGGGCAAGATCGGGGTGGGGCAACTGTGCCCTTTGCCGACCGTTCCTTTGATTCAGACGGGCAGATTGTCTCCCGGCTGTGGGAGTTTGGCGATGGTACAACCTCTACCGAACCATACCCCACTCACACCTATGCCGCACCCGGTGTTTACACCGTCACGTTGACGGTGACAAATGAAGAAAGCTACACCGATACCGTGTCGTTGGCATATACGGTGTTGGAATCACCAACGGCCAACTTCACCTGGACACCGCTGACGCCTAACGAAGGCCAAACGACCACCCTGACGGATGCCACGCAGGCGGCGAATGGTGGCCCGACGGTGGCCTGGCTGTGGCAGTTTGCCCACACCACCACGCAGCCAACAACGCGCAATACCAGCACCAGCTTCCCGGATAACAACACATACCCGGTGACGTTGACCGTGACAGATTACCAACTGCTCACGGCCGTTGTCTCCAACACCATCACCACTCTCAACCTGCCGCCGACGGTGAACGCCGGTTCCGACCAGACCATCTTAATCGGCCAGAACTGGACACTCAACAGCACCGTTACAGACCCCGGCGTGGATGACCGGCCTACACTGTTCTGTGAATGGGATTTTGGTGATGGGCAGAGCCAGCAGATTAACAACTGCACCACCACCAACGTGCGCGTTTCCCACATGTACACACAGACCGGCGTCTACGTGGCTACCCTGACGGTGACGGACAAGGACGGCGCGTCTGCCAGCGACAGCCGGGTGACAACCGTGAACCGACGCGACTCCTTTACCATCATCTTCGGTGCACGCAGTATTGCCGGTGGGCAGGCGGAGATCAAGGCCGGGTTGTATGACCTGACTAACTGGGACAATGTGATGGTCGGTCGCCCCATTTCCTTCACCTGGGGCAGCGAAGTGCTGACGGCCACGACGGACGCCAATGGCATTGCGACGGCCGTAGCCCCCCTCTCCCCCGGCCAGGAAATCACCCTCACCGCCACCTTCCTGGGTGACGCCGTGTATAACCCATCCAGCGACACCAACGTCCTGCGCGTGGCCCCCACGCTGCCACGTGGTGACATCGTCTTCATCATTGACGAGTCCGGCAGTATGGGCGACGACCAGGCCGAAGTGCAGGCGCGTATTAACGACGTGGCCGCTCAACTCGGTTTTGCGGTGGACTTCCAGTTTGGTCTGGTGGGTTTTGGCGCTTCCTTTGGCAACCCGTATGCCGGTGCGCCGCGCATCGTGCTGCCACTGACCAATGACCTGGTGGCTTTTGAAGCGGCCGTAGACAGCATGGTGGCCAATGGCGGCTTTGAACCCGGTTTTGAAGCGACAATCATGGGCATGAGTGAGCCAATGGGTTTCCGTGAAGGAGCAGGCGTCTGTGCCATTCTCATCACGGACGAAGATGCCGACTTCTCGTCGCAAGCGCCAGCTACCCGCGCGGACGCCGTGGCGGCGCTCAATGCCCGCAACGCCGTCTTCCTGGGCATTGTCCTGCCCGGCGCAGGTAATACGAACAACGATTATGGCCCCAACGTGGGCAGCCTGGCTCAGGCTACGGGTGGTGCAGTCTTCTCTATCACCAATTTCCGCACCAACCCTGGCCCGGTGCTGGCGGCGATTGTGGATGATTGCGCCCAGGCCATCATCGAAAGCGCACCGCCCGATTTTGAAGTGGAGAAGAGCGACGGCCGTGACACAGCCACCGCCGGAGAGTTCCTGACCTACACCATCACGGCCACCAACGTGAGTGTGCAAAACGCCACCGGCGTCGTCTTCACCGACACGTTACCGGCGCATACCACCTTTGTTTCCGCCAGCGATGGCGGTAGCGAAACAGGTGGTATCGTCACCTGGCCCGCCTTTGACTTGCTCTCTGGCGGCGTGGCCGTGCGCACCGTGACGGTGCAGGTGAGTGCCGCTCTGCCTGCCGGAGTGGAGATGATCACCAATACGGTGGTGGTGGCAGACGATGGCGCAAACGGCAATGATCCCACCCCCGAAAACAATACGGCTACCGACACCACCCAGATTGAAGCCGCGCCCGACCTGACCATCAGCAAAGAGGATGATGGGCTGCAAGTGCCGCCGGGCGAGACCATCGTCTACACCCTGGCCACTAACAATGTGGGCACACAGGAGGCAACCGGCGTGGTCATCACCGAGGTGGTGCCTGACCACACTACCTTTAACGGCACGGCCAGCAGCGTGGGCTGGAGCTGCGCCGATGGCGCACCGGCGGGCACGACCTGTGAACTGGCTCTGGCTTCGCTGCCGGTGGGTCAGGCGGCAACGGCCGTGTTCGCCGTCACCGTTCTCTCCCCCTTACCGGCGGGTGTGGATACCATCACCAACACGGTGAGCATTACCGATGATGGCAACAATGGCGACGATCTCAATCTGGCCGACAACACGGCCGTGGAGACCACCCCTGTGGCCTCAGATAACCAACCGCCGACGGTGGACGCCGGTGGCCCCTACACGGTGGACGAAGGCAGCACGATTACGGTCTCCGCCACAGGCAGCGACCCCGATGGCGACCCGCTGACCTACGCCTGGGACCTGGACAACGATGGTGTCTTTGAAACGCCGGGGCAAAGTGTCTCCTTCTCGGCCGCTTTGCTGGATGGGCCAGACAGTGTGACCATAACGGTGCAGGTGACGGACGCGGTGGGAGCAACGGCTGTAGACCAGGCGGTTGTGACCGTCGTCAATGTGCCGCCAACGGTGTCAGCCATTGAACTGACGCTGGAACTGGCGCCTATCAACATACCGCTAACGGCAACGGCCGTGTTCACCGACCCTGGCGTTCTGGATATGCATACGGCCGTATGGGATTGGGGCGACGGTACCACTTCACCCGGTGTGGTGGATGAGGTCAACGGTTCCGGTTCCGTCAGTGGCGAACATGCGTATAGTGAGCCGGGCGTTTACGAGATTGTGCTGGTGGTGACGGATGATGATGGGGGGGCAGGTACGGCCGTGTCGCAGTTTGTGGTTGTCTATGACCCATCCGGCAAACATGTGTCCGGCATTGGCTGTATTGATTCACCGGCCGGCGCGTACAGCGGTGATCCCGGCCTGACCGGCCCGGCCAACTTTGCCTTCTTTGCCCGCTATGTCAATAGACAGCCGGATGGGAAGTTCATGTACAACTTCCCGGCGGCCGGTTTTGAATACCGCAGCACTGAGCTAAGCTGGCTGGTTGTCTCTGGTGACACTGCCTTCTTCCAGGGCACGGGCACCATCAACGGCAGTGGGAACTATACCTATCTGGTCTCGGTGATTGACGGCAAAGCCAATGGCTCCAACATTGACCTGTTCCGGGTGCAGATTTGGGAAACGGAAAGCAGGCAGATGTTCTACGATTCCCAGTGGGGAGATTTCCGCTTTGCTGACCCCACAATAGTGATTACCTGTGGCAAGATTGTTTTTAGCTAGGTGAAAGCAAAAGCGGTTATTAGGAGGATCGAAACATGCGAAACATGCAGCATATGATGACACAATGGCTATCGGCCATCCTGGCAGTGGGACTTTTCCTGCAATCTATTGCGCCGATTTTGATGACACCGGCAACGGCCGTGCCCCCCACCACAACCAACACCCAGGAAGGGGCGCAGCCGGGCACACCCACGGGTGCGTCCACGGGCGCGCCCACGGGTGCGCCCGCCCTTTCCCTGAACGGGCAGGTTGAGGATTTGGTACTGTTGCTGGAAGCATTGCAGACGGCCGCGGACGACAATGCTTATGAAGAGACGCTTCAACAAATCGGCCCCGCCTGGCACACCCTGGTCGCGTTGGCTAACCAGAATCAACTGGGGCTGCAAAGCGACCAGGATACGCTCTATGCGCGTGGGTTTACGTCGGCCGGCGATGGTTTGCAGGAGTTGGTTGATGAACAAAACCGCTACCTGAATACGCTGACAACCCATTATGAGGCGCTGAACACGGCCGTGACGCGCAGTAATCAGCAGGAAATCAATGTGGCTGCGGCCGCGCTGCGTCAGGCTTTGCAGGAGAGCCTGGCCCCACCCGCGCCGCCACCGGACTTTGAACTGCTGCCTAACCGGCCCGCCCCCACCTCTGGCGAGGTGGAGCAGCTACGGACGGTGCATAACGGCCGTAATGCCAACAACAACCCTCTCTTACTCGCCGGCGAAACCGGCGTGGAATCGCCGCCCCTGGCCGCCGACCTGCTGAGTAACCAGGATGCGGCGCTGACGCCAGAAATTCAGGCATTGGCCGCCGAACTTAACCACGACCCGGTGGAAATTTATGAGTTTGTGCGCAACAGCATCTCCTTTGAACCCTATTACGGCAGCCGCAAAGGGGCGCTGCTCACCTATTGGGAACGCAGCGGTAACGACATGGACACCGCCAGCCTGCTAATCGCCCTGCTGCGGGCCAGCGGTTACTACGCCCGCTACGTGCAGGGCACGGTAGCGGTTGACGAATTGACGGCTATGAACTGGGTGGGTGGCGCGCCTGATCTGGTGACGGCCGGTTCCATCCTGGCGACGGGTGGTGTGCCGGTGGCGCTGACGGCCGATGGCTACCTGATTAAAGAGCATGTGTGGGTAGATGTGTATGACCCGGAACTGAGTTCCGTAGATTTCAACTTCACGGGCGTTATTGACATTGGCGATATTCAACTGGTGTCGGCGGCAATGGGCGCAACGGACAAACCATACTATGACCGTAACGGCAACGGTGTGGTGGATGCGGCTGACCTGAACCAGGTGGTGGCCCGCTGGCGGCAACAAGAAACCGGTAGCTGGCTCTCTCTGGATGCCAGTTTCAAGCAGTATCAATTCTATGAGCGCGTAGACCTGGCAGCCATCACCGGCTACAGCACCACCCAATACATTCAGGACATACAGGGTTCCACCTCAGTGGTATTAAGCGATACCCTGCAAATGATGATTGGGTTGCCGGAACTGCCCTCGCCTGATTTGCCAGACCGGGACGACAACGACATTGAGTTCACCGAACTGAAACTGCAACAGGCGGTGTCGGCGACGATGGATTACATCAACGCCCATCCTGAAATGCAAAACACCGACCTGATGGGTGGGGCGTACATCATCACCGAAACCATTACCACGTTGCCCACTGCTTTGCCGCTGACCGTTTTGACGGATGAGCCAATTACGGAGTTTAGCGAGGTAGCCAACAACCGGCGGGATCGGGTGACGATTGCCGTGTTGGATCAGTTTGGTTTCACCGATTTTAGCTACCAGGCCAGTTTCCCCAGCCTGGCGAACAAGCGCGTCACCATTTCTTATGAGGCGGCCACGCCGGGCGACCAGGCAATCATAGATAGCTACGGCGGCGCTTTGCTGAACACGCCGCCGATTGTGAACCTGCGACCGGTGCTGCGGATTGATGGGGAGGCGGTGGCGCAGGGTAGCTCGGTGCGAATGGGTACGCAACAGACACGCAGCCTGACATTTACGGACGCGAATGGCAACAGCCAGAATGTGCAAAACGCGATTGCGGCGGGTGATGTGGTGGCGGTGGGGTTGGCCTACGGCCGTACCAGTGCCGCCGCTATTGACGCCTCTCAAACCCGCCTGGAAAACGCCCGCAACACCCTGATACCGCAAACCCCCGAAGGCATTCCCGATGTGACCGCCCCGGAAAACATGTCCGAACCGATTATCGGTGAAATGCTGCATCTCTCCTTGCAGGCGTACTTCAACCAACTGGACACCTACAGCGAGATGACGGCGCGCGGTCTGGACGCCCGCTGGTGGCGTTACCTGTCCGGTGGTGTGGCCATGCAAAGTCTTGTCTTCTCCTACGGCTTTGGCGGCATCCCCAGCCAGACGTTGGGCGGCGGCATGGGCTTTGACATCCAGCAAAATGTCGTTTCTGTCTTCTCGCTGGATGGTGATGCCCGCGACCCCATTGTCTTCATGCAAACCAGTGGTTACTTTGGCTCGGCGCTGGAACATTCGCTCTTTGAGAACATTGGGCGCGGCGCGGTGTCCTCCATCCGGCTGCTCTCTCTGGCGCTGGAGCGGGGCATCCCAGTTTACCGCATTGACAGCACCAACCGCAACCAAATCCTACCGCTTTTGCAGCTAAGTTCCAGTACGGAATCGGCCATCGTCAGCGCCCTGAATCAGGGCAAGATCGTCACCGTCTCGGAACGGGAAATGGTGATTGAGGATTGGCAAGGCGTGGGCTACATCATCATGGATCCCACAACGGGCGCGGCAGCTTATATGATTAGCGGCGGGTTGAACGGCAATGTGGGCACGTACAGCGGCGGTGCGCTCTGGGACATCCTGACGACGATTGGCGCATATGCCTGGCTGGCCATTAACCTGGGGCTGGATTTGTGGGGTATCTGGGCCGGTATTGCCTTGCTGCTGGTGCCGGAACCGACACTGCTGACCAAGATTGCCGGTATCGCCCTTATCGTGGCCAATCTGGCGGCATTGGGCTTTGATATTGCCGACTTGAGTAATCTCATAGATGGCGACTTATCCGCCCAGCAATACATTGGCGAGCAGATACAGGGCTTGTTGATTGAGGCGATTCTGAAGAGGGTGGGCATTGCCGCGGCGGCCCGCATTATTCAGGAAATAGGGCCGGAGGCGGCCAGCCGGGTGGTGAACCAGATTGATGACATGACGGCCGGGGCGGCTGATGCGCTGCGGACACGCGGTTTCACTGACCTGGACATTGTGCGCATGACGGAGCGGGGGCTGGACAGCGAACAGGCGCTACGCACGATGGATAATCTGGCTGACAGGTATGGCGTGGACGAGGTGCGCCGCCTGATGGACAACGATTACTTCGCCGGCCGAGGGGCGCTGGAACGGGTAGCGCGGGCTGCTTTGGACGCACCACCAGCGCCGGGGCTGGACAATACCATTGCCAATGCGTTGAGCCGGAGTGATTTTGGGTATGCCTATGAGTTGCAGCGGGCGGCGGCCCATGCCAATGCCGGGGACACGATTGTGGAATACGGCCGTCGGGTAGATGTTGAATTCCAGCGCATCACCAGTATTGATGCCAATGGCAACCCGGTGTTTGGTGGTCTGGATGTCCAACCGTTGGAAGGTGATCTGGTCTTGAATGGCAATATCTTCATTGACGCCAAACATGGCCCGGTGGGCAACCAGGATTTGCGTATCTGGAACCAGATACAAAAAGCGCAGGCGGCCATTGACGCCGGTTTGATCAGCGAGTTCCGCTTTGAAGCCTCGTCGTCGGTGGGCCAGGCGATGCGTGACTGGGCGGCCGTTAACGCGCCGGATGTGCAATTCATCATCAATATTGGTGATGGTTTTGGCAATTAGCTTTATAACCTCCCGGAGGTTCACAACCTCCGGGAGGCTTTGGTAATCATGGGCCTTACGCTCCCTTAAGAAGGGATCAGCGTGAGGCCTTTTTCTTTGGTGGGCAACCGGGCGCTGGTTACAATTGGTGGACAGGTTACGGTAAAAAAGGACGATGAACCAGATGATGTTTCGTGGGAATGAACAACGCAACGGATATGGGCCGGGTCAAATGATAAGCGGGCAGTTGCAGTGGCGTTTTGAGACGGGGGGCAATGTGATGTCCACGCCCGCCATTGCCAATGGGTTGGTTTATTTTGGCAGCCGGGACAAACAGGTGTACGCGGTAGAGGCGCAAACGGGGCAGGAACGGTGGCGGTTTGCTACGCGGCGGGGGATTTCGGCTTCTCCGGCGCTGTTTGAGGGGGTGGTGTATGTGGGCAGTGAAGACGGCCGTGTCTACGCTCTCGACGCAACCACCGGCCAGGAACGATGGCACGTGGAATTGGGCCAGCCCATCGTTTCTTCGGCAGCGGTGACGGCGGAGATGGTGTTTGTGGGCAGCGGTGGGGCGCGGCCGGGGATGCGCGGCGGTGCGCTATATGCGCTGGATCGGCAAAGTGGGGCCGTGCGCTGGCAATATGCCAGTGAACTGGGTTTTTACAGTTCTCCGGCGGTAGCGGGCGGGGTGGTGGTGTGTGGGGGGCGCGACGGCCGTGTGGCGGCCCTGGATGCGCAAACCGGCGCGGTCAGATGGCTGTTTGGCACGGAAGCGGAAATTCTTTCCACACCGGCGATTGCCGATGAGACTGTCTATTTTGGGGGGTGTGACGGCCGTTTGTATGCGCTCGATTTACACACCGGCTCGGCACGCTGGGTCTGGCAAACGTCCCAATCCTTTTTGGATGCTTCACCGGCGGTGAACGATGCCCTGGTTTTTCTGGGTGGCAAGGATGGCTACCTCACCGCTCTGGACAAAAACACCGGTGACGTGCGCTGGCAGCAGTATAAGGAAACAGCCGAACCCGCCTCTTTTGGCTCGCCGTTGGTGGGTGGTGATCTGGTGTATGGCGGTTGTTCAGACGGGGCGCTGTATGCCTGGGAAGCGGCTACCGGCAAAGAAGTATGGCGGCAGCCGACGGGGGCGCGCATCTGGACATCCCCGGCCATTGGCGACGGTTTATTGTGCATTGGCACGGGTTCAGACCGCTCTGTTTTTGCCTTTCGATGAAGCAGGGTGGCGCGGTTGGAAACCGGCCACAGCAAATCGTGGCGCGGTTGGAAACCGGCCACAGTGAGTGAAATGACAACATCTGATCCGGCTCGTTATGCTCAAGAAGCAGAAACATTTGTAAGCATTATGCGGAGTATGGCCCCGGCGTTGTCGCTGGATTTTTCACCGGCCAGCATCGCCGCGCTGGAAACTTTCATCGCTGACCGTTTTGATCCCCCTGGTTCCAAATTTGTGGGGGAAAGTTTGCCCGTAGGCGTGGGCTGTTATGTGGGCGAAACGATCATCCGCACAGTAGGCGGTCAGTGGCAGGCCAACGGTGAGGTGCAAGGCATGAGCGGCATAACCAGGATATTTCCCATCGCCAAAGCGCAGCAACGCTTTCAAAACGGGCCGGTGGATTCGCTGACCCATTATTACCAGACGGTGGCGCGTTATGCCGGACGAGGTGCAGACTGATGACCTATGAAACGGGCCAGTTGGCGACCTCTTATTTGTGGCTGCTGATACCGACGGCCGCCACCTTGCTCTTGTGGTTGAGCGTCTGGGTGCGGCGTGACTCTTATCGGCGACGTTTCCAGGGCAGACGTCTCTTTTGGGAGATGTGGGGCAGCACGATTGTTTTGAGCGTGATCCTGTTTGGGCTGTTTTATTGGTATCTGTATTGGCGGCCGTTTTATGCGGTGACAGTGCAGCCTGATGGGGATTGGACGCTGGTGTATGCGCTGCCTACGCGGGAAGTCCATATTCCGGCCGAGGATATTGCCTTCGTGACGTTGCAGCCGGAGGAGCTATTTCCGGTACGCAATAAGGGGCATCGGCAGTATGTGTTGGTGACGCTGACGGACGGCCGTACTTACACCAGTGCGCCCATGGGCCCGGGCGAAGCGCCGACCTATCTGGCCCAACTGCAACAGCATTTGTGGTGGCCGGATGGGTTGTGGGATTTGGTGGGGTGGGGCGTGATGCGTGATGTGTGATACGTTAGAAGGGAGTGATGATATGAAACGCATATGGCGGCGATTGACAAGAAAGTGGGTGTTATGGTCGGCGATGGCTATGTTTGGGTTGGTGGCCTGTGGTGCTGAGGTGCCGATAACGGCCGTGCCCACCCTTATGTCAGCGGCCGTTAGCAACTCCACCCTTTCCCCACCAACCCCTACCCTCGCCCCATCATTACCCACGCCTACCCCATTGCCCACCCTGCCCCCCACTTACACCTCCACCGCAGCCCCTCAATCGCTCATCACTCCTGCACCTGAACCCATCAACACCTCAACACCCGAACCCACCGCCACGCCCACGCACCCGTTGATGATCGAGGTGATGCGCCAGCAAAGTTACCCTGGCAGCGAACTCACCTTTGAAGAAACGCTGGATGATGGGGTCAACTATGACCGTTACGTTGTCTCTTACCTTTCCGAGGGGAACAAAATTTACGCGCTGTTGACCATTCCCTGGGGCGAACCGCCGCCCACCGGCTGGCCGGTCATCATCTTCAATCACGGCTACATCCCGCCCGACGAGTACCGCACCACCGAGCGGTATGTGGATTACGTGGATGGGTTTGCCCGCGCCGGGTACATCGTCTTCCGCTCCGATTACCGGGGGCATGGCAATTCCGAGGGGCAGGCGGGCGGCAGCTACAGCAATCCGGGGTATACGATAGATGTGTTGAATGGCCTGACGGCCGTGACCACCCTGCCCGCCGCCGACCCCAACCGCATCGGCATGTGGGGCCACTCCATGGGCGGGCATATCACGCTGCGGGCCATGGCCGTCTCGCCGCAAATCAAGGCCGGTGTCATTTGGGCGGGGGTGGTTGGCCCCTATCCCGACCTCTTTGTGCGTGGCAACATCCCCACCAGCAACGCCGCCGGGCCACCACCAACTTCCACCACACCGGGCGCACCCGGCGGTCGCGGCCGTTGGCGATTGGAGATGGTCGAAACGTATGGCTCGCCGGAGGAAAACCCGGCCTTTTGGGCCTCTATTTCGGCCAACAGCTACCTGGCCGACATGGCCGGGCCGCTGCAACTCCATCATGGTACGGCCGATAGTTCCGTGCCCGTGGCCGCCTCCGAGACATTGCAGGCGCAGATGGAAGCGGCCGGTCTCTATTCCGAGTTGTATGTGTATGAAGGGGACAACCACAACCTGGCCATCAACTTCTACACCGCCATGTCCCGCTCCGTCGCCTTCTTTGACACCTACGTGAAGGGGCCATGAGGGTAAGCAGTAAGCAGTGATCAGTAGGCAGTGAGCGGCTTGAAAATAAGCTATTCTACTTGTGCCACGCTCTATCTGGACGGGTTAACCAACTCAAGTTTACGTTGAGTCATCAGGGCAAAGGAGCTATCAGGATAATCGTGCCAAAGCTGCCAATAAGTTTCTATAGCCCGATCATATTGCCCTGCCAGTTCATAAGCCAGTCCCAGTAAATAGTTGATTTCAGGAGAATATTCACTGCCAAAATTGGTTTGGATACCAACAAGCAGAGCTATAGCTTCTTCAAATTTTGCTTCTTCAAATAGTAATTTTCGGGCTTGCATCATTGCTTCATAGCTGTAGGTGCCGGTGAAATAGGGAATGCTTGTGGCAATTACTTCAAAATCTTCAATCACTGGATTCCATCGAAAAGTAATACTATCAGGGTAAATGGTAGACTCCGGGTAAGTGACCTGAAATTCCAAAGTGTCGTTTTGTTCGTCAATAGAGTAACTGCCTACGCCATAAGCCAATTCAGACCGCAAATAGTTCTTTGTCTGCAAACTCTCTTCACGGAAAGTGAAACTTATAATACTCTGTCTCTCATCGTATTGTAAAAAATGGAGCGGGTAATTACTGCCTGGTGGAAAAACAGTCTTCCATTCTTTGAGTTGGTTCAAAGACACGCCAAGCTGGAAAAACTGTAGGCTACCTTCTGTTGGGAATGCAATCCACCATTGATTGAAAGTGCCACCATCGGGACTTGGTCGTTCAACTGAAAATGCCCACTCTGTAATGCCATTTTGATCCAGATCGGTTTCTCTTTTCTCAGTGATATTTACACCTGCCTGTTCCAAAAAAGAAATGCCTTCAAGCGGTTGCATGTGCTCTGTTGGCTCTACTGTCATCTGCCATACCTGATCCAGGTCGCATGGAAACCCATAAAATGCATATCCCCATGCCTGGATGAAATCATCTGTGAAACTTGAAGGTGCGCCTAGTGCATCTGTCATCACCAACTGAGCGGCTTTGCATGCCCGGTAAGCATCTTCTTCAGCCTGATATTCAGAAAGAAACGCCTGGGCTGCCAGAGAAAGAGTAGGGGTGATGGGATTGAAAGGTGCCTCAATCAACAATTCAAGTGTTTCGCGTGTTTTTGCTGGCTGAGATTCCAGAGCATATAACCAGGCTTGTTGGAAACGTAGATAGTCTGGATAACTTGGGTCAATATTTGTCGGCAGTCTGGTTTCCCAACTAGCCAGTAGGTCGCCAATAGTGGTTACGGCCGTTTCATAATCCTCAATGAGGATATGATAGTTTATCCAACTAAATGTATTTTCCACCAACGGTGGATGAATAATGGTGTCCTTCAATTCATAACGGGAACCGTTCCAGGCGTAAATTTGCTCCATCTCTGAGGAAAAATCTAGCCCATAAAATGTTGACAGAGATTGTAGAGGTTGAGAGTTATTGTTGTCAGGGGGTAGAAAATCCCAATGGCCTTCAATACCAATTGTCCGCCCGTTTGCCTGTTCTGCCAGATTGATAAAGTGCTCACCTTGCCACTGCCAGATAGCAAGACGAGGATCACGCATTGAACCGGAATGAAAACTCGAAACGATGACGAACTCTGGTATGCCATCCCCTGTATGATCGCTTATCTCCGGCTCACTCGCCCAATACCCGTTCCCTTTATGCCAGAAGCTAGTGATGGGCACGACATCGAAAATGTCCGCCTCCCCTTTGCGCAGGGCAAAATAAAGGCCGTCTCTCTCTTCTGAAACGGCCGTTTCGATTTTGAAGATAGGAACCGATACTCCATCAGCAAATAAATTATCGACCAGGGTAAGGTATTGGATTTTGAAGGCATAAATCCGATAGTTTGCACTTTCATCAAGGTGAAGAGTTCCCTGATTAAGGCTCTCCTCAAGCAATGTTACGATCAAATCGTTTGGGTAATCCTTGGGCATATCCCGCAAGGCCATAGCCAGGGCTAAATTCCAGCCGAAAACCTCTCGATGTTCGCTGTCAGGAAAACGGAGCAATGCCTCACTGGCCGCTAATTCCACTAACCGGTATGAATATTGATTTCGGTATATTTCGGTGCTGTAGTGAAGGTCAGAACCCCAGTCAATAGGGTCAATGTGGGTTCTCATCTCGCTGACAAGATCGAGGGCATCTTGCTCTGTCCACTCCCTAAGTTGGTAAGCATTGGGGTCGGGCAAAGGTGTAGGGAAAGATGGCGTGGGCACGGCCGTAGGGGGCTGTGTTCTTGTCGGTGCAGAGATGGACGAGGTTGTCGGTGATGATATAGGAGTGAGTGCAATGATAGGAGTGGTCGGCGGCTCCAATGTCTCCTCAGACGCACTTGTAGACAGTTTTGTAGTAATTGGAGTTGGTGCTTCTGGTTGAGCAGTTGGTATTACAGGCGATATTTTGGATGTCCCGTTCTGGCAACCAATTGCTAAAATGAGGAGCAGGCATAATGTTGAAACTATCCCGATTTTCGTTTTTAGTCCGAGGTTCCGCATATCATCCCGGTTAGTTACTTGCGCTGCCGCATTGTCAATTTCATACGATTTGAGACGTTACCTGAGTTTAGCATACTGGTTGATAACGAGCGAAGGCTAGCTGTCCCTCCCATGTGAGGCGGTCTTCGACCGGACTACTTCGTGTGCCGTGTCCTATCCCTACCACAAACAATCCCTTATACATCTGCTTGACGGCCGTCATTCATCAAAATATGGTGATTTCTCTATTAGCTTGTATTCCTTGTATAATTCACCCTATGAAGGAAACAATCTATGAATGAGTTAGCCATTTTGCGACGAGATCACACCCTGGAATTGCCTTCCGACGTTGCGGCCCATTTTCAGCCGTCGGATCGTTTTATTATCTGGCGAGATGGCGACACCTTGCTGTTAAAACGAGTCGCTTCTTCCCCTTTAGACAAAGCGGCCGACCTGCCGGTTGATGATGTCCTCTCCCTTGACGAAATTAACGAAATCGTTCATAAAGTTCGCCGGAAACGGTCGGCAAAATAGGTGGTTTTTCCTTGTATAATTCACTCCATGAAGGAAACAAGCCTATGACAACGCAGGCAATCACGATCCACTTATCAGAGGCAATGGTGCGCCAGCTTCAGCAGGCAGCCAGCCTGTCCCGCCAGCCCATTGAAACCATCGTCGAGCAAAGTCTGGCGCACAGCCTGCCGCCTTTACTCAAAGAGGTCCCCGTTGAGTACCAGGCCGACGTTTTTCCTCTCCTGCAAATGGATGAAAAACAGTTGCAGCAGGAAGCCCAACGTACCTTCGACCCGGCGCGTTGGACGCAATACGAAACGCTCCTGGAAAAAAAGAAAGAAAGCCGCCTCACCAAATCGGAGCAATCCCAACTGGATACTTTAAGCCGTGAAGCCGATGTTCTAACGCTTCGCAAAGCCTATGCGGCCGTTCTGCTTAAGCGGCGTGGTTATCCAGTTCCCCTCACGGCCGTGCTACCGTCCATGCACTTGATCTAAACAGCGAATTTCGGGTGCGCTCCCGTGTTTTGTGGGTTGAGATAGGAAAACATCCGCCGGATTGACGGCCGTACCCCACCCCCGCCACTTCTTAACTTCCATTGTCTATTTGTGGGTGGGCACGGCCGTTCTGGTAGTTGTCAATGAGGAGCCACAAATTGCCGCTCTTTGCTGGTTTCTGGATGTTTTCCCGCATGACGATCAGTGGGATTTTTTTTAGTCTGGCGGAAGGGCATGGCCTGCTGTGGGAGGCGGCCAAAGAGTTCGATATGTTGCTGCCAAGCGTACCGGAATCGTGATTCTTCTGATTATGAGGCCAGGCCGGGAATATCCACTACCGACCGGGCAAAACGGACGGCGTTGCGGATGGCTTCGGCGGTGACATGTACGGCCGTGTTCGCCACCAGATCAAAATTTGCCTCCACCTGCCCGGTGGCCAGGGCAAAGGCCGTGTCCCCATCGTGGGTGGTGTGTAC
>JACTMP010000070.1 GCA_014584575.1 Chloroflexota bacterium
CGAAGTTCTTGGTTTTCTTGCCTGAGCCGTTCATTTTCGCGCAGCAACTCTTCCATGATGCCTATTTATATCACAGGTTTTGTACCTGTATAGTTACAACACCTAAACACCTAAACACCTGAGCACCTTAACACCTGAACCCCTTAACACAAGAACACATGATACAATCCGGGCATGGCAATTGAATTGACGGCAGAAGATGAGGCAATGTTGGCGGGGGAAAGGGGCACGGCCGTGCAAATGGCGATGCGCATCCTGGTGACGATGGCCGGGGTGTATGGAGCTAACCGACTGCTGGATGTGGCCTCGGCGCACATTGACGGATGTTTGTACCATGGGGAGTCTGGTCTGGAATTTGCCGAGCGGTTAGTGGCCGGTGGGGCGCAGGTGCGTATTCCCACCACACTGAACGTGGGTGCGGTTGACCTGCTGCACCCGGAACATTTTCAGGGCAGCCCGGCATTGGCCGCCCGCGCCGCCCGGCTGATGCAGGCTTACGAGCAAATGGGCTGCCAACCCATCTGGACATGCGCCCCCTACCAGGCCATGCATCGCCCGACCTTTGGTACCGACGTGGCCTGGGCGGAGAGCAACGCCATCGTTTTTGCCAATTCGGTGTTGGGTGCGCGCACCAACCGATATGGCGACTTTATTGACATTTGCATGGCCATCACCGGGCGCGCCCCGGCCTTTGGCCTGCACCTGCCGGAAAACCGGCGCGGCCAGCTCCTGTTCCAATTGCAGGACATCCCAGAACGATTGTTGCGCGAAGATGTCTTTTTCCCGGTACTGGGCTACCTTCTGGGTGAGACAGCGCAATCTAAAATCCCGGTGATTGAGGGTCTGCTGCCAGAAACAACGGAGGATCAACTCAAGGCTTTGGGGGCAGCGGCGGCCTCATCGGGAGCGGTGGCGCTGTTTCATGCGGTGGGGGTGACGCCGGAAGCGCCGACATTGGACGCGGCCTTTCAGGGTGGAGCGCCAGAGCGGATGATTCCGGTGACAACGGCCGTGTTGCGGCAAACTTTGGCGAAGTTGAGTACGGTAGCGGACGGTCATATAGATGTCGTCGCCTTAGGTAGCCCCCACTTTTCCCTGGCCGAATTTGCCGCCCTCATGCCCTTGCTGGCACAATATCCCATTCACCCAGAGGTGGAATTTATTGTCTGTACCAACCGGCTGGTTTTGGCCGCTTTGGGGCAGCGCGGCTGGTTGGCACAATTGGGGGCATGGGGGGTGCGGCTGGTGGTGGATACTTGCGTGGTGGTAGCCCCCATTGTGCGCCGCCAGGGGGGGGTGCTGATGACCAATTCGGGCAAGTTTGCCCATTACGCGCCGGGTAACATTGGTTTTGCGGTGGTCTTTGGCAGTCTGAAAGAGTGTGTTCGCTCGGCCGCACAGGGTTCTGTGTGGCGCGATAATTTATTGTGGTTTGACTAAATTCAGGAGGTAAACGATGACAAACCAGACAGGTAAGGTAGAAACGGCCGTTGACAGCACCATGGGCTGCCTGGAACGATTGCGTTCAGGCTGCATCTTGGTAGGAATCAATCTTCTTTTCATATTTTTTATTGGCCTGTTTCTTTATTTTGCCAACCGGGATTACAGGCTAGATCAGGTGGGTGTAACAACGATGGGCACCGTCACGGGACTGGAAGAATCAAGCTCCCCAGAAGGTGGTTGTTGCGTTTATTCACCTATTGTGGAATTCCGCGTGGGCGGACAAACCTACATATTTGAAAGCAGCAATACCTCAGACCCGCCGCGTTATGATGAGGGGGATCAGGTGGAGGTGTTATACGACCCCAGCAACCCGGACAAGGCTGAGATTCAAGGTGGCGCGGGGTGGCTGCTCTGGGCCGGGTTGGCCGGGTTGTTTGTGATTATTTTGTTAGGCATGAATGTCTGGGGAGGAATGCGCATCTGGCGCGGCGAAGCGATTGATGATGAGTGATAAGACTTGTTCAATCTTGGAGATTGAACCAATCTGAAAACGTCAACTGAAAATGGCAACCACCTCTGATTTTATAGCAACCGTATTAGTGCCCGGCAAAGCCCAGGGTGTGGCGCTGGTTTTGCCAGCGCCGCTTAGTTTGTGGGGGGGGCTGAACCCGGAGACAGGTGAGATCATTGACCGGCGGCATCCATGCGCCGGGCAGGTGGTGACGGGCAAGGTGTTGGTGTTGCCGGCCGGACGTGGTTCCAGCAGCGCCAGCAGCATCTTGCTGGAAGCGGTGCGCCTGGGCACGGCCCCCGCCGCCATCCTCACCGCCGAGGTGGATGGCATCCTGGCGCTGGGCGCGGCCGTGGCGCGGGAACTGTATGACCACAGCCCACCGGTGTTGGTGTTGGATGGGGAGGGGTACACGGCCGTAAAAACCGGCGATTACCTACAGATCGATCAAGATGGGAAGGTAAGCGTCTTGTAATTGACCATGAACCGCCAACGCCTTTTCTTCCTCATCCTTTTGGGCTGCACGGCCGTGCTCATCTTGCTCATCTTCACCGACTGGCTGCCCATTTTGCGCGGGCCGGCGCCGGAGACGGCGGAATGGTATTGGCCGCATCGGTTACGGCCATACACCCACTGGCTGAAACCACTGTTGGCAACGCTGCTCATGGGGGGAGTGGCGGCGTGGTGGTTGCGGTTGGAGGGGGACGGCCGTGCTGTAAAAATGGGCTTGTGGCTGCTGGCCGGGGCCAGCCTGCTGCTGCAACTGGCGCTGCTGAACGCGGATAGCACTTCTATCCGCGATGAACTGATTAACCGCGTCTATTCCAATCTGGAAAGCGGCTTTTTCCAACCGGCGGCGGAACTGCCCGACCTGGGCAGCAGCCTGGCCAATTACCCGGCGCTGATGCCCACCTTTAGTTCGGAACACGCCCGTACCCATCCACCCGGCCTGCTCATTGCCAACCGGCTGACCATTGATCTGCTGGCCCGCTTTCCGGCGCTGGCGGAACGGCTGGCATACCCGGCGGCGGCGGCACGCTGTATTGATTTGTGGCTGTTGGATAGGCCAACGGCCGTGTCCGCCGCGCTGCTCATCTGGGCCATCATTCCCCTGTTGGCCGGTGCTTTAACCGTTTTCCCGGCGCATTGGCTGGCGAAGGAGATGTTGGGGGGCACGGCCGTGAAGTTAGCAACCCTTCTGGTCATCACCCTGCCCACGCTGCTGCTGTTCGCCCCCAAAGCGGTACAGTTGTACGCCCCGCTCAGCCTGCTCATCTTCCTGGCCTTCTATCGCGGCCTGCAAAACTGGTCATGGCGCTGGTTTTTCCTCTCTGGTCTGCTTTTCTCCCTGGCAACTTTCCTCAGCCTGGGAAATCTGTCGTTGGCGCTGTTATTAGGGGTGTATGTGTCAGGCGTTTATGTGTCAGGTGTCACGTATCACGCATCACGTATCACGCATCACGTCCTCTCCTGCTCACTCGCTTTCGCCCTCGGCGCCGCCACCCTTTGGCTCATCAACTGGCTAGGCTGGGGCGTGCCACCCTGGGCCATTTTCCAGGCGGGGCTGGGGCAGCATTATGAATTGGTAACGCACATCCGCCGCTATAGCTGGTGGGTTGTGTGGGATTTGGTAGATGTGCTGGTATTTACCGGGTGGGTGATTGTGGTGGGATTCACGGCCGTGCTGTTGCAAACCTTCCGCCGCCGCCCACTCATGCCCGTACATTGGCTGGCAATCAGCACGGCCGTGCTCCTCCTGGTTCTCGACATTTCCGGCGCGGCGCGGGGCGAGGTAGGGCGGCTGTGGCTCTTTTTCTTTCCATTTATGGCGCTGGTTGCCGCCCACTGGCTGGCGGAAACACAGCCGGGCTGGCGGCGGCAGGCGGCGCTGGTCGGGATGCAGTTGGCGCTGACATTGGCTTTGGCGCTGGCCTGGCAGCCGGTGCGGGCGGTGGCGGTGGTGGCGCAACGGCCGTCCCTCCCCATTGCTACCCCAGAAACCAACGCCGATATTCTCTTTGGCGACACCCTGCGCCTCACCGGTTACACCGTCCGTCAGGAGGCGGCGGCCCTGGACGTGACGCTGTTCTGGCGCGGAGAACGGGGGGTGTTACGGCCGTATACCGTCTTTAACCACCTGCTAAATGAACAGGGCGAATTGATAGCCCAACAAGACAACTGGCCCGTGAACGGCCAATGGCCGCCCACCTGCTGGCGGGTGGGGGAAACGGTCGTAGATCGCTACACCATCCCCCTGCCAGACAACCTGCCCCCCGGCGTGTATACGTTGGTGACCGGGTGGTATGATGCGGCGGACGGCCGTCGCTTGCCCACCTCCGCCGGGCAAGACACCACCACGCTGCATCACTTTACCCATCCGTAATTCGTAGTTCTCATTTGTGGCTAAGAAACGGGTTGTTGATATACTTTGGGCGAGTTTGCTTATTAATCTTGTGTTCTGTCTACAAAAGGAGAAAAATGTATGACCGCAACAGCAGCAACTATGAAAAATGACCAGGCGCTTATTCCCTGGTGGCTAATACTAATGGAAGGTGTTGCCCTGGTGATTTTGGGACTTTTCTTTCTCAGCTCACCGGCGCAAACGGCCGTCATCGCCGTTCAGGTATTGGGCATCTATTGGCTCATTGCCGGTATTTTCAGGATTATCTCCATTTTCATAGATTCCTCTATGTGGGGACTAAAATTGTTTGCCGGTATTTTGGGCATTATTGCTGGTATCTTAGTGCTGAATCACCCGATCATTGGGACGATAGTGTTAGCCAAGACCATCATCCTCATCCTGGGTATCGAAGGCATCATCTTTGGGGTGATCGGCATTGTACAGGCGTTTAGAGGTGCCGGCTTGGGTGCTGGTATTTTAGGCGTTGTCAGCCTTCTCTTTGGCGCTCTGCTGCTGGCAAATTCCTGGGGTTTCGCCCTTTCCTTACCCTGGGCTATCGGCATTCTCGCCATTGTGGGTGGTATTGCTTCCATCATCGCCGCTTTTCGGGTGAAGTAGCACAATAAAAGTCGTGGCGCGATTTTTCAGAATCGCGCCACCTATTGAAGGAGTGAAATAATGAGTGACGTAGTTCCTGTGCAGTTGATTGTGGCCGCTTTTCAAAGCGAAAACGGGGCAAAGGATGCCTGGATGCAGCTAAAAGCAGCCAAATGGGGTGGTCTGATCAAAATTGAGCGCATGGCCATTGTGCGCCGCACCACCAAAGACAAAGTGAAAATCCGTGAGTCTGGCGATCCCGGCGGCGGCCGTGGCGCGGTTGTGGGCACGGTGGTCGGCGGCGTTATCGGCGCCATTGCCGGGCCAATTGGCGCGGTGGTTGTTGGCGGGGCGACGGGTGCGCTGGTCGGCGGCGTCACCGCCAAGTTTTACGATTCGGGCATCCCTGATGAACGCTTGAAGAAAATTGGCGAAGCCTTGAAACCGGGCACCTCGGCCATTGTGGCTATTATCGAACACAAGTGGGTTAAAGAACTGGAAAAAGATTTGCGCGAAGCCGGCGCAGATGTGCTGACTGAAATGTTGAGCCAGGACATTGCCCAACAGTTAGGTGAAGGCAAGGAGATGGCCTTTACGGCTATTGCCGGGGAAGAAGGCATGGCAGTAGCGCGTGTGGCCGGGAATGAAAAAGAGATGGAAAGCCAATCTATGGTCATCAGCGAAGAAGGCATGGCGGTGGAAGCCCTGCACGCCGACGAATCGGGCATAGCCGTTTTTGAACTGGTAACCGATGGTGACGCAGTGATCGCCGGTGCGGGCGTCATCACCGCTGGCGATGGCGACGAAGAAACCGATGGCGCCGGTGTGATCACGAAAGAGGGCGACGAAGAAACGGACGGCGCCGGTGTGATCACCGAAGAAGGTGACGAAGAAACGGATGGCGCGGGAGTCATTACCGGCGGTGGCAACTAGCTTTTGATGTAATTGAGGGATTGGGAGATTAAGAGATTCAATCTCCCAATCTTCCAATCTCCTTATCTCCCAATCTCCTAATCTCCCAATCTCCTAATCTCCCAATCTCCCCCAACCTGGATGACATTCGGACGGATTTCGGACGGCCGTGCCCTATCATGCGGCCAGTTATCCTTAATTCACCTTTAGGCAAGATGTAAAACGTAAAACGCCCGTCGTTTTACGTTTTGCGTTTATGCAAGGAGCAACAATGTCTGTTCGATTTGTCCCATTTCTGCAAAACAAGTGGCGCTGGAGTACGGCCGTTGGCCTGCTGGCCCTGATCATAGCTCTTTCCATCTCCATGGCCGGTTCCACACCGGTGCGGGCCTTATCTACTACAACCGTAACCACAACCGATGTCGAAAATGACCCGGACGACGGCGGCTGTGACCTATGGGAAGCGTTGCAAGCCATCGCCGACTACAACAATGGTGCGGACACCGACAACAACGGCAGTATTTCCAGTTATCACGAATGTACCACTGGCCCTGGCCCCCACGTCATCATTTTTGGTGGATCGGCTGCCGGCGGGACCATTACCCTGAACCCTGATCTGCAACTGACGGCCGTCCTCCCCTGGGTGACAGATGATGTCACCATTACCGGGCCAGTTGTCATTGACGGCAACGGTGGTACAGGCCCAAACCAAGTTGATTCTTCCATCTTTCACGTGAATGCCGGTGGTAAACTCACCTTATTGAACATGGTTGTGCAAAACGGTTTTACCAGCGGCGCCGGTGGGGCTATCTTGAGCCAGGGCGGTGATGACGAGATCAATATCATCGGCTCCAGTTTTCAGAATAACAAGGCCGACGGCCGTGGCGGGGCCATCTATTCCGTTGGCAAGATCAACATCCTGGCCTCCAATTTCTCCGGAAACAGAGCATTAGGAACAGATGGCGGTTGGGGCGACGGCGCCGGGGAAGGTGGCGCAATTTACCTCACCGGCTACAACTCGCTCAATATCTCCCTCAGCAACTTCGCCGGGAACATCGCCACCGAAGGCGGCGGCGCCATTTATAACGGCGCGGACGCTGGTGAAATTTCCGATACCGTATTTAACGGCAACATTGTGGACGATGATGCCCCCACCGATGACACTGACGGCGGCGGCGCTATTTATAATCACAGCAATGATGAGGATGGTGGATTGACCATCATCCGTTCTGTATTCAATGGCAACCTCAGCTTTGAAGCGCCTGGCGGGGCGATTTATAACGCTTCTGACGGCTATTTACGCATCCGCGACAGCTCCTTCAATGGCAACATTGCTGGCGATTTGACCAACGAAGAGATGGGCGGCGCGATCTACAATCAATATCAACTTGATGTACGCCGTGCCACGTTCATGGCCAATCTCTCGTCGCGTGGCAACGGCGGCGCGGTCGCTAATGATCGGCGTGGTACAGCCCGGTTTGCCAATGTCACTTTTACCGGCAATGGAGCGCCAGATGGCGACGGTGGTGCTATCTGGAATGGTAACACACAACAAGGTGGCCCGGCCTCTAATGTTTTCCTCTACAATGTTACTCTTTCGCTCAATCTCTCCCTTAATGCCGGCTCAGCCATTTTTAATCAGACAGATGGAAGCCATGCTGTAACGCTGGCAAATACAATTGTAGATGGAACCGGTAGTGATGCCTGTAACGAGGGGTTGACTTCACAAGGGTACAACATTGATAGTGGCGATACCTGCGGTTTGACGCAAGGTACGGATCAGCAGAATACCGATCCCGATCTGGATACGCCTGGTTTTAATGGCGGCCCGTTGGCTTCATTGCTGACTCAAGCCCTCAACTCTGGCAGTCCGGCCATTGACGCGGGCAGTAACAGTGTGTGTGCCAACGATTACGTGGAAAATCTAGATCAGCGCAGCGACCCGCGCCCGAAGGGGTCAACGTGTGATATTGGCGCATTTGAGGCGGATCCGGCTGTGCCTGCTTACGGTTCAAACCCGGTACAGCCAGGGCCAATTGTGGTGGGTAATACCAGTGTGGGGACACCTGTTTCCGCTGTATTTACCATGCTTTCTGTGGGCAATGCGACCTTGCAAGTAAATAATCCTACTTTTGGTGGGGCCAATCCGTCAGAATTTGCCCTATTATCACCGGCGTTCCCGCAGAGCATTAACGCGGGTGATAATGAGGACGTGACCGTGCAATGTAATGGCAGCGCAGTTGGCGATTACACAGCCACGTTGACATTCAGCACCAATGCCCCGGCGACGCCTTCTGTGACGTATAACCTGGAGTGCCATGTAGCGGCGCTGCCGGTACCCGGTTATGGTTCAGACCCGACGCCCGGTGGCACGTTGGATTTTGGGCAGGTGTATGTAGGCGAAGCCACACAGCGCACGTTGACCTTTTTTGAAACAGGAAATGCGACGCTGACAGTGGGTGGCGCCGCTTTATCGGGAGCAAACCCAGGCGACTTTACCTTTAATGCTTTTGATGGCACTATCAATGATGGTGAACCGCCCTCCACGCTGCCGATCACCTGTATGCCGGGGGATTATGGGTTGCGCACGGCCGTACTCACTCTGACCACCAACGATCCTCAGCAGCCTACCGTCAGCTACAACCTGGTGTGTGAAGGAATTCCCCTGCCACCCGCGCCGTTGGCCCCTCCAGGCAATAGCTATGTGGATGGGCAAGGCGGCCTCAACTCTTTGGGTGGCGCTTATGACGTGGCAATTAGCCCAGATGGGCTTCATGCCTATGTAACAGGTTTCAATGATGATACGTTGACTGTGTTTGACCGCAATGCCGTAACGGGAGCGTTGACGTTTGTCATGTCTACCAGCAACCTGGATATGGATGGGCCGCAAATGGTGGAGGTCAGCCCGGATGGGACGCAGGTGTACGTGACGGCCCGAAATAGCGATTCGTTCTTGATCTTTAATCGGAATGCAGGCAGTGGTATTGTCACGCTGAGCCATGTGTGGACAAATGGTGATGGTGGTGGTACGGTGACGGGTCTGGATTATCCATATGGGATTGTGGTGAGCCCAGACGGCCGTTTCATCTACGTCACCGGTTATCTCAGCGATGCGATTGTTACTTTTTACCGTGATAGTGATGGTTTTGTAGGTTATGAAGACACATTGGTAGATGGGACCAATCTCAACTTGCCTTATGTGCCGACGATGAGTCCCGATGGGAAGTTTATCTATGTGACAGGTGGTACAGGCACGGCCGATAATGGATATGTCTCCGTCTTTGAACGTAATCTGGTAGATGGTTCTCTGACGTTTGTGCAGCGACTTTACGAGGGATATTGTTACTTTATCATCTGTATCAACGGTCTGGGAGAGGCCTGGGGTATTGCCGTTAGTCCGGATGGAAACCATGTTTACGTGGCCGGTTATGAAGATGATGCTGTCGTGCGGTTCGTGCGTGATCCGTTTGATGGCACCATTATATATGGGGGTTATGTGACCAACAGTCTGGCACAGGCGCAAACAACCGAAGAAACCCGGGCCATAGACTCTCCCGATGCCGAAGGGCTAAACGGCGCCAGAGATGTCAAGATCAGCCCTGACGGCGAGTATGTGTATGTTACGGGGGCGCTGTCTGATGCGCTGTCTGTTTTTGGTCGCAATCTCAGTAACGGTATTCTGTCGCAGGTACAGGTAATATATGCTGCTGGCAACAACCCGGCCCTGAATGGGGCCTGGGAGATTGGCGTGACGCCGGATGGCACGGCCGTGTACGTTACTGGTAACGTCAATAACTCCGTAGTGGCCTTCCATGCCGCCAATCCTCAGCCAACATTGGACAATTTACTGCCCGCTTCGGCTACGGCCGGTAGTGGCGGCCTGACGGTGCGGGTACTGGGGCAAAACTTTGTACCGGGCGCAGTGGGGCGGGTGAATGGTGCAAACCGGCCCACTACCTATGTTAGTCCAGATGAAATTGAAGTGGACCTGAGCGCAGCCGATGTGGCGAATGCGGGCACACGAACAATTACGGCCGTAAATCCCGCACCAGGTGGTGGTGATTCTTTAAATAGTCTGGACTTTGTGGTTACTGCTCCAAACCAGAACCCCATCCCGTCTATTGACTACCTGCAACCGGGCGGCGCGGCTGCTGGCGATCCTGCCTTTACGTTGACCGTCTTCGGCACAAACTTCATGAACGGGACGGCCGTGCAATGGAATGGTGTAAACAGGACGACCACGTTTGTGAGCAGCAGTCAGCTGCAAGTAGCAATACCGAGTGGGGATTTGTTGGCGCCGGGTGCAGCGGCAGTGACGGCCGTGAACCCCGGCCCCGGTGGTGGCACGTCCAATGCCGTACCCTTTACCGTGGCCGCGCCTGGGCAAAACCCGGTACCTACCATCACGAACATTGACCCGTATCATACGATTGCGCGGGGGGCAGCCAGCAACCCCGTTACCATCCGGGTAAGTGGGTTGAACTTTGTATCCGGTCTTCAGGCGCAGTGGAATGGGCAAAACCGGCCAACGCAGTTTGTCAATGAAAATACGTTGCTGGTCACGTTGAACAGCTTCGATGTCGCTTTTGGCGGTTCTGGTTCGGTAACGGTAATCAATCCTGGCCCTGGCGGCGGTACGTCTAACCCGGCCACGTTTGTTATCTATCCATTTGCAATTTATCTGCCGATGACCATCAGGTAAACAACGGATGCCGGGTTATTGGAGATTAGAGATTGGCGCTTGCGCCGTCTCTAATCTCCAAGTCAGGTTTTGTTTGCGCGGCGCAAAACCAGCCACAAACCAATCCCCCTCCCGACCGCTCGCGTACCTGTAGTGATATTGTCCAAAACCGACAATGTTGTCACCCCACATTTTGGGTTCCGCCTGCGTCACATCGCGCATCAAATCCAGGAGGGCAAAACAATCCTGCCGCTTCTTTTCATCGGTCACACCGTTCAAAAACGCCGCCACATCCCCTTCATTCTCTTTTGTCTTTAACTCTGCCATTTTGGTCTGCCTCCACTTGTCCGAAAACCGAGGCCCAAAAGTCCATCTTCCGATCTCGGGCCTCGGCTAACCGATTACCGACTACCGATTACCGACTCCCCCCGCATATCGCTGCCGGATATTGGGCACAAGGTATTCATCAAATGCGCGGTCTACATTATAAGCTGGCTGCCAGCCCCAATCCGTTTGTGCGGCTTTGTCATTCAGCCCGGCCGGCCAACTATCCACAATACCCTGCCGCTGCACGTCCGGGTCAAAGGTGATTTCTGCCTCCGGGAATGCATGTAATACCCGTTCGTGGAACTCGGCGGCGGAGAGGCTAAAGCTTGTGACATTATAAACACGCCGGGACAGGCTCTCGGTGGGCGCGTGCCACAGTTTGAGCAGCGCGGTTACGGCATCTGGCATGGCCATAAAGGGGATGGTGCTGTCTGGGCGTACAAAACAGGCATATGGTTCGCCCTTTGCGGCGGCGTGCAACATTTCCGGGCCATAATCGCTGGTGCCGCCGGTGGGCACAGTAAAGGCGCTGATCAAACCAGGAAACCGCACACTGCGGAAGTCCAGCATGATCGGTTTAGTGCGGGCCAACTGCTGGAAATGGGTACTGTAATAAGCGCCCAGCAATTCGCAGTACAGCTTGTTGCAACCATACATGGTGGTGGGGTAGTTCCAATCCCATTCACGCACGTAAAAGTCGCGCGCCTTGGTGGGTAAATCCGGGAGGCCATAGGCAGCGATGGAACTGGGGAAGATGAAACGCACCGGCTCGCCCCGCCGCTGGGATTGTTCGGCCGCCAGTTGCAGCAGCGTGAGGGTGCCGTTGACATTGACCTGGTGGGCCAATTCGGGCGCAAATTCGCTGCGGGTGGAGAGCAGCGCCGCCAGATGGAAGATCGTGTCAATCTCATATTCGGTGACAAGGCGGGAGAAGAGGGTTTTATCGAGAATGTCGCCCTGGATGTGGATGGTACGGCCGTGCATCTCCTTCGGTAGTGCGTGTAAATCCAGCGTCAGCAATGTGTACCCGTCATTGTGCGTAAATTCGTCCACGAGCGCTTGGCCGATTTCGCCAGCGGCCCCCGTAATCATGATCACTTTCTTGCGCATGGGTCTCCTTTTTTGGGTTATGCCGGGTTATCGTCAGCGATGAACTTGTGTGACCCGGCATTATTGGAAAACAGGTGGGTAAAATTCCCTATGGGTAGGCGTATTGTAACCCAAATTGTAAATTGACGGAGTGGGTTAGCCTGTGATACTCTCACGCGGGTAGGTGATGAAGTGAGCAGGTGATGGGGTGATAGGGTGACGGGATGACCGATTACCCAATTACCCAGTTATTGGATGCTTGAGGTACTTATGGATAGTGAAGACGAGGAATTGCTGGCAACCGAACCAGTTGTGCCGGTGGAGTCGCCGCCGTGGACGCGCAGTACAAAGGTGATTGTGACGGTGACGGCGTTATTGCTGTTGGCAGTTATCGCCTACCGCTTTGAGGGATTGTTATATCAGTTGATTATAGCGGCCATACTGGCCTATCTGCTGAACCCTTTCATTATCATGTTGGATGAGCGCACCAGTTTGAAACGAGTTCATGCCATTTTGATCATTTATCTGGGGCTGGCGGTGCTGGTGATTGGTGGATTGGTGGCGCTGGGGGTGGCGGCTTTCCAACAAAGCCAGACGTTGATCCAGGATGTGCCCGCATTCATTGAGGGGATCACGGCCGTGATCCGCAACACCATTACCAACCTGGAGCCTATTGCTATTGCCGGGTTTGAATTTGACCCCCGCGCGCTGGATTGGGGGATGATTCAAAATCAGTTGTTGGGGCTGGTAGAACCAACATTAGGCCGCAGTGGTCAAATTGTAGGCAGCGTGGCCACGACCACCTTGCGCCTGTTGGGCAATATCTTTTTCATTTTTGTGATCTCCATCTACTTTGCGGCGGAGATTCCCCGGTTGGGCAGCCATGTAGGGGATATTGCTACTGCGCCTGGCTACCGTCAGGACGCCGAACGGATCATGCGCGAATTTGGCCGCACCTGGAACGCTTATTTGCGTGGGCAGGTAGCGCTGGCGTTGGTTATCTTTTTTGTGGTCTGGATTGGCCTGTCTCTTTTGGGTGTGCAAAATGCCCTGGCGTTGGGTATTTTGGCCGGTTTGTTAGAGTTTATTCCGGTTGTTGGCCCGATCATCAGCATCGGGGCTGCCTGTGTGGTTGCGTTTTTCCAACCGACCACTATTTTTGGCCTGGAAAGCTGGCAATACATGCTGGTTGTTTTGGGGTTTATGGCGCTGGTGCAGCAGCTAGAAAACAATATCCTGGTGCCGCGCATTGTGGGTGACGCTCTGGATTTGAATCCCATCCTGGTCATGATTGCTGTGCTGATGGGTGGTTCCATTGCCGGTATTTTGGGTATGATCCTGGCGGCGCCGGTGATGGCTTCCATTAAACTGGTGGGAGGCTACGGCTGGCGAAAGATGTTTGATCTACCGCCGTTTCCCAAACCGGAAACTGCCCCCGGCCCTTCTCCCGCTACCGTGTTAATCCAGCGCAGCCGGGAGATTGTGACTGATCTGACAAAATTGGAGCCGCCGAAAAAGTGAAAGGGAGGCAGGTCGCAAGTGGCAGGTGGCAACCATTCACCTGGCATCTGTCATCGGCCAGCAGGTAATGGTGTATGAGTATTGATTTGTTTCGGGAAGCGGTGCGCGCTGCGCGCGACGGCCGTAACCGGGAAGCCCACGAATTGTTGCAAGAGTTAGTGATGGGGCAGCCGCGTCACGAAATGGGGTGGTTGTGGCTGAGCAAAGTTTCACCTGATCTGGCAGAACAAATCCATGCCCTGGAAAAGGTGCTTAGTCTGAATCCCGGCCATGAAGAAGCCTTGTACCGCCTGCCAGAGTTAAAAGCAGAACGCAAACAGCGAGAGCAGGTGGATCATGCCGAATTGTTGCAGGAAGCGGTGTGGGCCTATAGGAACGGCCGTCACCACCAGGCGCGCCAACATCTGATGCAGATCACCCGCACCGATCCCACACATATCAAGGCCTGGCTGGGGCTGGCCCAGGTGGCCCAAGCTCCTGCCGAAAAAATTGTAGCCCTGGAAGCCGTAGTGAGTATCAACCCACAACATGAAAAAGCCGCCGCCGCGTTGCAAAAAGCAAGGGCAGATTTTGACGACCCCCTGGCGCTGGCCCAGGCATATGAGGCAGTCAATCTGACCGCTAAAGCGTTAGCCGCTTACCAACAGGCTGCCAAAAGTGCGACCAATGCCACCGACCGCCATATTGCCAGCAAACACGCCCGCGCCTTGCAGTCCAGCCAGCAACAACTTAAACAAGAACAAAAGCAGAAGCCGGAGCGCCCCCTGGTCTTTACCAGCGACAATGCCAACCTGATTCGCCTGGGAGTGGGGCCGCTCATCATCTACATGTTGCTCATCTTCATTCACGGCGGTTTGAACCCCTTGCGGGTGCCCTGGGAGGCGTATTTGGGCATACCTATCGTCGCGGTTGGCGGCCTGATCATTGCCGGCGCGGCTAATGCCCCCCACCATCCGTATTGGCAACTCCTCTTTGGGCAGCAAGGCATACCCAATGGGGGTGCCGGCGCTTTGTTGTCTTTTGTGGGCATCGTCATTGTGCTCATACCCATTTTGCTGGTGTTAACAGTTTCTTTTAACAAGTTGATATTTTATTATGGGTCGCTTGCGGCCGGGGGCAATTAACAGCTATGTTTCCTGTCAATGACACTGAACAAAATCGGTATACAAGCCTGCCCTTTATGACGCTGGCCATTATTTTGGTCAATATCCTGAGTCTGGTAGCTGTCGGTAATGATATTGGGGTCTATTATGTGCTGGGAACCACACCGGCGCTGGTGATCAGTCAACAAGGCGGGGGGGCGCTCACGGCCGTGACCCATATGTTCCTGCACGGTGGCCTTTTTCACCTGATCAGTAATATGTTGGCCTTGTGGGTTTTTGGTCGCCGGGTGGAAGATGTGTGTGGCCCCTGGCGTTTCCTGGCTTTTTATCTGGCCTGTGGTTTTATGGCCGACATCATTGCGGTGATCACCCGGATGCACTCGGATATACCGGGTGTGGGCGCCAGTGGCGCGCTCTACGGGGTGATGGCGGCATACCTGATGCTCTTTCCCAAAGGTCGTATTCGGGTCTTATTCTTGTACTGGTTTTTACCTGTATTTAATATGACGGTGCTCAATGGCTTGTGGTTGGGCGTCTCGTTAATCTTCTGGGCCGGTTATATTCTCACAGCAGACAAAGGCTTAATACACAGCCTGATTTCCCTTTATTTCCCCACACTGCGTGCGTATCTGGTTATCCTCTTTTTTGTGCTGCTGGAAATCCCCCGCGCCCTTCAGGTATTAGTGCTTGATATTGAAGCCTCCATCGGCCACTGGGCGCATTTGGGTGGTTTTTTTGGCGGCCTCCTTATCTTTTTCTTTCTGCGCTCGGACGCTTTCCACCGTTATCGGAACGAGCTACCGTTGTAGGGCGATTTTGCAAATCAATCGCCCTCCCTACAACGTCAATATCACTTTGCCGATGTTTTCATCCCGCGCCACATACGCATGGGCGGCCTGCGCTTCCTGAATGGGGAACACGCGATCAATAATGGGTTTTAACTCGCCGGTATGGAACAGGTGCCAGAATCCGGCTTCAAACTGGCGGGTAATCTGGATTTTTTCGGAGGGGGGGCGATTGCGCAAGGTAGAGCCGATGATGTGCAGCCGGTTACGCAAGACGAGCCCCAAGTCTAATTGACCCCGCCCGCCGCTGAGCAGCCCAATGTTAACCAGACGGCCAAACGGCCGTAACGCCTTGATATTCCGCTCCAAATAAGCGCCACCGACCGGGTCCAGAATCAAATCTACGCCCTGGCCATTGGTGGCGGCCAGGACTATTTCCAGAAACTCCTGCTCTTTGTAGTTAATGGCCTGGGTCGCCCCCAGGTCGCGGCACGCCGCCAGTTTGTCCGCTCGCCCGGCGGTGACAAAAACGGTGGCGTCGGTGATATGCGCCAGTTGAATGGCAGCCGTGCCAACGCCGCTGGCCCCGGCATGAATGAGGACAGTTTCCCCCGGTTTCAGATCCCCCTCCAAAAAGAGATTGACGTAGGCGGTATACCACACTTCTGGCACGGCCGTGCCCTGGGCAAAACTCCACTCATCCGGCAGCCGCAATAACATCCGGGCAGGCACAGCCACCTGTTCAGCATAACCGCCGCCGGGCAGCAGCGCACACACCCGGTCGCCGGGCTGCCACCCTTCAACCCCTTCGCCCACAGCATTGATGACCCCGGCCATTTCCAGCCCCAAAATGTGGCTGGCGCCTGGGGGTGGCGGGTAGCCGCCTCGGGCCTGGAGCAAATCGGCGCGGTTCACGGCCGTTGCCCGCACATCCACCAACACCTCTTCCGGGCCAAACGTCACATCCATCACCTCCCCCCAGGACAAGATCGGCTGCCCATCCTGCTGCTTCACCATGATCCCTTTCATCAATCACCTTTCCATATCAACTTTCATCAACAACCAGACATCGGCCTGGATGAAAGATTGATGCCATACGGTATCCATCTCCCCTTCTAAAAATGCCATAAATTCCGGCGCTGGCGCCCGGTGGGCGGTAATAAACCAGACATAAGGTGATTCGGCGTCGGCGATAACCGCACGTGCCCGATCAATGTGGTCCGCTTGCCCCAATAAGAAGTCAACCCGGCGCGGCGACCCTTGTTTTATGAAGTAATAATCGAGCGTCGCCCTGTTCCAGACCCAACCAATAATCGGCGCTCCAGGATGCTCCTCCTCATGGGCCAGGATGGCGGCCACCGCTTCCCGGAATTGCTGTTTTTTGGGTTGGGTATAATACGATTCTACCCAGATTAGTTGAAAAACAAACAGGGCCAACAAACTCAACGTTACCGCAGGAACCAGCACCCGTGGATAAGGCAATTGTGTGATGACTCGCGCCAATAATAAGTAAGCAGCTGGTAACATGTTAACCAAATTGCGATCAACCCAGACGCCTTCCCCCCAATATGTTCTCAGGTACACCAGAATGAAGGGGACAAATAACCAGATGAGGAGCAATGTGCCCGGAGAAACAAAATACGCACGGCGCATTTCTGGCCGTCGCCAGAGCAGCCATATGCCCTGAGCCAGAATAGCAGTTCCCAATATCAGTACCACACGGGTTATCATGGTTTCCCGGCTAAAGAGAAAGAGGGCAAATCGCCACAACGAGTTGATGAATGTACCTGGTTTACTGGTCCAATTTGAACTACCGGCGGCCAGGGTGTGGGTAGCCTGGGTTATCCAGGGCAAATAGGCCAACAAGATTGCGCCATAGAGCAGGCATAATCGCCACCAGGTTTTGGGTTGCCGCCAAAAGTACAGCGCCATAAACGTGGCCTGGAGAAGGACAAAAAACAGGCCAAAGTAGTGCAGATAGGCCATGGTTACGGTGGTCAATAAATAACCGACTACGGCCGTTACCGGCATCTTCTCCCCTTGCCTGATCGCCTGCCAGATATCAATGAGCCAGTATATGGAGAGGATAACCAGCAGCATGACGATCATGTTGGCTCGTGCTTCCTGGCTGTAGTAGAGGGGCGCCCAGAGAACGGCCGTGAATGCGGCGGCAATCACCCCTTCTTTGGCGGAATAGAGCTTGCGCCCCAGGAGAAAAATAGCGCTGATGGCCGCAATGCCGGCCAGCGCCGAGGGCAATCGCAAGGCCATTTCGCTATCGCCGACCAGCCGCATCCAGTAATAAAGGAATATCTGATAACCAGGCGGATGGTCAGGCGGAATACCTCTGGCCATTACTTCTGCCAGCGTGTCATAGTTGCTGCGTCGCCAGGCAGAAAGCTCATCGTTCCATAGCGACTGCACATCTAACCCATACAGGCGCAGGGCGGCGCCCAATGAGAGGACCACAAACAAGGACACGGCCGTACCCCGCCGCAGCCAAAACTCACTCATTGTTGTTTTGAGCGGTTTATGACCTGACACGCTGGGCATCTTTCTGAGGGCCATACAGTTTGTGACGGTGCAAGTTATACATATGGGCATAGAGACCGTCGTGGGCCAGCAGTTCGGCATGAGCGCCTGTTTCTACAATGCGGCCTTCATCCAGAACCAGGATGCGGTCGGCCATGCTGACGGTGGAAAAACGGTGCGAGATCAAGAGGGTGGTACGGCCGTGTGCCAATTCTCGGAAGCGGTTAAACAGGCGATATTCATTGATAGCGTCCAGGTTTGACGATGGTTCGTCCAGGATCAATAACGTGGCCGGGCGGGCAAAGGCTCGGGCAACCGCCAGTTTTTGCCATTGGCCGCCGGAGAGGGTGTGTTCACCAAACATCCGCCCCAGCATCGTTTCATAGCCAAACGGAAGAGAGGCAATCAGGTCGTCTACCCCTGCCGCTTCGGCCACCCGGCGAATCTCATCCGGGTTGTCTAACAGCCGTTCCCAATCCCCATAGGCGATATTTTCGGCGGCGGTGGCTTCGTAACGGCCGTATTGTTGAAACACAAACGATACCTGCCGCCACCAATAAGGCAATGACAACCCGACAATATCATACCCATCCACGCATATCTGCCCACCATCCGGGTTATACAGCCGCGCCAGCAGTTTCACCAGCGTCGTTTTCCCGGCGCCATTTTTACCCACAATCGCCACCGTTTCGCCGGGACTCAACTCAAAACTAATATCCTGCAACACGGGCTTCTGGCTGCCAGGATAAGTAAAACAGAGATTGTGTACAGAGATATGACCCGGCTTCAGCGCGGGTGTCAACCCCCCTTCTTGCCGTAGTTTGGGCTGAATTTCCAGATATTCACGCAAATTGGCAATGTAGAGGGTTTGTTCCAATGCGCCTGTCAGGGCAACAATGGCCTGTTCCAGCGCGTGCCGCAGGCGCGCCGTTGCCCCACCATAAATCGCCAGATCCCCCAAAGTCAGTTCGCCATTGACGGTACGAAAAGCGACCAGCCCAAAGGTGAGAAAAAAGAAAATGGTGGAGATGCTGGCAAAAAGTGAACTGCCGACAAAGATACGGCCGTGAATCTTCTTGTTCTGATCCCGAAAACCGGCCATCAACACATTGAACCGCTTCACAAACAACGGCCCTAGATTCAATAGCCTGGTTTCCGGCGCCCATTCCTGCCGGATGACCCGTTCTACCAGATATTGTGTCCAACGCATCTTGGTGATGCGGAAAAACTCTTCCTGAAAGCGCGATTTTGCCAGCCGCCACTGTAACCACAAATAAGGTAAGGCAATCCCAACCAAAACCAGTAACACCAGCGGCTCAATCGCCACCAGGATCAGCGACAGTGTGGCCATTTGAATGACGTTTTTTAACACCGCCAGCAGCCGCCCGATAAACTGCGCAAACCGCTCGGCAATATCATTTTGCACCCGCGCCAGCACATCTTGAAACTGCGGGTCTTCAAAATGAGCCACATCCAACCTGTTCGCATGTTCCAATATATCATGGGTGATGCGCAAATTTAGCTCATCCTTGAAGCGTTGCATGACGTACTTAGAGCCAAATTCACCCACAACCTCCACCAGCGTTACCGCCAGGCCAATTAGCAACCACTGCCCAATGAGCGAATAATCGGGTTGCCCACCGGACAACCCCGCCGCAATCACATTCACCAGCCCGCGAATGGTGAAGGCGTACATCACCGGTGTCAGGCCCAACACAATCGCCAGCAGCAGCAGCCATAACGGCAAGGGTTTGTTGGTTTGCCAACAAACGCGGCTGGCCCAACGGGCATTCCTCAGCAGCATCCGCAGGTTGGTTTTAGGTGTCATATCAGCTTGAGGTTGCATGATTTTTGGGAAGCTGGTCGAGCAGCACCTTGTCTGTCTGCCAGGGGTGGTTGGAGAAGTAGGTGAGGCCGGCGCGCAAAAAGCGCCCCCAGGCCGGCCACGCCACCGGGCGGTAGCCATGTCGCGCCGCCTGCCACAGCGCCGCCAACGCCATGGGCCACCGTCTGGCTAACAACGCCTGGCCAAACAGGGTGAGGTAGAGGGTGGCGACGCCGTGTCTCTCAGCGTGGGGAATTAACCCTTGTTGGGTGGCGTCTTGCCAGAACTGTTGGATGGCGGCGAGGCTGACAGGGGTAGGTGTGACAATGAGATAAAACTGCACCAGAGCCACGTACTCTGCGGCTGAGAAGCGCACATGGCGGTTTAATTGTGTGGCTGCCTGTTCGTTGTCACCCTGAAGGTAAGGCCACCACACATCCAGCCACCAATCCAATTGTTGTTGGATGGGCAGCCAGGCGGCGTCTGCCAGCGCGGTGGCTTGTTGGAAGTAGGGCCACATCTGGCGGATTTCGGTCGGGTCACGGCCGTCGTTCACTGACCACCGGGCATAATGACGCAGCCAATCCATCACCGTGCGCGAGACATCATACGGCGACAGCTTTTTCGTTTTTTCCAGGTAGAGCACAGCATCGCTGGCAAAGCCGGTGCGAAATAGATGCCAGGAAACCCACATGGTGGAAAAGTAGCGTGTGTTCTGTTCACGGCGACGGATGGCAGGGGGTAAATTGGGTTGGGCGAGAAACTTGTCCAATGCCAACAGCGCATAATATGCCTGATCTGCGGCCCCTTTGCGCATGGTGCTCGCCAAGTGATGGCGATAACAAAGCGTTGGCTCTTTGAGCCACGCCATCTGGCAACCGGCCAGCGCCAGTCGGAGCATCAGGTCTACATCGTGTGACTGGCGCAACGTCGGATCCAGATAACCTACCTGTTCCAGCCAGTCACGACGATAAATCATTGCCCCCATTTTGACCGGTTTCCATTTGAGCCAGCTTGCCAGATCAAGCTGTGGTGCATCGCGCCACGGTTCTACATCTTTGATTGGCGTCCCGTCTTCTTCCACCAGCCGCCATCCGCTATGCACAGCGCCCAGCGAAGGATTCGCTTCTAACAAGGCCACTTGTTTGTGAATTTTACCTGGCAGCAGCCAATCATCCGCATCTAACAAGATGATGTATTTACCGTGCGCCTGTTGGATGCCGGTATTTCGCGCCGCCGCAGAGCCAGCATTGGGCTGTTGGATCAACCGCAGGCGAGAGGCATACGGTTGCAAGACGGTTTGGGTATCATCCGTCGAGCCATCATCTACCACGATGATCTCACAGTGGGGATAGTTCTGGTCAAAGATGCTTTGCAGTGCCTGTTGGATGTAGGCGGCATTGTTATAGGTGGGTACAACGACGCTCACCAGGGCAGGTTTATGTTGATGGGTCAATCGTGGACTCCTGTGACTCAAGGGCTTTGGTGGGTTGGCCACGGCCGTGCTGAAAATAGCGCCATCCATTCTGTACAAATTGTCGCCAGGCCTGTCGCCCACGACTTGACCTGATCCCCCCTAAAGCTGGTAGTAAAAATTTCCATGCCTTGCGCCAACGCCGACCCAACGCAGCCTGTCCACTACCGGTCAGGTAAAGTCTGGTGACATCGGCCTTATATGCTGGCGCTACCAGTTCCTGGTGCAAGGCGTCTTGCCAAATCTGTTTAATGTGCGAGGCTGATAGAGGGCCAGGGTGAGTGAGAATACTCAACTGCATCAGACTGACCACCTTTTCAGGCGAGATGCCCTTAAAATTTCCTGACGCCTGTTTAGCTATCGCTTTCTTGTTTGCCAGATAAAACTGCCACACCTGACTCCACCAATCCAGAAACAGCTTCGTTTCTATCTGGTGTTCGGCCCCATGTGTATCAATTGTCTTAAACAACTGCCAAAGAACCTTATCATCTATCAACTCCATCCTATGTGTTGATTCCGGGCGAGCAACACGCCATTCCAGGAAACGTTGCCATAAAAACCAGGTGTTTTCTGGGATTGGTGTTGCTTCACGAAAGAGAGTCCACACTGGTTGCAGCCCGGCCATGGCCATGCCATCAGCCTGCGCCCATTTAGCAAACAGCATGGCCCAATCAAGCATTGTGCGCTCTGGCGTGTAGGGGGAAAAAGGGAGAGATTGCCGCAAATAGTCGGTAGTCTCGGTTGTAAAACCGCTGCGATACAAATGCCACGCCAGCCAGATCAGTGAGTAGTAGCGTGTCTGATTTTCGCGTGCAATCAGGTCTGTCGGAATTTTGGGGTGCGCAAAGAATTTATCCAACACCATCTTGGCGTAGTGTGCCTGGTTTAGGGCCTGGCGGCGAATAGTGCTGGCCTGATGATGGCGATAACAAAGGGTGGATTTGTAAATCCATTCTGTCTGGCAGCCAGCCAGGGCCAGGCGCAGCATCAAGTCTACATCGTGGGACTGGCGTATGGCCGGGTCCAGGCCGCCAACACTCTCTAGCCAGATGCGGCGCATCATCATAGCACCCATTTTCACCGGCTTGCGCCGCAGCCAGGTTTCCAGGTCGAGCACCGGCGCTTCTTGCCAGGGTGTCACTTCGGTGATGACTGCGCCTGCCTCGTCAATGATGCGCCAGCCACTATGGACGATGCCCAACGACGGCCGTAATGTCAGATAAGCTGCCTGTTCTTTGAGTTTACCGGGTAACAGCAAATCATCGGCATCCAGGAAGACCACAAATTCACCCTGCGCCAGGTCCAGCCCGGTGTTGCGCGCTGCGGCGGAACCGGCATTTGGCTGGCAAACGTAGCGGATACGATCAGCATTAGATTCCAACACGGCCGTTGTCTCGTCCGTTGAGCCATCATCCACCACAATCACCTCATAGTCGGCGTAATTCTGACTAAAGACACTTTCCAGCGCCTCCGGCAGGAAACGGGCGCTGTTGTAGGTGGGTATGATGACGCTTACTTTGGGGGCGGCGGCTGACATTGACGCTGCCTGTAATAAATTGGTTTTACCGCTCACGAAAAATTACTCTCCACCAGTTACCGTAGCCAATCTGCCTTACTCTGCAAATTACCGGGATAGATGTTCATATCCAATTCAGCGGACTATAGTATAGTTCAAGGAGGCCCATTCCGTATAATCAATCATCAACCACATGGTTCACTGGAGGTCAATGATGAAAAGAAACTGGTTATGTGTCCTGATTGTTTTGCTGCTGGTGGGCTGCCAGAATGAGACGCCGGCTACAGCTACTCCACCCTTGCTGCCCACCATTGCGCCCCCCACCATTGCCCCGCCAACGGCCACTTCATTGGCCGAGGGGCTGGTGGCGCGGCTGGGAACACCACATCCCTCACCCGATTGTCCTGACCGGTACCCCTGGTTTTTTGATAACCCGGCGCAGGAATGTGCCACCATGATTTTGAATACCTGGGCGGTGATGCAACGTTTTGAACATGGCCTGATGGTCTGGTTTCAGGAAGGGGGGCGCACCTATGTGTTACACGATGATGGCTCCCTTTTTAAGCCATATCAGGCGGTGAGTGACTCTGGCGACACGGCCGTGTCCTCACCTGATCCTACCATTATTCCCCCGCCTGGTTTTTATCAGCCGGAATTGGGTTTTGCCCGCTTCTGGCAGGGTCTCGCCCCTGGTTCGGCCTGGATTCGGCCGCAACTGGGCTGGGCATTAGCGCCAGAAGAAGGGTATTCAGCTTTGTGGCAATGCAACACCGCCGCCGATGATACGGCGCGCTGTTATTTCACCGGGCCTGACGACGAAATCATCAGCCTCACCCGCAGTGGAACGCCCTATTGGAACTATTGGCAAGAGGCTGTGAGATAGTGATTGGGTGATTGGGTAATTGGGTAATTGCGAGGTTAAATCACTCAATCACCTATTCGCTCATTCTCCTAACAGCACTGTCCGGCATGGTGCACCGTCACTGCCGGGGATGAGCAGCGGCAGGCAAATCAATTGGTACCGGCCAGGAGGAACCCCGTCCAGTTTTAGCCCTTCTACAGGAATAATGCCGGCCGCTAATAAAATTTCGTGCGGCGCCACCAGTTCGGCAAAGGGGGCCACAGACAGGTAATCTACACCAATCAGTTTGACCCCATGCGCGGCCAGCCAGCGTGCGCCGTCGGCCGTTACGGCCACATACTCCTCGTAAAAAGTGGTCTCCCCTGCCGTCCAGCGGGCGGCGTTTTTGCTTTTTACCAGCAGCCGCTCTGTTCCCGGCGGGATGGGCAATGCGGCCAGCACGTCTGCCGTCAGCGCCGGGGCGTTTAATTCTTCCACCAGCAGCGCCGGGCCGATGAGGGTGGACAGGGCCAATGTCTCCACACCGGCACCGCCACGCAGAAAGTGAGCGGGTGCATCCAGGTGGGTGCCGGTATGTACGCTCAGGTTCAGCCGGGTCACGGTGCAAATATCGCCCTGTTCCAGGTCATACGGCCGTGAAAATTGCAGCGGCGGATCACCGGGCCAGACGATCAGGTCAGGTGTAATGGGCAGGGTGAGGTCGTAAATTTTCATCAGGTTTCTCCCTTTACGTTTCTGGTGGGGTGGTGATGGGTTGGGTGATGTGGCTGGTTTGGTACAACGCCAACCATTCAGATATTAAGAGTGTTTCGGCGCGGCGACGGCCGTCCACCCCCGCTGCCGTCAACCATTTCCCCACTTCTTCTTTGCTCAGCCCAAGCTGGCGCAGGTTGTTTTGTAGCTGCTTGCGTTTCTGGCTGAAACCGGCGCGCACGATGTGGAAAAAAGGCTCTTCTTCGGCCAGGGACAACGGCCGTGCCGCCCCCAACGCCACCCGCACCACCGCCGAATCCACATCCGGGCGAGGCCAGAAGGCGCCCGCTTTTATCGTAGAGATGGTCTGCACACGGCCGTAAAACTGCACACTCACAGCCAGGAGCGACATATGGGGCGGCACGGCCGTGAGTCGTTCGGCCACCTCTTTTTGCACGGTCAAGACCATCAGTTCCGGTTTGTGCGCCGCCGCCAGCAAGTGGCGCAAGATGGCCCCGGTGATGTAATAGGGCACGTTGGCAACAACTTTGTAGGGCCGGTTAAAGAGCGCCCCCGGAGAGTGCGCCAGAATATCGCCATGCACAACCTGAACGTTCGTCAATCCCGCCAATTCGTTATGCAGGATGGGCAGAAAACGGTCATCCAATTCTACCGCCACCACCCGCCTGGCCCGCTGCGCCAGCAGCCGCGTCAGCGCCCCCAGCCCTGGCCCAATTTCCAGCACCTCATCCGCCGCGTTCACATCCGCCGCATCCACAACCCGCGCCAGCACATTCTCGTCGAACAAGAAATTTTGGCCCAGGCTTTTTTTCGGTTCCAGTTGGTAGCGGTCGAGGAGTTGTTTGGGGTGCATGAAGAAGGAGAATGGGAGATTGGGAGATCAGGAGATTGGGCAATCTCCTGATCGCCATTAAGGTAGCGCCTCCGGCAACAAGAAGTTAATATCTTCCAACGGCGGGATGGGGGTGAGATAATACACATCCACCGTACCTGACCAGGGAATGTAGGCATCTTCAGCGTAACCCAGGTCAATCCAACGGCCGTGAACACCCCCACCTGTATCCCCTGCATACCCCACGCCATAACCGGGCACGTACACCCAGGTGCGCCAGGGCACGATGGCCCGGTCTACTGCCACCACTCCTTGCTGTGCAGGCAGGCCGCTGGCCGTAATGCCGTAGTCGGGCGCATCCAGTGGTTTACCGGAACTACCGGCATGGTAGGAGGTGACGCGCATGGTGACCATCCGCCAGTATTGCAGCGCCCCGTCGGGTGTGTTGAGAATACGGGTCACAATTTTGGTGCCATAACCCACCACCTCCGTCACCGGCTCTCGCGCTACCCATTCCGCATCTACCGTTTCGCTGACGGCCAGGCCATTTTCATACCGCACCCGAATGCGCTGCCGCACAATACCGGCCACACCCGCCACAACCACCTGTTTAGTATCAATCTCCAGCCGTTCGTCCGCCTGGAAAATGGTCTGATAGGGAGTTTGCATGTCGGCCACACGAAAATCTTCGGTGACACGCACCACGTGGACGGTGGCATTGGGCTGTAGGGGTGTTTCCGGGCCGGGCAGGGTGTAATCTTGCCCCACCAGAGTGACGCCACTGTCGGCCAGCACATCCAGGGCATTGGTATGGGCAGTGCGGGTGGTGATGGTACGGCCGTCTACCATAATCGTCACATTAAACGCCCGCCGCACAGTAATAGTTAAACCGTCGCGCAGCGGGGTATGGGGCGGCGGTTCGGTGCTGTCCAGCGGTTGCAGGGTGATGCCGGCTTGCTGCACGGCCGTGCCTACGGTAGCTGCCCCGGTGCGCATGGTTTGGCGCTGACGGCCGTCGGTGATGGTAATGGTCACAAATTGGCCGATTTCCAGGGTGTGGGGCAACGGCCGTGCGCCCAAAGCCTCCACCGGCACGCGCACGCCATCGGTAAAAATGGGCACATCTGTTGGCGGGTTCAAGCCAATTTCGGCCAGAAACGTTCCTAGATGTGGCTGGTGGCTGTAGTAAGAGCGGACGCCATCAACGGTACGCACAGTGACAACGCGGGCGCGTTGAATGGTGATGGTATTGGTTGGCGGTGCATTCAGGGGTGGCGATACCACATCTTCTGGGCGCAGTGTTACGTTTGTGGCCGCCAGCACTTCCGCCACCGTCCGGTAACGCCCGGAAAGGCGGGCCACCCGCTGGTCGCCATCCATCACCACATACTCCTCTTGCGCCAGCATGTAACCAGCCGCCGCCAGGCTGGCAAGGCCCAGAAGCAGAAAGAGAATGACCAGGATCAGACGGAAACGGGTACGCATAAAAAAAAAGAGATTGGAGATTGGAGATTAGAGATCACAGCCGTAACGTAATCTCCAATCTCCCCAACCGCAGGTTGGCAATCTCTCAATCTCCCGATATAGCCATGGAACCGATGACCACCAGGTTATCCTGGGCGCCCGAAAGAAACGCCTTAGTGCTGCTTCTTTCCAGACCTGACACGGTTCGGCGGCTTTCGCCGCCAGGGACCCAGTGCTCACCGGTCTCATGGATACATCTGTTAATAAAGCGACCGGGATCGTAACAAAATCCCCCCCGCCGGTCAAATGCAGGTAATAAAAAGCAGCAATTCTCAGTTTGGCAAAACCCGGCGATTAAAATCGCGGCAACAGAAGGCGAAGCCGACCTTCGTCGGCTAGAAACAGTCGGCGAAGGCCGACTTGCGAATCAAACTGAGAATTGCTGAATAAAAAGAAGAGGGTATCTGTTGCCAGATACCCTCTTGCTTTAGCGTATCAAGAGCCGGTATGAGGCCGGCTCTTGAAAGGCCATAGAGAGATTACGGTTTCATCAGGATGGGCATGTAGATGGTGTAGCTGGTGACAACGGCCGTTGTCGTCATCGTCGCACTACCGGTTACACCACTATCATGTGTAGACGTCACCGTCACCGTTACGGCGTCACTCTGCCCATTGGTCGCGCTGGTCGGAATGGTCACGTGCAGCATGACAGTGGCCGAAGCGCCAGCCGCTACGTTTACACTGTTTCCACCGGGGAAGTGGCCGGTCCAGGTATGTGTACCGAGCGACAGGTTATATGTGTCATCGGCGTTACCGGTGTTGGTGATGGTGATGGAATACATGACCGTGCTGCCCGGCGCACCGCTGTCTGTCATATTGCCAGACATGGTCATGGCAAAGTGTGGAGTCACGCTGGTCGTCAGATCAACCGAGCCACTGGCCGACGAACTCGTCGAAGCGGCCTCAATTGTCACCGTATCCGTTGCATTCCCCATCGCGTCTGTCGGGATATCTACCCACACCGTCACATAATCACTCTCACCCGTATTCAGTAAGATGCTGTTAGCCGACAGCGTTGTATTCCAACTATTGTCGCTTGCTGACAGTGTGTAGATGTCGGCCACAGTGCCGGTGTTGGTGATCCAGACGGTGTAAGCAATGGTGTCACCGGCATCGCCAGACTGTGCATCTGGATCAGCGTCAACTGCTACACTGTAGACGGGGTCATCTATCACGTGCATGACCACCTGGGCCGCAGGCACATTGTTGTCAAATGTACCGGCGAAGCGGATTTCGGCCGTGTAGGTGCCGGTTTGGGTGATGACGGTTGTATCGAAGATGATGTTCACCGTTTCTGTGTCACCGGGGTTCACCGTCCCTGTAGCCGGGTCCTCGATCAGCCACAGTGCATCGGTCAGACCGACATAGTTGATCGCATTGTGGAAGATGACGCCAATGTCGCCTGTCCACAGGTAGTAGATGCCGGTGTAGCTATTGATGCCCACGACTCTATCTTTGGCAGCCACAAATTCTTCGCCATCATCCCAACTGGCAACCAGTGTTGCCCCGGCCGTCAGGTCCACGTAATCGCGGTAGTAATCACTGGCGCTGGTAACGCCGGCCATAAGGGGATGTGACGGATCATAGGTGCCCAGGTTGGCAGTTGAATAGTGGTTGCCACTATTCAGACTGGTCAAAGGGCTGTAGCCATCGGTTACGAAGCGCCCGCCCAGGCCCCAGGTGCCAGACCAGTTGAAGACGCTGTGGACCACGGCGCCGCCGGCATCCACATAGTCAGCCAGGACATTGCCCATCGCTGTTGAATCTGCATACTGGTAATTGCTCCAGGTGACAACAACATCGTAGGCGAGCAAGTCACCCAGCGTGGGCGTGGTGGTGCGCACATCCAGCATATCCACGATGCCTATATCCGGGTAACTCAGCAAGATGCTGCCCAGCGGTTCACACGGCGTATCATCGGCGCAGGCTATCAAGACGTTGGTAGCGGTGGGAGAGAACGGCCGTATCGCTTGATATGTCCGGGCCGGCGAAGCGCCAGCGGCGTGTCCAGAGACGGCCGTGTCTGCCGCTGCATTTTCAGCGCTTAACCCTGCTGGAACGGAGATCAGAGCAGAGGCCAACGTGGGCCGGCCAAGTTCGTTATCCGACAGCTCAAAGTCAAACGCCACTGAACCAGCGTTATAGATGTCTAGCGAATCCGTCAATACCTGACCCAGCGCCACTGTATGTTCAAACGACGCGGGGCTGTACTCCAGAATGGAGACAATGGGCGTCAGGGCAAAGTCGGTCACAACAGTTTGGCCCGCAGCCACCGTGACAGAGGCAGTCTCGTCAAAGTAGCCATTGGCCGACACCACAAAGTCATATGTGCCGGGCTGCACTGCCAGGGCATAACTGCTGCCGCTGAGCGTGACATCGAAACCGCCAGGCCCAGTCACGTGAATGTCAGCATCTAACGGGTCATTTGTCCAGGCGTCAGTAATGTCACCCTCCAGGAAACCACAGCTGGGGCAGCTGAGGTGCATGGTGAGCGGCATGGAGGGTACAACGTTGGCAAAGTTGCCGGAGAAGCTCAGGCTGGCCGTGTAATCGCCCACCTGGTAAAGCGAGGAGGCATCAAACACAACGTCGAAGGTGGCGCTGCTCATCGGCGGTACAGTACCGCTATCAGGCACTGCATACGCCCAGCCGCCGCCACAGAGTGACGCGCTTTCGCCAGACTCGAACAGGTAAACGATATCTGCTGCCTGGTCAACGGCCCACAGGTTGCCATCACAATCAAACTCCAGACCGGCGCCTGAGAAGTCGGCAAAACCCTGACTGACGTTGAACTGCCCCACCACTGCATAGTTGTTGGCGGCGTCCAGCACATAAACCGGGTTGGGGGAAGCGTTAACCATCACAAACAGGTGCATGGTATCCGGGTTGTAAGCCAGCCCGGCGATGGAAAGCCCAACAGGAACCTGCTCCAGTATCGTACCATCAGACGCAAAGCGGTAGATGGTAAGGTCATTCCAACCACCCGCCAGGTAGGTATCGGTAGAGGGGTCATAGGCCAGTCCGCGCTGCGAGGTGCTGAATGCGGGGCAGATGGTGTTGCCGGTCACGCCGGTAGCCGGGTTTACTTCGTGGATGCAATTATCCAACCCCACATCCATCACCCACACCATGCCGGTATTCCAGTTAAAGGCGGCGTCGGCCGGGCCATTCGTGGGACCCCAGGTGTAGGGATAGGAAACACCACCCGGTGTGCCATCAGTGCCAAACCGGTTGATTGTTCCATTACCGCCCCAACTGGCGACAGGGCTGGATATCCAGAGGTCATTGCCGTCAAGGGCGATACCCCAGGGATTGGGTACTCCACTGGCAACCCAGGAATCTAGCACATCACCGGCAGCTAACGGAGCGGCCAGCGCGGCTTGGGGCAATCCCAGCCCGGCTGTATTGGTGGCTAAATCCTGGCCGGGTTGGACCAGCGGCGTAACGGGGTCAAAGGTGGGGGTATGCGGCCGTACCGTTACCGACGGGCCACCCCAACCGCCGATATTGACACTGAAATTCAGGTCAACATAGCCGGTATTGGTGACGGTGACGGTATTGGTGACGATGTCGCCAAATTCCATCCACTCTTCGATTGCAGATGGGCTGTATTCCAGGAAGGCAATCATGGGCGTCAGGTGGAAGTCAGTGGTGGTCGTGACGCCGGCAACGGCCGTGACCGCCGCCGTCTCAGCAAAGTATCCATTTGCTTCCACGGTGAAGTTATACACCCCTGGTTGCACCGCAATACTGTAGCTTTGGCCGCTCAATGTCACGTCAAAGCCGTTGGTGCTGGTGATGTGAATATCGGCGTCTAACGGATCACCCGTGTAGTCGTCAAAGATATTTCCTTCCAGGAAACCACAGCTGGGACAGCTCAGGTGCATTGTCAACGGCATGGTGTCTACAACATTGACGAAGTTGCCGCTGAAGGATAGGGTGGCGTAGTAATCACCCACCTGATACATGGAACTGGCATCGAAGACCAGTTCAAAGGTGGTCACGCTGAATGGTGGCACCGTATCACTCTCTGGCACGGCATAGGCCCACCCCGGTGCACCGCCGCTCAGAGCATAGTTGACCGCGTTGTGGAAAATAATCCCCATGTCGCCGGTCCACAGATAATAGATGCCCGTGTAGCTGTTAATAGCTACGACGCTGCCTTTCGTGGCCACGAATTCCTCACCATCGTTCCAACTGGCGACCAGTTCCGCGTCTGGAGCCAGGTCCACGTAATCGCGGTAGTAATCGCTGGCGCTGGTAACGCCGGCCATAATGGGATGTGACGGATCATAGGCGCCCAGGCTGGCAGTCAAGAAGTGGTTGCCACTCAGACTGATGAAAGGAGAGTAGCCATCGGTCATGAAGCGTCCGGCCAGGCCGAAGGGAGAGCCATACCAGTTGAAGACGCTGTGTACCACCGCACCACCGGCATCCACATAGTCAGCCAGGACGTTGCCCATCGCTATCGGATCTGCATATGGGTAGTTGCTCCAGGTGACAACGACATCGTAGGCGAGCAAGTCACCCAGCGTGGGTGTGGTGGCGCGCACATCCATTGCATCCACGATGCCTATATCCGGGTAGCTGAGCAAGATGCTGCCCAGCGGTTCACACGGCGTATCATCGGCGCAGGCTATTAAGACGTTGGTGGCATTAGGCGTAAACTGATTTGTATCCTGGTAACTCCAGGCCGGTGTGGCCGGAATGTTAGCAGTCTGCCCAGATACGGCTGTGTTCTCTGCGGCCTCACTCGTATCCCGCCCCGCCGGAACGGTGACGAGTGTGGTTGGGCCAAGTGGTGTTGTGTTAACCGGTGTTAGCATCAATGGGCCAATGTATCCACCGATACTTACCTCAAATTCCAAATCAATGAAGCCAGTATTGGTTACGGTTACAGTATTGCTGACCACATCGCCGATTTCCATGGATTCTTCCACCGCAGGTGGGCTATAGGACAAGATGGCAATAGCAGGGTCGAGGGCGAAGTCTAGAACGGTGGTGTTGCCTTGGGTGACAACGGCCGTGCCTGTATCACCCAGATACCCATTTGCCGTGACTGTCAGGTAGTAAGTTCCTGGCTGTACAGCGATAGCATAGCTACTGCCGCTCAGCGTCACATCAAAACCTGAAGTGTTCGTGATGTTGATGCTGGCATTAACGGGATCCCCGGTCACAGAATCCGTGATGTCACCTTCCAGGAAGCCGCAGCTGGGGCAGCTGAGGTGCATGGTGAGCGGCATGGAAGGTACAACGTTGACAAAGGTGCCGGAGAAGCTGAGTTCGGCCGTGTAATCACCCACTTGATACAACGAGACGGCATCAAACACCACTTCAAAAGTGGCGGTGCTGTTGGCCGGAATCGTGCCGCTGTTTGGCACTGCATAGGCCCAGGGTGTGCCACCGGTGAAACAAGATTCAGATGGGCGATATGGGTTTGTGTTGACAATGGCAGAGCCAGTGTAACCACCTGGCGCCCATATCTCACCACCGGCCATGGCCCCAGTACAGAAGCCGCCGTTAACAGCGGTAACGGCCGTTGGCAGCGGATCGCTAATGTTGGTCCAGGCGCCGCCGGGCCAGGCTGTGTGGTCCAGACTTTCTACCAACGCCACGGGATCAAACGCGCCACCTCCATTGCCGTCACCGGCAATAGCATAGAGGTTACTGGAAGTCACTGCCAGAGCCAGGTCTGCCCTGGCGCTGGTAAAGGTCGGCCCGGTTTCCCAACTGTTGGCGGACATGTCATAGCGCTGGGTGACGTTGACGTTGCTGCCTGGAGAGGCATCACCCCAACCACCAACCACATAGACATATTGGCCCGCCTGCACGGAACCGGCTGTAACAGCCGCTGTTGGCATGTTTGCACCGGCGCCCGTCCAGGTATTGCTGGCAATGTCGTATATGTTCACCTGGTTGGATGTGCCGCCAAAGGAGAAGTCGCTATCGCCACCAATCAGATATACCTTGCCATCCCAGGCGCCTATGGCGGCGCCCCAAACGTTGCGCGGCACGGCCGCTCCGGTTGACCAGGAGTTGCCCGCGATGTTATAGATGAACATCTGGTTTGTGCCGCCGCCGCCGGCCACGTAGATATTGCCGGCGTAGCAGACAGCTGCCGTACCTTCTTGCCCGGTAGGAATGGAGGCCAGCGTCGCCCAGGAATCGGTGTTGGCATCGTAACGCCACGCGCCATTCGTGACACTGAAGTTGGAATCTACGCCGGATATGACGTAGTAGCTGTCCGGTTGATCGGCGCACTGGGTATGGCCATAACGCACCACACCGGAGGGCATAGAAGCCCCATTAGCCCAGGCAAAGGGAGTTGCTGGCTGGCTGGCCAATGTGGATCGCCCTTGTGGGCTGCGCACAGAGGCGGGGCCAACAACTGCTGGCTGGCTGAAGTCGGAGGCATCTTGAGTAGTAATGGTACGCGGGATGATGCGCAGCGCGGTTGGGTCACCCCAGTTGCCTATGGTCACACTCCAGTCAATGGGTAATGGCCCGGTGTTGGTGACAGTGACCGTGTTACTGACCACATCGCCAATTTCCATTGATTCTTCAATAAAGGCCGGGCTGTAGGTAAGGGCCGAACCCTGTAGCTGGAAGTCCTGCACAGTCGTTGCGCCATCAGTGATAACGACGTTGTTAACTGTGACGGGTGCATAGTTGGGAGCGGAAGCAGTTACATCGTAGGTGCCAACCGGCAGTACGCGGCTGTAAGCGCCGCTGCTGTTGGTTGTCGCCATGAAAGTTCCGGGACCAACGGCCGTGATCGTCGCCCCAGAAATACCCAGACTGGAATCCAGATCCGTCACCGTTCCGGCCAGCGTCCCGGTGGGGCCAAGCGCGCCACACCAGTTCAAGGTGGTTTGCATCGCTGCCTCACGCTCGGTGGTTGTGGAAATAGCCTCAAAGGGGAAACCCCAGAACGTGGTACGGTAAACGCCGCTGTCCTTGTTAATGGCCGCGTCACCCTGATTCCCGCTAAAGGCCAATTCCGCCGTTCCATCTGGCGATATCCGGTCGCTATAGTTGAAGAATGGGTAAGTGAGCGAATAAGGGCCAAGACCGCTGTAAACAGAGCCAGCCCCGGTAACTGAAGTCTGTCCCACATCACTGGTACCAGACGCCATACCCAGATAGTTGCTCATAAACGGGGTCTGCCCACGATCATACAGGTAATCCTGGGTGCTGATGAACAAACAACCACCATTGTCCAGCCAACTGGCCAGGGCTGTTTCGCCGGCGCTGCCAGGGCCGGCCGCGCCGCCAAATTCAACACCGGTGAACCAGATCACCGTGGTGTAAGGCGAAAGTTCGGCCGCGGACGGCTCATTGTCGCTGTTATTGGTGTCCCAAACATCGTACTCGGCGCCTAATGCGTCCAGGGCATCGGTGTAGTAACTGCGCACATCAGGCGCGTTGTCATCATCGTCCACCAGCAGAATGGGCGGGATGTCACGGGTCTCAAAGCTGAAGACGCTGGACGTTGCGCCTGTGCCACAGGTGTTGCTGGCTGTTACTCGCCAGTAGTAGGTGGTGAGCGGATCTAGTGACGTGTTCGGTTGGTGCGATGTGCCGTCTGTGGTTGCCGTGTAGACGATGACGCTGAAGCCATTGTCCTCGGCCACTTCCAGGTAGTAGCTACCGGCCTGGCTGGCCGCTGTCCATTGGTACATGGGCCGCAGGTTTACATTGGTGGCGCCATCGGCCGGCGCTACCAGGGTCAGAGCGCCAGGAACAGCGTCGTACAGATCCAATCCCACGGTCACAGTCTGGGTTGTTGTTGGCCCCATTCCGGTCACAGCTATGTCGTAGCTGCCTGGTGTGCCAGAGCCGGTGTTGCCGATGGTCAGGTTGCTGCTGCCGGGAGGCGTTACCGGGTTCACGCTAAAGTTGACCGTCGTGCCGCCAGGATTGCCGGTGGCTGCCAGGCTTACCGGGTCGGTGAATGTGGGGTCATTCTGCAACACATCAATGGTATAGACCGCATTAGCCGGGGCGCAGATGGCCAGGCTTTCCGGGCTGGCTTCTAGCCGGAACGGGCCGCCCTGCACAATCGCTTCCTCGACGGCTGCGAGCGCGTCCATGGTGCCATACCCCCAGTCGTTGTTGGGGCCAATGGTGTAGTCGCCGCCGCAGTTGGAGCCGTTCTGCCCGGTCAGGGGCACGGCCGTGTCTATCATGATCTGCTCGGTGCTGATGACATCACCTTCCAGGTTTGGGCTGGCATCCCACATCAGCGCTACCAACGCCGTGACGTGCGGCCCAGACATACTGGTGCCGCTCCAACCACCCTGGTAGCCGCCGCCGGGTACGCTCGACCGGATATTCTCGCCTGGGGCCATGATGTCCGGGATGAAATCACCAGGATACAACGCCGACGGGCCACGGCTGCTGAAGCCGGTCAATGTGCCGGGTAACACGCCGCTGGTATGGTTCACCGAACCGGTGGTCAATGATTGGGCATAGTCGCCTGGCGAACGTAAGGTGCTACATGAAGGACCTTCATTACCGGCAGAGACTTCCACCACAATCCCGGCTGCCCGCAGCGCGGCGATTTCGTCTTCAAACTGGGGTGAATTGCCGCCCCAGTATCCCCACGAGTTGTTGATGGCATGGGGGGCTAACGCCGGGTTGGGGTTGTTGCCGCTCAAATCCCAGGGGGCCAGGTCCCATTCAAAACATTCCGTGAAGGTAAAGTCATCCCCACCGCCGCCATCGGTCATGTTTTTGCAGTGAATGGTTTTGGCGCCTGGGGCGACGCCGATCTGATTGCCGGCGCCATCATCACCGACCATCGTGCCGGTGGTATGGGTGCCGTGCCCATGACCGTCGCCTGGCACAGTGGGGTAAGTGTTGGTGGCGTCCCACCAGTTATAGTTGTGGTCGGCCGAACTGCCGTTCCAACCACGATATTGGTTGATCAGCGCCGGGTGATCCCAATCCAGCCCGGTGTCGTTCCCCGCCAGGACGATGCCAACGCCGGTGTAGCCTAAAGTCCACACATCATCAGCATTGACAAAGGAGATGTTCGGTTCGACCACATCAGGCGTTTCTGGCGCTCTGGGGTTGATGAAAGGTTCCTGCAATTGGAACTGGTGGTTGGCGGTGATTTTGGCCACGTCTTCTCGCGCTGCCAACGCCAACACGGCTTCTAAATTGCCGCTACGGACGTAGATTTTATTGGCAATGTAGAAGGCCCGATACGGCATCTGCTGTTGGTCAAGGTATGCACGCACATCTTTTTGGGTGCGTTCGGCTGTCTCGCGCAAGGTGTTGAAGACAAATTCACCTTTTTCGGTTTTGGTCTTCAAGGCAGCCGCCTGGCTCAAATCAGCTTTTTCCGTCATCCAGACGAAAAAGTCTGTTTCACTTTCGCTATTCAGTTGTTCTAAAACAAGGGGTTCAATTTTGTCTTCGGGACGGTTGCTCTCCTCCCCGATGGGGCGGGCCATGCTGACACCGGGAAGTACCAGTATCATCAGCCCCAAAAGAATCATCAATGGCGCCAGGCGCCAGGAACTTTTACTGTTCATTTTATCCTCCTCAAGATATTCTCAATACAGAGAGAATTCGGTTGCCAAAGTTTGCCAAATAAGAAAGATTCTCTCTGGGAGACAACTACAATTGCTTGAGTACTTAAAGTAGATTTGTATTTGTTATAGAGTAATACCTCCTTCATCGAATCATCAAACACTTTAACCCAGTGTAAGCTGACAGTACCAGACTTTGCCTATGTAGAGATTGTTTGACGATACGTTTACTGACTCCCTGGCCCGTCTTAAAAGACAAGCAAAAACGAACTACATTAACACGAGAAGGGATTGTCTCATCAGTTCTTTGATTTGGCAAATGGCTTTGCATGTGTGGCGATGGGAATCAGGCAAAACCCATCGCCACAGTGGCGCAGAGATTGATTAGTAGCGTAGCAGAGCGCCAATACGGCCGTGCCCCTCCAGGTTGGCATTATCCCGAATCACTTCTACATGGCCGCCGCTGTCCAGCGTAATGGCGCAGGCGGCGTCTACCACGTCGGCCACGGCGGTTAACTCATTGGCGCTCATGGGGCTGCGGGCCAGGTTGGCGACCAGGAAGCCTGATGTTTCATCCAGGTAACCGGGGAAACGAAAGCCGTCGCTGATGATCAGGGTTTGTACCCGTCGTTCGCTGACGGCTTGCAGGGTGTCGTCCAGGCCGGCGACGGCCGTGCCGCCACGCGCTACCAGCGAAACCCAGCTTTCCACCAGTTTCTCTTCCCGCGCCGCATTGGCCTCCTGTAACAGCCGCAATGATTGTTTGCGCACTTCATGTTCACCGGCGTTCATATCCATGGCAAAGGTACCGGCAATGCAGCTTTGCAACTGTTTGGGCAGCAGTTCCCGAAACTCAGCCACGGTTTCTGATGTGCCCGCCAGGAACAGACGGCGGATCGGCTTACCCTGGAAGAAGTGGGTGGCGGCGACGGCCGTGTCGCGCAAATTACGGTGCGCCACTTCTTCTTCATGCCGACCGCCACCCATCCCACCGCGCATACCCACGGCCGAGGAGCCTGACCCCTGCTTAAGTTTGTGAACTTCTTCCCCCATCACACCATCTATCGCCTGTAATTCACCCAGATGGTATTCAAAAAAACGGCCACCCACCCGGTCTACCAGAATGACGCCGTAGTGTGCATAAAAGTCAATCAGGTGCGCCAACGGTTTGACGTACGGTTTATGGCCCACCCGGACCCGATTGCGAAAGGCAACGGCTGTGGGAAACGCCCGGAAAAATTCGCCATCATGCCCGCTGAATACGGCTACGCCCGGCGTAGCCCAGTCGTAGCCCAGGTCAAGGTATTGTTCAATGGCGACCGCCGCTTTTTCATGGTCAACTTCGGCTTCGCGCATCATACTTTTGACTTGGTGTTTGATGGTTTCCGTGTTTTCTCGTGCTGCATCTGAATCCAGGTACAGACTGATGACAACGCCATTATTTGATTGATAGGCCAATAACTCTTGCAACTCCTCTTGGGTTATCATGGTACCTCCTACAATACCACTATGGTTTGGCGGGATGTGAGCCGCGATGCCTTGATAGAAGATGTTATCCAAAGTCCGTCATCCAATAATCAATTACCGATAACCGATTACTGATTACTACTATTACGGCCGTTCGCCCAAAGTCAGCGGTACTTTTACCTCCTCGCCGCGGCGGATCACCGTCAACTCTACGGTTTCACCCACCTGCGTCTCAAACAACAGATAGCTCAGTAAATCATCCGAACTGTTGACCGGGACGCCGTTGATGGCAATGATGTAGTCCCCATCAGGCCGGAATGAGGCATCCAGGTTATGCCCGATCAGCCCTGCTTGTTCGGCCGGTGTATTTTGGCCTACGGCCGTGATCCATACCCCCTGTGGCGGCAAAGCCAATAGTTCCAACTCGCGCAGGGTAAACGGTTCAGAGCGCATACTAATGCCAATGTATGGGTAGCGGTAACGTCCGGCGGTGATCAGCGCCGGGGCGATATTGCGCACCGCATTCACCGGAATGGCGTAGCCAACGCCTGAATTAGCGCCGGTGCGGGACAAAATGGCGCTGTTGACACCCACCACATGACCATCCAGGTTCAACAGCGGACCGCCAGAATTACCGGGGTTGATCGCCGCATCCGTTTGAATGATTTGCGGTATCGAGAAAAATCCGCCCGATACCGCCCGCTGCGATTCCAGCGTGCGCCCCAGGGCGCTGATGATACCCACGGACATAGAACTGGCCTCGCCAAATGGATTGCCGATAGCCACCACAAATTGCCCCACGTGCAGCGTACTGGAGTCCGCCAGGGGCACCGGTGGCGCGTTGGCGGGCAGTTGCTCCACTTGCAAAATTGCCAGATCGCTGTCTACATCCCGGCCCACCACCTGGCCAAAGCGGCGCTGCCCATCCGGGAAAACGACCTCATATTCGTCTCCGCCGTCAATGACATGATTGTTTGTGACGATATGACCGCTGGCATCAAAGACAAAACCGGTGCCAGAACCAAGAAAGTCACTATTAGCGTGGACGAAGATGTGAACCACCGATGGGTTTACCTGCTGGTATATCTCAATGAGGCGCTGCTCTATTTCGGCGCTGATCTGGCTGTTAACGGCCGTGTCTGCCAACAGTACCGGTTCAACTACGGCCATTTCTGCCCGCATGGTGGCTACGGCCTGGGCCACTATGGCCTGGGTATCCACCGTACTACTGGCGGGTATCAGCCCTTCCGGGTTTGTTGTGGCCTGGCAGGCTAAAGCCAGGAAAAAGAAAGGGAAAACAATCAGGTAAAAGGGTCTATACAGTTTGCGGATCATGAAACGCTCAAACCTTTTTGGTTGTTTAGTGGAAGCCGCCAAAAAGGAGTAATCGTTGCTGGTTAGGGTTCGCTGATTGAGGGTGACAGGCAAGATAATGTTCTGGTAAATGAACCTGAGCTAACTGTCGGCACGCGCATTTGATTTCATACGGATATGTTGTCTTTTTGACCCCCAAAACGCGGTAGCAATCTTTGTTATTCATGGGTCGGTTCTATTCCTGTTCCCGCTCATTGGTGGCTGAGGAAAAGCCACTAACTGTCATTTTAGGGGGGAGGGGGAAGGGCTGTCAAGGGTTTGCGCATGAGAAAATGCACCAAATCTGGCGCTTTGCATGTCAGCCAGATAGCCGTGATTATTCTTCATCTGTGGTCGGCGCATCTGGCGCCGGGCGGGGCACAAAACGTTGCATCTGGCGCACCGGCACTTTCACCTGCTTACGGCAATTGGCGCAAGCCACAACCACCGATTTTTGCTTTTGTTCTTGGGCCTGGGGCACGGCCGTAGCCAGAAATTCCCGGCTTAGACTAAACGAGTGACCACAAAAATTACAGCGAACGTTCATGCGATTTTCCTCCAGGTCAGGTATGGACATTGTAACCCCGACTGTCTGGCCCGCCAAACTGCTACGATCCTGGCTGTGGCGATCTTGCCTGACTTCATTCCCGACATGGGGCATAATCTGTCGTTATGGGGCAAAAACCAGAAACCGACCAGTTAGCGACGTTATTGCAGGCAGGATTGCAAGACGGCCGTCAGGCCACGCTCACCGTCACCAGCAACAGCATGTCTCCCCTGATTCGTCGGGGAGATCAGGTGTGGATTGTGGCCGCCTCGCGGCCACTCCAACCGGGGGACATCATCACTTTCCGCAGCGCGGATGGGCTGCTGACCCATCGTTTTGGGGGTTATGTACCTGGCGTCGGCCCCTTGTTAATGATCACTCGTGGTGACAAACCGGTATTGTTTGATGCCCCCACACAGGCGGCAAATTTGGTGGGACAGGTGATTGGGAGGCAGCGGCACGGCCGTTGGCTGCATTTGCTCCACGGGCGCGGGTTGTGGTTGAACCGGCATCTGGCCCACCTGGCCGTCGTAGATAACCGGGTATTGGCCGGCGGCCGTCCGCTGCCGCAAATGGCTGGTTTGCGCCCGGCCCGGTGGCGGCAAGGCGTTCATTGGCTATTGCAGCTATGGGCCACAACGGTAACGGCCGTAGTCACATGGTCCGCCGGAAATGCACCAGACACAAGCGCTCCCCCCCCTGGCTAGGCGTCCAATACCTGGCGTATTTTGCGGGCCAATACTTCCAGTGTAAATGGTTTTTGAATAAAGGCGGTACCGGCTTCCAGCGTCCCTTGTTTTACCAGTGATTCATCGGCATACCCGGACATGAAGATGATTCGCAAATCAGGGTAACGCCCTCGCACCTTATCGGCCAACGCCGTGCCCGTCAGCCGGGGCATGACGATGTCTGTGAGGAGCAGGTCAACCTGGCCCGGCATTTCATTGCTTTCTAACAGGCGGAGGGCATCTTCACCATTGACGGCCGTGCAGACCGTATACCCTTGCTGTTCCAATAGTTCCGTCACAATCTGGCGCACGGCCGGCTCATCTTCTACCAGCAGAATAGATTCCTCACCCTGGGGCAGCGCCATGACCGGTTCACTCACCGCCCGCTCTACTTCTGACGCCGGCACGGCCGGAAGGTAGATGTAAAAAGTAGTTCCCTTGTTCGGGCGACTTTCCACCTGAATATGCCCCCCATTTTGTTTGACAATCCCATAACAGGTAGCCAGCCCCAGGCCCGTACCTTTACCCGGCTCCTTGGTTGTATAAAAGGGGTCAAAGATGCGCGCTTTCACATCATCCGTCATGCCCATGCCCGTATCGCTTACACTCAGGCTCACATAGTCGCCCGGCGTCACATCCACATGCTGTTGTGCATAGTGCGGCGTCAGCACCTTGTTTTCGGTGCGGATGGTCAGTTTGCCGCCATTTGGCATGGCATCACGGGCATTCACCACCAGGTTAACCAGCACCTGCTCCACCTGTCCGGGGTCTACCTTTACCAGGCTCAGGTTCTGCCCCGGCAGCGTTACCAACTCAATATCAGCGTTAATCAGTCGGCGCAGCAACTTATCTAAATTAAGAACGACTTCATTCAAGTTCAAAATGCGGGGAGCGACCACCTGTCGTCGGGCAAACGCCAGCAGTTGGTGAGTCAAATTGGCAGCGCGCTGGCTGGATTCTTCAATGCCAAGCAATTTGCTGTAAACCGGATGGTCTGGTAACACATGTCGCCGCGCCAGGCTGGCATAGCTGAGGATGGCCGTCAGCACATTATTAAAGTCATGGGCAATTCCACCAGCCATATGCCCAATGGCTTCCATTTTTTGCGCCTGTCGCAGTTCCGCTTCCAGCTTTAATCTTTCAGCCTGGGCGCGGTAGCGTTCTACGGCATAACGGATGGAGCGTTCCAGAATTTGGGGGTTGATTTGCCCTTTTACCAGATAATCGGCGGCGCCAGCCTCCATCGCTTCCAGGTCTACCTGGTGGTCGCCCTGCCCGGTGAGCAAGATGACGGGCGCTTTGCAGCCGCTGGCTACTGCCCAGCGCAGCAACTCTAGCCCACTATATTTGCCCAGGCGAAAATCTACCAGATAGATGTCATGTGCATTGTGGGCAATTTTTTCTGTGGCCGCTTCATAGGTGGCTACCCAATCTAAGGTATACTGGTTGTTGCCTATATCTACTAATAAATCTTGGGTGATGAGGTAGTCGTCTTCATCATCATCTACCAATAAGATGCGTATCGGGTCCATGTGTCACTCAAACATTGCTGACGAGCCAGTTAAAAGGCAGGATCTGGATCGTTGGGTGGCAGCTCTACCAGTTCAAACCAATACTTTCCAATCGCTTGAATTACTTTAACCAGGGCGGCAAAGGTGACGGGTTTGGTAATGTAGGAACTGGCGCCCAAATCGTAGCTGCGGTAAATATCCTCTTCCCCTTTGGAAGTAGTCAGTACCACAATGGGAATACGGCGTAGATGGGGGGTGCGTTTGATCTCTTCGAGTGCTTCACGGCCGTCTTTCTTGGGCATGTTCAGGTCTAACAATATCAATCCCGGCATGGGATCGTCCTGTAGGTGCGCATACTTGTCGCGGCGAAACAAATAGTCCATTAGCTGTTCGCCATCTTCCACAAAGTGCAAATAGTTCACCAACCGCGCTTCTTCCAGGGCTTCTTGTGTCAATAAGCGGTCATCAGCATCATCATCGGCCATCAAGATTGTTAATGGTTGTCCGGCTTTGCCCATACTTCGCTACTCCTTTGGTGAAAGATTGCGATGCGAGTTCAGAGTATCCACAATCAGTATCATATAAAAATTATATAAATATGCCACCTACTTACCAATTATCAGTAGATCGAAATGGGAGGAGTGGGTATCCTCAGATGCCCACCGGTTCGCATCTGAGGATGCGAACTCTGCTTCGATCTACTGATTATCCAGAATTGGCCCGGTTTCTCTATTACCCTATTTTCATCGTGAGTGCTTTTGCTTCCCGGATCCATTCGGTGGGGGAAATGTGCTGCCACTTCTTCGGTTGAACGATTTCGCTGACCTGTTCAGGGGTAGATTGAGCCAGCTCTTCCAGCGTATTGATGCCTGCTTCATTCAAGCGGCGAGCGTAGGCCGGGCCGATGCCGCGTATGATCTGTAGCTGATTCTTGCCGGTGTAGTCAAAGGTATGTTGCACGGCCGTCATCTTCTCTTGCAGCACAGCCGTCTGTTTCTCGGCCTCGTTCAAGCGTGACTGCATTTCTACCAGCTTTTTGCCCAGAATTTGCGCATCGGTTAACTGATGCGCTGCCGCTTCAATTTGTGCCTGCAACTCGTTCTGATGAATTTCCGCGCGGTTCAACTGCCCCACCAACACCTCATTTTCCATCTTTAGAGCGTCAGCCTGTTCGGCCCGCGCCTGAGCCTCGGCCAGATCAGTTTGTAAATGTTTCAGTTCTACTGTCAAAACAGCCAATTGCTGGCTTATTTGCTGGTTTTCCGTGCGCATCGCTTCTAGCTGATTTTCAAGGCGTGTTATGTTTTCTTGCCGCAGGTTGTGAGCGGCGTTGCTGGCCAACAACTCATTTTGCAGCCCCTCTGCCTGTGTTTGCCAGTTTTCTAGTTGTTCTGTAGTCTGGCGCAGATTAGACTCCAGGTGGGCTATCTCCATTCTGGCTGTCTCTAACTGTTGTTTCTGGTTCTGGAGTTCGGCATTTTGCTGTTGCAGCCGCTCATCCCGCTCGGCCACATCTTGCCGCAGATTTTCCACATCTTTCTGCGCAATCAACTGCCCTTTTTCAGCGCGTTGTAACCGGGCTTGCGTCACCTGATTGAGGGTTTGGGCTTTATTGCGTTCCCCCTTTACCTTTTGCTCTCGCCGCCCCCAATAGCGCCAATCCACCAAAAACACCAGCAGTGCTCCAAACGTTCCCCCAACCAGTAACAACAGGATAATGAGAAATGGAGAGTTCATGTCGTTTGCAAGAAGTCGCCGGGTTTTTGCCAAAGCCCGAATTCTTAATCTAATCAGCCTGGGCTGACGCCAAAATGGCTTCGGCGCGAGACGGCGTCGTTTGCAGGATGCCGGCCAGTTGCGCTGCCGAAAGCGCTTTTACTTGCGCCACACTATTTATGCCGTGCGCCTGCAACCGGGTGGCAAAGACATCGCCAATGCCCTTGATGCGGGTGAGATCATCGTCTACGGCCGTGACCGGGCGCTGTAAAAATGCGGGTGTCTCATCAGTTGCCGGTGTTTGAATGGGAATTCTTAAGGGGATGACGTTGGCCCCGGCAGCCGGTGTTTCCCGCGTTTGCCGCCAGCGGCGGTCTATGTCTGCCAGCCTGTCCAATAGCGCCAGCGCGCCATCTTCTGCCGACGTGCTCTTCTGGTAATACCAGATAATCAGCGCCGCCATGCCGCCTATCAGCAAGCCAAAGAAAAATGTAAGTGACAAACCTCTTCTCATGATAACCCTCACAGAAGGTAAACATAATGCACAATGCCATTCTAATGGGTAACGGCGGAGAAGGCAACCAATTTTTTACATTGCGGAGTAGAGGCTTTAGCCGGTAGTGTTACGGCTAAAGCCGTCACGCCGGGGAGTTTTTTCTGGATGCTTACTCTGGCGATAGCGATAGGGCGTATTGGTTGAGCGTTTCGCGGGCGGCGGGGAGGTGCTGCATGGCGCGCCAATCGCCAGGGATAGCCGCCGGCGATGGTTTTTCCAGGAGAAGCAGAAAGGGGTCTGCCTGGGTGGGTTGTCCGGCGGCAGTGGTCTTGCGCCAGTATGGTTCCAAGGTGGATTGCCAACGGCCGTACTGCTGCCGCAACCAGGGCCACACCTCATCAAATTCCGCCTGGGCCGCTGCCACCGTGATCTTTTGCCGGTACACCTGAATGATCAGCCGCTCCAGCCTGTCCCAATAAGCGATAAAGGCGTCAAAGTCGTCATCAGGCGACCATTGGCGCAGAAAAGTTGTAAAGGGGTTCATTTCCATCTACCCACTGAGAATGTAACAACATTAACCGTCCCACTTTTTTTCCAGCCACCACATCAGATAAAGGGCAAGCCCGCCACAAATGGCCGCCAGGACATATGCCTGCACGGGATCAGCCTGGGTAATATAAAGCGCGATCATGCCGCTGGCGCCGGTGAGCAGGTAAAGGATGAGCACCGCTTCACGCTGGCTAAAGCCGAGCCGCACCAGGCGATGACTGATATGATCCTTCCCGGCGGTGTTGGGGCTGAGACCGCGCCGCAGCCGCGAGACAACAGCTAACGTCGTATCAAAAATTGGCACCGCCAGGATAAAAACAGGCACCATCCAGGTGACAGTGGGCTGGTTGCCCGGAAAGCGCAACTGCAATCCCAGGATAGCCAGGGTAAAGCCAAGAAATAGCGCGCCCACATCTCCCATGAAAATTTTGGCCGGGGGGAAGTTGTAGCGCAAAAAGCCCAGGCAAGCGCCCAATACGGCTGCCGACAAACCGGCAACCAGAAATTGTTCGTTTTGCAGCCCTAACAGCAACATGAATGACGCCGCCACACCGCTAATGCCGGCGCTGAGACCGTCCATGTTGTCCAGAAAGTTGATGGCGTTGGTCATGCCAATCAGCCAGAGAGCGGTGAGGGCATAATTCACAATATCCGGCAGGGGTAGCCGCACATGGATGCCAAAATAAATGAGGATGGACACAGCCAATAGCTCCCCTAGTAATTTAGTGCGGGCGCGTAAATGGTAGCGGTCATCGGCCAGCCCAATCAACATGACCAGCGTAAAAGAAAGAAAAACGCCGGTGACGGTGTTGGGTGTTTCATGGGTAAAAAAAACCAGAGCCACAAAAGCGCCGGCAAAGATCGCCAACCCACCTAACAAGGGCATCGGGGTGCTGTGCAGCTTGCGTTGGGAGGGGGCGTCCACGAAGCCGGTGCGCAGCGCCAACCGCCGCACCCAGGGAATGCTCACGGCCGTGACCGCCAATGCCAATAAGAATATCGCCAGAATGCCGCTCATAGGGAAGAAGTAATTGAGTAATTACTCAATTACTCAATTACCTCTCTACTTCCACAATCTCAATCCGCTCAATCACATCCCCGGCAAAGGTCGGGTTGGCATTGGGGTCGCGGCGGGTGAGGCTGTTCAGAATGTCGCTGCCTTCCAACAGTTCACCAAAGATCGTGTGTGCGCCATCCAGATGGGGCGTGGGCACAAAGGTGATGAAGAATTGGCTGCCATTGGTGTTTGGCCCGGCGTTTGCCATAGCCAGCAGGCCGGGGCGGCTAAAAGTTAGGCCGTTGGTCGTTTCGTCGGCAAAAGTATAACCGGGGCCGCCGGTGCCCGTGCCGGCGGGGTCGCCGCCCTGCGCCATGAAGTTTTCCAGCACCCGGTGGAAGACCGTGCCATCGTAAAAGCCCTGCGAAGCCAGATAGACAAAGTTGTTGACTGTTAGCGGCGCTTCGGCCGTGTACAGACGGAACCGCATCGGCCCTTTTTCGGTGTGGATGATGGCCTCGTAGTTTTGCGTGGCGTCAATGACAAAAGGAGGGTAGCTATCGTAATAGCTGTTGCGTTCGGCGGGTGAAATGGCGGCCAACGGCCGTGTCCCATCTAGCTCAAAACCCGACAACACCTCCACCTCCGATAGCGCCTCGCTGGCGGCATCTGTGCCCAAAATCTGGTTCAGCAATTGTTCAATTTGTGGCCGGGCTTCTTCCGGCGCAGCGGCTAAGGTCTGCCGCGCCACTTGCTCCGCCTGCTCCAGGTCTCCTTTTTGGAAGAGGGTGCGGGCGATCAGTAAATTGATATTCCAGGTGGGGGCGACGCGACCTTGTGGGTCGTATTGGCGGACATTGGTAAAGGCGGCAACGGCCGCATCATACTGGGTCAATTGCTGGTAAATTTGCCCCAAGCGCAGCCAGGCGCGGGCGTTATTGGGGTTGATGGCCAGCCCTTCCTCCAGCGCTCCCACTGCATCTTCATACATGGCGTCACGTTCACCCTCTTCCATTTCATTGCCACACGACACCAGCGCATCAGCCAGTCGGAAATAGGTATCGGTGTAATAGGGGTCAATATCCAGCGACTCCTGATAAGTTGCCAGCGCCGCCGCGCAATCCTTCATCACACTCAGTTCCAGCGAGCCATATTCATTGCGGATAACTGAGTTTTGCGGGCTGAGCGCCAACGCATCCAGATAATACGCCTGGGCAGCGTCAATGCGCTGCTGTTGATCGGATTCTTCCTGGCTCAGGCTAATGCCACGTGTGTTGAGCCGCGCCAGATTGGCGGTATGGTCGGTGTTGAGTGGGTTGATCTCCTGAGCATCTTTCAGCCGTCGTTGGGCTTCAGTAAGCAGTTGCTCCGCTCTGGACGGGTCGGCGCCGGTTAGCAAGGTAGCCAGTTCCAGATAGGCGCGCCCCAGGAAGAGATAGTAGAAATCTTCGCGGGGAGTACGGTTGATGGCTGTCTCGTAAATGGCAATGGCATTTTCCCACATGGCAGTGTCACCGTTGCGGGCGGCCTGATTGTCATAGAATTTGCCCCGCTTGTAGATGATGTCGGCCTGGACGACGCGGAAATTGGTGAAAGAGATCGCCATGCTGGTCACCAGCAGCAGCGCCGTCAACAGCGCAAAAGCCGGGGTAGTTCCTCTCTGGCGTACCGGCGGTTTGCGGCTGGCAGCCAGGGCAAAAGCCGAAAAGATGAGCAGCCAAAGGACAAAATTGTAGTAGTCTGCAAGCATGGTGGAAGCATGTACGGCTTCGTTTACAAGAAATTGTTGCAACAAAGTGGGGTCTTCTGGGCGGGGGTTTAATACGCCATACAAGATGCTGGAGCGAAGCTGGAACGCCTGGAAGTAGGCATACATAAGACCGATGCTCAGGGACACGGCCGTTAACACGCCCACGGCCCCCATAGAATTATTCCAGGCCCCGTCCCAAAGCAGGTAGAGCAGCACCGCGCAAATGGCGCCTACAACCAATCCTTGCCACCCGCCGGCGATGATCAAGGGGATGGTAAAGACCAATCCGGCCAGCGACACGGCCGTTGCCGACAACCGCCCGGCTTCTTCTCCCCGCCACAAGCGGTAAGCAGCCCACAGACACAAACTGCCCCAGAGCCAATATAAACTCTGCCCCAATAGACGGGTGGCGCCGGCCGAGTCTGATAGCGGGAACAATAAACGCAGACCAAAACTCGCCACTGCCATCACCACAAACAAGATTAAAGCTGCCCGGTGGCGGTTGTCTGCCAGCTTTCGGGATGCGGGCGAGAAACGCAGTTCCCCATCCTTCACCATTTCGCTGCTGATGACCAACGCGCCCAAAGCCCACGACAGCACAAACATCAGGAAGATGAAGGGGGAGTCGGTAAAGCCCTCTTTGGCATTAACCAGCATGGATTGTTGGAAAATAGCGCCAGGGGTGATTTGTTCCACACTGGTGACATCGGGCGGCTGGTTATAGGTGATAAAGGTGTAGCCGAGTGTGCCCAAAATGAGGGCGAGCATAAAGGTATTGAGCAGTAATGGCCCCCAAACGCCATAACCCTGACCGTCGCTGGCGGCGGCTACGGCCGTGCTCCGTTTGCGCCCCTTGCCTGTTGTCACCACCGGGGCGGGCGCCGTCTCTGTCGTCTGCGCTGCCATGAGGTGCGTCACCACAAACATCAGCCCCAGGTAAACAAAAAAATGGACGCGCGTGGAAGCGATGGCAATACCAAAGTGGATTTCGACATAGTGGGCGATGATGGCGGCAATAAGCGCCGTTACCAACAGTCGATCCCACTGAAACGGGCGCACTTCTTCCCCTTCGGGCAAACGGGCAAAAAGTGCGTAATAGACCAGATATAACACCAGCCCTCCGATAGAGCCGAAGGGCAGGGCCACGCCAAAGAAGATGGGGCCGCGCCAGGCCACAAACACGGCCGTGACCACCAACCCCGTGCCAATCCACAACCCCACCAGCAAAAAACCCTCAAACCGGGTACGCAGCACCCCCAACCATTTGAAGCCGTAATAAAAAACACTCAGATAAAGCCACTGCCAGGCCAGGAAACCCAACAGGCCGGTAATAACCAGGGCGTCATAGGTTTCGTTGTGGGAGCGGTCTGGCGAAGCATTACGCGCTTCAATCGTTGCCAGTTCTGGGGGATAAAAGCGGTTATAAGCGACATACATCGCTTCCGGACCGTAGCCGATAAACGGCCGTAACACGTTAAACGGATCTCGCTTTCCATCAGGGAACTGGATTGGCTCGTGGGGCAGCAGCATTTCCAGCGCCCCTTGCCAGATGAGCACACGTACCCGGCCCGTGCCTGATTCGGACTCCAATACTGTCCCCAACCGGCCAATAAGTGGCAGATCGCGCCATTCGTCCAGGGTAGAAACAACAGCGCCAATAGCCGGGGTTTGGGCATACGGCCGTGTCACCTCCGCCGGCAGATTAAACAACACAATCCACGCTCCCAACATCACCGAGAGCGTCATCCAGCTAAACCAGAGCCAGCGCCAGCCGCGCCGTGCCGCCAACAAGACAAAGATCGCCAGCATCACCAACCCCACCGCCACCACAAAAGCGATGAACGACCCCATAGGCCCGGCCAACGACGCAAAACGACCGGTACCACTGAGCAAGTTTAGCAGCACAGACGCAACCAGATAAGCCGCCGCCGAACCGACCACAACCAATAACAAAGCCTGCCCCACATCTTTGAGATTAAAGCGGCTTTTGTCTTCGGCGGCATTACGCAGCGATACCAGCACAATCAGCACAAAGGCAAACATGCCCACGCCCAGCCCCAACCAGGGGCCGCGGCTGCCCGACCAGTAGATGGTGATCAGTTGGATCGCCAGCGCGAAGATATAAATGGAAGAGCGCAAAATATCGGCCGACGCCAACTCCTCATCGTTCAGGATGTTGTTGAAGGAAGAGATAATACGCGCCACCGTTAGCGGCACAGCCATAATCAAATAAGCGGCGATAAAGATGGCGTTGCCCATGTGCCCGGCGACGCGCTTTTGCACATCCCCCCCCCAGGGCAGCGGGTCCAGATTAAAATGCTGCAAAAGGCCATAGAAGGCGACGGGAATACTGGTAATGATCACGGCCGTGACCACCCGCCGCACCTGCGCCCGTGTGCGCATGGTCATAATCGTCACCAGAAAAATGGTAATGTAAGAAAGGGTAGTGTATGTCCCTTGCAACCGTTGGTATGAGCCGGCCCAACTGATCGCCGGCGTCACTGAAAAGATGGTGGAAATCACATATACCAGCGCCAACAGCGCCACCGGCAGAATAAAGGGGGCTTTCCATACCGACTGCGTGTCGCGCCAACTGAGCCTCTGTTTTGCCTGCCAACCGCGCTGGTCTACAAACCGCACCAGCCAGGCTGACACCATAACCAGGGCAATGGAACGCAGCAATGTCAATTTATCCGGTTCAAACACCCGGTCAGAATGGATATTGAAAAACAGAGGGGCAGTAATAATGGCCGCCAGCCAACACGCTTCGATCAGGCCATCACACCAACGGGATAATTTAGACTCCATACAAGGCTCTTCCTTCTTCCTCAAGAAAATTCAACACAAAGGTGCGACGGCGCAGAGTGTAAAGGCGAGGCAGCGGGGAAGTTTATTTTTCTGTTTCCCATCTAATTGGCCCCAACTGCCTTGCCCCTCCTTCGCGCCCTTCGCGGATTGCCATCTTAAAAGAATGCGGCGGGAATGGTAACGCAATGGAGGGATGAGGGCAACCTGGGCGCAAGCACCGAACAAGCACCAGGCAAACACCCACGACCTGACTTGCCCCCAAAGCCGAATCGTTGTAACCTATAAGCCAACTATAGTTGGTGAGGTAGAGACAGTTGCCTCACCAAAATGCCATCCGGGGCACCTGTCGCCGAAATCACTATTATCGGTTGCACAGAGGATGGGCAGGTCGGAAATTCCGCCAGCTTGCCTTTTTAACCTGTAAAGCTAACATCAAGTCATGTGGCAGAATGGGTTTCACCCATGTGGTACTCCCCGCAAAAACGACCCTATTCATAGATGATACTGGTGGATGAACGGCACGTTGACAAACGTTGAGAAAATAATGTAGCCGATCATTTGTTTGTGCTTTTCTATATGCAAGATGTTGCCCATTGTGCACCGAAAGGCCGGGTAAATGATTGGCAAAAAAATTAACAATTTAAGGAGATAAAGAAATGCGAAACCGGTTCCTGATCCTGTTTTTAGTAACTACTCTGGTTACAGGCGCCCTGTTCCTGTTTATCAGTGCATCTTCCCAGGCCGCAATGGGGGCTGAGGCCGTGGCCGTGCAAGCCCTGCCTGGGACGACAGTAGACAGACAACCACCTGGTTATCTGCAAGAAGTTCCCGCCGACATGCAGGCGCTCTTCGCCGAAGGGCTGCCGGCCAGTGAATTTATGCAAATGGCGGGTTATGTACCACAGGCGTTAGAGGAATTTGCCACTGGTGAGGCGTTGATGATTATAGAGTTCACCGACCCCCCATTGGCCGCCTACTACGCCCAACAGCAAGCCCAAAACCTGGAGGTGACCACACAAGCTCTGGAAAGTTACCAGCGAGCATTACAAGACGCACAAACGGCCGTAACCCCCCAAATAGAATCTCTGGGCGTCACCATCATCTCTAACTACACCGCCGCCTACAACGGGTTGCAGGTCTACACTCCCCTGAGCAAGCTGAATGAACTGCGCGCCCTTCCCGGCGTTAAAGCCATCCACCGCGCTCCCATTCACGAGGTCAACCTCTCCGCAAGCGTCCCCCTGATCGGTGTTCCCGAAGTGTGGGACGACTTAGGGTATGATGGTGAAGGCATCACCATTGCCATCATAGATACCGGCATTGACTACACCCATGCTGTTTTTGGCGGCAGCGGTGACCCGAACGATTATGCCAGCAATAACCCGGACATTATTGAGCCATTCACCTTCCCCACCGCCAAAGTGATTGGCGGCTATGACTTCGCCGGGACAACCTACGACGCCAACACCCAACCCATTCCCTTCCCCGACCCTGACCCGTTGGATGAAAACGGGCACGGCACCCACGTTGCCTCCATCGCCGCCGGTATGGCCGCCGGCGATGTTAGCTCTGGTGTTGCTCCTGAAGCCAACCTGATTGCCCTCAAGGTGTTTGGGCAAGATGGTTCGACGGCGCTGGTGCTGGACGCGCTGGAATGGGCCACACACCATTACATGCTCTTTGGCTGGCCCCAGGTTGTTAACATGTCGCTTGGTTCCAACTTTGGCACCAATGATCCAGCCAATCCCAGTGTCGTCGGTTCAGATAATGCCACTGCTGCTGGTATTATTGTGGTCGCTTCGGCCGGTAATGCTGGCGACAATAGCTATATAACCGGTTCACCGGCAGCGGCTGATGGCGCCATTTCTGTGGCTGCTTCCGAAGATGGCTACTCGATCCAGGATGGTTTTGCTGTTCTTACCCCCACCAGCCTGGCCGGCGTACATCCAGCCCTGCAATCGGCCAATTTTGATTGGACTTCGCCCATGCTGCCAGTGACCGGCACATTGGTGTACCCTGAAGTAGGCGACGATCCTGCGCAAGATCAGCGTACCGGCTGTTATCCGTTTAACGCCACAAACACGCAGATCATCTCTGGCAACATCGTCTTGCTGGATTGGAATACCCCGTCTTGCGCCGGCTCGGTGACGCGGGCGGCCAATGCGGTGGCTGCGGGCGCCATTGGCGTGTTTATGGTAGACGACAGCGATGTCTTTGACCTGTACATTGCTGGCAGCAGCGTGGTGCCGGCATACAGCCTGCCGCTGCCGATTGGCGACGCCCTGAAGGATGCGCTGGCGGCCGGCGCGGTGGAAGTTGTGATGACGGCCGAATACCAGGGCAGCATTCCCTATGACGAACCAACGGCCGTAGACATTATTGCCGCATTCAGTTCGCGTGGGCCACGCGGCTATGATTCGGCGTTGAAGCCGGAGATTACGGCCCCCGGTGGCAGTATCTTTGCTGCCGGTATGGGCAGTGGTACCGGCGGTGTTAGCCTGGGTGGTACCTCGATGGCTGCCCCTCACGTAGCCGGGGTGGCTGCCTTGATGTTACAGGCCAACCCGGATTGGGCGCCGGAAGCGATTAAAGCGGCGATGATGAACACGGCCGTGCCGTTGCTAGACAACACCCCCATCCCCCGCGCCGGTTCGGGCCGCATCAATGCTTATCGTGCGGTAGATACCGGCGTGTATGCGGTTGGTAATGACGACCTGGTCAGCCTGAGTTGGGGTGTACCCACCTCGCGCAACGATCTTGTCACGCACGTCAGCCATGTTACCGTCTACAACGAAAGCGCCAGCGAAGCGACGTTCCTGACCGAATGGGCCTTCCAGGAAGGTTCAATGACCGATGGCGTAAACCTGGCCATTGAGCCAGCTTCTATTACCGTTGCCGCTGGCGGCAGCGCCGTCGTCACCGTCACCCTGACTGTTGACATGACGGCCATTCCTGTCCTGTACGGCGCAACTGGCGTAGAAGAGTTTTACGGTTGGGTCATGCTGACGCCAGAGCCGGTTTACACTATCTATCTTCCATTGATGTTCAAAACAGGCGAGACCGCAGCAACCGTGTCGCCGTCTTCCAGCACGGCCGTGCTCAACGACAACAGCCTGGTGGTGCCCTTCTACTTCCAGCCACGGCCGTATGCAGAGCTAGAAGAAATCGTTGCCGATAACGTCATCAGCGACCCGATCAATGACACGGCCACCTTCACCCTCACCCATGGCGGCCCCGTCAGTTCCAGCCTGTGGGTTTATCCCGCCCTGGCCTGGAATGATACGCCAGACCCCACGCTGTATGGCCCCGGTGACATCCGCCTGTTTGGCATGGACTATGGCTGGGAAAGTGGCACTTACGGCGACATCATCGCAGTGGGGATCAATGCCTGGGACGCCTGGCATGTGCCGCAGCCATTCTTTGCCGAGTTTGACCTCTACATTGACGCCGACCGGGACGGGACGTGGGACTACGTTAACTTCAACTGGAACTACGGCGCTGTCACTGTGGGGCGCAATGACAATACCTGGGTCGTGCTCCAGGTAGACCTGTCTACCGGCTTGCTTTATCTGGCCAGCCCCTACCTGATCTACACCGACTACAACGCTTCTTACATGGAATGGTACTTGCCGGCCGCCTGGCAAGACCTGGGGCCAGGCAATTCCAACTTTGATTATCAACTATACGGCTTCGATCTGGGCGGCATGAGCATGACACCGGCGGGCAGCTTTGACTACGAAAACTACCCATTTGACTGGACTGTCAGCAACGATCCGGGGCCGGCCAATGACACGGCCGTGATCGAAGTAAACATCGCCAGCGAGACCGGCTATTACTACAGCCAACCCCTGGGTGTGATGATCGTGGATTACAACGGTGATCCACACAATGTTAACGGTGGACAGGCATACTTTGAACCCATCACCGTCACCAATCTGAACCTCCTGGATCTCACTATCCTGCACACCAATGACGTTCATGCACGGGTAGACGAGTATAACCGCAACGGCGCCTGGTGCGCGCCGCCTGATCAAGCAGCCGGTTTGTGTATTGCCGGTGCGCCGCGAATTGTTACGGCCGTGGACGCCATCCGCGACAACACCGACAACGTGTTGCTTTTGGATGCCGGCGACCAGTTCCAGGGCACATTGTTCTACAACTTGTACAAAGGCGATGTGCTGACGTTGACCATGAACTACATTGGTTATGATGCCATGGCCGTTGGCAACCACGAATTTGACAACGGCCCCGAAGTGTTCGCCAGCTTCATCTCTGGCGCAGACTTCCCCGTTCTGAGCGCCAACACGGATGCCAGCACCGATCCCTATCTACAAGGCTTAATCTTGCCTTACGTCATCCTGCAACGAGGCGGCCATGATATTGGTGTCATTGGTCTGACTACGCCCGACACTGCCAATATCTCCAGCCCAGGAGCAAACATCACCTTCACCGCGCCGCTGACAACCTTGCAGACGACAGCCGACCTCCTCATCGGTCAGGGTGTGGACAAAATTATTGCCCTCACCCACATGGGATACGAGGAAGATTTGGACCTGGCGGCGCAAGTGACCGGTGTAGACATCATCATTGGCGGCCACAGCCACAGCTTCCTTTATTATCCGGCTGACCCCATCACCTTCAGCCCGCCCACTTTCCCCCAGTTTGGCCCATTGGTTCCGGCCGGTGAATACCCAACGGTCGTGCAGAACCCTGATGGCGATCCGGTATTAGTGGCAACGGCTTACCAGTGGGGCACATTTCTGGGTAACCTGGATGTAATCTTTGGCGCTGATGGCCTGGTGCATTACTACAATGGCAACCCCATTTACCTGGGCACCGATGTAGCCAAAGACCCTGTTTTGGATGCCATGTTGCAGCCGTTCCGGGACGGTGTGGCTGATTTGCGCAATACGGTAGTGGGCACAACCACGGTGGACTTGCCCATCAACGTGGGCGGTCAGCTCATCTGCCGCTTGGGCGAATGTTTATTGGGCAACCTGGTGGCTGACTCTATGTTGTGGAAAGTGAATGAGCTACTTCCTCCCCAGGATCAATACCAGATTGCCTTCCAGAATGGTGGCGGTTTACGCGCTCCTATCATCTCCGGCACGGTGACGATGGGGCAGGTTCTGGAGACGCTGCCGTTTGGCAACGCCATTGCCACCTTTGAACTGCAAGGCCAATACGTAAAAGAAGCGCTAGAGAATGGCGCTCGCCTGTATCCCAGCGCCAATGGTGGTTTTGCCCAGGTGTCTGGAATGCGTTATACCATTGATCCGGCGCAGCCGGTGGGGTCGCGTATTGTTAATGTGGAGGTGTGGAATGGGTCAGGCTGGGACCCGTTGGATCTGAATGCGATGTACAAAGTAGTGACCAACGACTTTATGCGTCGCGGCGGTGACAACTACACGGTGTTCCGGGATTATGCGGTAAATCCGTATGACTTTGGTCCGGCGCTGGACGAGGCGTTAGCCGAATACTTCCAGACCTATTCACCGGTAACGCCGGTCATCGAAGGGCGCATTATCATTGTACCTTAACCACAATCAGCAGGTAGATCGAAGCGGAGTTCGCATCTGAGGATGCGAACCGGTGGGCATCTGAGGACGCCCACTCCTCCCATTTCGGCCTACTGACAACGGTAGTTGTATGCCTCAGGGGTAGCTGCCTCTGAGAGTAGGGCGGGAAGGAAACCTGGTTTCCTTCCCGCTTTTATGTTTTGCTAAACCGGTTTATAATCGCCGCAATTGATTGATGACTGAGTTTGTTACCGGTTTGTCCAGAATTAACTTCTGACTTTTGTTTTCGGATGAACCCTGATCAGGAGGACACCCAATGGACTTTCCCGCAATCATCTGGCTATTACTGATTGGCGTGGCGCTGTTGATAGTGGCCATTTATTGGCTGATGCAGCGGCAGGCGAAGAATGTGAATCTGACACGGCCGTCGTCCCCCGACGAGAAACCGGAATGGCTGCGTAGTATGCCCCCGCCAGAAACCGTCGCCGCCACCAAAGCGGATGGTGAAGGCATCACCCTTTACGACTACGACGAAGGCGAACAGGTGGCCGCTCCCTTTGCCGAGCAGGTAGAGGACATTTTGTACAGCCTGATGCAGGATGAACCCTCCTTGGCCGAAGTGCAGGTGGATTTGGGCACGGCGGCCGATGGCAGCCTGGAAATTTGGGTGGATGGCGTTTCCTATCCCGATGTCACGGCCGTGCCCGATAAAAATCTGCGAGCCTTGATTCAGCAAGCTGTTGAAAAGTGGGAAGCGTATGATACGTGATGCGTGATGCGGGAGACTTCCCTCGTCACTCGTCACGCATTACCCATCACGACCCCTTATTTAGCAGTTGGTGAAATATGAGGGGGCGTGTTTGTTGGCTACGGCCGTGCCTGTTATAGTTCCCCTCCATGACAAAACGTACACTTGGCGTACTTGTTGTGTGCCTGATCTTGTTGGCGGGAGCCACCACTCAGACCACTAAAGCGCAGTCGGCGGATGCCATTTTGCAGCAGGTGAACCAGTTTCGCCTGAATAATGGCTTGCCCGCCTTCACTTATAATGCGGCGCTGGCCTCGGCCGCGCAAAACCAGGCTAACTACATGGCCGAATTTGGCGTCTTTAGCAGCCACATGGGGTATGGCGGCTCCTGGCCGCAAGGCCGGGCTAACAATGCCGGTTACAGCGGGCAGGTTACGGAAAACATCGTTGGCGGCACCAACCTGACTGCGCCGCGCGGCCTCACCTGGTGGGTGAACAGCCCCACCCATTACAACACCCTCATTACCACCCGCTACAGTGAAGCCGGTACCGGCTTCGCCAGAGCCGGGGATATTAACTATTTTGTTCTGGTAGTCGGGCAACCAGGTAATGCGCCCATCCAACCGGCGGCCATTGCCAACAACAATTACCCCGGCGCCCTGTTTATCACCCCCATTACCCTGGCCGAGCCAGGCGAAGATGGCTCCATCATTCATGTGGTGCAGGAAGGGCAGGCGCTCTGGTCGCTGGCGGCGCATTATGATGTGCCCCTGTCCGATTTGCTCCTTTATAATCATTTGCAAGCCGATTCCTTTGTGCATACCGGCGACGAAATCATCATCCGGCTGCCGGAGGGGGCGCCCATTCCGCCCACACCCACGCCGCCTACCACGCACAAAGTACGGGAGGGGGAATCGCTGTGGACGATTGCCACCTTGTACCAGGTGCGTATCGGTGACGTGATGTGGTACAACAATCTGACGGAGGAGTCGGTGTTGCAGCCGGGGCAAGAGGTGAAGATACGGCTGGCGGCGGGGGAACTGCCGCCGCCCACGCCCACGCCGATCATTAACCACATCGTGCGCGCCGGGCAGACGCCATGGGAAATTGCTCTGTCCTATGGGCTGACGTTGGAACAACTGTTGGAATTCAATGATATGGAGGCCAATGCCATCATCAAACCGGGGGACGAACTGCGCATACGGCCGTTTGACACACCCACCCCCACGCCGCTGCCCACCTCCACAGCCACACCACCCACACCCACCGCAACCATCACCCCGACGCCCACTTCAATTTCCTTTCCGTTGGCCGAGGGCACGGCCGTAGCCGCCAACATCCGCGCCGCCAGCATCATTACGGCCGTACCCACCCCCCGCGCCATGCAAGAACAGTCTACTTCTCTGGCCCGCCCCTGGTTGTGGGGCACGGCCGTGTTTGTGGTCGGCCTGCTCGCCCTCGGCGGCGCGTTCCTGGTGGCCCTGCGCAAAGAGAAAATGTAAAGCCGGTGGCTGGTCGCAGCGCCAGCCACCGGTCACCATTTACCGCCCTGGTGGGAAGGGATCACCGGCCACAACGTAGACATGGCCGACGTCGGTGCCGTTGAAGTTATTGCCAACGGCCGTAGCCATAAAATCTACTAACCCATCCCCGTTCAAATCCCCTACCGGCAGTGCGTCCACGCCCAGACTATCACCGGCAATGCTGCCAATGATCTTTTGCACCAGCACCGCCCGGCGCGAGCCACGCCCACTAAAGACCTCCACCTTACCCGCAGATGGCGCGCGCTGGCTAGATGTCCAGGAGCCAATGACCAGATCGCCGTAGCCATCCCCATCTATATCATCAAAAGCCCGCCCCGGCCCAAAACCACCGCCCGGCTCACGGCCGTTCATCGCCTCTAAAATCGCGCCATTCGCCCCCGAAAAGACAAAAGCATTGCCCGTACCGGGCACACCGTTGACGGTAGCGGCATAATCGGCCACAAACACATCGGGAATACCGTCGGCATTATGGTCGCCGGCGCCGGAGGCGAAAAATTGCCCAAACACGGCCGCGTTTGCTGGCTGCGGCGGGGCCAGTGTGTGAATAACGCTGCCATCCACACCAGAGAGGACAAACGCCTGGGCTGCGCCCATCGCGCCAACCACCGAATCGGGCACACCATCGCCGTTTACATCCCCCACCAGGCCGGCGCCACTGCCCAAGAGCGCCAGTTCACCCGGCCCATCGGCCGTCCACAGCAGCGCACCGTCAGCGCCAGAATAGAGATAAACGCGACCGGCGCGAGTGTAGCTGTAACTGGCATTTTGCGCGCCAACCAGGAGGTCGGCACGGCCGTCTCCATTCACATCCCCCGCCCCGGTCACGCTGGCCCCAAAAAACTCCCCAGGGCCGGTGGAAAAGGTGAGCAGGATGGTGTGGTCCATTCCCGAATACACATTCACGTAACGGCCGATGGGCGCACTGACGATGTAGTCGGCTACCCCATCGGCATTCACATCGCCGGCAGTGGCGGCGATGTAACCCAGGTAGCCTTGCCCGGTCTCGCTGTACAGCAGTGCGCCATCGCTGCCGGAGTACACGTAGAATTTGCCGATTGGGAATCCATTTTCATCGGCAAAGAAGGGAGCGGGAATGAGCAGATCATGGATGCCGTCGCCAGTAATGTCACCCAAATCTGCGCCAATCCAGCCAAAGCCATCTCCCACCTGCTCGCCATCAAACTGGTGAATGATGACGGTGTGGGGGCCAAACAATGGGCTGTTGGCCACTGCCGCGGCCGCGAACAGCAGCAAAACAAAGACAGCCAATAAAAGAGAAATTTTAGAGCGTCGTGTGAACATAGTATCCTCCATTCATGTGGTTAAATTGGACACAGCCGTTCGCAGTCCCGCGAACCATTCCGCATCCGGTTGTCAGATAAGTGGAGGATAGGGCAGGTGACGGCCGTTACGCTATCAAAATCTTGCTCATTTCGCGGATGTGGGTGGAGGTGGTTGTCTGGCGAAAGCGTGAGGGGGTAGCGCCAAAGGCGCGGCGAAAGGCCAGCGTGAAATGGCTGTGGCTGGCATATCCAAGCCTTAAACCCAGGTTAGTGAGGTTGGTGTCTGCTTCAGCCACCTGCGTTAGGGCAGCGCGCAGGCGAAGTTGGTTTAGGTAATGGTGTATGGTCAGGCCGGTCTGTTGGCGAAAGACGCGGCTGAGGTGATAGGGGGAGGTGTATACGGCCGTGGCAATTTGCGCTAGAGATAACGATTGATCAAAATGTTGGGCTAGCAGTTCCTTGACGGCCTGCACGAGTTCCCGGTGCTGGTGGGTTGTGTGGTTATCTTTGGTCGACCGGGACGGCCGTATGGCATACGCCTGGGCAATCGCTTGCTGCAATATGGCCAGGGCTTCTTCTTCTACCAGGAGTGGGTCGGGTGTGGGCGTCCGGTTAAGGTAATGGATGAGCAGGCGCTGCTGCATGTAAATGGCGGAGGCCGCCGGGCCGTGTATAAAATTGAAGGGAGTGAGCCAGCGTTCGTCTACAGTGGGGTCATGGGTGCGAATGGCTTCAATGACGGCCGTTCGCCCAAAACCAAGCCAGTCACACAAATCTCCTTGTTCGGAAATTTTGCCGCGCCGGTAAAGCTGCCCCTGATTGTAAAACATGACCACATTGGGATCGGCGACGACGGGAGCGCGGCCATCATGTGTAATGGTCACGCTGGTACGTGGAAAAACAATCGTATAGCCGTCAATTGGCCCGGTATCTTGAAACCGGGGATGCGATGGGGGGCAGAAGAAGGTGCCGACCACCATCATTTGCCCTTCGTAACACATGATTTCAAACTCACCCATGATGCCACCTTGCCTGTTATACGCGGGCGATCTAGGTGTTAATCAGGGGGCGGATTTGGCGTTGGCGACGAAGGCGCGCACCAGCGCCGGGTCTTTTTGGCCGGGCGCGGTTTCTACCCCACTGGCGACATCAACGGCATACGGCCGTACCACCTGCACCGCTTCGGCCACATTCTCCGGCGTCAGGCCGCCGGCCAGCATCAGGCCGGGTACCTGCCGGGCCAGGTGGGCGCAGATTGTCCAATCGGCCGTCTGGCCGGTGCCGCCGCGCAGGGTGGGGTGGTAGGCGTCAATGAGGAGGGAAGGTAATTGGGTAATTGGGTAATTGGGTAATGGGGGACGGGTGAACCATTCGGCGTCGGTTTCGGCTTCGATAAGGGAAGTGGGGCGCAGGGCTTTGTAGGCACGGCCGTAAAGCGGCGACCGCTCATCCCCCACCAGCCAGGGCGGTTCATCCCCGTGTAACTGCGCCAGGTCTAGCTGACATTCAGCCATGATCTCGGCTATTCGTTCTGGCGATTCGTTCACAAACACCCCCACCAGCACCGGACAATTCGCTAACTGCCGCAGCCGGGCGGTGATCGTTTGGGCTGCATCGGGGGTAATGCTCCGTTTGCCCGGTGGGTAAAAAATAAAACCGAGAAAATCTGTGCCCGCCTCGGCCGCCAGCAGCGCATCTTCCAGATTAGTGTTGCCGCAAATTTTGACTTTTACCATAAAAATGATCTGTAACGCGATTTGAAAAATCGCGCTACATGTAATACTTTTTTGCCTGCTCCGTATAATGTTTTGATGATGGCTAAATCACTCTCCATTCCCTGGTTCCGGGCCGCCGCCACCGAAGCGGACTTCGCCGAACTATACCACGCCGAACTGCCGCGTGTGTATAACTTCTTCCGCTACCGGGTGGGCGACGGGCCGCTGGCCGAAGACCTGACGGCCGAAACGTTTGAAAAGGCGTGGCGCAATCGGGATCGCTACCGGCGTGACCTGGCGGCTTTTTCCACCTGGCTGTTTACCATTGCCCGGCGGGTGGCTACAGACCACTACCGCAAAACGCGGCCAGAAATCCCGCTGCATGAAGTGAGCCATCTTACCCATGACGAAAATATGGAGGAGTGGGCGCAACAACAGGCCGACTTTACCCGTTTGTCCCTCCTCCTGTCCCGGCTTGCAGACCGTGACCGAGAGTTGGTGGCTCTCAAGTATGGCGCCGGTCTCACCAACCGCACCATCGCCGGTCTCACCGGGCTATCGGAATCCAATGTCGGCGTTATTCTCCACCGAACGCTGCAAAACTTACGCAGCGAATGGGAGGCTGAACTATGAACGATGACTTTTTAACCCGCTTTCGTAAGCCGCCGCGAGCGGAATTCGAGGCGAACCTTTACCGGAGGATTTCTAAACCGATGACTGTATCTACGACTTACTTTTCCCGCCGACTGGCGCTGACTTTTGCCGCCGTGTTGCTGGTGTTGACCGTAGCTTTGGCTGCATCGCCAGGGGCGCGGGCAATGGCCGCAAACCTCTTGCGCCAGATTGGTGTGATGACGCTCAGTGAGCGCCCGGCCGGTGAGCCGGTGCTGATTGCCCCCCCATCGCCAGAACAGTTGGCGTTAGCGGAAGCGACCGCGACGCCGATTGCCCCCGCTTCTCTGTCCGGCGCACCGCTGGAAGTGGCGATTGCCCAGGCTGGTTTTCAGCCCTATCTGCCCGGTTATCTGCCCGCCGGTTTCACCCAGGTGGAACTGGTGGCCGCCGAATATGTGGATGATTACGGCCTGGGGCACGGCATGGGCATTTTTGTGACCTACCTTTCGCCAACGGATGGTTATCTGGCCGTGCAGACGACCGACTTTGACGAACGCACTCAGGATGTGCCGATGGGTGGCCGCACCATGACTGACGTGGTGGTGAAGGGGCAGCCCGGTGTGTGGATTGAGGCGCTGCCGTTTGCATCGTCGCTGGTTTCCAGCCAGGCTGTCAACATGCTGTTGTGGTCGGCGAATGGGTATGTGCTGGCGGTGCAGGCAGACCAGCTACCGCTGGCCGAAGTGCTGAAGATCGCCGAATCGCTCAGCCAATAGGGTATTGTGTGACAGACCTGACAGGTGTCAAAACACCTGTCAGGTCTATTCACTCACAAGGGGGGTATGCCGTGCGGTCAGGGGGCCACACGGCCGTGTGCCAATCCAGATATTCCACCAGATGAGCCGCCCAATAATCTTCATTGTGACCGCCAGGGTTGATGGTGGTCTGGTGGGGGATGCCCGCCTCGGTCAGCAGCCGGTCGAGTTCCTCTTGCCCGCGCCGCAAGAAGTCCTCCTCGCCCCAATCCAACCAGATACGCAGGTGGCTCAGGTCGGCGTCGTTGTAGTTGGCCAGGGGATTGTAGGGGGCGGGGTCGGTTTTGAGGCGGAGAGAACTGCTGTGCCCCGCTACGGCCGTGACCAACCCCTCATGCCGAAACGCTACCATCAATGCCCAATAGCCGCCGCGTGAAATACCACCCAGGCTGCGCCCGGCAGCATCGCCCCAGGCGCAGTAGTTGGTTTCCACAAAGGGGATCAACTCCTCCACCATGACCGCTTCCAGGCTGTGGGGGCCGCCGGAGAGGTTGTTGCCCAGCGGATTGGCGGCGGGCATGATGGCGATGAAGGGCGGATAACGGCCGTCCAGAATCCCCCCATCCGTGTGCCAGGCCAGCCCCAGGTTGAGCCACTGGTCGTCCTCTTGAATGGAGCCGGGCAGCAGGTAGAGGACGGGGTAGGTACGGCCGTCTTGCCCATAACAGGGTGGCAGGTAGACGTGGTAGCTACGCCAGGGGCCGGCGATTCGGCTGGGGAAGCGGCTGCGAAAGAATACCCCCTCGCCATCACAAGGCACGGCGGCGGGCGGCGCGTCCAGATAAGGGGCCGTGATCGTCAGTGGAAAGGTGGGCTGGATGCGCGGCGTGGGTGACGGGGTAGGTGTAACCGTCGGCGTCGCCGTGGGGATGATGGGTGTGGCGCTGCTGGTTGGGCGGGGCGTTAATGTGGCCGGGGGCACGGCCGTGAACCGGGGTGTAGGCACGGCTGTAGCCGTCCATACAGGTGTGGAAAGGGGAGCGGCGTCAACGGGTACGGCCGTACCACCCCCACACCCCACCAGCCACCATAGCAGGCTCCCCCACACCACCATCCACTTGAGCAGAGAACCAGCGTTAAGGGAAGTAATAAACATTTACTGCCACCCAGTCTAGCGAAAAGTCCCGCATCGTTGAACTGGCAACGTTCACAATCCGCACACGAAAATTCGCAGAAGAAAAGCTGCCGGGAATCCAGAGGGTACCCCACTTATCGGTAGGCCCGCCTAAAATGTAGCTCTGTTCTGTGGTAACCAAAAAAGGCGTTTCTTTAGGCGCTGTCCAGGTTGAGCCACCATCCCGTGACAACAGGACGCACATATAAGGCGAGCCAGAAGTATCATCTACTTTTGAGTCTAAAAGGACTTCAATGCCGGTGATGGTCGCGCCTGATGGAATGGAAAAGCTGCTAAAGTTGTAGTATCGGTGACGATCTTTGGTGATATCTGTGCAGGATGCGGCCGTAGATGTGCCACTATTATTATCAACGGCATACCCACCGCCATCCATATAAGCCAGGGTAGCATTCACTTCAAAGCCGTTCCCATCACCGGTACTCTCAGCAAAATTGGCCGAGGGGCTTTTGAACCCGGTATTGGCGGGCGTGGTATACCAGATTTGCAGTTTGGCTGCCTTAACGATCCCTTCCTGCTCAATTGCAAACACCCGGCGATGGTTATTTGGTGGAATTCCTGGCTGCGGCTGAACGATAATTGTCAGCGCATTACCACTTTGCCAGGCCGACTGATTAACAATTTCCTGGATAATGTTTTTCAGATTAGGACTGTATCTTTTTTGATGCACAACCCAATTATCTGCGGCCGGGACATTCCATAGCACGGTCGCTTGAGTCAAAGGGCGATTGTCTGGTCGGATGTAGTTATCAAAGGTACTGGTGTTAGCCGACAACTCCCCTCGAAACTGAATATTAACAGTTTGAGAATAGGGGCCATCCACTGTAAATTCAATTTGCGCTTTTGTAATGACTGCTCCAGGTGGAATTGCTACGTTTGTAAATCGGAAACCACTAACAACATTTGCTCCATCAGGGCAGTGACCCAGATACACTTCGTTCCATGTAGTGCTATAGCGGCTCTCTGTGGTGGAACAGGGAGTAGGATTAACACCAGGGTGAAGAGCAGCGTTATAGCCAGCATCATCGCTGTTTTGAGTGACGGGGATGGTCATTTGGGGCGTTGGGCTTGGCGTGACGGTGGCCGGGGAAGTTGGGGTAGGAGTGACGGCCGGGCCGCCAACACGCGCAAACTGGACGGCGTCGGCCGCAATCAAATGAGAGGAATCATCGGCAATGGTTATATTACGCATCAGGATATATTCACTACCGGATCCACCCATATTAAAGAAATGCCGCCCAATATAGACCCAATGATCGGGATGGTCACTGTTAGGATAAGCAGCCTGCACCACAATAGCGGTGTGGGTTTGTCCGTTGTGGTAAATTTGGTATTCTGCGCTCAGTGTACTCGGATAAAGAGTGCCCGGAATATGAACGTAAACATCATAATGACCAGGAGTTGTATAGCCATTTGGCGTAATTTGCCATTTTGCATAACACGCGCTGCCAAAACCACCACCAATAGTATCTGTCGTGATGGTGTAATCGAAACTGCCATTGATACCGCCATCATTACTTTCCGCCATGCAGCCGCTGGGGAGGGTGCTGTATTCACTGTCGCTGTCATCAATGAGGCGTATAGCTACCGGTGCGGTCGGTTCAATGATGGTATGGCCATCGGGATATTGGGCGGGGTTAGCCACCCTGGCGGGATACTGAAGCCAGAGATCGTAACTGGTCGCCCCCGCAGGCGTGGGTGTCCCAGGTGTAGGGGTAGGTGTTCCAGGCATTGTGGTGACTGTGGGTTGTACATAAACAGACCAGGGGTCTGGAAAGGTGCCAATCCAGCCGTAAGGATTCACCGGTTTCCCGTTAATACGAACTTCAATATGCAAATGAGCGCCGCATATAGGGTTTTCGTAAACGGGTGGACAATCTCCAAGAACACTGCCGGTATTGCCGCTTATGCCGATGATGCCAATACGGTTTGCCGGGTCTACGTAAACTGCATCACCGGTTTTAACTGTTAAAACGCTCAGATGGCCATACCATACGCGGTAATTGAGGTTAGCATTATGAATGATCTGGGCATGTAGGCCATATAATTTGCGGTGGTCGCTTGGTACGGACCAACCTGCTAGAGCAACTGTACCATTAGCAGCAGCTAATACGGGTTCGTATTTTAGGTTATAATCAACTCCCAAGTGTTGGTCATAGCCATAATATCCAGAATCATCATTGCTTTCAGAGCCATCGTAGTGCATGGTTGAGTCGAAAAAATCTTCGCCAAATAACGGATATCTGTGATCAAATACTTTCAATATTATTTTTTCACCATAATAAATCGGTCCTAGAAATGGCGCTGGTGGTTGGTATGCCTGGACACTGTTTTTATTTGTCACCAAAATTACGCTAACCATTACAATAATGCAGGCTAGACAGTTTGAGATGGTAATAATCATTTGATTCTTGCTCATATATCACCTCCATATAATATAGATTAGGTAAGGCTGAAACTGTTATACCTTCCAGAAGGCTGACTATTCAGATAACCAGGTAAAATATTCGAGCGACCCTGGTTTTTCACTTGTGTCTACAACTAGGTGAGGTAGGCCATCATTTCTGTTGATAATATAAAGCCCGGACTGATCAGTTTGCCCGGCATGAAAGAGAAGCCATTGCCCATCTGGCGACCAATGAACTTTAGCGGGTATCATTCCAAAAACTAATTCTTGACGGTTTCCAGTGACGGGATCAAGAATGAAGATTCCTTGCCTATCTTCTTCCACAAAGCCAGCAGCAATGTTAGCCCCATCTGGCGACCAGGCAGGCTCGCCCACATAATAAGCACTGGTTAATTCCTGAGTTGTTTCTGTTTCACTATCCCATAAGGATAGCCTGGAGCTTTGAGTAAAGGCGAGCCAACGGCCGTCTGGCGACCAGGATGGATAATAAATCGAAGTGGGTTCGGTGGATAACTTAGAAACTTCAAGGTCGTTAACATTGACCGCAAAAAGACCGTGGCCAAAATCATGGGTAAAGGCTAACCATTCGCTATTGGGAGACCATTTGAGAGTTAGGAAGCTATCCCCAGGCACTTCAGTCACAGTGATTGTTTTGCCCTGAGTTATATCAAAGAAAGCGAGGTGTTTTTGCCCTGGCATCCACCTTGAATCGCCTAATCCCATCCCTGACGTTATTATCATCGCCAGTAACTGCCCGTTCGGCGATCCAATAGGTTGGCTAATCGTATTAAATGGAACGTTTTCTACAGGCTCAGTAGGATTACTTGTTAAGAAACCAACCTGTAAATCTGTCAGATTAGTTAAGGCTATGTTTGTGAATTGTGAATAGGTAAATGATTCACTATCAGGCAACCAACTTAGGTCATAAGGGTTTTCCTGATTTTCTACTCTCTTCAAAGAACCATCAGCGAATGAATAAACGTGAAGCCGATATACGCCATTGACATGTTTTTCTGAATCTTCCAGAAGAAGAAGAACTATTTGAGTCTCGTCTGGAGAAGGATAAGCTGGTGGATAGGCTCGCAACTCTGTTAAGATCGGCATTATTTGCCATTCTTCGGGTGTGGAACCAGGTTGTGCTAACAGCAGGCTAACGGTTGGTTCTAATGTATAGGGGCCAGGAGCCTCCTCCGGTGGGGGCGGTGGGTTCTCATTCCAGAGAAAAAGAATGCTTCCCTGGGTAAATGGTTCAAAAGCAGTTTCTGGTATTTGCGTGGACGGTGGTTCAACATCAGGAACATCCGTAGTTAAAATTGGCGTCTGGCTGGGTTCCAGAGTAGCAGAAGCAGCGGTGAAGGTGGTTGGCAAAGGCATTTCCGTGGCTGGGGTTGGTGAGGGCGCAGGCGTTTCTGCCGGAGAGGCAATTACGGCGCGAGTGGTCGTTACCGGCACGGCCGTTTGCGATGGTACGCAACCCAACAAGGTTATCATCAGCCCTATAATGAAAAAAAGAGGAATATATTTCATGGTTTATCTCCTATTTTCGGGCCTACGGCATTGGATAACCAGGTAATATATGTAGGGATGTGCAATTTTCCGCTTGTGTCCAGGATCAAATGAGGCACACCTTCCTCAACACCCATTATATATAAACCTGATTTGTCACTTTGAACCAATGGAAATAAGAGCCATTGCCCATCAGGAGACCAGATGACCGAATTGGTGAATATCTCCAGAGGGAAATCTTGTCTTTGCCCGCTACCAGGATCAATGACCATGATCCCATTTTGTTCACCATGTATAAAACCGGCCGCAATACGAGAGCCATCAGGCGACCAGGATGGTTCGCTCACATAGTCACTCTTAGTCAGTTCGCTCGTTAGGTGTGTTTCGCTATCCCAGAGAAAAAGTGTATTTTGCTGACTAAAAACTAAATGTTTACTATCTGGCGCCCAGGCAGGAAAATAAAAGTGCGGTGTTGATTCTGTGGCTAAATCCATGATTTGAAGTGTATGGGCATTTACCACGAAAAGCCCCTGGTTAAAGTCCGGCGTAAACGCCAGCCATTGGCTGTTGGGTGACCATTTGAGAGTCAGGTGGTCTCTGCCCAATCCATCTGTAACCTGAAAGGTTTCTCCACTGTCCATCTTAAAAATCGCCAGTCCGTCAGGGTAAACGTTTAATGCCTGGAAACGGCCGTCAGGTGAGCCTGCCAATTGTCCAATCTGTCCCTCAAACCAATCAGATGAGGGATCAGAATTACTTGTTAGTGGTTGGGACGGTACTCCATCTAACCTGTCAACAAAAACATCTTTTTCTTGAGGGAAAACAATGGATTGGCTGTCTGCTAACCAGCTTAAAGTGTCCAGATACTCAGCGTTATCAATCTGCACGAGCGATCCATCAACAAGGTTGTACACCTGTATCTTATAAAAATCACACATACACGCTCTTGATGCTTCCAGGTCGTTATTCAGGAAAGCCAGTTTTGTTTGATCTGGAGAAAGATAAGCCGGGGTAAGTGCTCGTAGACCTGTTAATAGAGGTTGTACCTGCCATTCCTCTGGCACAGAACCAGGTTGAGCCAGATACAGGTTGACTGTAGGCTCAAATTCAGTTGGCCCATCTGCAGCTGGGGGTGTTGCTTCATTCCAGAGGATAAGGATGCTTCCCTGAGTAAATGGTTCAAGAGTAGGATCCGGTAATGGTGTGGAGGTTGGGTCAATGGTGAGCGTGGCTGGTGGCAAAGTTGGCACCTGACTGGGTTCCAGAGTAGCAGAAACAGCGGTGAAAGTGGGCGGTTGGGGCGTTTCCGTGGCCGGTGAGGGCGTGGATGTCTGCGGTGGAACGGTAACAACGACGCGGGTTGCCGTCACCTGAACGGCCGTTTGCTCTGCTACGCAGCCCAACATAGCCAAAATAAACCCGACGGTGAGACATAGCAGCATCGTCTTCATTCGCTTTTCTCCTGAATTATGGGTTGGATTCGGGTAAAGTCAGCCAGGCCGGGTGGCGGGCGATGCCAGTTTCCGTCAGGCGAATGGGCGGCTGTCCTGGCTCCACCAGCCAGATAGCATCGCCGGCCGTAAAGGCCAGTTGGCTGCCGTCCGGTTGCCAGGCAGCGTCGTAAACCAGGGTGTTGGTAAATGATGTGAGCGCTGTGATTTCGTAGCCGGCGGCGTCAACCTGATAAAGATTGCTGTGCAGGGCGTTTGCCAGATAATCAGCCTGTAAAGAAAGAGGATTTTCCCGCTGCACATAGACAAGGCTCTTGCCATCCGGCGACCAGACAGGCGGATACCCACGTCCGGTATCCACTTCCGCCAGCAACACATCCTTCCCCTCACTCTCGGCGTCTAGCCATAATTCGCCAATGGTGTAGGGGATGTTATTGTCGGCCAGTAACACGTAAGCTAGTTGGTTCCCATCTGGCGACCAAGTCGGAAAAGCCGCAATCTGGTCAGTGAACTGCTTTTGTATTACCAGGCTGTTCTCGGCCAAGTCTAAACTGCCCATTTCGCTGCCAAAGCCCAAGCCCTTGCTGGCAGCATAGATAATCTGTTTGCCATCCAGCGTAAAGGTAGCGTTGTAAGTGCCAAAAGGCAGCTTTTCCAGCATAACCTGGGTGGCGCCATCGGCAGTAATGAGGGTGATCTGGTTGGTATCAATGTGGCGGAAGAGGAACCAGTTCCCATCCGGCGACCAGTTCAAAAAGTAGCCGCGATCCAGAGCCAGGGTGGGTGCAGCCAGCCTGGTGAGATCATAAAGGAGGATAAAAGCGTTGGCGTGACAGTTAAATTCCAAAATGAGATGGGCCATATTGGGCGAGGGAAAGAGGTAGTCAATGTCACAATCGGACGAAACGGGGTAACTGAACAAGGTTTGTGGTTCGGCCCGCGGACCAGCTGGCCCAACAGGATAGACAATCAGAGAAGCGGGTTGGGTATTTGTAATGGCAATATTCTCCCCTGATTCGTTTGTGGAAATCATCACAAAGGCCAGATGCGTGATTGGCGCTGGCTACGCCAGCGCCGATCCGGGTAAATTGCCATTGGGGAATAAAGCGTTTGACTGGGGGATGCCGGTAAAATGAAACAACAGGAATATGACTGTACCGGCGATGATAGTGACATTCAATAACCACCACACTCGTTTGTGCATGAGATTAGCTCCTAATAAAACACACAGACAATTTTATGGACAGGCAACGGTGTTTGCGTTAAGAGAACGTAGCAAGATTATGGTTTAAGCCTCCAAACGTGTCAACCTACGTTTCAGGTTGGAAATGTGCTGCCCCCTTTGCGGATCATTTACTCTTCAGCCGCGCCAGACGATGCTCCAATTCCGGGCGCACCAGCGCCGCCTGGGTGGGCGGCCAGCTTTGCGCCAGCCGGAGGGCCTGTTCCGTCCAGTAGATGGCCTGCGCCGGGTCTTTCTCGTGCCATTCGTAATACTTGGCCAGTTCGATGTGGGCGGACACGTCATCAAAACTGGTGGCGGCGATTTGCTGCCAGAGGGGGACGGCTTCGGCCTGACGGCCGTGCCGCTTCAACAACCACCCCAGTTCAAACAAATTTTGGTGATACAGGTCGAGCGGCAAATCTCCTTGCGCCGCCCAGCGCAGACATTGTTCGGCCACGTCTGTTTGCCCCAGGCTGGCCTGCCAGCGCCCCAGGCTAAAGAGGTCCACGGCGTCATCATCGGCCTGCGGCTGGCTGAACTGCTGCGCCACCCGCGCCGCCAGTGTAACCATGGAAAGCAGGTCAATCTGGTTGTGGTAAAAGACGCGCACCAGTTCACGGCCGTCGCCGCTGCGTAAATAGTCATGGTACAGGCCGGGGATGAGCCAGCCGGGTACATCCTCCTGGGTGCGGCGCACGCCCAGCAGCGGCGACTCCAACGCGCTGAGGGCGACGGAGCCGAGCCGGGCGCGCCAGAGGCGGCGGGCGGGCGGCAGCAAATCCAGGTGGGGCATGTGCGGCAGCGGGCTGGGCTGGCGGTTCATCAGGTGGCGGGTGTCCAGCAGGGGGACGTCGAAGGTACGGCCGTTGAACGTAATCAGCCCCGCCTTGCCCACCAGCAGTTCATCCAACAGGGTGAGCATGGCCGCTTCGTCGCCAAAGTCGGGCACGAAGTATTGGCGTGTCACCAGCGCGTCCGCTTCAAAGTAGGCCACGCCGACCATGAAGGCGATGGTGGATGCCCCGGCCAATCCGGTCGTTTCCGTGTCCAGAAAGAGGAAGTCACGGAAATCGAGTTCCTGAAAACGGCCGTCGCGCGTCAGCGGCGTCAGGCTGGCAGGTTGGTGGTGCAGCAGGTCGGCCAGGGCATGACGGCCGTGCCGGTAGGGCAGCGGGTACACTTTGTCTACGATGAGGGTCTGGCCGACGGCCGTGTCCACCATCTCCGCGCCGGGCAGCAGGGTGAGGAGCGGTTGGGGGGGGATGTGGGAATGGGGAGACGGCCGTAGCGATTCCCGCAGCGCGGGATCAACGGGTGGCGCGGGCTTCAACTGCCGCGCCCCTTTGACCACGCCTAATTGCCGCAGTCGGTTCTGAAATTCGTCTTCATCGGCCATGGGGCGATTGTATGCAGGGGATACGGCCGTTGCAACTTTCCGGCATACAAATGCACACAAGGTGATAGACCAATCAGGAGAATGGCCGATGACCAGAATTTGGGTTTTTCTGACGTGTGTGGCGACCGCCTGGCTGCTGGCGGCTTGCCGCCCTCAACCCGCTCCGGAACTTTTCAGCCGTGGGTTTGGGCGCGGTCACACCGTCTACATTGGGCAAGACCGGCAGGTGCAGGTTTACGACGTTTCCCGCCCGGATGAGTTGCGCCTCATCACTACCTGGGAAACACCAGGGCGGGTGCGCCGCATTGTGACCGATGGGCACAGGGTCTACGTGGTACACTGGCCTTCGGAAGAAAGTTGGGACAGCAACACGGGGCCGCCCGACGGCGGGGTGCAGTTGGTGAATGTGAGCCGCCCCAACGAACCGCGCATTGAAGGGTACTTTACCACCCACAATCTGGCCGAAGATGTGGCCGTACATGGTGATGTTATTTTCACCAGCGATTGGGAGCATTTGTACACCGTTCAGTGGGACACCCCCCAGCGCCCCCAGGAAATGTCCCGGCTGCCCCAGGGATCGGCCGCGTTGGAAGTGGATGAAAATCTGTTGTTTGGTGTCTGGGGTGGATGCAGTTTTCGCAGCGGCGCCTGCCAGGGCGGGTTGTGGCTGGCCGATGTGAGTGGGGAGCAACAAACGCCGGTGTCCCTGAGTTCATTCATTTCCGAACTACGCCCCGGATATGATGTCGCTTTGCTGAAGACGGCCGGGCGTCAGTATGCCCTGGTGGCCGGCCGTGGCTTGTGGGTAGTGGATATTACCGATCTCACCATACCCCAGGAGGTTGCCTATGTGGCCACGACGGATGGTTATTACCATGCGCGGATAGTGGTTAAAGAGAACATTGCCGTTTTAGCCAGCGATGCCCATATCCGGGTCTATGATGTCAGCCAGCCGGAGCGCCCTTTAGAGGTAGGGCAGATGGCGTGGGGGTCGCCGCCGGTAGATATGATGTGGGCCAATGATAGCGAGCGGGTATATCTGGCGACCTGGGACGGTTTGTCACTTGTGGATGTCAGTGATCCGCAATGGCCGTTTCTGATTGCGTCCACCCCTGATGTCCCGATTCCACCACCGCAACCAACGGTGACACCGTAAGATGCGCTACGGTCGGTGGCTGTTGTTATTTTGTGGCCTGCTGCTGCTCTGGCCTGGTGGCGAACGGAGGGCACGGCCGTTGTCCATTGCTGCCCTTCCCGGTTGTGATCGTTTTGGCCGCCCTGCCAGCGCCCTGGCTGCCAGCGCCCTGGCTACCGCCGCCACCCATCACCCCCCCTTCTTCTCTCCTCTGGCCGAAAGCGCCGGGCAGACCGCCCATTGGCCGCAGACGCGCCCCATGCGTTATGCCGTCCACACCATTTTTCTCGACGACGTGACGGCCGTTCATGCGGCGACTATCGGTTTTGACACGGCCGTGCAGGTGTTCCCCTGGCGCGATTTGAACCCCACCCCCGGCCTCTACGCCTGGGAAGCCAGCGACTATATGGTGCGGATGGCGCAGGCGGCCGGCTTACATCTGGTGGTGCAGCTGGATATGCCACCAGAGTGGGCGCGGCGGCAGGGGGACTTCCCCTTTGATCTGGCGGCGTATGCTGATTTTGTCACGGCCGTGAGCCAGCGGTATCGCGGGTACATTGCCGGTTATGTTGTCTGGAACGAACCTAATCTGGCCGCTGAATGGAGCCGTTCTGGCGGCGACCTGGAAAGCCATTGGCAGCGTTATGACGGGCAGGTGGCCGACCCTGCCGATTATGTTGGCGTGTTGGGGGTGGCTTACCGCCGCATAAAAGCGCAAGACCCGGATGCGCTGGTAATTACGGCCGGTCTGGCCCCCACCAATGAAAACTCGCCCCGCGCCCGTGATGACCGCGACTTTCTGCGGGCGATGCTGACGGCCGGCGCGGCCGACTGTTTTGATGTGCTGGGTGTCCATGCTTATGGTTTTGGCCTGCACCCGGAAGCGGCCGAAGCGGCGCGGCCGGACGGTTCACCTCGCCCCGCCTATCACCGGCTGCGTGAGAAGTTATCAACCTCACCTGTAGAATAACCACCCTGCGCTCCATAGGCTCATCTCTATTTGATGGTAACAGGCAAGAATTGTTGAGAAACCGGTGTGGGGGTGGGCGTGCAGGGCGGCGGTTGGGTGGGGATGGGCAGGATGGTGCTGAAACTGTTGTTGCTCTCGTTGCTTTCCGTAATCTGGTTGGTGGCATCGGCAACGGCCGTGACCTGTCCCAATACCCCACCAAACACCAGCGACACCTCTTCCCCGACAGCCAATCCCGGCACGGTTTGCTGCTGGCTGCCGTTCACCTCAATTACAAATGCCCCGGCGGCAGCAGCGCCCACATTTTGCACCCACACCCGCGCCCCCAGGTCAGGTGGGTGCGTGCCACACTGCGGCGTGCCACCGTTGTAGGTGATGTTGCTGATGATCAGGTCGGGCAGATTGTATATCGGCGTGGGGGTGGGGGTGCAAGGTGGCGGTTGTGTAGGAATGGGTAACATGACGCTGAGGGTGTTGTTGATTTCGTTGCTTTCCTCGATCACGTTGGTGACGTCGGCCACGGCCGTGACGGGTCCCAATGCCCCGCCAAACACCAACGATATTTGTTCTCCGACGGCTAACCCATCTACACTTTGGCGCCAGATGTTGTTCACTTCTACCACAAATGACCCGGCAGCCATGTTGCCCAGATTGGCCAGCCAGACACGCGCGCCGAGGTCAGGCGGGTGTGAACCGCACTGTGGTGTGCCGGGGTTGTAGGTGATGTCGCTGACGGTAAGGTCAGGCAGATTGCTGCCAGGCGTGGCTTGTCCGACGAAAACATATTCTGACTGTCCAGTGCGATAAACCCAGTTCCAGAAATCACCACAGTATCGTTCGCCATAGAGCAGAACGTTAAAGCGGACAATACCATTCGTTACAGCTGTGAGGGTGATTGTCTGTGGCATGGGCACTGGTGGGCCAATAATGACACTTTCTGGTTCAAAGATGGGGGCATTATTGCCAAATTGTGTGAGCGTCAAATTATGCACGGGATAAACACAGCCAGGCGCTATCGTCAGATCGGTGGTGACAGAGATGACATCGCCCACGAGCAGAATGGTGTCTGAGGTGGTGATATGCACTGTTGCCCAGAATGCGGGGGTCGTGGTGGGGGTGGCGGTAGGTGTGTGGGAGGGGGTAGCGGTTATCAGGGGCACGGCCGTAACCGGCATCACCCACTGCCACATCACCAATGACCAGACCAATAGCCCAAAACATAAAACGACCACTATTGCTTTTTTCATACTGACCTCCATTTGGTGGGAATGATGTCAGTTTACACGATGAGCGTTGATCCACTGTTGATAAATCGTTGACCCGGTGTTTTTTCCCTGGCGATTAAAATCGTGGTAATAGCAGGCAAAGGCGGCCTCCATCAACTGTGGTTGATCGGTGCAGGCCGCCTTCGCTCTCTGTAGATGCAGATTTATCTGCCCCACGAAGCACAGGCAGATGGTGTCCGTTGTGACTCCCCTACGACATCACCGCCAGTTTTCAATCTCTCCTTTGATGGCCGCCACAAAATTATCCGCCGAAGCGCCATCCAGGATGCGGTGGTCGAAGGTGAGACCCACGTAAGCCATCGTGCGGATGGCGATGGCGTCATCAATCACTTTGACGCGCTTTTCAATCATGCCCACACCCAAAATGCCGCACTGTGGCTGGTTGATGATCGGCGTGGCAAAGAGGCTGCCGCTGACGCCATGATTGGTGATGGAAAAGGTGCCGCCCTGCACGTCCGCCGGTTTAAGCTGTTTGTTACGGGCGCGATGGGCCAGGTCATTGACGGCGCGGGCAATGCCCAGCAGGTTCAGCGAGTCGGCGTTTTTGATGACGGGCACAATCAGGCCGTCCTCAATCGCCGTCGCCATGCCGATGTTGATTTCCGGCTTCAGTTCAATGCCCTCGTCCGTCCAGGTGCTATTGACCAGGGGGTGTTTTTTCAGGGCAGCGACAGTGGCGGCGACGATGTAGGCGGTGAAGGTCAGATTGGCGCCATCGCGGGTGAACTGCTCTTTGTGGGCGCAGCGGTGTTTGTCTACACTGGTGAAGTCGAACTCGAAAATGGTGGTGACGTGCGGGCTGGTTTGTTTGCTGCGCACCATGTGTTCGGCGATGCTGCGGCGCATTGTCGTTAAGGGGAGGAGTTCACCGGATATGGGAGACTGAGAGACTGGGAGATTGGGAGATTGGGAGATTGGGAGATTGGGGGAGTGAGGGACTGGGTGAGAAGGTGGCGCAGGTTGGGGTTCGGGCGCCGAGGGCGGCTTGGTGGTGGGGGGTGTGGTGCGGGTTTCGATGTAGGCCAGGATGTCTTTTTTGGTGATACGGCCGTCCAACCCCGTGCCCTCAATCTGGTTCAAATCCACCTCGTGTTCGGCGGCGATGCGGCTGACGACGGGGCTGATGCGGCCGGTGTAGGGTTGGCTGGGGGGGGCGGGTCTGGTTTCGGGCACGGCCGTTTTTGCCGGTTCTAGTGTTGTTTCGGGGGCGGGTGGGGTGACGGCCGTTTTCACTTCCCCATTTTCCGGCAGCGCATCCCCTGGCTCGCCAATGTAAGCCAGCACTGTGCCCACCGGGGCCACTGCCCCCTCGGCCACACAAATTTGCAAAATAGTGCCCGACTCTTCGGCCGTTGCTTCCGTCGTCACCTTGTCCGTCTCAATTTCCAGGATGGGGTCATACTGCTTCACAAAGTCGCCTTCGCTCACCAGCCAACGGGCCACCGTCCCTTCCACCACACCTTCGCCCATTTCGGGCATCATCACTTTTGTAATCATGGCTAATCCTGTCATCGTGACAAGGTGAAGGGGTGACAAGGTGAGTTGTTCGCGACCATCACCTTGTCACCTTGTTACCAGGTCACCTTGTCATTCTGTCTTCACCTGTAAAAAATTGGGAAACGCCCCGGTTCAGCTTCGTGCATCATCTCGTAGACGAGATCGAACAGATCTTCCGCGTTTGGCTTAGAGAAGTATGCGCCGTCAGAGCCGAAGGCCGGGCGGTGTGCTTTGGCGCTCAGCGTGCGCGGCTCGGCGTCCAGGTGCCAGAAGCCACCCTGTTTCTCGATCACTTCCTGCATCATGTAAGCCGACGCGCCGCCGGGCATATCCTCATCTAGAAAGATGATGCGCCCTGTTTTTTGCAGCGATTGGCCGATCAGCCCCACGCGGTCAAAAGGCAGCAGGGTACGCACGTCAATAATTTCGGCATCAATGCCCGTTTCCTGAAGGGGCACGGCCGTATCCAACGCTACCTGTACACACGCCCCATACGTCACAATGGTGATGTCCTCGCCGGGACGCACCACCTCCGGCACACCCAGCGGAATGGTAAACTCCGTCAGATTGGTGGGCACGTTTTCGCGCAGCCGATAGCCGTTCAGCACCTCCACGATGATGCCGGGATCGTCCCCTTGCAGCAGCGTATTGTAAAAACCGACAGCCTGCACCATATCACGCGGCACACACACATGAATGCCACGCACCAGATGAATGAGGCCGGCCATTTGTGACCCGGCGTGCCAGATACCTTCCAACCGGTGGCCCCGTGTGCGAATGATGACCGGCGCTTTCTGCCCCCCCTTCGTGCGCCAGCGCAGCGTCGCCAGGTCGTCAGACATCGTTTGCAGCGCGTACAAGACGTAATCGAGATATTGAATTTCGGCGATGGGACGCAGGCCGCGCAGTGCCAGACCAATGGCCTGCCCCAAAATGGTGGCCTCACGGATGCCGGTATCGGCCACGCGCAGTGGCCCAAACTGCTTTTGCAGCCCGGCAAACGCCTGATTAACGCCGCCCAATTTCCCCACATCTTCGCCAAAGGCCAGCACGCGCGGGTCGCGGGCCAGCATGACGGCAAACGCTTTGTTCAGCACCTCATACCCTTTCAGCCCTTCCGGTTTGTCGGCATAAATCGGTTTCACTTCCGGCACGTTCAGGGTGGATTCGGCCGATTCGCTGGTGAGGTGGCTGGCGTAGCTGGCAGCATGGCGCACCGCCCGCTCACTTTTCCAGGCGGCCAGTTGACTGGCGACGGGGATGTTTTCGTCACGGGTGAGCAGAAGGGTCTGGTGCACGGCCGTGAGCACATCCTTGCGTGATAACGACTGTTTCTCCATCAACCGACGGCGCAGGGTGCTGATTTTTTGCGCATGAGCCGAGGCTGTTTCAATCTGCTCAATCAGCGCCGCTGCTTCTTTGCGCTCCTGGTAAATGGGGCGCGTATAGGCCGTCCACGCCTTGTCGCGGGCATGTTGCGCCTGTTTGCGGGCGTTGCGCTCAATGTTGTCCAGTTCACCAGAGGAGGCGATGCGCTGCTCAATAATCCACAGCCGCATCTGGCGAATGGGGTCGAATTCCTCTTCCCAGGCCAGCCGCTCCGCCGGTTTATACCGCTCATGGCTGCCGGAGGTGGAATGGCCCTGCGGTTGGGTCATTTCTACCACGTGAATGATCGCCGGGACGTGCTGATCGCGGGTGATTTGAGCCGCTTTCTGGTACGTTTCCACCAGTTGCAGGTAGTCCCAACCGGGCACGGTGTACAGATCATACCCGTCGCGGCTGCCCGTTTTGCGCTGGAAGCCGCTCAGTAGTTCGGACAAATTCTCTTTGGTAATCTGATGCTCGTTGGTGACGGAGATGCCGTAGCCGTCATCCCAAATGGAGATGATGACCGGCGCTTTGAGTACACCAATGGCGTTGACCGATTCCCAAAACAGCCCTTCGGCGCAACTGGCGTTGCCAATGGTGCCCCAGGCAATTTCACGGCCGTCACGCGAAAATTGCGTCAACGCCTGGAGTTCGGGCAGCGCGTGGTATAGCCGCGAAGCATAACCCAGCCCCACCAGTCGGGGCATTTGTGCGCCGGTGGGGGAGAGGTCGGCGGAACTGTTATACCGTTGCGTCTGGTCGAGCCAACGGCCGTCGGCGTCCAGCAGCCGCGTGGCAAAATGGGCGTTCATCTGCCGCCCGCCGGAGTGCGGTTCGTGGGTCAGGTCGTCATGGGCATACAGTTGGGCAAAAAACTGCTCCAGCGTCAGCGCCCCAATCGCCAGCATAAAGGTCTGGTCGCGGTAATAGCCGCTGCGCCAATCCCCCTTTCGGAAGGCTCTAGCCCAGGCCAACTGGGCGATCTCTTTGCCGTCGCCAAAGATGCCGAACTTGGCCTTGCCGCTGAGCACCTCGCGGCGGCCGATCAGGCTGGCTTCGCGGCTTTCACAGGCGATGCGATAATCGCGCAAAATATCGGCGCGGCTCAGTTCGATCTGGCTGGCGAAGGGGAGGGGGTTCCGGTCAGGTTGTGAGGTTTGTTTGGTTTCGGCAGACGTGGTTTCAGACGCTTCGCGTATGATCATTGGGCATTGTCCTTGTGCGTATTGAAAATTACGGTTCGTTGTCGGTAACGGCAGCGGTGGGAAGCGCCCCATTACGCGGCGATTATAACGATTGTTGGGTTACTTTTCCACTAACGGGGAATAGGCAGCAGCAATTCTCAATTTGCCCGGCGGCGGTAGATAAATCTGCACCAACAAAAGGCGAAGTCGGCCTTCGCCGACTGGTTATAGCCGACGAAGGTCGGCTTTGCCGCCTGTTGTCGCGATTTTAATCGCCGGATTTTGCCAAGACGAGCAATGCTTGCAGCACGGCCGTCAACGCCGGCGCCTCCTCCTGCTCCTTGAAATCGGCCAGCCGGGTATAAATCTCGGCCGCCGCCCGGTGAAAACCACCGGGCAGCCCGGCGGACTCAAAGGTGGCGGCGATCTCCTCCATTTCCCCGGCAAACCGCCACGCTTTAGCCGTCACCCGGCGCACCCGGTTTTCCGTCTGCGCCGGGAAGTTCGCGTCATCCCGCCGCCACTGCTGCGCCAGTTCATCATAAACGCCCAGGGAGACGGCCGTGCCCAAAATAGCGGCTAACAGGGCGGTTGTGCCCTTCGTGTAGGCGGCATAACACATTTTCAGCGCCGACGCTTTGCCGATCTCCGCGCCGATGACCTGTGTTTCCAGTGGCCCGGCGGCAAAACAACAGGCAACGCGCTGCGCTTCATTGCCGGACAGGTAGAGCCAGGTGCTATCTGGCTGCCAGGCCGGCCCGCCAATGATGCCGCCGTCGACAAAAGATGCACGGCCGTCGGTCATCATCTGGCCGATGTGTTTGGCCCGTTGGGGGGCGATGGCGTTGGCGTCCACATAGAGGCCGGTAAACCCATGCGCCAGGACTTCCTGGGCCACTGCTTCGGCGGCGTGGGGTGGGCACACGCTGATGAGGATGGTGCAGGTGTGACATAGGGTGGCTACTGTCTGCCCGTCTACCAACCGGTGTTGTTGTGCCCGCGCCTGGGTCTGGGGGCTGCGCCCGGCGCTGGCCCAATAGACGGTATGGCCGCTGTTCTGGGCGGCGGCGGCCACAGATGTGCCCATGGCCCCTGGATGCAAAATGCCGATAGTTTCGTTACTCATAATATTGTTTCAAACAGGCGAAAAGCGGCTCATTTTGGCTCTGTTTTAAGCCATCAGTGCCACCAACCGCTCCTCAAGCAGGCCATAACCGGTGGTGCGGATTTCCAATGGCAGCCCCAGGTAAGCGGCAATTTGCCGGGCTTTTACGGCCAGTTCTGGCTCTTCATTTTGCACCAGATAAACCAGCCGCTTGTAATGGCGAAAATACTCTTCTTTCAATTCCGGGAAACGATCCAATCCCAACCCTTTCATCACCGTACCATTGAAACTGCGCACCAAAAAGTCGGTGAGAAAAAATGTGCCCGGTTCTTCATCCATCAGGTCATGGAATAACCGGCCGCCATACATTTCATAACAGTGCGGGCCATCCATGCGCTCCAGACCGTGCCGTGTTAACATCTCATCCAGCGCTCCCCTTGAGCCACAGTCGCCAAACACGACAATGGTTCGCTCAAACTGGGATTTGAGTTCCAGGAAGCGTTTTTCCACATCGGGAGCGATGCGTTCCGGGAACATGTGGTCAATGGCCGGGATGCCAAAAACCTCGGCATCCCAGCCATGCTTTTGCACCATGTCCAACACTTCCCGCGCCAGCGCGCCACAGATGATAAGCGCCGTTGTCATAGCTGCCTCTGGCTCAAATTTTCCAGAATAACCACTGTTTTGTGGCGCTGTTCCCAGGGCACAAACAGGTGGTCGTGGTAAAAAGCGGAAATTGCATTGACCGGGATGCCCGCCTGGGCCAGTTGCCCGGCGATGGCGGCCAAAAAGCCTACGGCCGTGAGCGCCGAATGTACCGTCAGTGTAATGCAGGCCCAACGGCCGTCAAACGCCAGCCCAGATTCGTGGGCCTGCTCTTCGGTAGCAATGATGGTTATACCTTCCGTTTCCCGGAATGTGCCCAGTGGGGTAAACGGTAGCCGATCATACATCGTCTGGCTGACAGCGGCGAAGATGTACGGCCGTGTCGCCAAAACAGGCTGCATGGTAGCTAATAAGGTTTCCAGGTTCGTTTCGCCGTTCATAAGGGGAGGGGTTGCAGGTCGGCGCGTTTGTAGAGGGGGTGTCCGGGACGGCCGTGTTTGAGCCTGACCAGACAGTGGGGCGCTTTCAAAAACGCCAGCACCTGTTCATCTCTGTTCTGGTACCCTCCCATCTGCCCCCAGGCGCATACCACCAAAGCTGCTTCCGCCTGTAGTTCTTTCAGCCAGTCATCGTTTTCCGGGCCAACGGGATCGGCCGTCCGGTAAAGGGTCGCCGGATCGGTGGCGCGGTAGGCGAACAGGTTTCCTATTAGCAAACCACCATATCCCCACCGCCGGGCATAATTCATGCAGACGCGGGAGGTTGGGTCGTCAACCAGCCCGTCGGCTGTGGAGGGATTGAGGCAGATGAAGAGGAGGTACGGCCGTGACTCATCCCACATCCGCCGCAGTTCATAGCGATACTGCTGACAACTCGAAACTATCGCTGAGGTCATCATTATTAGCCGATGGACTAAATCAGGTTATTTGCAAAGTGCGCGAGTGAGGATGCAGCGCCTAATAGCCCGTTTATTCTTCACTAGGAAAACAGTCCGGAAACTGGTTGAAGACTTAAAAGGCACTGAATAAAAAAGAGGCCGCCCCTCACCGTGGAAAGTTTTGGGCGGCCTTCTTTGATTGTTTTGCACTAAAACCATTGCATGTTAACAGATGACGCAGTTTATGCGGTTCACGGGGCCTTGAACCCGTTTGGTGCCAGTACAACCGCTATTGCTCAAGGTGGGCGGTACAAGACTTGAACTTGTGACCTCTACGATGTCAAAGCCTAGCCTTGAACCCCACCTATCCGCAAATCTGCGCTCGTTTGTTTAGTATATCAACCTTGTCTATTCCCCTCCTGGCCCGACCCAAAGGTCGGTCTGCAAACCGGTAGCTACCACCGCCTGGTTAATCTCATCATCGTCTATGTTGGCATAATGCCACGTGGAACGGATGGTGCTGTGGTCAATCAGGATGGACGCCATTTCCATCCCCACCTGCTGCCGGCTGCGCTTCACTTTGGCGTGGCGTAAGGACTGCGCCCGAAACGGCCGTACCCCGGCCTGAATGCAGCGCCGCTCCAACATCTGGCTGACGCCATTGGTGCGCATCTGCTCCGCCTCCGCTTCCCGGCCGCCGCGCCACCCCACCACCGCAAACTCCCGCGCCGGCGCCGGCCGCACCTGCTGCCAGAGCCGCCACAATTCGGCCGTGTAAGCCGTAAAGTACCGTTCCCGGTCGTTGGTCTTACCCACCACCGTCACCTGGTAAACAGGCTGCCGCTGCCGTGTGGCCTCATCCATCGCCACCGACCCCAGCCGGGATAACTCGCCCACCCGCGCCCCGGTCTCATACAAAAATGCCAGGATGAGCAAATCCCGCAGCGCCCGCACCATCTCCTCATGCCACTCCGTCTCCGCCGCTTGTAGGGTACGGAATAGGTCGCGGTACACCAGGTCAGATGCCCGCAGCAGCCCCGCCAGATGCGCCATCACCTGGCGCACATCCTCCTCTGGCACCGCCGTCACCCGCCGCCGTCGCTGCGGCCGGTAGCGCACCGGCCGGATACCTCTGGCAATGTTCAATGGGTGATGACCCTTTTTCTTGCACCACTTAAAGAACTGGCGAGCATCGGCCGTGTGCGTGCGCAGCGTCTCCGGCGCATGGGTGCGCCACAGATCGTCCAGATATTCCCGCAGCCACTCCGGCGACAAAGCCGCCAGTGGCGCATTCTCCGCCGCCACGCCAATGGGGTGCAGACTGTAATACAGTCGGGCCACCGTATAGACCGACAGCCCCCGCGCCTGTTGCTTTTCCAGAAACCGTTGCAACACCGCGAAGTAGCTGTCCTCCGCATAATCCGCAGCCAAAAACACCGCCACCTTCTGCCCCGCCCGTGTGGGGCGTTTGGGCCTCAAAACACCTGACAATGTACACCTCCTTATTTTCGTAACACGGCCGTAAGAACCGCAAACGGCCGATTTTATCAACCAGCTTTATCAACCCGCAACCAGATGGAGAAATCGCATGATTGATGACCAACCCACCGGCGATCCCGCCCCCGACGAACGATTCAAATTTAGCCTGCCGTTCCATCCAGCTTTCCGCTGGACGATGCCCGTGCCCCTGGCCCTGCTGCACCATTACCGGCCGTTGGGTCTGCGCCACCAGCACCTGGTTTTTGTGCTGGAGATTTTCTCCACCTACCTGAATGGGGATGAAGCCTCCCAATCGCAGATCGCCGACTGGATGCAGACAGATCCCCGCGTACTGCGCCAGTACATCTCACACCTGGAAGAGATAGACCTGCTTACTCTCAGCAAGCGATATGACGAACGCGGGCAGGCCGAAAACGACTATGACTTCACCCCCCTGCTCGACGCTGCCCTGCGCCTCTACGAGCAAGAAGAGCAGGCCCGCCGCGCCCGTGCGGCCGAAATCGCCAACCTCTTGCAGGAAATCGGCGCCGCCATCGCCAACGGCTACGAGATCGGCGAATCGCTCAAACGGCGGCTGCTGGCCCTGTACCACGAATCCCGCGCCGCCGCCCCCACCCCGGCCTATGAAGACGAGGAAGAGGGTGATGGCGATACACACGGCAACGGCAACGGCAACGGCCGCCCGTCCCTCGTCACCCGCCTGTGCAACCTGGGCATGGACCGCCGCAGCGCCTCCTACCTGGTGCATAAGGCGCGGCAGACCTTTGGCGACGATATGGAACCTGTCGTCGCCGGCTGGCTGGCCGAAATAAAGGCCAAAGAGAAGCAGATCCGCAATCCGGCCGGTTTCCTGCGCAGCAAGCTGGAGGCGGGCGTCTACCCGCCGCAGCTATTGGGCCAGTCCACTGCCTGCACAGGCTGCGGCCGCATCCTGGATGAAGGCGAAACGATTATCAACGGCCGGTGCCTGGATTGCACCGACCTGCCCATTAAACGTTAGAGGCATCATGGAAAGCATCAGCCACGTTATTGTCATTTTTGAAAGCGGCCGTGTCCGCCACTGGCAAGATACGGTCACGGCCGCGGCCGACATTTATAGCGTCAACCGCCACGCCCTGGGCAACGCCGTCACCGCCTTGCAGTATGAGGCGCTGGCCGGCGACCTGCCCGAACAGCAACGGCCGAGCCATCGAATGCTCGTCCGCGCCCTTTGCGCCGCCACTGGCGCTGAGACGTCTGTCGCCGAAGAATGGTTGGAACTATTGTGTGATGCGGTACGCGGTGCAACCGAGCCTGAAGACGGCCGGGTGGCGCCGGTCTAGGAGAAGCTATGGGATTCTTGCCTGGTACAGAACCAACCAACCAGACGGCCGAATTGGTGACAGACAGCGGTCACCAGGTGGCCGCCGGTGACACCAAATGGGCCTGGGCCACCGTGCATGACCTGGAAGCTGGCCTCTACGCCTGGCTGCGGCAATACGACAAAGGCGGCTGGCTGCTCATCCTGGAAAAGCTGCACGAGCTACGCCAACGCTCAGCCAATTGGCCCCGGCTCACAGCCGCGCTCACGGCCGCCCTGCCCCAACCGCACCGGCCGCGTGACGTGTACCAGGCCATCGCCAATGTGCTGGACCAACAGCGGCAAAAGAGCACCCGCGAACGGCCGGACCCGGCCGCCGAATACCGGCTGTACGACCAGCTTGTTTCCCTGCCGACGGCCGGGCACCTGGCCGACATCACAGAGACCCTGGCCCGGCTCGCCGCTGTGATGCACAAAGCGGCCCATCAGGAGGCCAATGTCCGTGCCCGGCCGCGCTGCAACGGCCGCCAACATTGGCGCAGCGACCGCTACCTCTATGCCATCCACACGGCCGGGCAGGAATGTCCCCTACACGGCCGTCACGCGGACCCCTCGCAGCGCCTGCGCGCCTACGTGGGCGGCAACCAGGTTGACCAGGAGGCCGTGCTGTCGGCCATGCAAAACTGGGAATCCTGGCAAGAGAGTGTGCGAATTCTGGATGCAGCCCAGGCTAACCTGGCTGCCCTGGAACGAGATATTAGTGATTTACATCGCCGGTGGTGTGGCTCTGCCAGCCCGCCCGCGGCAAAGGAGAAGTCTATGGATTGACACAAAAACCGGCCTGGTCGTTCACGGGGGTGGCGACCAGGTCGGAGACGGCCATTCCGGCCAATAGAGTAGACCCCCATTGTAACACAAACAAAGGTGCGATATGAGCGCAATCACAAATACGCTAGACGGCCGTTGGTTAGCCGATAGCTTGACATCAGACGATCTGGTAGACCAGGCATTCCTGGCCCTTTCTCGGTGCCCCCATTGTGGCCGTGTCCCCAACCGGCCCAATCGCCCCAATTCGGCCGTCTGTGACGCCTGCCTCACCCGCTGCCGGCATTGCACCATCTACATCTTCCCCTCAGCGATTGAGGCGGCAGCAGCGGCCGTGCCCTGGGCGCCCAATGTCAACCTGGCCGTCGGCGATCTCTGCATCGGTTGCGCCGTCGGCGATAGCATCCCGCCCACACTCGCCCCCCCCCATTATGTTTACAACCAACTGGCGGCCGGTCAGAACACGGCCGTCACAATGTCCACGCCGGTTACCCGGCCGGACGAAGGAGAACAACCAACGATGGCAATTCAAGACGCCACCAAAAACGAACTGTATCAGGCATTTGAAATTGGCGTGAAGCCGCCCGTTGTGGGCAAAGCCAAATACGCGCCGCTGGCCACCCGTGTGCTGTCTGTGCCCATCGGCAAGGATGGCTTCAGCGATTGGGTCCGGGTCACGTTTGCCGACGCGCCTTCTGCCAAGCGGGCGCGCTCCTATCTGGGCACCTTGCGGTCGCAGTGGCGCACAGAGGGCCATGACGCCGAATTTCAGACCGTGCCCAACGGCGAAGCCTGCTATCTGTACATCCGGCGCAAAGTGGCCGTAGACACGGCCGCAACTGTGGCCGCAGCAGAACCACGTGAGGGGGCAGCGTGAACCAGCAAAGCCGTGCCGTTCTGAGCTGCCTGGGTCTGGCGCTTGCGATCATCGTGGGCACGGCCGTGTGTTGGGGCATGACGTGTGCGCCCCTGTGGTTTTTTTACGGGGTCAACTGCATGACCCATTAGCCAGTGATTGGGCACAGCCCGGCCGGGCTGTGCAGGTCAGCGGAGGATGCATGACATGAAACATTTCACGAAAGAAGATGTACTGAAACTGAAAGAACAGGAACAAGGGCGCGGTGGTGGTTGTCTGGCAGAGATGGTTGGCAATATAGCCGCCTTTGGCCTGGTTGTCGCCATCGTCGTGGCTGCGTTGAGTTTTGCCAGCATTGGGCAGCCCGGTGCGGCCGTGCCCACCACGGCCACCATCATCTACGGCCCGACCGAGCTTGTCCTGGAGAGTACGCCGACGCTGGCCCCCACTGCTACGCCGCCGACGGCTGCGCCCGTGTTAACAGGCGCAGCCGTCGTTCACACGGCCGTGTCTGCGGCCCCGTCGTGGACGCCGCCAGCAACCTATACACCGCTGCCCACCTACACGCCAGCCGCCACGCACACGGCCGCTCCCACCTACACCCCTCCCCCGACCTGGACACCCATGTCCACGTGGACGGCCGTGCCCACGTGGACACCTGTCCCTCCCTACCAGGTAGCCGACTACGCTGCTGAATGGCGGGCATCTCGTGCGGCCGCTGATCGCCTCACCTGGCTGGCGTTGGCCGTTGTTGGCCTGGCCGCTACCGGTTTCGCGCTGGCCGCGGTTGGCCGCCCAACCGACCTGCGGCGGCTCTATCGGCTGCTGGAAATGCATTTGCTGGCCACGCTCCTCCCCCCTGCCCCGGTTGCACCGGTGCGCGCCCTGCCTGCACCGGTGCGCACCACCCCCCTAAACGAGTATCTCGCCCGGCGCAGCGGCCAAAATGCACCGGTGCAAAACACCGGTGTAACCGGTGTAACCGGTGCTGCACCGGTGCAAAACACCGGTGCAACGCCTGCGCCAGGGGTCATCACCGTGAGCGTGAAGCCGGCCGAACCGGCCGTTGATGTGGCCGTTATGCAGGCCATCTGCGCGGTCTGGAATGAGATTCTGGAGCGTGGCGAACGGCCGTCTATGAACCAGGCGTGCTTTGAGTATTACGGCAGCAAAAACTCTGATCGCCTGGCAATCGTTAATCGTGCCATCAAATGGGGCAGGGGAGAGGGAATCGTCCCGCCGCTGCCGACAAGCAAAACGAGGAAACCAACATGAAACAATCTAGCATTTCTTTTTCCACCCTGATCTTCGGCCTGGTTGTGGGCGCCGTGTTGATGGCTATGGTCATCCCCCGCGATATCACGTTGGACACGCGCCTCTTCTCGCCAGAAACGCGCGCCGAGGTGCGCGGCGACGGCGGTATGGCCATTGCCATTAACGGCCGTAACAACCAGGTAACGGCCGCCATTCAGCCACCTGAACCCACGCCGCGCTTTTCTAATGCGCAAACGGCCGCCGTGGGCCTCTTCATCCTCATCTCTGGTGGATTCGTGGCCGTGTCGCTGCTGATTATCAGCAGAGGAGGTGGTTAAGTGTCCAGACTAAAACAAATCGAGATTTTCTTCGATGCCCTCTTCGAGACTGGCGGCAACATTGCCCTGGCGTTCATTCGCCGTCTGGCTCCGTTCAGCGTCCCGGCCGCGCCCGCCTTCTTTTTTGGACACGCCGTTTACACGGCCGTGTTAGCCATGTCCGGTCTCACGGCCGTTGCCATAGCCGTTGGCCTGGTGGCGGCCGCGGGCCTGGAATCTGTGGGCATCCTCTCGGCACACATCGCCGTCCGCCTGCAAAGCAGTGGCGAGCGGGGCAAGGCGCTCGTCGCCGGCGGCATAGCCGTTTTCTACCTGGTTGTGGGAATCGCCGGTATCTGGCTCCTGGAATCCACCAGCCGGGATGCCAAAATCACCGGCACCGTCATGTTCCTGATTGCGGGGGCAGTGTACCTGCTCCTCGGCCTGGTGGATGACGACGGCGCACGCCAGTCGCAGGCGCACCGGGCTGAGCAGGCGCGGCAAGAGCAGGAACGAGAGCAAGCTGCGTGGGAGCGTGAACAGGCCGAAAAAGACCGGGAATTGGCGCGCCAACTCAAGGCGCAGGCAGCCACGGCGCGGCGGCCAGAAGGCGGCCAGAAGGCGGCCACAACACCGTCAGATTGGCGGTTACTTGCCCATGCTGAAAAAGTGCGAATGCTCGACCTCACCACTGGTGAAATAGCCAGGAAATACGATGTCAGCGATTCAACTGCCCGGCGCTGGCTGCGAAATGCCCGCCAACTAACCGCGCCAGTGACCGGCGAAAAGGCCGCGCAAAACGGCGCAGGGAGGTAGACCGTGAGCGAGAAGAAACCATTTGACCGGGCCGCACACTGCCGGCGCATCGCCGCCAGCGGCGGCCGGGCCACCAGCCAGAAGCATGGCTCATCCCATATGAGCCAGATTGGTTCAAAGGGTTGGCGGGCGTTCGCGGCCCGGTTTCGCTCACCGGCCGAAGCCCGGCACTATCTGGCCAGCATGGGCGCCCACGTCTACTGGAAAGCAAGCGGCTACCCCAACACGGGCAAGTTCCCCGATGCGCCACCACTGGCGCCCTGGGAAGAAGGGTACACAGAGTTTTAGTTTTACTGTTTAGACCTGGCAAGTTTTAGGAAAACCTGCCAGACAAGGAGCAGACGATGAACATCATTATGGATTTACGAGTAACAGATTGGCTGTTTGCCATGATTGAGCGATTGACCGGGTATGGGCTGGTTTGGGATGCCAACGGCGAAGCCGCTTCGGGTTCGGGCCGTGCCCACTGGGAGCGGGTGCGATGAAAAGCGACTCCATGCTTATTGTGTTTTTGTTGGCCGTCATCGGCCTGTTGCTTGCCAACATGTTGGGCTGGTTACCGCAGCCGGGCGGCGGGCAGCCAACGGCCCTGCCACAGGTGATTGTGGTCACGGCCGCGCCCAACCCCCAATTGGTGCCGGTGAACACGGTCGTGCCCGGCCTGGCTACGGCCGTATTTGTCGAAGATTGGGCAGGTTCCGCGCCGACGGTCCCTGCGCTCATCGTTGAGCCGCCAGCCACGTGGACGGCCGTGCCGCCGGCGACCCCTACGCCATTGCCGCCGTCCACCGGGCTGTTGGCGGTAGTAGCCCGGCATGGTGAGACGGCCGTGCAACGTTGTACCATGGCCATGGCGGCCGATGAGCTGCTTGACCTGGAGTGTCGAACAATTCAGATTGAATTGCAGGCAATAGGGCAGGGAGGGACACGGCCGTGACCATCGAAATTGAAAAATTGAGCCTGTTTGCTATCGGGATCATGGTGCTGCTCGTAGGGGTCATTATCGGGATGTTGGCCACAGACGACAATCCAGGGGTGTTTGTTGATCCCCTGCGTCGCCCTAAGCCCAGAATACCGACCAAGGTGCTCATGTGGGCGGCCGTTGCCCTTTCGGCGCTGACAACACTAATAGCCATGTACGGAGGAGGGTGACATGCCACACGGCCCAGAACTAGACCCAGGCGAAGCGTTCAACGTTGGTTGTGCCTTCGCCCTTGTTTGGATTGTTGTGATCGTCGGCCTGTTTGCGCTGTTTGCGCGGTAGGCTATGTGGCGGCCGTGCCTGCCAGGGTGTGGGCGTGGCCGAGGAGAACGAATATGGCCAAAAAGAAAGCACAAATAATTAACCACCGCCTGGCGACTGTGAGGTCGCGCGGGATTCAGATTCCGGGGTTTTGTTTTTACGTTACCACGGCGCCGGGGTTGCTACCGCGCTTCACATTCAAACTGCTGTTTTTGAGTGTGGGTACCGGCGCCTGGAATGGCCGCCTCTACCTGAAGCTGTTTGGAGTAGTCATCAGAAGATGAATGCCTTCGACACGGCCGTGAAGCAGAAGAGCGAGGTGGGCCAATTCGAGAAACAACTGGCCGCCTGCCGGCGCAAGAAACGTTATCCCCGCCACACGGCGCAGCGGGAAGCCAGACGCCTGTCCAGGCAAACCGGCATAACCTTTGCGACGTATGAGTGCCCGGTATGTTTCTGGCACCATCTAACCACAGGTGAATACGTAGAAGAGCAGCTTCTTGAGAATGAATCAACTTGTAACGGCCGTGTCTCCGCACCGGCAGTCACGGCCGTCCGGAGGCAGTCATGTTGACAGACATCAACCCTTGTTATGCCCTCGCCATCAAGGGCGATTACCCATTTGATGACGGGGAAAGTTTTCTTCAGGTTCAGTTTTGGTGCGAGACCGAAGAGCTTTGTTACCCGGAGCGTTGGCTGGCGGTGCCCAAATCTCGCGCCAGTCGCTTCACCAAAGAGGCCATCAACGAACGGCTGCTCAACAAGCCAGAGTATGTACCAGATTGGGATGGCGGCCAATTGAGGCTGTCTATTTAGTCATTACACGGCCGTTGCTGCCCATGAGCAACGGCCGAAGGAGAAAAATCATGGATTGGAAACACGTTGTTTTAGAACCGTTTGAAGACGATCCAGACAGTGAAGCACTTGAGTATGACCGGCTAGAAGCTGGATTGTTCGCCATTGACATTCTGTACCTGGAGGACGGCAAATTCTTCGTAGAACAAAACGATGGCAACGAAGAAACCATCGGCTACGCGGACACGCTGGAGGAGGCCAGGCAACTGGCGCGGCGCTGGCTGGTAGACCGGGCGGCCGATTTGTTGGACGCGGCCGGGGCTGAGGGTGTATGGCACTTGCGTGGGGTCAAAGGGGCAGCGCTGTATTACCTGACCGACGATAAGGATGATGCGCCCCCGCAGAGACTCAGCCTGGCGTCGCCGCTGGAAATGGTACTCATTGCCCGATTCGCCACCGGCGATGGCCGTGAACCCGGCATCGAGTGCCTGTAGGGGAGGGGTGAAATGGCAGCCAGTCCCAAACCAAACAAGGCCATCAGCATGGCCATTGGTGAACTGCTGATCAAGCAGGGTGGGCAGGCAACGGCCGATGGCCTGGCCCTGCACTACACGCCCGCCCTCAATAGTGACGCCGACCATGTCTTATTGGTCGGCCGCAGCGATGGGAAGGAACCGACCCGGCCGCAGGAAGAGCGGGCGTTGGCCTCACTACTGTTGGCGCTGCGCAACGTCAGTCGTGGTGGCGGCCACGTGGTCACGGTGTATCCCACCAGGGATGGGTACCGGTCAACAGTGAGCGGCCGTCTGTGCGCCGTTTACCGCTGGCAGAGCGTCAGCCCGGCGCACCTGTTTGCGTCAGAGCCACTCAAGCACCATGTTGCCCACAGTTGGCTGGCGGCCGTAGATGACCTGGCCGCGCATGACCAGGCGTTTAGTGACCCGGCCGAGAAGATGCGCCAACTTGGCCTGTTGTAGGAGACCAGAATGGATCAACCAGAATTTAATCAATACATTGTGCCCATCAACTTAGACGCCATTGAGTTTTGGCAGTGGTCGGCCGAGGGTGAAGAGAAACCGAGCCAGCTTCACGTACTTCTCTCCGCGCCGGATGCAGACGTGACCTTTGTCCTCAGGTTCAAGGGACCGGGCACGCTCGATGAAATCATTGGGCAGCTAAAGCAACACCGGCGTGAAATCTGGGGCAAGGAGAAACGGCCGTGAACACACCAAACATCTTGCAAGAATTTGAGCCAGACACCATGCTGATCATCGAAATCCACACCCGTGGCACAGTCAAGATTGGCTATCGCTTCCAGGGGCGCGAGTGGTTCCCAGGGGGAGGAAACGCGCACTCCTTTGGTTGGGAGATAGAGAGATGTTACAACGAGTATTCTCGCCGTGAGAAATCTGCCCTGGACAAAATAGGCCGGGAGCAGGCCAAAACGCTGGATGTGCGAGAATTGAGCCGCATCATCAGCGGCCGTTGGCGGGATAGCCCCTTTGCCAAAAAAGAGTACCCACGCATCACAGAAACCATTGCCCTGAACGAGATGCACCGCCGCCTGCGAGAGGGCCAACCCCGGCGGGTGGAAGGCCCGGCGATGATAGCCTTCTTGAAAGGCAAGGCAATCATGCACAGGCAGCTTCATCCAGGCGAAATCTACGAGGGGGTTTGTCTGCCCTATGATGTGGGGATTTACGACTAATGGAAGAAGAAATTTACCTTTGTGCGGATTGTGGTGACGAGATGGAAGAGGGCGACCTGATCGTTTGTTCGTGTGGTGACCCGGTTTGTGAGGTTTGTTACTACGAACATGGCCATATTAACCACGACACCAACCCAGACAACCGCTGGTTCAAAGAACTACTGGATGGCGACGGCCGCAGCGACCGATAACCGTACACCCATATCCGCAATTTTTACACGCAACAAAGAACAAGAGACGGACAGTCACAAAGAGATATACATGAAAACAGACACAGACCTGCACTATCCCAATGAGGTCTTCGACGATCACCTGGAGATGGCTATCGAGTTTGCAATCACTTGGCTGAAAGATGGCGATTGTCAGGATTTGATGCCCCACTTGGTGGCCGTCACGCTGGATGAGCAGAGCCGGCCACATCTTACATTGATGGCTCTGGCCGTGGATTTCAATGCCCAAACCAAATATGGCACTCTCTTTGGTCTGGGCGCGGACTTTGCCAGCAAGCTGGCGAATGGCGAGCGCCTGGCGGCCGTATTTGGCATTTCTGAGGCGTGGTTGGTGATTGCTCAGCCCGGCCAGGAAAAGCCAACCGGCGATTTTTCCAAACACCCAGACCGGCAAGAAATCATCTCCGTGGCTGGCGCGACGTGTGAGATGGTGACGAGACTGAACGGCGCCCGAATTGACATCGGCCGCAATGCCCAGGGCGGAATGGTAGCCGGAGAAGTGACCAGGGTATCGGCCGGAGACATGGACAGGCGGATAGGGCACAACAACTTGCTGTTAGCGTTCATCATCGGCTACAAAGCATATCAGGACGGCCGCGCTCAATCGCCTTTTGGTGACAGCGAGCAGGCACGGCCGTGATCGTTTCGGCCATTGGTTGTCACCAATTTCACTATTGGTGACAACCAACAGCTTCCTGAACAACGGCCGTGTCACCAACCACTCAGGGCACGGCCGTCCCTTCCCGTTCGCACTTGACCCGGAAATGCACGGCCGGGCTGTTTGCCCCGGCCGACGTGAGCAAAATGACGTGGTAGATGTGGTGCAGTTCCAGGTTATACAGCAGCGGCGTCTGATAGCTGGCGCCGCTGCCGCTGCTGCTGCCAGTGATTGTTGCCGCCGTTACGTCCTCGATGGCCGACGGCCGTGTCACATCCTTTACCACAACGGCCGTAACAGTTGCATCCTCGGCCAGCCGGGATAGATCAACCGGGTACGCTACCCGCACATTATCACCCGGCGCCTGCACCGTTTCCCCCAAAAACAGATCATTCATTTGCCCACGCCTCCGGTGCCCACGCCTCCGGTGCGCACACCTCCGGCAGCGCCAATACCCAACCGGTGAAGATCAGGTTGCAGTCGCGGATCAACGGCCGATTAGCGGCGCAAATCCGCAAATTGTGACGGCCGTTGCCGTAGTACATCTCGGCGATCAGCCACAGGTGCTGGCCGCGCTGCACCGTGTGTGTCGTGGGGCAGGGGTACGGTATCGCGGTCGGTGAGGCCGTAGGGGCCATGGTGGGCACGGCCGTTATTGTGGTTGTAGGTAATACGGCCGTTGCTGAAGGTGTTGGTGTGAGAGACTCGGCCGTAGGTGTGGCCGTAGGTGTGGCTGTTAGCGTGGGCGCGGCCGTCATCGGCATGGTGGATGTGGGTGTAGGCGCTGGCGCGGGCTGCGGCCGCCCGGCCAGGCACAAAACACAAAGGAGTACCAGCCCCAGACAGATGGCCACCGCCAAAAGACGTGTGAATTGACGCATGATGATTTTGCTCCCTAGCTCACCAGCAAAATGCCGTTGGCGTGCCATTGCAGCGTGTAGTCGCCGCCGTTGGTGGCCGTGCTGCCCAACTCAATGTAACAGATAAGCGGGTCGGCCGGCGATGTGGGTGTATCGTTCCACACAACGGCGTGTGACGGTGTGGCCGGTGACAGTGGCCCTAGAGAAGACCAGGTGAGGTCGTTGGCGTCAAAAGAGGCCCGGTCATTGGTGTTGTCCTGGGCCACCGCTTTGCCGGCCAACGCCTGCCCCCCGGCAGTGTAGCCACTGCCGCTGCCATACTCTGTGCTGCTCACATCCGCCCACACCTGGTGGCTGTCAATATTGGGCGTGTAACCCGTGTGCAGCGTGACCTTGATGGTGTCATTCACCAGGTCATGCACCTTCTTCAGGATTTGCTCCTTAAAGTCGTTGTAAACTGTAATATCCCCCTGAGCCATCTTTCACCTTCCTTCAGCCACACCCATCCGGCCTGGCTGACATTCAATAACTGTTTGTTTGCCTTCGTTGGCCGCCCGCATCCGGACAGCTAACTCTTCTCGTTGAGCGCGGTAGTGGGCCAGTGCCTCTGGCGCACGTGGATCCTCGCAGGTTTCCAGATAGGCGATTACCGCGTCGGCCAGTTGCAGCCGTCCCATATCGTCCAACACAATAATGGTTTCGCTCATCTATCACTCCTTGGCGCCAGTTTGCGGGCCACTGCTCCCACAAACGGCCGCCCAAATTGTTCATTGCCCAATCTCAGCAGTAGTCGCAGCAGATTCGCACCCTCACCCGGCCGCATTTGTGGTTGAGGCAATGTCCAGACATCGGCCGCCAGCTGCGCCAATTCGTCGGCCGACAGCCCGGCCGTGTCACGGGCGGCCCGGCCGACGGCCAAAACGGTTCGCACTGCTCCGAATTTTTCGCCCTGGTGCTTAAGGCGCAGGATTTGCACTGTCTGATTCATTTTGCGCTCCGCCCGTCTCCAGGGCGATTTTTGAGGCATCCAGCGTCACGCGCCCGCCCCGAAAACTCTCTACCACATCCACGCTACTTTGCCCGATCAGGTACAGGCTGAACAACTGTGTCAGCAGATTAGCCAGGCTCTTCCAAACCTCATCCGGCACCGTGGGCATTAGGATGGGCAGGGCGGTCATCACAAAGGTGATAACGGCCGCGCCAAACGCGGCCATGCTCGCTTTTTTGGAAGCAAATACGGGTGGTTGAATTCTCATGTGTGGCTCCTTGTTTGGTGACACGGCCGCGACCATCGGCGCGGCCGTGTCGCCATTAGTGCTTTTTCAAATAGTCCGTCATCCACATGTCGAGTTCGGCCGGTGGCGTCCACTCCGGGTTGATCTCCGCACGCATGAGCTGGTTGGAGAGAGCCTGCAAGCCAATCACGCAGAGGGAAAGCAGGCGCTCAAAAAGCTGTGCCTGCTGCCGTTGCGCATGATTTTCCGCCTCCAGCTTCAGGATGCGCTGATGGTCGGCCTCTCGCTCCATCTCTAGCTGGCTCAGCCGGGCAGAGAGCATCTGCACTGTCTCTGTCAGCGTCTTGTGTGTGCTGGCTCGCGCCTGTGGCCTGTTGAAGAGGTAGGCAATCGCGCCGCCTACGGCCGATACGACCCCCAAACCAATGGTGATTACTGTAAAAAATTGCTCCGTTGTTAGCTGCATGGTCTAGCTCCCTTTGTCAGATTACGGTAAATGACACGATGCCCTCGCTATCAAAGGTCATCACGCCCTGCGCAAAAAAGCGGGCGATCTCTTCGGCCGCAAACGGCCGCCCCAGGGACACAAACGCCGCCTCGCCAATGCTTTCCAGCGACATCCCGGTTAGGCTCAGTACACCGGCCGCCACCGCCACTGCCACCGCGCCGGGCAGCAGCGCGGCCGTCTGCCCGGAAATCGCCAGCTCACCTGCGGCCGCCTGGATACTCACAGTGCCGGGCAATACAGCGGCCGTTTGCCCGGCCAACGCCAATTCTGCGACCGCCAGCCCCAGGCTGATGCTCCCCGGCAACACCACGGCCGTTTGCCCGGCTAACGCCAATTCTGCGACCGCCAGCCCCAGGCTGATGCTCCCCGGCAACACCACGGCCGTTTGCCCGGCTAAATTAAGCAGGCCAGACACGGCCGTAACGGTCGCGCCACCTGGGGCAACCACGGCCGTCTGCCCGGCTAAATTAAGCAGACCGGGCGTTGCCTGAATCAACGAGCCACCGCCCGCCTCGGCCGCCTTCTTGAACGTGGCAATTGCCCCGTACATTTCGTCGCCGGTATCGGTGGTGCTGAACGTAGTCGAATATGTGCCGGTGGCTGCCACCACCAGCTTTGCCAATATCGCCGCCGCCCGGCCGCTATTTGTAAAGTTTGCTTCTTCCTCGGTGAACCCATTGGTATAGGCACGTCCGGCATCCACATTGTTGGCGGCATCGGCAGCGAAGAAGGCGACCAACAATTCGTCAGCCTGTGTTGTTGTGCCCGTTGTGCCACTTGCCTGACTGGTGACGGGTGTGGAGATGTTGTCTTCATTTTCCGCCGTCTGGTCGAGGGGTGAATCGGCAAACGGCCCTTCAAATTCGCACAATGCGCCGCGCAACGTGCTCGATATATTGCTAAGTGTGACTGTTACCGATGTCTCCCCCCCCGTTGCGATTTTATAGTACCAGATACCCGACATATTACCTGAACCGTCGGGGACTTGTGTGAGCAGCGTCCAGTCAGCAGGGGCAGTCCCCCAGGTCTGGGAGGCGCTGCTCCCTACGGCGACGATCAGTAAGTTGCCCTCAGTGGCTGCCGAAAAATTGACAGTAATAGAGGTAACTCCTGACGTGTTGGTGCTGGCTGATTGGATCTTATCCCCGAAGGCCATGCTAAATCGCTCCCTCGCTCCACCGAATCCCGTTTGGCCCTACGGTATTCTCGGGCGGTTGATCGTATGTTTGCCCGTCTACTGTGACGGTTACGGCCGTGACCGGCGGGAACCCCTTGAACACGTAGGTCTCATCGCCTGCGTGTTCGGCGACCACTTCGCCATCCAGGATTATTTTCGCGTGGACATTGCGCCTGGTTTTCCCGGCCACCAGCCCGGTGTTGTTTTCCACCACCAAGTTGTTGATAACTTTTGTGGTGGGCGAGTAGTTTACCGAGACTGTCACCGTGCCGTCTGGGATTTCCGCCGTGAACTGTTATAAAATTGCCATTTTTCCGCTCCTTCTTTTCTTTCTTATTCGATTGCCGCCGGTTCCTCGCCGGCGTGGTACCGCTGCATCTGAATCTCAATATACTGCAATGCCCCCTGGAGCATGGCTCGCTGCTGCCGCGCCTGCTCCTCAGCCCGGATGGCCTGCTCTAGTTGCTGTTGCAAATCTTTGCGGTCGTTTTCCAATTGCTCGATTGTCATGTGTTTTTCCTCTATGCCGGCCGTGTCAGCTGGAAATTGTCCTCATGGTTGTTGTCAACCATGAAGGCTCTAATGGTCGGTGTGCTATTCGCCAGTACATTGACCAGGTTATTGCCGGTGATGTGCGAGATGCTCGGCTCGGCCGCGAACGCGGCGTCAAAATCCGGTAAATTGATAAACGACTTGGCCCGCAACTGTTCCAGCGCGGCCAGTCTGTCCAGGCCGTCTATCACCTGCTTGCAGGCTTCGGCCGTGAACATGGCGATATTGATTGCTTTATGTGTTTGGTCTGCCATATCTATACTCCTTTTAGTAGGTTTCTTTCCATCTCCAGATCGGTCACCCGTTTGTGCATTTGCCAGACGGCTCCCATCAGCAGCCGCTGGATGCCGCTCATGTTGACGAAGTGACGGCCGTCGCCGTCATCATTGAATGTCACCAGCCCCGCCGCCGCCAGCATCTCCCGGTTCACGGCCACAAACCGGTCAAACTCATCCCGGATCAACCCGGCCGGGTTGATTGCCAGGTTGATGGCCCGCAGCATCGCTACGTCGTCGTGGTCATCGTAGGTGTTGGCCGTGCCGTCGTAGTGGATGTCGCCTTCCGCGTCTACGATGAATTTCGTATTGGCGCCAGACCGGACAGCGAGGATATTGCCATTACTGCTCATCATATCACGGGACGTTCCATTTTTCAGGTATGAGGCAATGATGAACGGGGAAACGGCCGATGTGGATTTTGCGGTATCTGCGGTTACTGCTGTGCCAAATTGCACCATGCTCGTGCTTCCCGTGTCCGCAAATGCCTGAATAGCCAGCCCGCCATTGGCAGCGTTGTTCTTGCTAATGATGCCGTAAACATCTGTGGGACATATTGCCGTCATGCCGTGGGCCACGTCGCCGCTGCTGCGCAAGTAGATCATGGGATCGTCGTTGGTATCCTGCTGGATGTCTAAAATGGCAGACGGGGCAGTGGCGAAATTTATACCGAATTTGATCGGGTTGGATGCAGCGGTATATGTATGCAGATAGGGGGAGCTGCCACCGGTCTGTAAATACAGATGCGACAGAGTTGTATTCCCAACTGTTGCTCTCCAAAGGGCCTCGCGACCAGGCCCTCCCACAGCAACCATATTTATTTGAGCATCTTTACCAGATGCCACATTGACTATATGATCTAGCTTGCGCAGGGACGATGTAGTCAGTGATCCAATCCATGTGGCGATATTTGCGCCGTCCATGCCTTTGATAGCGTTCTGGGGGTTTTCAGTGGCGTCTAGGATCAGGCTGATGCCACTGCTGTCCATCTGTACATTGCCCCCGCCAGCCAGCAATTTGCCAGCCGTATCGAGCTGTACCTGTACGGTGCCGGAGTTGTATGTAGCCAGCCGCCCGACGCTGCCGTCACGCCAAATTTTTAGGCCAGTTGTCGGCGATGCGAACGTGCCTGTCCCCTGCCAGATGCCGCCGTTGGTGCCCAGTGTCATTGGCAAGGTGAACTCCCCATCCGTACTGAAGGTCATAATGGGGTTGCCACTGCTGTTCCGGATAGTGAATTCACCAGAGGCGAGCATACTGATACGGTTTGTTGTGTTGTTGCGGATGTGGATGTCCCCCGCACTAATCAACACATTATTCTGGCTCGCCGCCGCCTGTCCCACCAGGATGTCGCCGTTTGCGAACCATCTCGCCAGCTGCGTGCTGCCGCGCATCATGCGGATACCGTTGGTAGCGTCGGCCGTTAAATAGGCGGTAGTGGTGTCATATTTCCCTAAGCCAACCCCGAATGTGTCTAGGCCATATCCGTACAGCCCATTGAGGTTGCCGATGGCCCAGTGCTCGGTCCAGTCGTTGTAAGTTTGTGAATTGCGGACATTGCCCACAATCGTCGGCCCAAAACCAGACCGAACGCCCGTCATCGAGTACAGGTCAATAAAACCATTACCCGCCTGGCCAGTGTTGACCACTGCCGCCCCCGCGTACCAGGTGTTCGCACCTGTGCCGTCCAGGTTGCGCGTGACCAGCAAATAGCAAAATTCCTCGGCCGCCTGCTGTGCCCAAACGATGGTAGAGCCGGTAATGTTAGTAGTGGCCGGACCAGGGGATACGCTAATTCGGGTGCGGTTTGTGCCACCATTGTAGGACACGGCCGTAACAGCATATTCTCCATCATTGCCGCCACCGCCAATGCGTATTGCCTGCCCCACTACAAAAAAGGATGCCCAATCGTCGGTTATCTCAAACCACCCGGTGCCGGTGTTTGCCTCAACCAGCGGCGGGCCAACCGGCCGCAAAAATTCCACCTGGCCGACCGACTCCATGTAACCAGTGTCATTTTTCCGCCACTGGTTATGTTTGACGAACATGAATGTTTCGGCGGCGGACAGGTCGCGGGTTAACTCGGTAGTGTTCGTGACCAAAATCCGTCCGCCGATGGTAGCAATAGTGTTCTGTGTGACCAGGTTTTCCACCCACAACTCGGCACAATGCAAGGTCAAGTATTTTTTGTTGATCAACCCCAGGTTCAAGTCGTAATTGTTGAGCGGTAAGACATCCTTGCCCCCTGGGTTGAGTATCACATCTCCGCCTGGATAGAGATTGATGTTACTCGGCGTCTCTATCTGCAATGTGCCACTGGCCTGCTCCGTGAACGAGGCATAATTGCTGCCATCGTACTCAATCCGCAACTGCTCAGTCGCCCCGGCCACGTGCAGCGGCACGGCCGGCGCAACCTGCAACCCCAACCGGATAAGCTGTAAATGCCCGGCGGCGCTGGACTTCAGCAACTGCGTAGCCGCTCCCGGATTGTCAGAGGCAGTCACGGCGTGGGTGTGGTTGCCGGCTGGGTTGTTGGTGCTGCTCACCGATAGTGTGCCCGGCGTGGTCAGGGCCACGTCGTCCGCGTTGACGGTGATGCCGTTCCCCGCGCCAACCGCCAAAATCTTGCTGCTGATGGTCAGCCCCGCCCCGGCCACTGTGTCATTGATGCGCAGCGCGTCGCTGGCAATCTCCAACCCGGACGGGGATGCCAGATTGATAGCCATGATTTTGCTGGCAATGCTCAGGCCGTTCCCGGCCACACTGTCAGCCAGGCGCAGATCGCCGCCGCTGAACTCCAGCCCGGACGGTGACGCCAGGTCAACGACCACCTGCTGCCCGCTGACGGCGATACCATCCCCGGCCGTCACCGGCGCGTGGTGTGCGGATGGGTTCGCCGCGTGGGCGGAAATATCAACCCCATCAATCGTCACGCCGCTGCTGACGGCCAGATTGCCCGTCAACGGCCGTGCCCCATCCTCGCGCAAGTAAGCCGGGTGATCATCATCCATCAGCCCTAGCAAATCGTGGTGTTGCATCACAGGCACGGCCGTGCCGCCGCTCCCGCTCACGGCCGACGCCGATGACAGATGCCGCATGGTGGTGTCCATTCGGTTGATCGTCTGGGCCACATAATCTGCATCCGACAATTGCTGCGCCGGCGGGTCGGCCAGATCTGTGAGTTGTAGGCGGGTGTAGAGCACGCCGTCTTGACCCATGAAGTAGTCCACACTCAGCACGGTCAAGGTTGCATTGCTGAGGACGACTCCAGGCCCGGTGTAGTTCACTACGATTGAGTTATAGGGCTTGATGCCAACGGCGCTGTGCGTAACGCAGGTGACGGTGTAATACTTCGGTTGAGTTTGTAGTGCCAGCAAACGAGCCTCGGCCGTTTTGTAGAGCGAGATGGCCGCCAGCAGCGCCGCCGCGTCTGTGTCATCTTCCGGCCGGATATTCTCGAATGTCACATGTCGCTCGATGCGCGCTGCCCCACCGCTTTCGGCGCTGGTGTGGGTAATCAGGCTGGCCGCCCAATTGACTGTCACACCGGCGGCCGGACTGACGTATGGCTCGGCCGCCGTGATCTTCAGGTGATTGGCGCCGGCGACATACATTCGGGTGATGCGTTCCTGCTGTTGGTCTGAAAAATCTTCCTGGAAATCGAGGATAATGCCTCGATTTGTGGCCGTCATATCGGCGTGTGTCGCAACGTCAGGCATCACCAGCGTAATGCCCGATGAATCACGCGACGTGCGCCATTGCAGCTCGCGTGCAATGCCCCCGGTGTAGGCCAGCCGAAAATGACCCCCGCCTTGCTGCCGTGCCTGCTCCAAAGCCTGGTATACCGTCTCGCCCGCGCCCACGATATAGCTGCCATTTGGTGTGCCGTCGCCTGGAATGACAGGTGTCCACGTTGCCGGCGCAAAGGCCATGATTTGCTCGATGTCGTTGGCTGCCGGCCGTTTGCTGCGTACCACGTAGGGGTACGGCGCCGCCCGTCCCCAGGGCAGTGGTTCGGAGAGCGTGATGACATTGCCCGCCACGGCCGTAATCACGCCTCTGTGGGTCATTGTCGCAGCGTCCAGGCCAATGGTTATGGGATGCCCCACCGACAATCCGGTGGGGGGGTCGGCGATGCTAATACTGGTGTCGCCTTCGTCGGCGGCGTTTGTAAGCGTGGAAAAGCCGGCGGGGAACGCGACCGGATTGCCCACTGCTGAGGTGCGCCCCTCCGGTATAGGATCGGCCAGGCCGATGGTGGTTCCAGATATGCTGGTGACGGTCGTGTCGTAGTTGTGATTGGCCGGATACAGGCCAACTGTAGCCATGGCGCCGACTAAAAAGCCGGTCGCGTCTGCCAGAGCGAACTTCAAAATCCTGGTCCGGGCCACATTATCAATGTTGGCCGTACCGCCGACTGGGATTGCTGCTGACAGACCGATCACGCTGCCGGCCACGCTGGTAATTGTGGTGGTGTGCCAGCTGCCACTGTTCAATTTCACGTCCACCAGGTCGCCAACCACCCATCCGGCGGCGCTGTCCACGGTGATGGATGTATGCCCGGCGTTGGCCTGCACAGTAAGCGTGGTCGCCTTGCCGTAGGCGCTGGCGGCCAGATTGCCGTAGACGCTGGTAGCAATGACATTTTCGCCGATGCTGCGGTAGGTTAGCTCATGCAGAAGGTCTGGCCCGCTGACCTCAAAGGCCGCTTGCCCGTTCTGAGGAATAACTCGCCGCACCGACTTGATCACGAAAATGGCAATCGTCTGGTTGGCAGCCAGCAAGTTGTTATAAGTGTAAACGTGGGCGATGTGGTCCCGCAGTGCATAACCAGCCCCGGCCGACGGCACCGGCATGGTGTAGCTGCCGCGGCCGATACGGTCCAGCGGCCGTGTGGCTCTGGCGGCGATTACATTCTCTACCGCGCCCAACAGGTTCAAATTCTGGTCATATACATTTACAGAGATGCCGTTGAATATGCTCATGTTATACCCAAGTGGTCAGCGGCCGGAAGGTCAACTGCACCTCCATCTGCCGGTCTATATCCAGCAAAAACGGCGACACGTTTTCTACCTGCTCCAGGCGAGCCGTGCAGGTGAGTGTGCCTCCGCTTATCTTCGTCCCAGTCAATATGGCCTTCACCCCCACCTGATTGCACATCGCCTCAAATTCGGTCACAATGGCCGTTTTATTCGCCAATTGCACGGCCACTTTGGCTACGACTATGTCGGGCAATCGCGGCGCCGCCCCGCTGCCGTTAGGGTCGTAGAGCACCTTGTTGGGCAGCACAATGTAATCCAGTTGGGCGACGGCCGAGCGGATGACAATGGCCGCGGCCTTGTGCGTGGTGCCATTGTGCAAAGTCAGCGTAGGGGAACTGGCAAAAGAAGAGGGATAGATAATGCTGCTCATGTTGCCAATCCCAATTGCCGCGCCGCATCCATGACGCCGCGCGCCACCAGGTTGCCGACCCGATCTGGGTCGCCAACGGTCTCTACATGGACAGTGATAGATAAACTTGTCTGTCCGGCCGCGATACCGCCGAACAATGACTGCGACTCCTGGTTACTGAAGACACGGCCGTTGTCGCCGGGGATCATGAAGAGGCCATTGTCCGTAGACAGCAGCTCCGGCCGGTTGCCCTCACCCACGCGGTAAGTCCGCCCGGCCGATACCGGCCCGCCACCTGCCCGGCCGCCGCCGCCATTTCCGCCGCTGCCGACAACGGATTGGTCTTGTTGGCTCGATTGGATACGCTCCTCGATTTCCACATAGGCGCGGACAGTACGGCCGTTGATGCTGTTGAGGCGCGCCTCAACCAGCTCCAGGTTTTCAATGGCCGAACCTGCATTGGCCGCAATTTCCGCCTCGTAGCTGCCCGGAATCCGGTCCAGCTGCTCATTGAGCTTCAGCAGATCCTCGGCTGCCGCCACCGCTTCCTCGGCCGTGCGGGCCTCACCCTCGGTCAAGAGCCGAAAAGCCTCACCGGCGACGCCGGCATCTAGACCGCTTTGCACAACCATCGTGTTGAGGTCTTCGATGGCCAGCCGGGTTTCCGCTGCCTGTAATCGCAATTCGGCCGCCTCTGGCGTCATGGCGCCGATGGCCACGGCATAATCTAATGCCCGCTGCAACGCCTCTGGGTCGGGCGATAGCTCGGCCAGCGCCAGCGACCCCTCCAGTGCCAGGTTGCGGTACGACTCGATGAGGGCGGCGTTGGCCGCTTCAATCCGCCCCTGGGCATCCTCGGCCGCAGCCGCGTCGCCAGTGTAGACATTGACAATCTGCTCCCCGGCCGCTTCCAACTCCGCCCGCTGTGCCACCAACTCCGCCCGCTGGCTGTCGGTCAGGTCGCTCTGCAATGCCTGGTACGCGGCCAGCCACTCGGCCGACCCTTCGGCCACTGTGTCCAGGATGTCCTCATACGCCTGTTTTTGCTCGCTGGACAGGTCGGCCGCCAGTTGGCTATTGATGTCCGCTACCTGGCCGCTGCTACTGCGCACGGCCGTCACCCATTCACCCTGGGCCGCCTCCAAATCTGCCTGGGCAGCCAGCAAATCCTCAATTGGCCCGGCCGTGTCCCGGAACGCCCCCACCAGCGCGGCGTTGGCCGCTATTGCTGCTTCTTCCTGCGCACGCAAAGCAATGCCGAATTTTCTGGAATCCTCTGCCGCCTCTTGCGCCGCTGCGCCGTATCGGTCGGCGAGGTCGCTACCGTAGGCGAGGGAATCGCCTACATCCCGCGCCTGCTGGCTCACGTTTTGCGCGGCAATGAGCATGGCCCGATCACTGGATTCAACGGCTTCCCCGGCCCGTACCAGGTTGTAATACTCCTCAACCGTTAGCCTCAATGTACCCAGGTGGGTATCAAATGTCGTTGCGGCTAATCCTGAAAATCCGGCCAAGCCCTGCTCGTATTCCTCTAGTGAATCAGCCTGGACTGCCATTGCCCGGCCAGTGCCAATAATACCCTCGCGTATGGCATCAAATGTGCCGGTTGCTCCGGCTGCAAAACCTGTCCGCCCCAGGACGTTAGAGAGTTTCTCGGCCTCGGCAATTAGGGGTTCCATGCTATTGGCCGCTGCCAAGTTCTCCTCAATCATCTCCTCGACGGCCGTGTTGTACTCACCGCTGAGGGCCTGAAGCGAAGGTGTCAAGTCGTTGGCAATCGTGTTTGTTAATTTGGCCAGTTCGGTGACGCCTTCAGTAACCGTAGGCAGCAGCGCTGTACCGATGGTCACTTGCAAATCCAGCATGGCCGCTTCCAGGCCACGCACCTGGTTGGCGTAGCTATCACCCGTGCGCTCAGCATCACCCTGGGCCGTGGCCGTCTGCTCCATGATGATATTGAAGCGCGCCTGCGCCTTCATCGCATCGGTAATTCCCGACTTTGTTTTTGCCAGCCCATCGGCAAAAATGCGCTCCTGCACGGCCGTCTCGGACAGCAAAACGCCAAAACGCCGCATTGGTTCAGATTCACCAATGAGGCCAGCCTTGAGCGCGGTCAGCGCCTCGTCTTCGGTAACATTGTGGAATGAGGCCAGGTCAACGGCCAGTTGGGCTATATCCACAGACATGGCCCCGGCCGCTTCCTTGCTGCCTAACATGGCCTCGGTCATGGCCCCCACATCGGCGGCCATCGAGCGCAGTTGCAGGCTGGATCTGTTAGCGCTTTCCGCAAATGTATCCAGCCGGTTGCCGACATCATCGGCCGCCGGGCCGAACACGTACTGGAACTTGGATGCCGCTTCCTGGGCGTCAGAAGCGGCGTCTATAGAGGCTTTGGCGAACTCGGCCACCTGTTGGGTGCCCGCCACAAACAAACCACCGACCACCAGATTTTTCATGGTGTTCTGGAGGCGCTTGATCTGCCGTTCTACCTCAGGGACACCATTGCCTTCCTGTTTGGTGCGGATGAGGATTTCCAGGTCATAGCGTGTCGTCATGGTGGCTGCCCAATCCCCGAATCATGTCCTTGACAAACTGCTTGTCGGCCGTACTCCATTGGTCCGGCGACCGGCTGAAGACGGTCTCGGCCGTCACTGTATGGTGCATGGCCTGTAAGAGGAATGTGTTCCACTCCCGCTCCTCCCGCCAGGTCGGCCGCGGGTAGGGCAGGTGAAATTGAATACGGCCGGTCAGAGCGCTGGCTGTTGTGTCGTAGCACCACTGGGCCATCTGCCAGGCCCAGGGCAGCGGCGGCTCTACGCCGTTTCGTCCGCTGTTTCGCCAGTCGCAGTGCTGCTCCACCAGCCGGGCAAGTTTGGGAGGAATCGCGCCTCCACAATGAGCGGCTGGGTGGCGGCCACCACCAGGTTCATCAACGCCAGGTAGGGCATGGCCTCATCAAATTCAATGCCCTCAATGGCTGACTCCAGGACAATGTGGCAGCGCTCCTTGTACATGCGCTCGATGGCCGCCGCGTGGGGCAGATCCGGCCGTTTGTCGCCGCCATTGGCCTGGTATTTTTCCCACCAACGGCCGTACTGCTCGGCGCTCAGGCTGCGTGGCACATAGATGTGCCCTGGCCAGTTGGCCAGCGGCGACTCGACACGTACCGCCTGCTGTCCACGAACAATCTTGTAATCCGGGTTTTTTGTTGCCATAGAATTGGGCAACAACTGGCGTGATGTTTAATCACGCCAGTTGTTGTTTATGCGTGAACAGCCTCGGTGTGGCTGTCGGCCGCCAGGAACACCGTGACCTCATTGGGCGCCGTGGCGTCGCCGTTAATCTCCGGCACGCCCACCCCCAGCAGCTTGGGGTTCACCAACGTGATTTCAATGTTGCCGGCCGCGCCCCCGGCCGGGGTGCATTTAATCCCGCCTGGATCCTGATTGGCCTTATCCAGTTCGACAAAGATTTCTACGGCCGCCAGGTCATCCGTGCCCCATTCCCCGGTCGCGCCGGAGTAGTAGTCATCCACCAGCACCAATTCCCACTGCTCACCCTCGGTTTTGGAACTGCCGCGGGTGACGATGGGTGTCAGGTCGCCGGTGACACGGGTGTTGGCCACCGACCGCAGCGGGTTGTTGCTGCGGCGAAAGGCGCGCACGGCGCCGTCAATGATGATCGTCTCGGCCGTTGTGAAGGCCGCTACCGCCGACACGTTGGCCGCCGATATTTCGACCTTCACCTCTCCCTGGTCACTGACATAACTGTTTTCCGTCTTCATGTGTTGCTACCCCCTTTGGTGCGTTATCTGCTTGCTTTTGAATTGGCGGCCGCCTTCATCGCGGCCTTTGAATTGGCGGCCGCCTCAGCCTCGGCCCGCGCGGCCGCTTCCGCTTCCGCAGCGGCCGCTGCCTGCGCTGCTTCATGTTGGCGAATTTCGGCGTCAGTCGCCGGCAGGATGACCTTCATGCGGTGCAGCAGCAAAATCTCTTCATCGGCCAGGTGCGGAAAATCCAGGAGTAGATTGTCCTGGGGCGTGATGCGCCGCTCAGCGTAGGGGCTGGCCGGGTTGTGGTAGATGATCGCTTTGCGGACCCAATGCAGTTGCTCTTGTAAGGTTGCCTTCTTGGTCGCCATATGCCTCCTAGCTGGCGCGGAATGCGCCCACAGTCACGCTGGTCACGCCCGAATACGTCACCTGCACCCGGCCGTTGGCGTCGTTGTAGACAGCCTTCTCCAGGTCGCCGATGAACTTCTGCTGGCCGGCATTGACCGTTACCGCGCGGTCGGCTACGGCCAGGCCGTCAAGGGTCGCCTGTGTCACCAGTGTTACCGTTATCTGGCTGCCGCCGCCGTTGTTGACCCACAGGAACGTTTCGCCATTATTGGCGAACTCATCGCCGCCACCGGCGGCCGCGGCCAGCGAGGGCACAATGCCCGCTTTGCTAATTGTCTGGATTGCCAATGTGGCCATAGTTACCTCATGTGCAGCCGGAAGTACACTTCGCCATACCGGGCGCCGATCAATTCCTCCGGCGTTGGCGGCCGTACACTTGGCCGCACAAATTCCACCTTGCGCCACAGCGTGTTGCGGCTGGGGGTCAGGGTGTCGTAGATAATGTTTTCAATGGCGTTCAGCTTCTCTTCTGCCGCCATCAGCCCGGCCTCTGTGTTGTCGTGCTGAGCCACTAACACGGCCGCAAAATCGTAATGTGCCCCGTGTCCGCCGGTTGTGGCTGCCTGGGCCAGACCACCAATGTAGGTGAGCGAAACGGCCGTTGGCAGCTTGTTGGGCATCACCCGGTAGCCGTATACCTTATCGGCCGTATCCGGGGTCAGAGCGGCCGTCAAATCGGCCGCCACTTGGTTCAGGCATTGGTTGATGGTTGCCGTCACACCGCCCCCTTGTAAATATCATCGAGTCGCCTGAACAGCTTGACGCCCACATCGCTCAGGATGCGCGTACCGTGCAGGTGCAGCGTTCGCGCCAGCCACGGCTTGCGTTGATGCACAATCTGCCCATACACCGATGGCTGCCCCCCGTATATCGGGTTGCGCACGGCCGGGTCCACGAACACCTGCCCCGTCCCGGCCGCCGCCAGAATGCCCCGGTGGGCGCTGGCCAACGACCCGGTCAGGCGTGGCGCTTCCTGGACGGCCGCATCCCGCAGCTTCAACGTGGCGTCGGCAATCAGGTCATCATAGCCGCTCTCACCCGGTGTAATCGCCTTGAGCGCCAGGGTGTTTCGGCGTTGCAGCTCCCACAGGGCTTCCATGCTCTTGGGGTCAATCTGCACGCTAATCATGGGGCCTCATCCTCCAGATACAGAGCCAGGAAGGCCGGCGCGTCGGCCGGATGACCGGCCACACGGTGAATGGCGTATTCCTTTGTGCTTCCAGACAGCCTGAGGCGCATCCGTTTCTCGATGGACACGACTTGTGGTGGACAATAAACCAACCGCGCGGCCGTAACCGTGCCCATGTCGGCTCGTTCCTTCTGCTCTTGGTCCAGCTCATGCACGGCCGTGCAAGGCACATTGGCCACCACCACCTCCCGCGCCTCTGGGTCGTTCCCGGCCGGGATGCGGCTGATGGTGGCCATACGGCTGTAACGGCGGCGGCGGCTGGGTGTAGTCATCGTGTGGGCGCTCCCAGCCAGGGATTGGCCTGCAACACGGCCGGAATCCCGTAACCCAGGACGGTCACAATCTGCTCTTGCCCCGCCTGCTCCTCGATGCCGGCTTGCTCCAACAGCACGTGCGTAATCTCATGCCACAACGTCGCCCATTGGCGTTCTGGTGAGGCGTCGCGCTCGATTTCGATGATCTGCTCACCAAAGTGGACACGGCCGTGATAGCGGGCATAACGGCCGTCAGCGTCGGCAGCGTACAGCCCGGCCACGCGCTGCACCGTGTAATCCAGAAAGCCAATGCGCACCACGTCTGGCGCGCTTTGCCCCATTTGTCCGGCCTGTTCGTCCATTATGTTTTCCCGGCCGGTCTCACGGCAATACTGAAGGCTGCGGCCGTCGCCTGGTCGCTGTCGCCGTAGCCGTAGCGGTCGCGCAGCCGCTGCGCCTGTTGCCTGAATTGTTGTGCCTGTTGGTACATGTCAAACTCTGGCCCCAGCTTGTGGCTGCCCGCAAACGCCGACCACTCGGTAGCCAGCACCTCCAGCACGGCCGCCTCTGCTCGCTTCAGATGGTTGCCTTCGGTTGCATACAGTTGCAGCAGCTCCTCGTCGCTGAAATTGCTGCCATCCGGCCGGGGGCCGTTGTCCTCTTTGGTATCGCCAATTTGCAGCCGGATTTTGCTGATGATCAGCACATTGCCGTCGGCCGTGAGGTCGTAAGTGAAAGCCATTATTGCCCCGCCAATGCGGCCGCCTGGTGCATCCAGTCGGCGATCTGCGTCCGGTTGACCTCAACGGCCGTGTCCAGAAACTCTATATCAGCCGCAGCCAGAGCCTGGAAGCTGACAATGCCCAGTTGGGCCAGCTCCGCCGCCCGCGCCTGCCCGATCCCCTTGATGACAGTCAGATCGTCGGGCACGGCCGTGCCATCATTGGTGTCAGCGCCATCAGCCTGGCCTGTGCCGTCTGTCACCATTTCCGGCTCTTCGTTTGAGCCGTCGCCATTGCCGGGGGCATTTTCGGCCGTTTCGTTGGTGTCACCTGGCGCTTCCTGGATAGCTGTTTCTGTCACCAATCCGGCGCACGTCGGGCAACGGCCGCCGCCGCTGCGGGCCTCGTCCTCATGCCGCGCCAACCAGAGACCGGCCTGTGGCTGGCCGCAACCGGCGCAGCTGTTGGGCAGGCCAACGGCCGTGACGATGAAGCTGCCCAGGGGCGTGGTGATGGCCTGCCCCTGCGCAGGCAGGTGGGCCTGGTCGGGTCGCAATTCGTTCATAATGTCTCCTTGCTTCACTCAAAGACGGCCGTGTTCGCAATGGAGAACACGGCCGTCTCTGGTTTAGCTGATGGCGGGGCTGGCGTAATCGCCGCTGGAATCATTCTCCACCAGCACGGCCGCCTCGCGCATTTCACCCACACCCACACCGAAGCGGATGAAGGGGACGGCGCCTTGCAGCGGATAACTGCCCACGTTCTCGACGATCAACTCGGCCGAGATTGTTTCCTGGCCGGTGGGCACACGTGCCTTCAGGGGGTTGCGCATGTCGTTTTGCCCATACACCTTGGTCACGCCCCAATAGGCGGTGGGAATCCGGCCGCTGGCCCACATGCGGCAGAAACCATATTCGGTTTTCGCGCCGCCGATGTAGATGTCTTCTACCTGTGCCAGGGTGGCGCCGCTACCATAGACCACCGACGGATCTGGTTTCTCCACATACCCGGTGACGTTGGCCGTGTCGGTCCAGGACGCAATGTCGGCCAGAGAAATCACCAGGTCATAGGGGCCGTCAATGCCGTGCTCCCACAGGTGCCGGACGGCCGTCTCCAGGTTGGCCTGGGTGATACCGTTCAGGCGCAGGTAATGATCGTGGGTGCTGGCAAAGGTGCCGCCGCGATCTGGCTTGGGTGTGGGCGTGTAGGCGATGGTGCCGCCGCCGCCATCACAGAAGGGCACAGACACACCGCCGCTGCCCAGACCAAAATAATGGCCTGTCTCTTCCTCCATTTTGAACAAGCGCGTCAGCGCCTCTTTCTGGAAGAGGTTTTCCACGTTGGCGATGAGGCCATTGACCTGCCGGTCAATCTGCGCCCGGCGCGCATCGCGCAGCCACAGGTGCGTCCAGTACAACTGGTAATCAAAGTCCATCAATGGCAGCATGTGGCCACTGGTGTCGCCCCGGCGTCCCTGACCCCGGCCGCGTTCAGTAACGCGCTCAAAGCCACGCACGTTGCCGGAATCGTACTCAACCGCCACCTCATCCGTGACGCTGATGAGCCGGCCGTAATAGCTGTTCAGCAGCATGTTGGCCGCTATCTCTAGCGCGCCGTCAATGTCCGCTACCATCTGCTGGTAGGTGGTGCCGTCGGCCAGGCGCAGCCGGGTTAATTCGGCCGCGTCCCAGGCGGAGGGCAGGGACACATGTTTCAGGTTTAATGTTTGTTGTGGCATCGTCTTATCTCCTCCTCCTATTAACCGGCATTAACCACCGGCACGGCCGATTGTGGATCCACGAACAGTTCAGTGGCCGAATAGGCCCAGCCGACGATAAATGGATAGTCGCCGGCCGCTGCGGGCGCTGTCTGGTCGCCCTTGCCGGCCGTCGTGGACACATAGACCCGACCGCCGGGCGTCATGCCTGCGCCCCAGGTCATGCGGCCGAAAAACACCAGGTCAACTTGCGCCCCGCTGGGGTACGTGGTGCCCAACACGCCGGATCCCAACAGGACGGCGCGCGCCTGGGCGCTGGCCAGGGCGTCGGCGTCGGCCTTTTTCCAGCCGTTGGCGCCGTCCAGATACAGCAGGTCGCCGGCGGCGGCCGCTTCGCCGAGTGTGCCACGCTCAATGATGGCCATGGCGGAAGCGTCTACATCAACAGCAGTTATGGTAATGTCTGCCATAAATTCCTCCTCGATAAAACTATGAGACTACCGGCTGAGACTGGGGAAGCGCTTCTTTAGCCGCGCCTCCTTTTGTTCGTCGGTCTCTGTCTGGGTATTGCGGCCCCGATTTGCCGCGTCAATGTCGGCCGGTGTGGTTGCCGGCCGGGCGAAGTGCGCCCGGTTTTCCGTCAGGTAGGTGAGCTTTTGTGCCGGCGACATGGACTCCATCAAGGGCAATATGTGCTTGGGTACATTGAGTTCCTTCAGCAGCGCGTCTACCTGCGTGGCCACGGCCGTGCGCAGCGCCTCTGCTTCCTGGGCCAATGTTTCCCGGTCGGCCGTCGCCGCCTTCAGGTCTTCCAATTCGGCCGCCAGGCGCGCACTTTCATCCATGCCTGCACGTTCGGCCGCTCGCTGCGCATCCTCAAGCTCCTTCAGTTTGCGCCGGCGTTCGGCCGCTTCCGCGTTGGCCTTTTTCAGCGCCTCACGGGTGCGCTCCAACTCGGCCTGCATTTCATCGGCCGTTTGAGTGGTTGACTGTTCGGTTGTCTGCTCAGTCGTTTGCTGCCCATCCGTCACGGTTGGGCTGGCAGCAGGATCCCCCTGCGGGTTTTGGTCTGTGGTTGTTCCAGCCATCGCGGCTATTCTCCTTATGAATTTGCTCTTGGTCAGCGATACAGGTGTTTGCGGCCCTCATCCAGCCCGTTGCTGTTTTTGTTGTTTCCGGCCCTGATTTCGCCCGTTACCAGGCTGCTCGACCCTGAACAAATAAACGCCCTCGACACACGGCCGTCTGGCGGCTCTGTGCCCAGGGCGTCAATGCGCTCAATTATTCGGTTGGTGACATGGTAGCGGCCGTTGTCGGCCATCGGAATAGCTACCTGGTGCTAATTTTCCGGTAGAACCTCATGCAGCGAAGGCAGTATCCCGGTCTGGCCGGGTATGCCGACCGGACTCCTGGCGCTGCCTCGCTCCTCTTCCAGGTCAATGACGTAAAACTCGCCCTTGACCTTGATCCGAAACAGGTCGCGCACCGGGTCAAACTCGCCCAGTAAACGGCCGTTGTTCCTTGCCCTTATCTCCTTGTACGCCATAGCTCCTATTCCTGCGCCGGTGAGGCGGCCGGCATGTTGCCAACAATACGCTTCATCTCCTGTACTTGCTCCTCGCTGAAACCCCAGACTGTGCGCCAGATGACCTCATCTGGCACGCCCGTCTCTGCCTGTGCTTTGGCCTGCTCATTGCGACCGGAAACATCAGCCAGCTCGGCCGGGGCAAATGTCGTTTCGATTTTGGCCGTTTCGTTGTGGCTGGCCTGGCCGTACAGATTGTCCAGCCGCCGCGCCATACTGAGCACCTGGCTCCAGGCCGATCCCCACAGCCGCACCAGGGCGTTGACGTGGGCCAGCAGGTCACTTTCCCCCTGCTGCAATGTCCCGGCGGCCGCCACCTGGCGGGAGACCATGAAATTACCGATGGGCAGACCGGCGACGAACGCACAATAGATGGCCATCTTATCCATGGTGTCCAAGACAGAAGAGAGATCGGCCGGTTCGATGACGGTGACGGATGCCTTGTCGGCGCCCTTCTCGGCCGTGCCGATAATGGTGCCCGGTGCGACCGGGACCAGGTTGGAGCCGTCGGCCGCCGGCGCTTTGCCATCGAGGGTGGGGAAGAATCCCAATACAAACAGCGTGCGAAACGCTGTTTGCGTCAGCCCGCCCAACAGGGCAGACCAGGCATGATCCATGCCATTTTGCAGCCCCCAGAGGCGGCGGGTCAGTGGCTCCATTTCTTCGTTGCGGAAGTGGATAGCGTCGAGTGGGAGGGAACGGCCGTTGGCCGTTTGGTCATCTGTCCACCAGATTGGCCATGTCTCCTCCACCAACGCCCCCGCCTGGTTGGTGGTGGTCTCTGTGTATGGCTCCCAGCCCCCAGAGATGCCCCAAACGTATTTCTCGATGCGCGCAGCTACGTTTTTTTGTTTGGCAATGTATAGCGTCATGCGTTGGCGAGTGGTGGCCTTCTTGTTTTCCCAGATGGTTTCCGTCCATCGTTTGGAGACCATTTCCAGGGGTTGGTTGGGGTCATCATTGCGGTAAAACGCCCGGCAACCATCGCCATCGCCACCCACCTCCGGATCCGTGTATCGCTGGTGGACGTAGAAAACGGGCATCCCCCGCGGGCCATCTGGTTCCCACGGCCGTTCCGCGCCACTGTCGTAATCCACAATCACAAACGCCTCACCATCCCGCTCCGCCAGGCGATGGACAGTTGCCTGCTTGATGGCCATGCTATTGGCGTCCCAGATATGTTCCAGCCAGGTGGTGAGAGCGTTGTCGGTGGTAGCAATCCCCTTTACATCAATGCGACGCAGCACAGTGCGCAGCACGATGGACAGCAAATTCACCCCCTCTACATCATCGGCCGTGCCCCCGATGAGGTATTTGGCGGTTTGTGTTGCCAGATTGTCGTCGAAGTCACCGGCGTCCAGCTCCCGCGCCCGGACGATGCGTGCCTGGATTTCCTTCTCCTCTTCGGCCCGGTGCTGCAAATAGGCAATCTCGGCCAGGTTGACCTGGTCAGGCAAGATCATGGTTTAGCTCCTACTTCATGCGCGTCTGTGGAGAGCAACACTGGCGGGTGCAGCCAGCCCAGGACGCACAGGTAAACCGGCCGCCCCATCAGCATGGACAACCGCTCACGGAACGATGGCCGCCAGCAGGAAACGATACCCCGGCCGCCGTCGGCATACTCGACCCGGATGGTGGGCAGATCGCCAACGTTGGGGTCTGTTGAGGTGAATAGCTGCTCTTGGGGGTGGAAGCTGACGGGTGTCATATGGTGTCTCCGGGATACGGCCGTGCCTTCTTCTGCCGGGCCACCAGGTCGGCATGAAACGCTGGCGCTGGTTTGCGCGGCCGCGCTGCCGACCGCGGCCGTGGGTGGTAGAAGTTGTGGGCATGGGGGCTGGAAACCAGGGTGATGGTCCGGCCGAGTTCATCCTGTCGGCTGCCGCGCACAATCAGTAGTGAGCGCCGGGCAACACGGCCGTTACCCCCCTGGAGCCTCTTGAGCCACAACTTGAGAGCGATCAGGTGATGGATGGTGGGGATGACGTTTGTGGGGGTAGTGTTCATTGAATACCTCGTACCAGCTCCATGTAATACCAGCGGTCTATTACCGCCCGCTGCTGGCGCATCGTGTTCTCCAGAAGCTGCCGGGTGTTCGCTTCCAGGGTAATCCACGCCCAACCATGCCGGCCGTAATGGGTGCAAATCAGGATGAGGCTGCGACTATCGCTGGCGGCCTGGCCGGGAAACGTTGGTGTGCTGCGCAGCATTAAGGCGTAGAGAGAGCCATCGGTGGGCAGCGACGGCCGTTGCCGGTACAAGTGCGGCTGCTCATCCGGCCGCAAGGCGAGCGTGATTTGGTGGTCTGGCATCATACCAATGGCCGCTCCTGGACGGCGCGGGTAGGCAGGTTGAATGGCTGTGTGTTGATCTTCACCAGGTGGGCCTGTTTCCAGGTTTCGTAACGGCCATTGAGCCGGCGCACAAAGGCCACGCAGCCGCCGCCTTCAGCCTGGCGCATGATATGTTCCAACACCCCCAGGCGTTCGTCCGCCGGCCGCCACCACTCGTGCACGTCCATCACAATGTCACCCGGCCGCGGGTGCAGCAGGTCTTGGCGCAGAGCAGAGACGAACGCACCGGCGTTGGCCACCATCGCCGCCCGGTACAGGCTCAGCGCCGTGGCGGCCAGGGCCTCCACTAATTCCGTGGTGGCGACCGGTGAATCGGAGATGGATTGCGTCTGATTCATAAACAAAAAACGCCTCACTGGTGGCGGTACGGCCGTCTGGCGGCTCGCAGGCACCGGTGAGGCGTCAAGCGCTCAAGCTATTTAGTTCTTCCGGGTCTATGTTACGGCTCCCGGAGCTGGTTTCTAGGGGTCATTAGTACCCTATTTTTCTTACACCTGATCTGACATATCGCCAGGACACGGCCGTACTTTAGTCCTGCCATGCGCCAGATCGGGCTGCCAGGGCTGCCTGCGCCCAGTCAGTGGCCGTACTCACGGCCGTGCCATCAATATCCATGCCCACACACGGCCGCCCCAGGCGGATGGCTTCCACCAGCGTGGTACCTGCCCCACAGCACGGATCCAGCACCCAATCGCCGGGATTGCTGAACGTTTCGATGAATCGGCCGGCCAGCCGCCGCGGGAATGAGCCACCTACAACACGCGGCCGGTTCTGGTCGCCGCTGCTGCTGGCGCGGATGACGTTGCCTTGCAGCGCCCCAGCCGGGTGCAGCCGCCGGTGGCCGTTGGCGTGGCTGCCGGCCACATCCGGCTGCCGCGTTTTGGCGCGGTCGCCGGTGATAGATTTAGGGCTGTACGGCCGTCTGGCCTGGTTTTTGGTGTAGCCTTCGCTTTTGGCCAGGGCAAAGCAAAATTCGTACTCATCCCGGTCATGTCGCCGGTGATTGCCGGAGGGGGGGCTGTTCAGCTTATCCCAAACGTAGAGGTCAATGGGGTGCAGGCCAACGGCCGTGTACAGGTCAAATAGCTCAAAGATGCGGCGGTCGAACCAGCCGCCGGCGCGGCGGAATTTGACGACCTGCACCAGGACGCCGGTGACGGGGTGCAGCAGCGGCGTCAATGCCTCCAGGCGCGGCCGCCACCAATCAAAGTAGGCCGGAACGCTCAGATCAAAGGATCGTTGTCCAGGGTAGGGGGTAGAGGTAAGCAGCAGCTGGAAGTGGCCGTCTGGGTAATCGGCCGCCGCTGTCAGGCAATCTGCTCGCTGAATTCGATAAATAAACACAAAACGCCTCTGAACCAACCTGGGCGCCGTCTGGCGGTCGCTGGCCCGGAGGCGTCAATGCGCTCTGTGGAAAAGAAATGATGTGGTTATTGTATCCCCACTGGGGCGCAGGGGAATAGGAAAATGGTGACACCCGCACGGCGACGTGGGTGCGCCGGTGACACCAAAACCGAAACGGCCGGGCGACTCAGTGGTTCGCCCGGCCGTTTCGTGTGCCGTTTGGGGGGGAGGGGCAGCCAGGTGGCTGCAAACACAGTGTAGCAAAGGGCGGCCGTGCTTGCAACCGATTAACGGGCCGATTCTGATGGTTGTTTTGGGCGCAAATCAATCATGGGCAAACGGCCGATTACCGCCGCACCACAAACATGCCGGCAAAGGGCGGCCGTGCCTCCATCAGCCCGTAGCGGGCGCTGTCGTAGGGATCGTCGCCGCCTATGCCCTCCTCATTGGCGTCTGTCTTTAGCACATCTTCGGGCCGGTTGGGGTCCGTTTGCAGATTGGGCAGGCATTCGATCAGCTGCACACAGGTGTCGAAGATCCGCCAGGTGGGAGCGATGCCGGCCGCCGGGTCGCCCATGCGCCGCAGCATTTCGGCCGCGCCGGTGATGCGGCCGATGTTGGCCGGAGTCAGCTTGATACCCTCGACCGCGTATTGCTCAGCAATCGTCATGCCATCGCTGTTGCCTCGCTCGGCGAAGACATCATGCCCGGCCACAAACGACTCGAAATCCTCCACCCGCCGGTCGCAGCGCCGCGCCATCTCGTGAATGGCGGCCGCATGCTGCGGCGCCAGCCACCGCGCCTGTACGTGCTCGGCAATCGTCCAGATCGTGCCATCATTTCGTGTATGCAGGTAGACGGCCGTCGGGTGGCCGAAACCATAATCCAGGCTGGCCCAGACCGGCCAGTGATCGGGCACACGGAATGGGGCGGTGACGTGCCGGTCGTAGTCCCAATTGACAAAAAAGGTACCGGCGCCAATGTCCCAATCGCCATCGCGCCACATTCGGCCGAGTACGCCCGTCAGGCCTTCCAGATACTCCCGGTACTCCTGATTCAGAAAGCGATTGTCCCGGTAGGTGCCCTGGATGAAGCGCGTCTGGGTCTGGCGGCCGCTGCGCCAGGGCAGCACGAACATCCGCTTGAACCACTGGTGGCCGATGCCGCCGGGATTGGTGGTCAGGTACATGCGCGGCCGCCAGTTGGTCTTGCTGGTGCGCAGGCTGCCCCGCAGCATCTTGAACTTCTCTTCGCTCAGTTGGGTGGCTTCCTCGATGATGATCAGGTCGTATTCGATGCCCAGATATTTGTCAATGTCCTTCTCGGTGTAGAAGTTGCCAATGACGATGAGGGAGCCGTTGGGGAAGGACAGAGCGCCGCTGCCGGCGTTGTAAGCGTGGAGCAGGTAGCGCAGCGTCCGTTGCCGCAGGTCGTTGAATGATTCGCGGGCCGCCTTGCCCACCTTGCGCAGGAACAGCACCTTGAGGCCGGGTACCCGCTGGCAATCGTCAACGGCCGCCTGCACAATGCTGGCGTGGCTCTTCCCTGGCCCACGTGCGCCGCCATAGCCAATCAGGACCGGACCACCCGGCCAGTCGGCCAGGCGGCAGGCGGCGTGGAACTCCAGTTGTTTGGGCTGAGCCACATACCCGGCGCGGACGAAGCGGGCGATTTGCTCCCGCTGCACCCCGGCCGTCTTGGCGGCCACCAGGAGGCGATCAAGTTCGGCCGTCGGCGTCGTTGTCATGGTCACGGCCGTAGATGCGGGTGAGGGCGGCGTTCAGGCCCGGAATCTCCACGTGCAGCGGGTCTTCCTCGGTGCCCTTGGCGCCCATCAGCCCCAGGATGCGGGCCAGGTGGGCCAATGCCTGCTGCGAGGGGTATAGCTCAATCTCGGTGCGGCGGGTGAGTACAATTTCCTCATCTCCGCTGGTGGAGACCGTCTCCACCATTTTCATTTTCTTGATGAGGCCCAGCGCCCCCAATTCCCGCGCCTGGTTCAGGTCAATCTCCACCCGGCCGCCCTCGAAGTTGAGGAAATGGGCCATGCTGCCCCGCGCCTGGTCGCTGAGGCGGCCGATGACCTCATCGGCCGCCATGCCCCGCTCTTTGGTGCGGCGGCGAATTTCGGCGGCAATATGAGGTTTTTTGAGGTTCTCATAGGCGACGGCCGCTAACGTGGCGTCCTCGCCCTTGTACCCGGCGCGCCGGGCGGCCTCTGTGCCGTTGAAGTCACAGATGAAGTAATAGTCAATAAACGCCAACTGTTTGCCCGTCAGCGGCGATTTTTTGGTGATGGCCATGCAGCTCCTCGCCCACGTTCATTATGTGGTACTCACTGAAAATCTACACAGTTTTGGCCGAACTGGAATAGGGTATGGGGGCTAAGAAAGTGGCAGGTCGGGTGGGTGCCGCAAACAAAAACGGCCGTCCACAAAAGTGGACGGCCGTTGCTGGTAGGTCTGGAAGTAGGCCATTTATGGTTTAATCATGGTCTGTTTCTTCGCCCAACGCCGGGCGCGCTGGCCGTTGAATGGCGATGGTGGGCTTGCCGTTGTGGGCTACGGCCGGACTCAGGCTGATGGTCAGGCCAGACCAGGCCGCAAACTCTTCGTTGTTGGCGATGTCGGCCAGGGCCAGCGACTGGGTCTTGTTGACAATGAGTCGCTTGCTGCGGCCGAAATCCAGCACTGCTTTCCACTCGTTCTTGCGTGTCTGCGGGTTGCGGATGCTCTCCACCGTCACCTGCCGGATGGTCACAGTCACCGTGCGGCCGTTCAGATCATCGGCGTGCAGCCACGGGGAGGGGAATAGTTCGGATACGCTTTTTGGGGGGGCGTTATTGGGGGTTGTCATGGGTTGTCTCCTCGTTTGTTTGCAGGTCGGCAATCTCCGCATAAGTCAGGCAGCAGGTGTGACCGCCGGGGAATTGCAGCTTCAGGCCCGCATTCCGGCCGTTGCGTAGCCAGAAGTCCAGAATAACGGCCGTAGCCGGCACATCCTTTGTCGGGTGGCGCAGGTCAATGGTATTGCCTTTTACGTGTTGCATGGCTCTACCCTCCCGGCCACCCCGGCCGCCACCAGGTGGCCGGCCAGCAGCGCCCGGTTTTCTGTGTCCAGGCTGCCCCACAGGGCCAGCAGGTCAAACTGATACTGGTCAGCAAATTTCTCGAAGAGGTGACGGCCGTGTACGCCAAAGATGGTCTGAAAATCGGCCGGTGTGGCATCCCGCGAGAAAACGAACAAAGTTTCTATTACCTGGTCAAACATGGTGTTCTCCTTACGGTTTACGAATTACGGATAACGGTTTACGGGTCACGGTCAGAAGTTCAGGGGATTCGGCCGAGACAGGGCCAGCTTACGCACTCGTGCTTGTGTCCTGGGGTCACTGGCCGCCCGCCAGAAGTTGCGCCGGCGGCGATTTTCCGGGTGGTCGGGGTGGGCCAGCCGGTAGGCGCGTGTCCAGCCGTCCTGGGCGGCGCTGCGGTCGCAGCGGGCAGCCGGTGGGCGGGTGGTGGCGGCCGTGTCATCGGCCGTTGCGCCATCGGCCGCCGTGCCATCGGCCGCCGCCTGATTGATTGTGTCCGGGTTTTCAGTAAAATTGTGCATGGTTTTACATCTCCTCAGAGGGGGTGTTGCGGCCGGGCGATTGTGAGGCATCGTCCGGCCTTTTTTTTAGCCAGCCGGTGACGATTGGCTAATGGATAAACGGGGTTGGGGGGAGGTCGGGGCCGCAAACGGCCGTACCAGTTCCGGCTGCCCCAGGGCCAGCGCCATGCGCCGGGCGATACGATGGGCGCACCAACTGCCGCGGTACAGGAAGTCCTGGCAGTCACAGCGGTGGTCGTCCACCTGGTGCAGCGTGGCCTGGCTGCGGCTGGCCACAACGGCCGCGCCGTCCTCGTACAGGCTGACCAGGCCACCGGCGACCAGGTCGGCCGCCGCCTGCATCCGCCGCGCCAGTTCCGGCCGGGCGGCCGCGCCCTGGTCGGCCAGATCATATGCCGGGTGGCGTTCCGTGTGCGCGGCCGCCATCTCTGCCTTTGTCAGCCGGGGCAGCTTCGCCCCCAGGGAAGAGGCCAGGCAACGGCCGTCGCTGCCGTGCAGGGCTTCAACGGCCGTGCCGCCGCGTTGCCAGGTGGCGAAGTAATCGCCGGTGGACAGGTGGGTTAATTGGGTCAGGGTAGGTTTCATCTCAGGTTCCTCCGGGTGTAGCCCGCCCCCGAAACAGTCGGGGGCGGGTGGGGGTTTAGCCAAACAGGGCGTCGTTGAGTTCGGCGTCGCTCAGGTCGCGCCATTCCTTGCGGCGCGCCTGGGGGTTGTTCCAGTAGGGGCGGACTTCGCTGGTGGGGGCGGCGGTGACGGTGGGGCGGTAGGTGGGCTGTCCGCTGACGCCGAAGAGGGCTTCGTTCAGTTGTGCGTCGGTCAGGTGGGCGAATTGGTTGTTGGTTTTCATCGGTTCGTCTCCTTAAGTCGTGTATACATACATTATAATGGCGTATGTACATACAGTCAAGGATCAAATGACCCACCAAAGACGGCCGCAATGACCAGTTTTGACCAATTTCCCCCACTCGTGTGTATATACAAGGCAGATTCAAGGAAGTTGACCCACCTTGACAGGTATATACACACGCACTAAACTATAGGCATGGCACGGAGTTACAAGTATTCATACCAAATCCGCATAGAGCCTGACACACGGCCGATCCTGGCCGAGATTGCTGAGGCATTGGGCTTCGTCAATGACGTGCCTGGCGCACGGCAAGGCGACCCCTCACCGGCCAGCCTGCTTGATATGCTGGCTGAGCGATACCGCCAGAATCCAGGCCGGGTATTAGCCGCTCTGCGCGATGCCGGTCTATCAATGGAGCAAGAAACCACATGAACACCCCCTTGCGTAGTTACACAGTCGTAATTGAACCAGACGAAGACGACTATCACGCCTTCGCCCCCGCTCTGCCCGGCTGCCACACCATCGGCCGCACCATCGAAGAGGCCATTACCAACATCACCGAAGCCATCGCCCTGCATGTGGAGGCCCTGCTGGCCGACGGCGAGCCGGTGCCCGAAGAGGCCCCCTTGCTCATCACCCGCATCCCTGTGCCTGCCTGACGCCCCAGAATCGCCCGCCGCGATTGAAACATGCCTAAACTTCACACTATCAAGACCCATGAACTCCTGCGTGCCCTCAAACGGGCGGGCTTTGCAGAGAACCGGCAAAAGGGCAGCCACCTGCACCTGATACGGCCGTCAGACGGCCGCCGCGTCACCGTGCCCATCCACCACGGCCGCGACGTGCGCCCCGGCACCCTGCGCGGCATCCTCCGCGACGCCGACCTCACCCCCGACGAATTCCTAGAACTCCTCTGAAAACGGCCGTTAGATCGTGTACACAATCTCTGGGAAGATCGTGCGCCTATCTTGTTGTCGCAAAGTGGGATCGTCACCGGCCGTGTGCATGATCTCTCATATGGTGACAGCAAGGAGCTTCCTGGCACACGGCCGTGTCACCACTCCCCAACGGCCGGATCTGCCCCCCATTGGTGACAGACCCCAGGCACGGCCGTGCCCCTTTCCCCCACCATCTGTCACCAATTTCCTAATTCATAATTCCTAATTCATAATTACCATTGCAGCCTCTCCACCGCCCGCCGCTTCACATCCTCCCCCCGCCGGTCATAGCGGGCCGTCGTCTCCACACTGGCGTGCCCGGCCAGCTTCTGCACCGTCACAATATCCTCACCCGCATCCAGCAGCAGTGAGACAAAGGTGCGCCGAAAATCATGCGGCGACAGCGGCCGTACCCCGGCCGCCTCTGAGCGCGCCCGCAAAATGTCATACACCGTTTGGGTACTCAGACGGCCGCCGCTCACACGGCCGTTGTCCACACGGCCGTTGTCCACACGGCCGCTCAGCGCGTGAAAGAGCGGCCCAGGGCTGCCTCCTCTCACTTCCAGCCAGCCGTCCAGGTACACGGCCGCGCCGGCCGCCACCGGCACCAACCGCTCCTTGTTCCCTTTGCCCCGGCGCACCCGCAGCGTGCCCCCATTTGCATGGGGGTCATAGTCGGCCACATCCAGCCCCACCAGCTCCGCCCGCCGCAGCCCACAGGCATAGAGGATGGCGATAACGGCCGCATCCCGCCGCCCCTGGGCATCGGCCGCCGCTGAAGCTGTGGCCGATGCTGGGGCCGGTCTCCCGACCGCGCCCCCACCCCCACACGCTGCCAACAGCTGCTGCACCTCGCTCACCGCCAGCGCCCGCCCCGCCGGTGCCCGTTCTCCCTTCACATTGGGCACGGCCGCGGCTGCCTGGTAATCCTCGGCCGACATCAGCCCCAGCCGCCAGGCCGCCTTCAGCACCCCCCTAAGCGCGCTCAGCATCTTATTGGCCGTGCTGAAGCTGTAACGCTCCGCCAGGTGGCTGCGCAGGGCGGCCGTGTGCTGAAAGCGCAGCAGGTGCCAGGGCACATCCATGTGGCAAACGGCCGTTGAATCGGTCTCTTGGGACAGCACCATGGCCATGGCGTTCAGCGCCTGCCCCATCGTCCGCCGGCTGCTGCGGGCCAGCCCGGCCAGGTACACGGCCGACGGCCGCTGATCCACCTGGCTCCCTATTATGTTTCGTGTAGCAACTATGGGTTGTAACTCTCCGTTCTCATTCATTAAGCGGCTCCTATCCCGTCTTTGAAAAGTCTGATTCTCATAACCGGTGGTCACACCGGTCACTGACCAGCATACACGGCCGCACACGGCCGTTGAATGAGACCGTTGGGTTGTTTTTCCCCAACCCCATTGGTGACAGACCCCAGGCACGGCCGTGCCCCCCTCAGCCACCATCTGTCACCAAAAAGCCCGCCGGCGATGACATATCATGGATGATATACCGTCGCCAATACACCCCCGCCAGGCCGTCCAACGGCCGTGTCTACAACCCCCAAAACAGCCGTTGATCCCTATACTGTGTGGCGCACAATACTGTGCGACAGTGGCGGATCAAATGATCCGCCACTACCCCCGGATCAAATGATCCGCCACCAGAGCCGGATCAAATGATCCGCCACTACCCCCGGATCAAATGATCCGCCACCGGTGGGGGATCATTTGATCCCCCACTAAATGCCATTTTCCAGAGGTAGAGGTGGCGGATCAAATGATCCGGGGCATTGATGATGATGATCAATGATCAATGATCAGCGTCCAAAGTCATCATCAGTCATCAATCATCATTGAATCAATGACCGATGGTGACACGGCCGTGCGCCAGGCGCAGCGATTTGTCACCAAATCGCGCCGCCGAACGCGGTGCCACACGGCCGTATCTTTGTCTCATTGATGACGGCCGACGGCCGTGTTACCATGCCGGGCATGAGCGAACCTACACCCCGATACAACGTCCCATACAAGATGACCGAGCTTCCTGAAGGATTCCTTGAGGGTCTGGACACATCCCTGGCTGACGCCACGAGTGCTTTGAGCGAGAAGAAAGAAGCACTTGAACAAGGAATAGGGCTGCTGCTGCTTGCCTTTGAGCACGAAACCGGTTTGCGCGTGGGCGCCGTGAATTTTGGCCGGGACAAATTCAACACGGGAACGTTTTGGATTGCAGTTGACGCAGAACTCTAAGAGCCTACATGGGGCGCGAGCCTCGCCGTCGGCCTGTTGCTGGTTTAGCCTCGTGCACATTGACAACAAATGCACTGGGCACTGTTGGTGCAGGCGGCACACCCCAGGCCGTAACGGCGTTCAGGTCAATCCGTGCGCTTGCCATTGATACTGCTTGGCCGCCAGGAGTAGATATTTCGGCCCCCTCCAGTTGTAGGTAGTTTTTTACCTCGCTGTCGCCTTTTGCGATGTACCCCAAGATGCCCACCCCATCCACCAGCACCCACACGGCCGTCTTGTCTGCGGCATCGTTGGCCAGCTTGTCCAGGGCGTCAATAATGAAGCCTTTGAGTTTCTGATCGTTTACCACCATGCGTTTATCTCCTTGCCGTCCACCCACCCCCACTACCAAAATATCCAGTAAACCAGGGCCACCACCAGCAGCCCGGCCACGAAACCGGTGAGCAGGTAGGTGATGGGCCAGATGACTTTTTTCATTGATTGGCTCCTTTTAGTTGGCTGGGTTACGACTTGGACTTTTTTGGCGGTTGATTAGCCTCATACCAGGACACTATACCCTTGAGGCGATCTGACAGGTTGTAAAGCTCATCAATGCTATTGATTGGGACACGTTCTTCTTTTGGTGATTCTTTCGATCCCTCTTCCGGCACACTGAATAAGCCTATATATTTTTGCGCCCGGTTGAAATACAAGCGGCAGACCTGCTTGCGGTTGGTATCATCCAGGAGAATGCCACAATAGCTTTGCACATCACGCATGACAACCCGTTTAACGTCAATGACTTCCCGCAAAATGGCCCGCACAGTGTAGAAACCCTCTAGCTCTTCCTGAGTGGTCATTGGCCCATCGCCGGCCTCCGCGGCCGGGGTGTCGGTAGAAGATGTAGCCGCTTCCAGGGGAGGTGTGGGTGTTATTGCTTCTGGTGACAGAGCAGATTTTAGACGTTCGTTGATCTGTTCATTAAGTACCTGCTTGAATGCCTGCCGCGTGAGCTGCGTGAATTGCTCTTTTACCGGCTGCGTGAAACGGCCGTTATAGACCTGTGAGGCGACAAACTTCACGAAGTCTTCCGATGGTTCGATGACTTGGTCAATGATAATCCGTTTTATTTCGCGGGTGTATTTGAGCTGGCTGGCAGTGGTGAGGATGTTCTCCAGGTCAAAGGCAGATTTAGAAAACTTCTTCAACTCCTCAACGGCCGATTCCCGGATGTCCAACATGTTGAATTCAAAAAAGGGCTTGCTGTCCATTTTGTTTGAAGCTTCCAGGTCGGTGTAAAACCAGTAGGCAATGCCATTTGTCAGCACACCAAAGCGGGCTTCGGTGACACTGAAATAGCGGTATAGTTGCGAGGCATGAACCTTGCCTAAGTCGGCCGCATGGTGCTTGCATTCAAAAAGTATGGTGGGTTTACCATCTCGTAAGATAGCGTAATCCACCTTTTCTCCCTTCTTGATGCCCACGTCCGCATTCAACTCTGGTGTCACTTCAGTAGGGTCAAAGACGTTGTAGCCCAATGCAGCGATGAAGGGCATCACCAGGGCGTTCTTGGTGGCCTCTTCGGTCTGGATGTGGTCTAGCTGTTTAGGTATACGGGCAGACAATTCGCGTAATTTGTCTATTAAGTCCATTGAATTCCTCCTGCGTTGGCACTAACAAAAACTTTTACTATTGACGAAACGAACGGTATGATTTACCATTCGTCACAACTTCCACACACACCACAAGGAGTATGGGCAATGCCTGACCAGGAATTGATGTCTGTCGCTATGGCGGCGAAACGATTGGGTGTATCTACTGAGACAATCCGGCGCATGATTTTTGCCGGTGAACTACCCAGTGCCTATCGGTCACGGCCGTCGGCCAAAACTAGCCCCTATGTTATTCCCCTGGCGGACATTGTTGCCATCGAAGAACAACGGCGTGCTGGTGTGAAACAAGAAAAGTAAAACAAAACGCGCTGCCGAGTTTACAAGACCGAGGCAGCGCGTTTTGCATCCGAACCTTACCAACTGAATACAGATGGCAGGAACGAGGCAGTTTTTTGCTGCCAGGTGGGCGGTACAAGACTTGAACTTGTGACCTCTACGATGTCAACGTAGCGCTCTAACCAACTGAGCTAACCGCCCCTTTTTGAAGCGGGCGTCATTATATCCCCCTTTCCGACCCCGTCAAAAAAATGACATAATGTTGGTTGCCGCCCAAAACGGGGCTATGGTATAGTTCCTGAAACATAGCTGGCAGTTGACGCAGTTGACGCCAGCAACTCAGGAGAACCTTGAGCAAGAAGAAGAACAAAAATCAGCGACCAGAATTGGGCCTGTTGGGTTTTGGTCTGGCCGCCTTTGGCCTGGCAGTGTGGGCTTTCTTCTTGCGTGACAGCCAGGGCCGGCCCTATGGCCTGACCCTGTCGTTTATCTGGCTCTATGTGGTCGGGGTCAGTTTTGCTCTGGGTATCCTTTATTTTGCGCAGTTTGCCGCGCCCGTGCGCAGCCGCCTGGGTTGGTGGGAGGGGGTGCGGCTGATCATGCGCTATTATTCCGGCCTTACCCGCCAATTTGTGCGCCAGCCACGCGCTGACAATAAAAAACGACAGCCAACGGCAGCTGCGGTGCCGCGGACTGATATTCCTTTTAGCTTATTTACCCTCCGCGCCGGGATTGTGCGCAGTTATCAGGTATTGGCCATAACCAAAGGTAATAGTTTCATTCGGCCGGCCGGGCCGGGTTTTGTGGACTTGTATAACAAGGAGGAAATTCGCCAGGTTGTGGATTTGCGCGTGCAGTTGCGCACGCAACCGGTTCATGCCAGTACGCGCGATGGCATTCCTCTGGAAAGTACCGTCACCGTCATCTTTCAGGTGAAACAAGACCAACAAGATCGGGGTCAGGCGACGTTGTTGTTTCCGTTTGACAAAGAGGCCATTTTCCAGATCAGCTACCTGAATACGGTGAATGTGGAAGGGACGTCATATGGTTGGACGGAGCAGTTGACACCGCGGGCGGCGGCGTTATTGACGCGGGAACTGGCGCAATATAATCTGGATGCGCTCATTCACTACCCATCTACGGCCGTGTCCCCCATGCAAGAGATTAACCAACGCATCTTACAGGCCATGCAGGCTGACCCGGCATTGCGGGGCATCCGCATCATGGTGGCGAAAGCCGGCCCCTTAAAGCTGCCCAAAGAAATTCAGGAACAAAATATCGCCAACTGGCGCGCCGAATGGCAGCGAAAAATTGAGATTGAAAAAGCAGCAGGTGACGCCGAAGTGATTCGGCGCATGAAACAGGCTCGCGCCCGCGCCCAGATTGAGATCATTGAGACGATCATCCAAAATCTGGAAGTGATGCGCCAGGAAGGGGAGGCGGAACTAAACCAGGTGATCATCCTGCGCCTGATTGATGCCCTGGAGGAGGCAATTGCTGCTGATTCTCCCCGCGCCCTGGTGCCGCATCGCATTATGGCCGGCTTGCTGGCCGATACGTCGGCTCAGGTGCGGGCGCGGCTGGATGATCCCCTCTTGCCGCCGGGAAATGAGGGGGGTGAGGTACGGCCGTGATCAATCGCCCCAGTCGCCCATCATCGGCCCCACGCATTTCCCACGCCCACAGTTGGTATTCCTGGGGTCTGGTGGGGCTGCTGCTAATTTATGCGTTGATGATCTGGCTGCTGGAAGGGATCAATTTGCGCGCCTGGTTGACTGAAGTTCTGTTTTTGCCCCCTGCGGCTCTTGTCTTAGAATTTATCGGGTTATTCTGGATTATTCTGCGCCACTTTATTCCCGTGGCTGTCGGCTGGTGGTTTGCTTACAATGCCACAGTGGGCATGATGCAACGCCTGTATGATTTGCCCGATAGGGAAGCCGCTGCCCTCTTCCTCAGTCGGTTACGTTCTCCCGACTCAAGCGCCGGCAAAGGGATGCCCATTTTGCCCCATACGTTGGAGATCGAACGGCCGAACTCGGTCTTGTTGCGGGTGGGCGGGCCAGGCAAGGTCAAGGTAGAGCCTTTTACGGTGGCAGTGACAGAGGATAACGGCCGTTTCGCCCGCATCCTCTCCCCTGGCAGTTACCAGCTCTTCCCCTTTGAATACATCCACACCATCCTCGACTTACGCCCACAGGAACGGGTTATTTCCGATGTGGTGGTGCGTACCAGAGATAATATAGACCTGACCATCAAGCTCAGCATCATCTACCGCATTCGCCAGGGAGATGACCCCCCCTCCAAGAGCAAACCATATCCTTACGACGAAACGGCCGTCAAAGCCGCCGCCTATGCCCAGACAGTGCTGGACAATGGCGCTGCCACCACCTGGGATAGCAAACCGGCCAATGCCACCCGCTCCAAACTGGCGTTGGTTGTGGAACGGTACCGGCTGGATGAGATGATGCACCCCCCAGGCCGCACGGATGAGCCATATCGGGCCTTGCAGCGTGAGGTGTGGCGCACGGCCCGCACGGAACTGGCAAATTCCGGCATTGATCTGCTCTCGGTACATATTGATCGGGTGCAGCCGCCGCCGGGTGTGGAAGACCAATACATTGCCTATTGGCGCACCCACTGGCAGGAAAAGGCCCGGTTGAGTAAAGCTGATGGAGAGGCTACGGCCGTGGAAGAACTCGAAATCGCCCGCGCCGAAGCCGAAGTGGCCATGATTCAGGCCATCCTGGAAGGGGTGCAGCGCGCCCGACGCAGCGGCGCTACCACCCGTACCAGTGAGATAGTAGCCTTGCGTCTGGTGGAAGGGCTGGAACGCATGGCCGAACAGTCGCGCAAAAAGCCCAATGCACTCGGCCTGCTGGCCGAGTTGGAAGAGCTGCGCAGCGATCTGGTTACCAGGGCCTTGACAGGAAAGGCATTATCATCTGAAAACCCCGAAGAAGGCAGCCCACCATGAGCAGTGCGGGATCACCCCAGTCCTACAATCGCAACGCCCAAACCCGTATAGCTGTCCATTGTTTGCAGGAATTGTTGGAAACCCTGCACCCCGACCCCACGCCTGATATATTCACGCTTACCTCGTTGCAGTACCGGTACAAATTGCATGAAAACATCAGTCTGGCGGCCATTCGGGATATCGAACAGTCACAGCGGATCAATCGAGCGCTGGGTGATTACCGGCAAAGTGGCTTAAACGAGTTCCATGTGGGTCTCATCTATCTCTATTGGGGGGAATGTTACGCTGCCGAGAAGCAGTTTGAGATGGCCTGGCGGCATTGGTCAATGGATCATGGGCAGATTGCTGACATGAGCCTTTCTTTGTTGGGACGTGGTTTTGCGCAGGGATTGGCTCATCATTACGAAGCGGCTATGGTGAGCTTTGGCAAGGTGGGGCGTTATCTGGAGCGTCTTGCCCAACCAACCAGCGTGCAGATGAATTTTTATGCCAAAATGCAGGAGTGTCTGCGTGAGGCGCAAGAAACGTTCAGCGAGATGATGCGCCAGCAGCCACCGACAGAATCCGCGCCGGAACACGCAGAGCCACAGCCTGACGAAGCAGCAGCTTCTACGGCGCCTGAAGAACCAGCGACCGCTGATGAAACTGCTGCCGAAACCGGCGAGAAACAAGAACCACCTCCACCGCGTACCAATTTGTCTGATGATCCGCTGCCAGTTGATGGTCATATGAAGGTAGACGGCCGTTACCGTTGGTATCTCGTCGAACGCCGGCAGGCCGACGATTTTATCCCCCAGATTCAATCACAGGATTGGCTGCTGGTCTTTACCCAACCAGATCAGACGGATTTAACCCACCACGATGAACAACCCATCGTTATTGTGTGCCAGTCTCAAACTGGCGGTACAATTCTGTTGCGACCACATCCGTCTGAACAGATGGCCCACGGCCGTCGCATCTATTTGCGGGAATGGCCGGGTGAAAGCTGGTCGTTCGTGCGCCACCCAGAGACGCAAGAGATTTTCCTCACTCCCGCAGATGGTCACGATGTGGTAGATTTAGAAAAACTGATCGGCATTGTGGTTGGTTTATGGCGGCCGGCCGCACAAATGGTACGGTAGAAGTCAAAGAGGAGAGAAAAATGGGTGATCACGTGCTTGTGGTGGGGGCTACCCTGCTGGATACCAAAGGCAAACCGGAAGCCGGTCTGGAACCCTATACCTCCAACCCGGCCGTCATTCGGGTCACACGCGGCGGCACGGCCCGTAATGTGGCCGAAAATCTGGGTCGCCTGGGCGCGGAGGTTGTATTGCTCTCGGCCATCGGCGATGACCTGATCGGCCACCGGTTGGTGGAGCAAACGGCCGAAGCCGGCGTGGATGTGACCAATGTGCAGATTGTGGCCGGGGAGCGCACCGGCACCTACATGGCGTTGCTGGAAGAGGATGGCTCGCTGGCGGTGGCGCTGGACGATGTGCGGGTGATGCAGCATATCACGGCCGTGTACCTTTACTATCACCGCCGCCTGTTCAAGGAAGCCTCGCTGGTGATGATAGATGGCAGCCTGACGCCCGATGCCCTGAAAACGGCCGTGAACCTGTGTGATAAATACGATGTCCCTCTTTGTGCCGATCCCTCTTCGGCGCGATTGGCTTATAAGTTACGGCCGTATCTGCCCAATCTCCATCTGGTTGTGCCCAATGAAGCCGAAGCTGCCGAATTATGTCATTGTGATTACGAAGGGTATGATCCCGACGCCAGCCTGGATTTAGCCCGCACCCTGGTGCGCATGGGTGTGCGCAACAGCGTCGTCACCCTCTCAGATTTCGGCCTGGTCTACGCCACTGCCGACGAAACCGGCTACGTCCCCCCCTCATATTCCGAAATGGTAGACAGCACCGGCACCGGCGACGCCGTTACCGCGGCCATCATCTTTGGCCTGCTCAACGACCTGCCGCCCCGCGAAGCCATTCGCCTGGGCGCCGCCGCCGCCAGCCTGACCCTGCAAACCAACGAAACCGTCGTCCCCGACCTCAGCCTGGATATGCTGTATGAGCATCTCATTGTATAAAAGGGGCAAGTGGCAGGTTGCAAGCGGCAGGTGGCAAGTGGCAAGTCACCCCATCACCCCTCCACCTGCTCACCCCATCATCTAATGAACAATCTAATCGGTTTCATACTCTGTTTACTCTATGTTTTCTCCATCATCGGCCTGGCCGAGGGGCTGCGCCGTTGGCGGGGGTATGGCAGTGGCTTTACGCGCAAAGTGATCCACATTGGCGTGGGCATGATGAGCTGGTTTTTGCACTTCCTCTTTGATAACCCCTGGCCGTTTGTGGCCGCCTGCGTTGCCTTCATGGTCATCAACCTGCTGGATTGGCGTTATGGCTTTTTTGCGGCTATGGCCAGCAGTGACCGCTCTAACCTGGGCACGGTCTATTTTCCGTTGGCAGCCGGGGTGGTGGCGCTGGTGTTCTGGGAACAACCGCCGCTGATGGTGGCCGCGCTGATGCCGTTGACCTGGGGGGATGGCATGGCGCCGGTGGTGGGTAAGGCTTACGGCCGTCGCCACTACATCGTCGCTTCCCACACCCGCACCTACGAAGGCTCGTTGGGCTTTTTTGTGGCCTGTTTCATTTTTACCTGGCTGGCTTTGTGGATGATTCCCGGCTCGCCCACCATCACGCCCTTGCAAGCCATCGCCCCCGCTCTTACCGTGACCGTTGTCACCACCCTCATTGAAGCCGTCTCCATCTGGGGCCTGGACAACCTCACCATCACCACCGCCGCGATTCTGATTTTGTCAGTGTGGCCGTTTTGAAGAGGGGAGATTGGAGACTGGGAGATTGGAGATTGAAAGATCACCCCCTCACCCCCTCACCTGCTCACCGCTCACTTCTTCCCCCACCCCTCTTCCCCCACCAGGGGCACAAACTTTACCGGGCCTAGATTGAGGTGATGGTATTCGTCTTCGCTGATGCGCAGCAGCCGCACCAGGGTTTGGCTGCCTCGTTTCCCCACCGGCATGACCAGCCGGCCGTCTACCTTCATTTGCTGCTTGAGTGAGGGCGGCACAATCGGCCCCCCCGCCGCCACCACAATGCCATCATACGGCGCGGCCGGCGGCCAACCCAACGAGCCATCCCCATGGTGCACCCACACATTGTCATAGCCCATCGCTGCCAGCCGTTCACGGGCGTACCACACCAGCCGCTCGTGCCGCTCCACCGTATGCACTTCGGCCACAATGTGGCTGAGCAGCGCTGCCACATATCCCGACCCCGCGCCAATTTCCAGTACGCGGTCTCTGGGCTGCAAATCCAGCGCTTCTAGCATGTAGGCGACCACATACGGTTGGGAGATGGTCTGGTGGGCGGGGATGGGCAGTGGGCTGTCTTCGTAAGCATAATCGCGGTACTCGTCCAGCACAAATTGTTCACGGGGCACGGCCCGCATGGCGCGGAGCACGGCCGTGTCCTCGATCCCCCGATCCATGATCTGCTCCCGTACCATCCGCTCTCGCTGGGCTGCAAAGTCGTTGGCGGTCATGCTTTTGCTCATCTCTCATTGTCCGATTACCCCATCGGGACGGGCTGAGGTTATGTAAACTGGCGTGATGGAATTGAACAGGTTAGCCGGCCCATTGGCCGTGACACGCACATAATTATCTGTATAGCCGGCCCATCGTAAACCACCGTTATCTGCGCCGACGGCCGTTTCCCACAACACATTCACCGTTTGCCCCACCATCCCCTGGTGAAATGCCAGGCTCAATTCCTGCCCCAAGGCAATCATCTGCCGGGTGCGTTCCTTTTTCACCGGGCCAGGAATTTGGTCAGGGAAGCGGGCGGCCGCCGTACCGGGGCGGGGGCTGTAGCTGAACACGTGCAGCCGGGTAAAACCAATGGCACGCACAAACTCCAGACTGTCGGCAAAATCCGCCTCCGTCTCGCCGGGGAAACCAACGATGAGATCGGTGCTCAAATTCAGGTTGGGAATGGCGGCGCGGGCAGCCTGGGCTAGTTCCCGGAAGCTGGCGCGGCTGGTGCGGCGGGCCATACGTCGCAAAATGGTGTCACTGCCCGATTGCAGCGGCAAATGCAGATGGGGCAGCAGACGAGAATCGTCCCATAGGTCAAAGAAGCCGCCGGGCACATCCCACGGTTCCAGCGAGGAGAGGCGCAGCCGGGGCATGTCAGTGTGATGCAAGATGGCGCGGATAAGGGTGGCGAGATCGGTGTGGGCAGAAAGGTCACGGCCGTAGCTGCCCAAATGCACCCCCGTCAACACCGCTTCCCGATAGCCGGCCGCCGCCAACGCCTGAACCTCGGCCACCACATCCCCCACATGGCGGCTTTGCCCGTCGCCCCGCGCCACCGTTGTCACGCAAAAAGTGCATTTATTGTCACAACCATCCTGCACTTTGATAAAAGCGCGGGTATGCGCCCCCATGCTGCCCGCCAGAAATTCCCGCATGATCGGCTCTTGCTCAAACACCGGCAGTTCCAACCGTGCCTGAGGATCAAGCAGTTGCGCCAACTGTGCTTTATGGGCGTTCACCACCACCTGCCCCGCCCCCTCAATCCGTCCCACCTCTGCCGGGGCAATGGTGGCATAACAGCCGGTGAGCACAATGTCGGCCTGGGGATTGGCGCGATGGAAGGTGCGGGTGTGGTGGCGGGCGTCGCGGGCGGCCTCGGCCGTTACCGCGCAAGTGTTGATGACCACCTTATCGGCCTCGGCGGCATCGGTCACAATCTGGTGCCCATTGGCCATCATCTGCCGCGCCAGCGTTTCCATTTCGCTGTGGTTCAGGCGACAGCCAATACTGTCTAGCAATACTTTCATGGGGCAATTGTAGCCGAGGGCACGGCCGTGACAAGCGGCAAGGTCGTAGATATCGCCCTGGATGCCACATTTGTTTGGTATGACCTGCTCATGATTGGGGTTCATGCCACCTTTGAATGTGGGGACATGCAAAAAGACCTGACGACGTTGGGGCTGGATCTGTTGGGTCTGCTGCTGCCATTTGTGACCGGACTGGGCCAGGCTGATAATGCTGTTCGTGGCGGCCGTCACATTGATGACCTCATCGGCGTCGGTGATAACCTGGCGGATGATGCCATTGGTGCGGGTGACAATCTGGGTGACAACATTGGACAGCACGGCGATGATATTCCCATACCCCGGTGCGGCTTTAACAGCTTCAGTGCGGAGACGCCGGTAATGACCGCAGATGGCTTGCTGGCGATCAGCGCGGTGGAAACGGGCGACTATGTGCTGGCTTATGACGAAGCCACCGGCGCGGTGGGCTTTTACCCGGTGCTGGCCACCTGGGTGCATGAAGACCCGGTCATCGCCTACCTGGTGATTGAGGGGGAACTGATTGAAACCACCCCTGACCACCCGTTTTACAGTGAGGATGGAGATTGGGTAACGGCCGGGGAACTAGAGGCGGGTGACCAGATACGCCAGGCAGATGGCAGCTATGGTACGGTTGAGACGATTGAACTCGTCTACCGCCTCCAGCCCATGTACAATCTCACCGTTGCGGCCGCCCACACCTTCTTCGTGGGTGAGGGGCAATGGCTGGTTCACAATAAGTGTAAAGATGCAGTATTGGGTATTAACACTTATCTAGACAGTTTTACAAGCAAAGTAGGTGGCGAAAACTATACCCAGTGGTGGTGGACAAATGGTGGAACGCTGATATCTCTAGACGACTTTAAAAGAGCTGTAAATAACGGAAGTCCTATGGATGATTTCTTTGACTTTCCCTTTCCAACTGCAATGGATAACGCTCCTACCATCCATTTTAATCTTAAAGGCATTGATAATGGTGCTGACGGTATCGAGTTAGCAATTGAAAAGGGAAAGCTTTCGCAAGGTTATACTAACACGGAGCTATATCTTATCTTGAATAATCGAGCATGGTACAACAAAACGAAGTTTTATGATCGTAACGGCAACATCATAAAACTATCATTCTTGGGGAATTAACTTGGACGAAATCTACCAGTTTTTTGATGGACAACTAAAGGTCATTGAGTTTTATCAACCAGCCTTCTTTAGAGTGGTACGATATACGCTGGGACACCAGATGTTGATCATTATGGTTGAGCCTGAGAACAACCCAAGTAATCAAAGGCATTTCTTGGTCTTTGAAGGGATTGAATACATGCAGTTATTACCGTCTTGGAAGAGATCTCCCATTAAGTTAGCGCTACCGGAAAAACAAGATTTTATTTTCCAACTCGCAAATATAAATGTGGCAGGTCGGGAGAATCCGCCAATGGTATTTTATGCTAAGCCTGAGGGTAAAGAATTGTATATCATTTGCAGCAATATGTATTCGACTGAGAAAATGCCAAAACTCTATGAGTATACATGGTAGGAAGCCTCTGCTGTGACGCCTCTTTGTTCCATTGGGCTGCTCTTCCAAACCGAACTACCCACTGGCCATCATGAATTTGGGATGTTTCCATGGGGGATTGGATGCCAGAGGCTAATGCTACACTAAAAGCTGTGTAGAGAACGGTGGGAATTGGGTTGATGGCAGGCAGCAAATGTGCCACCTCTCTGAAAGAGCAGTTCTTGGGAACTTAGAGAGAGACGGTCACGGCAAAGGGGCCGTTTGTGATAGTTTGCTATATGATGAGGAGTCTGGTCACAACTCAAGAGAAAATGAATATGAACAATTACAAACGACTTTTTGATCATAGAAAAAGAAATGGAAGAAACTCAGCGTGGTTCATTAACTTGATTGCTGTTATGTTTGTCATGGGAATTGTTGGGGTGGGCCTAGCTTTTTGGTCTCCACCAGCCTCGCAAGCGCAAGTTAACCCATATGCAGCCATAGCCGGGCCTGATGATTGGACAGCGGAAACACCTGTCAAAATTTTCAACCGCCAGCAAATGGTTTGGCAAGAAAAAAGTTATGGGGAAGTGGAGCCGGATACAGAGTTTATTGTTGGTGATTACCTGTATGCCACAACGCCCACTGACGGCCGACTCTACCTGAAACCCGAAATAGACATTACCCAACTTACGGAGACCGACAGCGCTTTTGATCCCGAAAACTGGCGCATACCTGAACCGGATGATGTCGTTTTCCTTTATAAAAGCCCATTTGATCAACAGCAAAAAGGCCACTGGCTGCTCAAACATGTTCAGCCAGGTAGTGAGATCATCTTTCAAGGAAAGGTGTGGCGGTGGGAACTGGACACTCCCCATCAGCGCATGGCCATCATTGATACAGGAAATGTCTTTGCCCGCGTAACAGCCACTCACCAGGAATCCCACCATGATGATGTTCTTGTATTAACAGTTGAATATAGCCTATGTGGCAAGCAAGGGGTAATTACCGGGTCTGAGGAACATCCATTTTATGTGCTTGATATTGAGGATTACATTCCGATGGTGGAGCTAGAACCCGGAATGACTCTCAAAACCGATACGGATGCTTTAGCAACTGTAATCGAAATAGAGCCTCTATCCGAAACGATGGAAATGTATAACCTGACAATAGACCATGTCAGTAATTACTACATTTTTCCAAATGAAGACACGCCAGGTGTTTTAGTTCACAATACTAATTGTGGAACACCTATCTGGACACCTGGAAAGCCCGGCGATCCAGTGCAAAATGCATTGGAACATTGGCAAAACCACCGCTCGGAATTTCCAGAATTTGTAAATGCTAAGCAGTATGTTGAGGGAACTTGGGACTTCATAACGAATCCACCATCAGTGCTGTGTAACATAAATAATCTAAACATTCTTCAGTTCCAAAGTAGCTGATTCGGCAAACTTGGAATTCGCATCATTAACAACTGTATAACGAGAATTT
>JACTMP010000072.1 GCA_014584575.1 Chloroflexota bacterium
GTATTCACCCACGCTGTGCCCCAACAGCAGATCGGGCTGGATGCCCCAGGAGTGCCACAACTTCGCCAGGGCGTACTCCAATGCAAAGAGCGCGGGCTGGGTGTAGGCGGTGTCGTTGAGAGGAGAATCGTCGCCGGTCGGCGGGTAGAGGACGGAGAGCAACGGCCGTGCCAGGTACGGCCGTAATAGTTCATCGCACTCGTTCATGGTCTGGCGGAAGAGGGGCTGGCTCTGGTACAGTTCCTGCCCCATGCCTACATACTGGCTCCCCTGCCCCGTGAATAGGAAGGCGATGGCCCCGTGCTCCTTCTCGCCCGGCCCCCGCCAGACGCCTTCCACCGGCTGGCCCTGGCTGGCCGCGCCCAGTTTGGCGGCTGCTTCGGCCACCGTTTCGGCCACCACACTCAAACGATGCTCAAAATGCGCCCGCGCCCCATTAGCGGTGTAACATACATCCCCCAAAGAGATGTCTGGATGGTCGGTCAGAAATTTTTCGTAACGGGCGGCCTGCGTTTGCAGCGCTGCTTCGTTTTTGGCCGACAGGGTAAGCAGGTGGACGGGGCGGTCAGGAGTGGTGGTAGGGGTGACGGCCGTTAGCGGTGCTTCTTCGACGATGACATGAGCATTGGTGCCGCTCAACCCAAAGGAACTAATCCCGGCAATGCGCGTCTCGTTGGCAGGCTGCCAGGGCGTCAACGTGGTGGGCACGCTAATGGGAATTTCTTGCCAGGGAATGTACGGGCTGGGCTGCTTGAAGTGCAGGTGGGGTGGAATCTGGCGGTGCTGCAAGGCCAGCACGGTCTTGATGAGCGCGGCTATGCCCGCTGTGCCCTCCAGGTGGCCGATGTTGGTCTTGAGAGAGGCCACCAGCAATGGATGATGGGCCGGACGGGTTTGCCCATAGACCGTTGCCAGAGCTTCAATCTCGATAGGATCGCCCAATGAGGTGCCGGTGCCATGCGCTTCGATGTAACTGACCTCTTCGGGTTTAACCCTGGCGTTGAGCAGCGCCCGGCTGAGCACATCTTCCTGGGCCAGGCCGTTGGGCACCGTCAGGCCGCTGGCACGGCCGTCGTGGTTAATGGCCGAACCGCGAATGACAGCCAGGATAGGATCGTGGTTGGCCTGGGCATCGGACAGGCGCTTGAGGACAACCACCCCGCACCCCTCGCCACGGCCGTAGCCATCGGCGGCGGCGTCAAACGTTTTGCAACGGCCGTCGGGGGCCAGCGTTTGCAGACGGCACATATAAATGGTGAAGACCGGCGAGAGCATCAGGTTGGCGCTGCCCACCAGCGCCAAATCACAATCCTGATTGCGTAAACTCTGGCAGGCCAGATGCACGGCCACCAGCGAGGAGGAACAGGCCGTATCCACCGTAATCACCGGCCCGTGTAAATCCAGGTTAAAAGCCAGACGACCGGCGGCAAAACTATTCACACTGCCCGTGCCCGAATGAATATCAATCAAATCTGGCGCGCTGGTCAGCGTATATTCGGTATAGTCCTGGGTCATCATGCCCACAAAAATGCCTGTTTTTTTGTCCTGCCAACCGCCAGGCGACAGACCGGCGTTTTCCAGCGCCTCCCAACTCACTTCCAGCAGCAGCCGTTGTTGCGGATCCATCATGGCCGCCTCACGCGGGCTGACGCCAAAAAAAGGCGCGTCAAAATGGTCAATCTGCTGCAAAAAGCTGCCGTACCGGGAGTAAATTTTGCCAGGTGTGTTGGGCGTGGCCGCATAATACGCTTCCACGTCCCACCGGTCGGGGGGGATTTCCGAGACGGCATCCGTGCCGTTGGCCAGCATTTGCCAAAACGCCTCCGGCGTGGTGGCCCCGTTGGGGAAACGACAGGCCATCCCCACCACGGCAATGGGTTCGCTGCGTTTGTTTTCCAGGTCAGCAAGCCTGGACTTCATTTTTCGGAGTTCAAGCAGCGCTTCTTTCATTAACAACTGCTTGTCATCTGTTTTATCGGCGCTTCCACTCATGACATCACCACCTCTGCCCGGACGGCAGCTAATTCTTGGGCAAGTAAACCGGCAATCTCCATTTCGGAGAGATCGTCCAAATCATCGGCAACATGGCCCCGGTCATTCACTTCGGCTAACAGTGGCTCCGATTCCGCCGGAAATGCGCTCACCAGCACTTCCTGCATCAGGTAATTTCCCATTTTTTCCACGGTTGGATACTTGAAAAAGAGGGTGGCGGGCAATGATGAACTGAGGCTGCTTTGCAGGCGATTACGCAGTTCCATGGCCATCAATGAATCCATGCCCAGTTCAAAAAAGCCCTGCTGCAAACCGATATGTTCGGGCAATTCCAGCCCCAGTACCTGAGCGGCCTGGCCGCGCAGATGGTCTACCAATAACTTGTGGCGCTGGCGGGCGGGGACAGCGCGTAGTTCGCTTAACAGTTTCGGCGGCGGGGCCGACGGCCGTTCCCCACTCCCCACCAACCGCCGCACCAGCGATGGTTCACATCCATCCGGGAATTGCTGCCGGTACCGTTCCCATTGGATGGGCAGCGCCATCGCCTGGGCTGTGTCTGGCCGGGCCAGCAGCCGGGCGAGAGCGTGTAATCCTTTCTCCGTCGGCATAAAACCGATCCCGGCGGCCGACCAGCGATCCTGGCCCGTCTTGCCCACGCGCGCTGCCATGCCTGCTTCGGCCCAAGGCCCCCAATTGATGCTTAATCCGGGCAGGCCAAGCTGCTGCCGGTAATGGGCCAGCGCGTCCAGGAAGGCATTGGCGGCGGCGTAGTTGCCCTGCCCGGCCCAGCCCAACACGGCCGTCGCCGACGAAAAACAGACAAAAAAGTCTAAAGGCTGATCCTGCGTCTGGCAGTGTAAATTCCAGGCGCCGGCCACTTTAGCTGCCAATACCGGCTCAAAACGGAGCCAGCTTTGCTGCGCCAGCAAACCATCATCCAACACCCCGGCCGCATAGACAATGCCCCGCAAGGGCAGGTGTTCGGTCCCTATTTGTGTTAACAGGTGGGCTACTTCTTCTGCCTGAGACATATCGGCGGCGATAACCTGCACTTGCACTCCACTATGCTGCAATTGTTGGATGGCCTCCTGCTGCTTTTCCGTGGTTACGCCGCGCCGCCCGACTAATATCAGGTGGCGTGCTCCCTGCGTAGCCAGCCAGCCAGCCACTTGCAGCCCCAGGCTGCCTAACCCGCCGGTAATGAGGTAACGGCCGTCGGGCCGGACGGTCATCGGTTTATTCGCCCCCGCCGAGAAGCGCTGCAATCGGGGCACAAAACGTTGCCCCTCCCGGAAAGCGACCTGGTTTTCATTATCCGGTCGGCATATCTCCGGCCAGAGCCGGTTCACCTCTTCAGTTACATCCGCTGCCGGAGCGGATAAATCTACCAGCCCACCCCATAACTCTGGCTGCTCCAGGGCAATGACCCGCCCCAAGCCCCAGAGGGAAGCCTGGGCTATCTGGATGGGTAAGGAAGCCACGCCGGTAGCGACAGCCTGAGCGCCGCGTGTCACCAACCACAGCCGGGCACGGCTGATCGGTTGCTCACCGATAGCCTGTAACAAATGCAGCACACTGGCGCAGTTCTGCTCCTGAATACGCTGCACCTGCGCCAGTGATGGCTCCGGGCAAACGTCCGCGCCCCAGAGATGGACGATACCCTGCATCTCACGGCCGTCGCCAACTTCATGCAGCAGACGGCGGAAATCGTCAGGCCGGGAGGGGTTGAGCTGGTATTGGTTGACGGCCGTCTGCACATACCCCTCACCCGGCCACACCAAAATCGGGCTGTGCCCGGCCGCCATCAGACGACCGGCTAACGCTGCCCCCACCTCACCCTGGTCGGCAAAAATGAGCCAACGGCCGTGCGCCTCCCGGCCATTGGCGGCGGCGCTGGCCGCTGGCTGCGCGTGCTCTTGCGCCTGCCACTCCAGTTTGTACAACCACTCGGTCACATCTGATTGTGACCGGGCAAAGGCTTTTGGTTCGGCGCGGGTCAACTGAATGCCCATCACGGCGGCAATGATCTGACCGGCATCGTCATACAACCAAATGTCACCGACCGGCCCCACCCCGTTTTGCGCCTCTGTTTCGTGCAGCGTGGTATGGCACCAGTAGTCGGTGGTGGTGGCACGGCCGTAAAAGTGGAAACGGCCGATGTGGAAAGGGATGTAAATAAAACCGTTGGCCGTCATATCGGCCAGATGGGCGCCGGGGCAACTCAGCAATGATTGCCAGGCGGAATCAATCAGGCCAGGGTATAGCTGGTAATCGCCCACGTCATCGGGCAGCGTCGGCAGTCGCAAGCGGCACAAACTTTCGCCCTCACCCTGCCATATCTGGTCTAACCAGCGAAAGGCGCTGCCCAGGTGATAACCTGCCCGCCAAAAATCTGCATAAAAGTCTTCACCAGCCAGAAAATGGGGGCAGCGCGTCTGAATGGCCGCCAAATCCACAGGCGCAGGCACATCCGGTGGCACTGTTTGTGTTTTGCCGGTGGCGTGTAATTGCCAGGGAGTGGTTTCCGGCGCGCCACCAGCCGGCGCGCTGACAATTTGGAAAGAAGCAGGTTCCGCCGCTTCCGGCGTGAGAATGAGTTGTACCAGCGCGGCGTCTGACTCCGGCAGCGGCAGCGCCTGGGGAAAGAATATATCTTCCAGGTAGCAAGAGGGAGCGTTCAGGGTTTCCTGCACGGCCGTCAACACCATCGAAACGTAAAATGCACCAGGCACAACGGCCGTGCCAAACACACGGTGATCGTCCAGATGAGGCGGCGATTGCACGGATAGTTGCGTCTCAAACCGGTTCTCCCGGCTGTTTGGCAGCCGCAACCGTTGCCCCAACAGCGGTGAAGCTGCCCCATTTGGCGGCACAGGCCGTCGCGCCTCGTTCCCCTTTTTCACCCAATAGCGCTGGCGTTGGAAGGGATAGGTGGGCAGGGCAATGCGGCGACGGCCGTGCCCCGGCTCCACCGCCGCCCAGTTCACCTCTACACCCAATGTGTACAACGCACCCAGGCTGCTCAATAACTGCTCCCCTTCT
>JACTMP010000027.1 GCA_014584575.1 Chloroflexota bacterium
ATAGGGTTGTTCAGGGAATAGGTGTACCTGTTGAAACTTTGCGGATTGGCCGGGTCTGGTACAATTGAATCCGCCGACAGGAACCGGTTAATATAAGTTACGTAACCTTCGTCTCTTGGGCCACTAACCTGGTTGTCGGTGATACAAACCTGGTTCAAGATGTCTTTGTCCATGACCGGGGCGAATAGAGCAGCGGATGGATAACGAATAAGCGGATGGGAAACGGTTTCAGGAGGATCAGCAGTGGACATAGTGCATTCTGTCAATGGCGTTCCTATCAGGTTGACTGAGGAGAGGTGGCAGCACATTGCCGACAATAAGCCGTATATGCATGGCCATTATGAATCGGTGTTGCGGGCTGTGGAACAGCCAACCTGGGTATTGCGTGGGTACGCTGGCGCGTTGGTTGCTGTGTTGCCCATTGCCAGACAAGAGTACCTTCATGTAGCATTACAAAGAGATAAATCAGGACGTTGGTTTTATCATTACGGCGTTCATTGCCCGTAGGTGAAGGAATGACAGTATGGCCGTAGAAATGCTGGCAGAAAGAGATATTTCCCACTTGTTGGGCGCTGTTCCTCATCTGGTACAGTTACCCAGGTCGCAAATGTGGTTGGACTATGACGCTGAGTCAGATGTACTCTATGTGCATTTTGCTGAAAAACCTGTTTCCACCCATAGCGATGTGCGGGAAGATGGTATCATTTTGGATTATCAGGATGAACGCCTGGTAGGGCTGACTGTTCTAGAAGCCTCACAAAGATAAAAGACAGACCAAAAAAATAACAAAAAGAGCCGGTGGAAACACCGGCTCTTTTACTGATTACCGATAACCGTTTACCGTGTACGGGCGAGGCAGGTGGGAGAGCAGGTTTGGGTAAACGAATGACGTATTACCCACCTGCCTCGCCCCTACTTCTTCAACCGCCGTTCAATCTCATCCAATACATCCGCGGCGACATCCTTCACATTCTTTTGCAGGCGGGCCACCCAGCCGGCGCGGTGCCCGGCCAGATTAAGCGCACGGCCGACAAAAATGGGCGCCATCTGGCGGCGGTAATCGGCGCTGGCGTGAATATCGCCCATCACGTCACTGCCCAGGTCGTTGAGGACGAGAGCGGCGGCGGCAGCGATATTGTCATCGGTGAGCCGCTTGCCAACCAACGCCGCGCCCACGGAGGGAGCGGCTGTCGCCTTAGGCGTCAACCCACCAACGGCCACGCTGCACGCCGTACACTCACCCGTCAGGCTGACGGTGATGTTGGCGCACGCGCCCACCATGGCATAACGGGAAGCGGGGTTGAACAGTTTGGCATAGGCGGAACCATTTTCAGTACCTTCGGCGGGGACTTCTACGGCCGTTAACACCTCATTTTCCGCCAGCGCCGTCTCAAACAGCCCGGTGAAAAAGTTGGCCGCATGGACACTGCGCGTCCCATTCGCCCCGGCAATGTGGAAGGTCGCGCCCAAGGCCAGAAAGACCGTCGGCAAATCAGACGCCGGATCAGCATGGGCCACATTGCCACCCACCGTGCCCCGGTTGCGCACCTGTGGGTCGCCAATCATCCCAGCGGCGTGTTTCAGCGCGTCCGGGAAGTGGCGGTCGCCTTCGGCGGCAACGGTGGCATGGGTGGTCAGCGCGCCAATGTGGAAGCTGTTACCACTCTTGGTGATGCCGCGCAGCCCATCAATCCGGCCAATATCAATCAACACACCAGGGTCAGACAGGCGCATCTTCATCACCGGCAGCAGGCTGTGGCCGCCGGCAATAAATTTGCCGCCATGTTGCCCCATCAGGGCGACCGCTTCGTCCACCGAACCGGCCCGGTAGTAATCAAATTTTGGTGGATACATCAGTTACCTCCTCCGTTGCTTGCCGCGGCAACGATAGCATTATGGATTTTTTCGGCCGTCAGCGGCATCTCTAAATGTCTGATACCCAGCGGGGCCAGCGCGTCCAGCACCGCGCTGGCGATGGTGGCGGTGGCGGCAATGGTGCCCATTTCACCTGCGCCCTTCACCCCCAACGGGTTGTGCGGCGAGGGCGTCTCGTTACGGTCAACTTTGATCGAGGGGAAGCCGTCGGCGCGGGGCATGGCATAGTCCAGCATAGTGGCCGTCAGCAGTTGGCCGTTGCTGTCATAAACGCCATGTTCCCATAACGCCTGGCCTACACCCTGGGCAATGCCACCCACAATCTGCCCTTCCACAATGAGCGGGTTGATCACCTTGCCCACGTCGTCTACGGCCGCATACTTTTGAATCGTCACTTCGCCGGTATCGCGGTCAATTTCCACCTGGGCCACGTGAGCGCTGTTGGGGAAGGTGAAGTTGGCCGGGTCGTAGAAGGCGGTCTCTTCCAGCCCCGCTTCCATGCCCGGCGGCATGTTGTCGGCGGTGGTCAGAGCAAAGGAGAGTTCACCAAATGCCTTAGCCCGGTCGGGCGCGCCTTTGACGTGTACTTTGCCGCTGGCCTGGTCATATACCATGTCCGCCGGATCAGCTTCCAGCAGATGCGCGGCCAAAATGGTCAGTTTGTTGCGGATTTTTTCCGCGCTCTTGACCAATGCGCTGCCGCCGATGGCCGCGCTGCGGCTGCCGTAGGTGCCCACGCCGTAAGGGGTACGCTCGGTGTCGCCGTGGACGATCTCAATGTCCTCAAAAGGTACACCTAACTCGTCGGCCACAATCTGGGCGAAGGTGGTTTCGTGCCCCTGCCCGTGGGCGTGGGAGCCGGTGAGCACGGTCACTTTGCCGGTGGGGTGGACGCGAATGACGCCGCTCTCGAACAGGCCAATGCCCGCACCCAAACCAACAGCCACGGCCGACGGCGCCGGGCCGCTGGCTTCAATGCAACTGCTAAAGCCGACGCCGACGAGACGGCCGTCCTTCCGTGCCTTTTCCTGTTCCTTGCGCAGCCCTTTGTAGTTTGCCAGTTCTTCAATTTTGTCAAAGAGGGCGGGGTAATTGCCGCTGTCATATTCCAGGGCCACCGGGGTCTGGTAGGGGAATTCGTCGGGCTGAATCAGGTTTTTGCGGCGCAGTGCCACCGGGTCCATCTGCAAATCCTGGGCGGCAATGTCCATCAGCCGTTCCAGGACGTAGCTGGCTTCGGGGCGGCCGGCGCCGCGATAGGCGTCTACGGGCACGGTGTTGGTCATGGTGCCATACGTTTCGCCAAAAATGACGGGGATTTTGTAGAGGCCGGAGAGCAGGGTGATGTAGAGCGCGGTGGGGATGAGGGGGGCGAAGGTGGAGAGATACGCGCCCATGTTGGCCCAGGTGGTGACGTAGAGTCCGGTGATGGTACCGTCGCTTTTGAGGGCGAGTTTGGCGTGGGTGACGTGGTCACGGCCGTGTGCGTCCGTCATCGAGGCTTCACTGCGCGTAGACACCCACTTGGCGGGGCAGTTCACGGCGCGCGACACCCAGGGCACAATCACCTCTTCGGCGTAATGGAAAATTTTGCTGCCAAAACCGCCACCTACGTCTGGGGAAATGACGCGCAGTTTGTGTTCGGGGATTTGCAACGTAAACGCGCCCAGCAGCAGGCGGATGGTGTGTGGATTCTGGCTGGTCGTCCACACCGTCATGTTCTCCATGAAGGAGTCCCATTGGGCAGCGCAGGCGCGGGGTTCCATGGCGTTGGGGATGAGCCGCTGGTTGATCAGTTCCAATTCGACCACGTGGTCGGCGCTGGCGATGGCCTGGGCGGTGGCCTCTTTGTCGCCCAACGGCCAGTGGAAACTGAGATTTTGGGGGACATCATCATGGAGGAGTGGAGCGCCTTCATCCATTGTACCTTTAGCGTCTACCACCGCTGGCAGCGGCGTGTAATCCACCTCAATCAAATCCACCGCATCATGGGCGATGTAGGCATTCTCGGCGACGACGACGGCTACCGGGTCGCCGACGTGCCGCACCTTGCTCACAGCCACAACCGGATGGGCCGGGGTCTTGATGCCGGGCGGCGTAAAACCGCAGGGCAACCCGCCCACATTGGCGAAATCCGACCCGGTGTACACAGCCACCACACCTGGCAACGCCGCCGCCGCCGACGTATCAACGCTGTTGATGGTGGCGTGGGCGTAGGGGCTGCGTTTGATGGCTACATGCACCATGCCGGGCATGGACAGATTGGCGACGTAGCGTCCTTTGCCCTGAATAAAACGCGGGTCTTCCACCCGCTTCATGGATTTACCCTTGTAGTTAGCCATTAGTCACCTCCCGCCATGGCTTGCGCGCCGGCTTTCACCGCCCGGACGATGTTCTCGTAACCGGTGCAGCGACAGAGATTGCCTTCTAACCCGTGCCGCACTTCTTCGTCGGTGATATGGGGATTGCCTTCGGCCAGTTTGGTCGCGGCCAAAATCATGCCAGGGGTGCAAAAGCCGCATTGCAGACCGTGTTTGTCCCAAAAGGCTTGCTGCATGGGGTGCAGGTTCCCATTGCTGGCCAGCCCTTCGATGGTGGTGACGCTTGCGCCATCGGCCTGCACGGCGAGGACTGTGCATGATTTCACGGCCGTGCCGTTCAAATGAATGGTACAGGAGCCGCATTGGGTGGTGTCGCAGCCAATGTTAGCTCCTGTCAGGCCCAGCTCATCGCGCAAAAAGTGAACCAATAGCATACGCGGTTCCACGTCGCGCTCAGTAGCTTTGCCGTTGACAGTCATGGATACTTTCATGTTTTACCGCCTCCTATTCCTGAATTGTGAACGAACGGATAAATGAGTGGGGAAATCAGGTCTTTGTTTGTGGGGGATCACCTCCTTACCAGAAGAGGTAATTGGGTAATTGCGTAATTAAGTAATTGCTCAATTACCCAATTGCGCAATTACTTCAATTTCCGGGCTACTTTTTTAGCAATGAGTCCGGCAAACCAATCAAGCAAAATATACAGAATGAACAAAGCACCCGCGCCAATGACCACTTTGCGGATGAGTTCGGCCTGTTCTTCGTCGGCGAGCATATCATCCACCATATGGCGGGCCACACCGAGGGCGAATTCGGTTTGGGTAGGGGGAGCGGGGGGTGTTTCGACGGCCGTGTCCACCCCACTCTGCCCATCTCCATTCATCCGCGCCGCAATTTGCGCTTCCAACCCTTCCAGGCTTTGGCGGATGATGGCGTTGGCGGACGTGTCCAGCAATCGCTGGCCCACGCTGGCTAAGCGACCACCCACCTGGGCGTCGCCTTCGTAGTGGAGGATGGTGCTGTCCCCGTTGGGTTCCAGACGGAGACGGCCGTGGCCCTTCACAAACCCCGGCGCGCCCTTGCCATCTACGGCAATGGCGTAGCTCTCCGGCGATTGAATGTCTGATAACACAATGTTGCCGTTAAAATTGCCCTGCACCGGGCCAACCTTGATTTTGAGAATGCCCTGGTATTCGTTTTCGGCCACCTGATCCAGTTTTTCGCAGCCGGGCATAACGCTGGCTAATATGTGGGGATCGAGCAGCATAGGCCAGATAACCTCTGTAGGGGCGGCAAAAGTATGAGCGCCGTTGATTTTCATCACTATCTCCTTGAGGATTGGGTAACGTTATTGTTGAGTTGTGAGGATTGCCTGAATTTCAGGCAAGTTTATTGTATCTGTTTTACCTAAAGTGGGGAAGGGTGTCAAAAAACGTGCGAAGTAAGTAATCAGTCGGCCAGCAGGCACATCGCCTCACAGCCTTCACAGTCATGGTAGGCAGCGAGGGCGGCGCGGATGAAACCATCGGCCATTTCGCGCAGCCGGTGGTCGGTAATGCCTTGCGCAATGCGACTGATGACGCGCTTGGGCATGAGGTTCATGCCGCGTGGCTGTTCCAGTTCCGCTTGCAGGCGCAGATTGGCTTCCAAACGGGTCTGGTTGCCCAGGTCATAGAGCTGGGCCTGTATGGCAAACAGGCCAAATCCCACCGTTTCACGCATGGTGGCTTCTGGTTGAATGGGCACGGCCGTGTCCAGTTTTACAGGATAGACAGAAATAGTATGGGCGTGGCGGTCTATCTTCCCTTCTAGGTCGGTGAAGATGCGGATGGTGTATGCCCCTAATTCCACCGTTTCATACAGCACCCGAATCTGGTTCGGCGCATACGTATGCACCAGGGAGATATGGGGCATAAACTGGGCAACCTGGATCAACTCACTAAAAAATGTGAGTGTCTCTTGAACTTCCGCAGGGAAAATGAAGGTGCGCTGTATCGAGCCGGAAATTTGGATCATGGAGGCGGTTCAGGGGAATGGGTGGGGTTTGGTTGGGATTTATCACTTTCTTCAATCAGGCTGTCAATCCTCGATGACAACTCTTCAATTTGACTGGTAAGTTGTTCCACTTCATCACGCGAAGGCACGCCGCGGGCGCTAAACAAACGACCGAGCTGGCCCGGCGACGTCGATTCGGCCACATCTGACCCCAGCGACAGTAGTTTGTCGCGCAGGCGGGTGGCATCTTCCCGCGCCAGTTCACCGCGATTAACCAGGGTTTGCAGCCGTTTTTCGATCTCTTCGTCCACGTGGTGCAGCATCCCCAACGGCGCGGTGAGCGTGCGACGCAAAGCGTTGACGGTATCACCACCTGACTGCACCAATCCGGCGAGGACGGATTGGGGCAGGAAGCCGCTGCTGCGTTTTTCTTGTTCAAAGATGATCTGGGAGAGGGTGACGGCCGTCAGGTCTTCATCGGTGGTGTGGTCCACCACCTGCACTTCTTCCCCCTGACGGATCAGGTCGGCAATGCCATCCAGGGTAATATATTTTTTTTCTTCCGTATCGTACAGTTTGCGATTGGGATAACGTTTGATAACCCGCATTGCCATTTCCTTTTATGATTCAGTGCGTCATAAGAATTATAGGCGGGTTTTTGGGGGATGCAAAAGGGAGAAAGGTCATTGGTCGTGAAGTAATCGCCAATTTTTAATCTGGGTAATGTTACGAAGTTTTCGCCACCTCTTTAAGACAACAACGGATTGAGGAATAAGCGGAAAAATTCCCAGAGGGGAATCCGTTCAATTCTTTATCCGCTATAGTCATTGCCAAAAACTTAAGACATTACCTAATCTGTAGTTTCCTGGTTTTCGCTGACTATCGTGGCCGGGGGCGACGGCCGTTGCTCCAATTCGTGCAGCGCCTCTATCTTTGCCAGCAAATTGGAAACCTGGTCATTCAAGGCGTCAATGTCCGTTTTGGTGGGCATATTCAGACGGGTCAACAGGGAATTCATCGGGTGGGGTAAACGCCGTCGGCCCGGTGATGCTTCTGTTTCTGCTTCTTCGGACTCGATCAACCGGCTCACCCGTGACTTGACGGCCCCACTCACTACCACCACCGCGCCAATGCTCGCCATCACCAACCGGCGTGACGTTTCTGTGGGGGACACGGCCGTGTCGCTCCCCACCATCTCTTCTTCTACGACAATAATCTCTTCACTCATTACGACACCCTCTCGTAAGGCGATTTTCAAAATCACCCCACGACATCCATTCGATCACCTTGTCACCTTGTCAAGTATACCTCGCCCAAACAAAAAAAGAAGCAGGCCATAGGCCTGCTTCTCCACTTTTTACTGCTTACCGCTCACTGTTTACTGAACGGCGGGTTTGCTCATCTCTTCCACTTTTTTGTTCAGCTTCGTCACTTTGGTGCTCAGGCTGTTGATGTCATTCTTGGAAGGAATGTTCATGGCGTGCAGCAGGGATTCCATGCGCTTGCCGAATTCTTTTTCCAGCCGCTTCTGGGTATTGCGGATGCTCTTCTCACGGGTTTCCCGCTGTTTCTTCACGTTGTCACGGGTTTCTTTTTCCAGCTTCTCGCCGCGTTCCAGCATTTTGGTGGAAAACTCGCCAGCATTCGTGCGCGCATTTTTCACGGTGTCGGTGGTTAAAGAGACGGTGTAAGAAGCCGTGCCTAAACCAAGCAGATAAACCTTACGCGCGTTTTCTAAAACGACGTTACCCTTTTCTTCCATCTCGGTGAATTCAATTGTCTCAGTCATGATTTGCCTCCAAATTATTTCTCTGCCACAAGGCAGGTTACGGTTAAAATTTTTATGACGCAGTGCATCATAAGCAAAATATAACACACTGCGTCATAAATGTCAACCGGGTTTTTGTGAGGCGAATATGAGAAGAGGTAATCGGTTATCGGTAAACGGTAATCGTATGTTCACCGATTACCGTTTACCGTTTACCCACGCAAGGCCAGGGCAATCTGCAATTCATCCAACTGCTTCTGGGCAACGGTGGAAGGTGTGTCCGACATCAGGTCGGTGGCCTGGGCGGTTTTGGGGAAGGCCATTACTTCGCGGATGTTGGGTTCGCCGCACATGAGGGCCACCAGCCGGTCAATGCCGGGGGCAATGCCCCCGTGCGGCGGCGCGCCATACTCAAATGCTTCCAGCATATGCCCAAATTGGGATTCGGCCTCTTCCCAGGAGAAGCCGATGAGTTCCATGATTTTGCGCTGCAACGGCCGTTCGTGAATCCGAATACTGCCGCCCGCCACCTCAAAGCCATTGCATACCAGGTCATACTGCTCGCTCAACACCTGGCCCGGGTCCGTATCCAGCAGCGGGATATGCTCCCGCTTCGGTGATGTGAACATATGGTGGCTGGGCGCATAATGCCCATCCTCCATCACCTCTTCAAACAGCGGGAAATCAACCACCCAACAAAAGGCCAGTTCCTTCTTATCCTTCAGCCCCAATCGTGTGCCCATTTCCTCGCGCAATGTGCCCAACACCGCATGGACAATACGCTTCTCATCGCTGGAAATGAGAATCAGGTCGCCATTGCCCGCCCCCATCCGCTCGGTAATGGCAATCAACTGCTCTACCGTGAAGAACTTGGCAATAGGGCCACGAATTTCACCCGTCTCCGGGTGAATGGCTAAATAGGCCAGGGCTTTGGCCCCGGCCATTTTTGCCAAATCTTCCAGATCGGTTAACTGCTTGCGGCTGTAATCACCGCAACCCGGCGCACAAATGGCTTTTACCGGCTTGCCCGCGGCCACATTTTCGGCAAAAACACGGAAGGCGCTGTCGGCGACCAGGTCACTGATATCGGTCAGTTCCAGGCCGTAACGCACATCGGGGCGGTCTGTGCCGAAGCGGTTTACGGCCTCGTGATAACTCAAGCGCGGGAACTTATCATGCGCCAGTGGCACCAGGCTGGTGTGTTTCACCATGCCGATCATCAACGCTTCAATCAAATCCAGCACATCATCGCGGCCGACGAAGCTCATTTCCATGTCCAATTGGGTGAACTCTGGCTGCCGGTCGGCGCGTAAATCTTCATCGCGGAAACAGCGGGCTATCTGGAAATACCGCTCATACCCCGCCACCATGAGCAGTTGTTTCAACTGCTGTGGGCTTTGCGGCAGGGCGTAAAATTTGCCGGGATGCACCCGGCTGGGCACCAGATAATCCCGCGCCCCTTCCGGCGTGCTTTTGAATAAGATGGGCGTCTCGACTTCCAGAAAACCACGTTCATCCAAAAAGTCGCGGATAAATTTAATGGCTTTGTGGCGGATGGTGAGGTTGCGTTGCAGCCGTTCGCGGCGCAAATCCAGGTAGCGGTATTTCAAGCGCAGGCTTTCGTCCACGTTTTCGTCGCGGTCAATCAAAAACGGCGGCGTTTTAGCCGGGTTCAGGATGACGACTTCTTCAGCCAGCACTTCAATGGCGCCGGTGGGTAGGTTGGGGTTTTCCTGGCCAGACGGCCGTGGCGAAACCTTCCCTTTGATTTGCAGCACATATTCGCCGCGCACCGTTTCGGCCAGTTTGAAGCCGTCAGCGGTACGGCCGGAATCAATGACCACCTGGCATTTGCCGAGGCGGTCGCGCAGGTCAATAAAAATGACGCCGCCCATATCGCGTCGCCGGTTGACCCATCCGGCCAGGGTTACGGTCTGGCCCACATCTTCCAGACGGAGTTGTCCACAACTATGTGTTTTTAGCATCGTTCTCTTCCCTTTGTGTTCGCCATTGTGTGGCGCAATTTTTTTATTTGCAGTTTGAGGCAAATTCCGCGAATTTTATCATGGGGGAGTAGGGGTTGCTAGTGGCAGGTGGCAGATAAATCTGCACCTACAAAAGGCAAAGTCGGCCTTCGCCGACTAAAACCCAGTGGATACCAGCCCATGAAGGTGGGCTTGGCTGTTTGTAGCCGCGATTTCAATCGCCGGGAATTGAGTATGCAGTCGCCTTATGGGTGGATGGTTAGCGGGTGCCGAACAGTCCGAGGGCGAAGCGCAGCAGGGCGCGAAATAACCAGCGTAGCGGGCCAATGTGAGGCCGGACGGTCAGGCTTTCTTCCATGCGCATCATCGCTTCCAACCATTGACCCTGTTTCATGCGCATCAGGCTGTAGGTGCGTAAGACCTGGCTTTGTTTCTGGCGCTGGTTGAGTTGGGCAAAAAGGGCGGCGGCTTCGCTGTAACAGCGGGCGGCCTGGTCTTGTTGTTTGTTGAAGGCGTAAAGGTCGGCCAGGTTGGCCAGGGTTTGCGCCTGTTTGTCAGTATTGCCGAGTTGGGAAAATATCTCGCCGGCCTCCTTGAGGGAGGCAATGGCAGCCTGGTTGTTGCCTTTGACGCGCTGGATGACGCCGATGTTGTTGAGCATTTCGGCACGGCCGTCCTCGTTTCCCTCTTGCGCGTAGGCGGTGACGGCCGTTTCAAACACCGCCAGCGCCTCATCCTTTTTGCCTTGTTGGAAAAGGGCTAAACCGTGGGCTTTGAGTTGGTCGGCGGTGGGGGTGTTCATAAGAGAGATTGGTGATTAGAGATTGGAGATTGCCCAATCTCTAATCTCCAATCTCTAATCTCCAACCATTTTAGAAAGTTATTTCCAGCAAATCTTCCGCAATCTGCCGCAGGCGGCGCACATCCATCTCGCTCAATTTGCGCGCCGTTTCCATATAGCTGGCGTTGACGGGGTTGGTAATGAAGGCGCGCAATTCGGGTGTCATGCGGTCAAACTGTTTGAGCAACTGCTGGCGTGTTTCGTGGCGGGCCAGCGGGCCGTGTGTGTCCTCCAGGAAGAGGGAGAGGGAGCCGTCCAGGTAGCGAGCCAGTTGTTCCAGGTGCAGGTAGGGCACGGCCGTGTCCCCCATTTCATACGCCTCAATTACCGATTCAGTCACGCCGATTTGTTCGGCTACATCTTTGCGAGAGCGATGCGCTCGCAGCCGCAGTTGGTTCAGAAGCACCCCAATGACCCGGTTGCGCAGTGTAATCATGTCTTCGTAGTCTACGGAAGGGTCCTGGGGAAGGGCGTCGCTGCCCCAGAAGTAACCCATGGTCACTTTGAAGAAAATAGCTAACGCCTCCAATTGGGGCAAAGAGACGGGGTATTGACCGGTTTCGGCCTGCGCGTATTCCGCCTCCGATATGCCCAGGATCTCAGCACATTCGGCCAGGGTGTGGTCGCTATGTTCACGCGCCGTCTGGATTAGCTCGCCTAACTTTTTGGCTCGTTTGGGGTCTATATTTGCCATCACGTTACTCTCAATCTATGTCCATTTGTTTAGCTTTGCACAGGTCACACTCATTTTCCCACCTGCGGCAGGATATTAACATAAATGATGCCAATTCACAACCTTCTGTGACAGACGAAATGTAGCTTTCTGGTCTGGCAAAGTGCAGGTACAATCCGCCTATGAACACGGTGCAATGGTTTGCCATAGAAGCGGAAGGGGTACGGCCGTTGCCCGCACCCGCACATATTCCCGGTTTTGATGGCCTGTATGACGGGCTGGCGTTAGGGGTGTATTCGGCGCTGCGCAGTTTTGCCCACAACAAATTCCTGCATCTGCAAGACCATATTGACCGGACGGTACGCTCGATGCAGTTATTGGGGTGGGATTATGTGCTGGACGAAAAACGGCTACGCCGGGCGCTGCATGAGGTGTGTACGGCGTTTCCCTACCCCGAAGCGCGGGTGCGTTTTGACGTGTTAGCCGCACCGCCCACTCACCTGGGCACAAACAGCCGGGAGTTGATTGCTCTGCTGCCCTTCACACCACCTGACCCGGCATTGTATGAACGGGGGGTTGTAGTGGATGTGGCGCGTGATTTGCATCGTTCACGGCCGTTAGCCAAAACCGCCGACTTTGCCCAGGCGCGCCAGGCCTATCAGGTGGGCGGTGTTATTTACGAATATATTTTGCTGGATGAGGCCGGCCATTTACTGGAAGGGACAGGCACAAACTTTTATGGGGTGCGCGATGGCGTCTTGCGCACCGCAGGCAGCGGTGTGTTGGAAGGGATCACACGCCGCATTGTGCTGGAACTGGCGGCAGAATTGGGCATTCCGGTGGATTTCACGGCCGTGCACCTCACCGAAATCCCCCATTTGCAGGAGGCAGCGCTTAGCGGTTCGTCGCGGGCCATTGTGCCGGTGGTGCAAATTGGCGGGCAGGTGGTGGGCGATGGCCGTCCTGGCCACATTTGCCGCCGCCTCCTGACGGCATATAATTTATTTGTCTCACAAGAAATTAAAACGGCGGTAGAGGAGTAATTGTGCAATTGGCTGCCAATTGCACAATTACTCAGTGACAATATGACTACACAAGAAAACTCCCCCCTGGAAAAATTTGCCCTGACCCTGTTTGATATTGGTGCGGTGCAGTTGGGCAAATTTGTGTTGCACAGCGGGCGCACCTCCCGCATCTACCTGGATTTGCGCATCCTGGTTTCTTACCCAGAGGCGCTGCGGCAGGCCACGGCCGCGTACCGGCAGGTGTTGGAAAAGCTGACGTTTGACGTGTTGGCCGCGCCGCCATTGGCCGGGCTGCCCTTTGGCACGGCGCTCTGCCTGGACATGAACATCCCCCTTATCTACCCGCGCAAAACGGCCAAAAGCTACGGCACGGGCAAAGAAATCGAAGGGGTGTGGGAAGTGGGGCAAACGGCCGTTGTCATTGACGACGTGATCACCTCCGGCGACAGCATCATGGAGGCGATGATCGCCCTCAAAGCGGCCGGTTTGCAGGTGAACGAAGCCGTCGTCCTGATTGACCGCGAGCAGGGAGGCAAGGAGATCATGCAGGATCATGGCTACACCGTCCACGCGGCCATGACCCTCTCCCAACTGCTTGCCATCCTGGAAGCACACGAACGCATAACCGAAAAGCAGCACGCCAAAGTATTAAAATCGCTCAAATAATGTGTGTCAGGTATCACGTGTCAAGTTTCAAGTAAGGATTACCTGACACTTGACACATGACACATGATACTTGACACCTCCTCTAGGAGATTCTATGACTGAACAAAAACGAGCGGGCGCACACAATGTGTTGCGTTATGCCCGTAATCCACTCGATATGATTTTTGCCCCCAAAAGTGTGGCTGTGATTGGGGCCACAGAGCGCGAGGGCAGCGTCGGCCGTACCATTTTGTGGAACCTGATGAGCAGTTCCTTTGGCGGCGTCATCTTCCCGGTGACGCCCTCTCGTTCCAGTGTGTTGGGCATCAAGGCATATCCCAGCATCACGGCCGTGCCCGAAACCGTTGACCTGGCCGTTATCGTCACCCCGGCCAAAACCGTGCCCGGCATCATCAAAGAGTGTGTAGACGCCGGTGTGCGCGGCGCCATCATCATCTCCGCCGGTTTTAAGGAAAGCGGCCCGGAAGGGGTAGCCCTGGAGCAGCAAATCCTGGCCGAAGCGCGGCGCGCCCAGATGCGTATCATCGGCCCCAACTGCCTGGGGGTGATGAACACCGTTAGCGGCCTCAATGCCACTTTCGCCAGCACCATGGCCCGCCCTGGCACCGTTGGTTTTATCAGCCAGAGTGGCGCGCTCTGCACCGCTATTTTGGACTGGAGTTTGCGCGAGAACGTTGGTTTTAGCGCCTTTGTCTCCATCGGTTCTATGCTCGATGTGGATTGGGGCGACCTGATTTATTACCTGGGCGACGATTCCCGTACCAAGAGCATCGTCATCTACATGGAGACTATCGGTAATGCCCGCTCCTTCCTCTCGGCGGCGCGGGAGGTGGCGTTGGTAAAACCCATCATCGTCATCAAGCCGGGGCGCACCGAAGCGGCAGCGCAGGCGGCCGCCTCGCATACCGGCTCGCTGACAGGCAGCGATGAGGTGCTGGCGGCGGCGTTCCGCCGGTCAGGTGTGCTGCGGGTAGACCGCATTGATGACCTGTTTAACATGGCCGAAGTGCTGGCCAAACAACCGCTGCCGCGTGGCCCACGCCTGACCATTGTCACCAATGCCGGCGGCCCCGGCGTGCTGGCGACAGATGCGCTCATCGGCAGCGGCGGCGAATTGACGCCGTTGGCCCCGGAGACGATGGCTTCACTGGACGAAATTTTGCCCGCTCACTGGAGCCACAATAATCCGGTGGATATTCTGGGGGATGCCGACGCCGAGCGGTATGCCCAGGCGATTCAGGTGGCGGCCAATGACCCCAACAGCGATGGCTTGTTGGTGATTTTGACTCCCCAGGCGATGACTTCACCCACCCAAACGGCGCAATTGCTGCACAAGCAGTACGGCCGTCCCGCCGGTTATAAATTTGGCAAACCCATTCTGGCAAGTTGGATGGGCGGCGCCGACGTTCACGCCGGTCAGGACATTTTGAACCAGGGCAACATTCCCACTTTTGATTTTCCCGATACGGCAGCGCGCACCTTTTTCTATATGTGGCGCTTCCAGCGCCGGTTACAAAGCCTATACGAGACCCCTTTTACCCCGGTGGAAACGCCGGAAAGCGCCGCTCACCATCAAGAAGTGCGGCAAATGATTGAGCGGGTGCGCCAGACGGGACGCACCATCCTGACGGAGTATGAATCCAAACAGGTATTGGCTGCCTATGACATTCCCACGGTAGATACCCGTCTGGCGCATAACGAACAGGAAGCGGTGGCCGCCGCCGAAGCCATTGGCTATCCGGTGGTGATCAAGCTCAATTCGGAGACAATTACGCACAAGACGGATGTGGGCGGGGTGCGGCTGGATTTGGTGACGGCCGATGAAGTGCGCCATGCGTATCGTTCGATGGAACAGGCGGTCACGTCGAAGTACAGCGCCGCTGACTTTTTGGGGGTGACGGTGCAGCCGATGTTGAATTTGAAGAATGGGTATGAACTCATTATCGGCAGCAGCCCTGACCCGCAGTTTGGGCCGGTGCTGCTGTTTGGCTCTGGCGGCACGCTGGTGGAGGTTTTCAAAGACCGGGCGCTGGGGCTGCCGCCGCTGACGACGACGTTGGCGCGGCGCATGATGGAGCGGACGAAGATACACGAGGCGTTGAAAGGGGTACGCGGTCGGCCACCGGTTGACCTGCCGGGGTTGGAATCGCTCCTGGTGCATTTTGGCGACCTGGTGGTGGAGCAGCGGTGGATTAAGGAGATTGACATTAACCCGCTGTTTGCCTCGCACGAGCATCTGATTGCTCTGGATGCGCGGGTGGTGCTGTATGGGCCGGAGGTAACGGAAGCGGAATTGCCCCGGCTGGCGATACGGCCGTACCCCACCCACTATGTGCAACCCTACACCACCACCCAGGGCGACCACCTGCTCATTCGCCCCATCCGTCCTGAGGACGAGCCGCTGGTGGTAGAGTTCCACAAAACATTGTCGGAAAAGAGCGTGTATATGCGCTATTTCCGCGCCTTCCAGTATGACCAACGGGTGGAGCATGACCGGCTGGTGCGCATCTGCCATGTGGATTATGACCGGGAGGTGGTGCTGGTGGCGGAGAAAATGGATGAGGCGACCGGCGACAAACAGATTTTAGGCATTGGCCGCCTGACACGGGCGCGCCATGCGGACACGGCCGAGTTTGCCCTGCTCATCAGCGATATCTACCAGGGGCACGGTCTGGGCACGGAATTGTTGCGGCGGTTATTGCGTCACGGCCGTGCGGAAGGCATTACCCGCGTCGAAGCCTATATCCTGGCTGAGAACCGGGGCATGCTGCATGTTTGTGAAAAGTTGGGCTTCGCCTTCCACCGCGAAGCGGAGGTGATTAAAGCGGAGATAGAGTTGTAGGAGGAGATCCCTTTCAGCTTTTATCCTGCACTACGGCCGTCACCTCCCCATCCACCACCTGAATACTCAACTGGTCACCGGGGGCCACCGCTTGCGCCGAACGCACCACACGGCCGTCGCCATCGCGTACAATGGCATACCCCCGCGCCAACGTGGCCAGGGGGCCAACGGCCGTCAGCCCCACCTCGGCCATCGCCAGCCGGTTTTGCCGTTCCGTCAGCAGTCGCTGCATGGCGCTGTCCAGACGGCCGTGCAGATTATCCAATCGCTGCCGGTTATTGTCCAGCCGCCCACGTGGGCTGAGATGACCCAACGCCCGCGCCAGATGCTGTACCTGCTGGCGATGGTGGGCGATAAAATCGGTCATCGCCAGGTGTAAGCCACCGCTCAAACCGGCCAGATACGGCCGTAGCTCGGCCACATCCGGCGTCGCCAGTTCCGCCGCCGCCGAGGGCGTGGGGGCGCGCAAATCAGCCACAAAATCGGCCATCGTAAAGTCCACCTCATGCCCCACGCCGCTGATGATGGGATGACGGGTGGCAAAAATGGCGCGGGCCACCCCTTCGTCGTTAAACGCCCACAAATCTTCCATGGAACCACCGCCGCGGGCGATGAGGATGGTGTCTATGTCGTCACGGCCGTCTAGCCATTGCAGGGCGCGGATAATTTGCGGCGGCGCGTCGTTGCCTTGCACCAGCGTCGGCGCAATCAGCACCGACACCAGCGGATACCGCCTTCGCAGCACGTTCAAAATATCGCGCAGCGCCGCCGCATCCGCCGAGGTAACAATGCCAATCTTTTGCGGAAAGGTGGGGATGCGCTTTTTGTGCGCCGGGTCGAACAGCCCTTCATCGGCCAGCTTTTCCTTGAGCCGTTCAAAGGCCAGCGCCAGGCTGCCCCGACCCGCCGGTTCCAACTGCTCCGCGTAAAGCTGGTAGATGCCCTGCGGTTCGTAGATGGAGATACGGCCGTGGGCCACCACCGCATCCCCATCCTGAGGCGCAAACCGGAGTCGCTCGACGGCCGTGCGCCACATCACACATTTCAACTGCGCCTTATCATCCTTCAGCGTGAAATACAAATGCCCGGAACGCGCCTGAGTAAAGTTGGAGATTTCGCCGCTCACCTCCACATCCTGCAAGCGGTAATCAATCTCAAACAACTCGCGGATATATTGCGTCAGTTCGCTGACGCGCCACGTTTGTGGGGAAAGCTGGTTACTGCGTAAGAAATTCATGGGGAGATCAATTGGCAATTATTTCTCCTGACTGGCGCGCCACTCGTGATACTCTGGCACATCTTCACCCACCGACCAATAGAAGAAGTACGCGCCCATTGGCCCCATGAATTTGAAGCGTTTGCCCAGTGCCTTTTCGCGTTGGGCATAAGGCTGGCCGTCCATCGAGCGCAGATAGGCGTGCAGCGAGCCGTGCTCGGCGACCAACCCCTGGCAGATACGGGCATTTTGAATGGTGGCGGCAATTTTACGGCCGTTGCGTACAATCCCCTTGTCCTCTACCAGCCGCTCCACATCCGCATCCGTAAACGCTGCCACCCGGTCAATATCAAAATTCTCAAACGCTTTTTGGAAACCGGGCCACTTCAGCCGTATTACCTGCCAGCTAAAGCCGGCCTGGAACACCGCCTGCGTAATCTTTTCAAAATACCCGGCGTCATCCGCCGGCACCACCCGTGGTGGAATTTCATAACCTGCCATGCTAACCTCCTTAGAACATACGCTCTGCATTGTAAAGGGAGGAATCCCCGGAGACAAGTAGATGGAAACAAAAAAGCCACCTTTGGCTGATATGCACAAAGATGGCTTTTTAGTACGCCCTGAGAGATTCGAACTCCCGACCTTCTGGTTCGTAGCCAGACGCTCTAATCCACTGAGCTAAGGGCGCGTAGCCGATTACTGAATAAGGCGGGGAGGAAGGGATTCGAACCCTTGAACGGCTTTTAACGACCGTTAACCGCTTAGCAGGCGGCCCCATTCGACCACTCTGGCACCTCCCCAATCGCTTGTCAACAATGATGTTGGCGGAGGGAGAGGGATTCGAACCCCCGGTGAGCCGAAGCCCACTGCGGTTTTCAAGACCGCCGCAATCGTCCACTCTGCCATCCCTCCATTGGAGGTTATATTTTTATTGTTAAGACCTGCTTTCACACCGGTCAAACAGGTGTAAACCCGGAGGCGGAGTATAACACGGGCAGGAGGCAGTGTCAAAAAGCGCGGTGGCTTAGTCGTGGCGGCTGGCGTACAATTTCCGCTAATGGCGGGTGGCTTGTTACCGGTTATTGGTGGGTGGCAAGGCAACCGGCAACCTGTTGAGGATGCAAATTATGGACATTGAGGTACTGGCACTATTAACAAACATGGTAGGCGCGGATAGGGTATCGGCTGCGGAAGCGGACCGGCTGTTACACGGCCGTGACCAATCTTCCCACGCCCCACATCTGCCAGACGCCGTCGTCTGGCCCCACACCACCGCCGAAGTTAGCGCCATCCTCAAGCTGGCCAATGAACGGCGCATACCCATTGTTGGTTGGGGTGCCGGCAGCAGTCTGGAAGGCAATCCCATCCCCGTGCAGGGGGGCATTGTGGTGGACTTCCAGCAGATGAACCGGATTCTGGCCGTTCACGCCGCCGATTTTCAAGCAGTGGTGCAGCCCGGCATTTTTTACAAAGATATGAACAAAATCCTGGGGCAGCAGGGTCTATTTTTTGCCCCAGACCCCGGCGCAAATGCCAGCATTGGCGGTATGATTGCCAACAACGCTGCCGGCACACGCACCGTGAAGTATGGCGCCACGCGGGATAATGTGTTGGCGCTGGAAGTGGTGCTGGCGAACGGCGAGATTATCCGTACCGGTTCCCGCTCGGTGAAACAGTCCGCCGGGTATGACCTGACCCACCTGATCATTGGCTCAGAAGGCACGCTGGCGCTGGTGACGGAAGCGACGTTGAAGCTGGCCCCCCTGCCGGAACATTTCAGCGCGGTGTTGGCTACGTTTGAGAGCACGGCCGTTGCCGCTGCTGCCGTCTATCAGATCATCGGTTCCGGCCTGGGGCCGGCGGCGCTGGAACTGTTGGACGCCGCCGCCGTCTCCTATATGAACATGGATGAGAGCATCAACCTGCCGGTCGCGCCGACGCTGCTGATGGAGTTCCATGGGGCGACGGCGGAAACATTGCAGACGGAACTGCGGCTGGTGCAGGAGATTTGCCTGGACGGCGGCGCGGCCCACTTTTCGGCCGGGGTGGGGCGGGCGGAGCGCGATCGGTTGTGGCACGGCCGTCACCAATTGGGTGAAATCCTCTTCCGCGCCCATCCCAATGAGATGTACCTGATTACCGACGTGGCCGTGCCCATCTCTCGTTACCCGGAACTGGCTGCCTATACGGCCGATCTCATTAACCAGATGAGTTTTCGCGGCGCTCTGTTTGGTCATGCCGGTGATGGCAATTTGCACACCGTCATCTTTACCCCAGAGGCCAGCCGGGAAAGAGATTTGCACCGGTTTAATGACCAGGTGGTGCAAAAGGCGCTGCAATTGGATGGCACCTGCACCGGCGAACATGGTGTGGGCATTGGCAAACAGAAATACATGGTGCATGAACATGGTGAAGCCGCCCTGGGCCTTATGCGCCAGATCAAACAACTGCTGGACCCACATGGCATTATGAATCCGGGGAAAGTATTAGGGTAGTCGCCCTCTCACCATGAGACCCTTTTACCGCCAACTGACCTTCAAAATCGGCGCAACCATCATCCTGGTTGAGGTGCTGGTTTTGACCGTCGTTGGCGTTTTACTGTTGCGGCAGTTCTCTCGCCACTTTCAAGACGACATGGAAAGCCGTCTACTCATACCGGCGGCCATCGTCGAAACAAATCGAGCAAACCTGGCGCTGCTTAATGACCAGGCAACGATAGAACAATTGGTAGGCGCGCCTGTTGTCAACGCTTTTGTCAGCTCCAGCAACAATATGATCATCAATGCCATAGACAGTGCGCTTATTGGCAAGTCTGTGTCTCAAATTCCCAACGTGAACCTAGAATGGTTCACAACCAGAAATCCCGGTACTGTTTTTCTCATTGGGGAAAATGACGTCACCAGTATTGTCCCCATCCTCAGCCCTGATGGCACACGGCCGCTCTTTTTTATCTATGTGCAGGCCGCCACGACCCAATACCGGGCACAAGAAAACCGGCTGATTCTGGTTATCATTGCCAGTGCCATGCTGGTGGTGGGTTTGACCTCGCTTATGTTATATCTGGCAATTGACCGGCTGGCGTTGGCGCGAGTCACGGCCGTGCGCCACATCCTCCACACCGCCCAGACAGGTCGCCTTTCCGTCCGCATCCCCCCACCCATTCAAGATGATGAAATCGGTGACTTGCAGCACAGCACCAACAACCTGATCGGCCAGCTTGAAGAGATGGTGACCGACCTCACCCAACGCATTGCCGAACAACGCCTGACCGAGGCGGCGCTGCGCCAGAGTGAGGAAAAATACCGTGATTTTGTCGAAGGTAGCCATGACCTCATCGTGCAAATAGACAAAACCGGCGAATTCATCTATGTCAACCATGCCGCCGAGCGGATCTTTGGTCTGCCCCAGGAAGCGCTCATCGGCCAATCCGCCTTCAGTTTCCTGCACCCGGATGACCAGGAACGGACTGAAATGAGTTTTTTAGAATGGATTCGCGGGCAGGTATCCCACGCCACCTTTGAAAACCGCCAGGTGAGTAAAACAGGTGTTATTTGCGACATGCTCTGGTCAATCAACGTTCATTATGATCCCTATGGCAATGTCAATTACATCAACGCGACTGGCCGGGACATTACCAGCCGCAAGCAGGTTGAAAAACAGTTGCGTCTGCAATCCAGCGCCCTGGCGGCGGCGCCCACCGGCATTCTTATCGCCGACCGGAACGGCCTGATTGAGTGGGTCAATCCGGCCTACACCGAACTTACCGGCTATTCACTGGCTGATATGGTCGGGCATCATATCGGGCAGGTATATCAGGAAAACGGGGCCGAACCGCTACAGAATGTTATCTGGCAAACTGTACAAAATGGCGAAAGCTGGCAGGGGGAGTTCACCAACCAGCGAAAAGATGGCTCCTTTTATGCCGAAGGGATGACTGTGACGCCGGTCTGGGACCCGCAGGGGCGCATCACCCATTTTATCGCCATCAAACAAGATTTTAGCCAGCGCAAACAGGCGGAGGCTGAATTACGGGCGCGGGCTTCCAGCCTGGAGTTGATCGTGCGGGTGGGCCGTCGCGCCACGGCCATTCTTTCACTGGATGATTTGCTGCATGAATCGGTCAACCTCATCAGCAATACCTTTGCCTATTACAATGTGGTCATACGGCTGGTGGAAGGGGAGTACGTCGTTTTGAAAGCAACCTCACTGGCTTCCCTGCGGCAAATAGAGGGTGTGGCCCGTTTGAAGCTGGGGCAGGGTATCACCGGCTGGGTTGCGCAGCAAGGTGAGCCGCTGTTAACGGCCGATGTCCGGCTGGAACCACTTTACCATGCTGAACTGAGCGAGATGGAAACCCGCTCTGAGGTGGCGGTGCCCATTGCGTTAAAAGGGGTGGTCATCGGCGTGTTGGATGCGCAAAGTGTGCAGGTGGGCGCATTTGATGAGGATGACGTGTTTACGTTGCAGGCTATTGCTGCCCAATTAGCGGTGGCTATTGAGAATGCCCGTTTGTATGAGGCGGCGCGCCAGGAGATTTTGGAGCGGCGTAATGCGGAAGAGCAACTGCAAATTTACACGGCCGAACTGGAACGCAGCAATCGGGAACTACAAAATTTTGCCTATGTCTCTTCACATGATTTGCAGGAGCCGCTGCGCAAAATTCAGATGATTAGCGACCGGCTGGCAGTGAATTATGCGCATGTGCTGGATGCGCGGGGTCAAGATTTTCTGGCGCGGATGCAAAATGCAGCGGCGCGGATGCAAACGCTGATTGTAGATTTGCTGGCATTTTCGCGCGTCCTCACCCGCATGGAACCGCACGTGGGCGTGAATCTGACCCGGACGGTGCAGCAAGTATTGGAGGATTTGTCCATGCGCATTGAGGAAACCAACGGCCGTGTCCATCTTTCCCCTCTGCCCACCATCCAGGCCGATGCCACCCAGATGCAGCAGTTGTTTCAAAACCTGATCGCCAACGCCCTGAAATACCACAAACCCGATGAACCGCCCATTATCCATATCTCCGGGGAGATGATAGATGACAATCGCTGCCAGGTTTTGGTGCAGGACAATGGCATTGGTTTTGACGAGAAGTACCTGGATCGTATCTTTACTGTGTTTCAGCGGCTGCACGGCCGTACCGAATATGAAGGCACCGGCATTGGTTTGGCCATCTGCCGCCTGATTGTGGAGCGGCACGGCGGCCACATCACCGCCGCCAGCCAGCCCGGCCAGGGCGCCACCTTCATCGTCACTTTGCCGGTAAAACAGAATGGAAAATTACCAATGGTCAATAATCAATTGACAATTGAAAATTGACAATTGCCCGTTGACCATTAACAATTCCCCGCCATGAACCTGTTGCAAACAAAAGGATTGGCGCAATCGTTTGGCGCTGATGACATTTTTGAAGAGATTGACCTGCGCCTGCAAGCGAAGGAGCGCGTGGGGTTGGTTGGCCCCAACGGCTGTGGCAAGACTACCTTGCTGCAAATTTTGGCCGGGCAACAAGAGGCCAGGGACGGGCAGATCAGCCGTGCTCCCGACCTGACGTTGGGTTATTTGCAACAAGAAGCGGTGCTGACCTTTGCCGGGCAAGACAACACCATTTATGAAGAGATGCTGACCGTTTTTGCCACGCTGACGGCGCAGGAGACACAACTGCGAGCGTTGGAAGGGCGTATGACGGCAGGGGAAACAGCAGCAGAGATTTTGGAAGAATACGGCCGTGTCCAGGAAGCGTATGACATTGGCGGCGGCTACCATTACCAGCAGGAAATCAAGCGGGTGCTGTTGGGGCTGGGTTTCGCGCCGGAAAGCTGGCAGACGCCGCTGACACACCTCAGCGGTGGGCAGAAAACGCGCGTTCTGCTGGGGCGACTGCTGCTGGAACAGCCCGCCCTGTTGATTTTGGACGAGCCAACCAATCACCTGGATGTTACGGCCGTCGAATGGCTGGAAAACACCTTGCGGCAATGGCCGGGGGCGCTGCTCATCGTCAGCCATGACCGCTACTTTCTGGACCGGGTGGTGACGCACATCTGGGAATTGACGCCCACACAATTGCACAGCTACAAGGGCAGTTACAGCCAGTACATCGAGCAGCGCGAGCGCCAGTGGGCCTACGCCGCCGAACAGTTCCAGGCGGAAAAAGAGCGGCTGGAGACGGAACTCGACTTTGTGCGCAAGAATATCGCCGGCGGCAAGAGCGACATTGCCAAAGGTAAGCTGAAACGGTTGACGCGGGATATTGTGCTGCTGGAAACGTATGGCGCTACGGCCGTGCCCGGCCAAAGCTGGCTGCACATCGGCGAACGGGTGCGCACCCTGACCGCCAACGAAGCGGCGCAGCGACTGCGCGACCTGCCGCCGCCCGTGCCCCGCCAGCCCCAACTGCACATTCGCCTGAAGCCGGAACAGCGCAGCGGCCGTTTTGTACTGCGCAGCAAGCGGCTGGAAATTGGCTACCCCGGCGCGTCCCTCTTTGCCAGCGATGATCTGCATCTGGAACGGCGCGAGTGCGCCGCCCTGATCGGCCCCAACGGCAGCGGCAAAAGCACCTTTTTGCGCACGCTGATGGGCGAGATTGCCCCCTTGCGCGGCAAACTGCGGTATGGCGATGGCCTGATTCGCGGCTACTTTGCCCAGGGGCACGAGCAGCTAAACCTGAACCGGCGCGTGGTTGACGAGGTGCTGGCCCGCCAGCCGATGCCGGTGGACAAGGCGCGTAACTTTTTGGCCCCCTACCTGTTTCGCGGCGATGATGTTTTTAAGCAGGTGGGCGACCTGAGCGGCGGCGAGCGGGGGCGACTGGCGCTGGCGCTGCTGGCATTGGCCGGAGCTAATTTTTTGCTGTTGGATGAGCCAACCAATCATCTGGACATCCCCTCTCAGGAAGTGCTGCAAACGGTGCTGGAACAGTTTGACGGGGCCATTATTCTGGTCTCGCACGACCGCTATTTGGTAGACCGGTTGGCGACGCAAATATGGGAACTGCGCGACGGCCGTTTGCATATATTCGACGGCCCTTACCAGCCGTTTCTGGCCGGGCGGGCCGGCGGCGAGAGCATCGCTGCCACTAAAGTGGCCCTGCCCACCGCCGAAAAGGTCAGCACGTCTCTGGATTGGATCGAAGAGGTCGTGGCAAACCCGGCGCCCCGTCTGAGCAAACAAGAGCGTCGCCAGCGCGGGCGGCTTGTGCGCGAGGTGCAGGAGCAGCTTGAGGAAACGGAGGCATGGCTGGCGCAATTGACCCACGATATGGAACAGGCATTGACAGCAGGCAAAGAGGTGGAGGGGCTGCGCCAGGAGCAGGCGACAGCACAGGCAGAACTTGAACGGTTGACGGCCGTGCTGGACGACCTGCTGGCATAGGAAATCTGGCTGGCTGGCACAATAGTCCCGTTGACCCATGCCCGTCCCTGTCTGATAATGGGCAGCGAGAAATAGTAATGGAAATTGTGCAATTCAAACCGGGTGACATGAGTAATTCCAGCCACGCCCCACAACCGCAAATCGCAGGAGCAGAAATAACCATTGAGGCGCTATTAGAAGAGCGGCAGGTTGTGCGCATTTTACAACCCGCCTTGCGCCGCCAGGTGGAAGAGGCTGTTCAACTCAACCCTGCCTTGAGCCAATATGTGTTATCCAACCAGGGCGAGATTTATCTCCGGCTCAACAGTGTCCATAATGCCCAGCGTCGTGGGCAGTTCTATGACCTGGTGCAGCGTTACCAGATTGACCCCAATGTCAATTTAGAAAAGCTGCCCAATGGGTTGCGCGCCTGCTTACAGGCGCAGAAGCATCGCCAGGGGCGGTTGATGGGGGCAATTGTGCTGGGGGCGCTGGTCGGCATTTTGATGGGGCTGATCGGTATGGCGTTGAGTGTTTTATTGACAATCACGGTTGGCGCGGCGTATATCCCCGGAGAAATGGTCACGGCGATCACATTTGTTGTCTGCCTGGCGCTCGGCTGGGCGGCTGCCACCTATTACCTCTGGCACAAATATCCCCTCGGATTCTGGCGTCATTAAAAAAGTCGGCCTTTCACCAGGTTCAGAGCTGGCCCTGCACCGACTGTCCCCCCAGACCGCTTAGGCGGTCTTTGTCGTTATGGCTGCGAATTCCAAAACGGTTTTTATATGTGGCATTTCGCTGCTAGAATTAAACCACTTATGCGATCTGTTATTTCCCAGGCAACTGGCAGGCAATGGAGATATTCAGTAGAACGAAGCGGAGTTCGCATCCTCAGATGCGAACTGGTGGGTATCTGAGGATGCCCGCTCCTCCCATTTCGATCTCCTGATATTAGACTTTTTACGAGGGATGTAGTTCATCCTTCAAAATTCATAATTCTGGAAGGAGTAATACCGATGATAGATACACCAACACAGGAGCGCGTACCACTGACGCCGGAGATGCTGTGGCCGATTGAGTTTTATAAGGAGCGCGACCTGTACTTTTATTTAGAAGCGACACAGGATATTTTGCCCAACGGCCGTGTCAACGTAGAAGGGCATGGCGAGATGATTATGCTCGGCAGCTATTCCTACCTGGGGTTAATTGGGCACCCCAAAATTAACGAGGCGGCGAAAGCGGCCGTAGACAAATATGGCACGGGCACACACGGCGTGCGCCTGCTGGCCGGGTCGCTGTCGCTGCACAATGAATTGGAAACACGCATCGCCCAGTTCAAAGGCACCGACGGGGCCATCACCTTTTCCAGCGGTTACGTCACCAATCTGTCTACCATTTCCTCGCTGCTGCGCAAGGGCGACACGGTCATCAGCGACAAGTTGAACCATGCCAGCATTGTGGACGGCTGTATGCTGGCCATGGCCCACCACGTTCGTTTTCGGCACAATGACATGGATCATCTGGAACGGCGGTTGAGAGATGCGAATCCTCACGGCCGTAAGCTGGTTATTGCCGACGCCGTGTTTAGTATGGACGGGGACATCATCAACCTGCCCGAAATGGTGAAGCTGTGCCGAAAACATGACGCCTATCTGATGATAGATGAGGCGCACTCGCTGGGTGTGTTGGGTGAACATGGGCACGGCATAGAAGAGCATTTTGACCTGCCGCCGGACTGTGTGGACATCAAGATGGGCACCCTCAGCAAAACCATCCCCAGCGCCGGCGGCTACGTGGCCGGGAATGAAGAATTGATCACCTTCCTCAAACACGAGGCGCGTGGTTTCATCTTCTCGGCCGCGCTGCCGCCCGCTTCCGCCGCCGCCGCCAAAGCCGCTTTTGACGTGATTGAGGAAGAACCCTGGCGCGTGAAGAAGATTCAGGACAATTACAACCATTTTGCCGACCGGTTACGGGCGGCCGGGTTTGACCTGCTCTACACCGAGACAGCTATTGTGCCCGTCATCTGTGGCTCCACGGAACGAGGCGCCCTGCTCGCCAATTACTGCCAACGGCGCGGTATTTTTGTGCAGGCAGTGGTAGCGCCGGTGGTGCCTGAAGGGTTAGCCCGCCTGCGCGCCTGTGTCTCCGCTGCGCACACCATGGAAGACATTGACTACTGCGCCGACACCATCATCACTGGTGGCAAAGAGCTAGGCATTATCTCGTAGTGGGTATAGTGTTGTCAGAAAAGAGGAAGCGAAATGGCCGAAATTACTCTGCAAATACCAGAAGATTTGTATGAGCAGTTAATCAACAAAGCGGCAACCTTTCACCAGCCGGTTAACGTGGTTGCCTGCAATCCTTGCGGGTGGGAATGCCGCCAGATGTGAAGCATATTCCGGCCCGTTTTTTACCAGACCTGGAATCACTGGACATGATGGATGACACGGTTTTGTGGCAAGTTGCCCGGACAGAACTAGCAGATGATAAGGCAGTGCTTTATGAAGATCTGCTGGACAAGAATCGGCGCGATGAATTGGCGCAAGGTGAGCAAGAATCTCTCGAAATGCTGAGAGAGGAAGCTGACATGTTGATGTTGCGTCGTGCCTATGCTTGTGCTTTGCTGAAATGGCGTGGTCATCGTATTCCGCCTGTGGCTGAAATGCTGTCGTGAGTAAAACGCACAGGGGAAATTTGTGGTTAGCTTGTCGTCGTTGTAATGAATTCAAGGGCAGCCGTACCCATGCGGTGGACCCGGTTACAAACGAGACTGTGCTGCTATTCAATCCAAGAGTGCAGTCCTGGAAGGTGCATTTTGCCTGGAACGAGGAGGGAGTTCGCGTGATTGGGTTAACGGCCGTAGGCCGAGCCACTGTGATTGCCTTACGGTTGAACAACGACGAAATTGTCGCCTCCCGTTCATTGTGGGTACAGGCGGGGTGGCATCCACCAGGTGATTAAAAAAGGCCAGTCAATCTTCCCGACTGGCAAAATCTTGCCAGGCAGCCAGGTCTTCGGGGCTGAGGTTGTGGGGGTTGTTGGTTGATGGACGGCGCGGTTTCTTAGGGGTAGCTGCCGGTGTTGCCTTAGTGGTGGCAGTAGGGTGCGCTTCTTTTCCCACTTTCTTCTTTTTCGGCTCACCGCCAAAGAGGGCCAGCCATTCATCCAGTTCCTTGTTGCTGAGTTGTGGTTCTTCCCGGTTCAGTGGGGGTGGTGGTGTGTCAGGTGTATTCACCGGCTCTGGTTCAGGTGGTGGCAAATTTGGTGGTATGGGTTTGGGACGGTTGCGAATGGCACGTTCGTCCACCGGGCCAAACGTTGCCAGCCAGTCGGCCACCTCCGCTTCACTGATCACCGGGTCATCGTCGGTGATGGTGGGGCCGGGCGGCGTCTCTTGCCACTGGGTCGCCAGTTGCGCGGCAAATTTGTCTGAGGTGAGGTGGGGCATTTTACGGCCGTTGGCCGCCGCAATAATTTGCTGGTCACTGGTGACTAGCAAGAATTCGGGGGGGTTCTTTACCTTGTTGATGCCTTTGATGAGCAAGGCATCGGCCGTTTGCCCCACCGAAGCAAAAATCACCCGCACCTGCGGCGTGGAAAGCCGCACATCCTTGCCGCCGGGAATCCCCCCATCAAAAAAAAGCGTCACCTGCCGCTTCCGGCTGCGCGCCGCCCAACTGCGCAGCCGCAGGATCAACTGCACCTCATCATCCGGGTCAGCCAGCGAGATGTCCGGCATCCGCGCAATCAGGTTGTGGCCGTCTATCAAGTAGTGCATGAGATTGGAGATTGGAGATTAGAGATTAGAGAGGCAATTTCAATCTCTAATCTCCAATCTCTAATCGCTAATTACTTCCAGATTGGCAAAGCTGGCGGCCAATCGTTTGATGCCGTGTTCGGGGAAGGCGACGCTGACTTCTTCGTCGCTGCCGGTGAGTTTGCTTTCGATGACGGTGCCGGCGCCAAATTTGACGTGGCGTACTTTTTGGCCGGTTTTGTAGCGGGCGGTTTTGGGAGTTGGCTCCCGGTCGTCATCGGCGGGTGTGGCGCGCAGGTATTGGGGTAGCGGCAGGGGTTTTTCGGGTTGGGGCGCGGTGGGGGTGGCCGACGGCCGTGCCCCTGCCGACGGCCGTGGCTCCTTTGACCAACTCGTGCTGCCAGAGGATGACCATTCCCACTTGCTCGCCTGGCTCTTCGTTTGCTGCCGCCGACTTTTTGCGCTGCCGCCATCCACCAGGTCATGTGGCAAATCTTGCAAAAAGCGGGAGGGCACAGAGACATCATACCCGCCAAAACCCAGGCGGCGGAAAGCGTGGGAAATGTAGAGTCGGTCCATGGCCCGCGTGATGCCCACATAAAAGAGCCGCCGCTCCTCCGCCAGTGATTCCACATCATCCAGCGAACGGCTGTGCGGCAAAATGCCATCCTCCAGCCCGGCCAGAAAAACGACAGGGAATTCCAGCCCTTTGGCGGCGTGCAGTGTCAGTAGCGTGGCCCGGTTCGGCTCTTCTTCCAGGTCATCCACCTCGGAGACCAGGGCGATCTGTTCCAGGAAGTCGCTCAATGCCATCTGATTACCGGCGGCCACGTTGCGCAGTTCCATCACGTTAGCCCAGCGGTCTTGGGCTTCATCTTCATCTTTGGCGCTATCCTCGATATACCCGCGAAAGTCGGTTTGCTGCAAAATCAGGTCGAGCAGTTCACCCACGCTGACCTCGTCGCGGATGACCCGCCAGGCGTGTAACATCTGGCCGAAGTTGTGCAGGGCGTTGGTGGCACGGCCGTTAAACGGATGCTGGCAATCGGGATCAACGGCCAACCGCACCAGAGCGTCGGCCGGCGGCATGAGTAGGGACGCCGCCCATTGCTGTAACTGCTCCTGCGTCTTGCCGCCAATGCCCCGCGTGGGGGTGTTGATGATGCGGTTAAAGCTGATGGTATCGGCGCTGTTGTGTACCACGCGCAAATAGGCAAGCACGTCTTTAATTTCGCGGCGGCGATAAAAAGCCGTCGCCCCCACCAGCCGGTAAGGAATGCTGGCGCGGATGAACGCCTCTTCCAGGGCGCGGGATTGGGCATTGGTACGGTACATGACGGCCATGTCGCCGGGCGAATAGCTGCGCAGCAGTAAATCTTGCACCGTACCCGCAATGCGTTCCGCTTCCTCGTTTTCGTCATACGCCTCGCGCACGGTCACGTTTTCGCCGCCCTGTCGCCGGGTGAAAAGCTGCTTATGCACCCGATTGCGGTTGTGTTTGATCACGGCCATGGCCGCATCCAGAATGACCTGGGTGGAGCGGTAATTTTCTTCCAGCAAAATCTGGCGCGCCTGTGGAAAATCGTCGCGGAAGCGGTTCAGGTTGCGGTAATCGGCCCCTCTGAACATGTAAATGCTCTGGTCCCCATCGCCCACGACGAAGATGTTTTGGCGCACGGCCGTCAACCTCTTCAATAACCCATACTGCGCCGTATTCGTATCTTGAAATTCGTCCACCAGGATGTGCTGGAACCGCTCCTGGTACTTTGCTAAAACGTCTGGTCGCCGGTCAAACAGCGTGACTACATTCATCAGCAAGTCGTCAAAATCCATGGCGTTGTTGGCTACCAGAATTTGCTGGTAACGGGCGTAGACGCGCCTGGTCACTTCGGCCACATAATTGGCAGCGGTGTACATTTCCGGGGTGATGAGTTCGTTTTTGGCGCTGCCAATGCCGCTACGCATTTTGAACGGCGGAAACTTTTTGTCGTCCAGGTTCAGGTCTTTGAGCGCCTGCTTGATGGCGGCCAACTGGTCTTCGGTGTCAAAGATGACAAAGTCACGGCCGTACCCCTCCAGATTCTCCACTTCAATGCGCAGGATACGAGCGCAGGAGGCGTGGAAAGTGCCCATCATCAGGCCGCGCGGCTGCCCTTCCAGCACTTTTTCAATGCGGTGGCTCATTTCGCGGGCGGCCTTGTTGGTAAAGGTAACGGCCAGAATGTGCCAGGGCGGTACGCGCAGTTCGCGGATTAGATAGACGATGCGGTGCGTCAGGACGCGGGTTTTACCAGAACCCGGCCCGGCGAGGACAAGAATAGGGCCGGGGTCGGCGGTCACGGCCGTGTGTTGGGCTTCATTCAATTCATCCAGATAGTTGTGCATGGGGGTATTGTAACCCGGCGTGGCGGGTCCGTCATCCGTAACCCGTCATCCGTAACCCGAAGTCTAAAGCTGGGCTTTGCGATACCAATCGCCCATTATGCGCCCCCCACGGGAGTGATATAATCCGGCCGACCATACTGCTAAAGGAGTGATAACTAACCGTTTACTAATAACCGGTTACCATAAACCTCTCATGCGCTCAGCAAAAGCCTTCTACTTTGTATTTTTTGCGGCGGCAGCCTGCCTCCTGCCCTTCTTGACGTTGCACTACCAGGATTTGGGGCTGAACGGCCGTCAAATCGGCTTTCTCACCGGCATAGTGCCCTTGATCACCATAGTGGCTGCCGCTGCCTGGGGCGCGTTGGCTGACGCCACTCACAAACATCACCTGCTGCTGCTGGTAACGATAGCCGGACTGTGGCTTGCCATTGCTTCGATGACCCAGGTGACAACGTTTGCCGCGCTCATCCCTATTGTTTGCCTGTATGCCATTTTTGCCGCTCCCATTGTGCCTCTGGTGGATAATGCGGTGATGGTGCGATTGGGCGAGCGGCGGGCGGAGTACGGCCGTGTCCGCCTGTGGGGTTCGGTGGGTTGGGGCATCGCTGCGCTCATCATTGGCTTTGTCATCGAAGCGCGGGGGTTATCCATCACCTTCACCTTATACCTGCTCATGGTGATCGTTTTGTTCCTGGTAAGTGTGTGGCTGCCCGTGCCCGGCGGTCAGGTAGGTGAATCGGTACGGCGCGGCTTGCGGGTGCTGCTGACGAACCGGCACTGGCTGTTGTTCACGGCCGTGGCCCTGGTGGAAGGCATGACGCTGGGCATTTTCCTCAATTACCTCTTCCTTTACCTGAACGAGATGGGCGCAAGTAACACCATTATGGGGCTGTCACTCACCCTGGCTACCGTCAGCGAAATTCCCGTTTTTCTCTACTCGCGGCGGCTCCTGGCGCGGTGGGGTGCGCCGTTTGTGTTAATGCTGTCTATGGTCGGCACCGTTATCCGCGCTTTTGCCTACGCCTGGATGACCGCACCCTGGCAAGTGCTGCCCATCAGCCTGCTGCATGGGCCAACCTTTGCCGCCATGTGGGTGGCCGGCGTAGCCTATGCCGACGAAAATGCGCCGCCCGGCCTGGGGGCCACGGCGCAAGGTTTGTTTAGCAGCGCCGTCTTTGGCCTGGGGGCGGCTTTGGGCGCGTTTACCGGCGGTTATTTGTATGACGCCTACGGCGCGGTGGCGGCGTTTCAGTGGGCCGGTTGGGCCTCGTTGGCCGCCTTGCTGCTGTTCATCGGCGCCAACTGGCGGCTGTTTGCCCGGCAACTGGCGCCGACATCGGTGGGAGATTGAGAGATTAGAGATTGGAGATTGGGGATCGCTTAATCTCCAATCTCATTCCGCGCATGATTCACATTCGCCAGGGAACCGAAGCAGATTGCACGGCCGTGTTGGTTGTTTTACAGGCAGCGTTTGGCGCTTACCGGGATTTGGACCCGCCATCGGGTGTTACCAGGGAGACGGTGGACGCATTGCGGGAGAAAGTGGTGCAGGAGACGTTGTGGGTGGCGGAAGTGGATGATGACTCCGAAACGACTTCGGGGCATATCGTGGCCTGCGTGTTTACCAAACCGCACCAGCAGTACGCAGACGCTCTCTATTTTGGCCGGTTAGCCGTGTTACCGGCTTATCAGCGCCAGGGCATTGCCCGGCGCTTGATTGCGGTGGTGGAGCAGCAGGCCAGGGAACAGGGGTTCCGGCGGGTGGTGTTGGGTGTGCGCATCGCTTTGCCGGATAATGTGCGCTATTACCAATCGCTAGGTTATGACATTGTGGGGACGGGCACGCACCAGGGACACACGGCGCCAACCTATTACCGGATGGCCAAAGTGATTGTATAGGCGGGGGAGGGGTTACGGCCGTTACCAGCAGAAAAGCCCGGCAGTGAAGATGCCGGGCTTTTCCATGTTTATTCGTCTGGTGTGAAATTTTTAGGGGGTGTGTCTATCCCGGCTGGTTCTTGGGGGATAAATATCCACAGCAAGATGTATAACAGCCCGCCGCCGCCGCCAAATATAACTAACAAGACAAACAGGATACGGATGATGGTTGGGTCTATGCCTACATAAACACCCAGGCCACCACACACGCCGCCTAGCCAGCGGTCAGATTGGCTCCGATACAGTTTTTTGGTTTCTTTTTCCATGTTGGAATCTCCTTGAATATTGAACTTACGAACATTGGCTAATACGCAAGTCGGTAAAGCGGGTTGTATCATACTCAACAATTCCAAATTTGGCTGGCGGCAGATAAATCTGCACCAACAAAAGGCAAAGTCGGCCTTCGCCGACTAAGACCCAGTGGGTACTAGCCCACGAAGGTGGGCTTTGCTGTTTGTAGCCGCGATTTCAATCGCCGGGAATTGAGTATGTAATCGTCTTATGCTATGTGCTTGACAATACTGTGTGACATATAGTATCATGTGACGCATGACACAGGCTAACCAACAGTATGCAGAAAACTTGCAATTAGAACTGCGGCGCGGGGTGATTGTGCTGGCCGTGTTAAGCCAGCTACGCCAGACCCATTATGGTTACTCCTTGCGGCAGGCGTTGGCGGATAAAGGGTTCGACATAAACGAAGGCACCCTGTACCCGCTATTACGCCGGTTGGAATCCCAGGGATTGCTCAGCAGCGCCTGGGATTTGGAAGAAGGCGGTCGCCCGCGCCGTTATTACACGCTCTCCGAACTGGGCCAGAACATTTTCACGGAACTAAAAGCAGAGTGGAAATATCTGGGCGTGGTGATGGATGGGTTATTGGTGGATGAAAACAAAAATGCGTAAATGGGTAATTGCCATCAATTACCCATTTGCCCGACAGGTGTTAGGAGATAAATCATGGACTTAATTGAACGATATGTGGCGGAGGTGGGGCGGCATTTGCCACGTGATCAGCGGGCGGACGTGCAGACGGAACTGCGCTCGCTGCTGCAAGATATGGTGGAAGACCGGGCACAAACGAAGGTGGATAAGGCGGATGAGGCGGTGGTCACGGCCGTATTACTGGAAATGGGGCATCCCGAAAAAGTGGCCGCCTCGTACCAAACCCGTCCCCAATACCTGATTGGGCCGCAGTTGTTCCCCATTTTCAAGATTGTGGTGACGGTGGTGGCGGTGGTACTCACGGCCGTGACCCTCTTTGGCGTGGTGGTTTCGGCCTGGAACTCAGACGCCTTTGTGGTGGATGTGGCCGGCGCCATGGTGCGCGCTATTCCCGGCGTTATCGGCGCTTTGATCAGCGCCTTTGGTTCCATTGCCATCGTCTTCGCCATTTTAGAGCGGGTCATCCCCGAATCGGAGTTGACCGCTGACGATGAAGAAGAATGGGATCCACGCAAACTACCGGCGGTTGATGGCGGGCGAGAAATGAAACGCGGCGAACTCATTGCCGGTATCGTGTTTGGCGTCATCTTTTTGCTGCTGTTAAATGCCTTTCCGCAATGGGCGGGCATCATTGTCATGCACGACGAGCAGGTGATGACCGTGCCCCTCTTCTCGGCCAACTTTTACGCCAACTTGCTACCCTGGGCCAATTTGCTCTTGCTCGTTTCTATTGGCGTGGACATTTACAAACTGCGGTTTCGCTGGCAGAACCGGACGACGCTGCTGTTAGATATAGGCGTGAATCTGTTAACGGCCGTTGTCGTCTACATCTTCATGGTCAATGGCCCGGTTTTGGGCGTCAATACCACCTTAGCCCAGGCCACAGACTTTTCCCAGGAAGGGATTGAGTTTTTCATCGGCATCTTTGCCTTCATCGAGAGAATTGCCCTGCCCCTCATCCTGATTGCGCAATTCATTGCCATTGCCCAGAAGGGGTACCAATTGTGGCAATTGCCGAAAGGTGATACCCCGCCGATGGTGGCCGGGAAGATGGGGTAATCGGTAATTGGTGATCGGTAATTGGGGGAACTAATTTGTTTGTGGCAGCGTCTTAGCCTTTGCATATCATGGGTGGTGGAAGGATAGACGGCTTTAGCTGAATGGTGGCCGGTCGGAGGAGAGCCTTTAGGCGAACCAGGCATCGGCTAAAGCCTCTCCTCCATCCACCGCCACCAATTATCATACTCAGGAGGTTAAGATGACCAAGACCAACAAAATACTCTTTCTACCTCTCTTATTTCTGGCGCTGCTGTTGGTGAGTTGTGCCGGGGCTTCTATGTCTGAGGCCCAGTTTGCCTATGACACAGCCGGTTCTGACGTGGCTTCGGCGCCGGCCCAGGCGCCGATGGAAGAAGCTGCCGACGGTTCCGAAATGGCCTGGAACAAGGTTGACAATCTGGCTTTTGCCTCCGGCGAAGGCGCTGCCGGGCAAGTCAACCAGGTAGAACGGCTCATCATTCGCACCGGCAATCTGCGGATGGTGGTGGCTGATACCGAAGAAACGGTAGCGGACATAACCCGTCTGGCCGAGCAGAGCGGCGGTTGGGTGGTCAACGCCAATCTTTACCAATATGGCGCAGATGCCAAATCAGGCGACATTACTATTCGGGTGCCTGCGGCCGGTTTTGTGGGCATCATAGACGCGCTGAAAGCGATGGCCGTGGAGGTGCAGAGCGAAAGCGTCTCCGGGCAAGACGTGACCGAGGAGTATGTAGACTTGTCGGCACGGTTAGGCAATCTGGAGGCTACGGCCGTGCGCGTGCGCTCGTTCCTGGATGAGGCCACCACCGTAGAAGAGGCATTGGCCGTCAATCAGGAACTCAGCCGGTTAGAAGGGGAAATTGAGGTGATTAAGGGCCGGATGCAATACCTGAGCCAGTCGGCTGCCTTTTCTACCATCACCATTTCCCTGACGCCGGATATTGCGGCCCGCCCGGTGCAGGTCGCCGGCTGGCGGCCACAAGGCGTCGCCAGGGATGCGGTCGAAGCTCTGATCAGCGCCTTGCAAGGTCTGGCGACCCTGGCTCTTTGGTTGGTCATTCTTGTCCTGCCGCTTGTTCTGCTGATTGGCATTCCGCTCTGGCTGTTGGTGCGCTTCGCCGTCCGGCGGCGGCGCGCCAGGGTAGCGGGGTGATAGGGTGTTTAGGTGTTCACGTGAGCACCTAAACACCCGATTCAATGGCGGCGCGCACGGCCGTGACACAATCTTGAAATGCCGCCGTGCGTTCCATTGCTAAATCTCTCGGTCGGGGAAGACCAGTAGGGATACGATGGGTGATGGTGGCCGGCCGTTCCGTGTTGGGGCGGCTGCCACCCATCACCAGAACCTCATCCGCCAGAAATACCGCTTCACTGATACTGTGTGTGACCAACAGGACGGTAACAGGCATAGCTTCCCAGATGCGCAGCAGTTCCAGCCCCATGCGCTCCCGCGTCAGCGCATCCAGCGCCCCAAACGGCTCATCCAGCAGCAAAAACAGCGGCTCATGCACCAGCGCCCGCGCCAGCGCCACCCGCTGCGCCATGCCGCCGGACAACTGCGCCGGGTATCGCTGCTCGAAACCGGCCAACCCCACCAGGTTGATCATGGCTTGCACACGGCCGTTGGCCTCCCGCCCATTCACCCCCATCAATTCCAACGGCAGGCGCACGTTTTCGGCCACCGTGCGCCAGGGCATCAGGTTGTCGCGCTGGAAAACCAGGCCGATTGGCTCCTGGTGTGACCCATCAGCCATGTGAATGTCACCGGACGACGGCCGTAACAATCCTGCCAGTATCCGCAGTAAGGTAGATTTACCCACCCCAGATGGCCCCACCAGCGCTACAAATCCCCCGGACTGAATTTCCAGGGAGACATTTTCCAGCACGGGTAGGTCTTGGAAGGTGTGTGTGATGTTGACGGCCGTTAAAAATGGAGAACGCATTGATATGATGTAATTGGGTAATTGAGTAATTGCCCAATTACCCAATTACTCCTTTTACGGCTGTACTTTTTCTACAAACTCATTGGTGAACGCCGCTTCCAGGTTTTCTACCGGGGCATCTAGCAGACCGGCGCCCAGCAGGATTGTTTGGGTTTGCTGCCAGGAGTCGGCAGTGGTGATACCTAACCTGTCAGCCTGCCAGATGGGTAGCGACGCTTCTAAAACGGGCATACGGCCGTCGTCCATCCCTTCCACGTACTTCTTGCTGATCTCAAAGGCAGCTGCCGGATCGGCCAAAGTATCTTGTAACCCACGCAGGGTGGCGCGCACAAATCCTTCCACCAGCGCCGGGTTTTCCCTGATGACGGTCTCGTTAGTGACGATGCCGTTGCCTACCATATCAATATAGTCGGCCACATCAATCACGTTCACATCCTCTCCCATGCTGGCTAACTGCACCGGTTCATTGTTGACATAACCAACAATGACTTCCACTCTGTCCGTCAGCAGCGATTCCACCTGCGAAAAGCCAATCTCACTGGTGTTGACGTCCTCCGGCTGTAAACCGGCGGCGGAGAGCACACCCAGATACCCCACGTAGCTGGCGCCAAAGAACCCCGGCAGCCCAACGCTACGCCCGGCCAAATCCTGGGGGGTTTTCACATTGGCGCTGCTTTTGCTAACAATGGCTATGGGGAAACGTTGGAACCATTCCAGGATGTACACCACCGGCAAATCTTGAGCGCGGGCCAATATCACCTGGTCGCCGCCAACAATGGCAAACGGCCGTTGGTTTGCCCCCACCAGCGCCATGCCATCTGTCTCAAAACTGTAATCAAAGGAAAGATCAATGCCCTCTTCGGCAAAGTATCCCTTCTCTAGTGCCACATAAAACGGGGCATACTGAGGGTCAGCAATGTAGCCCATGGGCAGATTGATTTGGGTTATAGGCTGAGTTGTTTCTGTTGCCGTTTGTTCCGTTTCCTGGGAAGTGCAGGCCAACAGAATTACAGCCAGGGCCAATAAGAAAATCAGAAAACGCTTCATCTTATTCTACTCCTTCAAGATGTGTTGATATGGGGATCATGCGGTAATAAATGTGCTCCGCCGCCCCCTGTTTTATCGTTGTAATTTCCAGCGTAGCACCCGCTTTTCCAGCAGCGCTACCAGGCCGTACAGGGACAAGGCAATCACCGCCAAAGTCACCAGAACCACAAATACCAGGTCTGTCTTGAAAGATTGGCGAGCGGTAATCAACAAAAAGCCCAGCCCCCGGCTTTGCGGCTGCACAAATTCGCCCACCAGCGCGCCAATGACGGCCAGGGTGGCCCCAATTTTTAACCCTGCCAGAAACACCGGCAGTGCCGCCGGAAACTCCAGTTTGCGGAAAATCTGACCGTTATCCGCTTTTAAGACGTGCATCAGTTCATACAATTCTGCGGGCACCGAGCGCAGCCCCACTACCATGTTGATGAGGATGGGGAAAAACACCACCAGGGCGGCTACCGCCACTCGTGACCAGTAAACGGAACTGATCCAGATGGTGAGCAGGGGGGCGATGGCAATGATGGGGATGGCCTGAGAGGCGATCAGGTAGGGAGAGATCAGCCGTTCGGCCAGTGGTGACTTGGCCAGCAGATACCCTAACGGGGCGGCTACCAGGCAGCCAATGAGCAGGCCGGGAATGATTTCGCTGATGGTGATGAGGCTGTGGCGCAGCAAACGGCCGTCGGCCACCACAATTTGCATCTGCCGCCCCACATCCAGCGGGCCGGGCAGGATGAATTTCTGATAGCCACCTAGCGTCACCAGCAACTGCCAGCCGATGATGAGAAAAGCAAAGGAAACAAGAGTGGTCAACCAGACAGGTTGTCTCCGCAAAATGTTCATTTCCGTCAGAAATAGACCGAATCTCAATCCGAAAGTGGGATTATGGAATTGTAGACTTCGGCTTACAGTACGTGGGCAAGAGAAACTATGATACGGGGAATAACGGCCGTTACCCAACCCCATGCATCGCCCCAGCAGCCCCACACCACGGTGAGGCAAAGGCAAAACAATACAGACGTTTTGTGTTGACCTTCTTCCATCCAGACTATAACTGTCGGCTCTGGAATTACACCAGATCAACCGACTTAATTGTCAATTGAAAATTGTCAATTATCAATTGGCAATTGAGCCGGGTCGCGGGCTTGGTCTATGTAGACCTTACCGCCGATCGGGAATTTCACCCTGCCCTGAAGGTGTGCCCCCAAAGGGGCGTATCCAATTGTGCCGTTGATTATATAAGAGACGGCCGTACCGTCAACGCAGCTGCATGGGATAAGTTTCACTTTGGTGCAGTCCAGACGGGCATGGGGCGCCAATGTTACGTTAAGCCTTTTCTCACGGCCGTGACTTTGTGTTATACTCCCGCCGCATTTTTTGATTTCAAGGAGAGTTTTTCGATGGCTAAAAATAGAAAACGGCGTGAAGCACCCAAGCAAATGCCCAAACGCTCCATGCGGGATCGCATTCGCAACCGTAAACGGTCAACGGCCGAAAAAATAATGATCGTCTTAGGCATTGTCATCGCCTTGAGCATGATTTTGTCATTGGTCGTTACCCTGGGCGGCAGTGTTTTTTAGGGCAGCTACCGTTATTCCCGCATACAGGCGTCCACTTCAATTTCCACCAATAAATCGGGGGAAATGAGCCGACTCACTTCAACCATAGTAGCCGCCGGGCGTATAGCCGCAAAAAACTCGCCATGCGCCCGGCCAATTTCCTGCCAATCCCCAATGTGCGTCACAAACATGCGGGTGCGTGCCACATCGTGCAGGCTGGCGCCTGCTTCTTGTAACGCCCGTTCGATCTTCTGCAAAATGTAGCGGGTCTGGCCGTAGGGGTCGCCGGGAAACATCGTCTGGCCGTTTTCGTCTACGGCCGTTGTGCCCGCCACCACTACCCATGGCCCCACCCGCACCGCACGGGAGTACCCCACCGTCCCCTCCCACGGCGCGCCGCTGGAAATATTTTTTCGTTCCATCTTTTTCCTCTTTGCTCCTCTTGTCTCTTTGCGCTCTTTGCGTCAAAATTAGCGAACCGTAGCCGTAAACCCCCACAACGCATCCGCCCCCGAACTATGCCCCGTCCCCAAAATCCGCGCCACCACCTCTTCCCACCGATTACCTTTTACCGATAACCGTCTGCCAAACTCATGCCACAATCCACCCGCCTCCGCTCGCCCGGCCGCGTGCAGCCAGGCCGCAGACAGGGTGGTGGTACGCGGCACGGCCACCTCTGCCATCATCCCCACCAACGGCCGTACCACCTCTGCTGGTCTGGTAGCCCATAACCCAACCATCACCCCCATCAGCACATCATCGCCGGCGGGCGTCAGCCCAGGGCCAAGCCCGGCTAACTGCTTGGTGGCGGCCTGCATGACGGCCGTATCCCCTTCACGAATCCCCACCAACAGCCGGTCTAGCCCGGCTTGAATGGGTGGTTGCCACACGGCCGTGTCCAGCCCCCATTCTGTACGATATTGTGCTACTACTGCATGGATCAGTGGGATGTGGGGTTGCCAGACGGCCGTGTGCGCCCGTAGCCTGTCCCAATCAACACGTGGTTGCCAGACGGCCGTCTGACTCACATCCACGTACCACTTGCCCACCTGGAGGCCATCAGGATAAACCACCACGTTCGTAGTAGGTGATTTATCGCCGTTTGCGGGCGATAAATCACCTACTACAAACGGCACAAACGGATTGGACAGCACTATATGGAATGGCCCGGCCCCAATTTGCTCCGACACCAACGAAAGGACACGGCCGTGTTCGTTGACCAGATTACAGGCATGGTCAAACAGGTGCAAAACCCGCACTTGCCGGGTGGTGGTCAGCCATTTCCAGACGGCGGGCGCCACCAATTTTGCTGTTATCCTGCGGCTCAATTCACCCCTGCATCCGCCAGCACCGGCATGACGCCCATCATGCAAAGCTGCTGGATCGTTTCCGCCATATAAGTGGGCGAGTAGGGCATATCCTGTTCCAGCCACCAGCTAACCAGGGCAAACAGCGCCCCGGTAAAATGCCGCGCCAGAATCGCATCGGGTATGGGCAGTGCATTTTTGCCAAAAGCTTCTTGCAACTCCTCTTCATCCACCTGAGCAATGTAGTCCAGAACGCGGTACATGACGTACCCTTGCCCTTGAGGCCCCAACAGCACTTTGAACAAGGCCGCATTTTCGGCCACATATTCAAAAATAATGCGGATGGTGGCCGGATTTTCCCAGAGGGGACGGCCGTTTTTCTCCGCTTCCATCTGCTCTACCAGGCTGTCAAATTCTTGCTCCAGACTGCCCATTAGCAGTTCTTCTTTGCTGGCGTAGTGCAGGTAAAAGGTGGCCCGGTTCAAGTCAGCCTGGTCGGTGATGTCCTGAATGGTGATGGTTTCATACGGTTTGGTCACAATCAGGTCACGCAGTGCCTGGCCCAACAGGGCGCGGGTGCGCCGCACCCGGCGGTCTACTTTTTCCATGTGAATTCCTTTCAAGACCCGAAGGGTTTTCAGAAACTCTTCGGGCCTCACCTTTTTCGACACGTGTCGAGTTTGCAACACATCGGGAAAATTCCCGGTTGACACCGTGAGCGATCCCCATTATTTTATTGACGAATCATTGATAAATCAACATCTTGTCAATTATCTCAAAAAGGAGTAAACAGTATGGCCGTAAAACGTCCCCCTGGGCCGCAGGGTAATTTTTTATTGGGAAATGTGCGTGATTTTGGCCAGGATCCGCCGGGCTATTTATTGCATCTGGCGCAAACTTATGGCGGTATGGTCCATTTCCGCCTGATGCAGTATCACACCTATCTGCTGGCGGATTCGGACTATGTGCGGGAAGTGCTGGTGGCGCAGGCGGAAAACATTGAAAAAGCGCCGCTGGATCGGCAGATTTTGGGCAAATTTTTGGGCAATGGGCTGCTGACCAGCGAGGGGGTTTTTCATGCCCGGCAGCGGCGGCTGGCGCAGCCCGCCTTTCACATGAAGCGCATCCGCACCTATGCTGACGTGATGGTGGGGTATACCGACCATTTGCTGGCGGAATGGCAGGATGGGCAAAACCGGGATGTGGCCGACGATATGATGCGCCTGACGATGCACATTGTCTCCAAGACGTTGTTTGACGCCGACGCGGTGACGGAGTCGGAGGACACGGCCGTGTCCGTAGGCCGCGCCATTCACGATTTGCAGGCGGTTTCCAACGGGGATTACCGGCGCGGTTTTGTGCTGCCATCCTGGCTGCCCACCGCAGGCAACCGCAAACGGCAGCGGGCCATTGCCGACTACAGCCAGACGATTGCCCAGATCATCGCCGAACGCCGGGCAACGGCCGTACACGGGCAAATTACCGACAATGGCGATCTGCTCTCTATGCTCATGTTGTCTCAGGATGAAGATGGCGGTTTCATGGATGACCGACAGCTACGGGACGAAGTAGCCACGCTCTTTGCCGCCGGGCACGAGACCACCTCCAACGCGCTCAGTTGGACGTGGTATCTGCTTTCGCAAAACCCGGAGGCGGAAGCAGAATTGCATGAAGAATTAGACGGAGTTTTGCACGGCCGTACCCCCACCCTTGATGATTTACCCCATCTGCCATACACCTTGCAAGTGATCAAAGAAGCGATGCGGCTCTACCCACCGGCCTGGATTTTGAACGGCCGTACTCCCCTGACCGATGTGGAGATTGGTGGTTATACCCTTCCCAAAGGGAGCATGATCTTCATTGCCCCTTATGTCATGCAACGGCTGCCGCAGCACTTCCCTGATCCCGAACAATTCCTACCCGAACGGTGGACGCCGGAGATGGAAAAAGCCCTGCCCAAATACGCCTACATGCCTTTTGGCGGCGGGCCACGTGTCTGCATCGGCAACTCGTTTGCGATGATGGAAGCGCAGTTGATCCTGGCGACAATTGCCCAACGCTACCGGCTGCGATTGGTGGCAGGCACGGCCGTGCAGCCCGAAGCCCTTATCACCATGTCCCCCGCCGGTGGCCTGCCCATGATCGTCGAAGCGCGTGAACCAGGACGAGAATGGGAAGATACGGCATTACCAGAGTTGGTCGTTGTATAAGGATCACGGATGACGCGGATAGGACAGATTTTTGCGGATAGAAAAAAACAAATCCGTGAAAATCCGTCTCATCCGTCAAATCCGTCATTCTATTCTTCCCCCACAATCACTTCGCGTAGGAATGTGTCCAGCACAATCAACCCGGTGAGGTTAAACGCACCGTAGCCGGTGTAGATATACCGGTCGCTGTTATAAACGGGGCGCTGGTTGAAGGTCATATGGTGTTCATCCTGCTCCAGGCCGCGCCCTGGCAGCGTTTCGGCGATGACGTCAAAATCCCATACCGGGATGTGGTATTCGGCCGCCAACTGGCGCAGGATATTGTTGTGCAGATTGCTTCCCTCGATACGATTGGCTTTGGTAATCAGGATAGGCACAATACCTTCCTCGATAGCATACTCCACAATGCGGCGCATATTGCGCTCATAGTAGTCGGAATGGTCGTTGGTGCCAAAGTGAATGAGCAGGATGGCCGGATTGTGCAACCGGATTTCACAGGCCAACGGTGACTCATTAGCCTGGCACAGTTCCTTGTCAGCCCAGGTGGGATCATTGATGACCGTACTATTCAGCCCCACTTTCAGCGCCACACCGTGACGGCCGTATGACCCGGCAAAATAGCCAATCACTCCCTGCAAATAGGCATAGTCGCCCAGGTCGTAATTACCCTCATCAAACCAGGTAAAAAACTCATGGGTGTCTACGATGCTGTCGCCTATTTTGGAGAAGCGGTGGGGGTCACGTCCTAACGCCTGCCCCTGCGTCCAAATCTCCCGCGACCGCTGCACTGTTTCTGCCGGTAGCATGACAAACCAGCCTGGCGCTACCCCATTGACGTACAGTTCTGTCGGGACGGGTGGCAGAGTGGGGGTGGGCAAGGGCAGCGGTGTGGGCGTCTCGGTGGGTGCGGGGATGCTGGTGGGGATAGGTGAGGAGGTTTGGGTGGGCACGGCCGTAGGTGTCGGCGATGGCTCATTGGTGGCGGGTGGTGATGTGGGCACGGCCGTGTTCACGGCAGCCAGCGCCGGCCGGGTAGACACAAACGGCGTGGGTGTGGCCGGCGCCTCGCTGCTTTGCCCACACGCTGCCAGAGTGCCAGACAAGAAAAAAGCCAGCGCAACACTGGCTAATAACCACAGTCGTGAAAAAGGCTGCCCAGGCATATTCTCATCCCGTCGCAAAATTTGGCAAATGCCAGTGCGATGCGCCAAGTATACCGCAGCCACCCGCCCCAGGCACTTGTAACCAATGGTTGATCCAAACTTAAACGGGATCAGCAAATAGTAGTCTGTTTACCTGGCTCAACTCCTCGGCCGTTAGCGCCCACTCCCCCGCCTTTGCATTCGCCTGTAAATGTTCCAGCTTCGTCAGCCCGGAGATAACGGAGCAGACCTGCTGTTGGGCCAGCAGCCAGGCGTGCGCCAATTCGCCCATGGTGTGTCCCCGTTCCTCAGCCCAGGCCGTCAATTTCTCCACGATGGTGTAGTTCGCCTCGGTCATGTAGCGCTGCACATATTCGCTGCTTTCGCCGCGTGAACCGGCGGGTGCGCCCTCGCCGCGCCGGTATTTGCCGGTGAGAAAGCCGCCTGCCAGCGGAAAATACGGGATAAACCCGACATTGTGCGCCCGGCAATAGGGCAGCGCTTCTTTTTCCACTTCCCGTTCCAGCATGTGGTAATGAGATTGGATGGTGACAAAGGCCGACCAGCCACGCAGGTCGGCCAGCAGGTTGGCTTCGGCCAACTGCCAGGCAGCGTAAGCGGACGCGCCCACGTAGCGCACCTTGCCGCTGCGGATCAAGTCGTCCAGCGTGCGCATGGTTTCGGCGATGGGAGTGGTGTTGTCCCAACGGTGCATCTGGTACAGGTCTATGTGGTCGGTTTGCAGGCGGCGCAGGCTGGCCTCGACGCCGTGCATGATGTGGTAGCGGGATGCGCCGTAATCGTTGGGACCGCTTCCGGTTTCCATATACACTTTGGTAGCCAGCACAAAACGGTCACGGCGGCCTTTGAGGGCGTGGCCGAGCGTCTCTTCGGAACGCCCACCCGCATACACATCGGCCGTATCAATGAAGTTAATGCCCAACTCCTGCGCCAGTGACAAAACGGATGACGCCGTGTCCTGGTCTACCACATTCCCAAACCGGTTCGTGCCCATGCCAATCACCGACACGCGCACGCCGGAATTGCCTAATTGACGGTATTCCATGTTTCCTCCAAAGGAGTATTAAGTGTCAGGTGTCAAGTGTCAGGTGCATGATACCTGACACTTGACACTTGATACATGACACTACAACAGAACCCGCTCGTCGCCCACGCGGCGGGTGATTTTTTGTTCATCCAGATGTTCCAGCAGGGCGATGGCGTATTTGCGGCTGGTTTGGAATTGGTCGCGTACCTGGGCGGCGTTGACACGGCCGTCCCCCGCCAACCATTCCCGCACCTGCCCAATAATCGCCTCATATTGCCCGGCGGTATAAACCACGTCATAGCTGATGGGGCGCAGTTGGCCCAATTCCACCAGGGCGGCGTAAACATCCTCGCTTACGGCCGTCTGGCACTCCTTCACGCTGGGGGTATTGATACCCGCCTGCTCCATTTGCGCCAGCAGCCGGTTTATGGCTGCTTGCTGCACGGCCGTAAAACGAATGGCGTGGTCGGGCTGGCGCAAAAACGCACCCTCTTCGGCCACTAATCCATCCTGGGTGGCCTGGTTGAGGAAGGGGTTGAAGACGGCCGTTTTCAACTTCAACCGGCTGCGCGCCTCCTCACGGGGCAGCCCCATCCGCAGCGGGTACTGCCGGTGGTAATCGGCCAGCAGCCCGGTGAGCGCATCCGCCAGCCGTTGGTAGGTGGCGCGGGACAATAGCAGCGTATCCAGCCGCATGATCTGGCCGCTTTCCAGGAGGGTGTGCAGGGCGGATACGGCCGTGCCCTCATCCAACCCGGCGGCGGCGAGAAGCTGATTTTCCGCCACTGGCTCCAGCCGTTGTAACGTTTGCAGCAGCCGCTCCTCCGGCGTACCCTGCGCCAAAGTTTGCAGCCGGGTCATGGTGTCCGGGCGAAAGCGACGGTGGCGGCGACCGGGATGGGGATCGAGGATGCGCCCGCCGCCGAGAGTTGCGCCCGGCGACGGTCGTCGCAAAATAAACCGGTCGCCGCGCCGAATAGCCACCGGCTCGATGCAGGCCAGTTGCAGCCAGCCCGTTTGTCCCGGTTCAATTTGCTCCGCGCCCAACACCCGCGCCCGCGCCAGCACCTCACTGGCGCCCACAAACAGTTTGACTTCCATGTTCTGTTTGAGTGGAGCGGCGTCTGGCAGGTGGCGGTAGGCGGCGTCTAGCAAAATAGTGGGGCGCAGTTCACCAGGCAGCGTGACCACGTCGCCCCGTTTCAGCGCCTCGCGGTCAATGCCCGTCAGGTTGATGGCCACGCGGCTGCCGGGTTGGGCGGTGTCCAGTTTTGTCTTGTGCGTTTGCAGGCCACGAATGCGCCCCTTGAGGCCGCCAGGCTGGATTTCCACCGCATCGCCGACTCGGAAACGGCCGTCCAACAGTGTGCCCGTGACCACCGTGCCAAATCCGGAAAGGGTGAAAATGCGGTCAATGGGCAGGCGGGCACGGCCGTTGTCTGCGCGGGGAGGAAGGGTGAAGAGGTGTTGGGTGACGGCCGTTTTCAATTCTGCGATCCCCTGGCCCGTTTTGGCAGAGACGGGCAAGATGGGCGCATCCGCCAGCGCCGTGCCCGCCAAAACGTCATGCACATCCAGCGTCACCATTTCTAGCCAGTCGGGGTCATCGGCCACCAGATCAACTTTGGTCAGCACAACCGCACCATCGCGCACTTCCAGCAAATCCAGGATTGCCAGATGCTCCCTGGTCTGCGGCATCACCCCTTCATCGGCGGCAATGACCAACAGCGCCAGGTCAATGCCACCGACGCCCGCCAGCATATTTTCGATAAAGTCGCGGTGTCCCGGCACATCAATGACGCCCACCTCTTCCCGGTGTGTTTCATCGCCCAGCGTCAGCCAGGCAAAACCCAGGTCAATGGTCATCTCGCGGGCTTTTTCTTCTGCCAGACGGTCGGGGTCTATGCCGGTGAGGGCTTCTACCAGGGCGGATTTGCCATGATCCACGTGGCCGGCGGTACCGATGACGTACATGGCGGTAATCGGTAATCGGTAATCGGTGACCGACTACCGATCACCGATTACTGATTACTCGAATTCCTCCTGGATGGGTACCAGCGCCGGTTGGCGGCGGCGGTTGGGGTTTTGTTCGATGGCTTTTTCCACTTCTTCCAACCAGATGCGCGGCCATTGTTTGAGGGCGTCGGACTGGGCGTTTTGCACGCGCCAGAGAAGGTCTTTTTCCTCTTTGAGTTTGCCCAGTGCTTCTTCTAGCAGGGTGATTTGTTCGCGCAATTCTCGCTCATGGCGGTTGACGGTGGCCCACCGCTGTTCGCGGTCCACATCTTCATTTTTCCAGCGTTTGTCGTTTTCCAGGCGGAATTCGTCCCAACGGGACAACATGCGTCCGGTTTCCACACGAAGGAGTTCAGCCGATTCACGCTGTTGCTTTTCAATTTGTTCCTGCCACTGGCTCAGGGTGTCTACGGCCATTTTGGCTTCTTTGTATTGGTCGGAGAAGCGGATCCATTCTTTGTTAAATCGTTCCAGGTTATCGGTCTGTTCTTCCAGCACGCGCCGCCAGCCTTCCAGCTTTTGATTGCGTTCATATTCGCCTAGTTGGATTTGTTCCATCCAGTTTTTGGTGCTTTGCTGGATTGTTTCTTGCCGTTCGGTGATGGCGGGCAGGCTGTTTTCCAGGCGGAGGAGGGCGCTGTTAAGGATGTCCAAACGGCCGTAAACCCCCTCCCATCGTTTGTTTATTTCCACAATGCTCGTTTGCAGGTCGGCGATGTTGCGGGCGTTGTGTTTTTCTTTTTCGCCCAGGAAGGCAAAGTTGCTGTCCCCCTGTTCCACGCGGCTGCGCAGGTCGCTCATTTCTGTCTTTTGCTGCCCTATCAGGTTGGCCAGGCGACTTTCTTCGGCCATGCGCATGTCCATGTCCGTTTGCAGCTTGCGAATCGGTTCCAGGCTCTTGCGAATTTCGCCTAATTCGCGGGCGTTGCCTTCCTGTTCTACGCGGCGCAGGCGATCCATTTCGGCCTGGGATTGGATGCGCCGCCGGTCATATTGCTCAATCATCTGCACAATTTCGTCTTTGAACTGGGAAAGCTGCAAATCTACCTGGGGGATGCGGGAAAGCTGTGTGGTAGTAGCGACGATCTGCCGTTCTAGCTCCTGGATGCGCTGTTCACGGCCGTCCAGTTCCCGGTCTTTTAGCTCTACTTTCTGCTCCAGTTCGTTGAGACGGCGGAGTAGTTTGCGCCGTTCTTCGTCCAGCCATTCCAGCCGATTCTGCAAATCGCTGACGGTTTGTTGTTGTAAAGGGGTGTTGTTCCCTGCCATACCATTCTCCTTGCTGATCCGCGAAGGACGCGAAGTTGAAAGCCGATGTCCAAAGTCGGACTTCCGATTACCGATTACCGGCAACGGCCGTGCCGCGCATTATAGCCCGCCGCCAACCCCCCTGCCACCCGGTTAACAAACCATTATGGCCTAAAACAAAACGGCCGTGCCCCACCGGGCACGGCCGTTTTAGTTTCCCGCCAGTTTGTTAATGTAGCCTTCCCATCAAGTTTGCACCATCGTTTTCAGGCAAAATGGGTTTATCTTGTGTTGACGCCCAGGCGAGCGATCAGACATATTGAGGAGGTTACGCCATGAAATTGTTATTTGCCATCCCATTGTTGTGGTTATTCGCCGGTTGTACGCCAGTGCCGGGCACGGCCGTACCCGTTGCGCCCACTCGTGTGGTGACGACGCCGGTCATGGCGACGGCCGTGCCCTCACCCACGCCCACAGCCAGCATGACCACGACGCCTATTTTATCACCCGTGCCAACCTGGACGGCTACACCCCTGCCTACCGTGACACCAGCCCAGGAAGTTACCCTCCCGACACCATCGCCCACGCCCACTCTAACCGCTGCCTGCCAGCAGCCAGAGGATTGGCCGCCAGAGGATTGGCCGCCAGATGTGCTCTGGTCTGATTGCACACACCGGAAAGTATCACCCGATGGACGGTGGGTGGCTACCTTTTGGGGCTTATCCGATCTCTGCTGGTCGGGATTAGGCATTTTTAATGTGACCACAAGTGAATTGAAAGCAATTGATATCCCACTCGGCGCGCACTGGTTTGAGTTTATGCCCAATAACCGGCTTCTGTTTGGGATCGGAACCTGTTCAAATGACGAGGTTTATCTCTACTATCCAGAAACAGAGGATGTTCGCTGGTTGGCGGGTGGCTCGTCACATCCTGGTCCCCAGTGGAATGTGGCTAATACCGCGTTTGTGATGAACGTAGGCGGATGGGGATGGGCCTATGCCAATTTTTGGGCTTATGACATGGCCGCAGACCAGATTTTCTTTTCAACCAATGACACTATTGGTCTAGCGTATTGGACGCCGGATGGGTTGTCTGTGATTTACCAGTATGTCAGCCTCGAATATACGGAGAATGGGAGTGATCTGATGTTGGGGCCGGGGGCAATACATCTGGTGGAAATGGAAAGTGGGGAAGAACGGCCGTTACTCAGCGACCCTCAGTACCATTATTACCTCTGTCTAACGGGAGAGTGCCAATGGGATGGCGATTGGCTGTTGATCCAGCGTATTCCCTATACACCCCGTGTTTTTGTGGGTGATGGTTCAGAGGAGTATAACAGCCAGGCGGAGATCAATGCCCGCAACTGTGTTGAGTATGCGCGTGCCTGCCCAGAGCCGGTAGAAAAACTGTGGCTGAACTGGCGCACGGGGGATACACGGCCGTATGATTAACCACCAGTTTGCCAATCACTACGGCCGTACCATTTTAGGCTTGACTTCAAACGCTAGCTGATGGCTGTAGAAACAGACATCGAACTCGTAACAGGGCCTTACGATCATCCCAAACAAAGCCAAGCTGAATGCCCACCTGATAGGGCAAAACGCTAACCGTTGCGCCACTATCAACCAGTCCAACCACATCTACCTGCTTATCTCCATTTCTCAAAGTGAGGGGTAAACGGGGCAGGCTGTCGCCGGCAGATTGGGATGGGTGAATGGTCGTGAATTGATACTTCATTGTGGGGTGGTTTCTGATGCTTGCAACATTTCCATGAGGGGGTCAGCGACGCCAAATAAATCATAAGGCGTGTGCATCTCATACACTTTGTATGGCTCAAGTGGGGAGATGTCCTCTAGTGATGACTGGGCCAGCTCTTCCGCTAAAATGCGAATCAGGCGCAATCTGTCCAATGGCGGCAATTCTCGGACAATAGGTACAATTTCTTGCAAAGTCATGTGCATAATATCAACCTCTTTATCTCTACAGAAAAGGTACCGTTTCAGATAGGAGCATTATAAAGGTCAATTGCCCTAAAACAAAACGGCCGTACCACACCAGGCACGGCCGTCACCGTTTACCGTTCACCGATTACCGTCTCAATCCGCCGGCGCAAAAAAAGCATCCATCTCTTCGGCCAACTCCTCATCCGTCTCCCCCGCGTCCAACTGGCGGCGGAATTGAGACATGTACAGGTCATAGTAGAAGCCTCTGGCGGCCAGCAGTTCCCGGTGTGTGCCCTGCTCGATGATCTCGCCGTGATTCAGCACCAATACCTGGTCGGCATTGCGAATGGTGCTCAGGCGGTGGGCGATGACAAAACTGGTACGGCCGTGTAACAACTCCGCAAACGCCTTCTGAATTTCCCGCTCCGTGCGCGTGTCCACGCTGCTCGTGGCCTCGTCCAGAATCAGGATGCGTGGATCGCTCAGCGCCACGCGGGCAATGGAGAGCAACTGCCGCTGCCCCTGGCTCAAGCCGGAGCCGCGTTCGCCTAACACCGTCTGATACCCCTCCGGCAGCCGTTCAATGAAGTCATGGGCGCGTGCCAGTTTCGCGGCGGCGATTACCTCTTCATCTGTCGCTTCCGGGCGGGCGTAGCGGATATTGTTCAGCACCGTGTCACTAAACAAGAACGTATCTTGCAGCACAATGCCAATTTGCTGGCGCAGGCTGGCGGTAGTGACATCGCGCACGTCGTGACCATCTATCAAGATCGCCCCGCCGGTCACGTCCCAAAAGCGGGGCAGCAGGTTGATAATGGTCGTTTTGCCCGCTCCCGTTGGCCCCACAATGGCGATGGTCTCACCGGGACGGCCGTGAATGTCCACCCCCTTCAGCACCGGTTCACCCGGATTGTAGGCCGCCCATACCTGCTCAAAGCGCACGTCCCCTTCAATCGCCGGCATCTCTACCGCATTTGGTTTGTCCGTTAGTTCTGGCGCTTCATCCAGCAGGCCAAAGATGCGTTCACCGCCGGCAATGGCGCTCTGGATATTCGTCCACAGCAGGGCGATTTGCTGCACCGGCATATTAAACCGCTGCGTGTATTGAATGAAGGCAAAGATGAGGCCCAGGGATATGGCCGACCCCATGAGCGTCCCCCCATTCAAAATGGCAATGCCCCCCACGCAGGCCACAATCGCCAGACTGACGTAACTCAGCGCTTCCAACGTGGGCGCCAGGGCGCTGGTGTACGCCTGCGCCTTGATGTTGGCGTCACGATTGGCGGCGTTGCTGGCGCGGAACTGCTCGATATTCTCCGCCTCGCGGCTAAACGCCTGCACCTCGCGCACCCCGGAAATGCTCTCCTGCAAATCAGCGTTCACCGAGCCGATTTCCTTGCGCGCCTGCCGGAACGCCTTGCGCGCCTGGTCAGAGAACCACTTGGTGAAAATGATCATCAACGGCAGTGTAATCAGGCTGATCAGGGCAAAGGGCACATTGTCGCGGAACATGGCGTAGATAATCCAGACGATGAGCAAAATGCCCTGCACCACCTGCACCACGCCAAAACCGATCATCTGCTGGATGGTGTCCATATCGTTGGTCAGGCGGCTCATCACGTCGCCCGCTTCATGTTTGCCGAAATACCCCAGGCTCAGGCGGTGGATATGGCGGAAAACGTCGTCGCGCATGTCGCGCAGCACCCGGAAACCGGCCCAGCTCATGGCATAAAAGGTGAGGCCGGTAAAAACAGAACTGCCCACATAGAGCGCCACCATGATCAGCATCAATTGGGTGAACCCGGCCAACGTCTCCTGGTAAGAGGCGGCGGGGTCAATGGTGGTATAGGTGCAGTTGGAACCGGCGGCCGTTTCCCCGGACATCTGGCTGAAAAATTCGGCCGCGGCCGGCGGCAGCGTCACGCCGGCGGTATTGCCGGTGAGAGCCACGCGGCTGGCGTAAGGCGTCAGGTAACAATCAATCGCCTGGCCGATCAGATAAGGGATGCGCACCTGCATCCAGGTGCTAACGATAATGGCCGCGGTCACGATCAATAGCGGCAGCCAGTAGGGGCGAAAATAAACGGCAAATCGTTTCAGTGTGCCACTTACGCTTTGCGCTTTTTGGGCTTCCATGCCCAGGAGTTGTGCTTGACGGTCTATCATTGGAGAGTCTCCAACAATCTCTCAATCTCTCAATCTCTCAACCTTCGAATCTCAAAAACAAAGAGATTGTGAGATTGTGAGATAAGGAGATTAGGAGATTGGTTAAGCCAATTCCACATCTTCCGAGAGCTGTGAATGGTAAATCTCGGCGTAGATGGGGCTGTTTTCCATGAGTTCTTCGTGGATGCCGCGGGCGACGATGCGCCCTTTGTCCAGCACCAAAATCTGGTCGGCGTTGAGCACGGTGCTGATACGTTGGGCGATGACAAAGCTGGTGCGCCCTTCCATCAGCCGGTCGAGCGCCTTTTGAATCTGGTATTCGGTGTTCAGGTCTACACTGCTGGTGCTGTCATCCAGGATGAGGATGTGCGGGTCCATGAGCAGGGCGCGGGCGATAGCCACGCGCTGCTTTTGGCCGCCGCTGAGGGTGGAGCCACGTTCGCCAACGGCCGTGTCATACCCTTCCGGGAACTCCATGATGAACTCATGGGCGGCGGCGGCTTTGGCGGCGGCGATGATTTCGTCATCGGTGGCGTTGGGCCGGCCGAAGGCGATGTTGTCGCGGATGCTGCCGCTGAAAAGGGTGGTCTCTTGCAGCACAATGCCGATACGTTGGCGTAGGCTTTCAATGGTTACGTCGCGGATGTCGTGGCCGTCAATGGTGACACGGCCGTGGCTCACATCATAAAAGCGCGGTATCAGGTTGATAATCGTCGTCTTGCCGCTGCCCGTGCCGCCGAGCAGAGCGATGGTCTGCCCCGGCTCCGCTTCAAAGGTAATGTCCTGCAAAACCGGTTCACTGCCTTCAAAGTAGCGGAAGGTGACATCTTCAAAGGCGATGCGCCCCGTGACTTCCCCTAATTCCACCGCTCCCGGTTTATTTTCCACGTCATTTTGGGCGTCCAGGATTTCAAAAATGCGGTCGGCGCTGGCGGCCGCCTGGGCCATCAGGCTGATAATAAAACCCAACTGGCCCAAGGGCATAAACAGATAAACCAGATAGAGGCTAAACTTCTGCCATTCACCCAACGTCAGTGTGCCGTTCAAAATCTGGCGGCCGCCAAAGTACATCACCGCCGCCTGCCCCAGATTGGCCACCAGGAAGATGAACGGGAAGAGGATGGCAAACATGCGCGTGATTTTGATGCGCTGTTCCAATTCAGAATCAATTGCCTCTTTGAAATGGGCCTGCTCCCGTTTTTCGGCGACGGAAGCCTGCACCACTTTCAGCCCCGCCAGATTTTCTTGCAAGATGGTGTTGACACGGGATAGGCGGCGCTGCGCTTCGCCAAATAATGGCTGCGCCAGGCCGCCAAAAATCATAAAAGAAACCAGGGCAATGGGCAGCAGCGGCAACACTACCAGCGTCAACTGAAAATTGGTGACGAACAGAATAATCAGTGTGCCCACCAACAAAATGATGGATTGCAGCGCCAGCAGCAGCCCCTGGCCCAGGAAGAGTCGCAGCTTTTCGATGTCGTCGGTAGCGCGGATCATCAGTTGGCCGGTGCGGTTGCGGTCGTGGTAGCTGAAGCTGAGGCGCTGGATTTTGGCGTATAAATCCTGGCGCAGATCAAAGGCGATGTTTTGCGACAAGACCTGGGAGAGGTAAGTCTGGGCAAAGGAGAAGAGGCCGCGCGCAATGGCGAAGGCGACGATGATCAGGCCGGCCATGATGATGGCCCGCTCCGCACCGTTGAGTTCGGTTTGGGCGGAGGTCAGGTCGAGGCCCAACTGCTCGGCGGCAAACGCCTGGAAATTAGCCGGTAGGCCGAGAATGACCTGGTTCAGGTAGTTGCTGGTGATGGTGTCTATGATTTCCTGCACCAGTTGGGGGACCGCTAACTGCGCCAGGGTGGCAATGAGCAGTGCACCCACGGCGGCCCAGGTGACTTTGGGGTATTGCCAGACGTAACGGACGGCGCGGCGGAGCGCCTGGTTGTTCATTTTGGGGCGCGCCCCGTCGGGGCCGCCGCGGCCGCGCCGACGGGCGCGGGGTGGTGTTCCTGCTGCTTGCATAGGTGTCTCCTGTAGGGCAATGTGGCAAATTGCCCTACTGTTCCAGTTGTGAACGGGTTTCTTCCAGGTTTTGATTGAGCTTGCCTAATAGTTCGCTTAGCGTTTCCTGGTCGGCGTGGCTGAGGCGGTTGAAGCAGCCGCCGACGGCGCGAAACTGTTTGTGGGCGTGTTGGCTGACCAGGGCACGGCCGTTGTCCGTCAGACAAATGTTGAATTTACGCCGATCCTCATCATCCAGTTGCCGCTCGATCAATCCATCTGCTTCCAGGCCGCGAATGAGCGAACTGATGGTATTGCGGCTGGCGCCACGCCATTTGCTGATTTCCGAGGGATTGAGCATAGCCCGCCCCTCTATATGCTCGTGGATGTACAGGCTCATCAACACCAGGTATTTGGCTTCTGACAGACCACTTTCGACCAGACTGGCTTCGCCAATCTGGTGCAGGGCATGGCTGATGCGCCGCCATTCCCCCATGAGGCGCACAGCCTGGGGGGTCATGTCTGGTTCAATGGATTGCACAAAGGCGACCCAGCGTTGTTTTTTCTCTTCGTCGAGCATGTGATCTTTCCAGGGTGGGGCGATTTTCAAAATCGCCCCACAAAATAACAGGCGGAATTGTACGGTATGGAACTATTTTGTCAAGAACTAATTTTGAAGCTCCATAATGAGTCTGCACCTGCTTCATTCGTCAACGGCACGCAAGCAGGCACTCACCAAAGGTAGATTTTGTTTATCTGCCCAACAACATGGCGTGTGGTAAAATGGCATGAAAAGATGACGACTTATGAGGTCAATTGATGATGAATCAGAGTGATTGCTTCAAGCAAAAAACAAACTATCGTTGGGTGAGGAGCCTCCATTTAATACGCTCAATATGAAAAGACAACAAGCCGGGTTAATGCTTCTGATTTTGTGGCTGGCGGCCTGTGGGCAGGGGTTGGGTGTGCCGCCCATTCAAGACAGCCGCACGCAGGATGTGACGCTGCTGCCGCCGCCCACCAATACCCCCATCCCTACCGAAATCCCCACTACGGAGGATGCAACGGGCGTTGCGGTGGCCTTTTTTCGGGCGTGGGAGCAGGGGGATTTGCTGGGCATGTATAGCCTGCTCACGCCGCAGACGCAGGCGTTGGTGGACAGCACCTCGTTTGTGGCTCGTTACCGGGAGGCGATGAACACGGCCACGGTGCGCGCCGTTCACACCCAAATGCTGGCGGCGGCGCAAGAGGGCAACCAGGCGGAAATGGCGGTGCGGGTGACGTGGCAGACCCATGCGGTGGGGGATATTGTGCGCGAGCTGAAAGTACCGATGGCATTTCAAAACGGCCGTTGGGGAATCATCTGGGACGAAGGATTGATATTGCCGGAGTTGGCCGGCGGCAACCGGCTGGTATTGGCCGACCGTGTGCCGGCGCGGGCCAATATTTACGATGTAAACGGCCGTGCCCTGGCCTACCAGGGAACCGCCATTCGTCTGGGTATTATTCCCGGTGAAATCAAAGACGAACCGGCGTTGCTGGCCCTGCTCAGTCAGGTTCTCAACAAATCGCCCGAAGCGATCAAGGAGATGTATGCCCGCGCCCTGCCCAACTGGTATGTGCCTGTGGGGGATGTGCCCGAAGAGGTGATGCAGCAATATGTGACTGCCTTGCAGCCTTTCATCGGGCAAGGGTTGGCCGAACCGCAGCCGCGCCTGGCCCGCCTCTACGCCGAAGATGGCGTGGCGCCTCATCTGGTGGGGCATACCGGCCCCATTCCGGCGGAAGTGGTGGAAACATACATGGCGCAAGGTTTTAACGGGGATGAGATTGTGGGGCTGAGCGGTCTGGAATTGTGGGGCGAAGATTACCTGAATGGTGAACGGGGCGGGACGCTGACGGTGATTGACGCCAACGGCCAATATGTGGGCACGGTGGCCGAAAGAACGCCCAAACAGGCGCGTAGCATTTACACGACGATTGATGTGGATTTGCAGACGGCCGTAGAAGACATCCTGGCCAACGCCATTGCAACTTACCCGCTAGATACGGCCGGCGCGGCCATCGTCATGGACGTGAACACCGGCAAGATTCTGGCGATGGCTTCCTACCCGGATTTTGACCCCACCATTTATGATCCGGCGCGCCCCGATGCGGCGACGGCGTTGGCGCAGGTATTTGCGGATCCAAAACGGCCGTTGCTCAACCGCGCCGCCCAGGGCCAATACCCCGCCGGTTCGCTCTTCAAGGTAGTCACGTTTACAGCAGCCATGAACAGTGGCCTGTATACGCCGCGCTCCGTGTATGCCAGCACCGGCACCTGGAGCCGGATGGGGCCAAACTTCATTAAGGTAGACTGGCTGCCGGGTGGTCATGGCACGGTTTCTTACCAGACGGCCATTACCGTCTCTTGTAATTCCTGTTTCTATGATGCGGCGATGGAGATGAACAATGGTGACCCCAACCATTTCCCGCAAGTGGCGCAGCAGATGGGGTTGGGGCAGTTGACGGGGATTGCCGGCATTGCCGAATCACCGGGAACCATTCCCTCACCGGCCTGGAAAGAGCAAACATTGGGTGAAGTGTGGTTGCCCGGCGATGCTGTGAATATGGGCATCGGCCAGGGGTATGTGCAGGTGACGCCGCTGCAAATTGCCGCGATTTTCTCGGCCATTGCCAATGGCGGTGTGTTATATCGCCCGACGCTGGTGGACCGTATTGGCGCGGGCGGCGGTGCGCCAGAAGAGCCGTTCCCGGTGCAGGTAAACGGGGACATACCGATTTCGCCGGATGACCTGGCCTCCTTGCAACAGGGGCTATATGACGTGACGCACAGTGGGCGGGGCACGGCCGAATTTGTTTTTAACGGCTTGAGCGTGCCCGCCGCTGGCAAGACGGGTACGGCCGAAGACCCACCGCGCATCTCTCATGCCTGGTTTGCCGGGTATGCCCCTGCCGGGCCGTATACGCGGCCTGACGGCACGGTAACAACCGAGCCGGAAATTGCGGTAGTCGTCATTGTGGAAAATGCGGGGGAGGGGTCGGGTGTGGCGGCGCCGATTGTGCGCCAGATTATAGAGACCTATTTTGGAATTACGCCGCTGACGCGGTTGCCCTGGTAAACGGTAATCGGTTATTGGTAATCAGTAATCCGTTTACCGATAACCGATTACCGTTTAGCGCGAGAAAAGACAGTGCTCACAAACAACAACAAGACAAAAAAGCCCTGGCGAGAGGCGGCGCAAGAGGCGATGCGCCATGCGACGGAGGCGGAGGCGTTGGCGCGCTTTGGCAAGCGGAAGCCGGTTTTTAATTACCGGTGGGAGCATGTCACGGCCGTTGTCACTCTGGCGGTGAAATTGGCGGAACTGACTGGTGCGGATCGGGAGGTGGTGGAAGCGGCCGCCTGGTTGCACGATGTACGCAAGGAAGCGAAAGAAAAACACCCGCAGGAAGGGGCAAAGTTTGCTCGCAAATTTCTGCCCAAGACAGACTTTCCGCCGGAAAAGATTGAAGCGGTGGCGCAGGCCATTGAAGCGCATATGGGTTTGTGGCTGGATGCCCCGTTGACCAACCTTGAAGCGCAGGTGTTGTGGGATGCGGATAAACTGGCGAAGATTGGGTTAACGGCCGTGTTCCATTTCACCGGCAACGTGCTGGCCAGAGGCAAACCGACCACAACAGAGAACTTAATTACCATGGGCAACGCCGCCGCCTGGCAGGCGAAAACAGTCGCCAGTATGCACACCGAACCGGCGCGCCGCGCTGCCGCTGCCCGCTTCCAGGCTTACAATCAGTTATGGACTTCGTTGGCGGGGGAGTTGAATGGGGATGATCTTAACTTTTACAGTGATGCGTGATCCATACATCACAGATTATGAACATGTTTACCCCTGACCAACTGCGGCGCGAGGCAGCCGTAAACGACTTCAAACGGGCGCGCAAAAAGGCGGCTTTTCAGCAGATGGTGGCCCGACTGCGCGGCCAATCGGCCGATTTGCTGGCCTATGAAGATGTGTGCCGCCACCTGAAAGCGGCCGATGCGGCCACGCAGGGGGTACAGGAGATTCCCCTGGCAGCCATTGTGGGCAGTGTGGGGCGGTATAAAGATTTCACCCGTGACTTTCTGCCCAAACATGATAGCGATGTAGAGCGGTGGACGCGGGTGCGCACGGCCGTGATGGACATGACCGGTATGCCCCCCATTGACGTGTACAAAGTGGGCGAGGTCTATTTTGTCATTGACGGCAACCATCGTGTTTCGGTGGCCCGCGAATTAGGTGCAAAAACCATTACCGCCCGCGTGACGGAAGTAAAAACGCGCGTTCCCCTGCTGCCGGATGATGACCCCAATGAGATCATCTGCAAAGCGCGTTATGCCGAATTCCTGGAGCAGACCAACCTGAATGAACTGCGCCCCCAGGCCAACCTGTATATGACTTTTTGCGGCCATTACCGGGTGCTGCTGGCTCAGATTGAAGCGTACAAGAAACGAAGCGAAACTGCCTCTTGCCGTTTCAATCCTGATGAGACAGCCGAAGATCAAAGCACAGAAGATCAAACGGCCAGAGGCCGTTTGACTCCTTATGACCGTTTGACTCCCTATGAAGAAGCGGTGGGGCGCTGGTATGACGAGGTGTACCTGCCGGTATTGCGCATGGTGCGTGCTCAGGGCATTCTGCACTATTTCCCGGAACGCACCGAAACGGACATCTACCTGTTGCTCTCGGAACAGCGGCAGGAGATGGAGGAGTTGTTGGGCTGGGAAATTGACCTGGACGAAACAGCGTTGGCGCTGGCTGCCCGGCAAAAGCAGCAGCGTGGCCTGGGGCGGTTTTGGCAGGCGCTGACGCCGCCGGAACTGGCCGATGGCCCGGAACCAGGACAGTGGCGCCGGTTCCAGACCGGCCGCCAACTCGACCGCCTCTTTGCCGATCACCTGGTAGCACTTAGCGGCCGTGAGGAAAACTGGCCGATGTTGGCCCAGGTCATCCGGCTGGCGCAGCGCGATTCTGACCGGCTGTTGGGGCTGCATGTGGTGTCTGATCCGGCAAAGGTGAACAGCAAACGAGTCCGCATGATTGAGGAGCGTTTTCGTCAGATGTGCGCCGATGCGGGTCTTGTGGGCGAATTTGCGGTGGAGGTGGGCCAGGTGGTGGAGACGATCACCAGCCGGGCGGTGTGGGCGGATGTGGTGGTATTGGGGTTGGAAAACAGGCCGGGCAAGGGGCAAATGGGGGCGGTACGGCCGTCTACCCGGCTGGGCAACCGCACCATGCAATTGATCCAGCGCTGCCCGCGCCCCATTCTGGCCATTCCCACCGGCGCGGAGTGTGCGCTGGATAGGGTGCTGCTGGCTTATGATGGCAGCCCCAAAGCCGACGAGGCGCTGTTTGTGGCTACCTATCTCCAACTGCGCTGGCCCTCGGAACTGGTGGTGGTGACGGTGGAAACGGAACTAACCAGCCCGGCCGAGTTAGAGCGGGCCAGGCAATACCTGGCCGACCACGGCGTCACCGATGCCACGTTTGTCTTGCGGCAAAAGCCCATTGCTCCGGCGGTGTTGGACACGGCCGTGACCCACCAGAGTAACTTCCTCATCGTGGGTGGTTTTGGCTTCCGCCCCGTGAAACATCTGGTCCTGGGCAGTACAGTGGATGACATCCTGCGCCACTTTCCGCACCCCATCCTGATCTGCCGGTAAATGGTAATCGGTAGGGTGGTGGCCGATGGGTGACGGCCGATTACTGATTACCGATTACCGGCTTGTTATGGCATAATCAACCCACTTTTTACGACAGAGGTTAAACATGTATCTTTATTTTGTGCGCCATGGTGAAAGTTATGTCAATTTACGAGATTGGGATGGGGGCAATACCGACGAGGGGCTGACGCCGCTGGGGCAGCGGCAGGCAGCCGCGTTGGCCGCCTGGCTGCCAGGGGAGATACCGGCGCTGGATGTGATATATGCCAGTACCATGCGTCGGGCGCTGGAAACGGCCACGCCCATCGCCCACGCCTATAACCTGCCCATCACACCTGATGACCGGCTGCGTGAAGTGGGCAACAACCGGCTCGACCACTCCCCCTGGCCGAATGATGATTTGCCGGAGTATGGGCCGTATTGGGGCAGCGAACGGCCGTTTGCCCCCATCACTCCCACCCGCCCAGACGGAGAATCCTTGATGCACTTCCGGGTCCGCATCGGCCATTTTGTAGAAGAGATGATCGAAAGACACCGCACACAAAAGGTGCTGGTGGTCTGCCACGGCGGTGTCATTGAACTGGCCTTTGACCACATGTTTAACATTGGCCCCTTCCGCCGCTGTGAGGTGTGGAGCAAAAACACCAGTGTGGCCTGTTTTGAATATGTGGAACACCCCCTGCGGGAAACCTGGCGGCTGCATTTTCACGGCCGCGTGGAACACCTGCAAACTCTGGAAAAAACGGATGGGCGCGGGCCGGGTGTCAGAGAAGTAATTGAGAGATTGGGAGATTGAGAGATTGGGAAATCTCCAAATCTCCTAATCTCTCATTCTCCAATCTCCAATCTCCAATAACAATGCTCACCCCCTCCTTAATCCTCACGGCTGACCCCCACTTTCTCGACCTGGCCTGGGTGGAACTGGCGCGGGTGCAACCGGCGGCGCAGCGGGGGGCGGTGCTGGCAGAGGGGGTGTGGGGGATAACGGCCGTGAACTTTTTCACCCTGGCCGAACAATGGCGGCAGCAGCCGCCCATCTTCGCCCGCCATATTTGCCCGGTGCATCTGGCGCTGCCGGTGGCCGGTTTGGCAGAAGATGTGCCCCTGTTGGCCGAGGCGGTGGGTGGTGATCTGGCGGCCTGGCTAGACCCGGAACTACCGTTTTCTGTGCAGACCCGTATCCTGGCGGATGCGCCTTATAAACCGTTTGATGTGAACACGGCCGTCGCCCACACCATCCAACAGCACACCGCCGCGCCGCTGGATGTGCGCCAACCGACGCAAATACTTTCTATTGTGGTCACGGCCGAAGCTGCCTATGCCGGGATTTCCCTGGCGGCGCATAATCTTTCTGACTGGGCGGGGGGGATGCACCGTTTTGCCCGGCAGCCGGGGCAAATTAGCCGGGCGGAGTTTAAGCTGCTCGAAGCGTTGGCGGTGTTTCACATTGAGTTACCCGCCGGCGGTGTGGCGCTGGATTTGGGGGCCGCGCCCGGCGGTTGGACGCGCATCTTGCGGCAGAAGGGGCAATTTGTCACGGCCATAGACCCCGCCATCCTGCACCCCTCGTTGTACCAGGACAAAAATGTGCGCCACCTGCGCCTGAACGCCGAAAGCTACTTGCAGCAGCCACCCGACCATTACGACCTGATCGTCAACGATATGCGGCTGGATGCCCGCTATTCGGCGGAACTGATGGCGGCCTATGCACCCTATTTGCACCGGCACGGCCGTGCCCTGATGACGCTCAAACTGCCGGAAGGTGATGGCCCAGGTGGCAGCCGACAAGGCATCATCGAACAGAGCCGCGTTATTCTCAATCCTGTGTATACCATTGCTGGCGCGCGCCAGCTTTTCCACAATCGCAGCGAGATTACCTTGTACCTCAAAAAAATAGCACCAGGTATGGCGTAAACCGTCTATATCTGGCTGGTAGATTCTGCCCTATTTCTGGCGCTGACTGTTCAATAATCCCCATTCACGCCGCCATGATTTTCAGATATACTCATGGAAGATTGGAGATGAGCAATTGCTCAACCTCCAATCTCCGATCTCTAATCTCTAACCTCTAATCCCCTTGTGGAGGGTATGGTATGGCAAATATAGAACCCCTATCAACTGTAGACGCAGCCTGGCTGCGTATGGAAGACCCCACCAATTTGATGATGGTGTCGGGCATTATAACGTTTAAGGAGCCGGTGGAATACGGCCGTATACGTGAGGTCATTGGGCGAAGGCTGCTGCAATTTGATCGTTTCCGCAAACGTGTAGTGCAGTCTCGTGTGCCGCTGGCCCCGGCTTATTGGGAATTTGACCCCCACTTTAATCTGGATGCCCATTTGCATCGGGTGGCGCTGCCGGAGCCGGGCGACAAAGCCGCGTTGCAGGAAATGGTCAGCCATTTGATGAGTATGCCGTTGGATTTCACCAAGCCGCTGTGGATGGCGCATGTAATTGAGAACTATGAGGGGGGCACGGCCGTTTGTGTGCGGCTGCACCATTGTATTGCCGATGGTATGGCATTGGTTTATGTGCTGCTCTCGCTGACGGATTTGTCGCCCGATGCCAAAGTGGGCAGCAATGACAAAATCAAACAGCCGCGCTCACGCCGGGGATTGTTAGGCGGCGGCATTACCTCCATCCTCAAACAAACCTCGGTGGCCACGGGCACGGCGCGCAGCCTGACCAGACGGGCGCTGCATGAAGGCCGCACCACGCTCACCCGCCCTACACGGGCGGTGGAGATCGCCCAATGGGGCGGGGATAATGTACTGGCGGCGGGCCGCCTGTTCTTGCGTTCCCATGATCCTGATACCTCTTTTAAGGGCAAATTGGGCACCCAAAAACGGGCCGCCTGGTCACGGCAGTTGTCCATGAAGGACGTGAAAAAGATCAAAAATGCCACCGGCGGCACAGTGAATGACGTGTTGGTGGCGGCCATGACCGGCGGGCTGCGGCGGTATTTGTTGGCGCGTGGGGAGGATGTGCGTGGGCTGAGTTTCCGCGCCGCCGTGCCCATTAACCTGCGCCAGCCGGACGAAATGGGCACCCTGGGCAATAAATTCGGCCTGCTCTTTTTGGATTTGCCCGTTGGTATTGCCGACCCGCTGGATCGGCTGAACGAAGTCCACAAACGAATGGAAGAGCTGAAAACTTCCAAAGAAGGTCCGGTAGGGCTGGCCGTATTAGGCACAATGGGTGTTGTGCCCCAGGAATTGCATGGGACGTTGATAGAGATATTTGGGAAAAAGCTCACGGCCGTGATGACCAACGTGCCCGGCCCGCCTATGCCATTGTATATGGGTGGGCGTCGCATCCATGAACTGATGTTTTGGGTGCCGCAGTCGGGCCGCCTGGGGTTAGGCATTAGCATCATCAGCTATGCCGGTAAGGTGCAGCTGGGTGTGGCCACAGACGCCGGCTTAGTGCCCAACCCGGACGCCATCATTGAAGGTTTTTACCAGGAATTTGATGATCTGCTGGCATTGGCGGCGGAGGCGGAAGCCATTATGCAGCAGACCCCATTACCTGTGGCGGCGGTGGAAACGGCCGTTACCTTCAGCCCCAATGGCGATTTGCAGCACATCAATGGCATTGGCCCCACCTATGCCGCTCGCCTGCAAGAGGCCGGTATTGTGACCAAAGAACAACTGATGGTGCTGCCTTCGGAAAAACTGGCAGAGATATTAGACACTTCTCTGTCACGCGCCGAAAGCATTCTGGCCGAGGCCCAAAAAGCAGCAGGGTAACGGGTGGCAGGTATTACCTGCCACCCGTTACCCTACATTGCGACGGCCGTACCTTTATGTTAGAATCGCCCCAGTTCAGACCTTGAGAAGTGAGGGTTTTTTATGCAACAAAGTATTGCCGCCATCCTGTCCGTTACCGAAATTTTTGACAATCTGACCACAACCCAACTGGAACTGGTGGCCTCCATTTGTGAAATGGCCTCCTACAACCAGGGGGATGTCTTGTTGCAAGAAAACGAAAGCACCACAGAGTTGTATGTCATTGCCAGGGGCGGCGTCGAAATTTTAATGAACCCCTCGCTGGTGGGCGCTGAGCAAGACAAATATGAACCTGTGGTTATCACTGAACTGCGCCAGGGGCAGGTTTTTGGTGAAGTCGCCCTGGTGGACGAAGGCATCCGCTCCGCTACCGCTCGTGTTAGTCAGGATAACACCACCCTGCTTAAAGTGCCGCGTGACCGCTTGATGCTGTTATGTGATAGCTACCCCGATTTGGGTTATAAAGTGATGAAGAATGTCGCTGCCGATCTGGCTTTCAAAATACGGAACACAGACCTGACGGTGCGCCAATACCAACTGATGCTATCTCAATCGGAACCGGACGAAACATCATAGGTGTCTTTGCGTTCTTAATAGATAGGAGAGATGCTAAACATGGTAGGAGACACCGGCCGGGGAGTTGCCGGTGCAAACACAACGATAGCCACGACAGCCATTCTCTCATGTGCAACACGATTCATGAACGCAGTTGTTCAACAAGATAGCAGGTGGAGCCAGGTAAACGCGGTGAATCTTTATCAGAATAAACCGCAGGTTAAGCTACGGCTGCCGCATTCTCATACTGAATTGGCAAACAAAGATGAAAGTTGAAATTGTCAGCATCGGCACCGAACTGCTGGTGAGTGACATTCTGGACACAAATTCCGCTTTTATCTCCCGCAGCCTACGCGAGATAAAAGTGGATTTGACGTGCAAGGTGACGGTGGGTGATGACCCAGAGATGATCGCCGATGCGTTACGTTCTGCCTTGCGCCGCGCTGATGTGGTCATTTCTACGGGGGGGTTAGGGACAGGTCGGGATGATTATACGCGGCAGGCAGTCACGGCCGTTACCGGACGTGAACTATTGCCACACCTGCCAGGAGTGGCCGGCGCCCTGGTGCTGGGGGACCCGGATGTGCATATGTGTGGCATTCTCCTGGAGGAAGATGCGGGCACACTGATTTGTTTACCCGGTAACCGGCGTGAAATTTCTTATCTTTTAGATAATGAAGTGCTGCCCTTTTTACGCCAACAAATTCATTCGGAAACCAGAACCGACTGGGCTTTGCTGCGCAGTGTTGGGTTGATGGAAAGTAATTTGAAACAAGACCTGGCCGACCTGACCACCGATCCACAACACCGGGTCACATTTGACTCGTTTGCCGGGCAAACGAACATTCGCTTGTGGGTGCAGGCCAATTCTGACGAAGAGGTGCAAAACGAACTGCGTCGCATGACGGCCGTCGTGCGCGAACGCTTGGGCGACCACATTTATGGCACCGAAGCAGACCGGTTAGAAGACGTTGTGCTGCATGCGCTCATCCAAAATGGTGTCAAAGTTACCTTGCTGGAATGTTATACCAACCAGATCATCACCGATACGCTGACCCGGTTGCCGGGCAACCAAAAGGTGCTTAATGCCATGCCCTGGCAAACCTGGTACGAAGCCGCCGATAAACTACAGTTGGAAGCGGTGGCGCAGCATAATTTGACACAATGGTGCCGCCAGGCCGCCGAGAAATTGGTGGAACTGTCTGGGGATACCTTAGGGTTGGTGGTGTATAGCAACATGACACAGGGTGGGGTGCAAATCCTGGTGACGCTGGCTTCACCCAATGGCGCATCCGTTACCCAACGCTCATTTGGCGGCCACCCGGATAATATCGACCAGTGGGCCTTGACTTTGGGCTTGAGTCATTTGCGCCGCTGGTTGTTGGTACACGGGTAGGAGCATGGCTGGAATGCGGATCGGGATGGTTACGGCCGTTTATAAGCCAGTCGTTAATGGGGTAACACGCATGGTGGAGTTGTACCGGCACTATTTGGAGGCTGCCGGTTATGATGTCACCATCTTCACCCTGGGTGCGCCGGATCCCAGTGACGATGATCACATCATTCGCTCGCCTGGTTTTCAAGTGAGTGACCGGGGCTATTACCTGACGCCCGGCTTTTCCCGCGCCGTGCAAAAGTTGATGCGCCAGATGGACATTTTGCACTCGCATCACCTGATCATGGGTGTGGAGATGGCCCACCGTTACGGCCGTTGCCCCGTCATTTACACCAACCATACCCGGTATGACCTGTATGGCAATGCCATTTTGAACCTGCCGCAATCGGCGGCGGATGCCATCTTGCGCCAGCTCTGGCCCGATTTCTGTGATTATGCAGATACGGTAATTGCCCCTTCGGAAAGCGTGCGCCAGATCATGCTCGATTTTGGCGTGCGTACCCCCATTCTCACCATTGAAAATGGCATCGAACTGGCTGCATTTCACCAGCCCCCCCAGCCGCGCCGTAAAGCTGATTTTGGTCTGGCCGACACGGCCGTGCTCCTGCTTTATGTGGGGCGTCTGGCCCCGGAAAAGGATGTGGATGGTTTAATTGACCAGTTTGCCATTGCTGCCGATGTGGCCCCTGACCTGCACCTGATGCTGGTGGGAGATGGGCTGAGTCGAGAAATGCTGGTGGCGCAGGTACACCAATTGGGGCTGAAAGACCGTGTCCACTTTACCGGCCCTGTGCCGGCGGCGGAGGTGCCCGATTACATGGTCATGGCCGACATCTTTGTCACCGCTTCCGTCTCGGAAGTGCATCCGCTCACGGTGATTGAAGCCATGGCCGCCGGGTTGCCGGTGGTCGCCGTGTCGTCGCCAGGCATTAGCGACAGCGTAGAATCCGGCCAGACCGGGCTGCTCACCACCCGGCCCGATGGCGGCCTGGCTGCGGCGATGGTGGGATTGGCGCTCAACCCGGCGCGGCGCGCCCAGATGAGCGCCGCCGCCCGCGCCGCCAGCGACCGGTATGATATTCGGCGCACGGTGGCGCTGACGCAGGCGTTGTATGAACAACTAAACGCCGAACGCCCTGATCTCAAGCGCAAACAGCCTCACGGCCGTCGCTACCTCTACCGGCAGCGTGTTCAATCTACGCTCAACCGCATCTTTAAGCCGGACGAAAGTGAGAATCCGCTGCCACACTGGTTTAACCCGGAGTTTTGGCTGCGGGACCGGCGCGACCAGCATGACCAATGGAAATAGAGGCGGCCAGGCAGACGGCCGTAAAAAACTGGGCGCCTGGGGTGAACGGCTGGCCGCCACCCACCTGGAAAGTCGGGGCTATGCCATCATCGCCCGCAATTGGCGCTGCCGCCACGGGGAAATTGACCTGATCGCCCAGGCCGGTGAACTGGTGTTGTTTGTGGAAGTAAAAACCCGGCGCGGCCGTGACATGGGTGCGCCAGAAGAAGGGTTAACCCCCGCCAAATCACGCAAATTGATCGCATTGGCAGAAACCTATATGGCCGAACACGACCTGGACGCCGACTGGCGTATTGATCTGGTGGCCGTTGAACTGGATAAATCGGGCAAGCTGATGCGCTGCGAGCATATCCCCAACGCGGTGTTGGGGTGGTGAGGGGATGAGCAGGTGAGGGGGTGAGGGGGTGATGAGGTGAATGATGGCCTGGGACAAGTATGCAGGAGGAATATAGGCAGGTGGCAGGTGGAAAGTGGCAGGTGGAAAGTGGCAGGTGGAAGGTGGCAGGTGCTGACCTGCAACCTGCAACCAGCCATTTGCCACTCCTGGTCCTGGTGGGGGCGACGGCCGTTGGCAAAACGGCGCTCTCCCTTACCCTGGCGGAACAATTTGGCAGCGAGATTGTTTCCGCCGATTCGCGCCTGTTTTACCGGGGCATGGACATTGGCACGGCCAAACCGTCAGCAGCGGAACGCACGGCCGTACCCCACCATCTAATTGACATTTGTAACCCTGACGAAACACTCTCGTTGGGTGCATACCAAAAGCTGGCCTATGCCGCCATTGATGCCATTCAGAGGCACGGCCGTTTGCCCATTCTGGTTGGCGGCACAGGGCAATATGTGAAAGCGGTGATTGAAGGGTGGGGCATTCCCGCAGTTGCGCCACAACCCGCTTTGCGAGAGGTTCTGTCCCGGCTGGATGGCGCGGAACTGGCGCGTTGGCTGCGTGTGCTTGATCCCGCCAGCCAGATTGACCCGCGCAATACCCGCCGCGTCATTCGCGCTCTGGAGGTGACGCTGGTCAGCGGTATCCCCATCTCTGTTTTGCAGCGCAAATCACCGCCGCCGTATGCTATTCAGGTGATCGGCCTCTACCTGGAGCGGGCCGCGCACTATGCGCGCATTGATGCCAGGGTGGACGGGATGATGGCCGCCGGTTTGTTGGCGGAGTTGGAAGGATTGCGGGCAATGGGTTACGGCCGTACCCTCCCGGCGATGAGCGGCCTGGGCTACCAGCAGTTGTGGGCCTACCTGGAGGGGGAGATGGCGCTGGAGACGGCCGTGGAGCGCATCAAATTTGAAACGCATCGCTTCGCCCGCCACCAGGCCGCCTGGTTCCGCCGCGACGACCCCACCATCACATGGTTTGATGCCAGCCAGCCCGATGTGGGCACGGCCGTGAGCCAGCTTGTGGCCGAGTGGCTGACGGGTGAAGGGGTGAAGGGGTGAAGAGGTGAAGGAGTGATCAATTACCCAATTACCCATCAAGGTTTCCAAATCGCTGGCAGGTAGACCCGCCAGCCGGGGACAGGTGGTGGGTCGTCATCCAGGATTGTGCCCACGGCCGTATCATTTCCCAACTCGCCATTCACCGGATTACTCAAAACCAGGGTGAAACTGCGATCCCCGTCGTCCATATCATTGTTGAGCAAGGGGACGGTGAGGACGGCCGTGGCCTGCCCGGCAGGTATCATTAGTGTGCCGGAGATAGGCTGGTAATCCATGCCAGCAACGGCCGTGCCATCCAGCGTCCCGTAATCCACCAACACATCCTGTTCACTGGTGATGTTGAGGGTGATGGTGAAGGTGAGGAAGGGGTCGCTTTCGACGGCCGTGCTGTCCGAAATAGAGATGGTGGGTAGTGTCGGCGGCGGGGGTGTAGGCGGGTTCGGCCAGCCAGGGTTCGTAGAGGGCATTGCCATACACCGGATTTCGGACCATTTGACAGCGTTCCCCTAACAAGGTATCATCCTGGCGCACCCCTCCCCCCAGGGGGTGGGGTAGAAGGCAAAAACAAAATGAATGACATGACCAAACAGGCTGTGAGCCAACGTTTAGCCAGCGCCGCCGGACACATCAAAGGCATTGAGCGCATGGTGCAGGAAGACACCTACTGCATTGACGTGATCAAACAGATTCAGGCCGTGCAGGCCGCCCTCAACCGCGTCAGCGCCATGATCCTGGACAACCACCTGCAAACCTGCGTCACCACCGCCATCCAGGGGGAAGACCCGGAAGAGCGGCAGCGCGTGTTGAATGAAGTGACCAGCGTGTTCGATATGTCGAACCGAATTTAACTTTCCCGACAAAACAAAGGAGAAATACCCATGAACACCAAAACCTTCACCGTGCCCAACATTAGCTGCGGCCACTGCACCCATACCATTGAGATGGAAGTAGGCGAACTGGCCGGTGTCACCCACGTGAAAGCGGTGCAAGACAGCAAACAAGTAACCGTCGAATGGCAAGACCCGGCCACCTGGCCGCAAATTCAGGCCCTTTTGCAGGAAATAAATTACCCGCCAGAAGGGTTGATTCAGATTCAATGAGTGGAGCGGCGAGGCAGTTGGGGAATACCTGGTCTTGCCAGACAAATTTAAACCCAACAGCCTCGCCCCTACGGTTGGTATCCCATGTCCGAACAACAATTGACATTCCCCGTGGTGGGGATGACCTGCGCCAACTGCGTGACGGCCGTTGAGCGCAGCGCCAAAAAGGTAGAGGGCGTCACCGACGCGGCCGTGAACTTTGCCAGTGAGAAGGTGACAGTGACATTTGACACGGCCGTGACCACCCCGCAAACGCTCACCACCAACCTCGTCCAGCGCATCCAACGCGCCGGATACGAAATCCCCACCACCACCATCGAACTGCCCCTGTTGGGCATGACTTGCGCCAACTGCGCCCAGACCATTGAACGGCGGCTGAATAAAGTGGAAGGAGTGCTGGACGTTTCCGTCAATCTGGCAAACGAAAGGGCACAGGTGACGGTGGCTTCTGGGGTGGCAACACGGGCTGATCTGGTCACGGCCGTGCGCCGCGCCGGCTACGATGTGGTCGAAATTGAGGCCGGGGCCGAGCCGGAAGACGCCGAAGCCGCCGCCCGTCGTGCCGAATACAACCACCAGAAAAAACGGCTCATCGTTGGCCTGATTTTCTCCATTCCCCTCTTTGTGTTCAGCATGGCGCGGGACTTTAACCTGGTGGGGCATTGGGCGCACGCCAACTGGGTCAACTGGCTCTTTTTTGCCCTGGCCACGCCGGTGCAAACCTACGTCTGTTGGGATTATTACACCGGCGCGGCCAAAAGTTTGCGCAACCGCAGCGCCAATATGGATGTGCTGGTAGCCCTGGGTTCGTCGGTGGCCTACATCTATAGCGTGGCTGTGCTGCTGGCGCTGACCGCCGGTTCGATGGCGCTCGGCCATCACGTCTACTTTGAAACCTCGGCCATGATCATCACCCTGGTGACATTGGGCAAGGTGCTGGAAAGCCGCGCCAAAGGGCAGACCAGCGCGGCCATCAAAAAGCTGATGGGTTTGCAGCCCAAAACCGCCCGCCGACTGCGGGACGGGGTAGAGCAAGATGTGCCTATTGACCAGGTGCAGGCGGGGGATGTGCTGCTGGTGCGGCCCGGCGAAAAGATTCCGGTGGACGGAGTGGTGCTAGACGGCCGTTCCACCATTGACGAAAGTATGCTCACCGGCGAATCGCTGCCGGTCAGCAAAGAGCCGGGCGACGCCCTCATTGGCGCCACCATCAACAAACAGGGCTTGCTGACGATGCAGGCCACCAAAGTGGGCAAAGAGACGGCGCTGGCGCAAATCATCAAAATGGTGGAGCAGGCGCAGGGCAGCAAAGCGCCCATCCAGCGCCAGGTTGACCGGGTGACGGCCTGGTTTGTGCCCGTCGTGGTGGTAATCGCCCTGGTCACATTTGTGGTCTGGTATCTGGCAACGGGCGATTTTACGGCGGCGCTGCTGCGGCTGACGGCCGTGCTGGTCATTGCCTGTCCGTGTGCGATGGGGCTGGCGACACCCACGTCCATCATGGTGGGCATGGGCAAGGGGGCCGAACACGGCATCCTCTTTAAGGACAGCGCAGCGTTGGAACTATTGCAAAAGGTGACGGCCGTGCTGCTGGACAAAACCGGCACCATTACAAAGGGGGAACCGGCGGTGACGGATGTGGTCATCGGCCATCGGTCATCGGTCATCGGTGAACGATTGACCGATAACCGATTACCGATAACCGATTACCTCTTACAATTAGCTGCTTCTGCGGAGCGGGGTTCGGAGCATCCGTTGGGGGAGGCGATTGTGCGGGCAGCGCAGGAGAAAAGGTTGGCGCTGAGTGTGCCCGCCAGCTTTGAGGCGATTTCGGGGCAGGGGATTCGGGCGGAGGTAGACGGCCATGCCATTCTGCTGGGCAATTTGCGCCTGATGCAGCAGGAAAATGTGGCGCTGGACGGGCTGGAAGCCAAAGCGACCGACCTGCAAAACCAGGCGCGCACGGCCATGTGGCTGGCCGTAGACGGGCAGGCCAGCGCCCTCATCGGTGTGGCCGATACCATCAAGGACGGCTCCCCAGAGGCAGTGGCAGCGATGCACCGGTTGGGGTTGACGGCCGTGATGATCACCGGCGACAACGAAGCCACTGCCCAGGCCATCGCCGCCGAAGTGGGGCTGGATCGTTACCTGGCCGAGGTGCTGCCTGGCGATAAAGCCGCCAATGTACAGGCCTTACAATCCGAAGGGTACGTGGTAGCCATGGTCGGCGACGGCATCAACGATGCGCCCGCGCTGGCCCAGGCTGATGTGGGGCTGGCGATTGGCACAGGCACGGATATTGCCATGGAAACGGCCGATGTCACCCTGATGCGCGGCGATTTACGCACCGTGCCCCAGGCCATCCACCTCTCCAAAGCCACCATGAAAAACATCCGCGAAAATCTGGTGTGGGCCTTTGGTTACAACGTAGTGCTGATCCCGGTGGCAGCCGGGGTGCTGGCCCCCTTTGAGTGGGCGCCGGACTTTTTGCGCCAACTCAGCCCCATCCTGGCCGCCGGGGCCATGGCCTTTTCCAGCGTCAGCGTCGTCACCAACTCCCTCCGCCTGCGACGGGTAAAACTGTAAGAGCCAGTTGAAAGAATATCGAGATTGGGAGACTGAGAGATTGAGTCTCCCAATCTCCCAATCTCTAATCTCAAATCCCAGGCAACTGTTACCAACCATGATCGTATATGGCTGCTGGCTGCTTTTTTAAGCAGTTGTGGTATGCTTCGGCCCACTTAATTCGATTCAACAAAAGGTGACAAAACATGGATTGGTTAACTGACCCTCGCGCCTGGATTGCTCTGGCGACCCTGGTTTCTCTGGAATTGGTGTTAGGTGTGGATAATGTCATTTTCATTTCCATCCTGGCCGGTAAGCTACCCAAAGAGCAGCAGTCAAAAGCGCGCCGTATCGGTCTGGGACTGGCGGTGTTTTCGCGTATTTTGCTGCTTTTCTCGCTCTCCTGGATCATCGGGCTGACGGAACCGATTTTTGAGGTTTATGATTTTACAATTTCCGGGCGTGATCTGATTTTGCTTTTTGGCGGGTTGTTCCTGATGGGCAAGGCCACTTTCGAGATTCACCAAAGGCTGGAAGGGGTAGAGGGTCACTCCTCGGACGCGGTCAAGGCTTCTTTTGCCAGCGTCATTTTCCAGGTATTGTTGCTGGATGTGGTCTTTTCGCTGGATTCGGTGATCACGGCCGTGGGTATGGTAGATGAGATCGCCATCATGGTCATTGCCGTGCTGGTGGCGGCCACCGTGATGATCATTTCCGCCGACCCGATTGGTAACTTTGTGGAACACCACCCCACCGTCAAAATGTTGGCCCTCTCCTTCTTGCTGTTGATTGGTTTCACCCTCATTGTAGAAGGGCTGCACCAGCATATTCCCAAAGGGTATATCTATTTCGCTATGGGCTTTTCCGTGTTTGTGGAGATGCTCAATTTGCGGATGCGCAAATCCCGCGACCCGATCAAACTTCATCAACCCTATGCGCCCGTTGAACCTGGGCCTGCAACAGCCAAAGCCGATTAAACGAGCCGTTACACGGCGGGTATCGTCTGAAATCAGGTATTGACAAAGCGGGCGAATTTAGATATTATTCTATTTAGATAATTTTCTAAATAGACATCCGTCTAAACAGGTGAGGCATGAATACACAACAAGATTACAAACGGGAAGCGCTGTTGGATTTTTTCAAGGCAGTTGGGCAGCCAGATCGGCTGCGCATATTGGGCAAACTGGCAAACAAGCCAGCCACCGTGCCGGAACTGGCAGAGGCGTTGAGCATGAAAGAAACGGCCGTGTCTCGCCATCTCCGCGCCATGCAAACAGCCGGGTTAGTAGCCCGGCATCAGGTAGCCTTCACCGAAACCTTCACTTTCATCCAGAGTGGTCTGGACACGCTGAACGAGATTGTTGACGGCAATATGGTTCCTGAAAGCCTGGAAGAACGGGTGTTGCGGGAATACATCGTCAACGGCCGTTTGCGGGCTATCCCTCTCAAAGCCGAAGAGCGAATGATCATCCTTCGGTGGATGGCGAATAAATTTGAACCCGGTCGGCGGTATACGGAGACTGAAGTCACAGAACTGGTGCAGCAATACTACGATAAACCATTAACCCTGCGCCGCATTCTGGCAGATAACCGCTTTTTGATGCATACCGGACGCCAATACTGGCGACCATTGCCCGAACATTATTACTAAACGGAGTAAAAGCTCATGAGCGAAGAACAACAATTTGACACCCTGCTGCAATTCTTCAAGGTATTGGGCAATGAAAGCCGCCTGAAAATTTTGGGGCTGCTGGCGAATGATGAACGCACCGTGGGTGAATTGGCAGCGCTGCTCGACCTGCGTGAACCGACCGTCTCCCACCACCTGGCAGCGATGAAAGAGTTGGGGCTGATTGATGTGCGCGTGGAAGGCAATAACCGGGTTTATTGGCTGAATACCCAATTTCTGGAAGCCATGAGCCGGGACATCTTTTCGCAGAGTAACCTGGCGACGCTGGCAACGGACGAAGCCGGTGACGCCTGGGAGGATAAGGTGCTGCGCTATTATGTGGTAGACGGCCGTCTCAAAGACATCCCCTCCAAACACAAAAAGCGGCTCGTCGTCTTGCAATGGCTGTGCGCGCAGTTTGAACCCGGCCGGCGCTACCACGAACTGGAACTCAACGAACGGCTGCGTGCCTACCACCCCGACTGCGCCTCGCTGCGCCGCTACATGGTCGAAGACCGGCTCATGGCCCGCGACAACAACAATATGTATTGGCGTCTGAGCTAGACAAAACCAGACAGGTCCTAAAGACCTGTCTGGTTTCACTGCTCATCGTATTGTCATTGCCGGGTAATTGCCACGTAAGAAAAAGCGCGTAACATACAGTCTTAAATGCTCAGAGAAAATAGACAAAGGAGATACTCTATGTTGAACCGAGTATTAGGACGCCGCGAACAAGAGGAGAGTGTGAAGGGAGAGATGCGCCTGCCGCCCGGCCAATCGCTAACCCAAAAGTTCCCCGTTTTGCATTACGGCCCGGTGCCGCGTACTGATTTGGCTGCCTGGGATTTGAAGGTGTTTGGTGCGGTGGAAGCACCTGTTACCTGGAATTGGGAAGCGTTCAACCAACTACCCCGCACCCAGGTGACGATGGACATTCACTGCGTCACCCGCTGGTCAAAGTTTGATACGCTGTGGGAAGGCGTTTCGCTGAAAACCCTGATTGACCAGGGTTTCATCAAGCCGTTGCCCACTGCCCGTTACGTTATCCAGCACTGCGAATATGGTTATACCACCAATACCTCCCTGGAACTGGTAACGTCAGATAACTTCCTGCTGGCTACCCATTACGACGGCAAGCCGTTGGATTTGGAGCACGGCTGGCCCTTGCGCGGCGTAATCGGCAGCTTCGCCGACCGCAGCGAAAAACAGACAGCCTATTTTTGGAAAGGGGGCAAGTGGCTGCGTGGCCTGGAATTCCGCGCCGACGACCAGCCTGGTTTCTGGGAAAACGCCGGGTATCACAATGAAGCCGACCCCTGGACAGAACAGCGGTTTGCCAATCGCTGGTTTTGAAAGAATGAGATCGGGAGATTGAGAGACTGGGAGACTGCAATCTCCTAATCTCTCAATCTCCCGATCAATACAGTGTTAAATAAGTCTTCATAACTTTCATACTTCGCCTGTCATTCCGAGCGGAGTCTGCGGAGCGAGGAATCCCTCCCCTGTACAAGTGGTGGGGATTCCTTCCTTCGACAGGCTCAGGACAGGCTGTCGAAGACTCCTCGGAATGACCTGAGAAAGTTCAAATTATTTTGTTAACATTGCAATCAAGCTCCCTATGCCTTCCGACTTCCCCGCCTACAAAACCCTATCCGAACACCAACGGGTGTATGACCTGATCTGGTCACAAATGCCCCATATGCAAAAGCGTACCTCTTCTACCTGGTGGTATTTCATTCTGTTCCCGCAGGATGAGGAGGGGTATGGGCCGCGCCAGATGATGTTTTCCATTGCTACGGCCGTCAGCAAACACCCCATACACATCAGCGACCTGGAATTACCGGGGCTTGATTTGCGCCGTGAAGTGGTGGACGGGGTAGACCGTTTTCCGGCGGCGGCGGTGGGCTGGTATTACGACGGCCGTACCCTGCACGAAAATATCCTGCACACCACGGCCGTCACCCACCTCTCCCTGCCCGACCGCACCGTTGCCTGTTGGGATGAGGGCGCAGACGGCCGTCGCCAGGGTTACACCATTTGCGCTTCGGAGTCACGGCCGTTGGCATTGGAGGCGCACATTGAGGGGCAGCACGGCCGTGCCCATTTCACCACCTGGGGCGACCTGAACTGCCTGGACAACGCCCCCCACGAATCCATCAACATCAACACGCCCATTGCCGGGACGCACTTCATCGCCTGGCGGCGGATGCACTTTGAGGGCGAGTTTGACCTGCCGGGCACGGGGCGGGAGCGGCTGGCGGGCTATGGCTACTTCCAGCGCGTCTGCCTGAATGTGCCCACTTTTCCCTGGAAATGGATTTGGGCGCTGTTCCCCGATGGCTCCATGTTTTCCTCTTATGTGCCGTATGTGGGGCGGCATCTGTTCCGCAAAGGCTACCAATTTTTTGATCGCAATCGCAAGGAGCAGGCGACCATCCCCATTGGCGGCAAGTCATTTTGGGATTGGCCCGACGCCTCGGAACGCATCTGGCTGGCACAGCACACACGGGTGACACCGGTATTAGGCCGGGGTGAACATCCCCAGTTTGAGGTGAGCGCGGGGAATAAGGCGGGGGATTTTGTGCAGTTCACGGCCGTGCCCTATGCCCGCACCGGTTTTTTCCTGGAACGTCCCCTCTGGCGCGGGCGCAGCCATTGGAACTATAACGAATACCTTTTCCGCATGGAAAATTTGCAGGGGCAAATACAAGGCCGCCCCATTAACCGGGAGAGCATGGGGCAGGGATTTGGCAATCTGGAATATACCTGGGGGTTAGGGCTGTAATTGAGTGATTTTGTAATTGCGTGATTGCGTGATTACACAATTACTCTGGAGTTCAACATGCAGTTCAAAACCATTATCGAACCCTTCCGCATTAAGACGGTGGAACCGATCCGGCAGACGACGCGGGCGGAGCGGGCGCGGCTGTTGCAAGAGGCGGGTCATAACCTGTTCCTGCTGCGCGCCGAAGATGTGCTGATTGACCTGCTCACCGATTCAGGCACGGGAGCGATGTCTTCCGGTCAGTGGGCAGGCATGATGTTGGGTGACGAAAGTTATGCCGGGGCCAAGTCGTTTTACAAGTTTGAAACGGCCGTGCGCAACATTACCGGCTTCAAACACGTTATCCCCACCCACCAGGGACGCGCCGCCGAACGCATCCTCTTTGGCTCTCTGCTTAAACCCGACCATGTGGTGCCCAACAATACCCACTTCGACACCACCCGCGCCAACGTCGAATACCGCAAAGCCACCGCTCTGGACATCCCCGTTGCCGCAGCCCATGATCCGGCGCACATTCTCCCTTTCAAAGGCAATATAGACCTGGACGCCCTGGAACAAACCATCGCCGAATACCCCGGCAAAGTACCGCTGGCGATGATCACCGTCACCAACAACTCCGGCGGCGGGCAGCCGGTGAGCATGGCCAATATCCGCGCCGCCAGCGAGATTTGCCGCCGGCATGGCATCCTCTTTTTCCTGGACGCCTGCCGTTTTGCCGAAAACGCCTGGTTCATTAAAACCCGCGAACCCGGTTATGCCGACAAGACGCCGTTAGAAATCGCCCAGGAAATGTTCAGCTACGCCGACGGCTGCACCATGAGCGCGAAGAAAGATGGCATGGCTAACATTGGTGGCTTCCTGGCGCTGAATGATGATGCCCTGGCGCAGCGCTGCAAAAATATGCTCATCCTCACCGAAGGTTTCCCCACCTACGGCGGCCTGGCGGGTTATGATTTGGAAGCGATTGCGGTGGGGTTGGAAGAGGTGCTGCACGAGGATTATCTGCAATATCGTATTCGCTCGGTGGCCTACTTGGGCGATATTTTGACGGCGAACGGTGTGCCCATTGTGCAGCCGCCGGGCGGCCATGCCATTTATATTGATGCCCTGGCCATGCTGCCGCACATTCCGCAGAGTGAATATCCCGCCTGGGCGCTGTCGCTTGTGCTGTATCTGGAAGGCGGCATTCGTTCGGTGGAGATTGGTTCGGTGATGTTTGGGCATCAGCCGGACGGCCGTGAACAACCGGCGGCGATGGAACTGGTGCGCCTGGCCTTCCCGCGCCGCGTCTACACCCAAAGTCACGTTGATTATCTGGCGGAAGTGATTTTGTACGTCAACAACATCAAAGAGCATATTCGCGGTGTGCGCATCGTTGACGCCCCATCTGTGCTGCGCCATTTCTCGGCGCGCATGGAACCGGCGCATGGGAGTTTGCTGCGATCATGAAGATCGTTGAATATGACAACGTTGACCCGCTAAGCGTCCTTGACTTAAACCTGTTGTGCTTTCGTTTTGCCTTGACACCAGAGATGGCGATACGGATTCGCCGCCTGGATAAGCGTGCTTTCCCATTTTTGGCGATATATGCGGTGGATAACGGCCGTGTCATGGGCCAGACCGGTGTATTTCGCCTGCCGGTGATGACCGTAGAGGGTCCCGAAGATGTGGGGGGGATTTGGGCCATGTGTACACACCCCGCTTATAGTCGCCAGGGCATTGGTTCTTTGCTGATTGCTGAGGCACATGCCCGGATGCAGGCAGCCGGTTTGCGTTTTGCTGCTTTGGGAACCAGCCGCCATTGGGTGGCACATCCCTTTTATCAACGGCACGGTTATCAGGATATAGCCTATTTTGCCACAGCCCTGACCCCGCGAGAGGTGGTAGCAGGCCAGAGTAACAATCTGTATGCTACGCAGGCTACACTGGCCGCATTACCGGAGGCGGATGCCCTCTTTCGCCGGGTAGCAGCGGGCAAAACGGGCTTTGCCAGACGGCACGATAATTTCCTGCCGGACATGGTGGAGATTGGTGGTGATGTGCAATTGGAAGAGTTGCGACTGCTTTATCACGGCCGTGACCTGGTCGGTTACGCCGCTGTGCAAAACACACCGGCTCTCTTTAAGGTCAACGATATTTTGCTGTTAGATGAGGTAGACATCGTGACGGCCCTGGCCGCGTTATTGACAGAATCAGACGCACGTTACCTCCAGATCACTACAAACAACCATTCACCGTATATGGCCCGCTTACAACAGGCTGGTTTTCGGGCTACAATGGCCTCGTTAGATGTGATCATGCTTAGATCGCTGGTAACTGATATTGACGTAGAAACGATGACTACTCTCTTTAGCCTGGGCACACATCGCTTTATGGCATCATGGATGGATGTCACCTGAAGCTGATGTATAGTAGCTGCATTCAACAATTGATGAAGGGGAAAAATGACAAAACAATTACCAGACAAAGTAGCTTTAATAACTGGTGGCGGGTCGGGCATTGGGCGGGCCACGGCCGTGCTCTTTGCCCAGGAAGGCGCGAAAGTAGCGGTGGCGGACGTGAACCTGGACACGGCCGAGGAAACCGTGCAACTGATCACGGACGGCGGCGGGCAGGCATTTGCTTTTCAGGCGGATGTGTCGCGGGCGGTGGATGTGCAGGCGATGGTGGGCGAGGTGGTGGCGCGTTACGGCCGTCTCGACTGCGCCTTCAACAATGCCGGGATTGAAGGGCTGCCCACGCGCACGATGGACGTGAGCGAAGACGATTTTGATCGCATTATCGCCGTGAATTTGAAGGGGGTGTGGCTGTGCCTGAAGTATGAATTGGAGCAGATGGTGGCGCAGGGGAGTGGGGCGATTGTGAATACGGCTTCGGTGGCCGGGCTAACGGGCGCTCATTCTATGCCCGCCTATGCGGCCAGCAAACATGGGGTAGTGGGGCTGACACGAACGGCGGCGGTGGAGTACGGCCGTAAAAATATCCGCATCAACGCCGTTTGTCCTTCCGTCATTGAGACGCCCATGGTCTCACGCGGTTTTGAAACGTTTCCCCCATTTCTGGAAGCGACGGTGCGCCTCAACCCCATGCGCCGATTGGGACAGGCCGCCGAAGTAGCCCGCGCCGTGCTCTGGCTCTGCTCCGACGCCGCTTCTTTTACCAACGGCGCCACTTTGACCGTAGACGGCGGCTTTACGGCGCAGTAAGGGACGCGAGGCGGGCGCGGTCTCTTGCGGTGGCCCGCGCTGCGTCGGCCCGCGCCGCGGCGCCCCACGCCGCCCTCATACCCGAATCCTAATGCCGGATGCGCTGCGCCCGCTGTGCAAAAAATTGCATCAGGGGCGTGGTGTAATCTTCATGCGTGGCCACGTGAATACGGTCTACACTGGCGTTGAGAAAGACCTGATCTTTGCCCGCCGCCAGTTGGCCCAACCGCTGCCGAAACGCCTGCTGCCAGGCGCGGCTGCCGGTATCCACCCAGACGATCTCACTCGTTTCCGGGTCTTCCACTGCCAGCACTCCCACGTTGGCGATCTCCTCTTCCATCGGGTCGCTCAGGTCTACGGCAATCAGGTCATGCCGCTGGTTGGTAATTGCCAGTTCTTTGCGGTAGCTGTCCGGGTTGGCGATAAAGTCGGACACCAGGAAGACAATCGCTTTCCGTTTGAGCAGCCGGTTGACGCTGTCCAGCGCCAGTTTAATGTTGGTACCCCTGTGTTTGGGTTCAAAGGCCAGCAGTTCGCGGATGAGGCGCAGGATGTGTTTGCGTCCTTTGCGCGGCGGGATGTACAGCTCGATCTGATCGGTGAAGATGAGCAGCCCCACTTTGTCATTATTGGTGGTGGCGGCAAAGGCGAGCACGGCCGTTAGCTCTGCCGCCAGTTCGCGCTTAAACCGTTTCACCGACCCAAAATTCTCGGAGGCAGAAGCGTCCACGACGAGCATGACGGTCAGTTCCCGCTCCTCGACATATCGCTTGACGTAGGGGCTGCCGGTACGGGCGGTCACGTTCCAATCAATACTGCGAATTTCATCACCGGGCTGGTACGGCCGTACCTCATCAAACTCCATTCCCCGCCCCTTGAACACGGAGTGGTACTCCCCGGCAAAGCTGTCATTCACCAGCCGCCGCGTGCGCAGTTCAATGCGCCGGATTGTGGCCATGAGTTCGTTGGTTAACATGATTGCTCCAAGAGATCGGAGAGTGGAGATTGGAGATTAAGGCCAATCTCCAATCTCCAATCTCTAATCTCATCCATTATCGTTTATGGCACGTTTGTATAATCGAGAATCCGCCGCACAATCTGGTCGCTGTTGATGTTTTCGGCTTCAGCTTCATAGGTGGTGATGACGCGGTGGCGCAGCACGTCCGGCGCCATCTCTTTGATGTCTTCAGGGGTGACAAAGCCACGGCCGTTCAAAAAGGCATGGGCGCGGGCGGCGGCAATCAGGTTAATGCTGGCGCGCGGCGAAGCGCCGACGTTGATCAAATTGTTCAGTTCGCGCAGGCCGTTGTTACCGGGCTGGCGGGTAGTGATCACCAGATCAAGCACATATTCCTTGATCTTGTCATCCACATAAATCCGTTTCACCGTTTCCCGCGCCTGCAAAATTTGGGCGGGCGTCACCACCGGGTTAATCGTGGGCAGCGTCGCGCCGGTCATGCGGTCAATAATCAGCCGCTCTTCGGCGCGGGTGGGGTAATCCACCAGCACTTTGAGCATAAACCGGTCTACCTGCGCTTCTGGCAGTGGGTAAGTACCTTCTTGCTCGATGGGGTTCTGTGTAGCCAGCACCAGGAAGAGCGGTTCCATCTTGTAGGTGGTATCGCCAATCGTCACCTGCCGCTCCTGCATCGCTTCCAGCAGGGCGCTTTGCACTTTGGCGGGGGCGCGGTTGATTTCGTCGGCCAGCACCAGGTTGGCGAAGATGGGGCCTTGATGTACGCTAAACTCGGCCGTGCGCGGGTTATACACCTGCGTACCCACCAGGTCGGCGGGCAGCAAATCGGGCGTGAACTGGATGCGGGCAAATTCACCCTGGATGGCGTCGGCAGTGGTTTTGACGAGCAGGGTTTTGGCCAGACCGGGCACACCTTCCAATAAGATGTGGCCGTCGGCCAGCAGAGCAATCAGCATCCGGTCAACCAGTTTTTGCTGGCCGACCATCATTTTGCTGATTTCGGTGCGTAAATCGCGCACAAAGAGCGCCTCGCGCTCCACGTGCTGGTTGAGTTGACGAACGGTTGTTAAGTCCATGAGTTCTCTCCTTATAATTTCGGTAATCGGTGAACGGTAATCGGTAATCGGTTCAACCACCGATAACCGATTACTGATTACCGATTACCCTCTTAAGATGGGGTTAGCTTATCAGGCGAGAATGGCAGGGGCTTTAAGGCAAGTTGTGGGCTGCCTTAAGCAGAGTTTAAGAATATGGTCGGGTGAAAGGGGGGTGTTTACAACAATCCGGTCGGTTATCATTAGGGGGGGGGCCTGAAACCAGGAGTCTAAAGGTGGACTTCACAGCAAGAGGTGAGAAATGCCGAGAATACGCGAGTTGGGAATTTATGAGAGCAAACTGCCGCCGGGGTCACACAATGCCATCACCGACGTGGCCGGGGTGTCGGTGGGGCATTATACGCTGATTGCCGGGGAGGGGATGTGGACGGGCAATGGGCCATTCCGCACCGGTGTGACGGTCATCCTGCCACATGAAGGCAATGTGTTTGAGGAGAAGGTCACGGCCGTGACCCACACCATCAACGGTTTTGGCAAAGTGTACGGCTTTGAACAGGTACGCGAATTGGGCACGCTGGAAACGGCCGTTGCCCTCACCGGCACCCTCAATGTGCCCCGCGTGGCCGACGCCCTGATGACCATCGCCATTGAACAAAATCCCCACATCGGCCTCGGTTTTGCCGAGAGTGGGCGACAGGGCTACCACAGCATCAACCCGGTGGTGGGCGAAACCAGCGACGGCTACCTGAGCGATTTGCAGGCGCGCCCCATCGGTCTGGCCGAAGTGCGGGTGGCGCTGGCCGACGCCACCACCGGCCCGGTGGCGGAGGGCGTAGCGGGCGCGGGCGCGGGTACAAGCTGTTTTGGTTGGAAAGGGGGTATTGGCACAGCCAGCCGGTTGCTGCCCAGGCGGGCCGGCGGTTTTACCATGGGCGTCTTGGTGCAGACGAATTATGGTTCCCCAGAAGAGTTGACGATTTGTGGCGTACCGGTGGGGCAGCATGTAAAACCGCCCAAACCAGAAAAGCGCCAGGAAGATGGCTCGATCATGATCGTGTTGGCAACGGACGCGCCGTTGGATACACGGCAGCTAGGACGGTTGTGCCAGCGGGCGGCCTTTGGGCTGGCGCGCACCGGCAGCACCTGTCACGGCGGCAGCGGCGACTTTGTGATTGCCTTTAGCAATACCAACCGCGTACCGGATCGACCAACCCGTTTACAGGTGCAAAAACCCGTTTTTTACGAACAGCCGGTGATGGATTTGTTCTCGCTGGCGGTGATTGAGGCCGTGGAAGAGGCCATTTACAACAGCCTATTCATGGCGCACACCGTTGTGGGGCGAGATGGCAACACACGCTATGGGCTGCCGGTAGATGAGGTGGTGGCGGTGATGCGGCAGTACGGCCGTTAACCTGAAAAAAAAGACGCCGGGATTTCCCCGGCGTCCTTTTTTTACCGATACCCGATTACCGGTTATGGCCTTTCGATGATCATGTCATAAGACCCCTGGGAACCGAAGAAGTCGGTCAATTCAATAATGACCAACCCTTCGTCCTCAAAGGTAAATTCCAGCACTTCCGCTTCGCCGCTGAAAGCGTCATCTACCTCGACCAACACATTGCCGTCCAGGTCCAGAATGCGGATGACCACGTCGGTCGTCTCGCCGGGCGTGACCGTGATAACAGCCACATCACCCGGTTCACCACCCAGGTAGTATTGCAGCAGATTTTCTTCGCCAAAATCGCCAAATACTTCGTCCCCAATTGCCAGTTCAAAGATGACAAATTCGGAACCAATTAAGGCGACCTCATAGTTGCCCACGCTGCCTTCATAGCCGGTAATGGCGAAGTAGTAGTTGCCGTCTTCCGGCACTTCAAACTCGAACCATTCCAGGCCAGTAGAAGCGTCAATTTCGTCAATCAGTTCATCCGTGTCGTCGTTATAGAGCGAGATAACCAGGTCAAACTCCAATTCCACGGGGTCAGCAATGATGGTTACAAAATCACCTTCCAGCGCATTGAAGGGGAAGGCATGTTCCTCATCCGCTTCTTCCAATTCATCGGTGGCGAAAAAGGCTGTGTTGGTCTGGCCGTTATTGGTGTAGGTGATGGTTACTTCATAATCGCCGCCGGTACCGTCATAGCTAGACACCGTCACGCTGTACAAGCCATCGGCGGGGATCCGCACCACCGGGATGAATTCGGTGCCAAAGGAAGCATCAGTGGGTTCACCAACCAGCGAATTGCCGCTGGCGTCAACCACATCAATCACCACATCCAGATCATCGTCTAGCGGTCTGACAGTAATGTTAACCAGATCGTCTTCCAATGCAGCAAATGTCCAGGAAGCGGTTTCACTGCCTTCCAGCGTTCCTTCTGCTGTGTCACTGATGGCGATGTCGCCAGCGCTGACGCCGCCGCTGGTGGCGCCGGAACCCGTCTCAAAAACGGAAATGGTGTAATCGCCGGTGGCGCCGGCAAACCCTTTGACGAGGATGGTGTAGCTGCCGGGAGCGGGAAAGGTAAAACCGGCAATTGTTTCTGTGCCAAACTGGTCATCCAGTTCGCCGCCAATGACTGAGTTGCCGTCAATATCCAGAACATCCACCACCACATCCAGGCTGTCGGCCGGTTCGACAATGATGTCCACTACTTCGCCTTCCAGGGCAATGTAGCTCCAGGCGTCGCCAGATTCATCCGTCAGCGTTGCCTCCACCACATCGCCGGGCAGCAAGAAACCGGCAGACTCGCCCGGAAGCGTCGCGCCGCCGGTATCGGTTGGCGTCAGGGCGATGGCCGGGACGGAGAGCGAAATGGTTTCGAGCATTTCGTCGAAAACGGGCAGGTATTGATCTTCTGCGGCGGCCTGGGTGCCGGCGAAGATGAGCAGCATCCGGTTATTGTCTGGGTCGGACAGCATGGCGATTTTGATCAGCCCTTCTTCCCCATCAGCCACAACATCGTACACGGCCGTAGCCCCCTCAAAACCAGCAATCGTCGCCGACACGGCTTCATCACGTGGGGTAAAGGTCATACCCTCTTCTGCCCCACTCATTTCGGTAAAGAAGGCCGAAAAGGCGGTCAGGGCCGCTACAGGGTCGGACGGGTCCCCATCTGTCACCAGAAAAGCCAACATGTCCAATGGCAGATTCATCATTTGCACAATCATGCCATCTTGAATGGTTAGCTCAGTGCTGTTCAAGATTTCATCGTCAGTAGCCAGCCGCAGGCTGCCATCATCTTGTTCGGCCATGACCCAACCGGCCGGATGGCTGATGGTGACACCCAGGTTTTCGTTGGTCAGTTCTTCAAAGCTGGCAACGACATCGGGTGTTGCTGTTGGTTCCGGCGTATTGGTTGGTGCGGGCGTATCGGTGGGGGCCGGCGTATTAGTAGGGGCCGGGGTGTTGGTGGCTGGCACGGCCGTATTCGTCGGCGCAGTCGTTGCTGTAGGCTCAGCTTCTTCACCACCACCACAGGCTGCCAGCAGCAGCACCAGCGCGGCCAGAAAAGCCAAAACAGTAAACAATCTATACATTTGTTTCATGGAAATCTCCTTACCTTTTTGGGTTCAAAATTGGTGTTGTATTGATAACGGGGACAATTATCGTTGCCAATGCTATCCAAATTGCTTGCGTAAGTTAACATAGCGCCCCGGTACTGTCTATAGGACTATTAGCAGGGTAGAAACGTGATGCGTGACCGGAATGGCCTCACGCATCACAGCTTAACCAAACCATCCCTGGGGCAGCACGGCGATGCCGGCAAACACCAGGATAAAGACGCCCAGGATAATGAGGGCGTAGCTGCGGAATCTGGTACTGTCGTCGGCGTTGCGCCAGCGGCGAGACATGTGCGCCAGCGCCACCGCCAGGAGCATGGTGAAGGCGTGTTCGGCGCGGTAACGTGTCAATGCTTCTGCAGCCACCCAGCCCCAGATGAAAAGGATCAAGCCCAGTAGAAATTGTAAATCCATCAGCCCCACAAAGCCGCTCATCAACCCTCTGTCCATTGGCTGAAAGCTGCTTTTGCGCAGCCAACCAACCAGAAATTTGACGAAGGCGATGACGCCGACGATGACAACCAGCCAGCGTGTCCAGGAATGTAAAGTCAGAAGTATCTCCATATCGTTTTCCTTTGATGTTGTTATGGTTTGTAGTAACGGCTTCAGCCGTTTTACCGCTAAAGCCGTTACTCCAAACGGCCGTTTGGCAGAGAATAATAGTGCGTTACGGCCGTCTGTCAAACAAGACCTGACAGGTTTGTGGGGTGGTGACATTTGGCAGGGGGAACACGGCCGTATGTCACTGTTGGCCTATTAGCCCATTTGCCATACTACCCATAGACGGTAATCAGTAAACGGTAATCGGTAATCAGCAAATCGATCACCGATTACCGAATTACCGATTACCGATAAGGGGGAGTTGAACCGTTAACAACCAGGTGTCAACGTGGTTTGATACCTGGTTTTGCATTTATCAGCCGCAGCGGTTTCCCACCCACTGCGGGCCTGTTAAGTCAAAATCCACAGATTTTACAGACAAAAAATCTGTGTAATCTGTGGATCCTCTTCATAGGAGAACTTGAATGGCCACAGGACGCATTGTAATTGACCTGGAACGATGTAAAGGATGTGAAATTTGCCGGGAAGCCTGTCCCCAAGATGTGATCGAATTTGCCGACAATCTGAATAAAAAAGGGTACTACCCGGCCATTTTGGTAGACCCATACCACAATTGTACCGGCTGCGCGTTGTGCGCTGTCGTCTGCCCGGATGGGTGCATTACCGTGTTTCGGGATATTCCCCAAAAACCGGTCCGCGCCCCGCGGGGGGAGGTAGCCGCCCATGTCTAAGGAATTACTCAAAGGGAATGTGGCCCTGGCGGAAGCGGCCGTGCGCGCCGGCTGCCAGGCTTATTTTGGTTATCCCATCACCCCACAGACGGAGCTTTTGGAGCATATGGCTAAACGGATGGTCGAGCTAGACCGTGCCTTTTTGCAGGCAGAAAGCGAAGTAGCGGCCATCAACATGGTGTATGGCGCGGCCGCCGCCGGGGTGCGGGTGATGACTTCTTCCAGCAGCCCCGGCATCAGCCTGATGCAGGAAGGGTTTAGCTATATCGCCGGTTCGGAAGTCCCGGCAGTGATCATTGACGTGATGCGCGGCGGGCCAGGGCTGGGCAATATCCAGCCCAGTCAGGCTGACTATAACCAGGTGACAAAAACGGCCGGGCATGGCGATTTTCACCCCATTGTGCTGGCCCCGGCCACGGTGCAGGAGGCCATTGACCTGACGATGCTGGCCTTTGACCTGGCGGACCAGTATCACACGCTGGTTTTTGTGATTGCCGATGGCGCGATTGGGCAGATGATGGAACCGGCGGAACTGCCGCCGATGCGGGAATTATCGGCACGGCCGTCGTGGGCGCTTACCGGCGCCGTTGGCCGTAAACCCAACCTGGTGAACTCGCTCTACATGGGCGCGGATGGGTTGGAAGAACTGAATCTGCGCTTGCAAGACAAACTGGCTGCCATCCAACAAAACGAAGTCCGCTACGAGGCCCATCTGGTGGAGGATGCGGAAATTGTGCTGGTGGCCTTTGGTACGGCGGCGCGGGTGGCGAAAACGGCCGTGCAACATCTGCGCCGTGAAGGAATGCCCATTGGCCTCTTCCGCCCCATCACACTCTGGCCCTTCCCCGAAGAGGAACTGCGCGCCGTGGCCGAAAAGACGGGGGCGCTGCTGGTGGTGGAAATGAACGCCGGGCAAATGCTGCAAGATGTACAGCGCATCGTCGGGCGCGATCTGCCGGTGGAATTCCTGGGCCGCATGGGCGGCCAGATTCCTTTGCCGGAAGAGGTTGAAACAGCGGCGCGGGCTTTGTATGGGCGCGTGTTGGCGCAGGCGCCGGTATTCGGTAATCGGTAAACGGTAATCGGTTTTCAGTAGACCAACCGATTACCGATTACGGAGTAAAACATGACCACTGAATTGATAGAAACATCCCCTCTGGAAAAACTGGTATACGAACGGCCGGAGTCACTGTGTGGCGTGTATACCCATTATTGCCCCGGCTGTACGCATGGCACCGCCCACCGGCTGGTGGCGGAAGTGATTGATGAATTGGGCATCCGCGAAAAGACGATTTTGGTCTCGTCGGTGGGCTGTTCGGTCTTTTCGTACAACTACTTTGAAGTAGATGCGTGTGAGGCGGCACACGGCCGTGCGCCAGCTATGGCCACGGGCGTCAAACGGGTGAACCCGGACAACATCGTCTTCACTTACCAGGGTGACGGCGACCTGGCCTCCATCGGCATTGCCGAGATCATCCACACCGCCGCGCGCGGTGAAAAAATCACCGTTATCTTTATCAACAACGCCATCTACGGCATGACCGGCGGGCAGATGGCCCCTACCACCTTGCCGGGACAGGTGACGACTTCTTCGCCCTACGGCCGTAATGTGGCCTCCACCGGCAGCCCTATGCACATGGCCGAACTGCTCGGCTCGTTGCCAGGCACAGCCTACGCCGCCCGCCGCAGTTTGCACGATGCCCGCCATGTCATCCAGGCCAAAAAAGCGATTCGTACCGCCTTTGAAACGCAGATGATGGGATTGGGCTTTAGCGTGGTGGAACTGCTCTCCACCTGCCCCACCAATTGGGGCATGACCCCGGTGGAGTCACTGCATTGGGTGGAAGAAAATATGGTACCGGCTTATCCGCTGGGTGATTTTAAGGTAGCGGAAGAGTTGAAGGGGTTGAGAAAGCAATGAGATTAGGAGATTGGGAGATTAGGAGATTGGGAATCTCTCAATCTCTACCTTGAAGGAGACTTATTAGATGACCACTCCATGGGCACAACGTTATGCGCAGCGAACGCAGCGCATGGGCAGCTCGGTAATCCGAGAATTATTGAAAATGACAGAACAGCCCGACCTGATTTCCTTTGCAGGTGGGCTGCCCGCACCGGAACTGTTTCCGGTGGCGGAGTTTGAAGCGGCGGCGCAGCGGGTGCTGAAACAGCACGGCAGCAAGGCGCTGCAATACAGCACCACCGAAGGGTACCTGCCGCTGCGCGAATTTATTGTGGAAAAGATGAGCCAGTACGGGATTCAGGCGTCGCCGGAGAATGTGCTGATTACCAGTGGTTCGCAGCAGGCGCTTGACCTGATCGGCAAGCTGATGATCAATTCCGGCGACCTGATTTTGACAGAAAACCCAACCTACCTGGGGGCGTTGCAGGCGTGGCGGGCGTATCAGGCGGAATTCACGGCCGTGCCCATTGACGACAATGGCATCCAGGTAGACCTGCTGGAAGAGGCGCTCTGCGGCGGGCCAAAATTCATGTACATCCTGCCCAACTTCCAAAATCCGGGCGGCGTCACACTGTCGTTAGAGCGGCGTCATGCGTTGGTGGCTATGGCCGACCGTTATGGCGTACCCATCATTGAGGACGATCCGTATGGCGAACTGCGCTTTGAGGGCAACCATTTGCCGCCGCTGGTGGTGCTGGATGCAGACAAGCTAAACGGTGAAGCGAAAGCGACGCCGGGCAACGGCCATAATGGTGATGAGGCTGGCTTTTTCAAGGGCAATGTAATCTACCTGAGCACTTTTTCCAAGACGCTGGCCCCTGGCTTGCGGCTGGGCTGGATGGTAGCGCCCAAGTCGGTGATTCAACGCTGCGTGCAGGCCAAACAAGGCATGGATTTACACACCAGCAGCTTTGTGCAAATGGTGGCCTACGAAACGATCAAGGGAGATTTCCTGCCCCGGCACGTGCGCCGCATCCGAGAGGTGTATAAGGCGCGGCGGGACGTGATGATCGGCACCATGTTGCGCCAGTTCCCGCCGGGCATCACCTGGACGTGGCCGGAGGGTGGCCTGTTCCTCTGGGTGACGTTGCCGGAATGGATGGACGCGGCGGCGATCTTGCCCAAGGCGATTGCCAAAAAGGTGGCTTTTGTGCCCGGTGCGGCCTTTTACCCGGATGGCAGTGGACGCAATCATTTCCGGCTGAACTTCTCCAATGCGCAGCCGGAGCAAATTGAAGAGGGTATCCGGCGGTTGGGCCGGGTGCTGGCTGAAGAGTTGGAAATGACGGCGGAGTTAGCGTATGCGTGAGAAGGTGGCAAGTGGCAAGTGGCAGGTGGCAGGTGGCAAGTGATCACCTGCAACCTGCCACTTGCCACCCACTACTGACGGAGTTATCAAGATGGAAACTTCTATTATTTTTGCCGGATTTGGTGGGCAGGGGGTGTTGTTTGCCGGGCAGTTGTTGGCGTATGCGGGCATGGATGAGGGGCGGCACGTGACCTGGATTCCCTCCTATGGCCCGGAGATGCGCGGCGGCACGGCCAACTGCACGGTGATCGTGAGTGATGAGCCGGTGGGCGCGCCTATTGTGGCGCAACCGGATGTGGCGGTGGTGCTGAATCAGCCGTCGTTTGAGAAGTATGAACCGCTGGTGAAACCGGGCGGGCTGCTGGTGGTGAATAGCAGTATTGTCACGGCCGTATCCACCCGTACTGACATTGAAACCATTTATGTGCCCGCCAATGCGCTGGCCGAGGAGTATGGCACCACAAAGATGATGAATGTGGCCGCAGTGGGGGCGTTGTTGGCGCGACGGCCGTTCTTACCGCTGACGGCCGTGCAGCAAGCCCTGAGCGACCATTTGCCCGCCGGGAAGAAACATCTGGTGGAGGCGAATCTGCGGGTGTTGCAGGCGGGGTGGGAAGCGGCGATGGGAGAGGTAGTCGGTAATCGGTAGTCGGTAATCGGTAATCGGAAGAGAGAGAAGAGGGAAACGGCCGTCCAGGGGGACGGCCGTTTTTATTTGGTGGTGGGCCAAAGCGGGACTATCATTCGGGTTGTGAAATAGGACGCGGATAGACGCGGGTGAACGCGGATTTTTATGTGTGTATCCGCGAAATCCTGAAATTCTGCGTCCCCAATGGAGAGAGGCGGGTATGGTGACTGATGATGTGACGACGGCGTGGGGAGAGGAGACGGCCGTGTGGCTGCGTGATGTAACGGAGAGTGACCTGAAGCTCTTTCATCGGTTTGAGCAGGAAGGGGAGGAGGGCGAAATGGTGAGCAGTGCGCCGTTGGCGTATGATGATGCAAAGCCTTACCGGTGGGATTGGCATGCCATGTTTTATGGCTCCGGCGTCCTGCGCAAGAGCATTATCTATCAGGGGCAGGTGGCCGGGTATATGCTGTATTTTGATCAGTTCGGCGAGCAGGAAGTGGGCTACCGGCTGGGCCGTGACTTTTGGGGGCGGGGGATTGCCACCCAGGCATTGCGGTTGTTTCTGCAGGAGGTGACAGTGCGGCCTATTTACGGCCGTGCCGTTCAACACAATCTGGCTTCCATTCGGGTGATGGAAAAGTGTGGCTTCCGGCGTTGTGGCCTGGGCCGGGCTTATGGCCAGGTGAATGGGCGGCAAGTGAATGAGGTCTTCCTGCGGCTGGATGCGCGTATCGGCGAGATCGTGCTGGAAAGCGACCGACTGTGGTTGACGAAGCTCATGCCCACCGACGCGCCGTTTATCTTACGTCTGCTCAATGAACCGACCTTTATCGAAAATATCGGCGACCGGGGCGTGCGCACGCTAGAGGACGCCGAGCGGTATATTCTCGATGGGCCAATGGCGAGTTATGAGCGTTTTGGTTTTGGCCTGTATCTGGTGGAGTCCATTGGCACAGGGGAGGCGATGGGCTTGTGTGGTTTGTTGAAACGGGATGTGCTGGATGATGTGGATATGGGGTATGCCTTTTTGCCGGAGTTTTGTGGCAGTGGGTATGCACGGGAGGCGGCAACGGCCGTGCTGCACTACGCGCATCAGGTTCTGGGGCTAAATCGGCTGGTGGCCATCGTCAACCCACAAAACCACCCCTCCATCCGCCTGCTGGAAAAGATCGGTTTCCGTTACGAGAAGATGGTCAGGCTGACGGCCGACGCGCCAGAAATCAAGTTGTTTGCGTGGGGGGATTGATGAGGAGGGGCGATTATGCCTCTTCGTTTTCTTGAATCTGGTGGTCTGTTTCGTCTTTGAAAGCACGGTAATAAGCCCAGGCATTTGCCAGGTCTTCCGCACGTAAAGTTGGGTAGGCTTGTAGTAAATCTGCTTCACTGCTGCCTAACTTCCGTGCCTGTACCAGCAGCCAGACAGGGGTGCGTGAGCGTACGATACACGGCTCACCACCGCTTACACCGGGGATAGCCTCAATACCGGGAAAGGCATCACCCAGATCGCGTACCACCCATTGCAAAACCTGAGCCTTTTCCGCCCGGTTCATTTGCGAGAGTAGGTTTTCAGTTTCCTCTAAACGGCTCATGTCGAAAGCGTGTTACTGTCACTTGAATGTAAAAATTGATTTTCTATCACCAGCTGTGCCAGTTGAAGTAGTAATAATACCTCTTTCCTGCAAACCCTTGATTGCTTTAGTCATATCAGTTGCCCGGATTTTCCCGAACCATTCTGGCAGAATTCGCTCGTAAACTTCCTCTCCGGATAAGCGATTATTGGAGCAACTGCTCGCTATTGAATCCTGTAATCGAGCAACTTTATCTTGCAATATCTGTTCCTTTGTTGGCTCGGCAAAAATAGAAAGTTGTGTTGGCTTGCTCGCTTTAAATTCTTCTATTTCTCTCTGGTAGTTTTCTTCAACACTACAAATTAACTCACTAGCTATTATGGCACCCTTGAGATGCCCAGTAGCAAAGACTAAAAAGTATTTATCTTGTCCGGTAATTGACTTTATTGGGTAATAAGCTGCAAATCCCATTCTTCTAGCTTTCCGGAACTCTTCTGTGAGTCGTCGCAAGTATAGGTTAACAGCATTTATTCGTTTCTCCTCAATGGTACTCCCTGAAATCAAGCTAAAGAGCATATCCTTATCACTGATCCCATAGGTGGAACACAACGTATCCAGGTTTTTACTCGCCATAATAGCGTCCGATTCATAAAAACCCGCTAGACGAGATAGTGTGATATAGTCAAATCGAATCCAGAAATCGGTTGGAGATCCACGATGTATTATTTGTTGGACAACTTCCCAGGCATCAATACCCTTGATGCCAAACGGATCAAGGAAACATAAAGCAGGGCTGTTTGAAACCTGATTTAGGACTTGTGAAACATTATCAACAAACGTTCCCTGTAAATTTATAACAAGATTACCAAATTGTGCAGTGTTCTTCTGCAAATCCTTGAAGTTTCTTTGATCAGCTTCGATATTTATGCAGCGTAGACGATATGGTTTTTTGCCCCGCTCATATTGTTGAGCTAATTCTGCTGCTCGAACAGCAGAACCCTTTGATCCATCTCCATAAAGTCCTGCACCCGCAAAAGCATCAATGTAGTAAACATACTTCGATCTATTTTGGCTACCCAAAATCTTGGTGAAGGGGTCGAGATATTTCTCCAAAATATTCAATTTGCGTTCAGACCAATCTTTCAATTCAATAAAGAATTCAGTGTTACCTATTTCTGGCATCAGTTACCTCTAACCTATTCAACTTGACCAGCAGTCGAGCCGATTATCGCTCAGCCTCCGTGTTAGAAAGCATATTGCGGGATACATTAAGTTGGGACAGGCAGCGCTACGCTATCAATTAATGAGATAGGCATTTGGTCCCACGTTGTACCCTGTAATAAGCGCCCGGATTTTTTCTTGTTTCTCCCCCCCCATTGCTTGAAGAAAAATGGAGTCTTGGTAGTTAAACATTGATCACGAATTTCAATAACCCATTCTTTCCTAAGAGATCGTGCTTTGGGACCTGACTCCCCTCCCACAATGACCCAGCTTATTCCCTTCAAGTCTAAATTCGTTAGAGGGCCTAACAAAGGCTCAAGCGATAAGAATTTGATGTGAGCATCTGTTTGTCTTAGATGATCTATCCTATAAGCATATTTCTGGGTTTCAACACTCACACCCATCCAAATATTTGGCCCCCAATTGAGTGATGAACTTACATCGGCTAATCTTTCTGACCTCTTTGTTAATATCTGATATTGATGCCAGTGTGCACGGTTCATCACATCAAAGACACGCTGTATATAATTTAGTGGGATGCTTTCATGGAATAAATCACTCATGGAGTTAACAAAGATCATTTGTGATTTCTTCCATTGCAATGGTCGTTCCAACATGTGTTCATGTAATGTAAGTTCGAACCCATTTGCATAGTTTTGTTGTCCCATAGCTTGTAGTCTAAGTGCCATTCGTTCAGCATAACAATTTTTACATCCTGGGCTTACCTTATTGCAACCAGTAATAGGATTCCACGTTGACTCGGTCCATTCAATTTTTGATTGAGCCATAATAATCCCTTCCTTTGCTAAAAAGCATTATGTTTAGTTTATTATATCTATGAACAGTGACAAGTAAAGAACAAATGTTTTGTTTTAAGAGTCAATTGGTGCATCTTTCTCAACCAGCAAATTTTATAGGGAAAATTGTAATCTCTCCCTTTTTGATTTCCCAATTTCCAGTGGATATTCCGTCCCAAATGCAGGGCTAAAAGTTGGCGAAGAGAGTGAATAATAGGTTCACGGCCGTTGCCGCCCCCTTCTCATTCCCTTATACTCTCCGTTTGTACGGCGTAAGCACAGATGGAGAAAATAATGGTACGAAAAATCTTCAAAACGGGTAACAGTCTGGTCGTTTCTTTGCCTAAAAAATCCATTGAACTGATCGGCTTACAAGAAGGCAGTGAAATTTCCCTGACTGTAGATGAAAACCAGGGGCGTATTGTGATTGAACCGGCAAAACCGCCACTGGCCGGCATTGATGCAGAGTTTGCGCAACAACTCAACGACTTTATTGAACAATATCGGTCGGCATTAGAAGCGCTGGCAAAATGACCGAATACCTGACAGCACAGCAGGTGCTCTTTATCCATGCCCGTCTCATTGCTACAACTGGCGGTGAACATGGCGTGCGCGATATTGGCTTGCTGGAATCGGCCGTTGCCCGGCCCCAGGCGACTTTTGACAGGGTGGAGTTATATCCAGGTCTGTTCCACAAGGCAGCAGCACTCATGGAGTCGTTGGCACAAAATCACCCGTTTGTGGATGGGAATAAACGAACGGCCATCACTGCCGCGATGTTCTTACAACGTAACGGCCGTCGGCTGGAAACAACCAACGCCGAATTAGAGCGATTTACATTGTGGGTGGTGACGGCACGGCCGTTGCTCCCTGAACTGGCCGATTGGTTCCACATGCACACGATACCGGCGGATTAAGCCAGATCAATTAAGATTGGACAAGGTCATTGGGCGGGTGCTGCTCATAAGTTTATACCTGACAAGGTGACAAGGTGACATCTGACAAGGTGACAAAAATGTCAGATTATGACCGTTGCCAGTATAGACAATACGGCCGTCATCACATCAATGAATTTGCCCGGATGCGTTCCAGCATCAGGCGGGCGGTTTCACCGCTGACGCGCTCAATGTCGTCCTGGTATTTGAGGATGACGCCCAGGGTTTCATTGACCACATCTATGCTTAACGCCTGCTGATCCAGCGCCACCAGTGCCGCCGTCCAGTCCAGCGTCTCGGCCACACCGGGGATTTTGTACAGGTCGGCTTCGCGCAGTTCTTGAATGAAGGCCGTCACCTGCCGTGCCAGCATCTCCGGGGCGTGCGGCACTCTGGCACGCACGATGTCATACTCTTTCTCAAACGTGGGGTAGTCAATCCAGTAATAGAGGCAGCGCCGTTTGAGGGCGTCATGCACTTCGCGGGTGCGGTTAGAGGTGAGGATGACGACCGGTTTGTGCCGCGCTTTCAGGGTGCCAATTTCGGGGATGGTGACTTGAAAATCGGAGAGGATTTCCAGCAGGAAGGCTTCAAACTCTTCGTCGCTGCGGTCAATTTCATCAATGAGCAGCACAGGGCGGTGGGTGCGCGATTCTTCGATGGCTTGCAGCAACGGCCGTTTCAACAAATAGTCCGCGCCAAATAACTCCCCTTCTGTGGCCTTTTCGCCGCGTGATTCCAGCAGGCGAATGTGCAGCATTTGCCGGGTATAGTTCCATTCGTAGACGGCATTGTTGATGTCCAGCCCTTCGTAACATTGCAGCCGGATCAGGTCGGTTTGCAGCAGGTCGGCCAGTGTTTTGGCAATTTCCGTCTTGCCTACGCCCGGTTCCCCTTCCAGGAACAACGGCCGTTCCAATTTCAATGCCAGGTAAGCGGCCGTGGCCAATCCCCGGTCGGCAATATAAAAGCGCCCCTTGAGCACATTTTGCAGTTCATCTATTGAGCCAATTTCCATGACGAGACTTCCTCACTGTCTGTGAAAGTTCCTATCGGATATTATGGTATAGGTTTCGGCTGGCGCACCAACGGCCGTGACACGGCATAAAAAGCCACAAACCCCAGCAAACTAACGGAGAATAACAATCCCACCCCACTCACGGCCGTCATGCCCGCACGCTCAAATAGTACACCTGTCGCCAATCCGGCCACACCGGCCGCCGACGCCACCAGCATTTCACTGGCGCCCTGAGCACGTGGCCGTTCGCGGGCAGCCAGCGAATCAGTGAGCAGAGACGACCCGGCAATAAAACAAAAATTCCAGCCCAAGCCCAACAAAAAGAGGGCGATGGCTAATGGCAGCACGGCCGTAGACAATGGCGTTAACATGCTGGCGAGGATCAAGACAAAACCGCCGGCCACAATCAAGGGGACACGGCCGTAACGGTCAATCAACCAGCCGGTTACGCCAGACAAGGCAAACATGCCAAACGTATGGGCGCTAATAACAAAAGAGATAGGCCCCGCTTCGTGGGCGTGATGGCTCATATGGAGAGGCGTAATCACCATCAACATCGCCATCACCAACTGACCAATCGTGAGGGCAGCCACAGCCAGGATAATCGCCGGCTGTTGGAAAATGTTGGCTAACGGCCGTGCCGGAACCTGGATCGTCGCTTGTTGTTCTTCCACCTCAATGGCCGCGCCAATCTCCTTTGGGTCTGGGCGCAAAAACAACATCGTGATCACCAATCCCAACGCATACAGGCCAATACCCACCAGAAACGGCCCGGTCGCAGCGGCAAACCCGCTCGTCACTGCCGCCGCCTGGGAAGGGGCCACCAGCGCCGGCCCCAAAACCGCGCCCACCGTCCCGGCAAATACCAGCAACCCAATGACTTTGGCCCGCCTGTCGGCCACATAGATTTCGGCGGCAATGTAACGGCTCTGGTCGCTGCCTGCCCGCCCCATGCCCATGAGGATGGCCCCCACACAAAACAGAGCAAAAGAACCGACACCGATAGCGTAAACGGCCGTTATGCTGCCCACCACCCCCAATCCAAACCCGGCTGACAGGCCAATCCGCCGTCCCGCCCGATCCAGCAGCAGCCCAATGGGGTAAGCCGCCGCCGCCCGCCCCAGCAGAGTCAACGTACTGGGAATACCGGCCATCGCATCACTACCGCTCAGATCGGCAGCTACAATGGCCATCAGCGTAAAGGTGGCAATCATCGCCGCCGCAAACAGACTTTGACCAACAAAAAGCGTCACCGTAAGACGCTGACGTGTAGATTCTTGTCCAGAGCTTGGGGTTAACATGACCGTAATCTAACAAAGATACCGGCAGCAAGCAAAAAAATAGCCCTATCGAATGATAGGGCTATTTTCACTAATGAGTGTGAAACAGGTTTACTGTAGACCGTTGGTGATACGGCTGAAAACGTTACCAATCTGCGGGCCGAGCAGGGTGAGGATTGCGATAACGACCACGGCGACCAGCACCAATACCAGCGCGTACTCTACCAAACCTTGTCCATCTTCACGGTGTAAAAACAACATTTCTAAATACCTCCATTTATGAATAGATTAATAAGATAGTGCCTAGTCTAATCGGGATCAACTTCAAAATCAATAGCACTAAGGTCGTATATCCCCATGAATGTGGTCAGATGAACTGTAAGATTTACTTCTTTTGCAAACGTCTGGCAAAGCTGGCAAAAAAAAAGCCCTATCATTCGATAGGGCTTTTTTCACTAATGAGTGCGGAACAGGTTTACTGCAGACCGTTGGTGATACGGCTGAAAACGTTACCAATCTGCGGGCCGAGCAGGGTGAGGATTGCAATGACGACCACAGCGACCAGTACCAATACCAGCGCATACTCTACCAAACCTTGTCCATCTTCACGGTGTAAAAACAACATTTCTAAATACCTCCATTCATAAATAGTGGATTGATAAGATGAGCGTAGTCTAACATGGGAATTGTTGTGAATCAATAGCACTAAAGTCGCATATGGTGGAAATTTCTGATGCAAGTTATAGAAAAAACCCATAATATAATCGCCTATGGTGGATCTACGACTTCTGATTGTGGCGGATGACCCCCTGGCGCGCGCCGGATTGAGCCTGATGCTGGCAAATGAGCCAGGGTGTGTGGTCATCAGCCAGATTAACAGCGCCGACGTGCATGATGAGTTGACCGATGCCCAACGGACAGACGTGATTGTCTGGGATGTTGGCTGGGAGTTAATCGAGCAGTTACCGGATTGGGTAGAACAAGAGATACCGGTGGTTGCCCTTTTGCCTACATTCCTGCCGGATGCAGGGCTTATTCGTTTGTTTTGGGAGGGGGGAATACGGGCGCTGCTGACCAGGGAATGTGATGGGATGACGCTGGCGGCGGCGGCGCACACGGCCGTTCACAACCTCACCGTTCTGGACAATGACCTGGCCGTGCTATTGCTGCCAGGAAATGAACGAGAAAGGGAAATAGTCACGGCCGTGCCCCAACCCCTCACCCCCCGCGAAACGGAAGTGCTGCACCTGCTGGCCGAAGGGCTGACCAACAAGGCCATTGCCCGCCAGCTTCACGTCAGCGAACATACCGTCAAATTTCACGTCAACGCCATCATGGGCAAACTAAACGCCCAAAGCCGCACCGATGCCGTCGTCCGCGCCACGCGGCTGGGGTTGCTGGCCCTGTGAACGTAACCCGTTATCCGTGATCTGTAGTCTGATTACGGTTCACGGATTACGGCTCACACATTCCCATTCCCCCCGTACTGCCGCTGGTACAAGTCACGGTAGAGGCCAGATTGAGCCATTAACTCATCGTGGTTGCCTTGTTCCACGATACGGCCGTCTGCCAACACACAAATCACATCCGCATTGCGAATGGTGCTCAGCCGGTGGGCGATGACGATGGCGGTACGGCCGTGCATCAATCGCTCCAATGCCTGCTGGATCAACACCTCCGTCACCGTGTCCACGCTGGCAGTGGCCTCGTCCAGCATCAGGATGCGCGGGTTCACCAACGCAGCGCGGGCAATGCACAGCAATTGCCGCTGCCCCACCGACAAATTCACTGCCCCCTCCAGAATTTTGGTGTCATACCCATCGGGCAGCGCGGCGATGAATTCGGCGGCGTTTGCCAGTGCGGCGGCGGCTTGCACTTCCTCCAGTGTTGCTTCGGCCCGGCCAAAGCGGATGTTGTCGGCGATGCTGCCCGCAAAGAGGAACGGGTCTTGCGGCACCAGGCCAAACTGCCGGTGCAGGGAAGCCTGGGTTACGGTGCGCACATCCAGGCCATCAATGGTGACACGGCCGTCGCTGGCATCATAAAAACGGGCGATGAGATTGGCGATGGTAGTTTTGCCGGCCCCCGTTGGCCCCACCAGGGCCACCGTCTGTCCTGGGGCGATGGAGAGCGAAACGTCGTGCAAAATCTCCGGGCTGTCGGCGCGGTAGCGAAAGGAGACGTTTTCGAGTTCAATCGCGCCGGTCACGGCGGGCATTTCGGCGGCGTCGGGGGCATCTACTACATCAGGTTGGGTGGCCAGCAGTTTGAGCACTTGCTCCCCGCCGGCCATGGCGGACTGCATGGTAGTGTAGATGCGGCTGAGTTCCTGGATGGGCTGGAAAAAGCGGGTGACATAGGCGATGAAGGCGACCATGATGCCCAGCGTCACCTGGTCGGCGGCTACCGCCCGCCCGCCAAAGTAGAGGACAACGGCCGTCGCCAGCACCCCCAAAAACTCAATCGTCGGTAGAAAAATGAATGAGAGCCGCATCGCTTCCACGTGGGCGCGGCGGTTGGCGTCGTTGACCTCGTCGAACTGGTTTTCCACGGCCGTTTCCTGGGCAAACGCCTGGATCACCCGCATCCCGTTGATGTTTTCGGCCAGATTACCCACCAGTGCCGCTACCCGTTTGCGCGTGAGGCGGAAGACGCCCTGGGCGCTGCGCGAAAACCAGATGGTTGCCAGTACCATCAGCGGCAGTACGGCAAAGGTGTACAGCGCCAACTGCGGACTCATGGAGAGCATGATGGCGATGATGCCCACCAACACCAGCAAATCGCCGATGAGGGTGATGAGGCCCTGCGTCAGCAGGTCGTTGATGGCGGCCACGTCGTTGATGACGCGGGAGACGGTGACGCCGATAATGGTGCGGTCGTGGTAGCTGAGGGAGAGGCGCTGCAAATGGGCAAACAGGGTGGCGCGTACATCCGCCAGCACCCGCTGCGAGACCCAGCCCAGGTAATACTCCTGCCCGGCGGTGGTGATGTACAGCCCCAGGTAACAGACGGCAATGATAATTGCCAGGCGCGTCAGCCCGGCGGTGTCGCCAATGGCGATGTGTTCGTCAATGGCAATTTTGATCAGGTAGGGGGTGAGCAGGGTAAAGCCGGTGGCAAAGAGCATGAAGAGGATGGCGGCGAGCATTTTGCGGCGATACGGCCGTACAAAGACCAGCATCCCCTTCACCACACCCTTGTCAAAGTAACGGCCGTCCTTTGGTTCCTGCCCAAACTGTTCAATGGCGCTGCGGGGGCCGATGCCGGGACTGAAACTAAAACTCATGCGTTCATTTTCTCCATAAAAAATCAAAGATTGCGCAGATTACGCAGATAAGAAAATCTGTGAAATCCTTCGATTAGCTCAGGACAAGAAATTGAGGAGTTGGGCATCCTCAGATGCCCAACCGTTCGCATCTGAGGATGCGAACTCCTCTGGTGAAGCGATTTACTGGAACTGCATAATCTACGATCACCCCATTTCTTCTTCTACTTGCATCTGCGTGGCGCAGATTTGCCGGTAGAGGGGGGAGGTGGCGAGCAGGGTGTTGTGGGTTCCCTGGGCGGCGATACGGCCGTGTGCCAGCAGCAGAATCAGGTCGGCGCGCTGCACGGTACTCAGGCGGTGGGCAATGACGAAGGTGGTGCGGCCGGCCATCAGCCGTTCCAACGCCTGCTGGATGAGCCGTTCCGTTTGCGTGTCTACGCTGGCGGTGGCGTCGTCCAGAATGAGGATGCGCGGGTCGGTGAGCAGGGCGCGGGCGATGGCTAACCGCTGCTTCTGCCCACCGGAGAGGGTGATGCCCCGTTCGCCGACGTAGGTATCGTAGCCGTTGGGCGTGGCCATGATGAAGTCGTGCGCCTGGGCGTCTTTGGCGGCCTGGATGATCTCCGCTTCGCTGGCGTCCGGGCGGCCAAAGGTGATGTTGTCGCGGATGGTGGCGGCGAAGAGCAGCGTGTCTTGCATGACGAAGCCGATCTGGCTGCGCAGGGAGTGGATGGTGGCTTGTTGGATGTCACGGCCGTCTACCGTAATGCACCCCGATGATGGTTCGTAGAAACGGGCCAGCAGGTTGATGATGGTGGATTTTCCGGAGCCGGTGGCACCGATGAGGGCAACCATCTGGCCCGGTTCGGCCGTAAAGGTGACATGGTGTAACACGGAACGGTCGCCCTGGTAAGCGAAGGAAACGTCGTCAAATTGCACCTGCCCTTGCAGGCGGGGCAGGGGCACGGCCGTCGGGTCATCGGCGATTTCTACCGGCGCATCCAGGATGGCGAAGATGCGTTCGGCGGCGGAGGAGGCGACGGCCAGGATGGGCACAATGCGCCCCATGAGGCGAATGGGACGTACCAGCATAGCCAGGTAGGTGGTGAAGGCGACCAATTCGCCCAATGTAAGCTGCCCCTGAATCACCAGCCAGCCGCCGTACCAGAAAATGAAGACGGTACCCCAATTGGCAATCATGTCCAGCATGGGGGCCTGGATAGCCTGTACGCGAGCGGATTCGGCGGAGAGGGTAAACCAGTGTTCGTTTTCGGCGTCAAATCGCTTCATTTCCGCCTGTTCCTGGGCGAATGCTTTGACGATGCGGGCGCCACGCAGGTTTTGTTCTAGCTGTGTGGTGAGGTTGCCCAATTGGTCTTGAATTTTGAATGAGAGGGGGCGGAACTGTCGCCCAAAACGGTAGGCGCGGTGCATGAGCAGGGGCAGGGTGAGCAGGATGAGGAAACCCAGGATGGGGTTCATCCAGAGCAAGATGACGGCCGTGAACAAGATCAACATGCTCCCTTCCACCAGCCGCAAAATGGCCCGCCCCGTCAGGAAGCGGATGCGCTCTACGTCTTGCATGGCGCGGGAGAGGATTTGCCCACTTTCGCTGCGGTCGTGGAAGGAGAAGGAGAGGGTAGAGAGCTTTTGCAGCAGTTCGTGGCGCAGGTCATAGGCCACGTTTTGCGAGGCCAGTTCAGTCCATTGCCCCTGGTAGTAGATGAAGACGCCCTTGACCAGGGTGATGGCCAGCAGCAGTCCTGTCGCCCGGCCCAACAGCGCCAGGTCACCGCCATAAATGCCGTCGTCAATTCCCCAGCGGATAAGCTGTGGTGCGAAGACGTTGATTAAGTTGATGAGAACCATTGTGCCGTAGATGCCGAATTGGAGTTGGCTGTACGGCCGTAGATACCCCATGCTGCGCCAGAGCAATTGGGGATCGCTTTGGGGCTTGTTTTGTGATGCCATTGGCAAAGATTATAGGGGGGTTTTTTATTGTTGCCAGTCAGGGATGATGGGGAGGGTGAAGAAGAAGGCGCTGCCCTGGCCGGGGGCGCTTTCGACCCAGATATGGCCGTGATGGGCTTCCACCACCAGTTTGCAAAAGGTCAACCCCAGGCCGGTGCCGCGCCGCAGCGGTTTGCCACTTTCGTCTTTCACCTGGTAGAACTTGTCGAAGATGTGGGCGGCGGCGGTGGGGGCAATGCCTTCGCCGTCGTCACGCACCTGGATGGTGAGGCTGTCGTTGTGGGGCACGGCCGTGAGCCAGATGTGCCCACCGTGCTCCGTATATTTCAGGGCGTTGCCGATTAAGTTTTCCAACACACGGCCAATCAATTCGCCGTCGGCCGTAACCATTGGCAGGCTATCGCCGGTTTGTACTTCAATTTGTTTCTGGTTGCTTTCCGTTTGTGGGGCAAAAAGGACGGCTTTTTCTTGCAGCAGTTGGGAAATTTGCACCGGTTCCCGATTGAGTTCAAGTTGGCCTGTTTCCAGCCGGGCCACATCCAGCAGTTGGTTGATCAGGCCCATCATGTGGGTGACGGCCGTTTTGGAGCGTGTAAGCAACTGTTGGTCTTTTTCAGGATCAGCCTGGCTTCTGTCTAGCAGTTCAAGACTGAGTTTGATCGAGGTTAGCGGAGAGCGCAGATCGTGAACCACCATATCCGTCAGGTCATCCCTCATCGCTTCGGCGGCTTGCAAATCGGCATAGGCCCGCGCCAGTTGGTTATTGCGTTCGGTAATCAGCCGGTCAGCACGATTCACCACAATAAGCATGAGCAGATAAAGCAGCCCCATGGAAAAACCGGCCGCTAACAGCCCATTGAGCCGTGCGCGGACGACGGCCGTGATCATTTCCGACTCGGCAATCTGATGCACCAGATACCCCTCTACCAGACGCGAAAAGAGGTGCGAAGCCAACAGCGCCATGCCGGCGGTGAGAATCAGGCCGATGGCGGCGTAGTAATAGGTCAGGCGGAAGCGGCGCAGTTGCTCATATTCCAGCACGAGGACGGTGACGGCCGTGATCACCCCCAGCAGCAAGAAAACATGGTACAGCCACCAACTCCAATGCCAGATGGGGAATCCATGCAGGCTGATCGTGCCAATGGTTAGCCAGGCGGCAATCAGAACCATCGTGCCATCCACACGGCCGTCTGTTTGCCGCCAGGTAAGTGTTAATCGCAAGGTGGCAAAAAGCCAGAAGCCAAAGGTTGCCAACGCCACCACCGTTTTATGCCAGGGTGCGGCTTGTTCGTCAATAAACGTCAGCCAGCCAGGGGTAAAGGCGACGATGAGATAAAAACCACCACAAAACAGCACCAATGCCAGGTTGATGATGTGTAGGGAGCGCAGGCGTAACGGCCGTTGCGGTGTGTCCAGCGCCGCCAGGGCAAAAATCAGCCCCCCCACAAACAGCGTCAGCCAGGCAGCCCAACGAATACCAGGATTCGCGGTGAAAATGATGGCCTGGGGGGTGGTGACCCCATGCACAAAAAAGAGCGCACCCATGGCGGCAAACGCCGTTGCCAACAGTTGATGGCGTGGGCGGCTGGTTTCACTCAGGGAGACGGCCGTGAACACCGCCACCACCACCGCCGCAAACGTAAAAAACGTGACCAGATAAAAATGGAGCAGCGGCTGGTGCCACATCGGGTCTGATTCGGGAAACAGCCAAAACAAAATGAGCAGGCTAATGGGGATGACCAGGCTGAGGATGATGAGAACTTTTTTCATGCGCTTTTTCAAGACCTGACAGGGAGTGGGCAATATGTCAGGTCTGCATTATATAACGAGGACGGCCGTTTGCTGATAAAGAAAACAGTAAAAGTTTTTAGGGGTAAAGTAAACGGCCGTCACCGGGGATGGTGACGGCCGTTTACTGTGTGTAGGAGGAGGAATTCAAATTCAACGAACTTCAATCAATCGGCTCCTGCCCAAGAGATAGTTCTACTCTCAACGGACAGATGACATCAAAAAAGTGTGTGAATGTGTGTCGTCTTCACGTAAACCGGAGGATGATGTCTGCAACTCCCCAGGTCACTAACAATACTGTGCGATTATACGTCAGCCATCACCTCCGGTTTAAATTTCACATTCTCAAAGGGGGTGCTATGACCCGTTTCCTTTGAGAATGTGACTACCAATACTGACAGCAGCATACCCGAATCGTGAGGCCGCGCCTTTAAGGTTAGTTTGTGGTTAGCTCAAGCGGAGCTTAAGGGCTCGCGCAGCGGGAATATAAAGTTGTCTAAGCTGCCTGCATACCGTATCATACGAGCTACCGTTAACTTATAACCACTCTGCCCACTAGCAGTATCAGAGGCATAACTCATGACAACAGGTTTCCTTCCCCAACTTGATAATCGGCGGTTGGTTCGTATGGTGGAAATCAGCCGCATCCTGAACTCGGAAACGCACCTGGATCAACTCCTGTCTACCATCATTAAAGAGGCTGCCGAGTTAACCTCGGCCGAGGCTGCTTCTATCTTTTTGCTGGATCCCCGTACTCGTCAACTCTTATTTACCGCTTCTTCCAACCCCATTCCGGCCACGATGGCTAACATTCCAGTTTCGCTGGATAACAGCATTGCCGGCGCCATTGTAAAAGCAAACCGGCCCATGTATATTCAGGATGTGTCTAATGACCCCCGGTGGAACAAAAACATAGACCAGGCCATAGATTTTCAAACAAAATCCATTCTGGGTGTACCTATGCGTAATGGCAACAAAGAACCGGTCGGTGTCTTGGAGGCCATCAACAAGCTGGGTGCGCCCCACTTTGCCCGTGAAGATTTCGAGACCTTAACGGTGCTGGCCGATATTGCTGGGGTGGCCGTGGAAAAGGCGCGCCTTATCCAGGAACTCGAAAAAGCGAATAATGAACTGGCAGAATTGGACGAACTGAAAACCAATTTTATCGCCATCGCGTCACACGAACTGCGCACGCCACTGTCGGTGATTTTGGGGTATGTCTCCTTTTTGCGGGATGAAGCCAGCCCGGAAATGGCCGTGCAGATGGACAGCGTGTTGAGCGCCGCCGTTCACCTGCGTACCCTCATTCAAGATATGCTCAATTTGCGCTACGTGGATGCGGGGGAAACGGCCGTACACCGCGAAAAAGTGGACTTTGTGGAAATTGTGCGCGATATGCAGGCCCATGCCGACGAAACGGCCGTGGCCAAACAACAAACCATCAACGTCAAACTACCTGGGACGCCTATCCCTGTGCAGGTTGATCGCGCCATGATCGAGGTTGTATTGGGCAACCTGCTAGATAATGCCGTCAAATTTACGCCGCAAGGTGGCAGCATTCTAATCGCCGTGCAGCCACAAGGCTCAGAGGTCTGGTTCCGCATTCAAGATACCGGTGTGGGCATTCCCGAAAACCAGTTAGGCCGTATCTTCCGCCGTTTTTACCAGGTGGAATCGGCGCTGCGGCGCAGCTATGAGGGTATGGGTCTGGGGTTGGCCATTGCCAAAGAATTGGTGGAATTGAATGACGGCCGTATCTGGGCCGAGAGTGTAGAAGGACTGGGCAGTGAATTTTTCATCGCCCTGCCGCGTGTTAATGTTTGAGATTGGGAGATTAGGAGATTTGGAGATTGAATCTCTCAATCTCTTAATCTCCCAATCTCTCAAGCTCCTAATTTCCCCAAAAGAACAAGTTTGGACACAATAACAAAAACCTTAGAACAAGGCCCTCTGCGGCTGTTAGAACCTTTGGAGCAAGAGATTTTTCAGTTGCGGCTGGAACAGGGGTGGGAGGATGTGTTACGGCCGTTGCGCCTCCTGTATGGCAGTCGCCCTGACTTTGAGACCTGGCTGGGGCGCTTTCTGGAAATCACGGCCAAAGCGTATGCGGCACGGCCGTCTGACCTGCGCCATCTTGACCTCCAGCGCGTCCACCAGCCAGACTGGTTCCAACGCCCCGACATGATCGGCTACGTGGCTTACACCGAACGCTTCGCCCAAGACCTGCTCGGCGTCCGGGAAAAAATCCCCTACCTCAAAGAACTCGGCGTCACCTATCTTCATCTGATGCCCCTGCTCAAACCGCGCTCCGGCGCCAACGATGGCGGTTACGCCGTTATGGATTACCGCCAGGTGCGCGACGACCTGGGCACAATGGCCGATCTGGCCGAACTGGCCACACAATTGCGCCACAATGGCATCAGCCTGTGTATAGACCTGGTGTGCAACCATACCGCCAAAGAACATGCGTGGGCGCAGGCAGCCCTGCAAGGCGACCCCGATTACCAGGCGTACTACCTGATGTTCCCCGACCGCAGCCTGCCGGATGAATACGAAAAAAACGTGCGCGAAATCTTCCCCGAATTCAAGTCTGGCAGTTTCACCTACTATGAACAGATCAACCAATGGGTCTGGACAACGTTCAATGAATTCCAGTGGGATTTGAACTATGCCAACCCCGCCGTTTTTGCCGAAATGCTGGACATCATGCTTTTTCTGGCAAACCAGGGGGTGGAACTGCTGCGGCTGGATGCGGTAGCCTTCATGTGGAAGCGGCTGGGCACGGATTGTGAGAACCAACCGGAGGCACATGCCATCCTGCAAGCATTCCGCGCTCTCAGCCGTTTCGCCGCTCCCGGCCTGCTGCTCAAGGCGGAAGCCATCGTCCCCCCACCGAAACTGGTGCCCTACCTGGGTGTGGGCGAAGCGACGGACAAAGAGTGTGAAATTGCCTACCACAACGTGTTGATGGTCACATTGTGGAGCGCCCTGGCGGAGCGCAAGGTGGTGTTGGCTACCCATGTGCTGCAAAAGATGCCGCGTATCCCGGCGCGCACCGCCTGGGTCACATACGTCCGCTGCCATGATGATATTGGCTGGGCCATTACCGAGGAGGATGCGGCTGGCGTAGGGCTGGATGGTTTTGCTCATCGCGCCTTTTTGAGTGACTTTTACACGGGCCGTTTTGCCGGGACGTTTGCGCGGGGCACGACCTTCCAGTTTAACCCCAAAACCAATGACCGCCGGGTTAATGGTTCTTGTGCCTCCCTCGCCGGGCTGGAAGTGGCTATCGAAAAGGAAAATTGGGGCGCAGCCGAACAAGCCCTGCGCCGCGTTTTGCTGCTGTACAGCGTCATCTTTGCCTTTGGCGGCATCCCGCTCATCTACATGGGAGATGAGATTGGTCTACTGAATGACCGGGGCTATGTGGATGATCCCGATCTGGCGGCAGATAGCCGCTGGATTCACCGGCCTCATATGGATTGGGAGAAGGCGGCCGAACGGCACAACTGGCAGACGATTACCGGGCGGCTGTTTCAGGGCATACGGCAGCTTGTGGCGGCCCGGAAACGAACGCTGGTGCTGCACGCACGCACGGCCGTGACCCCCGTCTGGACACACAATGATCAGGTGTTGGGGCTGGTGAGGGAGAGTGCCTACGGCCGTTTGCTCATCCTGGCAAACTTCAGCGAACAGCACCAGACGGTCAGCCGTACCCGGTTGCAAGAATTGGGTTTTGGCGGCCTGCTCAGCAATCGCCTGGAAGAGCAATTTCTCAATCCCTGGCAAGACATCAACCTGGAGCCATACCAGACCTACTGGCTTGCGCCCGCCTGATAGTGTAGAGAGACGGCCGTAACCCGGCCGTCTCTTTTTTGCTGGCTGGCCCCAATCCAGTACAATCGCCGCATGAATCGTGCCCGGCACTTGCTCACTTCCTCGCTCATCGTCATTTTTCTCTTTGGTCTGGGCAAAATAACAGGATTTGTGCGGCTATTGCTGGTTGCCAATACGTTTGGCACATCACCCGATTATGATGCTTTTGTGGCCGCCAACCAACTGCCGGAACTGTTTTTTACGTTGATTGCAGGGGGAGCATTGGCGGCGGCCTTTATCCCCGTTTACTCGCAATATCTCACCAGCGCCCGCAGCCGGGAAGCGGCACGGCTGGCAAATACCATCCTGACGCTGGTGTTAGTGGTCTTGGGTGGCATTTGCCTGGTGGCGGCGCTGTTGGCCCCCTGGATCACCAGCCAGCTATTAGTCCCCGGTTTTACGCCAGAGCAGCAGCAGCTAACGGCCGTGCTCATGCGCGTCATCCTCATCCAGACTACCCTCTTTGGCATCAGCGGCGTCCTCAGCAGCATTCTCAATGCCCACCAGCATTTTGCTTTGCCTGCTTTAGCGCCGGTGGCGCTGGACATTGGCTACGTTTTTGGCCTGTTTTTCCTCGTGCCGGAAATGGGGGTGATGGGTCTGGCCTGGGGTACCGTTTTAGGTGGGGTGCTGCACATCCTGATCCAGGTTCCGGCGCTGCTGAAATACAAAATCGGCTACCGCCCGGCGCTGGCGATGCAGATGGCCGGTGTGCAAGAGATCATTCGCCTGATGGGGCCACGTATTGTCACCCTGGGCGTCATTCAACTGGCCGACTTGTTCATTATTCGGCTGACCTCGCAACTGCCGGAAGGCAGCACCTCCGGTTATTTTTATGGCTATACTTTCATGCAGTTCCCGGAGACGTTATTGGGTACGGCCGTTGCCATTGTCGTTTTCCCCACGCTGGCCGAGTTATATAACAGCGGCGATATGGAGGGATTGAAGCGCACGGCCGTGAATACGTTGCGCATCATCCTCTTTCTCACCATCCCCGCGGCGGCGCTGATGGTGCTGCTGGGGCGGCCGGCGCTATCACTCCTGTTTGCGCCCGAAGCGACGACCCTCATCTTTGCCGTACTGCTTGTCTTTAGCATCCGGCTGGTAAGCGAGGCGGCGAATGAAATTGTGGCCCGTCTTTTTTATGCCCGGCACAACACCCGTACCCCCATGTTTGCTTACCTGGGCTGGCTGGTAGTGAATGTGACCTTTGCTTATTTGCTGGTGACAAGATGGGGTGTGGTGGGGTTGGCCGTGGCCAGCACCCTGGCCTTTACCTTCCTGGCGAGCCTGCTCTACTGGCTCAACCGGCGTGAACTGGGCTACCTGGGGGAACGAGAATTGGCGGCGACCGGTGGGCGCGCCTTGCTGGCCACAGGTGGCATGGCGTTAGTGATTCTGGCGCTGGGTTGGATAGCGCCGCTGACGGCCGTAACCGCCGACCTTACCGGCGTCACCAATGTACTCGTTCAGGTACTCTATCTGGGTGTGGCGGCGGTGGTGGGTACGGCCGTTTACGTGCTGCTGCATACATTGGTCGGTGGGCGAGAAATTCCCCAACTACTGCAACTGGTACGGTCACGGACGTAGTATCGCAACAAAGCCAATAACATCCCCTTACCGAACCAGGCGGGGATTAGCCCAATAGGCGAGTTGATCGGTTTCATTCACGGCCGTTGCCTCCAACCACACCTCCACTCGTTCACCCAAGCGGTCAGCCAACGGTATGGTCACATCCACCCAAACAGCCGGGCTATCGGCGGATAATGCCTCCTGTTCAAACAGCGTGTCCCCATCCAGCCGTAACCGATAGGCGATGTCCGGTTGGGCAAGCACGGCCGTTTGCAAAACCAGCCCCTCCGTCACATTCACCGCGTACTTGTGCCCCGGCCATTCGCCTGGTGTGGGGGTGATGGGGATAGCCAGGCGGCGGCCGTTTTCCGCCGCGACCACTTTCATCTGCTCCACCTGATCCACCCACAAAAAGAGTGTCTCTTCGTTTTCAGCCAGTTCGGGCATCAGGTTATAGACCTGCCCGTTGTCGTAATCCAGGACGATGAAGGTGGGGTCGGCACGGCCGTGTGCCGCCAGATGTTTCAGGCTGCCACCGGGCCGTTCCAGCCAGACGTCATACCACACCTGCATCACGCTGCGCGTGAAGTCCGGCAAGATGGGAAAGCGGAAGGAAAAGATGTGCGCCTCCGGTGAAAGCGCCGGTAGCAGGTCAGAAAGCTGCGTTTTGGCCTCTTCTTCCTCGGTCACATTGGCCAGCCAGGCCCGCTGTGACACCCGGATTTCGCGGAGATGGTGGATGAGCACGGCCGTGAGCAAAACCCCCACCACAACCAACACCACCCGTTCCCAACCCCATCTCCTTTCTCCCTTCTTCCTTCTCCCTTTCCCCCCTTTGCGCCTTTGCCCCTTTGCGTTAAAAATCATCTGCACCGTCCCCCCAATCGCCAGCGCCAGCCCGATCCCCGCCTGGTAAATGTGCCGCCCGGCATACAAATTGGGCAACTGTGACCACAATGCCCAATAGATAAAAAACAGATGCGCCAGTGCCCACAGCAGCCAGTACCGCACCACCCAATTCCCCTGCCACAGCCAGACCACCAGCCCAAAACCCACCGCCGCCACAAACAAATTCGCGCCAAACCCGGACAATCCTAACACCCCATGTACAAAGCTAAACCGATAAGCCGTCACCAACACAAACTCGGCCACTTCCGGCCATTGCAGGTAGACCAGCCAATCGGCCAACGTGCGCTCACCAATTTGCACGGTAGGGTTGGGGCGGGTGAATTGGATGAAGATGAGTACGGCCGTGAGGAAAGCCAATAGACCAAATATCAGTAATTCTTTGGGAGAGATCAGAGATTGGAGATTAGAGATTAGGGATTGTTTGCGTTCCCTCTTTAATCTCCAATCTCCAATCTCCAATCGCCACATGATCAGCAATAACAACAAAAACGGCGGCAACAACACCGTTTCCTCATGGGTGAGCAGGGCCAGCAGGGTGATGAAGAAAACGAGGAGCAGGCGGGGGTTAGACGGCCGTCGCAAATACCCCATCATGCCGCTCACCGCCGCCAGCGAAAAAATGACCCCCATCACAATGGCTACACTGCTGATCCACGTGACCACATCTACCCAATGCGGGTGAATGGCAAAGAGCACGGCCGTGAGCAACGCCGCCGCCACCCCCAACCGGAACTGCCGCGCCACCCGGTACATCAAGGCCACCGCCAGCGCATGAAACCAGAGCAAAATAATGTAATACCCAAACGGCTCCCAACCCAAAATCAGTCGGTTCAGCCAGAACCAGATATTTTGCGTGGGGCGGAAATACCAGGGCACGGCATTGGGGTTAAAAACCTGGAGAATGGTCGCCGGTTCGATCACAAAACGCTTGACATAATCAAACTGAATGTAATCATCCCCCACAAACGAGCGAATAAACGGCGGCATATAAATCACGGCCGTCGCCAGAATCAGCGCCACCAGGCCCAATCGGGCCGCCCACCGGGCCAACATGAGATTTTTTTGTGTCGTCCTCATTTGAGTTATTATCCTTCCAGATTCACCGACCTGCCAATAGCGGTCATTAACCACCGATAGGACGGAGGTTACAGATTCAAACGGAAAAAAGAAATCCGTATCAATCTGTCCAATCCGTAAAATCTGTGGTTAATTCAAGAGGATATAAATGACAAACCAACTCATCCACGAAACCAGCCCCTACCTGCGCCAACACGCCGATAACCCGGTGGCCTGGTATCCCTGGGGCGAGGAAGCATTACAAAAGGCCAAAGCTGAAGACAAACCGATCTTGCTCAGCATCGGCTACGCCGCCTGCCACTGGTGCCACGTGATGGCCCACGAAAGTTTTGAAGATGAGGCCACGGCCGTGTATATGAACCAGCACTTCATCAACATCAAAGTAGACCGCGAGGAGCGCCCCGACCTGGACAGCATTTACATGCAGGCTGTGGTAGCCATCACCGGGCAGGGGGGGTGGCCGATGACGGTGTTCCTGACGCCCGACGGCCGTCCCTTCTACGGCGGCACCTACTTCCCGCCCACGCCTCGCTATGGCATGATCTCCTTCATGCAATTGTTACAGCGCATCGTCCAGGTGTGGCAGACAGAGCGGGAAGTGGTAGAAAAACAGGCGGATGATATTGGCGGGCATATCAGCCGCACCATTTCCCTGGAAAAACAGCCCGGCGTTTTGGAGCGGGGCATGTTCAGCCGCGCTGCATCCACCCTCTTTAACCAATTTGATAAACAACTGGGCGGTTTTGGCGGCGCGCCCAAATTCCCGCCCTCCATGACGTTGGAATTTTTGCTGCGCCACTACCTGCAATCGGGCGACGGCATGGCGCTGCACATGGCCGAACTTACGTTGCAAAAGATGGCCTATGGTGGCATCTATGACCAGCTAGGCGGCGGTTTTGCCCGTTACTCCACTGATGTCCGCTGGCTGGTACCCCACTTTGAAAAGATGCTTTACGACAATGCGCTATTGGCTCGCGTCTATCTGCACACCTGGCAAATCACCGGCAAACCACTCTACCGGCGCATTGTGGAGGAGACGCTGGACTTTGTGGCGCGGGAGATGCGCCATCCCGGTGGCGGTTTTTACAGCAGCTATGACGCCGACAGCGAAGGGGAAGAGGGCAAATTTTACGTGTGGACGGCCGTTGAAATCCGCGAACTCTTGGGCGACGATGCTGACCTGTTCATGGCCTACTACGGCGTGACGGAACATGGCAATTGGGAAGATGTCAACATCCTGCACATCCCCCGTGAGCCAGAGATGGTGGCGCAGGAAATGGGGCTGGAGGCAACCGTGCTTGAAGCCCGCCTCACCCCTCTCAAACAAAAGCTATTTGCCGCCCGCGCCAAACGCATCCCGCCTGGCCTGGATGAAAAAGTGCTGACCGCCTGGAACGGACTCATGCTGGCCGCCTTTGCCGAAGCGGGGCGGGCGCTGCAACGGGAGGATTACACGGCCGTGGCCACCGAAAACGCCCAATTCCTGTACCGAAAGATGCGCACGGCGGATGGGCGTCTCCACCGCACCTGGAAATCCGGCCAACCCCTGGGTCGCCTGAATGGCTATCTGGAAGATTACGCCTTCCTGGCCGACGGGCTGCTGGCGCTTTACCAAAGCACCTTTGACGGGCAATGGTTCACCTGGGCGCGCGAACTGGCGGATACCATGCTCACCCGTTTCCTGGACGCCGAACATGGCGGCTTTTTTGACACCTCCGACGACCACGAGGCATTGCTCCACCGTCCCAAAGATGTGCAGGACAACGCCATCCCCAGCGGCAATGCGATGGCCGCGTTGGTATTGTTGCGGCTGGGGCTGTACACCGGCGAAGGGTTGTATGGGGATGTGGCGGAAACGGCCGTGTCCGCCCTCTACGGCCCCATGCTGCAACACCCCAACGCCTTCGCCCAATGGCTCATCGCCGCCAACTTCCTCACCGGTGAACCGCAAGAAGTCGCCATCATCGGCCAACCGGACGCGCCCGATACCCAGGCGCTCATCGAAACCGTCTTTGCCGAATACCGGCCCCACCTGGTAGTTGCCGTTGGTGAAAACGGCGACACGATTCCTTTGTTAGCCAACAGGGAGCAGCGCGACGGCCGTGCCACCGCCTACGTCTGCCGCCGCTTCATCTGCCAACAGCCCGTCAACACGCCGGAAGCATTGGCAGCACAATTATCGTCCACAAAATGAGCTGCTACGTGTCACACGTGAGGTACCAGACCACCCGACACATGACACATGACACATGACACGTGACACATAACACAAGACCCATGATCACCTTACACATCAAATCCATTTACCTGGAGCCGACGCCTGACGATGGTTTCCGCGTGCTGGTAGACCGGCAGTTGCCGCCGGGCCTGACGACGGAATCGGCGCGGGTTGACCTGTGGCTGGGCGAAATTGCCCCCAGCCCACGCCTGCAAAAGTGGTTCCGCGATGACCGCGAGAAGTGGGATAAATTCGTGGAAAGTTATTACAACGAACTGGATGACAACAGCACGGCCGTGACCCGCCTCTTCCAAGAAGCCCCCGCTGACCGCATCACCCTGCTCTTTATCGCTAAAGACGCCCGCTATAACACGGCCGTGGCCCTGAAACGCTACCTGGAAGGGGAAGAGTAAAATCGGTAATCGGTAATCGGTAATCGGATGACGGATGACGGATGACGGATATGCAGTTCAGCAAATTCTGTACCGCCCAACAAAAGCGATACTTCCCCCCCTTACTCGATTATTTGCACCGGGCGCAGCCAGACGAGCCGCAGCAATGGCAGGATTGGTTTATCGCGCCCATCTGGGGCGGCCAAAACAATCTGCTGTACCAAACCCGCCGCGATGAAACAGCCTTCGCCGTCAAATTTACGCGATTGGATGAACGCCGCCGCGCCAGCCGTGAGTTTCATACCTTGTGGGCGCTGCAAGAGGCGGGTCTGGTGTTGGCCCCGGTGCCATTTGTGCTGGCGGAGGGGCGGTATCACGGCCGTCAGGCCGTTATCCAATCCTGGCTCGATGGCATGGTTGACCCGTTGCCGCCACAATCACCAGCAGAATGGGAAAGTCTGTTGGATCATATATTGGCAGTGCAAAGTGTAAAACCATCAAATACGGCCGTGCCCCTCTCCCCTGCCACACTCTTTGCCTCCCATCCCCACGAACTGCTGGCCTATTTGCAGCAGCGCGCCGCCGCCCTGCCGCCAGACGCCCTCATGGAACCGGTGACAACGCTGCTCGCTCATCTGGGAAAACGGCCGTTCCCAGACCACCCTGCACCCCAACTGGTGCTGCTGCACTGCGACCCCAACCCGCGCAACTTTGTGCGACAGCCGTCTGGCTGGCTGGCGGTTGATTGGGAAAACAGTGGTTGGGGCGACCCGGCGCTGGAAATTGCCGACCTGATGGCCCATGCTGCTTACATGGATGTGCCCACGGCAACCTGGGAATGGGTAATCGGGCTGGTGGCGGAACGATGGCGAGATGACACGGCCGTAGCCCGCATTTGGGCCTATTACCCCCTCATCCTCACCTTCTGGGTGGTCATCTTCACCCAAAGCATGTACGAGTTGGCGCACAACATCCCCAACGCCCGCCTGGCCCCCCGCTCTCCTGATTGGGCCGAAACCCTGCCCGGCAAATACAACCATTACCTGGCGCTGGCGGATATGTGGGTAATTGAGTAATTGGGTAATTGGCGCTCTCAATTACCCAATTACCCATTTATTTACTCATTTACCTCTTCCCGCAACCACACGGCCGTCAAACGGTACGGCCGTAGACCCCACTTTGTCTCATCTCTTCACACGGCCGTCCCCCTCCCATAATGGGCGGAGCAGATGAGGGGCAACGGCCGTGCCACTTTGCAGCAGCGAGGTGGTGGGCTGGTGGTAGTCGCTGACCTGCCAGATGGGGCTGACGGCCAGCAGATTGCCCTGGTGGCCATAGAAGTGTACGGCCGTCACGTTTCCGTTTATCTGGGCGTTCAGGTGGCAATCGTCTACGGCCGTGACCGGAACAGCATCGCGATACGCCTTCAAGGTCACATCGCTAAAGACCAGGTAGCCTTTGTCCAGGGCAACGGCCGCGCCTACCTGGAAATGGCTGACACCCGACCCGCATGTGGCATGAGGATGGCAGCATTTCTATGGGATGGGGGACGGCCGTAGCCACCGGAAGGCCACGCTAGAGCAGGCCGGTATTACCAGGCAGCCCCTCACTTAGCGGTACGCTTGCCGACGGTGGGCAATGCGCCAGATCGTTATGAGTTCCGACTGATCATCAATTTCATACAGAATACGGTAATCACCGACACGAATGCGCCAATCTCGTTGGCTGCCAGAGAGCTTTTTCACACCGGAGGGCCGCGGTGTATCACGCAAATTTCCAACCGCCTGATCAATTCGTTCCCGTGTGGGCGCGTCCAGCCGCTCCCGCTCTTTCACGGCCGTTGCTGTCAACGTAATGCGATAACTCATATGCCATTCGTCTTGCCGTGTAAGATGGCATCAAAATCAACGGCAGATGCCTTTTCAGCGCGTACTTCATCAATTAACATCTGGTCAATGGCATCTTGTAGATAAACCGGCAATGATTCCCAATCCGATTCAGCAACAACTGTTTGCAGATAAGCACGATAATCATTGGCTGACAATATGACCTCAATCAAATGACCTGACTCATCGTAGACCAGTTTAGGTGGGTTAGAAATAACAAGCATGGGTATTCCTCACAATCAGAGATGAGGGGAGTATAAGGCATTTGAAAAGGTAGAACAACGGCCGTACCCCTCCCATGAGTGGGTGAGCAGGTGAGGGGGTGAAGGGGTGTCCCCATCCATTTATTCGCTACCATCCATCCGCTGCCCCGCACAAACAAGCACGGCCGTCAACCCCACCCGCATCTGGGTAGCCGTGGCGTGGACGGCCGTGCCGCTTTGCAGCAGCGGGGTGGTGGGCTGCTGGTAATCGCCGGCTCGCCAGATGGGGCTGACGGCCAGCAGATGACCCTGGTTATCATAGAATGCTGTGAAACGTAAAGCGTCAGAGTATCTCTGCTCACGCATCACGTAGCATTATCATTCAGCCACACGGCCGTCCCCAGCAGCAGATAAAACACAAACGCCAGGTCTACCAGGAAAAAGCTGTGGTCTACCAGCCCATGCACCACCATATCCACAAAAGCGGCGCCGATGCCCACCCACAACGGCAGCCATTGGCGGGGCAACCGCACCCGGCTGCGCCACAAATTCACCGGCAGCATGGCCAGCATCCATAACCCGGCGGCCAGCCCCAACAGCCCCAACCGGGTACCAAAATCGAGAAACAGATTGTGCGGATGGCTCAGGTTGGGGTCGCGCCAGGCGGCGTCAAAGATGTAACGGCCGCGATAGGCATACAAAAAGTTGTCCAGCCCCACGCCAAAGAGTGGATGGTCACGGATCATGTTCAGGCTGGCCCGCCACAGGTTCAGCCGGAACAGCCCGGTCTCGCCAAACAAGCCCAACCGCCCTGCCAATGCCGGGACGCTCTGAATAATCGCCAGACCAACCACCCCCAACGAACCAAAGAGGATGAGCCAGGGCCAGGTTTTACGGCCGTGAACCCGCTGCCACTGCCAGAACACAAACAACAACGCCGCCGGTATGCCCAAAAACAGCGCCCCTTTACTAAAGGTGAGCAGCGCCGCCAGACCGATGGGGAACAAGGCGGCCGTATACAGCCAGCGACGACGGCCGTTCTCTACACTCCCCAACAACGCCATCGCCGCTAAAACCGGCAGCACCCGCCCCAAAAACAACCCCACGTTATTGGGCGAACCGTAAAAAGCGCGGATACGCAGCAGGCCACCTTCGGCCGTGATCAGGCTGTCGCGGTCAAAGCCATACTGCCACAGCCCAACCAATGCCACCACCAGTCCCCCCAATACAAAGGCGTCCCAAATCGTCCATAGTTCGCCGGCGGACGGCCGTATTCCCCGCAGCACCACATAAAACAACACCGGCCCCAAAATCACCATGCGCCATTCGTTGGTGGCCACATCCAGCCGCGCCGTGAAAAAGAGGGAGACGGTGGCGATGAGGAAGAAGGTGAGGACGGCATAGTCCGTGATGCGTGATGCGTGATCGGAGATTGGAGATTGGAGATTGGAGATTGGAGATAGGGAGATGGCCTGGCTTTTACGGATAACGGCATACGCAATACGATTGACGAGAAAGGCAAAGAAGGTGACGAACATGAAGATTTCTACGGGGGAGAAGCGGTAGTGGAAGATGGGTTTGAGGACGGGGTAGGTGTAGAAGGGGAAACAGAGAGCCACCAGCGCCAGCCCCCACGCCGGGCGGAAGGTGATGAGGATGAAGAGGGCGAGCAGCGCCAGGGCCATGAGCAAAAAAGCGGGCGAGACGTAAAAAATGGCGGCGGCGGTGGCCGTCAGCGCCAGTTGGCCGCCGTCGCCTAACCGCCGATAGATGCTGCCTACCTGTTCGCCCCAGGTGAGCCAGGCGCCAAGGCCCACCAACACGGCCGTACCCCAGGTCAGCGCCAGTTGCCAGCCGTCATCCAGCCGCCGGTAGCGGGCGCGCGTCTGGCGGAACCAGCCCGGCCAATCGGCCTTGCGGCTGGTAATGAGGGCGAGGATGAAACTGAGTACGGCCGTGCCCGCCAACAGATAGCGCATGAGGGTCACGGCCACTTCGGCTGCGCTCAGTGCAAGCGTGTCTGGCGGATGGTAAGCGACGCTAAATCCATGCAGCGCCCATTGATCCCAACCCCGTGAGGCCACCACTTCCAGCGTGTGCAGACGCGGCTCCAACCCGGTGGCCACCAGTTCGGTGGTGATATAATCCTCGGCCGGGTCGGCGGCGGTGAGGATGAGGGTGGCCCCATGCTCATCCTGGGGCAGGGCATTGGCCGGACGGCCGTCTACCGTCACATACAGCCGGGCGCGGAAGTTGGCGCGGCGCACCCGCAGCCCTACGTCCGTGCCCCAAAAGGTAAACGTCACCCGGTCGCCCAGTAGTTGCTCATCCGGCTGCTGCCCAATGTCCGCGCCAAATTCGGGTGAAAATTCCCAGTTGCCCTGGTAAACCTGCGCCGGGTCGTCCGGGCTGGCAAAATGAAAGCCGGGCCAGGCCACCGCGGGGTTTTGTTCTTGCAGGAAATGGGCGAGTTCAACGGCCGTATCCCGTCCGGCAATGCTAAATCCCCAGGCCGGATCATCTGGCGGCGCGTCTGGCTGCCAGTTTTCCAGGAACATCAGCCCCATCCAGGGCCATTCCTGCCGCGCCCGTTTCAGGCCATCCAGCGTATATTCGGCCTGCTCTACTTCCGTGACCCCGCCCCAGATGGAGGGGTTGCCCGTCCAATCGGGCGGCAGCGTGTTCCAGCCCCAGTTGCCCGCCCAAATTGCTTTACGGCCGTCGCCATTCCGTTCCATCACCTCGCGCAGCAGGATGGCGCGGTTGAAGTTGGTCAGGCTGATGTCGGTGTCGCGGTTGGTAGGCGGGGTGGCGAAACCATACGGTTTGGCGGCGACCACATCAAAAGCGTCGGCCGCGCCTTCTTCGTACAACTGCTGCAAAAAGAGGGGGTCGGCCAGGTTTTGCGGCCCGGTTTCAATGGTGGGGGCCAGTGGCGCGGCCACGACCACGGCGTCGCCGTCGGCGGCGCGGATGGCGTGGGCGGCGGCGTTGAGCAAGGCGGCATAGGCGGCGGGATTGACCGGCTGGTGGCCCCAGTGCGTGGTCAGGTTCGGTTCGTCCCAGATGATGTAATGCTGCACCTGGTCGCCGTACCGGGTGGCAAATTCACCGGCCCAGGCGGCAAAGTCGGCGATGGGCGGTGGGGCGAAGCTGTTTTGCGGGTTGCCGTCCAGCAGGGGGATGAGGGTGAGGGGGTGTTGGGCGACGGCCGTGACCAACCGATCCGCCTCGGCCCAATCAAACTCTTCGCTGTAATAAAACGGCTGCTTCACATAGCGGATGCCCAAATCGGCAATTTGCGACAGCTGGGCATCCCGTTCGGCGTTGTCAACCTGGTTCAGGTAGACATTGAGGCCGGGCGTGACCCCGGCGTGGCGGGTGGGTTCGGGCAGGCCGGGTGGGATGCCGCGCGTCAGGTAAGCCTGCCGCGCCCGCAGCGCGCCCAGCCCCAGCAGCGCCAGCGCCGCCAGCGCCAGCAACAAAACGGTCGAGATGCGCGCTTGTTTGTTTGTCATAGCCCGGTATTCTAGGCCAATATGTGGCAGGGGGAAAACGACGCTTTGCCTATGACTGGCAGTTCTCAGTTTGGCAACGCCCGGCGATTAAAATCGCGGCAACAAGAGGCAAAGCCCACCTTCGTGGGCTAGGCGCCAGTCGGCGAAGGCCGACTTTGCCTCTTGTTGGTGCAGATTTATCTGCCGCCGTAAATCAAGCTGAGAATTGCTGTTGCCTATGACAGGCGGGTTGAGGGAGGGGGTACGGCCGTGTGTTATAATATGCCGCAATTGACTGTTGTGTTGAGTTATTCGCAGGACAGGGAGAGAATAAGATGCCATCACCATTTCCCGGCATGGACCCTTATCTGGAAGGTACAGAATGGACGAGTGTCCATTCCAATTTCATTGAAGAGATAGCGCGCCAGTTAGCGCCACAGTTGTTGCCTAAATATGTGGTGCGCTCCGTCCGCCGGTTTGTGATGGACGATCCTCTTGATTTGTCTATCGTGCCACGAGCGACAGTGCCGGATATTGGCGTGCTGAACACAAGAGAACCGGCGCCAACATACGCGGGTGAGGCGGCAACGGCCGTCTTACCGCTACAGATTCCGACCGTGATTCCCGAAAAAGTGCCCATTACTTCCCTGGAAATCCGCGACGTGATTGAACGGGAGTTAGTCACGGCCATTGAGTTGATGTCCCCAACGAATAAACGCGGCGAAGGCTATGACGAGTACATCAGAAAACGGGCCCGTATTTTGCAGAGCCGTACCCATCTGCTGGAAATTGACTTGCTGCGGCGTGGGCGACGAGCGCCTATGCAACGGCCGTTGCCAGACGCGCCTTACTTTGTCTTCTTGAGTCGCGCGGAGAAGCGCCCGATAACTGATGTCTGGCCCATTCAATTGGCTGACCCACTCCCCACCATTCCTGTACCGCTCCTGCCTGAAGATGAAGACGCCGTCATTCACTTGCAAACGGCATTAACTACCATATATGACATATTTGGGTATAGCTATCTCCTTGACTATACCCAACCGCCGGAGATACCGTTGGCCGGAGAAACGGCCGTGTGGACAGATGAACTCTTGCGGCGGGTGGGGTTGGGCACGGCCGTACCATGAGCACCTCACCTGCCTGTTGAGAGAGGCTATTTTTTGATAATGATCACTATCTCCGGCAAAACGCAACTGACATTTTCACTGCCTACGGCCGTGACCACTGCCTTTCATTTTTACCAGGACATTTACCGCATCCTGCCGTACCTGCCGCGTATTCAGTTCGTGCAGGCATTTGGGGGACAGCATCTGCGCGTCTGTTATGTTTCCCGCGAGTTGAATGCCTATGATGTGGCGATTTATTGTGATGTGCAGGCAGAAGTCGACCCCACCAGCTACACCATTCGCCTGACGCCGCGGGAAGCGGGCACACCCGTCAAGGCCAAATCATCGTTTAACCGGACAGAGGCTTACGGCCGTTACAGTAGCACCTCCATTTTTTACCCCGACGGCGACCGTACCCGGCTGGAATACTCCTTAGAATTAGCCGCTGAACTGCCTAAACCCTGGGCTACCAAACTGGTACCGGACAGCATCATGGACGCCATTGCCAACAGCATCACCAACCACCGCATTGAGGAAATCGCCAGCGGCTTCATTATGAAATCGGCGCTGGACATCCCCGCCTGGGCGGCCCAAAATGGCAATGGTTTTACTGGCGAATTGTAACGCCGAGGCGCAGAGACGCAGCGATAGAGCAGATAAATCTGCACCTGCAAAAGGCAAAGCCGACCTTCGTCGGCTGGAAATAGTCGGCGAAGGCCGACTTCGCCTTTTGTTGCCGAGATTTTAATCGCCGGGCTTTGTTGGATAATACAAATGACAACTGGTAACCTCCTCCACAACCTCATTTTATTCGGCCGTTTGCTGCGGGCATTGGGCATGGATGTGAACCCTGGCCGTATGGTAGACCTGGTGCGGGCGCTGGATCATGTCTCCATCGGCCACAAGGCGGACTTTTACTTCACGGCCCGCAGTCTGTTGGTGCATGACCATGATGACCTGCCCCTGTTTGATCAGGCGTTTGAGCTGTTCTGGCGCAAACCGGCGGGCGAAGGGGTCTGGCTGGACTTGAATAGTTTTCGCCCGGAGGAGCCGCCGCCAACCTTAATCACCCCGCCACAGCCGGAGAGCAACGCCGCCGAGAATGAGCGGGACAGCGCCGTCGAAGAAGGTGACGACGAGACACAGGAGATCATCGAAATCACCCGCACCTACAGCCAGCGGGAACTGCTGCGCCAGAAAGATTTTGCCACGCTGACCAGAGAGGAACTCACGGCCGTGCGCTGGTTGATGGCGCAAATGGTGTGGGATCTGGGTCTGCGGCAAACACGGCGGATGCGGGCCGGCTACGGCCGTCAGCCCGACCTGCGCCGCCTCATGCGTAAGAATCTGCGCTACGGTGGCGAACTGCTGGAATGGCCCGCCCGCGAACCCAAATTCAAACCGCGCCCCCTCATCATCATCGCCGACATTTCCGGCAGCATGGAACAGTACACCCGCCTGCTGCTGCACTTTTCCTACGGCCTGGCCGAAAGCCTGACGCAAAAGGTGGAATCCTTCGTCTTTAGCACCCGGCTAACGCGCATTACCAGGGAATTACACGGCCGTGACCTGGATCGCGCTATCAGCGAAGTCGCCAGCCAGGTGCATGATTGGGCCGGCGGCACCCGCATCGGCGAATCGCTCAAAACGTTCAACTACGATTGGGGGCGGCGCGTCTTGGGGCGCGGCGCGATTGTACTGCTCATCAGCGACGGCTGGGATCGCGGCGACCCGGAACTGCTGCGCAACGAGATTGCCCGGCTGCACCGCACCTGCCACCGCCTCATCTGGCTCAACCCCCTGCTCGGCTCGGCACAGTATGAGCCGCTGACGCGGGGAATGCAGGCTGCCCTACCCCACATTGATGACTTCCTGCCCGTCCACAACCTCGCCAGCCTGGAAGATTTAGCTCTGCATTTGCAAAACGTGACGGCGGTGCAACGGCCGTCGCGCCAGCGCCAGCGCCAGCCCATTGCCCTCAAAGGGGCAGCTTTTATCAACCACCGTTAAATTTCTATGTTATACTGCCATCATTATGGTACGAATCATTTATGAATACGCCCAAGAATGGCCTGTTGAAGGGCCATTAACAGTTGATACCAGATTGCAGGGCGTTATCACCATCCCGCCAGACATAGCCCGACGGCAGGCTAACGGCTACTTTGCCCAGGAGGTAGCTCTGTTTGTTGTCGCCGGAGAACCCGTCCTCGTTCTGGGTGAACCCTCTGTCTGGCGCATTCCGGCGATCCTTCGGTTGCGCGGGTTTGGCGAAGTGGCTACGGTTGGGTCGCTTAACGTGAATGCCCACACCGGTGAGCTGCTCCCTCTGACCAGCGAACAAATCGAAGAAATACGGAAACGCGCCAATGAACTTGCTGCCCGTTTCACACCAACAACAGAAACATCAATCTGACTGCCTGGCCGCCTGTGCGGCGATGCTCCTCAATTACCTGCAAATTCCCATCAGCTATAAAAAGCTGAGGCAATTGCTCAAAGTAGATGCCATTGGCACGCCTTTTCGGAACTTGCAGAACTTGGGTGCATTGGGACTTTCTATTGCCATTGCCGAAGGTGATTTTGCGACAGTGCAAACCCATTTGGCAGCAGGATTGCCCGTTATCACGGCCGTAGACACCAGACAACTTTCCTACTGGCAAGAGGAAACGGATCATGCGGTTGTAATTGTCGGTTTGGATGACACGGCCGTGTACCTGCATGATCCTAACTTTTCTGGTTTTCCACAGGTCGCTTCACGGGCTGAATTTGAATTGAGTTGGCTGGAGAAGAACTACCTCTACGCGGTGATTCAACTGGTATGACAACTCCTGAGTTTGAGATTGACGTGGTGATGGCGAGAGTAGCGGAGGCGGTACGGCCGTATCCACCCGCTGCTATGTTCCAACTGGCCGACGAGGGGTACAACACTCCATTCGAGCAGTTGATCGCCTGCATTATCTCCATCCGCACCTACGACGAAGTGAGCATTCCTGTCTCCCACAAACTGTTTGCGCGGGCACGCACGGCGCATGACATGGCCGCCCTCACCCCGACCGAAATTGCCACTCTCATCGCCGACAGCAGCTTTGCCGAGAGCAAAGCGCCGCAAATCCAGGCCATCGCCCAACGAGTCGTCGCCGATTTTGGCGGCGAACTGCCCTGTGACCGGGAACTGCTGCTCTCCTTCAAAGGCGTCGGCCCCAAATGCGCTCATCTGGCGTTGGGCATCGCCTGCGGCCAACCGTTCATTAGCGTAGACATTCACGTGCATCGTATCAGCAACCGTTGGGGCTATGTGCAAGCCAGCACCCCGGAAAAGACGATGGCCGCCCTGGAACAAAAACTGCCAGAGAAGCATTGGATCGAAATCAACCGGCTGCTGGTTCCCTTTGGCAAACACATTTGCCAGGGCAGCATCCCGCGTTGTTCCACCTGTTCCCTCTTCGACATGTGCTCACGTGTGGGTGTAAAATCTTATCGGTGACGGCAACAATTTACCTGTCATTCCGAATGGAGTCTGCGGAATGAGGAATCCCTACATAGCAACCAGTCGAACGGGATTCCTCCTCGAAGACTCGTCGGAATGACAATCAAAGGCATTGAGATCATGCAAGAGGTTATAAACGACATCAACCAGTGGCAGGCGGAGAATCAGCCCATTGCTCTGGCGACGGTGGTGCAGACGTGGGGGTCGGCGCCGCGCAAGGAGGGGGCTAAGATGGCGGTGACACCCGACGGCCGTATGGCTGGTTCTGTCTCCGGCGGCTGTGTCGAGGGGGCGGTCTTTGAAGAGGCGGTGGCCGCGCTGACAAACGGCCGTCCCAAGCTGCTCCATTTTGGCGTGGCCGATGAGACCGCCTGGGATGTGGGGCTGGCCTGCGGCGGCACGATTGAAATTTTTGTCGAGGCGTTGGACGCCAACGCCTACGCCCTGATGCATGACCTGATTACCCAGGACAAAGCGGGGGCGTCCATCACCATCATTCGTGGGCCGGAGGGGATGGTGGGGCAAAAGCTGACGGTGGCGCGTGACGGCCGTGCCATTGGCACGTTTGGCCCCGAACTGGACGCGCTGGCTTTAGCCGCCGAGAAAAAATTGCAGTCGCCGCAGCGGGTACAGTTGACAGACGAGGTAGAGGTGTTTGTGGACACGGTACGGCCGTCGCCCACGCTGATCATGGTAGGCGGCGTGCATATTGCTGTGGCCCTGACGCAGTACGCCAAAGTGTTGGGCTTCCAGACCATCGTCATAGACCCGCGCCGCGCTTTTGGCAGCGAAGCCCGCTTCCCGCACGTGGACAAATTGATCCAGGCCTGGCCGAAGAAAGCGTTTGCCGAGGTGGAAGTGACGCCGGAAACGGCCGTCGCCTTGCTCACCCACGATCCCAAAATTGACGACCCCGCTCTGGAAGTGGTGCTGCACAGCCCCGCCTTCTACGTGGGTGCGTTGGGCAGCAGCAAAACCCACGCCAAACGGGTGGCCCGCCTGCAAGAAATGGGCATCACGAGCGAGCAGATCGGCCGTATTCACGCGCCGATTGGGTTGGATATTACGGCCGTTACCCCCGAAGAAATCGCCCTTTCTGTCATGGCTGAAATTGTGAAGGCGTATCGAGGATAGAGAAGGTGCCCCTCTTGCTATTGACGTGCAGCGTTATTATCCGTTAGCTGTTTACGACATTATTTTGGGTTATAGACCATTGAAACGATGCCGACAAACGAATATTTTCAGGACCTATCACCAGACGAAAAGCTCGCTTTGTTCTACTCAAAATCAGTAGCAATGTTACAAAAATTGACTGCTGACGGGTGGAAAATGCTTGCACTGGTTGATGCGTTGGATTTCCCCTTTCACGTTTTCGATGAATGCCGAAAAATAGTTGAGGAAACCAGCAAACTCCTTCATTCAATTATCGCATTACTGGGGGAAGAAGAACCCACAGATCGTGTTCTACGAGATATCAAAAGCTCCTCTGCTGAATGGCAATTAGTATATTTACGAAGTGAACTTACAACCAAACTTTGGGTGTGGAAATACAATGGAAACTGGATGGAGCATTGGCTAGCAGAAAGAGGGGCGTTTAATTTGCCACCTGAGATGAATGATTGGTGTCAGTATGTGGTTCATTTTGCAGAGGAAATTCAGAGCTTATTGGCCCCGAATTTCAGCACCTCGCGTGATCAATCGGAACAAGAAGCCAGGACCATTCAAAGAGAAACGCGTTTAATGGCCCAATTTCCCCTCCTAAGTCAATATGAATCTTATTCAGAGGCATTAAAAGAAACGGCACTGCGCCTGAGTTTGTCACTGTTTGAACAGGCGGAATTGGAAGACAGTTCACCTTGGTATGTCATGTTCTCATCGCCAACACGACGTGCAATAACTCGACTCCATAGTAGCTCATTCAAAGACCCTTTTGGAGAATACATTATAGCTTTGCAGTGGCGTACAAATGACAAATACCAAACCTGGCAAGAATATAGGAGTAGTACTCATTCAATAGAAGAGGTTATGCAAGTTCTTCATTATTGGCTGGTAGATTATTGGGATTTAGGCCAACTTCAGCAAAATTTTTTATGGTTGAGTCAAGCAATTATCGATTCCGGTTTTCACCCAACATGGCTACCAAAGGACCTCAGATATAAAGGTGGTTATCTTAGCCCTTTGCTTTCAATACAAAACGTTTATGAGACGGATACCAATCCTAAAAGCAGGCTTGTTCTAGAGGCATTTCAGGGCATAAACGACGAAAAGAAAGTATCCGCCCAAACTGAGAGTCAGATCGTCTCCATCCGGGGCAAACAAGCTGTCTATTCTGTCTGGCGAGGTGAGCCAACAAACCCTGAAGATCAATCTGAAAACGGAACTTTGGAATGGTCAGAAAATGGGATCACATACAATATCTATTACTCCAACATGAAGTTTGATGTGAGTGATATGATTAGAATAGCGGAATCAATGAGATGGACAGTGGTCTTCCCACTCCCTGAATAGAACGCGACTTTCAGAGAGCGAGACGGCCGTGTATCAAAAGGGCGAAGCGTCAGAAATACATTATAGGAGGTAGATATGGAACTTGGAGCATTTTCTGTAAGTCTGGCTGTAAAAGATATTGAGGCGTCGAAGCAGTTTTACCAGAAGCTGGGTTTTACCGTTTTCGGCGGTGATCAAGCCCACAATTGGTTGATTATGAAGAACGGCGAACACGTGATTGGCTTGTTTCAAGGCATGTTCGAGCAAAACATTCTCACCTTTAACCCAGGCTGGAACCAGAGTGCCCAAAAGTTGGACGCTTTCACCGATGTGCGCGAACTGCAAAAGCAGTTGAAGGCGCAAGGCGTGGCGCTGGAGAGCGAAGCAGACGAGAATAGCACAGGCCCGGCCAGTTTTGTGCTGATGGATCCCGATGGCAACCCCATTCTCGTGGATCAGCACGTTTGATCTGACCGGTAGAAATTACACGGCCGTTACCCCCGCAGAAATCTCCCTCGCCGTCATGGCCGAAATCGTCAAACCTTTTTGATGATTTTTATCCGCGAAAATCCGCATCCTCCGCGTTTTTCCGCGTTCTATTTCAGAGGCTAATATGAACAATCTGCAACCGGGGCAAATGGTTGGCCCGTACCGCATTATCAACCAGATCGGCAAGGGGGGGATGGCCACGGTTTACAAAGCGTACCAGGCCGCCATGGATCGGCATGTGGCGCTCAAGATTTTGCCCGTTCATCTGGCGCAAACGGCCGAGTTTACCGGCCGTTTTCACCAGGAGGCGCGCATCATCGCCAACCTGGAACATCCCCACATCCTGCCCGTGTTCGATTATGGCGAAACCGACGGCATCTCCTATCTGGTGATGCGCTATCTGGAAGCCGGTACGCTCAAAGACAAATTAGATGCCGGCCCTTTGTCACTGGCGGAGATTGACCAGCTTTTTACTCAACTCGCCGGAGCGCTGGGCTATGCCCATGATCATGGCGTCATCCACCGCGATTTGAAACCATCCAATGTGTTGATTGACGCGCAGGGCAATGTGTTCCTCACCGACTTTGGCATTGCCAAACTCCTGGAAGGGGACGCCAAATTCACGCAAACGGACGCCATTATCGGCACCCCGGCCTATATCAGCCCGGAACAGGGGCAGGGGCAACTCGCTACCCGGCGTTCAGACATTTACTCGTTGGGCATCATTTTGTATGAGATGGTGACGGGGCAAGTGCCATTCACGGCCGAGACGCCCATGGCCGTGATTTTCAAACATGTGAGTGATCCGCTGCCGCTGCCGACGGCCGTCAACCCAGACCTCTCGCCGCAAATTGAAACCGTCATCCTCAAGGCACTGTCTAAAAATCCAGAAGATCGTTTTGCTACAGCCGCCGAATTTGTGACTGCCTGGAAACAAGCCCTGTCCGGGCAAGGGGATACATCCGGGGAGACAACCACCCGCCGGTCAGACATCCCGCCCACCCAAAAGAGCCAGATGCCTGATGTGACAACGGCCGTAGAGGAAATGCCGCCCAAACCACGCTCTTCTAACCGGGGAGCAAAAACTGTACTCATTGGCTGTGTATTGCTGATTGCCTGTCTGCTGCTCACCGGAATTGTTGGTTCTATTTACGTTGTCAATTGGGGGCAGCGGACGGTTGCCAATTTACAGGAGACGGCCGTACCACTCTTAGCAGAGGGCACGGCCGTGATGGAATTGCTGGCAACCATACCGGCCGAAACCCTCTCTGGCGATGGTAATACCGGGCCAGTAAGCCAGACGAACGATCTGGAAAATCTAGCAGGCCAGCGATTTGACATTGCCATTGGTGATGCAGTCTCCAGAGATACACCGGACACAGGGGCCGGTTTCATCGAAAACCCAGGTGCGTTGGACATCTACACCTTCACCGCCACACCGGGGCAATTGGTTTATTTCCAGGTGCAAGAAGTACCTACCGCCGCTGAACTGATGAGGTGGCGGCTGGTTGACGAATTTGGCAGCGAGATTTTTAACACCTGCCTGCAATGCAGCGACCCTGGCGTGCAGACGCTCGACCGGGGTGGGCTTTATACGATCGTTGTGGGCGATGAGCGGGACGCCGGCTCCGGCCGTTACCGGTTCAAACTGTGGGACGTACCGGCAGCCGATGAGTTTACTATCGAGATTGGCGCAGAAGTGGCAAATGGCGTGCCGGGCAATGGCGCCGGTTTCATAGAAACATTGGGTGTCAAAGATCAATACACCTTCACCAGCGCACCGGGCCAAACCGTCTACTTCCAGGTGACACAACCACCACAGTCTAGCGACTTACTGCGATGGCGGGTAGTGGATGCGGTAGGACGCGAAATTTTCAATACCTGTCTGCAATGCAGCGATCCTGGCGTCAAAACACTCGACCAGGGCGGTGTTTACACCATTGTCGTCGGCAATGATAGCGGGCCTGCTACCGGTACATATGGGTTCAAAATCTGGGACGTACCCCCAACCGACCAGTTCACCCTCAACATCGGTGACACAGTTAGCCGGGACACGCCGGGGCCAGGCGCAGGCATCATTGAGTCGCCAGGGGCAAAAGACGAATACCGTTTCACGGCTACAGCCGGGCAGGATGTTTATTTCCAGGTGGTACAGGCGCCACAAAGCGGCGAGTTAATCAGATGGCGCGTGGTGGATCAGGTGGGCAGAGAGATTTTTAACACCTGCCTGCAATGTAGCAATCCCGGTGTCAAAACGCTTGACCAGGGGGGCATTTACACCATCATTGTGGGCAATGACGCCGGCCCTGGTGTGGGCGCGTATGAGATCAGGATATACCAGCCTTAAGGAGATAATCATGCACTACTTGTTGTTTTACGACGTTGTGCCCGACTATGTACAACGCCGCAGCCCCTTCCGCGCCGAACATCTGGCGCTGGCCTGGCAAGCGTGTGAACGGGGCGAACTTATCCTGGGTGGGGCGCTGGCCGATCCGGTAGATGGGGCGGTGTTGCTCTTTCAAGGCGATTCACCAGAGGTGGCCGAGCGTTTCGCGGCAGCGGATCCGTTTGTGCAAAATGGCCTTGTCACCCAATGGCGTGTGCGCCCCTGGACAACCGTTGTCGGCGAACAGGCAGCGACACCCATTATGGGGGGATAGTAAATTTGGCCGGGTGTTTACGGCCGTTACTCCTCTGCGGCGCCTGGAACGTGAGATGCACAGGGCCATAGTCAACGCCAAAACCCACTGCCATTACCAAAAAGTGCGCGGCTGATGGGCGAATGGGCCTGATGGTTTCTGAGACAGCAAGCCTCACTGCTGTTATAATCCCGCCTCTATGGAAAGTAGCCAAAAAGATCGCCGCCAGTTGTGGATTGGTACGGCCGTGAGCCTCCTCTGCCTCATCGCCATCTTCCTCTTTATAGACCCCCGTGACATCATTGACGCCTTCCGCCACGCCAATTACGCCTACCTGGGGTTGACCGGGTTGGGTGTTTTGCTCTTTATGCTGATCCGGGCCATTCGCTGGCGGTTTATGATGGGGAATCAGGTCAATTATGGGCAGGTTTTCCATGTGCAAAACATTGGCTACATGCTCAATATGTACCTGCCCTTTCGCCTGGGGGATGTGGCCCGCGCTGTCCTGATGGGCAGTGTGCCGCCGCTGACCATCTCGCAGAGCATCTCCACCATGGTCGTGGAGCGGGTGCTGGATATGATGTTTGTAGTGGCGCTGCTGCCCTTCACCCTCGCCTATGCGCCGACGCTGCCGCCGGAATTTCGCAGCGCCGCCCTATTTACAGGTGTACTGGCCGTTATCGCTATCATCGTGTTGATCGTGGCGGCTAATCAACGGCCGTTCTTCCGCCGTCTGGCCGCTATCATCCTTGATCGCATTCCCTGGCTGAATACAGAAACCTGGGTGCGCCGCGTGGATGACATCCTCAAAGGGTTGGACAGCCTGACCCGCTTCAAAGATGGCGTCATTTTACTATTTCTCAGCGTCCTCGTCTGGCTGCCCATCATCTTTGCTTACTGGATTGGGATGCAGGCCGTGGGCCTGAACGTCACCGTGCCGATGGCCGCCTTTGTCGTCTGTGCGGCGGCGCTGAGCATTGCCGCCCCGTCATCGCCGGGCGGTGTGGGGGTGTTTCAGGCGGGCGTCACCGCCGCGCTCGCCCTCCTGGGCCAACCGGCGGCCGCTTCTGCCAGCTTCGCCTTTGCCTACCACGCCATGAACTACGTCGTCCTGACCATCCTCGGCCTCATCGGCATCGCCGCCACCGGCTCCACCATCGGCGCGGTGGTGCGGACGACGCAGAATTATATGAAACGGGAGAAAAACGTGACCCGTGATGCGTGAAAGTCACGGGTCACGCATCACGCATCATGAGAAAAAGTCGTGTATAACCGCGTAAACAACAGGACAAACGCATGAGAATTCTGGAAGTTTTGACCTACTACCGCCCCTGGGTGAGCGGGCTGACCATTTATGTGGAACGGCTGAGCCGGGCGCTGGCGCAGCAGGGGCATGATGTCACCGTGCTCACTTCGCAGTATGACCACAAACTGCCGCTCTATGATTTGCAGGATGGCGTCAAAATTGTGCGTGTGCCCGTTACCTTTCGCGTCAGTAAGGGGGTGATCATGCCCGGTTTTGGGCCGATGGCCTGGAAGCTGGCGCAAAAAGCGGACGTCATTCACCTGCACCTGCCGCAGTTTGACGCGCCCGGCGTGGCATTGCGCGGACGGCTGATGGGCAAGCCGGTGGTGCTCACCTATCATTGTGACCTGCAACTGCCGGAGGGTGCCTTTAACCGGCTGGTTGACCGGGTGGTGCAGGGCATGAACCAGATGGCCGGTAATCTGGCGGACGCGGTGGTAACGTATACCCGCGATTATGGCACCCACTCGCCGTATCTGTCGCAATACCTGGGCAAAAAGCTGCACATTATCCCGCCGCCGGTCGAGTTGACCTATTGCTCGGACGAGGCGGCGCGCCATTTTTGTGAGGCGCAGGGGCTTCACGGCCGTCCCGTCATCGGTATTGCCGCCCGTCTTGCCACCGAAAAGGGGGTGGAAGTGCTGCTTAACGCCCTGCCCACCGTGCTGGCGGCCTTCCCGAACGCCATCGTTCTCCACGCCGGGCCGTACAAAAATATCCTGGGTGAAGAAACCTATGCCGCCCGCCTGGCCCCCCTGTTTGAGAAGTACAAAAACCATTACCGGTTGCTGGGCAACCTGGAAGGCGCCGATCTGACCGCCTTCTACAAAAATTTGGACGTACTCTGCGTCACCAGCCTGAACAGCACGGAGAGTTTTGGCCTGGTGCAGATTGAGGCCATGCAAAACGGGGTGCCTGTAGCCGCCTGCGCCCTGCCCGGTGTGCGCCAGCCGGTGACGATGACGGGCATGGGGGAAGTGACGCCCATTGGCGACCACGAAGCGCTAGCGCAGGCGATCATCCGTATCCTCAGCGACAAACGGAAATACCAGCGCGACCCCCGCCTGATTGCCGATAGTTTCAGCCCGGCGCAAACGGCCGTGGCCTACACCCAACTCTTCCAGGATTTGCAGCACGGCCGTCACGACCCCACCACCCGCGAACCCGCCGCCTACGAACGGCTGCGCCAGTTGCGGGACTCTTGGAAGATGGGGTGAGCAGGTGAGAGGGTGAAGGGGTGACAGAGGACGCAACCATTCATAATTCACAATTCCTAATTCATAATTCCGACGATCTGCTCTGGCGGCAGTTGAAGACCATTCCCGCCTTTCGCGCTATTTTGCGGGCGGTGGAGGCGCGGTTTTATGGCTGTGTGGAACTGCCCGCGCCGGTGCTGGATGTGGGCTGCGGCGATGGGCATTTCAGCCAGGTGACCTTTCCCGGCCGTCTGGCGGCCGGCATTGACCCCTGGTGGAATCCGCTGAAAAAGTCGGCGCAGGCGGGCCAATATGACGTGCTGGCGCAGGCGATGGGCGACCGGCTGCCCTTCCCGGACAACCACTTTGCCAGCGCCTTTTCCAACTCGGTTTTGGAGCATATCCCCGACATTCAGCCGGTGCTGAATGAGGTGAACCGGGTGCTGCGACCGGACGGCCGTTTCCTCATCACCATGCCCAGCCACTACTTTACCGAATGGTTGGGGGGCGCGGCCTTTTTTGAAAAACTGGGCAGTGAGGGGTTGGCGGAGTGGTACCGGCAAAAGTTCAACGGCATTTCCCGCCATGCCCACACCGACCCGCCGGAAGTATGGGCGGCGCGGCTGGCACAGGCCGGTTTTGCCATTGAACGCTGGCAGTATTATTTCTCCAAAGAAGCGTTACGTGCTCTGGAAATCGGCCACGCGCAAGGCATCCCCTCGGCCATCATGCACGCCCTGACCGGGCATTGGATTGTGGCTCCGTGGGAGAGCAGCCTGAAGTGGACGGATCGCTGGTTACGGCCGTATTATGACGAATCCTTTGGCGAGACCGGCGCCTACCTGCTCATCGTCGCCCGCAAAAAAGCAAACGGCCCTATTGAAGTCACGTTACCGGCGGCACGGCCGTTTACCCTGGAAGAGTTGAATAGTCAATGGTCAACGGTCAATGGTCAAGTGCCAATGGCAAATGATCAATTGCCAATCATCGAGTCACCCTCCCCGCTCCCCACCGCCCCCGATTACCCAATTACCCAATTACCCAATTATTCTTCACCTGCTCACCCCCTCACCCCGTCACCCCCTCACTCTGCCGCCCTCACCCCCCTCATCCTCATCGGCCTCAGTCTGCTGTTTGCCGTGTTTGGGCAGATGGCGCTGCGTGATGGTAGCGGCGGCTTTGGCTGGCTGCTATTGGCGGCACTACCGTTGGCGGTGCTGGCCTGGCGGCAGCGCACGGGTGGCGACCGCCAATGGCAGTGGCCGCGCCTGGGCGATATTCCTGAACGGCGCTGGTGGTTCATCCCCGCGCTGTTGTTGAGCATCCTGGCCTATCGATTCACGGCCGTGCCCGGATTTGAACGGCCGTCCCTGGCCCTCCTGCTCTGGTTCACCGCCATCACCCTCGCCTTCTTCGCCCTCTCCAATCCGCGAAGAACCCCAAGAGACGCGAAGGAAACTGATAATGGATTACCGATAACCGATTACCGCTTCACCCTCCTCACCACCCTCATCCTCTTCACAACGGCCGTCGCCCTGCGTTACTTCCGCCTCAGCCAGCAGCCGTTTGTGTTGAGCGGCATCGAGGCCAGCCTGGGGCTGAACGCGGCCCAAATCCTGAACGGGCAGCTGCGCATCCCCTTTGGCACCGGCTGGCTGACCAATCCCACGCTGCCGTTTTACCTGACGGCCGTGCCCATTTCACTTTTTGGGCAAACTGTTTTTGCCGTGCGCTTTTTGTCGCCGCTGGTAGGTGGGCTGACGGTGGCGGCCACGTATCTGTTGGGGGAACGGTTGTACGGCCGTGCCGTCGGCCTGGGTGCGGCCATTTTGCTGCTTGGCTCCCATCTGCATCTGCATTACAGTCATCTGGGCATGAGCAACATCTGGTCGCCATTGCTGGTGCTGCTGGCGCTGGGGCTGGCGGCCGTAGCCTGGGAACGCCCCGCCGCCGCCCCCCACCAGCGCCTTCTCTGGCTGGCCGCCGGTCTGGGCATCGGTTTGAATGCCTACGAATTCACCACCGCCCGCCTGCTGCCCCTCATCCTGCTGGCGCTGTTGGTCTGGGCGTTGCTGTTGGATAGGAAAACGCTGCGGGCGCAGGCCGGGCATTTGCTGGCGGCGCTGGCGCTGGCGCTTATCGTGGCTCTGCCCACCATCCTCTTTTACCGCCAATATCCGGACATTTTTATGGAGCGGGTCAATGTCCTGGGCATCGTGCAGACGGATTGGCTGCCGCAGCAGGCGTTAGCTACCGGGCAGAGTCAGGTTGACTTGTTCCGGCAGCAGTTCCGGCTGGCGGCGCTGGCCTTCAATGGCGGCGAAGACCTCAGCCCGGTCTACAAACCGAATGCGCCGCTGCTGGCATTTGGCACGGCCGTGCTCTTCCTGCTCGGTTTTATCATGTCGCTATTCCGGCTGCGTCAGTTCAAATTTGCCCTGCTGCCCATCTGGTTTCTGGTAACAATCCTGTTTGCCGGGGCGCTGCTGCTCGACCCGCCGCAAAGCCACCGTCTGCTCGTTGCCCTACCCGCCATTACCCTGCTCGCCGCCCTGGCCCTGGCCGAGATAGTTTCTATTATTATGCGATCTCAAGATGACAAGGTGACAAGGTGGCAAGGGGACAAGGTGACAAAAGATCACCCTGTCCCCGTGTCACCCCCTCACCGTGTCACCCCCTCACCCCTTCACCTTGTCATCTTCATCACCCTCATCCTGGCCCTCAGTGAAGTCTGGTTCTACTACGGCCGTTACCCTACCACCAACGAATTCGCCGACGCCAACACCGAAGCCGCCCACGAAATCTCCCACTATCTCAATACCCTGGACGGTGACTGGACCGCCTACTTCTACGGCCCACCGGTCATGTACACTGACTTCCCCACCTTCCCCTACCTGCTGACCGATTTCCACAAAGGGGTCAACTTTTTTGACGTGGCCGAGCCGCTGCCGACGGTGGGCACATTGGCCCCCAACCAGGTTTTTGTCTTTTTGCCAGAACGGTTTGGGGATTTAACGGCCGTGCAGCAGCAATATCCGGGCGGTGTGGTGGAAACGGTGAACGGCCGTTACCGCTCGCCTCTCTTCCTGACCTACACCGCAACCGCGCCCTAGAACCGGCGGTGAACCTTGTGAGTTCAACCCATCTATCCATCACCCTCTAAAGTTCAGAGTATTTCGTTAACACTGTACTAAACAAAAATTGAACAACGAGGAGGATATGCCGCCCCGCCAAATGAGCGGCGTGCCATTGGAGAGCGAACCATGATCATCACCACCAAAACCCTTGTCCACGATCTCACCCGGCTGGGCCTCCCGGCCGGGCAGGTTGTATTAGCCCACACCTCTATGAAGGGGTTAGGCGGCTTTGTGGTGGGTGATGCGCCGGCCGTGGTGGATGCGTTCATGCAGGTGATTACGCCGGAGGGCACGCTGGTGATGCCCACCAGCAGCACCAATAACACCGACCCGGCTACCTGGGGACACAGCCCCATTCCGCCGGAGCAGTGGGAACTGTTTCGCGCCGAGATGCCGCCCTACCGCCCCGAAATCACGCCCACCAACCGCATGGGCGCGATCAACGAAGCGTTCCGTACCTATCCCGGCGTGCGGCGCAGCAGCCACCCGGCCTTCTCCTTTGTTGCCTGGGGCCAACACGCCGAATTTGTGACGGCTAACCAGTCGCTGGATAACAGCGTGGCCGAACAATCCCCCATTGGCCGCGTCTACGACCTGGATGGATGGGTGCTGCTGTTGGGCGTGGGTTATGAGCAAAACACCTCGCTGCACCTGGCCGATTTCCGCGCCAACTACCCCGGCAAAGTATCGGAAGTGAATGGCTCGGCGATGCTGGTAAACGGCCGTCGCCAGTGGGTGACGTACCGCGACGACGCCATTGGCACGGATGATTTTGCCGCTATCGGCGCCGCCTTTGAAGCGGAAACCGATGAAGTCATCATCGGGAAAGTGGCCAATGCTACCGCACGGTTGATGCGGCAACGGCCGTTGGTGGATTTTGCCGTGCGCTGGCTGGAAACAAACCGCCGGACCGATGGAACGGAAGCGTAACACCCACCGCTGTTATCCCCCCCATGTTGGAAAACGCCACTATTAGCGGCGATTTTTGTCAAACGCAGCGCCAAACGGTTGGCAAACGGCCGTTGCCCTACACTATCCCTAACAAAACAATCTGTTAAGGGGAACGTTCATGTTTATGGAATTAACCCAAATTGAATCACCCTGGTCTGAATTACAGGCGCAAATATACTTGCAAAGGCCATAATCTGACATTTTTGCCACCTTGTCAGATGTCACCTTGTCACCTTGTCAGGTATAGACCCGACTAACCTCTTCCGCTATAGCTTTAACGTTTCCGGTTAGGAAGGCGAATTAAACAGCGTACACGAGATTGGAGATTAGAGATTGGTTGAGCATTCAATCTCCAATCTCCAATCACCAATCACCAATCTCCAATCTCAAAACCGGAACTGATTTTTAGACTATTCCTCAAACCATTTCCGCATCATGGCAACTCTTTTGGGGTCTGGTACTTTTGTCCTAAACGTGTTATCCTGCTGAGTAATGATGGCTGTTTGGACATCAGGTACACTCCCGATTGATACCCCTCTATAAAATCACCCATACCCCTGGTGTACCTGAGCAAAACGAGGATACAAGCAACGTGGCAGACCCAAGCGATCTGGTTGGACAACAAATCGGGCAGTATCAGGTACGGCAGCACCTGGCGCGGGGGGGAATGGCCGATGTTTATCTGGCGCTGGATACTGACTTGCAGCGCCAGGTTGTTCTCAAAGTGCTGCTGCCCAACTTTGCTCAGGATAGTGGTTTTGTGGAGCGTTTCCGCCGTGAAGCGCAGTCCATGGCGCAACTGCATCATCCGAACGTGGTGCAGGTTTATGCTATTGGCACAACGGGTAATCGGCAGCCCTATATTGCCATGCAATATGTGCCGGAGGGAACGCTGGCCGAAAGGCTGGCCGATCTGGGCCGCCGCCAAGAGATTCTGACCACGCCCTATGCTCTGGCGCTGGCGCGGCAGGTGGCCGATGCCCTGGCGGCGGCGCACCGCAAGGGCATTGTGCATCGTGACCTGAAGCCGAGCAATATCTTGCTGGATACTAATGGCAAGCCATTGCTGACGGATTTAGGGATTGCAGCGGTGGAGAGCAGCCCCCGGCTAACGCAAACGAATGTGCTGTTGGGCACACCCCACTACATGTCCCCAGAACAGGTGAAAGGGGAACCGGTTGACGGCCGTACCGACCTCTACTCCCTGGGTATCATTTTGTATGAACTGTTTGCCGGGATGCGGCCGTTTACGGCCGACGTACAGTGGGGGGTGCTGCACAAACAAATCTATGAAGAAGCGCGTCCACTTCACCTGATCCGGCCAGATTTAGCCCCCGAAGTTATTGCCATTATCGAAAAATGTATGCGTAAAGCGCCAGAAGAGCGGTATCAATCGGCGGAAGATCTGGTGGCGGCTTTAGACCAGGCATTGCACCTGGTGGGTGCGCCGGGACAACAGGCTGTTTCCGGCGCCTGGCTCTGGCAGCCGCCGGAGACGGGCAAGTTGGTAACGGGCGGCAGCAAAATTGTACCGCCGCCGGCGTCTACGGTAGTGAGTGAACCGGTGGTGGAAACACAGGCGCAGCCGCGACGCCGCTGGTCTTATGCCTGGCTGCTGCTGTTGCTGCTGCTGCCGGTTTTTGTTTTTAGCGGCTGGCAGGTGTGGCTGCGCACCCAGGCGACGTCGGTGGATACGGTAACGTCTACGCCAGAAACGGCCGTAGCCCAAACCACACCTGTCGAGCAGCTACCGGTGTCCAATACCGTACCCACGCCAACGAATACGGCCGTGCCACCCACACCCACGCCAACAGTTGCGCCGACGGTGACGGCCGTGACCGGCGAAATCGAACTGGTACGCCCCGGCGTGGATACATTTACGCTGGAAGACGAAGTGCAGTTTGCCTGGCGCTGGCCGGCGGCGCTGACCGACGACCAGCTTTTTACGCTCTATTTTGAAGTTGATGGGGAAGAAATGCGGGCCATGTCGGTGGAAAAACCGGTGGCCGGTTCCATGTTCCGATTACAGTTTGTGCTCGGTGATATTTTGACAAAACCAGGAGTTTATCACTGGTTTATTCGGTTGGAAGCGGACGACGCTGTTGACCCGCTCCTGGAAAGCGCCAGCCGGGAATTGGTTGTGGGCGCAGTGGCAGAGGCGACGCCCACGAGAAGGGCGACGGCAACACGCCCGGCGACGGCCGTGCCCACCACCCCCGCGCCCACCAACACGGCTACCCGCACGGCCGTGACCAATACGCCTCGCCCCACGAATACGGTAGCGCCACCCACCGCGCCGCCACCCACCGCGCCGCCGCCGACCGCGCCACCGCCGACCGCGCCGCCACCCACCGCGCCGCCGCCTACCGCGCCACCGCCTACCGCGCCACCGCCGACCGCGCCACCGCCGACCGCGCCGCCGCCGACCGTGCCACCGCCGACCGAACCACCGCCGACCGAACCACCACCAACGGCACCGCCACCAACCGAACCAGCGCCCACTGCGCCGCCGCCCTGATTTAACATACTAACATACTATACTTGTTATGGCCGGTTTTTAGCCGTGCCCATCCCAGGAGGTATCATGCGCCAGCCAATCATACATTCTCATGTCGGTCGTCTGTTTTGTTTAGGAGCTTTTATTCTGCTTGGTGTTTTGGTGCAAATGGGGAGCTTTGCTAAAACGGACACACCCCATGCCAGTGCCTTACAACCGGCCCCGCCCATTGTCACTTCGGCCGCAGATTGCGCCGCCTATGACCATTATGCAGGTGCGGAACCGCCTGGTTATGCTCAGCACTGTCTTCAGATTCAACCGGGTGCGCCAACTTTATTTTCGCCCACAGCGCCCACTGACCAAGGGTTTGCCCATGATATAGGTTTTGTCTCCGATAACGTAGTGCAGTTCACGTTGAATAATTTCCCTGGGCAGACCCCCTTGAGCAGTAACGCCGAAGCGATCTTTGCTTATGACTATAGTTATACCGGCGGCACTCTGTATGCTTTGAACAATACCGCCCAACAACTGGGCACATTTAATAAGTATGGTGGAACTTTCAATCCCATTGGCGCCAGTGTTCCCCTGGCCGGCCATACCTGGACAGGCATGGCAATTAATCCAGTTAATGGCACGATTTACGCTTCTAGCACTGATGTTACTACATCCACCTTATATCGGCTGAACGCAGATACCGGCGCCGTTACTATGGTAGGAACTATCACCGGCGTACCGGGAATAATTTCCATGGCCATGAATGCCCAGGAACAGCTTTACGGGCACGATATTGTGACCGATTCTATTTACCAGATCGATCCCAATACAGGCACAAGCACCTTAATTGGGCCTACCGGGTATGACGCCACCTTTGCCCAGGGCATGGATTTTGATAACAACGATGGCACACTGTATATCTTTCTCTATATCGGCGGTGGGGCTAATGTGTATGGCACGGTAAACCTGGCTACCGGCGCGGTGACGCCGCTGGCTCAAGATAACCCGTTGGGTGAATTTGAGGGGGCTACGCAGACGGTGCCTCCCAGTTTATTATTTCAGCCGCCAAATGCCGTCAATGGTTATTTTAGCGATCCCCATTGTGGTTGGTGCTCTACAGGCCAGCAATCCATGGCGGATAACTTTACGGTAACTGGGTTTGCCACCATACAACGGATTATTCTCTGGGGAGGCTATTTCCCCGGCAACATAGCCAATGCTGTGGACGATTTTACGGTTAACTTTCGAGAAGATGCCGGGGGGATACCGGGGAGGATTATTGCTTCAGAAAAAAGCGTACCTTTGACCAGAAAGCAAACGGGCAATGTTATTTTTGGGGTGAACGAATATGAATATACGCTGACGCTTATTCTGCCCATTTCGCTGCCGCCTGGTTCTTATTGGTTGGAGATTTTTAATGACACATTTGGCAACTCGGACTCTTTCTTTTGGGAGACAGGCGAGTTGGATTCTGTCCATGGGGTTGCCGATAGCGCCTATTCACTACAGGTAGCTGGTGGTAGCTGGGTGGCGCAAGCTGATAATGGGCTGGCGGTTTACATGCCACCGGCGACGATTCCGGCGCCGGCTCACGATCTGTTTGTCAATGCCCACATGGTGAGTGCGCTGCCGTTTAACCATGAAGTGAATGTGTCGGCGGCGACGGTTTCGGGTAATGACCCGAATTACAGTTGTGGTTCTATGAATCAGGGTGGGGGGACGGTGTGGTATCGGTACACGGCCGTGAGCAATACCCCGCTGGTCGTCCATACACAAGGCAGCCGGTATGACACCATGTTGGCCGTCTGGCAGGGCACGGCCGGCAACCTGACCAACGTTGCCTGTGATGACGATGCTGAGGGCACAAATTTTCAAAGTGAAATCAAGTTTGTGGCCCGCGCCGGCCAGACCTATTACTTTGAGGTGGCAGCCTATGGTAGCAATAATTCAGGTAATCTGATGTTCTCCATTGTCGAAGGGGATGAATGGTTATATCGGGGTCCGGAACGGCCGTCGCCTTCCATCAACGAACTGACCATTGACCCAGAAAATCCCAACGTCGTGTATGCGGCCACCACAGAAGGTGTCTACAAAAGCACCAATGGCGGCGATACCTGGGTGGCTAAATTGAACGGGCTGGGTACCTTTGGCGGTCTGGAAGTGACTAATCTGGTCATTCACCCCACCGACTCGGATACGCTCTACATTTCGACCTGGGGCGACGGCGTTTACAAGAGTACCAATGGCGGCGACAGTTGGGTGCTGCAACCGTCGCCCATAACGGCCCAGGCAGCTTTGCAATCCACCAGTGAGATGGACGAGTGGATTCATGCTGGCGGCCAGGCATTGGTGACGCCAGACTTGCTGCCCGGCTTTTTAGAAACGGCGCCGGAAGCATCTGGGGTGGGGTCCGCGCAGGGCGTGATAGATAAACAAACTCTGCTGAAGGGTGACTCTTCTTTACTGTTTGCGCCAGATGTGCCCACTGTGCCCCAGCCCATTCACTGGGCGCCAGCCAATAATCTGGCCATTCACCCTGATAATCCTGACCGGGTGATTGTGGCCCTTTTTAACAATTACGGATTCTTCATTAGCGAAAACGGCGGCAGCAGTTGGGCACCCCTGATCATGCCTTCAGCCACGATTACCAGTGGGCAGGCGATTGCTTTTGCTCCCTCGAACGCCAACATTGCTTATGCCTCTACTGGTCATGGGGGCGCAAATGGCGGCATTTTCCGCTCGAATGATGGGGGACAGACATGGAGTCTCACTGCGGACAGTGGTTCGGTGGCGACGACCGTGATGCACTTTGCTATTGACCCTAATAATCCCAATCGTGTCTTGGCCGCTACGATTGGTGGCGGCGTTGTGGCTACGGTCGATGGCGGCGCTAATTGGGATCCAAGTGATGCGGGTATGGCCGGCAATGAAATCGCCCTGCTTAACATTGAGATGTTTTCGGAGAATTCCAACATCGTCTACGCCACCGGGTACTTGTGGATCTGGAAGAGTATCAATGGCGGCGCCAGTTGGGCGATAGCTGATACCTCTTATCTGGATTTTTATACCAGCGGCCTGGCGGTGCATCCCACCAGCAGTAATATCGTTTATGCTGGGGCCAGACAGGCTTATATTGGTACCGGCTATTACCGGGGCGGTGTGCATAAGACGACCAATGGCGCTACATTTTCCCAACAAACCAACGGCCTGGAAAAGAGCTATGTCCTGGATATGGAGCCTGATCCCAACAACCCCATGAACGTATACGCTGGCACCTGGGGTTCGGGTATCTTCAAAAGTGACGATGGCGGCGTCACCTGGGCACAGGCCAATGCTGGCCTTGACTTGCCTTTTGTTTACAGCCTGGAAGCGACGACAGGCCCCGCCGGCACGGTGCTATATGCCGGTACGTTTTACAGTGACCGAGGCTTATTCGTCAGTTATAACCAGGGGGCGTCCTGGCAGCCATTGCCGCCCAATCTGCCCGATGGACTGGCGCTTAATGTCTTCGATATTGAATCGGCCGATGGCTCACACGACAACCTGGTTATAGCCACGGGCAATGGCATTTATCGTAGCAGTGATGGCGGCCAGAACTGGACGTGGGGTCAGGTCTCTGGCGCGAATACCGTCAATATTATGTTGGATGTGGAACGAGCGTCCGGTTTGAGCAATCGGTTGTTGGCGGCCACCTATGGCGATGGCATTTACTACAGCACTGATGGCGGCTTTAACTGGACGCCGTCTACAGGGGAACCGTCTACCATTGTATTCGGGCTGAGTGCATCGCCAGATATAGCGCAGGTGACACATATTTATGCGGCTAATGCCGGGACTTCGACGTTTACAGGGGGCACGGCCGTTGCCGGACTCTCGCGCAGTGTAGATGGCGGCGTCACCTGGCAGGCGGTCAATGACCCGGCGCTGGTAGGGGTTTCCTTCCGTTCGGTAGATCATGCACGGGAAGGGACGGGCGACGTCTTTGCCGGTAGTGTAGGGCAGGGCATGTGGGTCTCGCCTGATTTTTCGAGCCGGTGGTTCCGCATGAGCCAGGGTTTTACACCGCCGCGGGTGCGTTCCGTAGATGCCAATTTTGCCCTGCCGGATAAGGTGTTTGTGGGCACAGATGGTCAAGGCGCCTGGTGGCTCCATATGGTCAATTCGCCGACCTTGCATACGATTTATCTGCCGTCCATGACCAAACCTTGAGGCGCTCTTGCTTTTGTTGATTCCGATATAGCTGATTGGTGGGCCTGCATTTCGTGGTTGAAGATGGCGAAGAGCATGGTGTCCCGGTAGCGGCTTTTATCATGTCATACTCGTTTGGCACAGGCGACCTTCGGGTTGGACTGCCGACTGTTGCATGATGTGGGCGGGCAAAATTCGTGAGCCAGACTTATCGTTTGTCAGTCACCAACATGCGCACAAAATTGGTGAAAGATATTACGAGCCGCCAGATTTAGTGGCAGAAGTCATTTCTCCCGGCACGTGGCGAACAGACCGGCGCGACAAATTTTCCGAGTTCGCCCAGGCCGGTATCCCTGAATACTGGATTGTGGACCCGGAACACGAAACAGTTGAGGTATTTGTATTAGATGAAGGGGTCTACAGGCTGCTGGTAAAAGCGACCAGGGAGGAAAGCGCCGACTCTGCCTTGTTACCTGGGTTTGACGTTGCCTGTGAAGAACTATTCGCCTGAAGCCAGAGAAAGACCAAATGCTCAGTTCTATTCATGATTTTTTGATTGAAATACCAGAGTTGGCAGCCGGAATTGGCTTTATAGGATTTTTTGTGGGCGGTTTCTGTATCATGAATTTTATGGTTGCCATGACCCCTGAAGAAGCAATAGCGCGGGGGTATTCACCAATACCTGCTGGTTGGGAAGCCGGTGTCTTTAATCATGGAAGCTATATCAGATGGCTGTTGCCTGAAAACTATCCTATTCTTTTCCTGGCTATAGTGATACTCTGGTTCTATTGCATATACCTTCTTAATGACACTGCCATTACCTGGTCACAAAAATAAACGGATTCACACAGAAATGGAATTTATTCCTATCGGTGTAAACCCGTCTAAGTTATATCGTCCGTGCTTTATATCAAGAGTTGATGTTACTTAACGCAATGTGCAACTTTTATTTTGCCAGAAGAGCGGGGCACGCCCTCGTGCCCCGCGTGGGACGTGGGCGTCCCACGCTCCTCGATTAAATCGTGCAAAAAGTTGCACATCAGGTGTTACTTATTCCCCTACGCCAATTACGAGTTCCGTGCTGGCGGAGCGGCCCCAGAGGGTGGGGGTGTACATGCCGCTGACTTCGGCGGGCATGGCGGTGAACGTGCCAGGCAAGATGGCGCGGGCGAAGTAGGTGAAGGTGCGCCGCCCCCTATCCATCTCCGTAACGAAAAAACTGACCCGGTCGCCGAAGATTTCTTTGTAGTTATACCCTAACGTTTCCCAATTCCAATCTCGCATCTGATATTGTTCAAACTCATCGGCAATATGGCTGGTGGTGTTTAGCCCTTCGTTTAATGCTTCCAGGCCACCGGGCAGTTTGTCTTCAATAATGAGATAGCTGCCATTTTCAGGTAAATTTACGGTGAGTTGTACTTTTACCAACTGCCCGGCAGTTATGGTCTCCAATGGCTCATTGGTGAGGGGATCAAGGTAAGCCCGGTTGACTGTGACCACCCCGGCGGCTTCAATTTCGGCCTGGGGGATGTAGACGCGGTTGTTGATGGTGTAGTACAACGGCCGTCCGCCGGTCTGACCGCCACTCTGCGTCATCACAATCACATTTTCGCCATCAGCCAATTGCTCACGGGTAATCTGTACCGTTTGCGCAGGTGCGCCCTGGCCCAAGGCCCCCGAAGCGACCACCGTGCCGTTCACGGAGATGGCGAAATTGGTACTCGCCGCCGTTTCATTGAAGGCCGAAGCCAGCAGATGGTCGGTGAGCGCCAGAATGGTGAACGACGTCTCATTGGTGCTGCCCCAACCCTGGCTGCGGCGCTGCCCCATCAGCCAGCGCACGATGCCCCCTTCCAACTCGTGGCCGGGGCGGATTTGCACAAAGGCGCTCAACGCCAGCGCCGTGCTGCGCACATCCGAGGCCATAGTCTTGTGGTCGTAGTAACCATCGTGGTCGCTGCCGGCCCAGTGGACGAAGCCGTTAGTGTTCACGGCCGTCTCCGCCAATCCATCCACAATTTGCCGCGCCAACGGCCGTTCACCGACCGCATCCAATGTCAAGGCTATCCCGGCCAGGCTGAACACGTCCCCGTTTAGAGAGTCCAGATCAGCGGCCAGCGCCAGGGTGTCCTCCTTGTTGGGCTGCCCGGCTTCGGCCAGGGCATAGAGAGCAAAGGCGCGGGTGCGTGCGTCCATACTTTGCAGGTTTTCGTTCAGCCAGGTTGCGCCGCGCCCAATCACCGTTGGGTCTACTTCATAACCGGCGTCGGCCACTTGCGCCAGGCCAAAGATGACCCAGGCCGTCTGGTAATCATTGGTGCGGTCGTCATACCACCAGCCCCAGCCGCCGTCATTGTGCTGGAAGCCGTAGAGCCGCTGCACGCTGGCGTTGATGTAGGCGGGCAATTCCGCCTGCAACGTCGGGTTGGTCACGCCCAACTGGTTGAGCGCCCGGCCCACCACCGCGTTCGGCAGCGCCCGGCTCATCGTCTGCTCCACACAGCCATACGGGTAGCCGGTCAGGTATTCCAATCCTTCCAGCAGCGTCCCGGCAATGGAGCGGCTCAGTTGAATTTCGACCACGCTCATGGGCAGGGCGTCGGCGGGGATGTCTACCGTTGTTTGCAACCGTGTACTAAACTGGCCGATTTGGGTGGTCACGTCGGGCACGGCCAATGGCTGAATGGTCAGCGGTAGTTGGATGGCGTCGCCCAGGATGCCTGATTCTGGCACGGCCGTGACCAACAATTCCACCACACCGGCTTCTACGGCCGTTACCGGCCAGCCCACAATCTGCACCCCACCAGGGGCAATCGTGACGGTTTGTGTCGGCGACTCTCCAATCTCCAATCTCTGATCTCCGATCTCCAAATTCACCACCACTGTTTGTGCTGCTTCGCTGTAATTGTGAACGATGGCGGAGAGTACGGCCGTGTCCCCCGCTGTCAGGATGCGCGGCAGCAGCGGCCGGGCGATGATCGGCTGCCAGGTGGTGATGGTGTTGATGGCTTCGCCCACCTGCGTATCGGCCGTGGTTGCTTTGGCCGTCAGGCGCCAGGTGGTCAGGTTATCCGGCAGGGTGATGGTTACTTTCACTTCGCCGTTAAAGTCGGTGTAAAGGACGGGAAACCAGGCGGCCGTGTCCGGGAAATCGGCGCGTGGGCCGCCGGGGAAGCCGCCATCGCCGCCGCCGCCGCCGCCCATACCGCCGCCCCACAACTCCCGCGTCGGCCGCAGGGAGTTGTAGGTGTTCACCAGGCGGCTGCGCTGATAATAAAAGGCGTCATACATCGGGCCGGACAGTTCCGGGCTGAGGGCGAAAATGGCTTCGTCCACCAGCGCCAATGAGACCTCGGCGGAGACCGGTTCTCCCTGGTAATTGGTGACGCGCACGGTGAAGGTGGCCTCTTCGCGGGGGGCGTACTGCGCTTTGTCTGGGGAAATGGTGACGTTGAGCCGTTTGGTTGTGGCCGGGACGCTAATGTTGTGGTAGGCGGTGAGCAAACGGCCGTCGGGCAAACTTTGATATGTCTCTGACTGGAGGGTTGTGTCCAGCGGCTGCCAGACGTTGACGGCCACGTAGATGTTGGGCACGTCCGTCTCTTCAATAAGCAGGTCTACCAGGGTCAGCGGCGCGGTCAGGTTGATCAGTTGCTCGCGGTGGGTGCTGCCCCGTTCCCAGGTCAGCAGCGCCGGGCCGCTGACGGTGCTTTCGATGATGAGTTGGGCCGTTTCGCCGGGGGCGTAGCTGGTTTTGTCGGTGTCCAGGCGTAATTCGCCGTCGCTGCGGCCGTACCAGTTGCTATAAATGTCGCTGAAGGCGTAGACGTAGCTGGTGTATTGAATCGTGTTGCCGCGGGCGTCTGACCCTTTCAGCCGTATCTGGTAATAGCCCGGCTCCGTGATCGTGAACTGGGTGGAGGCGCGGCCCTGAGCGTCGGTGGTCAGGTTGGCGCTCTGGCGCACATCGTTGTAGCCGCGTGTGCTGCTCTGGTAGCGCGCCAGTTCCAGTGTCAGGGTGCGGTTGGCTACCGCTTCGCCAAAAACAGTCTGTACGTTGGCGCTGACAATGAATGGTTGGCCTGGGGCCTGCACGTAGCCGCCAAAGTCGGCCGTGATCGTTTCCAGAGCGTCGTAGAGGGTGATGGCTTTGAAGCCGCTGACGGTCTGGTGGCTGCCATCATCTACGGTGGCCTCAATACCCCATAGGCCCTGGCGCACGCTGCTGCCCCATTGCCAATAGGTGCCATAACCGCCGCCCAGGTCGGTGTCGCGGGGGATGCGGATGGTGGTGGTGAAACGGCCGTTCGCGTCCGTGCGCCCGGTGATGGGGCGGTCTACTGTGCTGTAATCTTCGTACCAACCGCTGCCATACCATTCAGGGTTTTGGGTGAAGCGGCGGATGGTAATGCTGGCGTTGGGCACCGGCTCGCCAAAGTAGTAGGCGGTGTCTACGGTCACTGCGATGTTATCACCCAACAGGTATTTGTCGGCGTCGGTGGCAATGGTCACTTCGTAGTCTGGCTTGCGGTAATCTTCCACCTTGAAAAGCTGGCGGTGGCTGGTACCGGCGACGACAACTTCCACGTGGTAGTTGCCCAGCATGGCCCCCTCGGCCAGTTGGAACGTGCCATTCACCGTGCCAAAGTCGTTGGTGCGTAGTTCAAAGGTTTGCACCACGTTGTTACGGCCGTCGCGGATTCGTACCGTCACCGGCGTTCCGGCCGGCGGCACGGTCAAGGTGGCGTCATCATCCAGGCGGACAATGGCTTTGAACTGGACTTCGTGCCCTGGTTTGTAAATGGGGCGGTCGGTGGTGATGAAGGCGGCCGATTGGGTGACGGACACCGGCGTGTCCCACCACTGCCGCCGCGAGCCGTAGCCGCTCTGCCACTCCGTGGAGAGGCCGCTGACGGTGATGTCATCCCCCTGGCGGGCGACGATGATGAGCGGTTCGATGGCCGGGGGGCCACCCTCGGCGAAGGGCGGCAGTTGGGTGCGGAAGACGCCAATTTCGTCGGCTGTGCCGCTGCTGAGCAGGTCGCCGCTACGGGCGTAAATGCCCACCTCGATGCCCGGCACGGGGTCGCCGTTGATGTCCGTTACCCAGGCCACAATCTGCCCGTTGGCTTCTTTGACGGCCAGGGTGTTTTCGGTGAGAACCAGGATGAGCTGGTCATTCAGGCGGCCGACGGTGAGGTTGAGGATGTAGAGGCCGGGCGGCACGTCGGCGGGGATGATCACTTCCTGGACGTTGGCCCACTCGTTTGGGGAGGGTTTAGTTTCTTCTTGCCAGCTTTGCAAGAGGGGGAGACCGGTCAGGTCAATGGTCGTCTTGCTTTCTTCGCGCCAGGGCCAGTAATCTTTGAAGTTGGACGCATACCGGTCGAGGAATTGTTCCAGGTTAAGCTGGTACAGTTCAAAGCCGACGACTTGTACGTCGCCGCGGCTGACGATCTGGTATTGGATGGCGCGACGGCCCGAAGCCGCTTCGGGTTCGCCGTTCACGTCCAGCACCTGCGCATTGGGGCCGTAGCCAAAGTTGGCCACCTCCTGAAAGCGGCTGGTGCGAAAGTTCCAGCTTTGCGGCGCGTCCAGAATGGGTTCGTTGTCGGCGGAAAGGGCGGTTTCGGCAAGCGTCACCGTGTAGCTGGCGTTTTCGGCCAGCAAGCCGGCGGTTGGATGAAAAATGAGCGTTGTCTCCCGCCATTCAAACGCGCCGTCAATGGCCGGTTCAATGGCAAAGGCGGCTTCGGTGGCGGCCTGGTCCATGGGCCGGTCAAAGCGAATTTGCACCAGGGCGGCGGGGCTAACGTCGTGCCCGCCGGGGGCAAAGCTGAGGATGGGCGGCGGTGTGGTGAGCGCAGCGGCGACCAGCGGCGGCAGTTCGCTGCCGTCTTGCAGGAAGAGGGGGGCGATGAAGTTGACCGTGTAGGTGGTGTTGGCGCGCAAACGGCCGTCGGGCGTCAGTGTCAGCGTGTTGCCTTCGCTGTTCCAGGCCATCTTGCCCTGCACCGCCGGTTTGATCTCCAAGGCGCGGCTGACGCTGGCGGCGTCCATGGGGTAGTTGAACTGGATGGTGAGGGGCGCTTCGGGGTCGCGTGTGGAGGGGCCGGTGATGGATGCTACGGGGTCGGCCAGGGAGAGGGGCCAGGTGTACGGCCGTGCCAGGGAGACGCCATCTTGATTGACGGCCGTTTTGCCCAGGGTGAACTGGTAGGCTTCGCCGAAGGCTAAGGGCTGTGTCAGGCTGAGGGTGAGGGTGTTGGTAGTGACGGCCAGGTCATAGGCCAACGGCGGTTCGATTTGCAGCGCGGCGGTTACGCTGTCGGCGTTCATGGGCTGGTTGAAGCGCAGGGTGATGGTGGGCAGTCGGTCGGTTGTTGTCGTCCGGGCCGGGGTGCGGCCGGCGACGAAGGGGGCGGGCAGGGTTTTCATCTGCCAGCGCGCGGTCTCGGCGAAGGCCAGGCCGCTGGCACTGCGCAGGTCGGGGGGCAGGGTAATGGTGTAGCTGCGGTTGGAACTGAAACCGTCGTCCGGGGTGAAGGTGAGGGTGGTGGCGTCGTCGCTCCACACGGCCGTGCCGCGCAGCGTGGGCGAGAAGATGAGCGGCCGGGCCAGACCGGTGTCCATGGGCTGGTTGAAGTGGAGGACGAGCGGATCGCCGGGATGGAAGGCGTCCAGGTCATCGGGCAGGGTGACGGCCAGATGGTCGGGGAGGGCGGTGGGAGTGAGGGTGGGCACGGCCGTAGGCCGGGGTGTGGCCGTCACTTCAATGACCTGGACGACGGTTTGGATGGGTCTATTGGCGTCGCAAGCGACAAAGAAGAGGAGAAAAAGAGCCAGAAATGCAAGATGGGTATACCGTTTCATTTTTAATTCCCTCCTGCGATGGGGAAGGTGCCCCCACAGCAGTTTTTGGCAAACGATGTGAGCTACGGGTTAGTGTACGGCCGTATGCCGGACGCTGCCTGACGGGAATGGCGTGGGAAAGCTACGATTGGTGTGTGGGGTGGGTACGGCCGTTTTGCCCCAATCCTGCTATAATCCCGCCGACTTGTTGGGACGAATTGAAACCGGTGAGGAAAATTGCCGCCATGCTGACAAACGAAGAAACAAGAATTCCTGTCTACTCAGGCGGTGAACAGCCAACCAATGCCAGAGAGGTAGACAAGATCACGCCACTGGCACAACTAAACCTGAACTGGACGGAAAAACAGCTACCCCAAAAAAACCGCACCAAACACGTTCATGGTCTCCACCCTTATCTGGGCAAATATGTGCCGCAACTGGTTGAAATTTTCTTGCGGAAATACTTTGAGCCAGGCCAGACTGTCCTGGATCCGTTTGTAGGGTCAGGCACAACATTGGTGCAGGCCAATGAGTTGGGTATTCATTCTATCGGTTATGATATTTCGGCCTTTAATGTGCTGCTGTGCAAAGTGAAGACGGCTGATTATGATGTCCGGCAGGCGGAATTAGAAGCCAAGGACATTCTGGAAAAAACACAAAACGCCAATCGCCCGGCAAATGGACAGCTGAGTTTATGGGCGGAACCAGTGAATCATATTGAGATTCCCCCAATTGACAGCGCGTATTTACAGGAGTGGTACGCGCCGCAGACCCTCCATGAACTTTTGACTTATCGTCAGCTTATTGAACAAGGGGAGTATCAATACAAGGATTTACTCAAGGTCATCTTAACCCGCTCCGCCCGGTCAGCGCGTTTGACCACCCATTTTGATCTCGATTTTCCCAAACGGCCGCAGCGTGAACCGTATTGGTGTTACAAACATTCACGCACCTGCCAGCCGACGGAAGAGGCGCTGAAATTCCTGGTGCGATACACAACCGATACCATTCATCGCATCAAGGCGTTTATGCAGGTGCGCACGGACGCGCATGTAACCGTCTGTCATGCCGATAGCCGGGTGGCTGAAATCCCCCAGGCCTATGGCATCATTACCAGCCCGCCCTATGTTGGCCTGATTGATTACCATGACCAGCACGCTTACGCCTATCATCTGTTAGACCTGAGCGATAATAGTCATCGGGAAATTGGCCCGGCTTCTTCCGGTTCGAGCGAAAGAGCCAAACGGCAGTATCAAGAGGATATGGCGCAAGTTTTTCGCAACGTTTCGAAGCAGATGGCCGGTGGCAGTCCCATTATTGTGGTTGCCGGGGATCGGCATGACCTTTATCCCGAAATTGCTCGCCTGTCTGGGCTTGACGAGGAAGCAGTGTTACAGCGGCATGTAAACCGGCGTACCGGCCGACGTTCTGGCGAATTTTACGAGTCTATCTTTATCTGGCGAAAACCATAGGGCTAAATTAACTATGTCACAAGAGAGCATGAAACTGGCTATCCAAGCTGTCATCGCAGAAATGATGGAGCGGATAATGAACAAAGTGATCTATGAGGATCCTTTTAACATGGATAAGTTTCAGGCTATCAAGCCATTGTATGCAGCTTTGGTGCCAACCGAGATATTCAAAGGTTCGCATTTTGAACGCAGATTTGTAACCCCCTTTGGCAGCGCCTGGGAAAAATTAGCAGTTGTTGCGGCAAATGAGGGGATAGGGCACGGTGAAATTGGCTATCAGATTCGAGGCGTAGTCAGAGAAGGAAGGTTGCAGCGCATTACAGAGATACTCAACCGTCTCGAACACCGATCAAGAGGTAGTCAGGAAAGACAAAGACCGGATTGGGAGAAAGAATTAGCCTACATAAAGCAGGGAAAGGGCGAATATATTCCGGTTACCGTTATCTGCGACGTTTATGCTGTTAATCAGCAAACAGGCGAAAGATTTGCCTTTGAGCTGAAAGCCCCATTGCCGAACAGCGACCAGACCAAAGTCAGCAAAGAGAAAATATTTAAGTTGCATTGCATGGAACCGCCTCAGGTCGAGGGCGCCTATTATGCGCTGCCCTACAACCCCTACGGTACGCGGGACGGTTATGCCTGGAGCTTCCCGGCGCGATGGTTCAACATGAAAGAGGATGAAGCCGTGTTAATTGGCGACGAGTTTTGGGAGAAAATCGGTGGTATAGGCACATATCAAGCTTTTATTGAGGCAGTTAATGAGATCGGCCGTGAGTACAAAGAACGTATTTACCGGGAATACCTGGGGATTGAACCGCCTGCCGAGGCGTTCAAGGACACTCTGCACTGAATTTCAGCCTGATTGGAGATGGAGACGACAAGTGAATCCGTTTGATTTCGAGGAAGTTGATAAGTTCATTGAAGTACAGCTTATAGATTTCTATCGGCAACGTCTCCAAATTTTGGGTGAACTGAAGTTGGATGACTTGTTTGAAACGAATCCTTATCTCTTTTTGGCCAAAAATACTGGGGTGGCTGCGAAATTAGTGATAGGGTTGCTGGAGAATTTCCTGGCAGCGTCCGAGGCTGAGTTGTTTGATAGTTTTTTGGTGAATTTGGCGAAATTTGTGGCGGGGGTGGCGAGTAACGGCCGTAAATCCTCCATCCCCGGTATAGACCTTGAGTTTGAATCCAATGGCGTTTACTGCCTTGTGGCCATTAAACCCAATCCTGATTGGGGCAACAGCTTTCAACAAGATGACTTGAAGTACAATTTCCAGCAGGCAGTCAAACAAGTAAAAGAATCACGACCGAACATGCCCATACAACCAGTTTGGGGTAGCTGTTATGGAAAAGCGGCGACAAGCCAACTGCCCTATTGCCTGAAAGTCGAAGGGCAAAATTTCTGGTACTTCATCACCCAGAACGAAGAATTTTATGTTGCTATTATCGAGCGGATTAGTTGCCACCTTCAAGCACACAATGAATTTTTCAACCAACAAAAATCAGCCGCTATCAATCGCTTCTGCCTTGAATTTATCAACCGGTTTTGCGATAAGCGCGGTGCGATTGATTGGGTAAAGCTCGTGGAATTTAACAGCGGCAACTTCGATTTAGACAAGTTTATCAGGTGATAACATTATGAGATCGGATCCGCCAGACCAGACTCTCGCTCATGCTTCCGCCGAAAATGTGAGGGCAGCAATTCTAATGACAACAGAGGAAAGCACCTCTGGTCAGACTGATTATCTGCAAGTCAACGGGGATATTCCGGTAGATTTGGCCGATGGTGCTTTTGTATCCGTCAATCGGGAGACGCCGCCGAAAATATATCAGCTTGGGTTTCAGCCGGCCCGGTCTATCCCTGAAATCCCGCGCTGGTTTCTGCGCAAATATGCTGACGCTTCATTTCAGATATTAGACCCCTTTGCTGGCGCGGGCACAACCATCATAGAAGGTCTGCGTGCGGGTGTTTCCGTTTTTTGGCTCGACTATCATCCATTGAGCCGCCTTATTTGCCAGGTCAAGACGGCCGACTTTTCCAGTTCTGAGATTAGACAGACGGCAGCCCAAATTGTGCAAGGGGCGGCTACGCAAAAGAGCGCCCCCCAGACCGTTCATTTTGCCAACAAGGATTTCTGGTTTCAAAAACCGGTGCAGGAGGGTTTGGAGATAGTGCGAGAGCATATTGCGACGGCCGATGTGCATATCCAACCTGTGCTGTGGCTGGCTTTTGCCGCAACGGTTAGAAAAACATCGGATATGAACGATGGCATGATCCTGGCGGCCAAACGCGCACACGTGCAGGCCATTCCGCAACGGACACGCGCGGATGTTTTTGCCCAGTTTCAAACCTACGTGAACAAAGCGGCGGAAGCGATTAGCGAATGGGGCGATACGGTTAACGGCGCCAGGCAAAAAGCCGTAGAACTCCCGATACATGATGCGCGGGTGTTAGATGGCAGCCCAATGGTTGACGCGGTGCTAACGTCTCCACCCTATATCAATGCCATAGATTATGTGTGGGCGTCAAAATTTGAGCTTCATTGGTTGGGGATGGTATCTAGTGATGAAGACCGACTGACCCTTTACAAAAAAGAGATCGGAACGGAACGTTTTGCCAGAAAAGAGTATGTTGAACTTGGGCAAACGGGAAACAGCCATCTGGACAGGCTGATAGAGGCGATATATACAGGCGAAAAATATAAAGCATCGAAGGGACAAAATGCGCTGAGAGCCAGGGTGGTGTACCAATACTTTGTGGATATGCAGAGGCATTTCGCCAGCAGTTTTGAACACTTAAGGCCGGGTGGATATTATTGTTTTACTGTGGGTGATGTGAGCCGGATATGTGGTGTTGATGTTCCGGTGGCCGATATTCTGGTGGAATTGGCCCGTGAAATCGGCTTTACGATGGTTTCTCATTTTCACCTGCTGCTGAAAAACCGCAAACTGAACATTCCCCGGAATGTCAATTGGGCCGGTACTATCAAGCATGATACGGCCGTTGTCCTGCGGAAACCTATGTGATGACCACGAAGCCAATCTTTGACCAGGTTAACCAATCCCTTCAAGCCATTCTGGAACAGTACGGCAAATCATTTGCCCAAAAAGCATTTGTAGATGAATCCCTTGAAGAAGATCACCTCATGCTTGTCTTTGGATTGACGCAAGAAATCAAAGCAGGAAATAAGCAGTATTGGGGCAGAGAATTAGGTATGTGCTGGCAGCGTTTGGTCACAGAATTGTGTCGTCAAACTTGCGCCGACTTCGGCGAACCGATTCGAGAGGGAGCAGATGTATTATGTGACCTGGTAGTGGGAAATCAGGCAATTGACACCAAATATCGAATCGGATCGGGCGATTCGGGAACGTTGAAGAAGTTTAGGCAATATGGGTTGAAGCTCACTGAATCCGGTTACAGACCAGTCTTGTTGATTTTGCGAACCGACAATTTACCAGCCGCCATTACTGCCTGCATCGCTGGTGGTTGGCATGTTGTGGTAGGCGACGATTCGTATCATTATCTGCAAACGATGACAGGTTTTGACTTGAAGGCGTGGCTGCAATCAAAAAAGGGAAAGTTAGCGCCAAAGTGAATCACCAATCCAAAATAAATCCCCGCAGTGAAGAGTTCAAACAGAATCAGGCCGCGATGCAGCAGTTGGTTGACCAGCTTAACGAGCGGCTGGCGCAGGTGAGCGCGGGCGGCGGCGAACGTGGCGCGCGCAAGCTGCGCGACCAGGGCAAATTGCTGCCCCGCGAACGGTTGGAACTGCTGCTCGACCCCGGTACGCCGTTTCTGGAGCTGTCGCCGCTGGCGGCCTGGGGCATGTATAACGATGAGTCACCGTCTGCGTCTAACATCACCGGCATTGGTGTGGTGTCGGGCGTGGAGTGCATGGTGTTTGTTAATGACCCCACGGTGAAGGGTGGCTCGGTCTACCCCATGACGCTGCAAAAGACGCTGCGGGCGCAGGCGATTGCCCAGGAAAACCGGCTGCCGTGCCTCAGCCTGGTGGAGTCGGCCGGGGCCAATTTGTTGTTTCAGGACGAGATTTTCATTTTGGGTGGGCGCAGTTTTGCTAACCAAGCGCGGATGAGCGCGTTGGGCATCCCCCAGATTTCGCTGGTGTTTGGTTCGTCTACGGCCGGAGGGGCCTATGTGCCGGGCATGAGCGACTACACGGTGTTTGTGCGTGGGCAGGCGTATGCTTACCTGGGTGGGCCGCCGCTGGTGAAGATGGCCACGGGCGAGGAGACGGATGATGAGACGTTGGGCGGGGCGACGATGCACGCGCAGGCGTCGGGGCTGGCCGATTATCTGGCGGCGGATGATGCGGATGCGGTGCGCATAGGGCGGCGGATTGTGGCGCAATTGAGAAGTGAAAAGGTGAACGGCCGTCGCCAATCCCCAACTCTGCCCGCCTATGACCCCGACGAACTGCTAGGCGTCATCCCCGCCGACCCGAAAATCCCCTTCGACATCCGCGAAATCATCATCCGCCTGGTGGACGGCTCCGACTTTTTTGAGTTCAAACCGGAGTATGGGCCAACGTTGGTCTGCGGCCATGCCTATCTGAACGGCTGGCCGGTGGGCATCATCGGCAATAACGGTATTCTGTTCTCGGAAAGTGCCAACAAAGCGGCGCAGTTCATCCAGCTATGCAACCAGAGCCGCACGCCGCTGATTTATCTGCAAAACATCACCGGCTTCATGGTGGGCACAAAGTATGAACGGGAGGGGATTATCAAGTATGGCAGCCAGATGATCAACGCGGTAGCTACCAGCAGCGTACCCCAATTTTCGGTGATCGTGGGCGGCAGTTATGGCGCGGGCAATTATGCCATGTGTGGCCGGGCGTATGATCCGCGCTTCTTGTGGACGTGGCCGAACAGCCGGGTGGCGGTGATGGGCGGCGAGCAGGCGGCGGGGGTGCTGGCGATTGTGCAGGAGCAGCAGGCGCGGCGGCGGGGGCAGGAACCAGACCAGAATGCCATTCAAATGCTGCAAATGATGACGCGGCAGAAGTTTGAAAAGGAATCTGACCCTTATTATGCCACCGCCCGGCTGTGGGATGACGGCATCATTGACCCACGAGATACCCGGCAGGCGTTGAGCATTGGCCTCTCGGCGGCGCACAATGTGGACTTTATCACAGCGGGCGCGCCACGGTATGGTGTGTTTCGGATGTGATCCGCGAATGGCGCGAATGAGCGTGAAGATGAATTTGTTGCACGGCCGTCACCTCACAGGTAAATTTCATTTATCTTAAAAATTTCTTCATTAAAAGGAAAGTAACGTATGAAAAAGTTAGCTGTTCTTCTGGTAGTGGTCTTGATGGCCGGGTGGCTGGCAGCCTGTGGTGGTTCTGGTGGTAATACAACCAGTAATACGGGCGCCACTGCCGCAACGGCCGTGGAGTCGTCATCAGCAGTTTCGTCCTCTAACAACTCGTCCTCTTCATCCTCATCTTCTTCATCATCTTCTGCTTCGCCGTCTGATTCGTCGCCGCCAACGGCCACCTCCCGACCGGCTCCGACCCCCACGTCTACGGCCGCAGCCGGTGTGGACGCCGAAACCGGCCTGGCCATTAACCCCAACCCGGCGCCGCAGTCCGGCAAGTTTTTGGTGGTTGGCCCGGTCACGGCCGTGAACGCCATTCCTCAGGACAAACCCACCTTTACCGTCCGCATTCCCGGCGGTGGTTCCTACACTATCTATCCCCAACCCTTGCTGCAAATTTTGACGGATGAAGGCAATCCCTTGAAACCACATGAGTATCGTCCTGGCCTGGTGATACGGGCGACGGTGGAGTTTGACCCCACCGTTGCCGCCGGTACACCCGGTTTTAAGACGGATGATATGATAGTGGTGTTGAACCAGGAGTAAGGCAGCGACGGCCGTGAAGTTTGACACCACCCTCCTTGTCCACGATCTGGCCGAAATGCCCGCGTATACGCAGGCGGCGGAAGCGTTGGGGTTTGATGGCATCTGGACGGCCGAAACCAACCACGATGTCTTCCTGCCGTTGACGCTGGCGGCGGAACACAGCCAGCGGGTACACCTGGGCACGGCCATCGCCGTGGCTTTTCCGCGCACCCCCACCATCCTGGCGCACCTGGCCTGGGACCTGGCAAAGTATAGTCACGGCCGTTTCATTCTCGGTCTTGGCCCCCAGGTGAAAGCCCACAATGTGCTGCGCCTGGGCGTGAAGTGGGACAAGCCGGTGAAGCGCATGCGCGAGACCATCCAGGCCATCCATGCCCTGTGGGATTGCTGGCAGCATGACAAACCGCTCAACTTTGAGGGGGAGTTTTTCCTGCTCAAGCTGATGACTCCCTTTTTCAGCCCCGGCCCCATCGAATACCCCAACCCACCCATCTACATTGCCGCCGTGAACGAACAAATGCTGCGGTTGGCGGGCGAATTGTGCGAGGGGGCACATTTGCACGCCATCCATTCGGTGAAATACTTCGATGAGTACGCCCTGCCCCATATTGAGGCGGGGCTGGCCAAAAGTGGCCGGGCGCGGGCCGATTTCAGTGTGAATACGGCCGTGTTCGCCATTCCCACCGACGATCCCGATTATGCCGCCTGGGCCGAAGGGTTCGTTAAACAGCAAATCTCCTTCTATATGAGTACACCCGCTTACCGGGTGCTGGCGGAACTGCATGGCTGGCAGGAGACGGCGAAGGAGTTGAGCGTGTTGGCACGTAACGGCCGTTGGGCCGATATGCCCGCCCTCATCAATGACAATATCCTGGACACCATTGCCGTCACCGGTACCTGGGCGGAGTTGCCCGGTATTGTGCAGCAGCGGTACGGCCGTCGTATAGACCGCCTCAGCTACTACCTGCCCTACGTGCCCGGCCAAAATGAAGACGGCTGGCGGGCGACGATTGCCGGATTCAAGAACCGTTCGTAGTAGGCGATTTATCGCCCTCTTACGGCGATAAATCGCCTACTACGAACGAGTACGAAAACATATGTCCCTTTATTTCAATCAAGAACACGAAATGTTCCGGCAAATGGTGCGCCGGTTTGTGGAAAATGAGATCAATCCCCACGTGGAAAAGTGGGAAGAAGAACGCATTTTCCCGGCGCATGAACTGTTTCCCAAAGCGGGCGCGCTGGGTCTGTTGGGCATCACCTACCCCGAAGAATATGGCGGCAGCGGGCTGGATTACTGGTATGAAACGGTGATGCTGGAAGAGTTGGGCCGGGCCAATTGCGCCGGTATTCCTATGGCCATTGCCGTGCAGACCGATATGGCCACGCCGGCCTTAGCCATGCACGGCACACACGAGCAGAAAGAGAAATTTTTGAAACCGGCCATTGCGGGCACGGCCGTGTTCTCCATTGCCGTCAGCGAACCCGATGCCGGTTCCGACGTGGCCGCCATCCGTACCCGCGCCGAAGTGGACGGCGATGATTACGTCATCAACGGCTCCAAAATGTGGATTACCAACGGTACCCAGGCCAATTACCTGACGCTGCTGGCCCGCACCAGCGGCGATTACGGCTTCAAAGGCATGTCGCTCATCATCGTGCCCACCGATACCCCCGGCTTCAGCGTCAGCAAAAAGCTGGAAAAATTGGGCAACCACAGCAGCGATACGGCCATCCTCTCCTTTGACAATGTGCGTGTGCCCCAGGCCAATCGCATTGGGCCGGAGGGCATGGGCTTCATTTTGCAGATGCAGCAGTTCCAAAAGGAGCGGTTGTCGGGGGTGATCATGAGTACGGCGGGCATGGAAAAAATCATCCGCATGACCATTGATTATTGCCGCCAGCGGCAAACCTTTGGCAAACCGCTCATTGATAACCAGTGGATTCATTTCAAAATTTGCGAGTTACTCACCGAAGTGGAAGCCTTGCGCCAATTGGCGTACCATTGTGTGCGCACGCTGGTAGCGGGTGACGATGTGACCAAAGAGGCGTCTATGGCCAAACTGAAAGCGGGGCGGCTGGCGCGGGAAGTAGCCGACACCTGCCTGCAATTTCACGGCGGCATGGGCTATGTGGAAGAGTACCCCATGGCCCGCTACTTCCGCGATGCCCGCCTGCTCTCCATTGGCGCAGGCGCAGATGAAATTATGTTGGGCATTATTGCCAAGTATGAGGGGATATTGCCATCAAGATGAGAGGAGATTGGAGATTAGAGATTGAGGTAGCCAATCTCTAATCTCCAATCTCTGATCTCTACCAAGGGGAAATATGGAAACAATCAAAGTAGTACGTTCATTTGTAGATGCGACGGCGTTCGCGGAATTGATCGCCAGGGAATATGATTTTGGTGGGCCGGTGACGTGTAAGCTGTTTAGCAAAATGGTGCGCACCCAGGATAATGATCATTACCTGGTGACAACCGGCAGTGGGGCAAAATTTGTGGCCCGCCTTTACCAGTTGGGCACACGCTTGCAGCGGCAGGAGTCGGACTATCTGTATGAGTTGGACTGGCTGAATTTCCTGGAGAAGGAAGGCCTACCGGTGGCCTACCCCATTGCCCGGCGCGACGGCCGTTTCCTGGGTAGTATTTTGGCCCCAGAAGGTCAGCGTTATTATGCGCTCTTTAGTCTGGCCGAGGGTTCAGCTATGCAAATTCAAGACGAAGAGCAGCTTTACATTTTTGGCCGGGAAATGGCGCGTATTCACCGCGTGTCTAACAACTATGAACACAAATATGACCGGCGCGTCTTAGACCTGGAATTTTTGGTGGACAAACCGGTGCAGCGCATTAAACGGTATTGGGATGAAGACGAAGGACGCAAAGACGACCTGGAACTGCTGCTCATCTCGGCGCAAGAAGCCAAAGATGACCTGCTGGCGCTGATCAACAACCCACAGCACACGCCGGATAGCTGGGGGCCAATTGGCGGCGACTTCCACAGCGCCAGCGTCTTTTTTGACGCCAACAACAAGCCCACTTTTTTCAATTTTGACTGGTGCGGCTCTGGCTGGCGGGCGTATGATATTGCCGTCTTTTTGCACAACAGCGACCTGATTCATCAGCACAACCCGGAATTGGCGGAGGCGTTTTTTGCCGGGTATTACGCGGAACGGCCGTTGTCCGAAAACGAACACGAAGCCATCGCCCCCTTCCTCACCCTGCGCCGCATCTGGCTCACGGGTTGGTTTATGATGAATGATGGGTTGGCGGGCCATTCGTTTATTGCCCCACTGTAAGAGATTGGGAGATTGAGAGATTAGGAGATTGGTTTGCTTCCTAATCTCTCAATCTCCTAATCTCCTAATCTCTTCTTATGCTCCACTCCCTCCTCATCGCCAACCGGGGTGAGATTGCCTGTCGTATTATCCGCACCTGCTGCCGGTTGGGGATACGGACGGTGGCGGTGTATTCGGACGTGGATGCTCATGCTTTGCATGTGAAAATGGCGGACACGGCCGTACACATTGGCCCCTCTCCCGCCCCCGATTCCTACCTCAACATCCCCGCCATCATCGCCGCTGCGCAACGCGCCGGGGCGGACGCCGTACACCCCGGTTTTGGTTTCCTGGCCGAAAACGCGGAATTTGCCCGCGCCTGTGCCGCTGCCGGTCTCATCTTTGTGGGGCCAGCGCCGGAAGCCATCGAACTGATGGGCAATAAACGAGCGGCAAAGGAACGGGTCACGGCCGTGGGTGTGCCCATCATCCCCGGTTATGGCGGCGCCGATCAGAGCGACGAGCGGCTGCTGGCGGAAGCGACACGGATTGGCTTCCCGATGCTGGTGAAAGCGGCGGCGGGCGGCGGCGGCAAAGGGATGCGGCTGGTAGCCGATGCCGCCGCCCTGCCGGAAGCGTTAGCCGCCGCGCGGCGGGAAGCACAGCAGGCGTTTGGCTCCGATGAATTGATCCTGGAAAAGGCGTTGACCCATGCGCGGCATGTGGAAATTCAGGTCTTTGGCGACCGGCACGGCAACCTGATTCACCTGGGCGAACGGGAATGTTCGCTGCAACGCCGCCACCAAAAGGTGATTGAAGAAGCCCCTTCCCCGGCGGTGAATGAAGAGTTGCGGCAGCGCATGGGGGCCACGGCCGTGCTTGCCGCCCAAACCGTCTACTACCACAATGCCGGGACGGTGGAATTTTTGCTGGATGAAACCGGCGACTTCTACTTTTTGGAGATGAACACCCGCCTGCAAGTGGAACATCCGGTGACGGAACTGGTGACGGGCATTGACCTGGTAGAGTGGCAAATCCGGGTGGCCGAAGGCGAGCCGTTGCCGCTGGCGCAGGCGCAAATTCAGTGGCGCGGCCACGCTGTGGAAGCCCGCGTTTATGCCGAAAATCCGGCCAACGATTTTTTGCCGGTCACGGGGGATGTGCTGCTTTGGCAGCCGCCGGACGGGGAGGCGGTTCGCATAGACAGTGGGATACAAACGGGCGACCCGATTTCCATCCATTATGACCCCATGCTGGCGAAGGTGATTGCGTATGGCGCAGACCGGGCTACGGCCGTGCGCCGCCTGACCCACGCTCTGGAAACGGCCGTGCTGCTTGGCTTCACCCACAACTTGCCGTTTCTGGCCGATGTGCTGCGCCATCCTGAGGTGGGGGACGGCCGTAGCCACATCCATTTTCTGGCGGAGCAGTTTGCCAACTGGCAGCCACCGACCGGGGATGCGCCGCTGGCGCTGATGGCGGCGACGGTGGCCCAATTTGAGAATGAGCCGCAGCTACACACCAGCGCCGGTTACTGGCGCAACAATCCAAACCGGCCCCAGGTGTACCGGTATGAATGGAGTGGCGAGTTGGTGGAGGTAGGGCTGACGGCCGTGCCACGCACTCCCCATCACTATCATCTGACCATATCTACCCAACCAGACCATGTGGCCGATGTGGTTTTAGTGGCAATAGATGGCAACCAGTTGGTTTTGACGGTAGATGGCTGGCGGCAGCGGGTAACGGCCGTAAATCAGCAAAATATCTGGTGGGTGCAGACGGAGAAGGGGGTGGTGCGGTTGACGGCCGTGCCTCTGCTGCCGGAACCACAACCCGCCGCCGATGCTGGCGGCTCCTTACGCGCTCCCATGCCCGGCGCCGTGTTGGCTGTGTTGGTGGCTGTGGGCCAGGAAGTGAAGGGGGGCGACGCCCTGATGAAATTGGAAGCAATGAAGATGGAACACACCATCCGCGCTGCCGGCGATGGCATTGTCGAGGAGATTTATTTTGTGCCCGGCGATACGGTGGAAGCGGACGCGCAGTTGATCAAAATTGCGAGCGGAGAACCCCATTAACACCATGATGGTTACAGGTGCATGTTGTGGAACCGCTTAACGGCAAAATTGTCTTAAAAGTCGGCCGTGATAAGCCGGTGCGGCAGCGCCATCCCTGGCTCTTTTCCGGGGCCATTGCCCAGGTGGAAGGCGCGCCGGCGCCGGGTGATCTGGTATTGGTGGCAGATAGTCACGGCCGTGCCCTCTGTACTGCCTACTTCAATCCCCATTCCCAAATTCGCGCCCGCATCCTCAGTTGGGATGTGGCCGAACCAATTGACGCCGCGTTCTGGCAGCGTCGGCTGGCGCAGGCCATTACGGCGCGGCAGCTTTTGGCGTTGGAACCACAGACAACCGCTTACCGGCTGGTCAATGCCGAGGCGGATGGGCTGCCAGGGTTGGTGGTGGATCGGTACGGCCGTACCCTGGTGCTGCAATGTCTGACGCTGGGCATTGACCGGCACAAGGCACTGCTGGCCGACCTGCTGGCCGACCTGGTTCAGCCGGATGCTATTGTTGAACGCTCCGATGCCGATGTGCGCCGCAAAGAGGGGCTGCCGCTGGCGACCGGCCTGTTGTGGGGCGCTGCGCCGCCGGAGCCGCTGGAAATCCAGGAAAACGGGCTGCGTTTTCAAGTGCAGGTAATGGCCGGGCACAAAACGGGTTTTTACCTGGATCAACGGGAAAATCGCACGGCCGTGTGCCAGCCTCATCTGGTAGCGGGCAAGTCGGTGCTGAATGTATTCGCTTATACCGGCGGATTTGGCACGTATGCCGCCGCGGCGGGCGCGTCGGTGATCACCCATATTGACAGTTCCGTAGAGGCCCTCCAACAGGCGGAGGCTCATGTGCAGATCAATGGCTGGACACGGCCGTCTGACGAGTATATTGCTGGCGACGCCTTTGACGTGCTGCGTTATTACCGCGACGCCGGACGCTCTTTTGATGTTGTGATCCTCGATCCCCCCAAATTTGCCCACAGCCAGCAAGATGTAGAGCGCGCCTGCCGGGGATATAAGGACTTAAACTGGCTGGCTTTGCGGCTGCTGTCGCCGGGTGGCCTGTTGGCGACGTTTTCCTGTTCCGGGCTGGTTTCGGCCGAGTTGTTTCAAAAGGTCTTGTTTGGCGCGGCTGTAGACGCCGGGCGCGATGTGCAAATCATGCGCTTTTTGCACCAGGGGGCGGATCATCCGGTGCTGCTCTCATTCCCCGAATCAGCTTACCTGAAGGGTTTTTTGTGTCGCGTTTGGTAGGGGCCTCACGCTTCCCACAGGCAAGATATTTACGAACAGACCCTAAGGCTTCGCTTTGATTTGAGTGATCTGGTTGAGGTGTGCGGTGTCGTGGTCTACGTGGTGCTGGACGAGGAAACGGACGCTGATGCTGCCCAGAGTAGGATGCACGGCCGTGATCTGCCAATCACCCGCGTTCAACGCCCGCAAAAACGCCAACATCGCCTGCCGCGCCTGCCGGAAATCGGATAGCATGGTGGCCAACGGCTGGTTCACATCGTGGGCGGCTGGGTCAGGAAAGATAGGGGGAATTGCCGGTGGCTGCTGTTCCACCATCAACCGCAGCCGTGCCAGAGCCAACTCTTCTATCATTACCAGGTGGCACAGCACGTCGGCAATGCTCCATTCCTCAGGCGATGGGCGATAAGTCAGGCGCGAATCGGCCACACCGCTGACCAGCCGTTCCAGGTCGCCAGGTGTGGCGGCCAGGGCATCTAGTAGAACATCTCGTTTGCTCATTCAACCGCCGCAAAAACGCGGGCAAAATACCCTTCTACCAGTTCATTCAACTCGTGACGCACGGTTTCTGACAGGTCTATGCCCGCCAGCCGCTGCGCCAACTGCTGCTTAAACTCCAACTGCATTTGCCGGTAAATCTGGATGCGCTGCGCCTGCGGCGAACCGGCGCCGTGCATGGATTCCGTCAGGTAGCCGACGGCATTGCGCCCCAAAGTCATGTTTTCAATCAGGCGCAGGATGCGCAGGCGGTGTTCGGTGGGTACGTCGGCGCGCCCTTTGAGATATTTTTCTAACAGTGGGCCTAATTCCTCATGCCGGTAATCGGCTTCCGAGGGCATTGTCACCATCAGCCCACCGGCAATGTCTTGCGCCAGGCGGCTGATTTCGTAGGGGAAGCGGGTGACGTGGTGTTTGCACACATTTGCCAGCATATCGTCGCAGATATACGCGCCGGATTTGGTGGCCGTACTCTGGTAGGAGGCGGCAATGCCGGTGGCGTAGATAGTTTCGTTGAGGTGGGTCATCTCCACCAGTTTGTCGCGGATGTGGGAGACGTGGGCCACGCCGTTGTATTCTGCCGCCGTCGCTGCTGCCCCAATCAACACATCACCCACGCCGCTCTTGCAGACGTAGCTGCGGCGGTGATAACAGGTAAACCGCTCCACCAGCATGGCCGCATACTCCGTTTCCCCATCCATGAAAATGAGGTCGTTGGGGATGAACACATCATCGAAGATGACCATCGCTTCCTGCCCGCCGTACTGGCTGTTACCGGCATCCAGGGTGCCATTTTCCAGAGCGCGGGTGTCGCAAGATTGACGGCCGTAAACATACGTAATGCCCGCTGCCGTCACCGGAATCGCGCCTACAATCGCGTAGTCACGGTCGGCCTGGCTCAGACGCATGGTGGGCATAACGATGAGCCAGTGCGAGTTCAGGCAGCCGGTCTGGTGCGCCTTGGCCCCACGAATGAAGACACCTTCGGCCGTGCGGCGGCTGATGTGGACGTACAGATCGGGGTCGGCCTGCTGGTGGGGGGCCAGGCTGCGGTCTCCCTTCACGTCGGTCATAGCCCCGCCGATGACCAGGTTTTGCCGCTGCATCTGTGTCAGGAAGGTTTTGAAGCGGGCATGGTAGTCTGTGCCATGCTGCTCATCCATTTCGTAGGTGACGGAGTAGAGGGAATTGAGGGCGTCCATGCCCACGCAGCGCTGGAAGCAGGTGCCGGTAAGCTGGCCCAGCCGCCGTTGCATTTTGTTTTGATGCACCACATCCTCGACGCTGGCGGCAATGTGCAGGAAGCGGTTGACGGGTTGGCCGGTGAAGGGGGATACGGCCGTAGCCAATTCCGGCTGTTCACGGGCCAGATCATACGTCTCCGCCACCGCGTTAATCGAGGGGCGAATGAGCGGGTGGTCTACCGGCTCGGCGACCAACTCGCCAAACAGGTACACCTGCAAACCCCGCCCCCGCAAACTCTCAATGTATTCTGCGCCGGTGGTGATGGGGGTTATCTCGTTTGCTTGACTCATGTTGTTCCTCCGTCAGACTTTCAGGCATGTAGTTGGTCAGTAAGCGGGCTGAAAGCGTAATGATTCAACAATGTCTGTCTCTTTAATCTGTGCATCATACTGCTTTTTGCATCGTTGCCAGGTCTCGTAAATGCCCTTCCACCGGCTGAAGTCAATGCGTGTTTCGTCGTATTCATCATACTCTTCAAACTGCCCACTCATCAGCGCATTGTAGAAATCCTCACTCAGAATGCCATACTTTTCCTCGTAAGCAGCCAATCGCCGCTCCAGAATTTTCATTTCGACCACAAGTTCATGTAATTGCATAGCCGTCCCTCACATGGTTGAAATTTACTTCGCAGTTTAATCGCCCACACCCTCCCTGGCAAGTTGCAAGAATCGTATCCGTGCTAATCCATTTTATCCGTCAAATCCGTGGCCCAATTCTCCAAAAATTTGGCATATCAACAATATATTTGTAATATATCAGATAGAAGGCGACAACGAATTGGAGTAAACGGTGAATTTGTTTCGGGTTACGCACTATGTCCCTATCCCAACAGGCTTACCAGAACATCAAACGCAAAATTGTCTATCTGGAATTGGAACCGGGGGCGGTGATTGATGAGGCCGCCCTGCAAGACAAATTGGGTCTCGGCCGAACCCCCATCCGGGAAGCATTGCAGCGGTTGGAGCAGGAAAAGCTGGTGACGATCGTGCCCCGGCGGGGCATGTTTGTCAGCGAGATTAGCGTGACGGACCTGTACCAGATTTTTGAACTGCGGTTGACGGTGGAAGCATTGGCGGTGCGGCTGGCGGCGCGGCGGGGGGGCGAAACTCACTGGCAGCAAATGGAAGCCGCCCTCAACTCAATCCCCTGGCATGACGCGACCGATCAACAACTTATCGAGATTGACGAAGCGTGCCACGCTATTATTTACGCGGCGGCCGATAACCATTTTCTGGAAGATATGCTCACCACCTGTTACGCCCTCAGCCTGCGCCTGTGGATGTTTTTTTTGCACCGAATTGGCGATATGCGTACGGCCGTGCAGGAACACCAACAAATCTACGCTGCCCTACGCGACGGCGACGCCGACGAAGCTGCCCGCTTGATGCAGCAGCACATCCAGAGCTTCCAGGCGGAAATGAGCGCAATTATGGTAGGGGAGATTGGAGATTAGGAGATTAGGAGATTAGGAGATTAGGAGATTGGGAGATTGGGAGATTGGGCAAATTCCAATCACTCAATCACTCACTCACTCAATTACTCAATCTCTCAATCTCTTCCGAAGGAAAATCTCATGATCAGAAGGCGAGAGAGAAGAACGAGAGAGAGGGGAGAGGACACGGCCGTCCTGCACGCCACCCAACCCCTTCACCAGTTACCCCCGTATGAAATCCTCACCGCAGAAGGGCTGCAAAAAATCCATGATGCCTCCATGACCATCCTCTCCGAAATCGGCATTGATTTTTACGACGCCGAAGCCCAGGCCGTACTGCGCGCCAACGGCGTCCGGCTGGAAGGGGACACCGCCTACTTCGACCCGGCGCAGGTGATAGAAACCATCGCTCAAGCACCGGCCCAATTCACCCAACTGGCCCGCAACCCGGAAAACAACGTCCTCATCGGCGGCCAACATCTCTGTTTTGCACCCGTTTACGGCCCGCCATTTGTCCACGATTTAGACCGGGGCCGCCGCGAAGCTACCCTGACCGATTTCCAAAACTTTGTCAAACTCACCTGCCTCAGCCCCTACCTGCACCATTCCGGCGGCACGATTGTGGAACCGACCGACGAACCGACGCACACCCGCCACCTGGACATGGTGTACAGCCACCTGAAATACAGCGACAAGCCGTTCATGGGTTCCGTCACCTCCCGCGCCAACGCCGAAGACAGTGTGCAAATGGCCGAAATGGTCATGGGCGCAGACGAAATCCGGCAGCAACCCGCCCTGCTCTCCCTCATCAACATCAGCAGCCCCCGCCGCCTGGACGACCGTATGTTGGGCGCGCTTATCGCTTATGCCAGAGCGCGGCAGGGGTTGATTATCACCCCCTTCATCCTCTCCGGGGCGATGGCCCCCGTTTCCATTGCCGGGACGGTGGCGCAGTTGAATGCGGAGGCGCTGGCGGGCATTGCCCTGACGCAATTGATCAATCCGGGGACGCCGGTTGTGTACGGTGCATTTCAGACAAACATTGATTTGCAGAGCGGTGCGCCCGTCTTTGGCTCGCCGGAGAGCCAGTTGGCGCTGTATGCCAGCGCACAGTTGGCGCGGCGGTACAACCTGCCCTTCCGCAGCGGTGGCATGTTTGCCAGCAGCAAAATCCCGGACGCACAGGCGGCGTATGAATCGGTGCTGGTGATGCTGCCCACGATCCTGGCGCGGGTCAATTTTGTGCTACACGCGGCTGGCTGGCTGGAAAATGGGCTGACGGCCGGCTACGAAAAGTTCATCCTGGACTGCCAGCTATTGGGTGGCTTTCATAAGTTGGTGCAAGGGTTGGATTTGTCCGACGAAGGGCTGGCGTTGGAGGCGATTCGGGACGTGCCGCCGGGTGGGCATCACCTGGGCACGGATCACACCCTGCGCCATTTCCGCCACGCCTTTTACCGGACGCCGCTGTTTGATTACAACTCGTTTGAGCAGTGGTATGAGGAAGGGGCGCAGCCGGCCGACCAGCGCGCCAACGCGGAATGGAAGCGGCTGCTGAAAAGCTATGAAGCGCCGGTGTTGGACACGGCCGTTGATGAAGCTTTGATTGAATTTATGACCCGGCGCAAAACCGAAATCAAACCGGAGTATTAAGCGGAGTCTGGCATCCTCAGATGCCAGACGTGGCGCATCTGAGGATGCGCCACTCCGCTCATTTTTGAAGGAGCAGCAAATGAGCAACTTACCAGAGAAAGCAAACGTCGTTGTCATTGGTGGGGGGATTGTGGGGAACAGCGTGGTGTACCACCTGGCGTTGAATGGGTGGCGGGAGATTGTGCAGTTGGACAAGGGGCCGTTTCCCAATCCGGGCGGCTCGACGGGGCACGCTTCCAACTTTATCTTCCCGGTAGACCATTCTAAAGAGATGACGCTGATTACGCTGGACAGTATGCGCCAGTACAAAGAGTTGGGCGTGTTCACAGAGAGCGGCGGCATTGAACTGGCGCGGACGGAAGAGCGCATGGAGGAATTGCGGCGGCGCATGGCGTCGGCGAAGGCGTGGGGGGTGGAATCCCGGTTGGTGACGCCGGCCGAGGTGAAAGAACTCGTGCCCTATGTGGACACAGACATCATTTTGGGCGGTTTTTACACCCCCAGTGTGGGCACGGTGGATTCGCTGCGGGCGGGAACGCTGATGCGCGAAAAGGCGATGGCGTTGGGGGCGTTGACTGTTGCGCCCGGTGTAGAGGTAACGGGATTGGGCGTTACAAACGGCCGTATCCACACCGTCCACACCACCCAGGGCAGCATCCAGGCCGATCTGGTCATCATCGCCTGTGGCGTCTGGAGTCCGCGCATGGCCCGCATGGCCGGGGCCACCATTCCGCTGACCCCGGCCGTCCACCAGATGATCAGCGTGGGGCCACATCCCCTGTTTGCGGCGACGGGGCGGGAGATTGCCTACCCTATCATCCGCGACATGGACACGTTTTGCTACGAGCGGCAAAACGGCAGCGATATGGAAGTGGGTTCCTACGCCCACCGCCCCATCCTGATGGACGCGGATGACATCCCTTCCATTGAACAGTCGGCGCTGTCGCCGACGGAACTGCCCTTTACGCAGGAAGATTTTGAGCCGCAGTTGGAGCAGGCGTTGGAATTGATGCCGGACATTATCGGCGACGAGCGGGCCGGGATTCGCCATGCCATTAACGGGCTACTGTCGCTGACGCCGGACGGCAACCCGCTGATTGGCGAGACGGAGGTGAAGGGGCTGTGGTCGGTGGCGGCGATCTGGATTAAAGAAGCGCCCGGTTTTGCGCGGGCGGCGGCGGAACTGTTGACGCATGGGGCGTCGGAGATTGATATTCATGCCTCGGATGTGGCCCGGTTTTATGATTACGGCCGTACCCCCCACCACATCCACGCCCGCACCAGTGAAGCGTATAACAAGACCTACGGCATTGTGCATCCGCGTGAACAGTGGGCGAGCAACCGGCAGGTGCGCGTCAGCCCGTTCTATTTCCGCGAAAAGGAACTGGGCGCGGTCTTTTTTGAAACGGCCGGTTGGGAACGGCCGCAGTGGTACGAATCAAACCAGCCGTTGCTGGCCGAATATGGCGACCGCATCCAAAATCGGCCGCACGAATGGGACGCCCGCTGGTGGTCGCCGATCATCAATGCCGAACATCTGGCGATGCGCGACCGGGTGGGGCTGGTGGATTTGACGGCGTTTGCCATTTTTGACGTGTCCGGCCCTGGCGCGCTGGATTACATCCAGAAGATGACGTTGAACCAACTAGATGTGGCGGTGGGCACGGCCGTGTATACTCCCCTGCTCAACCCCCACGGCGGCTTCAAGGCTGACCTGACCATCATGCGCACAGCCGAAGGCTGCTTTCGCATTGTGGACGGCGGCGGCGACGGGGCGCGGGACAAGAAGTGGTTTGAGCAGCATTTGCCGGACGATGGTTCGGTCATTTTCACCGACATGACCTCGGCGTTGTGTACGGTGGGGCTGTGGGGGCCGCAAGCCCGCGCCGTGCTGCAATCGGTGACGGATGACGACGTTTCTCACGCCGGTTTCCCGTTCAGCACGGCCAAAAACATGCTCATCAACGGCATCCCCGTTTGGGCGTTGCGCATTTCGTATGTGGGTGAGTTGGGTTGGGAGATTTATACGGCGATGGAGCATGGCTTGAAGTTGTGGGATACGCTGTGGGAAGCGGGACGGCCGTATGGTCTTGTTCCGGTGGGCATTGGTGTGTACGGCACAACGGCGCGGCTGGAAAAGGGATACCGGCTGATGGGGCAGGAGTTGGAAGGGGAGTATAACCCGGTAGAAGCGGGGCTGGCCCGCCCCAAAGTGAAAAGTACGGATTTCATCGGCAAGGAAGCGTATCTCAAGGCGCGCGCCGAAGAACCGGCGGCCATTTTGTGTACGTTGACGGTGGAAGATCACACCTCAAAATCGGGGATGAACCGGTACATGCACGGCCGTGAACCCATCCTCACTCCCAACGGCGAGAGTATTATTGACCGCAACGGCCGTCGCTCCTACGTTACCAGCGCGGGTGCGGGGCCGTCCGTGGGCAAACATTTGCTGATGGCCTACCTGCCGCCAGAATATGCGGTGGTAGGTACCAAACTGGCAGTTGAATACATGACCGAACGCTACCCGGTGACGGTAGCGGCCGTTGGCAGTACGCCGTTGTTTGACCCATTGAATGAAAGAATGAAGAGGTAATTCGTGATGCGTGATGCGTGACTCGTGAGGGGTCACGCATCACGCATCACGCATCACGATATGGAAATTTTAGTTTGCATCAAACGAGTGCCCGCTACCGGCGCGCGTATCACGCTGACGGCCGATGAGCGGGGGATTGACACACGCAATTTGGGGTTCACCATCAGCCCGCATGAGGAGTGTGCGGTGGAGGAGGCGGTGCGACTGGTGGAGCAATTTGGCGGTCAGGTAACGGTGCTGACGCTGGGGCCGGCCGAGGCGGCCGAACAGTTACGGGATGCGCTGGCGGTGGGGGCGGATCGAGCCATTCATCTGCTAACCGATGGTTCAGAGTGGGATGCTATGGCTACCGCTAACGCCATTATCGAAGTGGCGCGGGCTGAACCATTTGACTTGCTGCTTTTTGGCAATGAAGCGGCCGATACGGGAGATTTTCAGGTGGGGATACGGGTGGCGGTGGCGTTAGGACGGCCGTGCATCACCGGCGTGAAAGGGGTTGAGGTGCGCGGCGATACGATTGTTGCCCGGCGCGAAGCTGGCGGTGGTTGGGAACTGTATGAAGTGCCCTTACCAGCCGTCCTGACCGTGAAAGAAGGGCTGAATTTGCCGCGTTATCCCTCTGTGCCCGGCCGTTTGCGGGCGAAGAAAAAGCCGCTCGACCAGATTCAACCAGTCTGGAACGGCGGAGGGTTAGAAATCATCCGGCTGGCGACACCGCCGGAGCAGGGCAAGACGGTGCAGCTATTGGGACAGGGTGTTACGGCCGTGCCACGTATTGTGGAAATTTTGCGGGAGTTACGGTTGATAGGAAATTGACCACGGATTGAACGGATAAGACGGATTTTCACGGATAAAGAAAAATCCGTGTCAATCCGCGAAATCCGCGTCATCCGCGTATCCATTTTTTGGACTGAAAGATGATCTTAGGATTGGTAGAGCAGGTTGGCGGTAAGGTGAACCCGTATTCGTTGGAGATGTTGACGCTGGCGCGGCGGTTGGCAGTGAAAACGGCCGTACCGCTCCATGCTGTCTTGGTTGGTGAGGTGGTAGATGGGTTGTATGGCTATGGGCTCACGGCCGTTCACATTGCTCAACATTCCGACCTGACCGATTACGCCCCGGCAGCCTGGGCGGAATGTGTGGTGCAGGTGGTGAGGGCGGAAAGGCCAACGGCCGTGCTTGCCGCGGGCACCGACCGGGGCAATGAGGTGATGGCGTATGTGGGGGCGAAGTTGGGGGTGGCGATGGCGGCGAATTGTACGGCCGTCGTTCCCGGCGATGATTATCACATTACCCGGCAGCGGTGGGGGGGCAGTTTGATGGAAGAGGCATGGCTGAAAGGGAACCCTAAATTGATGACTATTGCGCCGATGGCGGTAGTTGCGGAGGCAGTTGCCGGTGGTGAGGTGGAGGTACGGCCGTTTACGCCGATTTTGCAGGACGAAGATTTGCGGGTGATGGTGAACGGCCGTACCCAACCCGAAAGTGGCAAAGTGACCCTGGCCGACGCCCGCGTCGTCGTCAGCGGCGGGCGGGGTGTGGGTAGCGCGGAAGGGTTTGCCGTGCTGGAAGAGTTGGCGGAGTTGCTCGGCGGGGCGGTAGGTGGTTCACGGGTAGCCACAAATTTGGGCTGGCGGCCGCATACGCAGCAGGTGGGGCAGACGGGCACGCGAGTTGCGCCTGATTTGTACATCGCCTGCGGCATCAGCGGCGCGATTCAACATTGGGTCGGCTGCAAAGGGTCAAAGCATATTCTAGCCATCAACACCGACCCTGACGCGCCCATGGTCACCAAAGCCGATTACGCCGCCATTGGTGACTTGCACGAAATTTTGCCCGCGCTGATTGCGGAATTGCGGCAGCGGATGGACAACAGATAAGCGGATGGAGGACGGCCGTCAACCAACACTTGTCATTCCGAATGAAGTCCGCGGAGTGAGGAATCCCTGCGAATTGACAGAGCGAAAGGGATTCCTCCTCGAAGACTCGTCGGAATGACAATTTTATTCATTACTGTGCAAATGATCCGGTTGGGGCATAATTAGGCCAACTTATTGGCGTAGGGCGATTTGCCCTCCAATTCAAGAGGAGGCTGAAATGAGTAAGAAGAGTTTGTTGTTTATTGTGGTCTTGCTGTCGGTATTGTTAGCAGGCTGTGGCGGTGGTGGGGGTGGGGAAACGATTACCCTGATTGCCAATCCCTGGCCTGCTTCGGAACTGAATGTCAATGTTGCTAAAATCATCATCGAGCAGGAGTTGGGCAACACGGTGGAGATTGTGGCCCTGGACGAAAATGCCCAGTGGGACGCCCTGGCGGCCGGTAACGCCGATGCCAGCCTGGAAGTGTGGCCCTCCGGGCATGGGGAGCGCATCGCCCAATACATCGAGCAGCAAAAGGTGGTGGAAAATGGCGGCCCGCTGGGGCCGGTGGGGGAGATTGGCTGGTTTGTGCCCACCTATGTGGTGAACCAGAACCCAGAACTGGCGACCTGGGAAGGGTATGCTGACCCGGCGTTGGCGGGTTTGTTTGCCACGGCCGAAACGGGCAGTCTGGGCCAGTTCACGGCCGGCGACCCCAGTTGGGTGCAGTATGACGCCGACATCATCAAAAATCTGGGATTAAATTTGCAGGTAGTCACGGCCGGCTCGGAGGATTCATTGCTGGCTGCCGTTTCCTCGGCCTATGCGCGGCAGCAGCCGGTGTTGTTCTATTTCTACTCGCCGCACGCCATTTTCAGCCGCTTTGACCTGACGCAGGTGGAACTGCCGCCCTACACGGACGCCTGTTACGCCAATGCCGAGGGCGGCGGCGTAGCCTGCGCCTACCCGGAAGACCAGCTATTTAAGATTCTCTCGACTAAACTCAACGAAAAAGCGCCCGACGTTTACACCATGCTGAAAAACATGAACTACGGCAGCGAAGCGCAAATTGAGATGCTGGCCATGCTGGACGAGGGCAAAACGGTGGAAGAAGCGGCCCAGGCGTGGGTAGATGCGCATGAGGCCGAGTGGAAGGCGTGGCTGCCCTAAATCGGTAATCGGTGAACGGTAATCGGTAATCAGTGTTGGCTACCGATAACCGATAACCGATAACCGATTACCGAAAGTATGGAACCAAAAATCACCTGCAACCACCTCTGGAAAATCTTTGGCCCAGCGCCGGAGCATGTGATTGGGCAGGTCACGGCCGTGACCACCCGCGCCGACATCCAGGAAAAAACCGGGCACGTGGTGGCCGTGCGGGACGTGTCGTTTGAAGTGGGCGCAGGCGAGATTTTTGTGGTCATGGGGCTGTCCGGCAGTGGCAAATCTACGCTGATTCGTTGCCTGACGCGCCTGATTGAGCCAACGCGGGGAGAGATATGGGTGAACGGCCGTGACGTGACCACCATGAACGAAGACGACCTGCGCCACCTGCGCCGCCACACCATGAGCATGGTCTTCCAACGCTTTGGCCTCTTCCCTCACCGCCGTGTGCTGGATAATGTGGCCTACGGCCTGGAAATTCAGGGCATGGCCCGCCCCGAACGCGAAGCCAAAGCCCGCGAAGTTTTGCATATGGTGGGCCTGAAAGGGTGGGAAAGCCATTACCCGCACGAACTGAGCGGTGGGATGCAGCAGCGGGTGGGGTTGGCCCGCGCTCTGGCCGTAGACCCGGAAATCCTGCTCTGCGACGAACCGTTTAGTGCCCTCGACCCCCTCATCCGCCGCGAGATGCAGGACGAATTGATTCGCCTGCAACAAACACTGCACAAAACCATCGTTTTTATCACCCATGACTTCTTGGAGGCGATTAAACTGGGCGACCGTATTGCCATTATGAAGGACGGCGAGATTGTGCAGTTGGGCACGGCCGGGATGATTGTGGCCCATCCGGCGAATAATTATGTGCGGGAGTTTACGAAGGATGTGCCGCGGGGGCGGGTGTTGACGGCCGAAACGATCATGCAGCCGCCCACCAACCTGGATGGCAGCGAAACCACCTGCCGCGCCGACATGACCCTGGATCGGCTCATCCCGTTGACGGCTAATAACAGTACGGCCGTTGCCGTCCTGGACACGGCCGGGGCCATCATCGGCAAAATAGACCGCAAAACGCTCATGCTGGCCCTGGCCGGAGCGGAATGAGAATCAAAGATTACGCAGATTTCGCAGATAAAAAATCGGTGTAATCTGCGAAATCTTTGACGATAAAAATATGGAATCGAAACAGGCAGCACCGAAGACGATAGATGAATATATTGCCCGCTACTCGCCGGAGGTGCAGGAGATACTGCAAAAGGTGCGGCAGACGATTCGGGAAGCCGCGCCGGAGGCGGAAGAAACGATCAGCTACCAAATGCCCGCCTTCACGCTGAAAGGCCGGTCTCTGGTCTATTTTGCCGCGCACAAGAAACATATCGGCTTTTACCCCACACCCACCGGCATTGCGGAGTTCAAAGAGGAGTTGGCAATATACGGCGCGGGCAAGGGCACGGCCCAATTCCCCTTCGACAAACCCATTCCCTACGACCTGATCACCCGCATCGTTCAGTTCAGAGCAAAGGAAAATCTGGCAAAAGCGGCTGCAAAAGGGAAAAAGAAATAGTTGAATTTATCCAAGAAAGGCGCAGTCGGCAAAGTAGACCGCAAAACGCTCATGCTGGCGTTGGCGGGAGCAGAGTAAGAGATGGATGATATTGTTGGTCGTTGGTCTACATCTTGGTTTTATCAAGACCCAGCAGATGAAGTGTTAGTATTTCTCCCTGGAGGCAGAGGTTTTTTTGAGTGTTACTGGTGGCGACTTAGTTCTTACGAGACCTTCATATATGACTATGAAGGTGAGAACCTGCAAATTATCGGAGACAAGAGTTTTAGTTATGATCTTGATCAAAATGTGGTTAAGGAAACCTCTTCTACACTCCGGTTTAGTGGGAAATTCCAGATTCGAGAAGCAACTTCAGACGAATTAAAATTAGGTTGTAACGTAATCCTTCAACTCAGTGTAGCATTAGACGACTTTTTCCCATCTACGAACAGATTTGGAAGGAAAGGCGTTCATGGCGATGTGTCTGATTACGAACCACCTACATTTTGGGAATTAACATGACCATATTGTGGGGGCGGGACGGCGCTGGGCACAATCTGGATGAAACAATGGGCCTTGTCTCCGCACCGTCTCGCCCCCGCATGGGTAAACCGGGGCGAGACAGGTGGGAGACAGGGTGTTGGTGAACCCGGCAAGGCATCGCCCGCCTGTCCCGCCCCTACTATAATTTATATGGCAACCAAAACCTCGCCACGTGTCATTCCGAGCGAAGTCTTCGGAGCGAGGAATCCCTCTGGCCCCCATGATTGGGATTCCTCCTCGAAGACTCGTCGGAATGGCAGTTGGAAAAATGAACAATGAGCGCATCAATCGCTATTTCCAGAATTTCGACGCATAGGCGGTGGGTGGGGTTGGGGGTGGCTACGGCCGTGCTCACCCTCGCCTTCCTCATTTTTGCTGCCGCCCAGGTGGGCGCCTTCCCGGAGGCGTGGAACATGGGCCTGCGGGCGCCGCTCGACCAGTTCAAATGGTGGGTGGTAGCCAACCGGCAGACCCACCCCATATTCCTCTACTTCTTCGAGCCGCTCAGCGCCTCCATTGATTGGGGGCTGCGCCGGGTGGAAAATTTCCTGCTCTGGCTGCCCTGGCCCGTCATCGTCGCCGCCATCTTCCTGGTGGCGCACAAAGCCGGCGGGCTGCGGCTGGCGCTGATCGTCTCCGGCTGCACCTTGATGATGGGGCTGCTCGGCTTTTGGGACCGCAGTATGCAAACCCTGTCGCTCATGGTCGTCTCCGTCATCATCTCGTTGCAAATTGGCATCCCGCTGGGCATCTGGTCGGCGCAAAATGACCGGGTGGAGCGGGCGTTACGGCCGTTGCTGGACGCCATGCAAACCATGCCCGCCTTCGTCTACCTCATCCCCGTCCTACTCTTTTTTGGCATTGCCCGCGTCCCCAGTGTCGTCGCCACCGTCATCTACGCCCTGCCGCCCGTTATCCGCCTGACCAACCTGGGTATCCGCCAGGTCTCCGGCGAGACGGTGGAAGCGGCGCGCGCCTTTGGCTCCACCGACCGCCAGATTTTGCTCAAAGTGCGCCTGCCGCTGGCGACCCCGGCCATTATGACCGGCGTCAATCAGACGATTATGATGGCTCTGAGCATTGTGGTCATTGCCGCCCTGATTGGCGGCGGCGGTCTGGGGGAGACGGTGCTGCGCTCGCTGCGCACGTTGAATGTGGGCACCGCTTTTGCCGCCGGGCTGGCCATTGTCTTTATGGCCTTCCTGCTGGATCGGTTGAGCCAATCCTTTGTGCGCACGGAGTGGAACAGCCGGGGCGATTTTCGCGGTTTCCGGCTGCTGCCGGAGGCGTGGCGGGGCAAACGGGCGGCAGAAGGGGTGGAAACGGCCGTGTCCCACCTCTACAGTGCCGCCAACCGCACCACAACGGCAGTTACCGGGCGCAGCGATTTTCTCAGCCGCCGTCCCTTCTTTTTTATGAGCGTATTGGCGTTGATTGCCCTGCTGTTGGTGACGATGGCCGCGAGTACGGCCGTACCCGCCTTCCGGGAATTCCCTCCAAGCTGGCGTCTCAATCTGGCCGCGCCTATAGACGCCCTGGTGAAGTGGGCGCAGGTGAATCTGTACCGCATTGGCGACAGCAACATCGGCACCGGCCCCTTTAGCGACTTCATCACCATTCACCTGCTGGCCCCGCTGCGGCTGCTATTGGTGGAGCGGTTGACGTGGCCGGTGGTGATGGGGTTGCTCACGGCCGTGGCCTACGCCGTCTCCGGCAAACGGCTGGCGCTCTACACCCTGGCAGGCATGTTCATGCTAGGCTTGTTGGGCATGTGGGAACTGGCGATGGACACCCTCAGCCAGGTGATCGTGGCCGTCATCATCTCCGTCCTCATCGGCATCCCGTTGGGCATTTGGGCCGCCCGCAACGACCATGCCGACCGGGGCCTGCGGGTGATGAACGACTTTTTGCAAACCATCCCCGTGTTTGTTTACCTGGTGCCGGTGGTGATGCTCTTTAACGTGGGGCGCGTCGCCGGGATTTTGGCCTCGGTGCTCTATGCCCTGCCGCCGGTCATCCGCCTCACCAGTTTGGGCATCCGCCGTGTGGAGGCGGAAGTGGTGGAAGCGGCACATGCTTTTGGCTCTACCGATTGGCAAATTCTGGCCAAAGTGCAAATCCCTCTGGCCTTACCCGCCATCATGCTCGGCGTCAACCAGACGATCATGATGGTGCTGGCTATGGTTATCTGCGCCGGGCTGGTGGGTGGCGCGGGGCTAGGGCTGGAAGTAGTTACCGGGCTGGCGCAAAACGAACTCGGCCGTAGCATCGAAGCCGGGCTGGCGATTGTCATCCTGGCCGTTATTATTGACCGCATTTCCCAGGCGTGGGCGGCGCGTCTGGCGAAGGAACGGAACATTCGTAATCCGTGATGCGTGATACGTGATGCGTGACAAGGGGTTCACGCATCACGTATCACGCATCACGCTTCTTCGGAGAAACACAGTGCAATCATTTGAATTTCCTACCAAAATCACACACGGGCCGGGGGTGCTGGCGGGGTTAGTGGACGAGTTGCGGGCATTGGGTGTGAAACGGCCGTTGCTCGTCACCGATAAGGGTTTAGTAGCGGCGGGTGTGGTGAATGAAGTCACCGGCCAGCTACGGCGGGCGGGCCTGGATTATGTGCTGTTTGCCGACGTGGTGCCGAACCCGCCGATTGCCCTGGTGGATGGGGGCACGGCCGTGTACCGGGAATCGGACTGTGACGGGCTGATTGGCCTGGGCGGGGGCAGCCCCATGGATGCGGCCAAGGCGATTGGAGTCACGGCCGTGCAGGGTGGCACCATCCGCGACTACGAATGGGCCGATCCTAACCCCGTGACACAGCGCATCCCACCGATGATTGCCATTCCCACAACGGCCGGGACCGGCAGTGAGGTCACGCTCTGGTCGGTCATTACCGACCCGGCGCGCAAAATCAAGTACAACGTCGGCGGTACACCGCTGATTGGGGCGCATGTGGCCTTGATTGACCCGCTGCTGACGCTGGCGCTGCCCGCCCACATCACCGCCGGGACGGGCATGGATGCCCTGGCGCACGCCATCGAATGTTACACCATGGCCTACGCCCAACCCTTTACGGATGCGGTGGCGCTGCTGGCGATGGAGTACGTCGGCCAATACCTGCGCATTGCTTACGCCCAGGGGCACAACCAGGAAGCGCGCTATAAGATGAGCATGGCCGCGGCCTTGGGTGGCATGGCCTATGGCGTGGCCAGCGCCGGCGCCGCCCACGCCATGAGCCAGACGGCGGGTGGTGTGCGGGACGTGCCGCATGGGGCCATCACGGCGCGGCTGCTGGGGCCGGTGATGGAGTACAACTACCTGGGTGAACCACACCGTTTTGCCCGCATTGCCCAGGCATTGGGCGAGGACATACGCGGGCTGTCCATTTGGGAAGCAGCGGAGCGGGCGGTCACGGCCGTGTACCGCCTCACTTCTGACGTAGGCATTCCCTCCCTGCAAGAACTGGGCTTTAGCGAGGACGACATCCCGCTTCTGGCCGAACTGGCTGCCAACGATCCACAGACCATCGGCAACCCCCGCGACATCAACTACCAGGGCTACGTCCAGGTCTACAAGCGGGCGTTTGAACTGGGAAAATAATAGAAAAGACCCGTTAGGAAGTTCATTACGGTCATGTAATGTAGGGGCGAGGTAACCGGGATACACGTCGGGCAAACGCGCAGCCTTGTCACCGGTTGCCTCGCCCCGTCGTTTGGGTTTTGCCCAACCGCCAGGGCGAGGCGGTTGGTGACAAGGTATTGGTGAACAGACACGGCCGTGCCCAACCGCCTCGCCCTACCAAAATGGGGTCGGCGGGGGATTTCCCCCCACAACCCCCAACAGAAACCAGAAAAGCAGGTCGGCCGCCAGCCGCTGCGCCAGCAGAGAATGATGATTTCTTCATCGCTGAAGTATTCGGTCAGGAAGTAGACGAGTTTGGCGCGGTCAATGGGTTCGGTTATCGGTTATCGGAAGATTAGCCAGGCAGCCAGGACGTAAAGGATGCCGGCGATGACCAGGGCAAATTTGATGGCGGCGCAGAGGAAGGCGAGTGGGGGGAGGAGTACGGCCGTGCTGCCAAACAACAACAGCACCAACGCCACATTCTCCACATAATCCAGCAGCGCCGCCAGCCAGACTCCCCAGGCCAGCCAGATACCCCACTTCGCTGCGCCGGAGGATTTGGCCTGCACCCGTTCCGCCGCCCAGACGCAGGCCAGCGAGATGGCAGCAGCGTAGACCAGCGGATAGAGGAAGTCCAGCCCCAACCCAAACGCGGCCACCAGACGGCCGTGTTCACCCCACGATTCAATGATAGCCTGGGCATTGACCACAGTGCCCGCAAATTCAAAGGAGATGATACCGGCGGGGGCCACGGCCGTTTGCAGCGGCCCGCCCGTCAGGTTAAAAAACAGGGTCATCGCCAATGCCAACACAATGGCAATCTTCATCCACCGATTGCGGCGGGTTGGTGGTAGAAAGGCAAAAGGAGCGGTTATCATCAATTAGGAATTATGAATGAGGAATTATGAAAAAGCCAGCCATTACACAAATTGTGCGAATGGCAGAAACCCGGCGAATAAATTCGCGGCTACGCCAGGCAAAGACCGCCTTCGCGGTCTGGTAGCCAACGGACGGGCTAAACGCCAGTCGGCGAAGGCCGACTTTGCCTCGTGTTGCTGCGGTTTCAATCGCCAGCATGAACTCTCTGGTTATCAGGTATACTATGCTCAACATTCTTACCGATTACCGTTCACCGATTACCGATTACGGACATGACAAACTGGCACATTGGCACCATGGGTTTTGCTTACGACGGCTGGGTGGGGTCGTTGTACCCGGCTGGCCTTTCCTCGCGCCATTATCTGAGCCATTACAGCCAATACTTTGACGCGGTGGAAGTGGACTCCACCTTTTACGGCATCCCCAGACCGGAGCAGGTGCAGCGCTGGACGGCCGTGACTCCACCCCACTTCACCTTTTGCCCCAAAACCCCCCGCGCCATCACCCATGACGCGCCCCTGCTGGAAGGTATCCCCCTCATGCACCAATTCCTGGAGGTGATGGAGCTTTTTGGCGACAAATTAGGCCCCATTCTCATCCAGTTTGGGCCGGAATTCAGCCACCACCACTTTAACGACCTGCGCCACTTCTTGCAGGCGCTGCCTGCTGACAAACGTTTTGCCGTTGAGTTTCGCCATCGCTCGTGGGAGTCGCCGGGCACGGCCGTGCTGCTGGAAGAACATCACATCTGTCTGGTGGCCGCCGACTACCTCTACATGCCGCATACAATCCACCGCACGGCCGACTTTCTCTACCTGCGCTGCATTGGCCCACACGGTCAGTTTGGCACCAAAGACCGGGAATTGATAGACAAAACCCCGGAACTACAACGCTGGGCCGCCCAAATGCAACCCCACCTGACGGCCGTCCACGACATCTACGTCTTTATAAACAACGACTATTCCGGCTTCTCTCCCGCCACCTGCAACCGTTTCAAACAAATTGTGGGGCTGCCGGTGCAAGAGATACGGCCGTTGGTGCAGGGGCGGCTGTTTTAATGGTAATTGAGTAATTGGGTAATTGCGTAATTGGCCGCAAATTACCCAATTACGCAATTACCCAATTACATTCACTCTGAATGAACCCACTCGACCCCACCCTATCCATAGTGAGCCGCTGCTCCTTTTTGAAGGGGCTGACGCCCGATGAATGCCAGGTGGTGGTGGAACAGGCACGGCCGTGTCACATCCGCCAGGGTGAGTTTTTCTTTCACCAGGGCGAACCGGCCACTACCTTTTACATCCTGGTGGAAGGCCAGGCCAAACTCACCCAGATCAACCCCGAAGGCCACCAGGTCATTGTCAACTACATCGGCCCCGGCGATGGCCTGGGCATCATCGTCGTCCTCAGCAATATGGACTACCCCATCGCCGCCGAAGCCGTGGAAGAGTGCCACGCCCTGGCCTGGGACAAACTTACCACTCGCCAGTTGATGCAGCGTTACCCGCAACTGGCCATTAACGGCATGGAACTGATCGCCCAACATTTTGCCAGCCTGCAAGAACGGTACCACCAACTGGTAACACAGCGCGTGGAGCAGCGCATCGCCCGCACCTTGCTACATCTGGTGCGCCAGTTTGGTCAGAAAACACCCGAAGGCGTGCGCATCAATATGCCCCTCACCCGCCAAGACCTGGCCGAAATGACCGGCACCAACCTCTACAATGTCAGCCGTTTCCTCAGCAAATGGGAACAAGACGGCATCGTCAAATCCAGCCGCAAGCGCATCACCCTCTGTAAACCCCACGACCTGGTCGTCATTGCCGAAGACCTGGAGCCGGTGATCCGTAATCGGTAATCGGTGGCCAGTGATCGGTGGTCGAAGATTGTCATTCCGAACGGAGTCTTCGGAGTGAGGAATCTTTCACCTTGTGAAAGTTTGCACTTTTGCAAAGACACCCCCCTTCATCTCCTGTAAGCTATCTCACATCAGGGATTGATCCTATGTCAATCCCGCTATTAAAAATCACTTATCTGGAGTTCGTGATGCGTGATGCGTAAGGCCACTCTGGTCACGCATCACTCGTCACGCATCACGTTTCCCCAAATTCAGGAGAAGAACAATGACAAAAGAATGGTTTTATCAACACAAGTTAGGGCTACTCGGCCTGCTGGTGGTCATTCTGGCGATTGGCTTGCTGGCAAGCTGCGACCGCTCCGAAGAAGGCGGCAGCAGTACGGCCCAGACCACCGGCCTCTCGGCCGACGCCAACGCCCTGGCGCAGGAACGTGGCCTTACGCCCGACGATGTGTACGCCGCCCTCAAGACCTACATGCCCACCGGCGAACTTGACCCGTACATCATGTTCGCCTCCGGTGGGCAAGGTGGACAGGTATTGGTCATCGGCGTGCCCTCCATGCGCATCTTGAAGATCATCGGCGTCTTCACCCCCGAACCCTGGCAGGGCTACGGGTACGGCGGTTCCAGCAATGACGTGCTGGCCGGCGGCTTCATGGATGAAGACCACCCCCTCCTCTGGGGCGACACCCATCACCCTTCCCTTTCCGAAACCAACAGTGAATACGACGGCAAGTTCCTTTTCATCAACGACAAGGCCAATGCCCGTTTAGCCGTCATTGATCTGCGCGACTTTGAAACCAAACAAATCATCAAAAACCCCAACGCCATCAACGATCACGGCGGCGCTTTTGTGACTCCCAATACCGAGTACGTAATTGAAGGGCCGCAATATGCCGCCCCCATCGGCTGGGAATATGCCTCTCTGGACGACTACGAAGCCAAATATCGCGGCCTCATCACCTTCTGGAAATTTGACCGGGCGAGCGGGCGAGTAGACGAAAGCAAATCCTTCCAGATTGAACTGCCCCCTTACTGGCAAGACCTGTGCGACGCCGGTAAAGGGCCGAGCGATGGCTGGGTGTTCTGCAACTCCTTCAATACCGAACTGGCGACCGGCGGCGTGGAATTGGGCAATCCCCCCTTTGAAGCCGGCACTACCCAAAACGACACCGACTACCTGCACATCATCAACTGGAAAGCGGCCGAAGAAGTGTACAACGCCGGTAAATATGACATGATTAACGGTATTGCGGTCATCAGTATGCAAACGGCCGTAGACGAAGGACTGCTCTACTTCACCCCCGAACCCAAAAGCCCGCACGGGGCTGACGTTACCCCCGGCGGCGAATACATCGTTGTCGGCGGCAAACTGGACCCGCACGTGACCATTTACTCCTTCGACAAGATCATGAAAGCCATTGAAGGCGGCGGTCTGGGTACCGACGTGTACGGCGTGCCCGTTATTCCTCTGGACGCCAGCATGGAAGCGCAGGTTGAACTGGGGCTTGGCCCGCTGCACACCGTCTTTGACGACAAGGGCTATGCGTACACCTCGCTCTTCCTGGATTCGGCCGTAGCCCGCTGGGCGTTGGGCGGCCCGTATGCCGACAAACACCCGGAAGAAGGCTGGACGTTGGTGCAAAAACTGCCCGTTCACTACAACATCGGCCACATTACCGCCGCCGAAGGCGACACGGCTACTCCTGATGGGCAATTTGTGGTGGCGCTGAATAAGTGGAGCATTGACCGCTTTGCCAACGTAGGGCCGCTGCTGCCACAAAACTTCCAACTGGTAGACATTTCCCGAACCGGCGACCAGATGAAACTGCTGTACGACATGCCCATTGGCATGGCCGAACCACACTACGCCCAGATCATCAATGCGGATAAATTGCAACCTTTCGAGGTGTATCCTGAAATTGGCTGGAACCCGGAGACGATGAGCGTGCATCCCAACGCCATCACCTCGCCCGAACAGGCACGCATCGAGCGCAATGGCAACACGGTGGAAATCTGGATGTCGGTGATTCGCTCTCATTTTAACCCCGAACGAGTGGAGATTAAAGAAGGCGATCACGTCATCTGGCACCTGACCAATCTGGAACGCACCCGCGACGCCACGCACGGCTTTGCCCTCTCCGGCTACAACATTAACCTGAGCCTGGAACCGGGTGAAACGCAAACGATTGAGTTTACCGCCACGCAGCCAGGCACCTACACCTTCTACTGCACCGAGTTCTGCTCCGCCCTACACCTGGAAATGCTCGGCTACTTCCTGGTGGAGCCGAAGGAGTAATTATGAATTAGGAATTATGAATTATGAAGGGTTTTCATAATTCATAATTCATAATTCCTAATTTCCCTCCCAAGTGTGTCATGTTCGATTCAGACGTACAGGTGGTGCTACCAGATGGCAGTACCCGCCGCTTACTAGATTATTTACTGCCCAGCGCGCTGCTGATGTTGGGGGCGCTGCTGTTGGTGGTGTCCATCTTCCTGCCCTATTGGAGTATGACGATGGAAGCGCCGCAGTATCCCCAGGGATTGCACGTGGACGTGTACGTCAACCGGCTGGAAGGGGATATGCGCGAAATTGACGCCCTGAACCATTACCTGGGGATGCCAGTATTGGATGAAGGTGGACAGTTGGAACGCTCCATCTCCGTGATTTCCATTGTCACGCTGGGGCTGCTGCTGCTGGCGGGGGTGTTTGTGCATAACCGCTGGGCGGCCGTCCTTGCCCTGCCCGCTATCCTGTTTCCGCTGGTGTTTGTGGCCGATTTGTGGTGGATTTTGTACCAATACGGCCACAGCATTGACCCCAAGTCTGCTCTCGGTGGGGCCATCGAGCCGTTTACGCCGCCCATTGTGGGGCGAGGGGTGGTGGCGCAGTTTGCTACGGTGGGGCAGTTTGAGATTGGTTTTTACCTGGCGCTGGTCGCGGTGGGCGTGGTGCTGGTGGGGCTGTGGTTCCACCGCCGCGCTTATAAGCCGGTGCAGGATGCGCGGGAACGGATGAAAACGGCCGTACCCACCCCCTCCTCATGAACCATTCACGCGCCATAAGGGTCATCATCCTGATGGGGATCATCTGGTGGCTGGTGGGCGGCACGGCCGTAGTCACCGCCCAATCCAACACCCGCATCGTCTCTGCCAACGGCCCGTATACCACCATTACCGCCGCGCTGGAAGCGGCGCAGCCTGGCGACACCATTGAAGTTCACGGCGGCATTCACCCGGCGCTGACGGTAGACAAAACCGTCAATCTGGTTGGCCTGGATTGGCCGGTGATTGACGGGCTGGGCCAGGGCGCGGTGGTGGTTATCACCGCCCCCGATGTGCAATTCCAGGGTTTTGTGGTGCGCGGCAGCGGCAATGAACCCGACCGCAACCACGCCGGCATCACCGTCGCCGCCCCCCGCGCCCTGGTAGCTAACAACCGGCTGGAAGACGTCTTGTTTGGCGTCTACGTGGCCCAAGGCGCAGACACCATCGTGCGCGGCAACGATATTACCGGCAAGGCCGAGTATGACGTTGGCCGCAAGGGGGACGGCATTCGCCTCTGGTATAGCTCCGGCGTGGTGGTGGAACAAAACGACATCCACGAGACCCGCGACGTGGTGGTGTGGTATTCGCCGGGCGTGATCATTCGGGACAACATGATTCGGAACGGCCGTTACGGCGTTCACCTCATGTATACCGACCAGGTAGAAATCAGCCACAACCACCTGCTGAACAATTCGGTGGGGGCCTATGCCATGTATGCCGATGACGTGGTCATCAGCCACAACCTGATCACCGGGCAGCGCGGCCCCAGCGGTTACGCCCTCGGTTTTAAGGACGCCAGCAACGTGCTGGTTCACAACAATGTATTGGTAGACAACGGCGGCGGCGTTTTCCTGGATGGTACACCGTTTGATCCCCAAAGTTACGGCCGTTTTGAAAACAACATCGTCGCCTTTAACGACGTGGGTGTGACGCTGCAACCGGCCGTCAAAGGCAACAGTTTCAGCGGCAACACCTTCTGGGAAAACGTCTCCCAGATGACCCTGCAAGGCGGCGGCACACCCGGCGCCAATAACTGGCAGGGCAACTTTTGGAGCGACTACAACGGCTTTGACGCCGACGGCGACGGGCTGGGTGACACCCCCTACATCTCCGAACGCTTTTTTGAAAATGTGACAGAGCGGGAACCCCGGCTGCGGCTGCTGGCTTACAGCCCGGCGGCGCAGGCCATCGAATTTGCCGGGCAATCCTTCCCCATCATCCGCCCCCAACCCAAATTGAGCGACCCCGCGCCGCTGGTCGAACCGGGTCTCATTCCCACCTTTGCCGCGCCGCCCGCGCCGCCGGTATGGCCGTTGGTGGGCACGGCCGTAGCCCTCATCCTGCTTGGTCTTTTCTGCGGCGGCCTGGCCTACTTCGGCGCACCTATCCGCCGCCCCCGACCAACCAATCCACCCATACAGGTGAATCCTATGAACAACTCCTCCTCGCCCATTGCCAATCTGCGCATCACCGGCGTCAGCAAACGCTATGGCAAAGTGTACGCCGTGCAAGACATCTCCTTCACCGCCCAAACCGGCGACGCCATCGCCCTCTGGGGAGCGAACGGGGCCGGCAAAACGACCCTGCTCAAAGCCATTTTGGGGCTGATTACGTTTGACGGGCAGATTGAAGTGAACGGCCGTGACGCCCGGCGTGATGGTAAAAATGCCCGGCGACACATCGGCTATGTACCTCAGGAAGCGGTCTTTTACGATTGGAGCGTCACCGCTACCATGCAGTTCTACGCCCGGCTCAAAAAAGCCGACCCGGCGCGCATTCCCCTCCTGCTGGAACAGCTTGGCCTGGCCGAACACAGCCAGAAGCCGGTGCCCGCCCTTTCCGGCGGCCTGAAGCAGCGGCTGGCTTTAGCCATTGCCCTGCTGGACGAGCCGCCCGTGCTGCTGTTGGACGAACCAACCGCCAGCCTGGACGCCCAGGCGCGGCGCGACTATCTGCAACTGCTAATTGGCCTGCGGCAGGCAGGCAAGACCATCGTTTTTGCCTCGCACCGGCTGGAAGAAGTGGAAGCGTTAGCCGGCCGGGTGCTGCTGCTGGAACAGGGGTGGCTGGTGGAAACAGTGCCCGCCAATGAACTGCGCGCCCGTTTTGCGCCGGAAGTGGAGATGGCGGTGTGGGTGGCGGAGGGGGTACGGCCGTTTGCCCTGGCGCACCTGCAACAAATCGGCCTCAACCCGCATCTGAACGGCCGTGGCAGCATCGTCACCCGCGTCCAAAACGGCCAGAAAATGAACCTGATCCAGTCCCTTAACGACAACGGCATTCAGGTAATGGATTTTGAGATCGAACAATAATTTTCGTTCGTAGTAGGCGATTTATTGCCGTTTGCAGGCGATAAATCGCCTACTACGAACGGGGAAAGAATGAGCATGGAACTGTCACTACTTTGGGCCATTGCCCAACGAGAACTGCGCGAGGCGCTGCGGAATAAATGGTTGTGGCTGTACGGCCTGGGGTTTGCCGGGCTGGCATTGGCATTGTCGCGGGCGGGGCTGGCTTCGGCCGGGTACAGCGGATTGGGCGGCTTCGGCCGTACCGCCGCCAGCCTGATCAACGCCCTGCTGCTCTTTGTGCCCCTCATCGGCCTGAGCGTGGGCGCGGGGGCCATTGCCGCCGACCGAGAGCGGGGCACGCTGCTCTATCTGCTGGCGCAGCCCATCAGCCGGGGTGAACTCTTTTTTGGCAAGGCGTTGGGCGCGGCGCTGGCGGTGCTGGCGGCGCTGGCGCTCGGTTTTGGTCTGGCCGGTCTGGGGCTGAGCGTGGGTGGCGGTGGCAACACCTTCATCTATCTGCAACTGGCCGGCTTTTCGCTGCTGTTGGCGCTGGCGGCGTTGGGCATGGGTTTCATCATCAGCAGCCTGACGCGCAAAGCGGCGGCGGCGTCCGGGGCCGCCCTCATCCTCTGGCTGGCGCTGGTTTTTGTGGGGGATTTGGGGCTGATTGGTTTTGCCCTCAGCGCCCGGCCCTCGCCGGCAGCCTTGTGGAGCGCGCTCATTCTCAACCCCTTACAGGTGTTCAAGGTGGGCGCGATTTTCAGCCTGAGGGCCACATTGGACACGCTAGGGCCGGTGGGCCAATATGCCGCCTACCAGTTTGGGGCCAATCTGCCCCTGCTGCTGGTGGGGCTGTTGACGTTGTGGATTATCGTCACTTTTGGGGTGGCCTTTGTCATTTTTAGCAAACGAGGTGATTTATGAAACCGATCCGCGAAGAACGCGAAGGGCGCGAAGGAAAAACTTCGGCCGTTCGTCTCACTGCTTACTGCTTACTGCTCACTGCTTACTTCTTGCTCACTCTTACCGCCTGCGGCGGCAACAACCTGGACACCCCACCGGAGATCGCCTACGGCCGTGACGTGTGCGTCCAGTGCGGCATGATCATCAGCGAACCCCGTTTTGCCGCCTCCTACACCACCAAAACCGGGGACGTGCGCCTCTTTGAAAGTATTGAAGACATGGCGATGTACCACATTGAACATCAGGAGGATGTGTATCTATTTTGGGTGCATGATTACCACACGGAAGAGTGGGTGAAAGGAGATGAAGCCGTCTACGTGTTAAGCGACACCATCGTCACCCCTATGGGCGCGGGTGTGGTGGCGGCGGCCGACCGGGCCGGGGCGGATGAATTGGTAAAAGAGGGGGGTGGCACGGCCGTGAGCCTGGAACAACTCCTCACCCTGGCCAAAGCCGGCATGTTGGGCGGGCACGACCATTCCATGTCTCATTGACTTTGAGAAGTTCAACTTCCGACCTTGAGAAGTTCAACTTCCGACCTTGAGAAGTTCAACTTCTTTGGAGAAGTTGAACTTCTTGACCACAACTTAACTTTGGAGAACACACAATGAAAAAACTACTTATATTAGTCATATTTGTTTTACTGGCCGCCTGGACTTTAGCAGGCTGTGGCGGCGGCGGCGATAACACGGACACAGCGTCCGTTGCCCCACGCGGCCAGAATACCTCGGCGGGGAACCCGGAAGAAGGCAAAACTTTGTTTGCCGGTACCTGTTCTGCCTGCCACGGGCCGGAAGGTCTGGGTGTGGCCGGGCTGGGCAAGGATTTGACCACCAGCACTTACGTGATGGAACGCACCGACGCCGAAGTGCTGGAGTTCCTGAAAACGGGCCGCCCCGCCAGCGATCCGCTGAACACGACGGGCGTGGATATGCCGCCCAAAGGCGGCAACCCCGCTTTGAATGATGACAAATTGTTGGATATTATTGCCTATCTGCGTATATTGGAGCAGTAGTAAAAAAGAGAGATTAGAGATTGGAGATTAGAGATTGGCAATCACCCAATCTCCAATCTCCAATCTCCATTACCTATCAAATGGTTTCTCATGTCCGCCATAGTGGAAGAACTGGACAGGATGACGGTAGATGAAGTGCTGCGCCGCTGGCCGGAAACGGCCGTGATTTTCCGGCAGTACGGTCTGGCCTGTCTGGGCTGTGCGGTGGCGCCCTTTTGCGAGGTCACGGCCGTAGCCAACATCTACAACCTGCCCCAAGAGCAATTCCTGGCTGACCTGCATACGGCCGTAGAAAAAGTAATTGAGTAACGGGGTAATTGATTGAACAGCAATTCTCAATTTACAAAACCAGGCGATTAAAATCGCGGCAGATCTTCGGGGATTCAGGGGGTTGACAGCCCGTGATGCGTGATCGTTCCCTCACGCCTCACGCATCGCGGATAACGGCCCCACATACCGGGCGCGGGGCCGGATCATCTGGCCGTGTTCAGCCTGTTCCAGGGCGTGGCCGAGCCAGCCAACGGTACGGCCGAGGGCAAACAGCGCCAGCGGTGCACCGGGTGGCAGCCCGCCCGCCCAGGCCAGTGTAACCAGGGCAAAATCAATGTTGGGGTGGCGATTTACGGCCGTCTCCATATCCACCATCACCTGCTGCGCCAACTGCCAGCCGGGGGTTGCCGGGTAAAGGGCGGCTACCTGTGCCAGCAGCGCCCGCCCACGCGGGTCGCCATCGGGGTAAAGCGGATGCCCAAAACCGGGAATGGCCTCGCCGCGCCGCAGCCGGGCAGCAATGGCCGCCCGCGCATTCTCCGGCGTGCCCACCTCGCGCAAAAAGGCATCCACCCGTTCCGTGGCCCCGCCATGTAGTGTGCCTTGCAGCGCCGCCAGCCCGGCCAGTACCACCGCATATGGCGTTGCCCGCGCCGAGGCCACCACCCGCGCTGCAAAGGCGGAAACATTCAATTCGTGGTCGGCGCAGTAAATGAGGGCGTTTTCCAACAGAGACGTAACCTCTGTGTTTGTTGTCCATGCTTGTTGTAATGCAGTGGCAATCGAACCAGACACAGGCTGTCCGGTCACGGCCGTCGCCAGCAGCAGCAGTATCCGTTGGCCGGTCTGGTACACGGCCGTCGGCTGCCAATCATACGCCGCCAGATCGTGGGCCATAGCCAGTGGCAGCACCGTTTGCAGCCGTTCCATCAATGCCAGTTGGCCGATGTGCGGCCAGAGCGGGGCGATGGGCGCCCACTGCGGGCCGATGTCTGCCGTGAACTGCGCCCCGCTGGTCAGCTCCTGCCGCCAGATCAGGTTGGCTACATCGGCAAAAGTATGCTCGTGGGGCAGGGTGAGGGCGTCGTGCCCGCGATAGGTGAGACGGCCGTTGTCAATGAGCGTGATGGCCGATTCTAACACGGGTGCGCCCCAATGTAACGCCGTTTGTACGGCCGTCTCGGCGGCCGTTTCTGCCGCTACTTCGGGCCGGTGACGCATCTCCTTGCGCGTTTTCAGCGCGGCCACGTCCTCGGCCCGGTAACGCCGGGCGCGGCTTGGCCCCTCGCCCGCTTCCGAGCGAATCAACCCCCGGCTGACGTAGGCATACAGCGTCGGCAGGCTAATGCCCAATTCAGCAGCGGCTTGTTTGGCGGAAAGGTAGGTGGTCATTGGTTATGGGAGATTGGAGATTAGGAGATTAGGAGATTGAGAGATCACCTTGTCACCTTGTCACCTCTTCACCCACCGGCAGTCCGGCCAACTGCATAATCTTCAGAGCGTTGGTGGTGGGGCAGGGGCCGGGGTGGAGGGTGTAGTCGAAAACCATACGGCCGTCGGCTACGTCATCGCGGAAGTGGTAGTTGTGGATACGGCCGTTTTCATCGGCCAGGTGTATCAGTTCCAGGTCATGGGTGGCGATGAGGCCCAGGCCGTTGCCTTCGGCCAGAGCGCGGATGTAAGCGCGGCTGCCGATCAGCCGTTCCCGGTTGTTGGTGCCCCGGAAAATTTCGTCAATGAGGAAGAGTAACGGCCGTGACTCTTCCGTTTGCAGCGCGGTCAACAATTGTTGCAGCCGCCGCACTTCGGCGTAAAAGAAGGAGAAGCCGTCGGTGATGGAGTCGGCGACGCGGATGGAGGCAAAGAGGCGGAAGAGGGAGGTTTGCATCTCCGCCGCCAGCACCGGGCCGCCGGCATAGGCCAGCGCCAGATTGACGCCGACGGTGCGCAAAAAAGTGCTCTTCCCGGCCATGTTGGAACCGGTGATGATGTAAACCGTGCCCGGTTCGCTGAGGGTCATGTCATTGCACACGCGCGTTGGCGGCGACACCAGCGGATGCCCCATCTGCTGCGCCGCAAAATGGCTGCCGCTTTCCACAACGGCTGGAAAGGTGGCCGTATCCGGGTTGAGCCAGGCAAACGCAGCCAGGCTGTTGAGGGCTTCCAGTTCATACCACACCTCCAACCACAGCGGCAGCCGTTCGGTCAACTCCTGGCGGCAGCGGGCAATTTGATACGCAAAAAAGAGATTCCAGGGCACAAATACGTTGAGAACGAAACCCAATATCGGATTTTGGGCCGCGCCCACCCCGGCGGAAAGACGAGAGATGCGCCGGATGTAGGCTGACGGCCGTGCCGCTTCGTCTTGAAATGGGGCGCATAGGGATTTCAGGTGGGGGGTACGGCCGTAATGGTTCTTTTCCAAAAAGCCAAAGACCACCTGGGTTGTTTCCAGGGTATCTTGCAGTGTCAGGGTGTCGCGCAGCAGCGTCCCGGTCTGGCGAAAGCCCCACAGCAGGTAAAGGCCCAGATAAAGCGGCCAGGTGATGAGCGAGAGGTCGGGTAATCCTGCTGCCGGAAAGAGGAAACCGGCGACGATATTCAAAACGGCGAGAGCCGACAAGACCAGCAGCGGTCGGCGATATTGCGTGGGGGGCGTTGTTTGTGCCAGCCAGTTGGTGAGCGCCTGCCCGGAGAAACGGCCGTCGCCGCTCACCAACATGGCCTGTAATACCAGCCGGTCCCGGAAACGCACCTGGGGGATTAACTCGGCGACCAATGCCTGTCGTTGGGCGATGGTGGCCGGGTCGGGGTTGGTTTCCAGCAACCAGTCACGCAGTCGCTCGCTGCCTTGTTGGCTCACGGCCGTGTCCAACAACTGATGCAGCGAGCGTGCCCCGACCAGATCAAGGTCAATGGCAAAGGGATGTTCCAGCCGTTCAGGGGCGGGCAGCGGCGGGGGCAGGGCATCCCAATCTAATGCCAGGCGGGCCAGGTGGGTTTGTTTGATCTGGTGGTAGAGGTGGAGGCGGGTGACGGCCGTGTCTACCCGCCGGTGCCAGATGACCAGCGCGAAAAAGGGGATGAAGGCGACGGCCGTGACCGGCAGCCAGGCCATGGCCCCCCATTGGAAAAAGGTAATCCCACTGATGACCGCTGCCAGTACAAATGCCGCCAACCGAAAATGGATAATCTGGTTCGCCTGCTCCTGTTTTGTTTTGTGTGCTGCTGCCAGCCGTTGTACCTGGTTAGTTAACGCTTTCTGCCGCTTTGCTGTCTTTGCCACTTTGCACCTTTGCGTTGAGATATTTACCCTGATTGTAGCCGATGATATATTGATTGCAAAATCAACATTGACAGGAATAAATCAACCTAATATCCTACGGTTGAGTTGTCATTCCGAGCGAAGTCTTCGGAGCGAGGAATCCCTATGCCTCGATTATTCCAGGTGAATAGGATTCCTCGGAAGATCTCGGAATGACAATTCGCGGATTGCCGATTTACTTTCTTAACTTTCATCAAAATCGAGCGGCGATTTCCAAATCGCTCTATAAAGGAATATGTCAAAAATGAAAAACGGAACAAACTTTGTCCCTGGCCTGGAGGGGGTGGTGGCGGCGGAAACGCGGTTGAGCCATGTGGATGGGTTGGCCGGTGAATTGATTATCGGCGGCTTTCCGCTGGCAGAACTGGCAGCGAACGCGACCTTTGAGGAGACGGTGTATTTGCTGTGGCACGGCCGTTTGCCCACCACCGCCGAACTCACCACTTTCCAACAACAATTGGCCGCCTACCGCACCGTCCCCCCGGCCACGCTGGCTCTCTTAAAATCCGTTGCCGCCGAAAGTGCGCCAACGATGGATGCCTTGCGCATTGGGGCGGGCACACTGAGCCTGGGTGTGTTGGAAGAAGGAGATTGGGGGATTGGGAGATTGGGAGATTATCAGAATCTCCCAAACTCCCAATCTCTTGATAACCCGCTGGCCTTTGCCATCGTGGCCCGTTTCCCGACCATTGTGGCGGCCTATTGGCGCTATTTGCAGGGGCAGGAAGCGATTGCGCCGCGCACAGACTTGAGCCATGCGGCCAATTACCTCTACATGCTCAACGGCGAAGAGCCGGGCGCGGCGCGGGTGCGGGGTCTGGAAACGTACCTGAATACGGTGGTGGATCATGGGCTGAACGCCTCTACCTTTGCGGCGCGGGTGATTATTGCCACGAATTCTGATCTGGCCTCGGCCGTGACCGGGGCGGTGGGAGCGCTGAAAGGGCCGCTGCATGGTGGCGCGCCCGGCCCGGTGCTGGATATGGTCTTTGAGATTGGTTATGCGGAAAATGCGGAAGCCGTTCTGCGCGCCAAACTGGAAGCAGGTGAACGGCTGATGGGTTTCGGCCATCGCATTTACAAGGTGCGCGACCCCCGCGCCGAAGTGCTGGCGGCGGCAGCGGAGCAGATGTTTGCCGCCGATGGGGACATGGCGCTGTATGAACTGGCGAAAGAGGTGGAGGCTACGGCCGTGGCCCTGCTGGCGGAATACAAACCGGGCCGCAACTTGCAAACGAACGTGGAATTTTATACCGCCTTGCTCCTACACGGGCTGGGGCTGGAGACGGCGCTGTTTACGCCCACCTTTGCCATCAGCCGCGCCGCCGGTTGGATTGCCCATTGTTTGGAACAGCAGCGGTACGGCCGTCTCATCCGCCCCCAATCCACGTACATCGGTGAAACGGGGCTGGTCTGGCAGCCGGTGGGGGTGAGGGGGTGAACGGCCGTGCCGTCCAGGCCGGGAAACCGAACCGGTGGGTTTCGACCATAAACCTAACCCCTGAGAGTGTTCAGCTAGTGCCTAATCAACGCATCAAGTCATCCAGGAACTCAGAGGCCGGGTCCATCCCGGTAGTCAGCAAGTAATCCCGCGCCCGGGTGCAGGCCACAAATAGCAAGTGGCGCTCCGTGTTATACACGTCCTCCAAATCCGACACCGTCTCAATGCGCCTTTGCAGGGGCAGCACCTCGTCGTCGCAGGCCATCACCGCCACCACGCGGAATTCCAGACCTTTCGCCAGGTGCATGGTGCTGATGGCAATGCGCTGTTGGGGCGGGGTAACAGCCATTTTTATCCTCCTGGATTATTCGTTTGGGCAATAGGGGTAATGATAATATGGAAGGGGGGAAAATGGTCAATGACCATTGACCATTGGGTCTGTGTATCGCACCTTGTCACCCCTTCACCTGCTAACCTGCTCACCCCCTCACCATTGCCCGCCCTGCTTTAGTTGTGATACACTCCCGCCGTGATGGGTATGGACCTTCCCGTATGGCCCCTGGTTATTGAATTGGGTGACTTTACCATTCGCAGCGTGACGCCCCTTCGGGACGTGTTATGGTTTGCCGGTGGGTTGCTGCTGCTGACGGTGTTGTCTACGGCCGTGCTCTGGTGGAATCGCCATGCTCAAAAAGACCCATTTGTTTAGAGGAAAAATATGATTGATGTCAACCAATTACGCCGTGGTGTGAGCTTCACGCACGATGGCAATCTGTATAAAGTAACGGAATATAGCCACAACAAACCAGGTCGGGGCAAAGCCACCATCCGCGTCAGCGTGAAGAATTTGCGCTCCGGTTCCAATTTGCAGATCACTTTTAGCTCTGGCGACCGGGTGGAAGATATTCGCCTGGACAAAGAGACCTTCCAATTTCTGTATGATGATGGCGAGTTTTATGTGTTTATGAATACGGCCACGTATGAACAAAAACAATTGCCTCATTCGGTGATGGAGGGCGACCAGTATTACCTGATTGACAATATGGAACTGGAATTGTTGTCTTACGAGGGGGAAGTACTGGATTATATTCTGCCCAAGACGATGGAATTTGACGTGGTAGAAGCCGAAAATGCGGTGGCGGGGGATACGGCCACCGGTTCCACCAAAGAAGTGCGCACCCAAACGGGGTTGAAAGTGAAAACACCGCTGTTTGTGAATATCGGCGACCGCATCAAGGTGAATACAGAAACGGGTGAATACATTACACGAGCGTAATGGTAATTGGGTAATGGGGTTATTATCCAATTACTCCCTTACCTCTCACGAGGAAAAATGGACTTCACCCTGACTCCTGAACACAAAATGATCGAACAGACGGTGTATGACTTTGCCCGCAAGGAGGTCATGCCCATCATCAAGGAGCATGACCGGAACCACACCTTTCCCCACGAGTTATTGCCCAAGATGGCTGCATTGGGCTTCCTGGGCATTTGCCTGCCGGTGCGGTATGGCGGCGCGGGCATGGATTATCTGTCGTTGGGCATCGTTTCTGAAGGGCTGGAATTTGCCGATTCGTCGGTGCGGGAAACGATAGCCGTGCATCTGGGCCTCCATGCGCTGCCCATCTTTCAGTGGGGCACGGCCGTGCAAAAACGCGACTTCCTGCCCCCTCTGGCTACCGGCGAGAATATCGCCTGTTTTGGGCTGACGGAGCCGGGGGCGGGTTCCGACGTGGCCGGTATGGGCAGCCGCGCCCGCAAAGATGGCGGCGATTACCTGCTCTCCGGCGAAAAGATGTGGATCACCCTGGCCGATGTAGCCGACCGCTTCCTGGTTTTTGCCAAGACTGACCCAAATAAAGGGGTCAATGGCATTACCGCCTTCATTTTAGAGCGGGGCTGGAAAGGGCTGACGACGGGCACCATTGAAGGCAAGATGGGCGTCCATGCCAGCAACACCGGCTGGATCAACATGGACGAGGTGCGTGTGCCCGCCAGCCACCGCCTGGGCGAAGAGGGGGAGGGGTTCAAGATTGCCATGAGCGCGCTGGACAATGCCCGGTATGGGGTGGCGGCGGGGGCGGTAGGCATCATCAAAGCGTGCCTGGAAGAGTCCATTCGTTATGCCAAAGAGCGCCACACGTTTGGTAAAGCGATTGCCGAGTATCAGCTTGTGCAGCAAATGCTGGCGCACATGCAGCAAAGCATTGATATTGGCCAACTGCTGGTGTGGAAAGCGGGTTGGCTGAAAAACCAGGGTTTGCGCAACACCCGTGAGACGAGCATGGCCAAGTGGTATTGCACGGAAGCGGCCAACCGCGCCGCCAATGACGCGGTGCAGATTCACGGGGCCTATGGCTATTCCGACGAATACAATGTGGAGCGGCATTTGCGCAATACCAAGAGTGCGGTCATTTACGAGGGCACGTCCCAAATTCACACGTTGATGCAGGCCAGTTATGCCTTGAATGAACGGCAAGACCGTCCCATGCGCTGCGAATTACCAGCCTATGATCCGGCCGTGTGGGAAGCCGAAAGTTAGAACGCATGGGGTGGTTGATGCAGGGAGAGTGAGTTATGCTTCCTGTTTGCCAAGGAGGAGGAGGCGGGGGCTTTGTTCGTGGAAGGGGGACCAGTCGTAGTCACCGAGGAAGGTGAGGTGGGGGAAGCCGGCTTCTTGCAGCAGCAGTTCCATTTGGTGTGGATAGCGGTAGTGGTAGGTGGCCTGGGCGACGGTGCGGTGGACTGGGCCGCCACCGGCTGCTGAGCGGTCGTATAGCCAGGTGATGTGCAGGGTTTGCACGGCCGTGTCCACCCGATTGGCCGCCAGATGCACGATCACATCGCCGGTGGCCGGGTCGGTGAGCACATTTTCCAGGCTCAGCAGGTGGTCTTCAGGGGTATCGGCCGCGATGAAGGGATTGGCCTGGTCTATGAAAAGCTGCCCATCTACTGCTAAATGGCGTCTGGCCTGTTTCAGGGCGGCGACGGCCTGGGCATTGTCCAGGTGCATGAAGGTATTGTAGGGGATGAGGATGAGGGGGAAACGGCCGTCTAGCATAAACCGCGTCATATCATCTTCCACCAAAGTCACGCGGTTTTGCACTACCTCTGACTCTTGCGCCAGCCGATCTCTGGCCCGCGCCAGCATCACCGGCGAACTATCCAGCCCGGTCACCGGCAGCCCCGCCCGCGCCAACGGCAGCAGCAGCCGCCCACTGCCACACCCCAATTCCAGCGCCGCTTCCCCCGACTGCCGCGCCAGGGCCAGCACAAACGGTATATCCTCTGTCAGGCTGGCGTGGGTCAGATCGTAGTACAGGGCGATCTGGTCGTACATACCAGGAGATTGGAGATAGGGAGATTGGTAGATTTCTAATCTCTAATCTCCCGATCTCCTTAAGGTATACACAACACCTGCCCGGCGTAAATGCGGTTCAGGTTAAATATCTGGTTCCTTTCGGCAATGGCAAAGGGGCTGACGCCATATATGCCGCCAATCTGGATCAGGTTTTGTCCCCATGACACCGTGTGAAAATGGCGGCAGTTTGGATGGGCCGGCGGCGGGTTTGGCGGAGCAATTGGCTGGATAACGCCAGGTGCGCCGGTGGGAATAAATAACACCGTCCCGGCATAGATGAGATTGGAGTTCACGATCTGGGGATTGGCCAACATGATGGCCTGCATGGTAGTGCCATACCGCACGGCGATTTGGGACAGACTGTCGCCCCATTGCACGGTGTAGTAGAAGCCGGTGAATTGTTGGGCAGTGGCTTCCTGGGGCGGGGCCGCGCTGACGGCCGTGACGCCCCCAAACAGTAACACCAGCGCCAAAACAAAAATCAACCTGTGTATTTTGTGAGAATATCTGGGCATTTTTCCTCCTTGTCTACCGTCGCCTGTGTGTGAATGCACCTCCCGCAAGTTTTTGGGGATATAGAAACTTGCGGGAGGTGACCCCTCTGCCAAAAGGTTTGACATAATGTAATTGTAGCAACTATAACATACTCAATACACTGATGGCAAGAGGTAAAATGCCCATGTAGTGAATCTACCCCGCCAGGCCATAGGCGGTGGCGTAACGCAGGAAGGGGGGCGTGAAGGAGCTGAGGACGCGCATGTAGTTGGCGCGTTCAAAGGCGGCCGGTTCCGCGCAGTTAATCTGGCTCATGCTGCCTTGTAGCTGGGACAGCGATTGGTATTCGTGGTCAACCAGCCAGGATTCGATGCCGGAGCGCAGTACCATCAGCCGGGGGATGCCGTTGGCCAGCAGTTCGGAAGCGAGCATGGTAATGGACGCGCCAGCGGCCACCCCTTTGAGCACATCCATGACGGTATGCACGCCGGTGGTGAGGGCCAGATCGAGGGGCACACGGCCGTACAATATCGCAATCCAGCGCAATGGCAGCCGTAGTTCGACGGAGGAACTCAATTTCAAATTTGGCGTCACTTCCAGTTCTTCCAGGTCAAGATCGGGCTGGTAGAAGCGGTTGAATAGCACCAGGCCATCGGCGCCGCCATCGGCCAACTGCTTTGCCATGTGGCCCAGAGCGCTGAAGTAGGGGCTGAGTTTCATAGTGACGGGGATGGTCACGGCCGTTTTCACCGCCGCCAGCGAATCCAGGTACAACTGCTCCACGTCCTGGCTGCTCATCTCAATGTCTGTGGGTACGTAATAAATGTTCAGTTCCAGCGCATCCGCTCCGGCCTGCTGAATGTCGCGGGCAAACTGCATCCACCAGCCGGCCGATACGCCGTTCAAACTGGCAATGACGGGAATGTCCAGCGCCTCCTTGGCGCGGCGGATATGTTCCAGATACTCCTCCGGCCCGGTCTGGTATTCGGGCGCGTCGGGGAAGTAGCTGAGCGCTTCGGCATAGCTTTCCGTGCCGTGCGTCAGATATTCGTTGAGGGTGTGGCTTTCCAGTCGCACCTGCTCCTCAAAGAGGGAATGCAGCACCACCGCCGCCGCCCCCGCATCTTCCATCTGCCGCAAATTGCCCAGGCTGCGCATCAACGGCGACGAAGACGGCACCAGCGGGTTTTTGAGTCTCAGTCCCAGGTAGGTTGTTGACAAGTCCATTTTTTCTCTCCTGACTTTTGTCAGTGCGCAGTGTGCAGTGAACAGTAGACTTTTACTGCTCACTGCTTACTGCTCACTTCTCACTTATTCCCATTCGCCAACTTCGCATACGAATCCCACCGCGCCTGTACGTCCCCTTTGGCCTGTTCCAGTAGGCGGGCGGCAGCTTCGGGGTTACTTTGCTGCAAGATGCGGTAGCGGCCTTCGCGGTAAATATAATCTTCCAGACTGGTTTTGGGGGCCTGGCTGTCTAGCTGGAAGGGGTTTTTGCCCTCAACCGCCAGATCGGGGTTGTAGCGGAAGAGCGGCCAGTAACCGGAGGAGACGGCCGTGTTCTGCTGCTGCAACCCAAATTTCAAATCGTACCCATGCGCAATGCAATGGCTGTAGGCGATAATCAGCGACGGACCGTCATACGCTTCTGCTTCCAGGAAGGCATTGATGGTCTGTGTATCCTTTGCCCCAAACGCCACCCGCGCCACGTAGATATTGCCGTAGCTTACGGCCAACATCGCCAAATCTTTCTTGGGCATCGGCTTACCGGCGGCGGCAAATTTGGCTACCGCGCCGCGCGGCGTCGCTTTGGACATCTGCCCGCCGGTGTTGGAATACACTTCCGTGTCCAGTACCAGCACGTTCACATTACGGCCGGAAGCCAGCACATGATCCAGCCCACCGTAGCCAATGTCATACGCCCAACCGTCGCCGCCCACAATCCAGACCGATTTTTTGACGAAGATGTCGGCCATGGAGAGGAGATTGGAGATTGGAGATTGGAGATTGGGAGATTGGCCATTGCCTCCATGCTGTGGCCGGTCTTCAGACCGTGCCACACCAGGCTCGGTCGGGAGACCGGCCTGAGCCAATAACTCTTGCAGGCGGGTTTTGAGTTGGGCGATGCGGGCGCGTTGGGCGTTGATGTCCGCTTCTTCGATCTGGTCGGCGAAGAGGATGCTTTCCACCAGGTCGGCGCCGATCAGGTCGCGGTGTTCGCGCAGCAGATTGGTGGCGGCGTCCAGTCGTTGGTCAAGGGCGACGCGCATACCCAGGCCAAATTCGGCGTTGTCTTCAAAGAGGGAGTTTGACCAGGCGGGGCCACGGCCGTCCACATTCTTGGCCCACGGTGTCGTCGGCAAATTGCCACCGTAGATGGAAGAACAGCCGGTAGCATTGGCCACCATGGCCCGGTCACCAAAGAGCCGGCTGAGCAGCCCCAGGTAAGGCGTTTCGCCGCACCCTTCACACGCGCCGGAGAATTCAAACAGCGGTGTCAGAAGCTGGTTGTATTTAATCTGGTGCAACGGAATCTGCGTCCGGTCAATTTCCGGTAAGGTCTTAAAGAAGTCCCAGTTTTCCCGTTCGGCGGCGCGTAAACCGTCTACGGGGTGCATGTTGATCGCCTTAAATTTAGGCTGCTGTTTGTTTTTCACCGGGCACACATCCACACACAGGCTACAGCCGGTGCAATCTTCGGGTGAGACTTGCAGCGTATAGGCCATCTCCTTCCACTCTTTGAAGCGGGCGGGGGTAGATTTGAAGGTTTCCGGGGCATTGGCGACCAGGGCGTTATCGTACACTTTCAGGCGGATGACCTGGTGCGGGCAGACGAGGGCGCATTTGCCACACTGGATGCAAATTTCCGGGTCCCACACCGGGATTTCGGTGGCGATATTGCGCTTTTCCCATTGGGTGGTGCCGGTGGGGTAGGTGCCGTCGTTGGGCAGGGCGCTGACGGGCAGGTCGTCGCCCAACCCTTCGATGATGCGGGCGGTGACGGACTGTACAAATTCGGGGGCAATGGCGGGGATGATGGACGGCCGTTCCCACGTACTCGTCACTTTCTCCGGCACAGCTACCTGATGGAGGTGGGCCAAGGCGGCATCTACGGCGGCAAAGTTCTGCTCCACCACCGCCTGGCCTCGTTTGCCATAGCTCTTTTTGATAGCGTCTTTGATAGCGGCAATCGCCTCATCCGTCGGCAAAACGCCGGAGATGGCAAAGAAACAGACTTGCATGATGGTGTTAATCCGCCGCCCCATGCCTGTTTCTTTGGCTACTTCATAACCATCCACCACATAGAATTTCAGCTTCTTTTCGATGATGGATTCTTGCAAGCTGCCGGGCAGTGTATCCCACACCTCGTCCGGGCCAAAGGGGCTATTGAGCAGCAGCACCGCTTCCGGCGCGGCCAGCCGGGCCACATCATACCGTTCCAGGAAACTCAGTTGGTGGACGCCGACAAAGTTGGCCGATTCAATGAGATAAGGCGCGCGGATGGGATGTTTGCCAAACCGCAGGTGGGAAACCGTGACGGCGCCCGATTTTTTGGAATCGTAGACAAAGTATCCCTGGGCGTGTAGGGGCGAGGCAGCCGGGGAGCCATTACCACCGTTACCCGAACCTGATTGCCCGGCTGCCTCGCCCGTACCATAATCGCCTATGATTTTGATGGAGTTTTTGTTCGCCCCTACCGTGCCGTCGGAACCGAGGCCGTAGAAAACGGCACGCACCGTGCCTTCCGGCTCGATGCTGAACGTTTTGTCCCAGCTCAGGCTGGTGTGGCTGAGGTCGTCGTTAATGCCGATGGTGAAGTGGTTCTTCGGTTTGTCTTTTGCTAGTTCGTCATAAACGGCTTTGACCATGCCGGGCGTGAATTCTTTGGAGGAGAGACCATAACGGCCACCGATGATTTTGGGCAGTGAACCAGACCATTGCTCCACGATGGCCGAAACTACATCCAGATACATCGGTTCGCCGGATGCGCCGGGTTCTTTGGTGCGATCCAGAACAGCCAGGGCTTTGACGGTGGTGGGCAGGGCAGAGACAAAACCAGAGATGTCGAACGGCCGATACAGCCGTACTTTGAGGACACCCACTTTTTCGCCAAGCTGGGAGAGATGTGCGGCCGTTTCCGCCACAGTCTCCGCGCCTGACCCCATGATCACAATCACCCGCTCCGCTTCGGGATGCCCTTCGTATTCATACAGGCGGTATTGGCGGCCCGTCAGTTGGGCAAACTCATCCATCGTCTGCTGCACAATGCCGGGGCATGCCTGGTAAAACAGATTCACACTTTCCCGCGCCTGGAAATAGACATCCGGGTTTTGCGCCGTGCCACGCATCACCGGTGCGTCCGGCGACAGCCCGCGCGCCCGGTGGGCCCGGATCAGTTCGTCATTCATCATGGCGTGCAGCACGTCATCATCCAGCGATTCAATTTTGTTCACTTCATGTGAAGTGCGGAAGCCGTCGAAGAAATGAAGAAACGGCACCCGCGCTTTCAGTGTGGCTGCCGAGGCAATAAGAGCAAAATCGTGAACTTCCTGCACATTGTTCGAGGCGAGCAAGGCAAAACCGGTTTGCCGGGCGGCCATCACATCGGAATGGTCGCCAAAGATAGACAGCCCTTGCGCGGCAATGGAGCGGGCGGCGATGTGGAACACCGTCGCCGTCAATTCCCCGGCAATTTTATACATATTGGGGATCATCAACAGCAGCCCTTGAGAGGCGGTGAAGGTGGTGGTGAGTGCGCCGGTTTGCAGTGCGCCATGCACGGCTCCGGCAGCGCCACCTTCCGACTGCATTTCGACAACTGAGGGCACAGCGCCCCAGATGTTTGCTTTCCCCTCCGCCGACCACTGGTCGGCCCATTCTCCCATCGCCGAAGAGGGGGTGATGGGGTAAATGGCGATCACTTCGTTGATTTTATGGGCAACCATGGCGGCTGCTTCGTTGCCGTCAATGGTGAGCATCTGCTTTTTCATAAGTCCGTTCTCCTTCATAAGGTGACAAGTAGGGGCGAGGCAGTTGGGCGCAAACCTGTCTTGCCCGACCAACTTATACCCAACTGCCTCGCCCCAACAAAAGTATCAACCAATCCCTTCCTCACCTGTAGTGACAAATCGCCACGATGCAGGGGAAGAATGTCACGAACTATGACGGCCGTCATAGAGAATGAATGACGTTACGCGCTAACGGTAGGCGTGGGGGAGGTTTATACTGGCGTTATTGAAGATGTTCGTAGCAGGCGATCTATCGCCGTTTGAAAGCGATAAATCGCCTGCTACGAACCAAAGAGAGGCGCACCATGAAGGTAGTGATTGATCGCGGTTTATGTGACACAAATTTGAGTTACTGCCAGCGTTGTTCGGCGGCGCTTATCCGGCATCCAGAGGGGTATGATCGGCCCTGTATTTTGGATGTGGTGGATGATGGCAGCGAGTTATTGACGATTGAGATGTATACGGACGGCCGTAAACTGGAGCTACACCTGACTGAAGAAGACCAGGAATTGGCGGCCGTGGAAGGTTGGGAAGCGCTGGCCGACTTTGACCCTGCCCTCTTCCGCACCGGCGCCATGGAACGCTGGCATCACATCAGCCGCTTACCGGCGGCGCACAGCGCCTGATTTCTCCAATCATCAAACACATATCTGCTGGGGACATAAACGGTAACTCCTGCCAGTTACGGTTGACCTGGCACATTCCGTATTGGCATAGCAGAGATATAAATGCGAACGCCTAAACTGTCACAGGAGCCGACCGCGGTGCTGTCTCTGCGCCCCTTTGAAGCTGCGGGCCGATATCCTCGCGGTTCAGGTCGGTGTTAGGCAAGTTGTTGAAGCCTTACGGCCGTGCCCACTCCCCTTCCTACTCACAACACAAATTCCGTACCCGGCCGCTATTCCTCTGGCGACAATGTGGTGGTACGGCCGTGACGCATCCCACACCCGCCGCAGTTCATAGCGGTACTGTTAGAAATTATACCCATTTCGAGCAACGGAACTTCAACTACCTCAACCTCACGCCGGACATCAGGAGCCAGAAACCTTGAGACGATCCGGTCAGGGCGATACTGCCTCCGCCAACGCCAGAGGCGAATATTTTTGAGTAAAGCTGGTAACATAACACTTTCTATAATATTTCTTGCCAGTGTGAACAGTCATCGGGACTATGTGACACTTCAATAGCTTTTCAGATTGAGATTTCGACGTAATCACCGGGCATGATTTGGTCAATGGCCTGTTGAATAGACTCTAACTCCAATTGAATACGTGGCCAGGACGTAGAGAGGAGAACAAGAATAGCCAGACGCCTGCCGACAAGATTTTGTTGATACCATAGATTTTGGTCAGTAGTAATAAAAAGCTGGTAGCCATCCTGTTCGGCAACAGCTAGCAGGTCGCCATTTTTAAAGTTTGACCACCCTCGCTCAAAAGCGGTGTCAACCTGATGACCTTTCAGAAAACGACGTAAAGGAGCTGGCGTTCCTTGATCAAAGAGTATCCTCATGGTTTGGCTTCTGCTAATTCCATTACCTCATAATCAAGAATCGCTTCCACCTGTGAGCGTTGCACACCGGGAAACCATGTCAGAAACTCATCAATAGAAGCGCCATCTCTTAGATTTTCAAAGAGCGCCGCTACAGGAACTCTTGTGCCCCGAAATACCCACGCACCACTGACCTTGTCTGGATGGCGTTCCACCGCTTCAATTGTTTCCCAATTTTTCATATCATCACCTCGCCTGTAGTTTACCACACGATAATCACCCACCACTGATCTTCGCCCAGGTGTCTTTGAGATTGACGGTCAGGTTAAAAACCGGTTTGTCGGGCGTGGAGTCAGGGTCGCGGTGGAAGTAGCCCTGGCGCATAAACTGGAAATGGTCGCCGCTGGCGGGGTCGGCCACAAAGGGTTCTACCAGGGCATTGGTCAAAACCTCCAGTGAATGTGGATTGAGGTTGGCCGTGAAATCCTGCCCCTCCGCTACCGCTTCCGGGTCTTCATGGCTGAAGAGGCGGTCATAGAGGCGCAGTTCGGCCGGGACGCCGTGCCGGGCGCTGACCCAATGAATGGTGCCTTTCACTTTACGGCCGTCCGCCGCATTCCCCCCTCGCGTCGCCGGATCATACGTGCAAAGGATTTCCACAATGTTGCCGGCCTCGTCCTTCACCACACCCGTACACGTCACCAGATAGGCCCCCAACAACCGCACTTCCCGTCCGGGGGCCAGCCGGAAAAACTTCGGCGGCGCGTCTTCCATAAAGTCATCCTGTTCAATGACCAGTTCTCGGCTAAAGGGGGCCTGGTGGACGGCCGTGTTCTCTTTGTCCTGCGGGTAAGTGGGGATGTCAAACCACTCTTCCTGGTCAGCGGGGTAATTGGTGATGGTCAGGCGCAACGGCCGTAACACCGCCATTCCTCTGGGCGCATGTTTGTTCAAATCTTCGCGCACCGCAAACTCCACCAGGCCAAAATCTACCGTGCTGTTGGCTGTGGAAATGCCGGTCAGTTGAATCAGGTTGCGCATGGCCGCCGGGGTGTAACCACGCCGCCGCATCCCGCGAATGGTGGGCATCCGCGGATCATCCCAGCCGCTCACATACCCCTCCTCCACCAGCCGCCGCAGCCGCCGTTTGCTGGTCAGCGTGTAGGTCAGTTCCAGCCGGGCAAACTCAATCTGGCGTGGGTGGTGTATGCCCAACTGATCCAAAAACCAGTCATACAACGGCCGGTGGTTCACATATTCCAACGAACAGAGGGAATAGGTGATGCCTTCCAGTGAATCCGACTGCCCATGCGCCCAATCATACATCGGGTAAATGCACCACTTATCGCCAATACGGTGGTGAGGGGTGTGCAAAATGCGGTACATCACCGGGTCGCGCAGGTTGATGATGGGCGAGGCCATGTCAATTTTGGCGCGCAGCACCCGCGACTCTTCGGGAAATTCACCCGCTTTCATGCGGGCAAATAAATCCAAATTTTCTTCAACTGTGCGGTCACGATACGGGCTGTTTTTGCCCGGCTCCGTCAGGGTGCCCCGGTATTCGCGCATTTCCTCCGGGCTGAGGTCGTCCACATACGCCTTGCCATCTTTAATCAACTGCACCGCCCAGTCGTACAACTGCTCAAAGTAGTCAGAGGCGTACAGCAGCTCTTTCCACTCAAAACCAAGCCAGTGAATATCCTCAATCATGGATTCCACAAATTCCACTTCTTCTTTGACCGGATTGGTATCGTCAAAACGCAGGTTACACGCCCCGCCGTAATCTTCGGCAATGCCAAAATCTACACAAATGGCCTTGACGTGGCCGATGTGCAGATAGCCGTTCGGTTCCGGGGGGAAACGGGTCATCACCACGCCATTAAAGTAGCCGGTGCGCAAATCTTCCTCCACCTGGCGGCGGATAAAGTCAAGGGGTTCGGTGGCTACGGCCGTGTCATTTTCCATCTTCTCGCTCATATTACTTCCTCTTTGCATAAGACCTGACAGGTTTCACGCAACCTTTGGTCGCCAACCTGTCAGGTCTGGCTTGTGAATAGAGGCACAATTTTAACACGGGCTGGCGTATTGCGTAGACCGGATTGCCGATTATACTTTGATACTATGACAACCATGATTTATCCATCGCCAACAGCAGAGGTTTTACCCCCTCTCCCCCTCTATCGCCTCAGCGTAGCTCAATATCACGCCATGATTGACGCTGGGGTTTTGACGGAAGATGACTCCATCGAATTACTAGAAGGATGGCTTGTTAGCAAAATACCTAAGAATCCCGCCCATATTTATTCAACACAGATGATCAAAGATATTCTGGTGCGTTTATTACCACAGGGGTGGTTTGTCAATTCACAAGACCCATTCACGGCCGTTGACAGCGAACCAGAACCAGACGCCATCGTCGTTCGTGGTCACCGGCGAGATTTCCTCACGCGAAAGCCATCCCCGGAAGAAATTTCAATGGTGATCGAGGTGGCAGATTCATCTTTGCGTCAGGATCGAACCCTCAAGAAACGTCTCTATGCTGCCTGGGGAATCCCTGTTTACTGGATTATCAATCTGGTGAACAATCAGATTGAGGTTTACACCGAACCTGTAGGAATGGAGAGAAAAGCGACATACCAACAAGAACAGATTTATGGGGTAAATGATGAGGTACCGGTGGTGGTAGACGGCCGTACCCTCACCACCATCCCCGCCAAAGAAATACTACCCTGATGATTAGTCGGGCGATTCCACCCACACCTCGCCATTCTCCACTTTCACTGCGTAATGGGGAATGGGTCGGGTGGCCGGCAACGCCAGCACCGCCCCTGTGCGAATATCAAAACAAGCCCCATGACGCGGGCATTCAATCGAATACCCCTCCAATTTGCCATCTTCCAGCGGCCCATCATCATGGGTACACAGGTCGGCAATACAATAAAACTCCCCATCCACGTTGAGAACAATTACCGACTCATACTCAAACTCGTAAAAAAGGCGCTCCCCCGGCGCTATCTCTTCTACACGAGCCACTTTCACAAATTTCGCCATCACACACCTCGTTCGTAGTAGGCGATTTATCGCCTTCCTATGGTGATAAATCGCCTACTACGAACCTTCTTCGCGCATATGCGCCGGGTCAGGGATGCCATAGGCGCCCGCCTTCAAGACTTTCAGCGACAACAAAGCACATTTCACCCGCGCCATGCTCAAGGGCACGCCAATCAACTCCAACAGATGATCCTTGTCAAAATTGCGTACTTCTTCCAGCGTCAGCCCCTTAATTTCCTCGGTTAAAATCGAAGCCGACGCCTGACTGATGGCACAGCCATCACCCTGCCAGGCCACTTCGGCCACACGGCCGTCCGCCCCCAACTTCACCTCAATCCGCACCACATCGCCACACAGCGGATTGTCTTCCTCATACGACCAATCCGGCGTGTCTAACTCGCCGTAATTGAGCGGATTTTCATACAGGTCAATGATTTGCTCGCGGTAAATGCTCTCGTCCATGGGGTCACATCCTGAACACCTTTTTCACCCGGTGCAGGCTGGCTACCAGTTTATCCACTTCTTCGGTGGTGGTGTGAATGTAAAAGCTCGCGCGGGCGCTGGCGTTGATGCCCAGTTTGTGATGCAGGGGCATGGCGCAGTGATGCCCGGCGCGGATGGCAATACCGTCCTTGTCTACAATTTCGGCGATGTCATGCGGGTGAATGCCTTGCAGCGTGAAAGCCGCCACCCCACCCCGCTGCCGCGCCGAAGGGCCAAGCAGCGTCAGCCCATCAATCTCGCTCAACGCTTCCAAAGCATAGGTGGTGATGTGCTGTTCGTAGGCGTGAACCTCGTCCATGCCCAGGCCGGTCAGGTAATCTACGGCCGTGCCCAATCCAATGACCTCCGCAATAGCCGGTGTGCCCGCTTCAAATTTCCAGGGCAGTTCATTCCAGGTTGAGCCTTCTAGAGTTACCCGGCGTATCATGTCACCGCCGCCCATGAACGGGGGCATTGTTTCCAGCAGGGCGCGTTTGCCATATAACACACCAATACCCGTTGGCCCACACATTTTGTGGCTGGAAAAGGCGGTGAAGTCACAATCCCACGCCTGCACATCCATGGGCAGGTGGGGGGCCGCCTGGGCGGCGTCTACCATCGCCAGCGCGCCCACTTTGTGGGCCATCTGCACCAGTTGTTTGACGGGGTTGACGGTGCCAAAGACATTGGACACGGCCGTGAACGAAAAAATCTTCACCCGCTCCGTCAACAAACCCGGCAGGGCGTCCATATCCAGCGTACCATCCGGCAAAAAGGGCACATACTTCACCACCGCCCCTTTCTCCGCCGCCACCATTTGCCAGGGCACCAGGTTGGCGTGGTGTTCCATCTCCGTCAGCAAAATTTCGTCGCCTGGTTGGATATTGGCCCGCCCCCATGTAAACGCCACCAGGTTAAAGCCCTCGGTGGCGTTGCGCACATATATCAGTTCGGCCGTGTCCGCCGCATTGATGAACCGGGCAATTTTGGCCCGCGCCCCCTCATACGCATTCGTCGCCGCTTCGCTCAGGGCATGAATGCCCCGATGCACATTGGCGTGAGTGTGCCGATAATAGGCATCCATGGCCGCAATCACCACTTCTGGCTTTTGCGAGGAGGCCGCGCTGTCCAGGAAAACCAGCGGCACACCCGGATGAGCCTCCACCTGGAGTATGGGAAAATCGGCGCGGATTTTGGCTGCGTTTAGCATGTGATTGGGTAATTGAGTAATTGGGTAATTGGGAGTTACACAATTACCCAATTACTCAATTACTTACTCTTAGATGGATTCTCAATCGGCACGCCCACCAGATTGCCCCATTCTGTCCAGGAGCCGTCGTAGTTACGCACGGTGGGGTAGCCTAACAGGTAGGTTAACACAAACCACGTATGTGAGCTACGTTCACCAATGCGGCAGTAGGCGATGACGCTTTTGTCCGGGGAAAGGCCCTTCTCCCCTTCGTAAATGGCACGCAGTTCGTCGGCCGTTTTGAAGGTGGCATCTTCGGCGACGGCCCGGCTCCAGGGCACGCTGGCGGCCCCTTTGATGTGGCCGCCACGCAGCGCCCCCTCTTGCGGCGAACCGGGCATATGCAGCAGTTCACCGCTGTACTCCTGTGGGCTGCGCACATCCACCAACGGCTGCCCGGCGTTGACGTGGTCGAGTACCTGGTCGCGGAAGGCGCGGATTTTGTAGTCGGCGCGGGCGGCGGGATGGTAGATACCTTTGGGGAAAGAAGGCACGTCTTTAGTCAATTCGCGCGCCTCGGCCACCCACTTGGTACGGCCGCCGTCCATCACCCGGCAATCGGCATGGCCAAACAGTTTGAAGACCCAGAAGGCGTAGCAGGCCCACCAGTTGTTTTTATCCCCGTAGAAAACAACAGTGGTGTCATTGCTGATGCCATGTTTTTCCATTAACGCCGCGAACTGCTCTTCGTTCAGGTAATCGCGGCGGATGGCGTCATTCAGGTCAGCCACCCAGTCAATATGAACGGCGTTGGGAATGTGGCCGGTGCTGTACAGCAGCACGTCCTCATTGGACTCTACCAGGCGAATATCCTTTGTATGCCCCAAATGCTCCGCTACCCAATCGGTGCTAACTAAAACATCCGGGTGTACATATCCTTTATCACTCATGTTCAACCTCCATAGCATATCGAGGAGGGCGCATTCTCAAATGCGCCCGTTGGCATCTGAGGATGCCAACTCCTCTCTGGTGAAAATTAAAATGCACATCAGGCAAGAAAAATGGCAACTTCGCCACGAACCGGAAAAGGCGGGAGAAGTTGCCACCGTTATCATGCGCTGTTGTCAGGCGAGTACGGCCGTTACTCCTCCCGCCCCTTACACAAGCACCAATCACGCCAGGGCATCATTGTTAGACGTATATTTTTTCGACGATGCGGTCGAAAATGCGATTGCGCACACCTTCAAAGGGGATGCGGCGCATGAGCGGGTCAAAGAAACCCTGCACGGACATTTCAACGGCCGTATTGCGCGGAATGCCCCGGCTCATCAGGTAGAACAATTCTTCCGGGTCTAGCTGGCCGATGGCCGAAGCGTGGGTGCATTTCACGTCGTCGGCCTGGATTTCCAGACCGGGGATGGAGTCGGCGCGAGCCGTTTTGTCTAGCATCAGGTTGCGGTTGGCCTGGAAGCCATCAATCTTTTGCGAACCGGGCTGCGCCTTGATCATGCCTTGCCAGACGGTGCGCGATTTATCCCGCAGCGCCCCTTTGTAGAGCAGGTCGCTGGTGGTAGAACCGGCGTTATGGTTTTGTTGGGTGTCCATGTCCAGGTGTTGACGGCCGTTGGTGAAGAAAATCCCACTCATCCGCCCCCAACCACCGGGTTTGTCCAGTTCCAACGTCTGGAACGCCTTTGTCAGGCGCGACCCCATCACGCTTGTTACCCAATCCAGCCGACCGTCACGGCCAATGCGGCCCCGTTCATGGTTGAACTGCCAGATGTTCTGCCCGAAATCTTGCAGTCCGGCGTAGATGAGGCTGGCATTGTCGCGCACCAACAGTTCAATGCAGCCATTGTGCAAGCCGGGCATTTCGCCACCGGCCGAAGCGTATTCATCCATGAACACCGCTTCTGCGCCCACCTCCACAATAACCAGGGTGTGGGTGAAAGTCTTGCCGTTCACCGACCACAGGACGGTGTGCAGCGGGGCGACAGCCTGCACATTTTTAGGCACATACAGGAAAGTGCCGCCGCGCCAGAAAGCGGCGTGCAGAGCGGCAAACTTGCCTTCGTCCGGGCGAACGCCTTCGGTCATAAAATGCTTTTGGAGGAGGTCGGGGTGTTGGGCAACGGCCGTGTGCATATCACAAAAGATTACCCCCTGCGCCTGCAACTCCTCGCTCAGTTCATATTGGCGTACCACGCCATCCACCTGGAGCATACGACCACCGGCCACATCCTCCGTCAACTCTTTGCCCAGGAATTCAGGGATGGCGGCGTCTACGGCCGCATCGCCATTCACCGATGGGCCAATCTCATTCAATTTGAAGCGGCGAATATCCGTCCGCCGCCACTCTTCATCTTTGGTTGTGGGCATGGGCATACTTTCATACAGTTCCCACGCCTGCAAACGCCGCTGCAACATCCATTCCGGCTCGTTGAGCGACGCGGAGAGTTTAATAACTGCGTCTTTGCTAAATGTACTCATCTTTGTCAAAGGTAATCGGTCATCGGTAATCAGTAATCGGTAAACCCACCGATAACCGATTACCGTTTACCGATTACCCAATCGTTCCTTCCATCTGTAACTGAATCAGCCGGTTCATCTCGATGGCGTATTCCATCGGCAGTTCTTTGACGAGCGGTTCGATGAATCCGTTGACGACCATCGAAGTGGCCGTCTCTTCATCAATACCCCGGCTCATCAGGTAAAACAACTGCTCCTCACCCACCTTGCTCACCGACGCTTCGTGGCCGATGTTCACATCTTCTTCTTCAATTTCGATGTAGGGGTAGGTGTCGGAACGGCTGTGTTCGTCCAGCAGCAGGGCGTCGCAGACCACATTGGATTTGCAATGGTACGCGCCTTCGTTCACTTGTAACAGGCCGCGATAGGAGGCACGGCCGCCATCTTTGCTGATGGATTTGGAGATGATGCGGCTGGTGGTGTTGGGCGCGGCATGGACGACCTTGCCGCCCGCGTCCTGGTGCTGCCCTTTCCCGGCAAAGGCGATGGAAAGGATTTCACCATGCGCCCCTTCGCCCATCATGTAAACGGCCGGGTATTTCATCGTGATTTTTGAATTATGCACAATGAACCCTTGCGAAATGAAGTTACCTGTGCCCTCCACCTCAATATCCCAGGTGGGCACAGTTTCCAATGGTTCGGAAATGTTAACCGAGACGATTTCTACATCGTCACCTAAGACCAGGTCAGACCGCCCAATCTGGCGGCGCACGCTATTTTTACGCGGTGGTTGAGCTTCGGCTTTTTCCCGCAGGCCAGGGCTGACATAAGGGAGGAGGCGATCATCAATAAAGAATTCCAACCGGTATGACCCATGCGCCACACAATTGACGCCCATGATTTCCACCTGCCGGGGTTCACTGAACTCCGTGTGCAGGTGAGAAGTGACGCCTAATGTAATCAGCAACGAGGCTATGTCTTCCAGCAACTCTCGATTGACGGACTTTAAGCTAAAGGTGCGGTTGCGCACCGTGCCATCGGCATCCAGATAGCCGCCGATAAAAGACAGGCGTTGGGATTCAGGCAGTGACCATACCCATTCGGGTACTCGCTTTGTGTGAGCTTTGCCCATGAACCCATTTATCTGGAAGAATTCAGCCAACTCTTTGCTGTTCCATGAGAGATGTACCTCATCAGCGCGGACGGTCGGCTCTACTTCAATCAGGGCATTCATGGTCTTTAGCAGACGGGGGCGGGCGCGGTCTTGAGCAGGGGTGGAAAATCCTACTTTGGCCCAACGGATCACGCCTTCTGTCTTGCCGGGCTTGACGTCAATGTTGCCATCGCCTACCCAATAACCAAATAGCCACATGATGTCTTCGGTCGTGTATTCGTCAGACGTCAGGCGAGACGGCCGTGTTCGGGTCATCGTTAAATCGTCGGCATACTGGTTTAAGGAGGCAAAAGTTGTTTCCAGCGCCGGCAGTTGCAGCCGGTACGGTTTTCCATAGGCCAGCGAGGTACGGGGGATAATCGCTTCCGTAAGGTGGTCGGCCCGCACATAAGCCAGGCGGTAACGGCCGTTTTTCTTGGGCGCGTCCGGGTCATAGGCATAGGAATAAAAGGGATGATTGGCCGTAACCTGCAACTTGCGCTCACCGACGGAGACAGTCTGCACCGGCTGATAGCCAGAGAATTTTTTGGCCAGTACGGTGCGGAAACAAAGCTGACCGGTCGTTTCATCAAAAGAAAGCACCTCATCGCCAATTTGCAAGGTTTCGATGGCCTTGATTCCTTGGGGCGTCGTCACCGTTGAACCTTCCGCCAGGCAACCCAGATTACCGTCCACCCATTCCATCGTCGCCTTTTCGTAGGCGACGGCGCGTTTGGTGACCAGGTTGTAGACGTTGGTGGACCAGTTCTGGATGGTGGTGTAACGGCAACGGCCGTTCCGCTTCACAATAATCTCCACCACCGCCGAATGCAACGAGTCCGAGGAGTAAATGGGCGCCGTACACCCTTCCACGTAATGCACATATGCCCCTTCGTCTACGATGATCAGGGTGCGCTCAAACTGGCCCGCGTTTTTGGCGTTGATGCGGAAGTATGCCTGTAATGGCATGTCCACGTGGACGCCGGGTGGTACGTAGATGAAGCTGCCGCCTGACCACACGGCCGTGTTCAGCGCCGCAAACTTGTTGTCATTGTACGGGATGATGGTGGTGAAATACTCTTTTACCAGGTCAGGATATTGGCGCAGCCCCTCATCCATGCCCAGGAAAATGACACCTTTGTCTTCCAGTTCCTTTTTGATGTTGTGGTATACCACTTCTGACTCATACTGAGCGGCCACACCGGAAAGGAATTTTTGTTCAGCTTCGGGGATGCCCAATTTATCAAAGGTGTTCTTGATGTAGTCGGGTACATCTTCCCAATTGTCACCTTCCCGTTCGCTCGGTTTGATGTAGTAGTAGATGTCATCAAAATCAATTTCGCTCAGGTCAGCGCCCCAATTGGGCATCGGCCGATCCAGGAAGTGATAATACGCCTTCAAGCGAATATCTAGCATCCATTCCGGCTCACCCTTCACCTGCGACATATGGCGGATGACATCCTCAGTCAACCCTTTTTCGGCCTTGAAAATGTAGTCTTCAATATCCGCGAACCCATACTTCGTTGCATAATCCTGATTGACCAGAGCGACAACTTCCTCTTCGGTCATTTCGCGTTCTTGTGTTAATTCTGCCATTGTTTACCTCCGGTATTCGGTTATCGGTTATCGGTAATCGGTAATCGGTAGCAAACACCGATTACCGATTACTGTTTACCGATTACCGGCATTACGCTACTTCCAACATACCGTGCTTCTCGCGCAGCCAGTCGTAACCGCGTTCTTCCAGTTCCAGCGCCAGTTCAGGGCCGCCGCTCTCGACGATACGGCCGTCTAACATGATATGCACATAATCGGGCTGAATGTAATTGAGGATGCGCTGGTAATGGGTAATGACCAAAACGCCCATGTTCATATCCGCTTGTAGCCGCCGCGCCCCTTCAGACACCACACGCAAGGCGTCAATGTCCAGGCCGGAATCCGTCTCGTCCATAATGGCGATCTTCGGTTCCACCACCGACATCTGCAAAATCTCCACCCGCTTCTTTTCACCACCGGAGAAACCTTCGTTCAGGTAACGGCCGGCCATTTTGTGGTCAATGGCCAGGCTGTCCATCTTTTTGGTCAGCAGGCGGCGAAATTCGGGGATAGAAATGCCGGGGTCTTCGGGGTTTTCCGCTTTGCGGCGGGAGTTGATGGTCTGGCGCAGGAATTTCGCCAATGTCACGCCGGGCACGGCCGCGGGGTATTGGAAGGCCAGGAACAAACCGGCGCGGGAGCGTTCGTCCGCTTCCATTTCGAGCAGGTCCTCACCGTCAAAAATGACCTGTCCGGCGGATGGTTCATAAGCGGGATGCCCTGCCAGGGTGTAAGCCAGGGTGCTTTTGCCGGAGCCGTTTGGCCCCATGAGGGCGTGGGTCTCACCTTGCTTTACCAGCAGGTTGATGCCCTTCAAAATTGGCTGATCGCCAATGCTCACATGCAAATTTTTAATCTCTAAAGCAGTTGTCATTGTTCAGATTTCTCCTGTAAGTAGTCCTGACAGAAATCCGATTTCTTTGAAAAATCGGATTTCTATTTAGCAGGCGGGATTATAACAAAGGGGGTAGATAGCGTCAATTATTCTTATAATAATGATAAAAATAGCCCAAATTGACAAAATGATACCCTCTGGCTATACTCTGGCCGATTTAAGAAGTTCAACTTCTCCGAAGAAGTTGAACTTCTAATGTGAAATGTGATGACCAACACAAAGAACAGCACCAGAAATGTAATCTTACACGCCATTAAGCTCTCGCCGCAGGCCACCATCGAAGAATTGGCGCAGGCGGCCGATGTGTCGCCTGTCACGGTGCGGCACCACCTGAATACGTTACAGGCCGAAGGGGTGATTGAGGTGGAGAGTGTGCGGCGGAAAGTGGGACGGCCGTATTACGTCTATTCCCTCAGCGAACAAGGCCAGGAACTTTTCCCGCAGCGTTACTTCAGCCTGACTAACCGGCTGCTAGACGAACTGAAAAACCGGCTGCCGGAAACGGTCGTCAATGACATTTTCATCGGTGTGGTCAAATCCCTGATTAACGACCATAAAAGTGAATTTGAGGCGCTTGATTTTGAAGAGCGACTGAATTATGTGATAGCCTTGCTGGGCGAAGAAGGTTTTCTGGCGCGGTGGGAACGCACCGCCGAAGGTTACCAGATTATCGAATATAGCTGCCCCTACATTTCCGTGGGCCAGAAACACCAGGAAGTGTGTACGTTTGATAAAGAACTCATGCTCACCGTGCTGGATGTGCCTATCCAGCAACATAGCTGCATGCTAAACGGCGATGACTGCTGTAACTTTTCAATGGTCGGCGGCACGGCCGTGATGGTAGAATCGTAATTGAACGAGGCAGACCTGACAGGTTTCAGAAAACCTGTCAGGTCTTTGGAGATTGATTAAAGATGGTCACAACAAAAGACGAAGAATTGATGGAAAGCCTGCGGGTGGTCATTGACCCGGAGATTGGTTTGAATGTGGTGGAATTGGGCTTGATTCGTGGGATTGACGTAAATGAAGCGGATGACACTGCCAATTTGACCATGATCCTGACCACCCCCTTCTGCCCCTATGGGCCGCAACTGATTGAACAGGTACGCATGGTCGGCAACAAAGTGATGAGCGGTGGCGTCACGGTGGAAATTGGCGCCGAACTGTGGGATCCATCCATGATGGAGGAAGGCGCTGGCGGAGATTGGGGCTTGTTCTAATTCAAACCAACTGCCCATGCTCCATCCCCCCCAATGGCAAAATGAAAGGTAAAGGCTCTCTGGTGAGAGCCTTTTTTTATGCGCCTGTTGGCATCCCAGTCGTAGACGAGGATACAAAGTTCCACTAAACTCATATAAGAAACCGAGCCGATCCCAACTCAACCAGGAGGTATTATGGGGCATATCACACAACGCCAGTCAGCGTTGGCGCTAATTTCCATTATCTTCATCAGCCTGTTGCTGGTTGTCGGCAGTACCTGGCTGCCAGAGAGCCGCCTGGCGGCGCAACGCAGCCGGTTTTTTGTATATTTGTTGATCACGGCCGTACTCTGGCTGCTTACCTGGTTTGACTGGCGCTATGCCCGTTACCTGACCCTTGCTCTCATCACGATCATGGTTGCCACCGCCATCCCCGAAAGCAGCTTCGCCCACGCCGTGTCCCAGGGTGTCCTCTTGCCGCCCATCCTGGCCATGATCCTCACCGGCATTCCGGGAATTGTTGGCAGCGCCGCCGGTGCCTGGATCATTGTATTGTGGCGCAGCGGCGGTGAAGGGATATATACCAGTCCGGCAGGGTTCATCATCTATGTGCTGGCAGTCACTGGGTTAGTGGTGGGACGGCTGGTAGTGGATGCCCGGTTGGCGCAGGAACGGGATTTGCTGCAAGCCCTCATGGATAACAGTCCTGACCACATCTATTTCAAGGACACCGCCTCCCGCTTCGTGCGTGTTAATCGTGCCCAGGCTGTTCACCTGGGCATTTCGGACCCCGCGGCTGCGGTTGGCAAGACGGATTTTGACTTTCAGCCGGAATCATTGTCGCGCGAGTTTAGAGCCGAAGAAAGGGAGATGATGGAAACCGGACGCCCCATTTTGGATCGCATCGAGCATAACCCTACACGCGACGGCCGTGACCGTTGGTTCTCGGCGACAAAAGCACCCATCTATGACAAAAAAGATCATATCGTCGGCATGGTGGGCATCTCCCGCGATGTCACCGAACGCATACGCATAGAAGAAGAATTACGCCTTTCGGAGGAACGTTTTGCTAAAACCTTTCGCGCTACCGGGGACGCCATCTCCCTTTCCACTATGGTAGATGGCCGCCTTATTGACATCAACGATGCTTTCACCCGTATCTTCGGCTACACACGAGAGGAGGCCATTGGGCAAACAGCCTATGCACTAAACACCTATGTTGATCCCGCCAACCGCGCTCATCTACGCGCCATTTTAGAAGAAAAAGGGGAAGTGCATGATCTGGAACTGAAAGTACGGCGAAAATCAGGCGAAATTTTTGATGGGCTTTTCTCTGCTGCCCTAATTAACATCCAGGGTGAACTTTGCATTGTGGGCACAATGCGTGACATCACCCTACAAAAGCAGGCGGCGGCGCAATTGCAAACATATGCCCGTGAATTAGAGCGCAGCAACCTGGATTTGGACAACTTTGCTTATGTGGCTTCCCATGATTTGCAGGAGCCGTTGCGCAAGATTCAGACATTTAGCAGCCGTTTATTGGCGCGATATGGACAAGAATTGGATGAACGAGGCCGAGATTATTTACAGCGATTAGATAGTGCGGCAGCGCGAATGCAATCGCTCATTCAGGATTTGCTGGCTTATTCGCGGGTGGGCAAACAAAGCAGCAATTTTTACCCGGTGTCCCTGGCCGAGGTCATGCAAGACGTATTAACTGATCTGGAATTGCAGATAGAAGCCGCAAGTGGGCAGATACAGGTGGGTGAATTGCCCACCATTGAAGCCGACCGTACCCAAATGCGGCAGTTGTTCCAAAATCTGGTCAGCAATGGCCTGAAGTTTTGCCAGCCGGGTGTTTCTCCGATAGTCCAGGTAAACGGCCGTATCCTTCCCAACTCTAGTCATCCTCCCACACTCGAAATCACTGTAACCGACAACGGCATCGGCTTCGACGAAAAATACCTGCCGCGCCTGTTTACCATGTTCCAACGGCTGCACGGCCGTGAGGAATACGACGGCACCGGCATTGGCCTGGCCATCTGCCGCCGCATTGTCGAACACCATCACGGCTTCATTACGGCTCGCAGCCAACCCGGCGCGGGCGCTACTTTTATCGTCACCCTACCCATCAAACAAGCCTCAACCTGATCTGTCAGCCTGAACCATCAACCTGATTGCTGCCGGGACTGATAGAAATAGCCCCACACATTTGCCAGTTGGGTTATTGCCAGTAACACGGCCGTTGAGACCCGTCCCATGCCTCCGTTTGCGGCCCGAAATGGATAAAGCACCAGGTTTGTATAGAACGAGAGCGGCTCGACCTTTACCTGTCCCTGTTGGCGCTGCTGCCGCCGCTGGTGAAAATGGTACGCACCACGGCCGTAACCCACATGCTGCCGCCAAAACGAGCGCCAGGTCAACCGGTGGGCATGGTACATCACCGCCGCCGGTACATACACCATCTCCCATCCTGCCTGCCGCCACCGGTCACAAAAATCCCGATCTTCCCCCGCCGCCAGAGGAAACGAAGCATCAAACCCGCCCATCTGCCGGAACAAGACCGTTGCCAGCGCCATGTTATTGGAGGTAAAAAAATGTGGCCCCGCCCCGCCCTGGTTGTAATAGGCATATAAATAGTCCACCAACAACTGGCTGGCAGTTGCGTACCGGTTATCCGGCAGCACATTGATCGTGCGCCCCCCCACCAGACCCTCTGGCGTTTGCTCTAGTTGTCTGGACAACCGGGTTAACCACTCCCCGTCTGGCTGGCAATCATCGTCCACAAACGCCAGAAAGTCACCGCTGGCCTGCGCCGCGCCGGCATTTCGCGCTGCCGCCGGCCCCGCGTTCGGCTGATCAACCAGCAAAACCCCCGCCGCGCCAGCCGGCCGCGTGCCGCCGTCGTTGACCACAATCACTTCCATCCGGTCGGGCGGGTAGTCCAGTTGCGCCACGCTGCGCAGGCAGGCCGCCAACTGCTGCGGGCGGTTATAGGTGGGGATGATGACGGAGAATAACGGCCGTGTATCCATGTTCAGCTCATCATACCCAAGTGGTTTTCAGGTGGCAATGGGATAAACTAGGCGGCAGATGGCGGTTGGTCGCCATCTGCCAACACCGAACAACCAGTAAGGATAAAGTAGCATGAACCCACGTGAAACCTACACCATCGAAGTGGCCGGACTGACCCGTCATTTCCCCCTCTTTGAAGTCGCCCCTGGGGTGCGCATTGCCATCTTTAACATGCTGGGGGACACCTACGTCGTTAAAGCGGCCGCGGCGGCGCTGGCCGAAAAGCTGAAAAGCACACCCGCCAATGTCCTGGTGACGGCCGAAGCCAAAAGCATCCCCCTCATCTATGAAATGAGCGCCCTGATGGGGCTTCCCTACGTGGTGCTGCGCAAGAGCTACAAGAGCTACATGGGCGACGCCATCAGCGCCGAAACCGTCTCCATCACCACCGGCGCGCCACAAACTCTTTACCTGGATGAAAAAGACCGGGCCATCATCCAGGGGCAGCGCGTCATCCTGGTAGATGATGTGATCAGCACCGGCAGCACCCTCAAAGGGATGGAGAGTGTGGTCAACAAAGCGGGCGGTGCTATTGCCCAAATCGCCGCCATCTTCACCGAAGGCGAAGCGGACTGGTCTCATGTAGTTGCATTGGGCAACCTGCCTGTGTTTGTTGACCGTGACCACACCTGACAGGTCTCAGAAGACCTGTCAGGTGTATGCCTCATTACCGGCATAACACGTTAAACACATACCCCTGCTGCTGCAACTGCGGCAAAACCTGCTGCAAAGCGGCTACCGACTGCGACCGGTCGCCGCCGCCATCGTGCATCAAAATAATCGCGCCGGGGAAGGCGCTCTCCAGGATGTGCGTAGCAATGGCCTCCACGCCAGGCCGCCGCCAATCCTGGGTATCAATACTCCACAGCACGACTTCCAGCCCCATTTCCGCCGCCAGTTGAAAGGTCTGCTCGTTGGTCGCGCCATAAGGTGGGCGCAGGCAGAAGGGGGTGTGCCCGGTAGCGTTTTGAATGGCTACCTGCGTTCGTTCAATTTCATCAAAGAACTGCGTCGGCGTCAGGGTATCCAGCGAGGGGTGGCTGTAGGTGTGGTTTTCGACGGCATGACCGCCATCAAAAGCGGCCCGGGCCGTCGCCGGCAAGGCCGTTACGTTTTGGCCGATGACGAAGAATGTGCCCAACCCCCCAAACGACTGCAAGGCTTGTGTCACCTGCCCCGTAAAATTAGACGGGCCGTCGTCAAAGGTGAAGTAGAGAATGGGTTGGCCGCTGGCGTTGGTAAACGGCCGTGTCGAAGGCATTGTCACCCCGGTTAAATCCGGCGGTACGGGCGCTGGTTGGTTCGGCGAAGTCGGCGGCAGCGCCGCGGTAGAACCGGCAACCTGCACCACATCCCCCCGCGCCCAGCCGGCGACGCCAGCCACACAGCAAAGCTGCACCCAGGTCGTCTCCGGCGTGCTGCCTTCTACCAGGCCAATCGCCTCCGCCGTTTGCCCAAAGCCCAGCACCGCAATCACCGCATAATTCATGCCCGGCCCATTGCGGATATTGGCCCCGGCTGTGCCCGTGGGCGTCACCTGCGGGGCTTCTTGCAGGTTTGTGTTTGTAGTAGCCGCTTTAGCGGCATACCGATTCAACAGACTGCTGCCCTCCGGTTCCAGCGCATCCCGTTCTAGCGCCGCCCATGTTTCCGCTGCCACCACACCATTGGGGATGATGCCTCTGGCAATCTGGAAGGCCACCACCGCCTGTCGCGTCGGTTCATCATACTTCTCGCCGGGGGGGATTTGCGCCAGGTAGCCCAGGGCGTGTAACTTTTCTTGCACAACGCGCACGGCCGTACCCCGGCTGCCCACACCCAAATCGGGCCGTTCGGTGGCATTGGGCACGGGATCAAACAACGTCAACACAAACTGGTCGCCGCTGCGGTCAACCGCATAGCCGACCATCTCATCCAGCCCCAGCGCCCAGATCAGGTCACGGCCGTCGTCCACCACCAGCTTCACCTCATTCACATGCGCCGGAAAATCACCCGTCACCACCCGCTCGCCGGTGTAATCTGCATCCGGTTCTGTGGGGTAAGAGAAAGCCAGCCCCAACACTTTTGGCCCCATCACTTCGGTCACGTATGGCTCGTTGACGTAGCCCATTTCAAAACCCGGCTGGTCATCGCCGTCAAACTGGATGGTAAAGCGGTGCCCACCGGGCAGCGCCTCGCTAAGGATAGTGGTGATACGCGCTGTGCCCTCGCCAATTGGCGCGCCACCCAATGTAGCCGTGGTGCCGTTAAACACCACCGCCTGACTTATGGTCACGGTCTCCATTGCCGCCGCGCCGCGTGGGTCGGCATTGTAGGTGATCGTCCACACGCCGCCCTGCTGCTGCGGCAGGCCAATGAGCACGCCGCCCGATTCGCAGCCATAATTGACCCGCTGCTCATCGCCGTCCACCGGTACGGTGATGGTGGCCCCCAACAGCAGCCCACACGTGTCGCCATTGCTCAGGGTGAGTTTGAGCGGCAGCCGGTCTATGCCGGTGACATTGGCAAATTCCTCTGGCAGCGGCTCCAGCAGCGTCAGCAAAGTAACGCTGAGGTCGCTGTTGAGGCAGGCCAGTTCGCCCAGGTTCTCCCGGTTGGCAAAACAGGGGTCGAGAATAGGGGTGATGTCCCCATCCTGGTAGGCACAGCGCCAGGCGTCCGGCCGATCCACCGCCAGCGAACCAAGCCAGCAGACGCCTTCTTGTTCATCTGTGACCTGGAGATTGTCTGCCAGACGGCCGTTGACCCAGGGCTGCAAGTCAATCAATTCGGTGGTTATCGGTGGTGTCGTGGGGGATGCCATCGCGGTCGGCGGCGCGGTGGGCGTGGGCGGCGTGGTTTGCTCCTGGCAACTGACTGCCAATACCAATAACAAGATACTCATTCCCCAAAAAAACCGTTTGTTCATCTGACTTTCTCTAAAAAAAAAGCGGAGTTCGCATCCTCAGAACTTGTCCTGAGCTTGCCGAAGGATGTGAACGGTGGGCATCTGAGGATGCCCACTCTGCTTGCGTTATCTTTCCAGTGCCAGTTTAACAGCTTCATAGGCGTTGACGATGCCATAACCGGCGATGTTGTTGGGGATGACGGCCGTGTCCGTTTGCGCCAGGCAGGTATCCCCCGTCGGGTCGGCGGCCTGGTTGAGCATGGGCGAGAGCAGCGCGGCGGTGGCTTCGTCCATCTGTTCCGCGCCTGCCGGTAAGGTCGTGGCGGCGGTGGGGCGGTAAGGGGTGGCGCTGGCGCGGAGAATCGCCTCTGTGGCCTCAATATCGCCGATCAACGCCGGGTTGGCCGACCAGATGAGGGCCACTACCCCGGCCACATGCGGCCCGGCCATGGACGTGCCGCTGGAATAGGCATACCCACCACCCGGCCAGGCGGACAATACATCCACGCCCGGCGCGGCGATGTCCGGTTTGGTGCGCCCACTGCCATCGGCCAGCACCGGGCCAACGCTGCTGAAACTGGCAATGTTGTTGTTGCGATCCACCGCGCCGACAGAAAATACCTCGTCGTAAAGCGGCAGCGGGTCGGCAATGGTGCTGCAATCCGGCCCCGAATTTCCAGCGGAGGCGACGACAAAGATGCCCGCCGCCCGTAACGCCTGCACGGCCGTTAACAGCGACAACGGATCACACCCTTCGTAATTTTCGGGGCAGCCCCAGGAATTGTTCAGTACGTGCGCCGATTGGGTCGGACGGCCGTCCACAAACGGATCGCCCCCCTGTGGATAGGGGGCTAACATGAACTGCATACAATCGAGATAAAGCGCCGGATTGCCCAGGTTACGCACCAGATTGGCACAGGCGAACCATTGTGCATCCGGGGCCACACCAACGCTGTTGCCCAACACGGAGCCGAGGGTGTGTGTGCCATGCCCGCTGCTGTCGCCGGGCACGGCCGTGCCCCGCCACGGGTCCAACCAATAACCGTCGTGCTTGCCGTCCACCCCCAGGTAGCTGTCCATCAATTCGGGATGATCCCATTGCACCCCTGAATCGCTCTGGCCGATGATGATGCCCTGCCCGCGTGCGCCAAATTCGGCCCAGGCCCGGTCGGCGCCAATGTTGGTTAGATTCCACTGAGGCGATGTGGGCGCGGCCCCAGCCTGGGTGGGAATGCCCAAATCGCTGTGTGTGGGGCGCAGCACAGGGCTGGGAATGATGCGGTCTACTTCGGGCCGGGTGGAAAGCCAGAGCCGATGCAGCAGCCCGCCGCGCACCTCGATGGCGTTCACCAGGTAATAGGGTGTGTAATCCACGCCCATCCGATCCAACGATTGGTGTAAATCGGCCTGCGTGTCATGGGCGTGGGTGGTGAGGGTTGTGTAGACGTATTGGCGACGGCCGTCGTAATCCTCTATTTGCACCGCCGCCGACACATTTGCCTGCTCGTTGAGGATGACAAAGAGGCGGTCGCCATAAAAGCCGGTTTGCCCGGCGAATAAGTAAAGGGTGACACCCAACAGGGTAACAATAACTGACATAGCGGGCAGGATACGGCCGTTTGCCCCCGCCACCCATCGCCAGCGGAACAGCAGCATCAAAAAACCAACCAGCCAGGCCAGCCACATGGAGACAAAGGCGGCCTGAAACGAATAGCGCAATATACCGTCAAGGGCGTTCAGGAAAATAGCGTCGGTATCGGTGAACATGAGGATGAAGGCGGCACACAGTCCGGCCAACCAGCCTACCGACCGGACTTGACGGCCGTCGGCCACTGCCACCCCCATCAGCGCCCAACCCAATGCGGGCAAGGCCATCATCAAGACCAACTGTGTGCCGTTAAAACTGAGACCGGACGCCAGAATGAGTACGGCCGTGCCTAACACCACCCCACCCGTCAGCATATCCCACCCCAGGCCACGTGAATCTTCAGCCAGGGAGCGCAGCCAGGGACGGCCTACCAGCGACACCATCGCACCCCACGCCAGCCCCAGCCCCAGACTGAACAGTGTATCCAGCGGCGACCCCAACGCGCCCCAGACGAACCAGGGCAGGGAGATGAAGACGGCCGTGCCGAAGGCGGTAATCGGTAATCGGTAATCGGTAATCGGTGATCCGTTATCGGGGAGTGGTTTGCGTTTGGCAAGGAGGAGCAGTAGGGCGGCAGCCAGCAGTGTGAGCAGGAGTTGGGTGAGCAAGACGGCCTGGCTTTGGGTGGGCTGCAAGAGGCGAGTGGGGGCCAACAGCAGGGGGTAGAGGCAGGCCAACAGCCAGCTTTGGAAGATAGCCCGGTAACGGGCAGTAGGCCATTTCCAGGCGAGGAAGAGGAGGGGCACGGCCGTTAACCCCACCTGGATCAGCGACGCCCAGACCCAGGGCCAGCCATTTTCCGCGCCGCCATTGCCCACCACAAACCAGACAATGCTCTGCGCGCCCCAGACCACGTTGATGATCCAGATTGCCAGCAGAACCACCAGAATACGCCCACCCCAGGCGAACCCATTTTCAGAATTTTTGTTGCCAGATTCTTCCATCAATCAATTACCCCGCTTAAATCCACGTCACCCGCGTTTATCCGTGTCCTCATTCAAATGGTTCACGGCCGTGATAAAACCTGTTGGATAGATTGCGCCCAGGCCCGCACCCGTTCGCAGTAATTGTCGGGGCCATCCGCGACTACATCTACGGCCGTCATCGTCCAATTCACCGGCTGATCATATGCGCCAAAGGCAACGGCCGTGCCCGTAATTTTCCAGTTGCGATTCCGGGAATTGACCTGGGCGCGGTGGCGCTGGCGAACTTCGGCTGGAGGCGTCCCATTGACCACAAACTCCGCCAAAAGCTGCCGGGCATACACCAGCCCCTGCGGTGAATACAGGTGGGGATGCTGCAAATGAAAACACAGCACCATCAGGTGATGGACTTCCCCCAAGGGCGGGAATACCGCCTCCCAGAACAACATCTGGTGAAAGTAATCCTGGCAGGTTGTACCGTTCGGTAAAACTGCGCCACATGCCGGGCAATAGGATGCTGTCTCCATGCATCCATTCTGGCATAGAAACGGGCGCTTGCCCATATTCTCAGGAAATCCAGTAGTCAGGCGCGCCCAGGCTGGTAGATCGGCCGTATCATACGCAATCAATTACCCGTTTTGTTCCTCTACCTTCGCCAACTGCTCCAGCTTTGCCTTTGTCTCCCGCCAGGTGATTTTGGAGAGACCCAACTTTTGCCGGATTTCGTCCGGCTCCTCACCCGCTTTCAAATCTTGCAAGGCGCTGAACCAGCGTAAATTCTCAAACGACAACATGCCCTGCGCCAGTCCGGCGGCCGTGCCCACATCGCTGAGAACATATTCCAGATTGCGCGCCGTGCAGGTAAAAAGGGTGTCCGGTGGATTGTATTGGGTCAGGTACTCATCCAGTACATCCAGCCAGGCCGGGTCGAGCGGCAGGCGGCGCTCCTTATAGCGCAAACGGGGATTCGCGTAACGCACAAACAACATCGGCGCGTCGGGATTACTGCGGTCAATATGGTTGGGCACCAGCGTCATCGCTTCCCCTTTTTTAATGGCGGTTTTCAGCAGCAGCGTCAGCAGCAAGTGGGGGCGGGCGTCTGCTTTCTGTTCATCGTTACCCTGGCGCAATTGCTGGGAAACGGCCAGCGCATTTTCGATGTCCATTTCCGTCGGCAGCGTCGGCAATGGGCTGCGCACGCTGTGTTGGATCACGGCCGTTGCCGGGTCTTCAGCCAGCGCGCCACACTCTTTCAGCCAGCTAAAAAAGACCTTCAACGTCGTCACCCGGCGGGCATATGACTTGGGGCTGCACGGCACACCACGCTCATACAACAGCCAGTTGAGAAAATCGTTCAAATCCTTCGTGCCAATCTGGCCGATAGGCTGGCCGATGCCCAGGTATCTGCCCAACAGCCGCACATCGCTGGCAAACGCCTTACTGGTGTTTAGGGCAAACCCCTCGTCGCGCATATGCTGTTCAAACGCGCCTAACGCTGCCTGAATAGAGGCATCGGCCGTAACCGGTGGTGCGGTTGGCCCCACCGCTGGCGGCAGTTCACTTTCCGGGATCAAGGTTTGTTGTAAATTCTCGCTCATAAGCCATCTCCTGTTTTCGTATAGACAGGGGAAGAGTAGAACATTTGGCCGGTTTTGTCAACCATGCTTCTGTGGTAGGTTGCAGGTTGCAGGTGAAAGCATTCACTTGCCACTTGCCACGCAAACCCTTTGGTTTTTGCCCCAAAACTTTGTATAATCCGCCGCGCCTTACCCAAAAGGCCCCGTAGCTCAATTGGCAGAGCAGGGCACTCTTAATGCCGAGGTTGAAGGTTCGAGTCCTTCCGGGGTCATGCACCAGACCGCTCCCAAATGGGGAGCGGTTTTTTATTACCTGAGACGAGGTTCGAAGGGGTTCATAAACCTGTTGGGTTATCAATCATTGCCCAACACTATCCCGCCTGTTACCATTTGGGCAGGAGAAGATGATGCCCAAACGTAACGGAGATGATTCAAATCAAGCAGTGATCAGGCATCCGATTTCTCAAGCGACCATGAGAAATCGGATGTCTCTGTTTTTGGCCTTCTGTTTGCTGCTGGCCGCCTGTGAGATGCCGGGCGGGGCGACAATAATACCCACACCTATTCAGCCGATGGCGACTCTGGCCTTAACCATGCCCGACGCTGACATTCCCACTCCCACTGCCGCCCTGGCCACTCCCACACCGCCCGCGACCTCCGCCCCTTTGCCCACTGCCACTTATGACGGCGCGCTGGCCGATTGGACGGTGCTGGTTTACATGGCCGCCGACAATAACCTGGAACAGGCGGCGCTGCTGGACATCAACGAGATGGAAGCGGCGGGCAGTTCGGACAGGGTACACGTGCTGGTGCAGATTGACCGCGCTGCGGGGGAATCGGCGGCATGGGGGGATTGGACGGACACACGCCGCTATCGCATCCTGGGCGACGCCGACCCGGCGACCATCACCGCCGAGCCGCTGCTGACGTTGGGGGAGCAAAACATGGGCGACCCGGCCGTGCTGGCCGACTTTATTCGCTGGGGAGTGAGCAATTACCCGGCCAATCATTACGCCCTCATTTTGTGGAATCATGGCATGGGCTGGCACGGTTTTGCGTTTGATAACGACACGGCCGATTATGGCGCGCCCGATCACCTTGATCTGGCCGACCTGGAAGGGGCGCTGGCGGCGGCCGGTGTGGGGCCGTTCGACATTGTGGCTTTTGACGCCTGCCTGATGGGGCAGTTGGATGTGTTGCAGGTGTTACGGCCGTATGCCCAATACGCCGTCGCCTCTGCGGAACTAACACCTGGCCTGGGCTGGAACTATGAAAGCCTGCTGCGCGCCCTGTACGCCCGGCCCCAGATGGACGGCCGTACACTGGCGGCGCAAATGGTGGAGAATTTTATCAGCCATTACACGGCCGTTGCCAAAGAAGATTTTGTTACCCTGGCCGCCATTGATCTGGCACAGCTACCGGCGCTGGCCTACCAGGTGGAGCAGTTGGCGGCGGCGCTGGCGCAGGAACCGACCTTTGTAGCCAGCGCCATAGGCGACGCCCGCAGCGGCGCGGAGACGTTTGCCCGCGTCTACCCGGAGGAGGTAGACCGTTTTGCCGCCGTTGACCTGCACCATTTTGCCAGCATTCTGGCGCAGCGCAGCCCGGATGAGGCGGTGAAATTGGCAGCAGAGGGGGTGATGACGGCCGTGAGCAACGCCATTCTGGCCAACGGCCGTGGCGCCGGTTTCAAGAACAGCCAGGGTATATCCGTCTACTTTCCGCGCCGCACCGAGTTTTACGATACGCTCTATGGCGATGTGACCGGGCTGCCCAATTGGGATGCCTTTTTGCAGAGTTACCACCAGGTAGGGCAGGCGGCGCTGTCGCCGCCCTCATTGACGCTGCAAAACCGGCTGAACAGTGTGGTGGGGGTGCAAGACCCGGCTTTTGTCCAGTTTCAGGTGGCGGGGCGGGATATTGAAGCGGTGCGGCTGCTGGTGACACAAAATGGGGCCGACGGCCGTCGGCGCCTGGTGGAGTATGACAATCTCATCCCCGAACCGACCTATTTGCCCGATGGCAGCCAGATCAGCGAATGGCGCGATGGGGTGCATGATGACTTTTTCATCTGGGACACAGAAGTGACCTACCTGTATGACGCCGAGGGCAACGGCGACTATGTGGTCATGTGGCCGACGGTGTTGGGCAGCCCACAGTTCACAGTACAGGGCCGCCTGCGTCGCGCCAATGAAGAGGGGTACGTAGACGCCAATCTGGTGTTTGACCACAGCACCGGCCAACTGAACAAAGTGTGGGCGGTGCAATCGAACGAAAGCGGCGCGCCCGCCGAGATATTGCCGCAGCCGGGCGACGAATTTCAGCTTTATGACTTTTACGAGACCAACGCCACCTTCAGCCGCGAACCGGGTATCAGCCTGACGTTTGATGGCAACCGGCAGTTGTATTACGACTGGCTGCCGCTGCCAGACGGCCGTTACTCTCTGGGTATGGCGGCGGAAAATGTGGCCGGGGAGACGGCCGTGCAGTTCCTCGACCTGACCGTGGCCAACCGCGAAGAACTGGCCGATTACCAGGCATACCTGGACCCGTATCTGGGTTTCCGTTTCCTCTACCCCCAAAGCTGGCATGAACCCCGTTACCAGGAGACGCTGCTATACACCGCCAGCCAGGTGACGGACACGCAACTGCTGATCACCCTCTACCCCAATCTGGCCGGAGACGCGACGGCGCAGACGCTCAAACAACAAACGTTGCACCAGTTTGGCGCGGTGGATGTCCTCTTCGAGGAATCGCGGGTGGTAGATGGACGGCAGGCGCTCAGCACGGCCTATGGCTATACCAACGCCGAGGGCATTGCCCACACCGGCATTTTCCTGACCTTTATTGACGCCAACCGGAATGGGTATGTGGTGGATGTGGACGGCCGTAGCAGCGACGAAGCCAATACCCTTGCCCACATGCACACCATTGCCACCACCTGGGAATTTGGGCAGGCGGCGCTCGGTTTGCAGCCGGGGCAGTGGGCGACCATTGACCTGGACAGCTTTAGCGTGGCCCAACCGGCCAACTTTGTCTACCAGCCGGCCAAAGGCTGGGAGCGGTTTAACGCCGGGCAGTACACCTTTGTGGCGCTGCGCAGCCAGCCCGCCAGCCGGGAGACGGCCGACGTGGTGGCGGCTCTGGTGCGGGATGCGGGCGCGGGCGTGGACAATTTCCGCACCGGTGAACCGGCGCTGTTCCCGTTGGCCGGGTACGTCTGGCACCGGGTGGAGTTCAGCTATGATGTGGCCGGGTTGGGTACGGTATGGGGCTTTATCATGGCGCGGGTGCAGGATGGGCAGGAGGTGGTCGCCTGGGCAGAAGCGCCCGCCGCCAGCTACAACCATCTGGCGGACACCGTCTTCCTGACGATGATCGCCGACATGGCGCTGCGGTAATAAGTTGAGCAGGTGAAGGGGTGAGGGGTGAATACGGCCGTGGCATGTGTGGGATTCAGCACGGCCGTCAACCAACTCCAATAACCCGTTCACATGCGCCACCAGCCGGTCTATACTGGCAACGGTCATAATCTGACATTTTTGTCACCTTGTCAGATGTCACCTTGTCACCTTGTCACGTATATCTGCCGCTGCCACAGCTTGAGGGAATTCTCGTTGATTTCAGTTCGGCCTCATCCAGTCATTCCCGCTGCTGCCGCCGCTGACTGGGCAATATCTGATTTGGCGGGCGATGGTTGACGCCCACGGCCGTATCCTGCAAAATGACTTAATCGTCTAATCCCCGTTTCCCCATGCCCCCTCTCCCTCCCGCGCGCCTTGCGCGCTCCGCGCCCTTTGCCCGCTCCGCGCCCTTTGCCCGCTCCGCGCCCCTTGCCCGCTCCGCGCCCTTTGCCCGCTCCGCGCCCCTCACTGACTACTAATAACCGACTTCGGTTTTGCCTGGATGAAGGCAGCCAGCATATCCACCCCGGCCGCTTCCTGCCCGCGCCAGTTTACCTGCAAAATGCCATCAGGGAAGTGCATCCCTTCCGGGCAACCGGGCAGGGCCACAATCACAAAGGGGCCAACTCCCTGGCTGACAAAATGCTGCAACAATTTGACCGTCTCGTTATCGCGCCAGGGCACCTTACCCCGCCCCACACAGATGGCAACGGAGCGAATTTGGGACAGGGCATCGGCCGTCACGCTTTGTGTGGGCGGCAGCAGCCAGGGCAAGACACCCCGTTGGCGCAGTTGGTCGGCGATAGCTTTCACGGCCGTTGCATCCGCATCGTGGTAACACAAAAAGACATCATAATCGTTGGTTGTAACCTTGCCCTTCAAGACCAACTCGGCCACGTCCCGGTCGCGGTGTGCGTCGGCTGCCTCGTCCATCTCGGCCACAACCGATGTGACCGGCTGCGCCAGCCGCTCTTTGCCATCCAGCAGGGAGATGGGGTGGTCACAGACCGGGCAATTCATCTGTTTCAGCCCCCGCGCTCGCCGCGCCGCTACCTGCTGCGGCGTCATCGCCACCCCACAATGGTCACAGGTAAACAGCCGTTCGCGCGTCACCGAACCGGGCAGCGCCCGCCGCTCCAGATGCACGGCCACATAATCCTCAAACTGGTAACGAGTGGCTTCGCTGGCTGCTTCGTCAAAAAAGAGCGTTAATTCACCGGTCGCTTCGTCCAGTTCACGCAGATAAAGGCCGCAGACGCCGCCGACGGTGGCTGTGAATGTGGCCGCATTGTGCCACATTTCTTGCTTCTCAAAGAGGCGACTGTGCGCCAGACGCACCGTGAGAACGGCGTAGATATTGCGCACCGAGCCTTCAAAGGTGAAGCGGATTGTTTTACCCGGCACGTCCGGCACGGCCGGGCCGGGGCGGGTAAATTTGGAGGGGAAGATTAAATCCGCCCCTGTTTCTCCTGGCTCTTTGAGGATGATTTCGTGCCGGATTAACTCTTCGACGGTGGCGATGAGCAGCAGCTTTTGCTGTTGGGGATTGATATGATTGGTGTGGGTGGGAGTGAGGTAACGGCCGTGTAACACCTCGTTTTCCGCCAATGTGCCCAACCCGTCGGCGCTGTTTTGGGCCGCATTCACCAGGTCAGAGGCGTAGGCATCCAGCAATTCCGGTTGCAGCAGCACATAGCTGCCAAAACGCAATTTGCGCACCAACCCCCGGTTTTCCATGCGGCTGAGCGCCGTTTCAAAACGGGCCTGCAAATCCCCGGCCACCTGATGGGGATGTGTCTGGCAGAAGAGGCGGAACAGATCGTCAGTCGTGGACAGGATGTGGCCGCTTTTCTTTTGCTCAATGAAAAACTGCTTGATCGCCTGGAAAAGTTCGTTGGAACTGACGTGGGGGCGCGATTCCCAATCAATGCCCTGGCGAATGGCTTCGCGCAGTTCGGGGATTTGCCACCCTTCTTTGGCGCTGGTTTCAAAATAGCCGTCAAAGCCCATTTCCCGCACCAGGCTGCGCAGCCGGCTGTGCCAGACGGAGACGCCGCTGATGTCGGCGCGGGCGGCCACCAGAAACTTGGTCATGGGCAGGGAGGTATCCCCCTGGCGGTGGACGGCCTGGCGCAGCGCCCGGTCCCAATGGCGCACACCGGCCAGCGGCTCCACCTCATTGCTGGCGTCAAACACCACTAGCGCCACCGCCACCTCGTTCAGGTGAAGCTGGTTGGTAAGGCGGTAGCCCGGCTGCCCGGCCAGGTCCCACAGCAGGGTTTCGCGGGTTTCCTGACGGCCGTCTGGCAGCGTAATCGTCTCATTGCCAAACGTCCACACCTTGCAGCCGTGTGTGGAACTGGTGCGTACAAAGGGGCGCCCGGACAGTACCAGTCCTAACCCCGACTTGCCCACGCCGGTGTCCCCAACCAGCACCACTTTGGCATTGCGGTAGTGCCAGGTTTCGCTGGTGAAGTTGGCCCCCAGCAGCGTCACATCATCCAGGTGCCAGAGGCGAATGATGCGGTCGCCGCCGCCCAATGTGGTGAGCAGCGGCATTTGTGGGTGGAAGGCCAACCCGGTGTTAAAGTCAGACTTCAGCGGTTCATTCAGGGTGGCTACCAGTTCCCAGGTGTCGCAGCGCCATAGCCGCACGGTGCCGTCGCGGGATTTGGAGGCCAGCAATGTGCCATCCGGCGAAAAGCGCACACACAGCACCAGGTCGGTGTGCCCTTCCAGCACCGCCTGCACCCGCCCTGCGCCGGTATCCCACAGGCGAATGGTCATATCGTCCGAGGCGGAAGCCAGCAGCGTACCATCCGGCGACCAGGCGATATGGTTCACAATGTCAAAGTGGCCGCGCAGTTTGCGGAACAGTTTTCCCTGGCGCATGTCCCAAAAGGAGATGGTTTTATCGCGGGAGGCGGCGGCCAGAATGTGGCCGTCAGGCGACCAGGCTACACTCATGATCCAATCCTGATGACCGTGAAATTCCTGGCTGGCCCACTCGTTGCCGCTGTCCCATAGGCGGATGGCGCCGTCAAAAGAGCCGGAGGCCAGGACACGGCCGTCGGGTGACCAGGCGACGCTGTAAATGGGGCCGGTGTGCCCGGCCAGGTCGCGGATTGGCTCTCCGGTACGGCCGTTGGTCAGCCGGATGGTTTCATCATTGGCCCCGGTGGCCAGCAGACGGCCGTCGGGCGACCAGGCCACGCAAAAAACATAGTCAGCATGGCTGACCGGGATGCCCACCATCTGCTCGCCTTGCAGCCGCCAGAGGCGGGCGGTGCGGTCAGCGGAGACAGAAGCCAGGGTACGGCCGTCGGGCGACCAGGCGATCTCATAGATGAGGTTATGGTGGCCGCGCAATTTGTGACGCAGCGCAAAACCATCTGGAACAGATTCCAGAGCGAGGGGGACAGTGATCACTTGGGCTTCTTCCAGATGCTGGTCAATCATCTTTATAACCTCGGTCTGGTTATTGCCCCTTTAGCTATGGTAGAAAGCGAAGTATCAAAATGTGGCCGTCAATGAGAGGAAATGCACCCGTCTCAACATGGGGAAAGGTCGGTCAGAGAGTGAGACGCTTGCCGCAACGCAAAAGGACAACAACCAGATGCACTTTTTAGCACTACAAATGCCGCAATTGTAGCCAGATTTGGCGGGAAAATGAAGGGGGCGATGGTATTCTCATCTATAAAAACCTGTTTTGGTCAGTGATTGTCAGTAGTGTCAGTAGATCGAAGCGGAGTTTGCATCCTCAGATGCGAACAGGTGGACATCTGAGGATGCCCACCCCTCCCATTGCGATCTACTGATTGTAGGACTTTTTTCAGATTGAGGGGGTACCAGATACCAGTTAACATTGTCACGTAACATTCAAAGTTCAACCGGGAGTAAAAAAATAGAGTTTTTAGCGGTTTGTAGTCGGCGCTTCTGTGCCTTCCACTCGCTATACCCATAGGATGTACTGTATGTCTGGTAGTAATGGTTCCGGGCCGCGTCACGGCCGTGTGTTTGTTTCCTATTCGCGCAAAGACAAAGAGTTTGTGCGCCGTTTGCATGAAGGGTTGGTCAACAGTGAGCTTGAGACCTGGGTGGATTGGGAAGGTATCCCTCTCAGCGCTGACTGGTGGGCGGAGATTAAGGCGGCCATTGAAGGTGCAGACGCCGTCTTGTTTGTGGTCAGCCCCGATTCGCTTAGCTCCAAAGTGTGCGGCGACGAACTGGAAACGGCCGTTGCCAACAACAAACGCCTCATCCCCATCCTGTACCGCGACCCCCAAAAGGGCGATCCCATGCACGAGAAGATCGCCGCCACCAACTGGGTCTACATGCGCGAACAGGACGATTTTACGGCCGTCTTGCCGCAACTGATTGAGACGATCAACACCGACCTGGACTGGGTGCAAATGCACACCCGCCTCATTCGCCGGGCGGTGGAGTGGGAAGCACACGGCCGTAGTGCCAGCTACACCATGCGCGGCGAAGACCTGCAAAAAGCGGAGCATTGGCTGGCAGAATCGGCCGGGAAAGAGCCGGCGGCCACCCAATTGCAGGTGGAATACATCCAGGCCGGGCGACAAGACGCTGCCCGCCGCCAGCGCCAGGTGCTCACGGCCGTCTCCACCGCTCTGGTTATCACCGTGTTGCTGGCAATAGTTGCCCTCTGGCAATATGTGGCCGCTGACCGCAACTTCCGCATCGCCTTCTCCCACGAACTAACCGGCGAAGCGCTGACTGAGTTGGAGCAATTCCCGCAGCGCAGCCTGTTGCTGGCGATAGAAGCCGTCAATCTCATTAACGATGCACCCGACCAGTTGGCCGAGGATGCGCTGCGCCGCATCCTGGTGGCCACCGGCGGCATTGTCTCCCGCGCCCATACTGCCAACATCAATACCCTGGCGCTCAGCCCAGACGATCACTGGCTGGTGACCGGGGATGGCGCCGGTCAGGTTTATTTGTGGGATTTGACGGCGGCGAAACCGGCGGAAACGGGTCTTTTGCTGCCCGGCCATACCGCGTCCATCAAGAAGGTGGCGTTCAGCGCCGACGGCCATTGGGCCGCCACCGCCAGCAGCGACAGCACCATCCGCCTGTGGGATGTGACTGCGCCTGACCCGGCGCAATCGGCCATCATCTTAAACGCACATAGCACCGGGGTACGCGACATTGTATTCGCCGCCGACGGCCGTACCCTGGCTTCGGCAGGTGGCGATAAATTGGTGCTGTTGTGGGACATCATGGCGGCTGACCCCACCCAACCGGTGGGCCGCCTGGTGGGGCACAAAGAGTCGGTGGAGTTTATAGACATCAGCCCAGACGGCCGTTACCTGGCCAGCGGTGATGTGAGCGGCGAGGTGCGGCTGTGGGACCTGGCGGCGGATGGCTATCCGGCGCTGCTCACGGACGCCGCCGCCCACAACGCCGAAATCTCTGACGTAGATTTCAGCCCGGACGGCCGTTATTTTGCGACGGCTGATGTGGTGGGGGATGTGAACCTGTGGCCGGCGGCGGCTCCTTTCACCCCCCGCGCCTTGGCGCAGCACCAGGAGTACGTCAACAACCTGGATTTCAGCCCGGATGGCCGCTGGCTGGTTTCCGCCAGCGATGACAATACGGCCGTGCTGTGGAACATGGCGCAGGCAAACCCGGCGGCCAACCCCCTGGTGCTTGACGGCCACAATGACCAGGTGTGGTATGCCGTGTTTAGCGCCGACGGCCGTGCCCTGGTCACTGCCAGCCGGGATCGCCGGGTGCGCCTGTGGGATATGACTTCCCCCACACCAGACAAAGACCCGATTTTTCTCAGCGGGCATGATGCGCCCGTTTACCGGCTGGCGCTCAGCCACCAGGGTAACTGGCTATTGAGCACCGGCGGCGACCAGACGGTGCGCTTCTGGCAAATGACCGATTTGCAGCAGACGGCCGGTTTGCATACGTACCATGCCCATCGCCGCGAGATTTTGGGCACGGCCGTTAGCCCTGATGAAAAATGGCTGGCGACGGCGAGCAAAGATCACACCATCTTGCTCTGGTCGCTGCTGGAGCCGGGCGCGCGCTCTATCCTGTTTGCCGGCCACACCGGCCCGGTACAGGCCATAGACATCAGCAGCGACGGCCGTTGGCTGGTCAGCGGCAGCGCCGACCGCACGGTGCGCCTCTACAACCTGGCCGACCGCAACCATACCGATGGCATATTGCTGGGTCAATTGACCAGCCCGGTGAATACCAATGGCGTGGTTATCACTCCTGACGGCCGTTGGGCATATGCCTCTGACGAAGGCGGCAAGCTGCACCAGTGGGACCTGGCCGCGCCTGATGTGGCGGCGACAATGCGCACCATTTCCGCCCATGCGGATAAGGTGACGGCGATTGGGTTTAGTCCCGACGGCCGTTACCTGGCCTCCGCCAGCCGGGACGAAACAGCCCGCCTGTGGGCCATAACCGAGACGGGCATCCGCGAGTTACCGGTGACGCTGTCTGGGCACAGCGGCAGCGTGTGGGTGTTGGCCTTTAGCCCGGATGGGCGTTGGCTGGCAACGGGCAGTTCTGACCAGTTGGTGAAGGTGTGGGATGTACACAACGCCCAAACAGCGCCGTTGACATTGGCCGGGCACACGGGAGAGATATTGGCGCTGGTATTTAGCCCGGACGGCCGTACCCTGGTGAGCGGCGGCGGCGATGGCATGGTGCGCCTGTGGGATATGACCGCCTCTGATCCGGCAGCCCAGGTGCGGGAAATTAAGGGGCACAAAGGGGAAATAACGGCGCTGCGTTTCAGTGATGACGGCCGTTGGCTGGCCACCGGCAGCAGCGACTTTGATGCGCGCTTGTGGGATATGGCTGCCGCCGAACCAGGCGACTATTCTGTGCTGCTGCCCGGTCATATGGGGTCAGTTGTCGCCTTGCATTTCCTGGCCGATAATGTACGGGTGATCACGGCGGCGCAAGACGGTGACGCCAGGTTGTGGACACCGCTGCCGTTGGCTGAAGTGATCCGCCGCGCCTGCCAGGTGGCCGGGCGCAATCTGACGGCCGAGGAGTGGCGGGTTTATTTTTACGACGACCAGCCACAGGTTACTTGTGAATGAAGATAGTGGTTGGTAGCAGCCACCCACTATTTGCGGAGGGAATATGAAGGTACGTTTGGAGCCGCTGGCTACGGCCGTAGCCGTTGGCGCGTTCATCTGGATGGTGGGCAGCCTGGCCGGCTTGTTTCTGGGTTATCGCTCCTTCCAGAGCATGATCAATTCCCCTATTTTTGATCCGGCGGCCCTGGAAGAGATCAACAACGCCGCCGACCCCCTGGCAGCCATGTTTGGCGAAGATTTCCAGAGCATGATGATGCTCAGCAGTGTGGCAAACCTGCTGCAATGCCTGAGCTGGCTCTTTTCCGGCATCGTTGCCGGCGCCGTTTACGTGGTGGTTCACCGCCGTTATGACCCGCTGGCGGTGGGCGGCGAAGTAGGCGCGGGCGCCATCGCCGGAGGGCTGGCCATGGTCGCCGGTTATCTGCTGACCACGATTATTTCCCTGGTGGTGATCTGGCCGCTGGTGGGGGATTTTATGGGGCAAATGGTAGCGGTAGGTGGCCCGGAAGTAGCGCAGATGTTTGATCAAATGGGGGGCATGATGGCAGGTATGGTGGCGGTGGGGGCGATTTGCAGTTTGCTCTTTTATGGCGTCATGGGCGCTCTCACCGGCGCGTTGGGGGCGTTCATCGGCAATAACCTGGCCAAACCGGCGACGTGAGAGGTTTGGGACCTTCTTTAGGACTTGTAAAAGAATAACTCCGCGTTTTGGCGACTGAGAGATTGAGAGATTGAATCTCTTAATCTCCCAATCTCCCAATCTCCGATGATATGTGGAATTATTATTTGACGACTTTTTAGTGTTGCATTCCCCCTGACATGGCGGGCATCAGATGAATGTGGTCGCCTGGTTGCAGGCGGTGGGAGGTTTCTGTGTGACGGCCGTTCATCACCACCAGGATAGCGTCTATTGGTAGTGTAATCCCTAGCGTGGTTATCAAGTCGGCGATGGTGCTGCCGGGGGGCAGGTTTACTACCAGTTGGCGTTGTGGCCCGTCCGGCGTTTGCCGTTGCAAAATGGTGTACAGGTGGACGGTCACTTGCATGAGTTCGGTCATCCCTTACCCTTTTCGCTGGCGAACCACTTCATACAAAAGTAAAGCTGTGGAAACGGAGAGATTGAGGCTGTCGAGTTGGCCGTGCATGGGGATTACCAGTTGCCTGTCGGCGGCGTCTAGCCACATCTGGCTAAGGCCGTTGGCTTCGTTGCCCAGCGCCAGTGCGACGGGCTGTTGCAGGTTCACGGCCGTGTATAACATTGTTCCCGATGGTGTGGCGGCGGCAATCTGAATCTGGTGTTGGCGCAGCCAGCTTATCAACTGGCGGGCAGGAACGGCCGTGACCGGCACTGTGAACAATGCGCCTAAACTGGCGCGCACCACATTGGGATTAAACAGGTCCGTGCCTTCCCCGGTTTCTGTCTCGCTCAGGAGTACGGCGTCTACGCCGGCTGCGTCGGCGGTGCGCAAAATGGCGCCCAGGTTGCCCGGCTTTTCGCCGCCCTCCACAATCACCAGGAAGGGGACAGGCGAGAGGCGAATGGACTCTAACGGCCGTGTCCAATAGGGCAGCGCCAGCAGGATGCCGCCGCTTTCGCCCCGGTAGGCGACTTTGGCAAAAACGGCCGGTGACACGGTAAAGAGGGCGCAGCGGTCTGATTTTTCCAGATGAGCGAGTTGTTCCGCGACGGCCGTAGCCGCGGCGCCGTTAATCAACTCCGGGCAGAGATAGGCTTCTACCGGCGTAAACCCATTGGCCAGCGCCAGCGCCGCTTCGCGCACACCCTCCACCAGCATCAATTGCTGTGAATCTCGCTGCCGCCGATTTTGCAACTTTACCAGATTTTTGATGTGGTGGTTCTGTAAACTAGAAATGGGGACAGGCATGGGGATAAAGAAAAGGGGAGATTGGCCTATCTCCCCTTCTCTCTTTTACCCTTCCGGGTGGGCAATCACTTCGTCTACCAGCCCATATTGCATCGCTTCTGTGGCTGTCATGTAACGGTCGCGGTCAAAATCCTCGCCGATTTGGGTAACGGTTTGCCCGGTATGGTGCGCCAAAATTTCGTTAATGCTGTTACGCAGGCGCAAAATCTCGTTGGCCTGAATTTCAATGTCGGTGGCCTGCCCTTGCGCGCCGCCGAGCGGTTGGTGCATGTGAATGGTGGCGTGAGGCAGGGCGTAGCGCATCCCCTTGGTGCCGGCGGCCAGCAGTACGGTGCCAAAACTGGCCGTAAAGCCGACGGCCACTGTAGAAACGGGGCATTCCACCTGGCGCATGGTGTCATAGATAGCCATGCCGGCATATACATGCCCGCCAGGGCTGTTGATGTACATGCGAATGGGTTTGGTATTATCTTCGCGGGCCAGGAAGAGAAGCTGAGCCACGGTCAGATTGGCGATCTGGTCATTGATGGGTGTGCCCAAAATGATGATGCGTTCCCGCAGCAGCAGAGAAAAGATGTCAAACGCACGTTCGCCGCGGCCGGTGGTTTCAATCACCATGGGAACCAGGGATGTTGGAAGATGTATCATGGAATGTTCTCCTGACGGTGGGCGGCGGCCCATGCAGACCGCCGCCCATCTGGGTTCAATAATGTGGGGGAGTGTAGCCGCGCCGTGTTAGATTTGTGTTATTCGGGGTCGGTTACGGCCGTTTCTGCTTCCGATTCCGCCTCTGCCACTGCCGGCTCATTGATGTCCGCCTCTGTCTCTGCTTCGGCGATAGGCTCATCGGCAATAGCTTCTTCGGCGGATTCAGTTTCGTCTGTTGCCACTTCGTCCGCTGCCAGTTCTTCTAAAGAGGGGGCCGCGCCGCTATAGATGGCGACGATGCGTTCCGTCACCTTATCCATGAGAATTTCGCTGCTGATCATGTCGAAGCCCGCGCCTTTCAAATAATACTCCCGCATACTATTCCTCAGCGTCTCATTGTCCTTAAAAGCGGCCACACGTTCCGCAATTTTGGCTTCCACGTCTTCATCTTTGATCTGGAGCTTCTCATCCAGCACAAACTGGCGCAAAACCAGTTGATGGCGCACGGCATCTTCGGCCGCCTCACGGAAATCGTCGCGCATCGTTTCCTCGGAGGTGGCGTTCATCTTCAGGTAATCATCCCATTGCCAGCCAGAGCGTGTCACCTGGCTTTTGAAGGATTGGATACGGTTATCAATTTCCATTTCCACTGCCGCCGGTGGATAAACCAGGGTAGACATCTCTACCATGTCATGCACCATCTTCTCCATCAGTTCATTATTGGCCTGGGATTCAGCCATTTCGCGCAGTCGGGTACGGGTGGCTTCTTCCAATTCGGCCAACGTTTCATGCCCTTCTTTCTGAGCCAGTTCGTCGTCCAGTTCCGGCAGATGACGGCTTTTGACCTCCAACAGTTCGACGCTGAACATCGCTTCTTTGCCAGCTAACTCCTCTTGTTCGTAATCCTCTGGGAAGACAAAGGTGAAATCTTTGCTCTCGCCCACACTCAGACCTACCAGGTTTTCGATAAATGGAGTGCCGGGGAAAATCTCGGTGTCGTCCAGAGGAATTTCTAGCCGCGTAGAGTCGAAGAGGATGTCATTATCGTCGTCTTCAAATTTATCCTCGTACTCGTCGTCTTCGTAATCATCATCTTCGTACTCGTCATCCTCGAAGTCGTCATCCTCGAAGTCGTCATCCTCGAAGTCGTCTACTGATTCATCGTCTGTTTCCGCATCTGTTATGGCCTGTGGGGGTAGGGGCACGGCCGTGACCTCTACCACCCCCTCTTCTTCTTCCTCATCCTCGTCCGCTTCCACAATCAACTCGCCGCGCCCGCTGATGGCAATCATGTCCCCTTCGGCTGCCGGGCGGTCTACTTCTTCCAACTCCTGATAGCGGGCGCGGATTCGTTTGAGCGCCTGGGCTACCGCCTCATCCGTGACTGTGACCGGTTCTATCTCCTGGCGCAGACTGCGGTAGTCGCCGAGCGTAATCTCTGGCGTCAAGGGGATGGTCACTTTTACGACGAGTGGTTCCATTTCCAGGTTATCCAGTTGTACCGGGGCATAAATGTCCGGTTTCACCTCATCCAGCGCTTCTTCCAGGATGGATTGCAGCATATCTTCCACTGTTTCGCTGCGCAGGGCATCCCGGCCAAAGCGGTTCAATACGACCGAGTAGGGGGCTTTGCCGCGCCGGAAACCGGGCAGGTTATAATCTTTAGCCAGCTTACGGGCCGTTTCCCGCATCTGTTTTTCGATCCGCTCTTCGGGCACTTCTATCGTCAGATGTAACTGACGGCGGTCATCTTGTTCAGTATGAATTGTTAGCGTCACAGGTATACCTCTTTAAGTGGAATTGCAGCAAAAAAGCGTTGCTCCGGCAACGCTTTTGCTTTCTTAAACGACAGTGGGGATGGAGGGACTTGAACCCACACGCCTTGCGGCACATGATTCTAAGTCATGCGCGTCTGCCAATTCCGCCACATCCCCGGTAAACGGGCAATTATACCAGCAGTGGGTGAGATGCCAACCTCAGGGAGTTATCGGTTCTGGTTTGAGGACGAGAGGCAGGTGAATGTGCTGGTCCAGGATGCCGATGATGAAAAAACCGCTCTCGTCTTGTTGGGTGGGGCTGAGGATGTTGCTGACGCGGATGTTGTAAACGGCCGTGCCGGCGCTGATGGGAATTGTCCAGGTGATCAGGTCATAGCTGAACAGGGATAAGGTTTGTGAAACCTGCGCGTTATGCAACAAATCTACCTGCATGGCCGGCGTCAACACCGTTTGCCAGGTGACGCTTAGCACCTCGCCAGGGGCGAACAGTTCCCCCCCATTGGGTGTGGTGACGGTGATCACAGCCGGTGTGGGCAGGGGGGGTGGTGTTGGTGAGGGGGTAGGTGAGGGGGGAGTGCCCACCAGGAAGGTGTGGCTGTAGGTCTGGTTGTTGACACTTACGGAAAATTGCCAGTAGCCGTGAGGTGCATTACCCGGCAAGGCAAATGACCACCACCACCAGGAGGCAGCGTAGTGAGGATCGGGGATATGGTGCTGCCAACTTTGGTAAACGGCGCCATCAGGTTGGTAGATGGTGTATTGGCTGGGTTGGCTGGCTAATTGATCACGGTAATAGGTGGTGAAGTAAACAACATCACCGGGAAGGAAGCTGTTCGCTTCGTAACTTTGTTCGGCGGTGGCGCATTGGGTAATGAGGGGGGCGGCGTAACCGGTGGTGATTTTGTTCACGGCCGTGTCATAATAAGCTGGCTGCATGTACCACATCGAATCGGGGGTGGTGGCGTTACACACCCCGGCGTAGGGGTCAAGCGTCATGCCATTTAGCGCGTGTACCTCAAAGTGCAGGTGCGGGCCGGTGGAACTACCCGAACTACCCATCACCCCCAGATATTCGCCCGCTTCCACCCATTGCCCGATCTGTTTGGACGTCAGAGAGCCATTTTTCATGTGGGCGTACCAGGCAATGCTGCCGTCGCTGTGCTGGATGTAAATGGCGTTCCAGGGCAGGTTGTTGAAGGAGCAGTTGCGGTCAAAATTGCCATCTTCGCGCAGCACAATGATGCCGGGGGCTGCGGCCACAATCATGATTTCGTCGTTGTCCATACGCCGCCAGGGAAAAGGCCAGGAGAAGATGTCGGTGCCGGGGTGATTATACCCGCTGTAGGTGTCATAGGTGCGCTGGCCGCAGGAGTAGTCCAGACGTTGAAAGGGAAAGCTGGGGTTGTGATCCACGAAGTTGGAAATACCATGATAACCAAAATCATTCAAATGCGGCGCTGCCTGCACCGGCCAACCAAATGTGACGGCCTCTGGTGTATAGGCCGTTGGCAGTGCGCCTTCGCTCTGTAACTTCCCTATACTGGTGCGCAACTGGCTCTCAATTTCCTGCCGCCGGGCGTCGGATATGTGGTCATCGGGGAAGTAGTATTCCCCACCGCCGTGATTGGAGGGTTGGCGCTGTGGAAACTGGTACACGGCCGTGTCCCCCTCACGACTCACTGGCAACGACAAAAAGTGACGGTCCGGCCGCGCGGCCCAAAAATTCAATCCGGCAATGGCTACCGAGACAAACGTAAAATTAAACAAGATCAGGCAGAAAAAGAGTAAGATGGCTCTACGATTCATGTGTTTCCTTGTGTGTTCGTTCATTAACAGACAGGCCAAGATTACCGGCCTCCTCTGACAGCGGCTATCAATAAGCGGTGAAAATTGGGTGAGAGATTGGGGGAAGGTAAGGAGAAGCGTCTGTTGCCGCAAGTGGTTTAATAATGCGCCAGGGTGCCTTCGGCGCGGGCGCGCTCGACGGCGTAGCGGAAAAGCAGCAGCGAGAGGGGGGCCAGCAGCACACAAAAAAGCAGCAGCGCCCCAATATCCGGGGCCAACTCATTCCAGCCTGCGCCGTTGAGCATGGCTAACCGCAGGCCGTGCAGGGCGTAGGTCAGCGGCAGCAGGTAGGAGAACAGTTGCAGCCAGGCAGGTAAGATTGCTACCGGATAGAAGACGCCGCCGAGCAAGTTGGCGGTGTTGGACAAGACGCCGGAGATCGGGTCGCCCCGTTTGATGACCATGATGACGGCCGCTGCCATGATGCCCATGCTGGCAAAAGCGATAATACTCAGCGCCAGAATTAGCAGCGCTGCCGGGATGTTGGCCCGGCTTAAATCCAGCGTCAGAAAGAGCGTGCCAAAGAGCAGATAAACAAACACGCGGAAGGTGGTGTAGGTGTAGCTCCACAGCGCCGAACCGACGATGACCAGGGAGACGGGGGTGGGTGTCATCATGGTTGCTTCCAGCGTGCCCGTCACCTGCGCCTGGCGCAGCGCTGCCGAAAAGCCGGTCAGTCCCACGCCAAAATAGCCTCCCAACGCAATGCCGATGATGACAAAGCTGAAATAGTCGCCCTGATATTCTCCCAGGAATGGGTCGGCAATGGCGCCGATGAATTCGGACAGGAAGAAGAAGAGCAGCGACCGGAAGATGACACCGCCAATGGTCAGCAGGAAGGCGAAGCGGTAGCTGGCTTCGTTCTGGAAATCGCGGATGAGGAAGGCGCGGAGGGGGGGGAATAGTGTCATGTGTTTAGGTGTCAGGTGTCAGGTGTCAGGTGTCAGGTGTCAGGTAATTTGGTAATTGAGAGATTGGGCGCTCACTGCTCGCTGCTTGCTGTTTACGGTTCACTCCCCGTGTAATGGGCGAACACTTCTTCCAGAGTGGGTGGGGTGCTGGTGATGGTGTGGATGGGGATAGCGTGGGTATGGAGGGTGTGCAACACGGCCGTCAACAAACCATCCTCCTCTGCTGCCTGAAATGTAAGGGTACGGTCGTCTACGGTGACTGGTGGGTATTGCCGGGTGAGGGAGTTGGTCACGGCCGTGTCCATTGGCCCCACCTGCACTGTATATTGCCACTGTGGGCGCAGTGTGCGGCGCAAGGTATCCGGGTGGCCTATGGCTTGAATCTGACCCTGGTGCAGCAGCGCCACCCGGTCACACAACTTTTCCGCTTCGGCCAGGTCGTGGGTGATGAGGAAAATGGTCATGCCCTGTTCCTGGCGCAGGCGCAGGATGAGGTCGTGCAGCTTTTGTGTGGCTGTGGGGTCCAGACTGCGGCTCGGTTCGTCCAGAAAGAGGATTTGCGGCCGGTGCAACAGGGCGCGGGCAATGGCCAGCCGCTGCCGCATCCCGCTGGAAAAACTGCTAAAACGGCGTTCGGCCACTTCGGTCAACTGCACTTCGGCCAGCACCGTCTGTATGCGTTGCCGCGCCGCCGCGCCGCGCAGCCCGTACAGGGCGGCGAAAAAGTCCAGATTTTGCTGCGCCGTCAGCCGCCAATAAAAACTGCGTTCGTCGGAGACCACCAATCCCACCGCCGCCCGAATTGCGCCAGACTCTTTCAGAGCGTGCCCGGCGACAACGGCCGTGCCCGCCGTAGGCCGCAGCAGTGTGCAGAGCATCTTCACCAGGGTGGTCTTGCCCGCGCCGTTTGGCCCCAGCAGCCCAAACAGTTCGCCGCCGGGCACGGTGAGAGAGATGTCTTGCACGGCCGTGACCGGAGGTGTGCGAACAGCGCGCCGCCAGCCCTGTGGCTGTTGGTACGTTTTGCTCAGGTGGTGGGTGGTCAGGGCGGTAGGGGGCATAGGGGAAATGGGGGGGATGGGGGAGATTGGGGAGATTGGGGGATCGAGAGATTGAGAGATTGTTCTCCTAATCTCCAATCTCATTCTACGGACAACTCGGCCGGATCAAGAACAACTCTTTTTCGGCGGATAAATTGCCGGATGTTACCTGCCCTGTACCGATGACCGGCCCGCCGCCGCTGCGCACGTCAAAGGTGTAGCTGCCGGTGGAGTTCACCACCAGCAGCACGTCATTCCAATAATAGTTGTAAATGCCGGTGCCGCCTTGCCCCTCCATAAAAACCTTGATTGTCCATGCTTCGCCGTTGCAGGTTTGGGTGCCTTCCAATTGGTAAAGGTTGAAGACGAGGTTGGCGGTGGAGGGCACGGCCGTGATTGCAGGTACGGCGACCACCTCAACCGGCTGCTGCACACGCAAGGTTTCGATGTTACCCGGCCAATCCAGCCGGTCCAGGGTGGCAAAACCACGCTGGCCGTTGTCATCACTCACATACAGCCAGTTGCCTGTTTCCGAGCGGGCCAGCACCCAGACGCTCTGGCCGGTTTCCACAATCGCCAGTTCGGTAGAGTCAGCATCGGGCGCGCTAAAGAGGGAGATGTTTTCCTGAGCGATGGCCCGGTCAAGTGATTGGGGTGTGTCTGTGGGGGCAGCCGTGCTGGAGGGGGCAGGGGAAGCGGTGGCGGTTGCCGAGGCAGTGGCGGTAGCGGAACTGGTGGGTGTGGGCACGGCCGTGTGGGTATTGGTGGGTGCGGGTGTATGGGTGGGCACGGCCGTGTCTGGTAGCGCCGCCAGTTGAGTGGTGGGTGTGGGCAGCACGGCCGTTTGCCCATTACCGGCGCCGCGCCATATCACCCCTACGGCGATGAGCAGCAGCAGCGCCAGCACAATGCCCCCTACCCAAAACAAGGGCTGGCGTGAGCTGGTGGGCGGCGGCCCGGCAATCATCGTTTCTGCCTTCGCCCGCACCCCTTCCGAATCGGGAAACTGGGGTTCAATTTCGGCAATGCGCGCCAGTTTCGCCAGCGCCGTTTGCGGCGCCTGCTGTGCTAATGCAGAGAGCGCGGCCGTGTACAAGGTGGCGCAGGCGCCCTCCCTGGCCCGCTTCTCCACCAGCATCGGATCAGCCACCACCAGCGTCTCTTTTTGCAGTTGGATGGAGCGCCACTTGTCCAGCGCCGCCTCATATTCGCGCACTTCCAGCAGCCCCACAGCCTCCTTGTATAGCTGAGCAAGCTGCTGCTGCAAATCGGTTTGCTGCATCCCCATGCGCACCTTAAATTCTAGTTCATTCACCGGATAGTCAGGGTCATATTGGCGGATGGCAGCAATGGCTGCCAGGCTGTCTACAAATTGCCCGGCGGCAAAATCGCGTTCTGCCTGTTTACTCAGTTGGCCCAGGGCATCGCGGCGCAGGCTGCTTACTTTGTGATGCTGGTAATCGGGGTCGGCGCGGCGTAGTTCATCCAGTTTAGCAATACAATCCTGCCAGGCGCGTTCGTCATAGGCATCCCGCGCCTGCTGCCAGAGAATGCCCAGCCGATCCAGATGACGGGTTGCCAGTGTGTCAGACGGCCCTTGCAGTTGTAGCCCCACGGTATTCAGGGCGATACCCATTTCTCCGGCCGTCTGAAACCGCTCATCTGGGTTCTTAGACAGCGCCCGCTCCACAATAGCCACCAGCGAGTGAGGCGTATTGATTTCCACCGTTTGAATATCGGGCGCCGGCGCGCTCACCTGCTGAATCATCACCTGGTAAGTGGAGTCATCGTGAAAAGGCGGGTCGCCGCTGAGCATTTCATACAGGATGATGCCCAATGAATAAATGTCGGAACGATGATCGGCTTCTTCGCCGCGCACCTGTTCCGGGGACATATAGGCGGCGGTGCCCATGGGTACGGCCGTGGTGAACGGAGATGGTTGTGCGCCTACCATTTTGGCGATGCCAAAATCGGTCAATGTGGGTTCACCCAGCAGATCAAGCAGCACGTTGGCCGGTTTCAAGTCGCGGTGAATCATGCGTCGCTGGTGGGCGTAATCTACCGCGCTGCAAATTTTCGCCATGATGCGTACCGTATCGGTCAAAGGCAGACGCAGCCCGGCATTTTTCAGCGCTTCCAGCCGGTGTGACAATGTCTCGCCAGGGATATACTCCATGACCATGTAGTAAATGTTGCCTTCGTGGTTGAAATCGTGAACCTGGATAATGTTGGGGTGGCGCAATTGGGCGATGAGCGAGGCTTCCTGCTCAAACCGTTTGATAAATTCGGCATTATCCGTCAGGTTTTGGTTGATGATTTTGACGGCCACCCGCCGGTTGAGGTTCGGATCGTGGGCGCGGTACACGGCGGACATGCCGCCGCGCCCTAAAACGGCTTCTATTTTGTAGCGGTTGCCCAGCGTTTGCCCAACCCATGCTGGCCCGACATTGGTCATATAATTACTCCGATATGGATAGCAGTCTTACCATTGGCGGTTTTATCCGACATGGTACTATTATGCCCTACATGGCGCAGGGATTCCACTATACTACCAGTCATGGGGTGTTGAGCGGTGGGTGATTCCGTGTACAATGGGGGCGGTTGGGGGAAGCGGTATCGGCCACATACGAATGAGCAGGAGAATCATATGAATAAGGCAACGTTTGTATCGTTTTCTACCAATGTCAATCTGGACGCGCTGCCGGCCGGGTCGGCGTTTAAGGCAACCTGGATGGTGCGGAACGCAGGCACAATGACCTGGGGCCAGGGGTATACCGTCGCTCACATTAACGCCAATAAGGGCAGCCAGTTGCTCACCGGCAAAGCCAGCTATACACTCGCCGAGGTGGCGTCCAAAGCGAGCGTGAACCCCGGCGAAAATGTGGAGATCACCCTGGAAATGACCGCGCCAACCAAAGCGCATCATCGTTTCTTCACCGACTGGCAGCTAAAAGACCCGCAAGGCAGGCTGTTTGGCGATATCATCTGGCTGCGGCTGGTGACTACCACGCCGCCGCCTAAAGCGGAAGAAAAACCGGCAGCGGGGCCGGTCAATAACAGCAAATATATTGACGACCACAATATCCCCGATGGTACACCCTTTCAGGAAGGAAAAAGTTTTACCAAGCAGTGGGTGGTTAAAAATACGGGTGGTTTGCCCTGGACGGCCGCGTACCGGCTGGTGTGGGTGGGCGGCGAATCGCGCATGGCTGGCTCGATGAGCCACCTGATACCGGCGGCGCAGCCAGGGGAGGAGGTGGTGCTTTCTGTGCCCATGGTGGCGCCGCCGGCGCGGGCAGATGCCTATACCAGTTCGTGGCGCATCCATGATGAGCAGAACCGGGCTTTTGGCGACACGTTCTGGGTGAAGATTCAGTCTACGGCTAATTTAGAGGGGTTTGGCATACGGCCGTATTCCCAAAACGATCCCCAATGGAAACACCACAAGCTAGGGCATGGCCCCAAAACCATTGGCGAATTTGGCTGCCTGCTCAGTTGTATGGCTATGGCTCTGACCGGCTTTGGCGAAAATTACACGCCGCTCTCGTTGAACAATGCCTTGCTCAACCGGCCCGCCGGGCAGGGCTTTGATGGCTCGAATGTGTACTTCCTGTCCCCCGCTTATTTGATTGACCACGTGAAGTTCTATGATAACTGGATGCCGCTGCCGAATACGGGGGCGACATATGCCAAACATGACCCCAACCTGCTCAACCGCATTGACCAGGAGTTGGCGGCCGGACAGGCGGTGATTTTGCAGGTGGATCAGGACCCCACCGACCCATACACCTATGGCACGGAGCAGCATTGGGTGTTCACTCTGGCGAAGCAGGGCAATGATTATCTGGTGCTGGACCCGACCGACGGCCGTCCCATCTCCTTACTTTCGCGTTATGGGTCTGCGGGACGGCCGTTGGCCGAGGCGATCAAATCGGCGCTCATTTACCGCTCGGATCGGGTGCGCATTCAGCGCGGGGCGCAGCCGCCGGCTGTGGAACCGGTGAAAGAGAGTACGGCCGTGAGCGCCATAGGTCAGACGGACGGCGACCTGACATACACCGGCCCGGCCTGGGAATTTGGGCGGATGCTGATTGGCGTGCATGACCGCGCCAACCGCCACCCGATGCAGGCGGATTGGGATTTGGCGCGGGGCAAGTTTGAATCGGTGAAGGTGATGAGCGGCGTTTCGGTAGAGGAGATGCAAAATTATCAGGCAAAGTTTTATATGTGCCGTTTGTTTGAGAGTTGGAACGGCCGTCATGTGCCTGTGCAAGATTTTGTGAACACCGTGTCCAACGACATCGAGCGGCTGGTCAATGCCGGCGTGACGTATTTCGAGTTTCACAATGAGCCGAACCTGACCCATGAGGGGCTGCGCTACAAAGGGGTGGCCGGTTCGTGGAGCAATGGCGCGGAGTTTGCCCAATACTTTATGGAGGGGCGCAAACTGCTGCGGCAGCGTTTCCCCGGCATTAAAGTGGGCTTCCCTGGCCTGTCGCCGGGCGCGGATGCGGAATATCGTTTTGGGCACGACGCCGGATTCCGGCTGAATGATGTCACCTTTTTGCACCAGGCGGAAGCGGCCGTGCGCGCCGCCGATTTTCTGTGTGTCCATGCCTATTACATCTCCATGCAAGAGGTGGAGACAGAGGCGATTGCTCTGGTGAAAAAATACCGGCGCATGTTCCCGGACAAGCTGATGTTTGTAACCGAGTTCAGCAATCCTGACCCGCAAATGAAGACGCCGATTGTTGACAAAGGCAAACAGGCGAAACGGTTCTACGAGTTATGCCGCCAGATTCCCGGCGTGGGCGCGGCCTATTACTTCATCATCTCCGGTTCGGGCTGGGATCATCAGGCGCTGCGGCGGGACGCCGACGGCCGTTCGCTGGGCGTAGTTGAGCATATGTTGTAGAAGGTGGCAGGTAGCAGGTTGCTAGTGGCAGGTCAAAAGTTGCCACCTGCAACTTGCCACTTGCAACCACACAAACCATAATACGGCCCAAACTAATCCTGAGAAAGAAGGACAACTATGGACATCAAAATACTCCCCCTGGATGAAACAAAATTGAAGACACCGCCGACCGATGATTTTGGCTTTGGTAACAAGTTTAGCAACCGGATGTTTAGCCAGAAGTACACGCCGGACAAGGGCTGGCATGAGGCGACGATTGGGCCGTATGCGCCGTTTGTATTGGATCCGGCAACGGCCGTGTTCCATTACGCCCAGGAAATTTTTGAGGGCACTAAAGCATATCGTCGTCCTGACGGTCACATTAACCTGTTCCGCCCCTGGGAAAACATGAAACGGTTTAACAACTCCGCCCGGCGCATGGCTATGGCGGCCGTAGATGAGGAAGAACATCTGGCCGCCATCATTCAATTGATCGAACTGGAGCAGGAATGGGTGCCCACCTATCCGGGGGCGACGCTGTACATTCGCCCCACCATGATTGCCACCGATGCGGCGTTGGGCGTTCATGCCAGCAAAAGTTACCTGCACTACGTGATCGCGGGGCCGGTTGGCCCCTATTTTAAGCAGGGATTCAGCCCCGTGCCCGTCTATATTTCCGACAAGTATCGCCGGGCGGTGCGCGGCGGCGTGGGCGACGCCAAGACGGGCGGCAACTACGCCGCCAGTATCCTGGTAGGTGAAGAGGCGCAGGCTAGAGGATATTCGCAGGTGTTATGGCTGGACGCCATTGAAGGGCGCTTCATTGAAGAGGTGGGGGCCATGAACATCTGCTTTGTCTATGAGGGGCGGAAGATTGTGACGCCGCCGCTGACGGGCAGCATCTTGCCCGGCGTGACGCGCAAGTCGGTGCTTGAGTTAGGGTGCGACCTGGGTTATGAGGTGGCCGAAGAGATGATTGACGTGCATGAGATGTTGGCCGACATTCAGTCGGGCAAGGTTACGGAGGTGTTCGGCTGCGGCACGGCGGCGGTGATTGCGCCGGTGGGTAAGTTTGGCTTCGAGGAGAAGGAGTACATCATCAATGATTACCAGAGCGGGCCGGTGTCTAAACATTTGTTTGACGAGTTGACGGGGATTCAGTACGGCCGTATTCCCGACCGCTTCGGCTGGACATTGACGATTGAAGTGTAATAGGTTCTTCGCCCTCAAATTTGCTTGTCTTATATCTCATTCTGAGATAAACTGCTTTTATGCACATCATTTCCCGGAAGGCTCTCCAGCAATTTTGGATACAGCATCCCGACAGCCAACCCCCTTTGTCACGCTGGTACAAAATTATGGAGCAAAGCGATTTCGCTAGCTTTAATGAGCTACGCCGCACCTTCCCATTAGCTGATAAAGTGGGTAATTTGATTGTGTTCAATATCGGCGGCAACAAATATCGGCTCATCACTTCCATTCACTTCAACCGCAGCAAAGTCTATATTCGCCACGTGCTAACACATGCGGAATACAACAAAGGAGCATGGAAAGAATGACCATGTTGCTTAAAGAAATCCAACCACATTGGGCAGTTATTCGCCCGTATTTCTCTATACGCAATGAGGCAGAGTATCATCAGGCCGTTATTCGGCTCAACGAGTTAATTGATGAAGTGGGTGACAATGAAGAACACCCGCTTTATGAGTTTTTGGATACGTTGGGGGCTGTCATTCAGCTTTATGAAAAAAAACAGTTCCCGATGCCTGATGTGAACGGCGCGGAAGTGTTGGAATACCTGATGGAAGAACACAGTTTACGGCAGAGTGACTTACCCGAAATAGGTTCGCAGGGTGTGGTGTCGGAGATACTCAACGGCAAACGGGAATTAAATGTCCGGCAAATTCGAGAACTGGCACGGCGCTTCCATGTTTCTCCAGCCGTTTTCATTTGAATGAACTTCTCCAGGCCGTAATCCCCACCGCTCTGGATGGACATTGACGATTGAGACGTTATGAGCTTACGATGATTTATTATGGTATGCATCATCTCATCAAATAGTTAGCCATCAAACTCCCAATAATGACCGGAAAAGAAAACAACCAACATGCCAAAAACTTGCATTCAAACTCTTAACCGTTTCTTTCCAATAATATTCCTAATTGGTATCATCCTCTTTTTTATATCTACCTTGTCCCTCCTCAGTTTTTTGTCGGTTGTCACTTCAGAAGAAGCGCTAAATCGAGGTTATCCTCCCCTACCGGGGAATTGGGAGGCTGGCGTGTTCAGTCATGGCTCATATTACAAGTGGTTTACTATTGTAGACCAACCGATTCTATTTGTTTTTTCAATTGCCATGTTCTTGATTGCTTGGAGTCTGATAATAGTATCGGCTATGAGCATACGGAAAGCATTATTGACAAAGTATGATTTTTAGGGATCAGAGCAGCCTATTTGTCGAAAAGAGGCGCTTGATAAAAGCAAAGGGATGGCTAACAGATATTAGATATTGCAGCGTATGGGCGAGCCAAGGGCCAATGTTGATGGTTGAAGGTATCGCACCCGTTAAGAAGTTGGGTTTGCTAGCCCGCCGTTGAACATGATGTCATAAGAGAATTAAGCAATGTCAGAAATCCCGAATGTCGTCTGGATCAATGGAACTGTTGGAGTAGGTAAGACTTCGGTCGCTGAAGCCATAGCCCAAATCCTTACAGAGCATGAGATGCCACACGCCTTCATTGACCGCGACGCCCTCTCGTATTCCTGGCCTCAGCGCGGCCCATTCAATGAAGAAGTTGCAAGAAAGAACATCCAGACGGTGTGGCAGAACTTCAAGGAGGCGGGAGCCGAACGGTTAATCGTCGCAGGCGTTATCGAGAAGGCATCTGGTCTTGAATGGTACAGAGCCGCTCTCGATCGCGGCATGGTGGTCGTCCGACTCACTGCGACCCAGGAGGTGCGAACGTCCCGCCTCCGTTTACGCAATACGGGGCCAAGTCTCGAATGGCACCTTTACCGCACTGGAGAGCTGGACGCCATACTTGATGAGGCAGATCTCGATGCCTTCATTGTCGAGAACGGGGAACGAACCGTATCCGAAGTAGCACACGAAATCCTTGAGAATCCGGTGAAAGTCAAGAGGGGAGCAGAAAAAAGTTCCAGAGAGGATTTTGGTGTGCGGCAGGCAGGGGAAAATACACCGGCCTGTTTTGGGAAT
>JACTMP010000066.1 GCA_014584575.1 Chloroflexota bacterium
TGCTAATAAATTGACATAACGACCCCCACGCTCACCAAAAACCAACGCACCTGACCCGGTGCAGCTACCGCAACCCCCTATTTTTGCAACACGCTCTCAAAGGGATTCACGGCCGTTCTGACTTTATCGAGGCAGTTTTTCAACTGAGCGTGTATGGTTTCAACCCCTCAAAGGGATTCACGGCCGTTCTGACGCCAGGGTGCTGAAAAGCAATACGCTGGGGCCAAAAGGTTTCAACCCCTCAAAGGGATTCACGGCCGTTCTGACAGCCAAGCAAGCCGAAGGGTTCGAGAAAATCTCATTTAGTTTCAACCCCTCAAAGGGATTCACGGCCGTTCTGACTTTTGTTTCAATCCCCCCGAAGGGGAGAGAGCTCGTTTTGGTTTCAACCCCTCAAAGGGATTCACGGCCGTTCTGACCTTGATGGCAGGCTGGGAAGACCTCAACCGGGACGGGCGTTTCAACCCCTCAAAGGGATTCACGGCCGTTCTGACGCCGTGGCTATACGGGATGACAAGGCTTTCATTTTTTGTTTCAACCCCTCAAAGGGATTCACGGCCGTTCTGACATTGTCGTTGCGACAGCTACAGCAACCTCAACGTCTAGTTTCAACCCCTCAAAGGGATTCACGGCCGTTCTGACCGGGAGGTCCCGAGACGGCTGCCGCCGAAGAGACCACGTTTCAACCCCTCAAAGGGATTCACGGCCGTTCTGACCTCAGACTGTCGCCTACTGGCGCTTCTTGGGTAAAGGGTTTCAACCCCTCAAAGGGATTCACGGCCGTTCTGACTGGTTACCGCCACAGCCATAACCCATTCCCGGAACGGGTTTCAACCCCTCAAAGGGATTCACGGCCGTTCTGACGCTAGTCTTGCTGGACTCTATGTAGCAAGCTATCTGGGTTTCAACCCCTCAAAGGGATTCACGGCCGTTCTGACCCAACACGCCGGAGTGCACCAACATGTGGGACGTCGTGTTTCAACCCCTCAAAGGGATTCACGGCCGTTCTGACTTTGGGGAACGATTGTGCTGGTAACAACCGGGTACGCGTTTCAACCCCTCAAAGGGATTCACGGCCGTTCTGACAGAAACAAAATTTTTCAGTCTGACCTAGCCACAATCGTTTCAACCCCTCAAAGGGATTCACGGCCGTTCTGACATTATGTTGACCTGGACGAAAAACTTCAAATCAATGGTTTCAACCCCTCAAAGGGATTCACGGCCGTTCTGACACCTGCATCTGAACTACACCGTTAACGGTGAGAAAAAGTTTCAACCCCTCAAAGGGATTCACGGCCGTTCTGACTTTGTTCTTTTCGCTGGCCTGTACGGCAGCGACATGTTTCAACCCCTCAAAGGGATTCACGGCCGTTCTGACAAAGTTGAATGGCACGAGAGAGATATGCGGGCCGTAGGTTTCAACCCCTCAAAGGGATTCACGGCCGTTCTGACATTGGTGCTTTATGGCGCTAAGTTCTTTGCCCAGTAGTTTCAACCCCTCAAAGGGATTCACGGCCGTTCTGACAACGCAACGCAACACTGGTTGCGTAAAGTGGTTTTTGGTTTCAACCCCTCAAAGGGATTCACGGCCGTTCTGACCCATGTTAAGACAATATGGGGTGCAACAATAGGTAATTGTTTCAACCCCTCAAAGGGATTCACGGCCGTTCTGACCCGGTTTGGTTGTTTACGCAGAATGGTTCACACTGGGGTTTCAACCCCTCAAAGGGATTCACGGCCGTTCTGACCGCTCAACATTGCTACAAAAGCAATCGTGGGATCGCGTTTCAACCCCTCAAAGGGATTCACGGCCGTTCTGACGGTCAAAATCCGCGGGGTGGAAGGGCTGTTGCAGCTTGTTTCAACCCCTCAAAGGGATTCACGGCCGTTCTGACAATCCGTTCAACGGCGTGCGATGATGTTAATGCCCTCGTTTCAACCCCTCAAAGGGATTCACGGCCGTTCTGACATGGCAGAAAATGATGACGAAGGTTAACCGTTAAACGTTTCAACCCCTCAAAGGGATTCACGGCCGTTCTGACGTGCTGGCCCCGAAGTCGCGATCCCGGGCGTGGTGAACGTTTCAACCCCTCAAAGGGATTCACGGCCGTTCTGACCCATTCACCCCCACTATTGTGACGGGTGAACTGGAAGGTTTCAACCCCTCAAAGGGATTCACGGCCGTTCTGACGGAAATAATACCCGCCAGAGAGTAGGGGATTCGCCGTTTCAACCCCTCAAAGGGATTCACGGCCGTTCTGACGGCGCACCAGCACTAGCGAGTACCTCCGGGTTACCCGTTTCAACCCCTCAAAGGGATTCACGGCCGTTCTGACCATGTGTACTGGGAACCTGGTGAATACGAAGTCGTCGGTTTCAACCCCTCAAAGGGATTCACGGCCGTTCTGACTCATTGACTTTGTCACTGGCGAGATCACAAATCTCACGTTTCAACCCCTCAAAGGGATTCACGGCCGTTCTGACTATGGTTGTGCGATCATGTTGATCAATGTGGGCAATGGTTTCAACCCCTCAAAGGGATTCACGGCCGTTCTGACACTGGTGGCAGGGATTGAAATCATGAGTGACCAACGTTTCAACCCCTCAAAGGGATTCACGGCCGTTCTGACAGCCCCCGCCGCCGCAATTGAAGTGACCCGCGTGGTAAGTTTCAACCCCTCAAAGGGATTCACGGCCGTTCTGACGCGTGACACCGAAGGCAATTTGATCGCCCGCTGGCAAGGTTTCAACCCCTCAAAGGGATTCACGGCCGTTCTGACCGGCGTATGGAAATGTGACTGGGGACAACTGGGATATGTTTCAACCCCTCAAAGGGATTCACGGCCGTTCTGACCCCAGTTATCCACAGTGGGATGTGACCTGTTTTTTGACCTGCTTCTGCCCTGTTTCATGGGCAGATTATCCCATAGTGCCCGCCTGTTGTCCAGCATTTGCCTGTTTTCCTCCCACCGGCCCGCGCTTTCCGAGGGTCTTCATTTATCATCGCAAAAACGGCCGTTTCTTAACTTCTACTCATCTTCAACCAACCGATCAGATCGCCTGTTTTCGTCGTTTTTCGCCGTTTTTCGCCCGTATTCGCCGTTTCCGAGGGTCGCCGGCCATTTCTTACGGCCGTCCGGCCCGTGCGAGCGGCTGACGACTGTGCATGGGGGGCTGCGCTGCTCGCAGATGCCGGGTGGCAGGCAATAGTATAGCAGATGGCCGCGCCGCCGGAACGCCGGCCCTGCCAGCAGCAGGCCAGACCGAGAATAAAATATGTGATTGTTAACGTTCTATACCTGACAAGGTGACAAGGTGACATCTGACAAGGTGACAAGGTGACATCTGACAAGGTGACAAAAATGTCAGATTATGACCGTTACCGGTATATCTACCGAGTATAGCTCATGGTAGCCTGAGAGTAACCGTTCAGACCTGACAGGTTTTTACCAGTTCAAATCAAGGCTTTTCAGGTCAAAAACCTGTCAGGTCTCTTGAGGGATTGAACGCTTACGCCTGAGAAACGAAAAGGATACCCTTCTTTCCAGCAATTCTCAATTTGCCCGGCGGCGGCAGATAAATCTGCACCAATAAAAGGCGAAGTCGGCCTTCGCCGACTGGTTTTAGCCGACGAAGGTCGGCTTTGCTGCCTGTAGCTGCGATTTTAATCGCCAGGTTTTGCCAAATTGAGTTGGCTATACTGACAAAGGTCATAAACTGACGTTTTGCCCTTTGGTTGCAGGTTGCAGGTTGCCAGAGCGACTTGCCACCTGCCACTTGCCACCAGATGAAATGCAACTTTATGGCCTCGATGAGTATACAATACCGGCACATCCCAAAAGGAATGGCCGCCCTGGCGGCAAGATGATCGGTGACAGAACAACTAGATGCGTTAGCCCAACGAATGATTGAACTGGAGACGATTGCCCAGATTAGCACGGCCGTGTCCGGCATTCTGGACCTCGACCAACTGCTGCGTTTTGCCCTGGTGCGCACTAAAGAGCAGTTTGACCTGTATCACGTCAACATCGCCTTGCTGGATGAGGCCGGCGAGAATTTGCTGCCGGTGATGGGTGATAATGACATGCTGAGCAAGGATTCGCCGGTGCCGGCCATCCCGCTGCAGCAACGGCCGTCCATTTGCGCCCGCGTGGCCCGTGAACGCACGGTGATGGTGGTGAATGATGTGCATAGCCACCCTGATTTTATGCCGCATCCGGTATTGCCGGAAGCGGCGGCGGAACTTTGCCTGCCCATGATCGTTGGCGATCAGTTGATCGGCATTCTGGATGTGCAGGCCAGGGAGCAAGACCGGTTTACAGAGGATGATGTGCGCATTCACAAAACGCTGGCGGCGCAGTTTGCCATTGCCATTCAAAATGCGCGCGCCTTCCGGCTGCTGGCGCGCCGCGCCGAGGAGCTGACCATTCTCAACGAAATGAGCCGTTCGCTCAGTTCCACGCAGGGTATTGAGCCGCTGCTGGCCACGTTTGTCCGGTATGCGGCGCGGCTGATTGATACCACGAATCTGTATGTTGCCTTTTATGAGCCAGAAAATCAGGCGGAAGGGGAGCTTGTATTTGTGCTGGATGTGGCTGAGGGGCAGTTTACGTGGTATGACCGGCGGCGGCGCTTTGAAAATGGACTGGTAGAGTATGTGATTGGCACGGAACGGCCGTTGCTCATCCCCGCCTACGTCGCCGAAAAAGTAGCCGAGTTGGGGCTGGAAGTGCCGGGCGGCGTGCGCTCAAAGTCGTGGGTGGGGGTGCCGATGATTGTCAACGGCCGTGTCACCGGTGTTGTCTCCCTGCAAAACCATACCACCCCTTACGGCTTCAATGAAGATACACAGCGTCTGCTGGTCTCGATGGTGAACCAGGTGGCGCTGGCAGTGGAAAATGCCCGCCTGTACACCGCCTTGCGAGAGCAAGCCGCGCACCTGGAGCAGGAAGTGGCGCGGCGCACCGCCGAATTGACGGCTGCCAATCAGCAGTTAACCGGCGAAATCAAAGAACGGGAGCAGGTGGAGCGGTCGCTGCAACTATATGCCCATGAACTAGAGCGCAGCAACCAGGAATTAGATAATTTCGCCCACATCGCCTCGCATGATCTTCAGGAACCATTGCGTAAAATCACGGTCTTTGGCAGCCGGTTGGAAGAAAAATATGCGGCGGCGTTGGATGAGCGAGGGCTGGAATATCTGCGGCGGATGCAGTCGGCGGCGGCGCGGATGCAGCGCCTCATCCAGGATTTGCTGGTTTATTCGCGTGTCGCCACCCAGCGCCAGCCGTTTAGCCTGGTTTCGCTTGATGATGTTTTGCGGGAGGTGCTGTCTGACCTGGAAGTGCGCATAGAACAAACGGGGGCGATGGTGACGGCCGGCCCATTGCCTGAAGTGGAAGCTGACCCGACGCAGATGCGGCAGTTGCTGCAAAATCTGGTGGGCAATGCGCTGAAGTTCATTGACCCCAACCGTCGCCCGGTTTTGCAGATTGACAGCCAGCCAGCCAACGTGGATGGGCGAGAGATGTGCCAGATTTTTGTCAAGGATAATGGCATTGGCATTGACCCCCAGTTTCAGGGGCGTGTTTTTGAGATTTTTGAGCGGCTGCACGGCCGTACCACCTATGAAGGTACCGGTGTGGGCCTGGCCATCTGCCGCAAAATTGTGGAGCGGCACGGCGGTTTGATTTCCGTGGAAAGCGTGCCCGGCGAAGGGGCGACGTTTGTGGTGACGTTGCCGTGTCGGCAATTATAGAAGGAGATTGGGAGATTGGGAGATTGCGTAATCTCTCAATCTCTCAATCTCTCAATCTCTTCTTCCACACCCAACCGCGTGGCGGCGGCTGCCAGCCCCACCAGCAGCCAGAACGCTGTCACTGCGTGGTGAAACTCCAGGTTGAAGAGGTAGTGGTCAAACAGCCCGGCGACCAGCCCGCCGATGATGGCGGCATGTAAACCCAACCAGACGGGGTCTTTACGGCCGTCTCCCTTGATCGGCCCCCGGTTAAAAAAGGCATAGGCAAACAGCGTGCCCAACACCGCAAAAAAGGCCAGCAGCCCCACCAGCCCCATCGTCTGGGCAATGGTCAGGTACACGTTGGCTACCCCCAGGTAAATGTCAATGTCCGGCGTCCCGGCAAAACCGACGCCAAAAACGGGATAACGCTGCACCAGAATCAGCGCATCTTTATATTCGCCATAGCGCATTTGCGTAGCCAGGTCTTGGCCCTGAATCCCTTCCACAAAGCGGGTGATGTACGCCTGCGCCGGCGGCAGCAGCAAAAAGAACAGGCCGAGGATAACCATGTATGGCAGCAGCCGCCGGTAACGGGCCAACGCCACAAAACCTAACCCGGCTACCAGCCCCACCAGTGCCCCCCGCGAAAAGGTGAGGATGAGGGCCAGGAAGAGTGAACCCACAATCAGATACGTGAGCCAGCGGGAGAACAACGGCCGTTTGGCCACCAACTGCGGCCCCGCCAGCGCCCCCAACATCAGCAGCAGTCCCCCCAACACATTGGGGTCTACAGACGTGCCGATGGCCCGCTCCGAAAGTTCCGGGTTTTCTTCGATATAGCGGATAACCCAACCGCCGGGGTAGCCCACTCGCGTCAGCATGTTCAACAGATCATTTGTTGTATCTTCCGGCAGCAGCCAGAGGCCAATGGCCAGCAGCGCCGCCGCCGCGCCTGCCAGCAGCAGCACCTTCACCAGCCGTTCTAACTGCTCCCAGGTGCGGCAGTAATCAACCACCACCAGCACGAAAAGCAGGCTCAAAATCAGTTCGGCAAATTTGCGCAGCAGGGTGGGAGTGAGTGGCCCGTTTGCCAGCCCAAAAATGAAGGCAAACAGGGCAATGATAATGAAGATGAGCAGGGGCAGGGTGATGGGGGTGGTGATGACGGTGCGCTGTTTGCCCGTCACCAGCCCCAATGCCCAGACGCCAACCACAGCGGCCAGCGCCAGGTCTAAAAATGTGGGCGTCAGGCCAATGTCAACAGGAATGGTGGCAAAGGGCAGCAGGCAAACGACGGCGATGACGCCCCAAAAACCAAGTTCAATGTTGCGCAGCACGACCACCACCGCTACCCCGGCCAACAGCAGCGCCAGCGCCGCCAGCGGCCCGCCATACGCCAGCAGCAAGCCGCCGAACACGGCCGTGACTGCCACCAACACCGCTAAGAGCAGGGTGTTTCGTGAGGCGTGATGCGTGATGCGTGATCCGTATTCCGTATTCCGTAAATTGCTCATTTGCCAATCAAGCCTTCGGCTAACATCGTGGCGTAGGATTGCTGGATGATACGCTCCAGTTCTGCCTCAATGCCGTAGTGTGTGGCGATTTGCAGGGCGCATCTTAGCACGTCCATGACTTCTTTGGCGAGTTTGGCCGGGTCTGGCTGTCCATGTTTTTCATGTTTCACGCCACTTCTTTCAAAGTGATTGACCTGCGCCGCCAGTTCGCCACATTCCTCTGCCAGCCGGGTGATAATTTGAAACGGGTTATCACTATCAGGGAAGCGCCGGTTTAGTCCTTCGTTCATTTTGTAAAGTTGTTCCATCAGTCCACTATTAAATCAGGTTTCCTATTAGCAAAGCCCGGCGATTAAAATCGCGGCAACAAGAGGCGAAGACCGCCTGCGCGGTCTGGGATCAGTCGGCGAAGGCCGACTTTGCCTTTTGTAGGTGCAGATTTATCTGCCATCGCAAATGGTGCCATCAGTCCACTCGTAACAGGGTGAGTTGCAGGAAGTCGTCGGTGGGACGGCCGTCGGCCGTAATCCGCTGCAACCGTTGAAATTCGCCGGTCGGGGAGAGAGTATACAGGCCAATGATGATCGGGTACACGTCGGCGGGGGTATCCGGGTTGAGCGGCAGCGTCAGAGGGACGGGCTGCGGTGCGCCCACCGGCCACTGCGAGGTGGGAACAGGCAAATTCACATTTGCCCAAAGTGTTGTGTCCTGGTCTACCACCTGGGCAAAGATGGTGTAATCGGCCGTAATGGGCTGGTTCAACTGCCAGTACAGCGTCAGGTCTACGGTCTCACCGGCGGCGGTGCGGCGGGGATTCAGTTCATAACCGATCAGGGTAAAACCCTTTTCAAAGTTCACGGTGATGGGGTTGGGTATTTCGCCGGGCACGGCCGTGAGCGGCACATCGGCCAACATGACCGCATTCTCCTGCAGCGGCAGACGGCTCTCCGTGACGGGCAGCCGTTCACACGCCGGGCAGGTCGCGTAGTCATAGAGGCCGACGGTGAGTTCCAGGTCAATGGGGGCAACGGCCGTGTCCGGCACCGTAAGTAGATGGCGGGTAACAATGCGTTCGCCTGGCTGCAAGAGCGAGGTGGGGCGTAAACCCTGGCCGTGAAACATGTCCCGTTGGGCAATCGGCCGTTCCAACACCGGGTCATTGAGATGGACAAAGATGCTCCAGTTGCGGGCCATCGGCTGCATCACTTCCCATTCTAATGTGACCCACACCGTTTCGCCGGGCTGCACGGCCGTTGGCGACCATTCATAGCCCACCAGTTTAAGTTCATTGCCAAAGGCGACGGCCGTTTGCATTTGCGGCGGATCGTAATGGGGTGGTTGGTAAGACGGCCGTATCCACAAAAACGGGGCCAACGCCGCCACCACAAACATAAAACCGCCCAACAATGCCACCACCCATGTCGCCGGGCGGCGCGGCAGCCAACCCACCAACCCCACCACCAGCAGCGTCGTCAGCGTAGACAGCGCCGTGAACACCAGCCGCCCCTGCGAAGACCACGTCGTCGTCGCCCACTGAATCAACCCCACCACCACCGCCGCCGAAAAGAGCAGGCAGACGATGAGGGCAAAATAGCGTTCGACAAAAAGCAGGAGATTGGAGATCAGAGATTGGAGATTGAAGGGCGTCCCTTTAATCTCCAATCTCCAATCCCTCATCTCCTTCAGTGCATACACCACAAACCCCACCACACTCACCACCAAAACCCCATTCAACAGCGCATAAATCCAGCCGGGCATGGGCACATTGACGCCGCCAAACAGACCCCAGTACGCCATCAGGAAGCCGTGCCGTTCGCTCCACAGTTGGTAGAGCGATGCCGGCGTAGCCCGCTCTCCCAGGACGGCGATAAAAGCGTTCCAGCCCAGGAAGTCGCCATACAGCCGGATATTGCGCCAATACCACCACCCGGCAATGAGCACCACCGGCAGCAGCATGACCAGGAAGGTGAGCAGGGTGTGGAGGAGGATACGGCCGTAGGCGGTTATCGGTAATCGGTAATCGGTGATCGGTAATCGGTGGGGCGTGATGCGTGATGCGTGATGCGTGACCGATTCACCTGACACCTGAATACCTGACACCTGAGCACTTCTTCTCTGCCACTGCGAAATGAAAGCCGTGCCTAAGGCAATGGGGAAAAGGCCAAACGTGCCTTCTTTTGTCAGGATGGCCAGGCCGATGACGACGCCGATCAAGAGCCAGTGGAGCCAGTAATCGGTAATCGGTAATCGGTGAACGGTAGACCGATTACCGATAACCGATAACCGATTACCGACCACCCGGATCAACAGCAGAATGGCCAGCGAGGCCAGGGGGATGGCCAGGTTGTCGTTGTTGACCGAGGCGGTGATGAAGAGGAACATGGGCAGAAAGGCGTTGACGGCCGTGGCCCCCAGGCGGATTTCGGGGCGGTCTGGCTCTACCTCGCGGGCAATGCGGTAGGTCAGGTAGACGGTGGCCGCGCCGAGCAGGATGGAAAAGAGGCGCACCAGCCGCGCCGCCAGCAGCGTGCCCTGCCAGGGGTTCCAGGCCGGGTTATGAATGGTCAGATTAATGTTGCCGTCGCTGGTGATGATGCCGTTGTCTACATGGGGGTTTTCCCAGCGCACCGTTTCCATATCGGCTGCATCAATCCAAAAGGTCAGCGCCGCCCCTAAATAATAGTAGAGCGGCGGCTGGCTGGCTTCCTGTTTCCAGGGGCCGGCCTGGGCCGGGTCAAACACCTGCACCGGCAGGGGGTTGCCTGCCGCCAGGTGTTGCACCATGGGGTAATGCCACAATTCGTCCGACGCTTCAAAGATGGGGGTAAGAAAGGCATAGACGCCGCCTAACAGCAAGAAGAGTAGGAGGATGAGGCGAAGCCACCGTTGTTCGGTCATAGGTGAGTGATTGTACCTGCAAGAAACGGCATCGCCACCCGTACCTGCCATATGTTCAAACTACGCTCAGTCGCCGATGGAGGCGCAATCGGCGATTGATTGCCGGATATTACCCGTTTATACTGTGGCAGTTGGCAGAGTGATTGTGGAAATTACCCTACTGCTACCAGGAAAGGCCAAGCAAATGATGTCTGTCAATTTACCTTATTTATTGCCCTACGCGCTTTCGCTTCTGATTTCTTTGAGTGTGGCCTTATATGCCTGGCAACGGCGCGGTGTGCCAGGGGCACGGCCGTTTGCGCTGGTCGCGGCCAGCCAGTCCGTCTGGACTTTTGGCTACATGTTTGAGCTTAACAGTGAAACGTTAGCGGCCAAGATTTTTTGGGATGACCTGCAATATGCAGGCGCGTTGGTTTGGCCGTTGGCCTTCCTGGCGTTTGCGCTGGATTACACAAGACGGCCGTTACGACGGCCGTTTCTGGTCTGGTCACTGCTCAGTTTGCCGTGTTTGCTTTTTGGCGTGTTGGTGCTGACGAACCCGTTTCATGGTTGGGTACGACCGTCGGCCAGCCTCATCCCCGGTGAACCGTTTGACGCCCTGACGTATGATTTTACGACGGCCGTGTGGTTGTTCAGCATGTATGCCTATGCCCTCGCTTTTATCGCGCTTTACCTGCTGCTGGCCACCTTCATCCGGGCGCAATCCTTGTATCGGCGGCAGATGTTAACTGTCGTCATCGGCGCCCTGATTCCCCTGGTGGGCGTCATGCTGACGCTGTTTGGTGTGACTTTCACGTTCCAACGTGATACCACACCGTTGACCTTTGCCGTGAGTAATTTGTTGATCGCCTGGGGCCTTTTTCGCTACCGGCTGTTTGACATGGTGCCTGTGGCGCGTGATGCTGTGTTTGATGGTATGAGCGATTATGTGTTGGTGTTGGATGGATACAATCGGTTAGTGGATGTAAATCCGGCGGCCGAGCGGGCGTTGGGGCAACCGGCCGATCAGCTGATTGGGCAACCGGCGGCCGACGTTTTAGCCACATGGGGTGATCTGGTCAGTGAGTTTCGGGGGGAAACCTCGATCAAGACAGAAATAGTAATGGACCACCAGGGGGAGATGCATGTGCTGGCTCTGCGTATTACACCGCTTCATCGAGGCGATCATAGGGGTCACGGCCGTATCATCGTCGCTCGTGATGTAACCGAACGTAAACGGGCCGAGCAGTCGCTTCAGGAACGGTCAGAGCAGCTCCAGGCTGCTATTGAAGAATTGCACATCCTCAGCCGGATCAAGGATGAATTTGTGGCCAATGTTTCTCACGAACTACGGACTCCCCTGACCAATATCAAGTTGTATCACGACCTGCTTAACCGCTATCCTGAACGGCAAGAACGCTATCTTTCTATTTTAGACAGAGAAACGGAGCGTTTAGAGACGATCATTGAGGATTTGCTGTTGCTGTCCCGGCTGGATAGAGAAGTGGTTGCGCTGAAGTTTGAACCGGTAGACCTGAATACCTTGGTTGGAAATATGATCCATGATCGTCAGTTATTGGCCGAAAGCAAGGGCCTCAAGTTAACAGTCCGGTTGCAGCCAGCACCGGTGGTGGCTGACGCCGACGCCACCCTGATCAGCCAGGTGTTGAGTGTGCTGCTGACAAACGCCATGAACTATACACCGGCCAATGGGCAAATAGAGGCGTATACCGAAGTGGAAAACAAAAACGGCCGTGCCTGGGCCGGTTTTTGTGTGCAAGATACCGGGCCGGGCATTCTCCCCGCCGAACAAGCGAAACTGTTCAGCCGTTTCTTTCGCGGCGAGGCGGCGCATGCCAGCCACACCGCCGGCACCGGCTTAGGACTGGCTATTGCCAAAGAGATAGTGGGCCGGCATCACGGCCGTATCACCATCGTCAGCACCGGCATCCCCGGCGAGGGCGCCGCTTTCCACGTCTGGCTGCCTGCCAGTGATGCACAGGATCATGCTTTGTGACCTTTTGTCAGGTAAGTTGTGACAAATTTCACTAACCGGAGTCGCGTAAATGTGCTAGGCTGTCCCCAATATTGTGTGTCGAAGCCTGCATTGGACCCACGAAATATCAAACGGGGTGCAGCATGTTGGCCGTCAGGCGCCATCTTTCATTAAGGGGGCCGAATGTTACTGTGTACGGCCGTGTCATTGGCCTGACGATTTTCCTTGTTTTGTTGAAATAAGCTCCACAAGACGTGGAGCTTTTTTGTTTTCAAAGGAGGTGTCCTTTGTCCACCCAACCATTTCCCACCACGAGACGAACGCCCGCCAATTTTCTGGAACGGGTCATCGCCGCCACGCCGGGAGAGTCGCGCCTGGAAATGTGTATCCAGTGCGGCACCTGCGGCGGTTCCTGCCCGTCGGCGGATGATATGGATAACACGCCGCGCCAGATTTTTGCCATGATCCGGGCGGATATGGAGGAGCAGGTATTGTCTAGCAATACACCCTGGTTCTGCGTCTCTTGTTATTACTGTGCCATTCGCTGTCCGCAGGAGGTTCATATCCCGGATATCATGTACACGCTCAAGAATATGGCTATTGCCCAACAGCGGTACGTAGACAGCGTGGCCCCGGACTGGTCGCAGACGTTTGGCGATTATGTGGAGAACTACGGCCGTAGCTTTGAATTTGGCCTGGCTACCCGTCATTTTCTGCGCCATCGCCCATCTGGGCTGCGGGATACGGCGCAAATGGGGCTGGGCATGTTGACCAAAGGGCGCATGGATTTGACGCCGCAGCGCATTGAGCGACTGTCGCAGTTACAGGCGATCCTTAAGCGGGCCAAAGAATTGGAGGCGGAGGGGGCGTGAAACGTGAAACGTGACTCTCTCGCACGTCACGCATCACGTTTCACGCATCACTTTCAGGAGATGCTACCATGACCAAGTACCTCTTTTACCCCGGCTGTTCGATGCAGCGCAGCGCACGGCCGTATCTGGATTCTTTGCTGGCGATTCAACAAGACCTGGGCTGGGAGTTGGCAGAAATTCAGGATTGGAACTGCTGCGGCGCGACTGAATATATTTCGGTGGCGCGGTTGCCGGCGTATGCGTTGAACGGCCGTAACCTGGCCCTGGCCGCCCAACAAGCCAACGGCGTCAATACCGTCCTGGCCGGGTGCAGCGCCTGTTACCTGAACCTGGCCAAAACCGACCGGTACATGGGTAAGGACGCCCACCTCAATGCCCAGGTGAATGAGGCGTTGGCCGCCGGTGGGCTGCAATACGACCCCGGCACGGTGAAAATCCGCCACCTGCTGGACGTGATCGTGCATAAAGTGGGGTTGGAAGCAGTCAAGCGGAAGGTGGTACGGCCGTTGACCGGACTGCGCGTGGCCCCCTACTACGGCTGTATGGTGGTGCGCCCCGACCCCGAAAATCGCTTTGGCAGCCCTGAATACCCCACCATCCTGGACGAACTGATGAAAGCATTGGGCGCGGAAGTGGTTGACTTCCCCGTCAAAACCCACTGCTGCGGCGGCCACATGACCCAGATCAGCGCGCCCGTAGCCTATGAACTCATCCGCCGTCTGTTGTACGCGGCCGACCAGTACCAGGCCGACATCATGGTGACGCTGTGCCCCATGTGCCAGCTCAACCTGGACGCTTACCAGGACGACGCTAACAAACATTTCCGCACGAACTACTACATGCCCATTGTCTACTTCACGCAGCTCATGGGGCTGGCTTTCGGCCACGACCCGGCCGAATTGGGGTTGGGCAGAGAGTTTGTGAACACGGCCCCGGCGCTGGCGAAAATTGGCGTGGAGGTACCCGAAGAAGTTCCCGCCGCCAGACCCCGCGCCCGCCGCGACGACCCCAGCCTGCCCATGCCGCAGCCGTTGGTGAAGAAGTAGCGGGTGGTGTAGGGGCGAGGCAGTTGGGTAGCAATTGGTCTTGCGAGACAAGGTATTACCCAACTGCCTCGCCCCTCCGACAGAATACCAGGAGAAGCGTATGAATACTCCACAAGAACCCAAAGAACGCATCGGCGTTTATGTTTGTCATTGCGGCAGCAACATTGCGGCTACGGTGGATGTGGCCGACGTCGCCGCCTGGGCCAAAGAGCGGCTGGGCGATGAAGGCGTGGTGATTACCCACGACTACAAATTCATGTGTTCCAGCCTGGGGCAAGAATTGATCGAGCGCGACATCAAACAGGAAGGGCTGACCCGTGTCGTCGTTGCCGCCTGTTCGCCCCATCTGCATGAAAAGACCTTCCGCACCGCCTGCGCCCGCGCCGGGCTGAACCCCTACCTGTGTGAACTGGTCTCTATCCGCGAGCAGGTTTCCTGGGTACACAGCGACCGGCAGGCAGCCACCGAAAAAGCCAAAGCGGTGGTGGCCGGCGGCGTCGAGCGCGTCGTCCACAACGAGCCGTTAGAGCCATTGCATATCCCCATTCATCCGGCCACGCTGGTGGTGGGCGGTGGCATTGCCGGGATTCAGGCGGCGCTGGAACTGGCCGACTCCGGTCATCAGGTGTACCTGGTGGAGCGCGAACCGTCCATTGGCGGCCACATGGCCCAGTTTGACAAGACCTTCCCGACGATGGACTGCGCCGCCTGCATCCTGACGCCGAAGATGGTGGACGCGGGTGGGCATCCGCACATTGACCTGTTCACCTGGAGCGAGGTGGTGCGGGTGGATGGTTTTGTGGGCAACTTTACCGTCACCATTCGCAAAAAGCCGCGCTACATTGACACCGATTTGTGTACCGGCTGTGGCATTTGCTGGGAGAAGTGCCCCAAGCGGGTGATTGATGATGTGTATGAAGCCGGGTTGGGCTACCGCAAAGCGGTCTACACCCCCTTTGCCCAGGCCGTACCCAAATACCCGGTGATTGACCCGGAAAATTGCACCTATTTTATCAACGGCAAGTGCCGCGCCTGCGAAAAGTTCTGCCCCACCGATGCCATTAAGTTTGACCAGGAAGAAGAGTTTATCACCGTGCAGGTGGGCAACATTATTTTGGCGACGGGCTTTGATTTGTTTGATGCCCGGCGTGTGCCGCAATATGGCTACGGCCGTCTGGCCAACGTCTTCACCAGCCTGGAATTTGAGCGCCTCTGTAACGCCGCCGGGCCAACCAACGGCCAGATCGTGATGCGCGACGGGGTGACAAAACCGGAATCGGTGGCCGTCATTCACTGCGTCGGCAGCCGCGACCGCAACTACAACAATTACTGCTCCGTCATCTGCTGCATGTCCAGCCTCAAGTTTGCTCACCTGGTGAAGGAGCGTACCGGCGCCCGCGTCTACAACTGCTACATTGACATGCGCACCGCCTTCAAGGATTACGACGAGTTTTACCAGCGGGTATTGGAAGAGGGCACGATTTTTGTGCGCGGCCGGGTGGCCGAAGTGACCGACGCCGCCCGCCTGCCCAGCGAAGACGGCAAGCTCATCGTCCAGGTGGAAGATACGCTCGCCGGGCGGCAGCGCCGCATTCCGGTGGATATGGTGATCCTGTCCGCTGGGCTGGAACCCCGGCACGACGCCAAAGCGGTGGCGCACCAGTTTGGTATTTCGTGCAGCGCCAATGGCTGGTTTATTGAGCGGCATCCCAAACTTGACCCGGTGGCCACCATGACCGAGGGCATTTTCATCGCCGGGACGGTGCAAGGGCCGAAGGATATTCCGGCCAGTGTGGCCCAGGGCGCGGCGGCGGCGGCGCGGGTATTGGGCCGGATTAACAAGGGCGAAATTGAACTGGAACCGGTGCGGGCCACCATTGACGCTCGCCACTGTTCTGGCTGCCGCATTTGCAACGGCCTCTGCCCGTTTAACGCCATCCTGTTCCACGAAGACAAGATGGTGTCGGAGATCAATCATGCGCTGTGCCAGGGGTGCGGTACTTGTGTGGCTGCCTGCCCGGCCGGGGCGATCAGCGGCAGCGGTTTTAGCAATGAGCAGATCATGTCGCAGATTGAAGGGCTGTTGTTGTTTGATCGGCCAAAGCGGGTATGGGACACGGCCGTAGCGGTTTGAGTCGCCGCCGAATGGAATTCGGCGTCTGAGAGGCGCAAGTCTGCTGAAGCAGACTGGAAGCGTTGGCAGGCGACCAGTGCGCTTATGAAAGTTAACGAAACAAATCGGCAATCCGCGAAGTGTCATTCCGAGGTCTTCCGAGGAATCCCATTCACCTGGAATAATCGAGGTGTAGGGATTCCTCGCTCCGAAGACTTCGCTCGGAATGACACCTGACAATGGTTGATAGGAGACAGAACATGGAACCATTTGAACCTGTCATCATCGGCTTTACCTGTAACTGGTGCAGCTACCGGGCGGCCGACCTGGCCGGCACGGCCCGCATTAAATACCCGCCCAACATCCGCCTGATCCGGCTGATGTGTTCGGGGCGCATGGACCCGACCTTTGTGTTGAAGGCGCTGGCGGAAGGGGCTGATGGGGTGATGATCACCGGCTGCCATCCGGGAGAGTGCCACTATCTGGACCAAAATTACAAGGCGCTGCGCCGGGTGCTGCTGTTGCGGCGCACCATCGGCCAGATGGGCATTGAGCCGGAGCGGGTGAAGCTGGTGTGGGCCAGCGCCGCCGAAGGCGTAAGGCTGGCCCAGGAAATTGAGCATTTTGTGGAAGAGATTCGGGCATTAGGGCCTTTGAATTGGCCGGAGCGGCTGGCGGCGGCGCATGTGAATGGTCACGGCCGTGTGGCTGTGCCCGAAATGTTGGAATTGGAAAGCGTTGGAGATTGAGAGATTGAGAGATTGAGAGATTAAACAATCTCCCAATCTCCTAATCTCCCAATCCCTCTTTTTATTAGGAGGTGCCAGCATGAGCAAAAACGGACAGGCTCCGAAGGAAAAACCAAAGTTTGCCATGTATTGGGCGGCGGCCTGCGGTGGCTGCGAAATTGCCGTGTTGAACATTGGCGAGAAGATTCTGGACGTAGACGCCAACTTTGAGGTGGTGTTCTGGCCGGTGGCCATGGATGCCAAATACAAAGATGTGGAGGCGATGCCGGACAAATCCATCTTGCTGACGCTGTTTAACGGCGGCATTCGCAACGAAGAAAACGAACACATGGCCAGGCTGCTGCGGCGGAAATCGCAAATTTTGGTAGCGTTTGGCTCCTGCGCTAACGAGGGTTGCATTCCCGGTTTGGCGAATCTGTCCTCCATGCACGAGGTGTTCCAGGCGGCGTATGACAGCGTGAGTACCGACAATCCACAGGGCATACGGCCGCAGTTCAGCTATCAGGTGCCCGAAGGCACGCTGACGATACCGGTGTTTAACCCGGTGCTGCGCACACTGGATCAGGTGGTGGATGTGGATTACACCATGCCTGGCTGCCCGCCGGAGTCGCATCAGATTGCCGCCGTCATTGACCTGGTGATTGCCGTGTTGCAGGGCAAAGCGGAACTGCCGCCCAAGGGGGCCGTCATCGGCGTGGGCGATTCCACCGTGTGTGAAGAGTGCCAGCGCGCCCGCAACATCAAGAAGATCACCAAATTGGTGCGCATTCACCAGGTGGCCGAAGTGGACCCGGATTTGTGCCTGCTGGAACAGGGGATTTTGTGCAACGGCCCGGCCACGCGCAGCGGCTGTGGGGCGCGCTGCCCTAGCGTGGGCGCGGCCTGCATCGGCTGTTATGGCCCGGCGGTGGGGGTGGTGGATTATGGGGCGCGGTTGATGACGGCCGTGGCCTCCGTGATTGACAGCACCGAACCCGACGAAATCGAAGCCATCCTGGATGGCATCCCCGACCCGGCCGGCGCCTTTTACCGCTTTAACCTGGCCCATTCGCTGCTGCACGCGGCGCGGCCGGCTTTGGAAGAGGTAATCCGTGAGCCGTGAGCCAATGACCAATGATCAGTAGATCAAAGCGGAGTTCGCATCCTCAGATGCGAACCGGTGGGCATCTGAGGATGCCCACTCTGCCCATTTCGATCTACTGATAATCAATAACCGGAATTGGAGGACGAGACATGACACGAATCACCATTGACCCCATCACCCGCCTGGAAGGGCATGGCAAGATTGAGATTTTTCTGGATGAGGCCGGCGATGTGGCCAATACCTATTTCCAGATACCGGAACTGCGCGGCTTTGAGCGATTTTGCGTCGGCCGGCCGGTGGAGGAGATGCCGCTGTTGACCAATCGCATCTGCGGCGTCTGCCCGGAGGCACACCACATGGCCGCCGCCAAAGCGGGCGACGCCGTGTATGGCGTGGAGCCACCGTCGGCCGCCAAAAAGCTGCGCGAACTGCTGTATATGGGCTTTTATTTCACCGACCATACCACCCATTTTTATGCCCTGGGGGGGCCGGACTTTGTGATGGGGCCAGACGCGCCTGTGGCCGAGCGCAACATCCTGGGCGTCATTCACAAGGTGGGGTTGGAGATTGGCGGCAAGGTGATTCAGGCGCGGAAATACGGCCATACGATTGTGGAGATGTTGGGCGGCCGTAAAGTACACCCTTGCACTTCTATTCCCGGCGGCGTGACCAAAGGGTTGACGGAAGCGGAGCGGGCGGAGATTGAGCAGATGGGGCGCTGGGGTATTGAGTTTGCCCAATTTAGCCTGCAACTGTTCAGCGACATCGTGCTGGGTAATCCGACCTATCTCGATTTGATCCTGGGTGACATTTACACGCACCGCACCCACTACATTGGGTTGGTGGATGCGCAGAACCGGGTGAATTTTTACGACGGCCGTGTCAGCGTAGTAGACCCCGATGGCAAACGGCTGGGCAAATACGCGCCCCACGAATACACCGACTGGATCGCCGAACGGGTGGAACCGTGGACGTACCTCAAATTCCCCTACTTAAAGAAGGTAGGCTGGAAAGGGTTTGTGGATGGTAAGGATTCCGGCATTTACATGGCCACACCGCTCTCCCGGCTGAACGCCGCCGATGGCATGACCACGCCGCTGGCGCAAGAGCAGTACGAGAAGTTCTATGAGACGTTGGGCGGTAAACCGGTGCATCAACGGCTGGCGACGCATTGGGCGCGGCTGATTGAACTGCTCTATGCCGCCGAGCGGCTGGTGGAACTGGCCACGGATGAGGAGATCACCTCGCCGCACATTCACACCGTACCGACGCAAACGCCGACGGAGGGGGTGGGCATTGTGGAAGCGCCACGTGGCACGCTGACGCACCATTACTGGACGGATGAACGTGGCATTTTGACCAAAGTGAACCTGATTGTGGGCACGACGAACAATTACGCGCCCATTTCCATGTCCATTAAAAAGGCGGCGCAAAGTCTGATTCACAAAGGCACGGAGGTCAACGAAGGGCTGCTGAACATGGTCGAAATGGCCTTCCGCGCCTACGACCCCTGTTTTGGTTGCGCTACCCATTCGCTGCCGGGCCAGATGCCGCTGGAAGTGACGATCCGGGATGCGGCGGGAGAACCGGTGCGGGTGCTGCGGCAGTTTTGCTGAAGCGAGATTGGAGATTGGAGATCAGAGATTGGAAGCATCAGTATCCATTCTCTAATCCCTCTAAAGATATTTGAAAATGAAGACGGTCATCATCGGCCTGGGCAACCCTATTTTGGGGGATGATGGTGTGGGGTGGCGGGTGGCGGAGGCGGTGCGGCGGCTACGGCCGTCCCTGGAAGTAGAGTGCCTGGCGTTGGGCGGCCTCAGCCTGATGGAGCGGCTGGTTGGTTATGACCGGGCGATTATTGTGGACGCGATGCACACGGGTCACGGCCGTATCGGAACCGTCACCACCTTTGATCTGGCTGATTTACCAGACCGGAGCGCAGGGCATACCACGGCCGTGCATGATGTTTCGCTATCCACTGCCCTGTCACTGGGGCGGCAGATGGGCGCACCGTTGCCGGACGAGATCACCATTGTCGGCATTGAAACAGACCTGGTGTATGACTTTTCGGAGGAGTTGAGTACGGCCGTGCGAGACGCGATCCCAGTGGCGGTGACGGCCGTGTTGCAGGAGATTGAGAGATTAAGAGATTGAGAGATTATCTACTCTCCTAATCTCCTGATCTCCCAATCTCTTCTTAAGGAGGACAAAATGGTTTCCACAGAATTATTGCGACGGTATCCGTTTTTTGGCTTTATGAACCCGGAGCAACTGCGCCAGGTGGCGATGATGACGGAGGAGCGAGAACTGCCCAAAAACACGATCCTGTTTACGATAGGGGAGAAGGCGGAGATGTTGTATTTTTTGGTCAACGGCCGTATAGACCTGCACTACATCGTCGAAGACAAACACCTGCCTGAACTGCGCAAAGATTTCCACATCGGTACCATCAACCCCGGCGAGGTGCTGGCCATTTCGGCGTTGGTGGAGCCGTATGAGTTGACGAGTACGGCCGTGACCACCACCCCCTGCACCCTCCTGCAAATCCACGCTGCCAGCCTGCACCAGCTATGTGAGCAAGACCACGACCTGGCCTACGGCCTGCAAAAACAGATCGCCAAAACCGCTATGGAACGGCTGCACGCCACCCGCATTTTGCTGGCAGCGGCAACGGCAGCGTAAGGTTGCAGGTTGTAAGTGGCAAGTATCTGCAAGCTGCAACAGTAATTCTCAGTTCGGCAAAACCCGGCGATTAAAATCGCGGTAACAAGAGGCAAAGCCCACCTGCGTGGGCTGGGTTCCAGTCGGCGAAGGCCAACTTTGCCATCTGTTGGTGCAAATTTATCTGCCGCCGCCGGGCAAATTGAGAATTGCTAACCCGCCACCTTGCCACCGTAAACCTTGACTAGGGGATGGTAGCAGAGTAAAGTAGCTTTCATATCTCAATTAGGGTTCGATTCATGCCTCGCATTTAGCACATTCCTGGCCCTTACCACATCTATTTTGTTAGCTTTGATTGTCATGAACCGGCCCACGTTCATATAGCGCGGGAAAAAATGGAAGTGAAATTTTGGCTTGAACCTGTGAGCATAGCGCGGAATCATGGTTTTAGTCAGCGTGAGTTAAACAAAATCACACAGCTAATTGAGGCACACCTGGCCCTCATTCTGGAGGCATGGCATGAGCATTGCGGTCAAAACTAAATCACCAGTTCCTTCATTCGAATATGAAGAACCCTGTTTTCAAGAGATAGAAGTAACAGACGAGCGTATTGTCGCTTTTTTCTCAGACGGCCGTATCGTTAGCATTCCCCTGTGGTGGTCATGGCGACTGGAACAGGCAACACCGAAGCAACGGGCAAATTGTGAAATTATTGGTTCGGGTCGCACTGCTTATTGGCCGGATATAGATGAGCACCTAAGCGTACAAGGTTTTTTTACCGGGACGCCCGCCCCACGTCTCAAACAGGATTAACACAATATAGACTTTTTGTTATTGTTGTTTTTCCCACCACGTTTTGCTATTAGCCACCCGGCGCAGTAATGGATTGAACTTTCTCCAACAGCCACAAATTGACCAGCGTTTCTGTGCTGACCCCTCGCGCCGCTGCCTCTTTCTCCAGGGCGCTCAATAAACCAGCCTCAATTCGCACACCGTCATCTATTTCAAATGCCACGTCTGGGCGTGCCAGATCATCAAAATCTGTAAAGTCGCGGGTATCCCAAAATTCGCCGATAGCTTCGTAACTGTCTGCTTGTGAGAGTGAGCTTTGATTTTCGGCCATCCAGTATAACCCACGTAAGGTGATAACCGTCATTACAAACGCATGACGAAAGGGAGGGGGCTTGCGGCTAATGAGTGTTATACTGACACTATGCATGAATTGGCTGTGACCGGACAAATCTTGGAATTAGCTGAACGCCATGCCACCGCAGCCGGCGGCGGGCAAGTGACGGACCTCTACCTGGTCATTGGTGAACTTTCCACCTTTATAGACGATTCCATTCAATTTTATTGGGACATCATCAGTCGTGGTACACTATGTGAAGGAGCGCGGCTGCACTTTACCCGCGTCCCCGCTCGTCTGCGCTGCCAGCATTGTGGTTGTGAATATGGGTTAGACCAGGGTGAACTGATGGTGTGTCCGGGCTGTGGTCACGGCCGTGTCACCATTCTCACCGGCCAGGAATTCCGGGTCGAGAGTCTGGAAGTAGCCGAGATTAGAGATTGGAGATTGGGGATACGTCAATCTCCAACCTCCAATCTCCAATCTCACCAATAAGGAACCTCTTTATGCAAAACCTCAAACAAATTGACCCCCCCTCAGATGACAAACGGTGGCGGATTGTGCAGGCCACTATGCGCCGCAATGGGCATAAACGCAGTGGCCTGATTGAAACGCTGCACACCGTCCAGGAATCGTTTGGTTTTCTGGATGAAGAGGCGCTGCGCTATGTGGCCTTTTCCCTGCGCACGCCGCTTAGCCAGGTGTACGGCGTCTCCACCTTTTACCACCTGTTTAGCCTGAAACCGGCGGGTAAACATAGCTGCGTGGTCTGCACCGGCACCGCCTGTTACATCAAAGGCACGCCCCAACTATTGCAGGAAATCCAGACAGCGTATGGCATCAAACCGGGCGAGACGACCGAAGATGGTACGTTTTCGCTGCTCACCGCCCGCTGTGTGGGTTCGTGCGGCTTAGCGCCAGTAGCCGTCTTTGATGGCGAAGTGTTGGGCAACCAGACGCCGGACAGGACGATGGAAACCCTACGGAGGTGGTCGGACGATGAATGAACAATTTGAACAAATCACGGCGAAGGAACAGGCAGCGGCGGCTAAATTTGACCATGCGGTGCATGTGTGTGTGGCCGCCAGTTGCCTCTCGTCGCAGAGCGACAAGGTGCTGGAAACATTCCAGCAGCAGTTGAAGGAAAATGGGCACAGCACCAGTTGCCAGGTGAAAGGGGTGGGCTGCCTGGGCTTGTGTTCTCGCGGGCCGCTGGTAGCCGTTACCCACCGCGCCCAACCGGAGACCGATACCCTCTACCAGCACGTCACCCCCGAAAACACGCCGCAGATTGTGGCCGCGCTGGCCGCCGGAGAGCGGGTCGCCGAACTGGTCTGCGCCACCGAGACGCCCTTTTTCCAACGGCAGACCAAAATTGTGCTGGAAAACAGCGGCCGTATTGACCCCGAACGGATTGAGGAGTATGTGGCCGCCGGGGGGTATCAGGGTTTGCTCACGGCCGTGACCGAGATGACCCCCAACGACGTGATTGACGAAGTGGTGCGCAGTGGGCTGCGTGGGCGCGGCGGCGGCGGCTACCCCACCGGCCTCAAATGGACGACGGTGGCCAAGGCGGACGCCAAACAGCGCAAATACGTCATCTGCAACGCCGACGAGGGCGACCCCGGCGCATTCATGGACCGCAGCGTGTTGGAAAGCGACCCGCACCGCGTCCTGGAAGGCATGGCCATCGCCGGTTACGCCATCGGCGCGGACAAAGGGTATATCTACGTGCGCGGCGAATATCCGCTGGCGGTGGCCCGGCTGAAAAAGGCCATCAACCAGGCGCGGCGGCTGGGTGTGTTGGGCAGCGGCGTCTGCGGCACCACCTTCAACTTCCAGATTGAGATTCGGCTGGGCGCGGGGGCGTTTGTTTGTGGCGAAGAGACGGCGCTGATTGCCTCGGTGGAGGGCAAGCGGGGGCAGCCCCGGCCCCGTCCACCATACCCGGCGGAGTACGGATTGTGGGGTGAACCGACATTGATCAACAATGTAGAAACGTTCGCCAATGTGGCCCCCATCATCCGCAACGGCGGCGACTGGTACGCCAGCATGGGCACGGAAAAGAGCAAGGGCACGAAGGTGTTTGCTCTGGCGGGGGCCATCAACAACACCGGCCTGATTGAAGTGCCAATGGGTATTCCCCTGCGCGAGATTGTGTTTGAGATTGGCGGCGGTGTGCCCGACGGCCGTGCCCTGAAAGCGGTGCAAACCGGCGGCCCGTCCGGGGGTTGTATCCCCGAAGCGTATCTGGACACGGCCGTAGATTATGAATCGCTGCAACAACTTGGCTCCATCATGGGGTCGGGTGGGTTGATTGTCATGGACGAAACATCCAACATGGTAGATGTGGCCCGTTACTTCATGGAGTTTTGCATGACGGAGTCGTGTGGCAAATGTGTGCCCTGCCGCGTGGGCACAGTACAGATGTATCACCTGCTGGACAAAATTTACAACGGACAGGCCACGACCAAAGACCTGGTGCTGCTGGAAAAGTTGTGCAAGATGGTGCGCGAGACCAGCCTATGTGGGCTGGGGCAGACCGCGCCCAACCCGGTGAACAGCACCCTGCGCTACTTCCGGCAGGAGTATCTGGATTTATTGCTAGATGGTGAACGGGTTACGGCCGTAACCACCACCCCGGAGGCGCAACCATGAAACGCTCCCAAATCATCACCTTCAAAATTGACGGGCAAGACATTGCCGCCCGCGAAGACGAAACCATCCTGGAACTGGCCCGGCAAAACGGCATCCGCATCCCCACCCTCTGTTACCTGGAAAGCGTCACCCCCTACGGCGGCTGCCGCCTGTGCATGGTGGAAGTGAAGGGCACCACCCGCCTCTTCCCCGCCTGCATGACCTATCCCCAGGAAGGCATGGAAGTCAGCACCGTTACTGAGCAGTTGACCACCTATCGCAAACAAGTGCTGGATTTGCTGTTTGCCGAGCGCAACCACATCTGCTCCGTCTGTGTTTCCAACGGCGCGTGCGAATTGCAAGGGCTGGCTTACGAACTGGGCATGACCCATGTGGGCATCCCCTATCTCAATCCCAGCCTGCCATTGGACGCCAGCCATCCGTACTTTGGCCTGGATCACAACCGCTGCGTCCTCTGTACCCGCTGTGTGCGCGTCTGCGACGAAATCGAAGGGGCACACACCTGGGACGTGATGGGGCGCGGCGTAGACGCCCGCATTGTGGCCGACCTGAACCAGCCCTGGGGTGAGGCCATTAGCTGCACCAGTTGTGGCAAATGTGTGCAGGCCTGCCCCACCGGCGCGCTCTTTGAAAAAGGTAAATCGGTGGCCGAGATGCAGAAACGGCACGAGTTCCTGCCCTACCTGGCCCTCATGCGTGAAGGAAGGGATGGGGATAGTGAGTGAGTAATCGGTTATCGGTAGACCGATAACCGATTACTGAGGAAAAACTATGAGCAATAAAACAAAACTGGCGACGGTGTGGCTGGATGGCTGTTCTGGTTGCCATATGTCCTTTTTAGATATTGACGAGCGGCTGGTTGACCTGGCGCAACTGGCCGACCTGCTCTACAGCCCGCTGGTAGACCACAAAACATTCCCGGACATGGTGGATGTGACTCTGGTGGAAGGGGCGGTCAGTAGCGAGGAAGATTACGAAAAAATCCAGAAGGTGCGCGCCCACACCAAAATCCTGGTCTCGTTGGGCGACTGCGCGGTGACGGCCAATGTGCCCGGTATGCGCAATCCGTTCAAAGTGGCGGCGCTCTATGACCGGGCGTACCACGAAAATGCGCAGCTAAACCAGCAAATCCCGGTGCAGGTCATCCCGCCGCTGCGCGAGATGTCTGTGCCCGTGCATCAGGTGGTGCCGGTGGATGTCTTTGTGCCCGGCTGCCCCCCGTCGGCGGATACCATCTTTTTTGTGCTGACGGAACTGTTAAACGGCCGTAAACCAGACCTGACCGGGCATACGCGGTTTGGGGCATAGGAACGTGATGCGTGATGCGTGACCCGTGAACCGATTTGTCACGCATCACGTTTCACGCATCACGCCTAAAGGAATCAACCATGAGCAAAACAATTACTATCGATCCCGTGACCCGGATTGAGGGGCACAGCAAAATTACCATTCAGTTGGATGATAGGGGGCAGGTGGCGGATGCACGTTTTCACGTGACGCAGTTTCGCGGCTTTGAGAAGATGACGGAGGGACGGCCGTTCTACGAAATGCCCGCCCTCACTGCCCGCATCTGCGGCATCTGTCCCGTCTCCCACCTGGTCGCCAGCGCCAAAGCCGGCGACGCGCTGCTGGCGGTGCGCATCCCCGAAACGGCTGCTAATCTGCGCCGCATTATGAACCTGGCCCAAATCACCCAGTCCCACGCCCTCAGCTTTTTCCACCTGTCGTCGCCGGACTTTGTGATGGGTTTCGACGCTGACCCGGCCGAACGCCACATCTTCGGCGTCATGCAGCGATACCCCGACTTGGCCAAAGACGGCATCGCCCTGCGCAAATTTGGGCAATCTATCATCGAGCTATTGGGCGGGAAACGGATTCACCCGGCCTGGGTGGTGCCCGGCGGCGTCAGCGCCCCCCTGTCCGAAGAAGACCGCGACACCATCCTGGCCCAAATTCCCGACGCGAAGGCGCGGCTGCTGCGCACCCTGGACTGGTACAAGGGCATCTTTGGCAACTTTGATACCGAGATTCGCAGTTTTGCCAATTTCCCGTCGTTGTTCATGGGGCTGGTGCATCGGGACGGCCGTATCTCCATGTACGGCGGCAACATTCGCATCGTGGACGCGGTGGGCAACATCGTCGCCGACCAGCTACCGCCGGAAAAATACCAGGAGTACATCGCCGAAGCCGTCGAGCCGGATTCCTACCTGAAATCCCCGTTTTACAAACCGATGGGCTACCCGGACGGCATCTACCGCGTCGGGCCATTGGCGCGCATGAACATCATCTCACGCTGTGGCACCCGCCTGGCCGACCAGGAATGGGCCGAGTTCCGCGCCTTGCAGCGTGGCGCCGTCCTCAGTTCCTATATGTACCACTACGCCCGGCTGGTGGAGATGCTCTACTGCATTGAACGTCTGGAGCAAATCCTGAACGACCCGGACATCTTGAGCAAACATGTGCGCGCCTTCGCCTCACCCAACCAGCTAGAAGGGATTGGCATGTCCGAAGCGCCGCGCGGCACGCTGCTGCACCATTACAAAATTGACGAAAACGGCCTCATCCGCTGGGTCAATCTGGTCATCGCCACCGGCCATAACAACCTGGCGATGAACAAGGGTGTGTTGCAAGTGGCCCGCCAGTTCATCCGCTCCACCAAGATTGAAGAGCCAATGCTGAACCGCGTGGAAGCCGTTATCCGCGCCTTTGATCCCTGCCTCAGCTGCTCCACCCACGCCATCGGCCACATGGCGCTGCATGTGCAGCTAGTGGCGGCGGATGGGGAAGTGGTGGATGAGGTGAAACGAGGGTGAGCCGTAATCCGTGATGCGTAATCCGTAATCCGATTACGGGTCACGGATTACGGGTTACGTCTCCCACAGCGAACGATGAACACACTCGTACTCGGCTACGGCAACCCGCTGCGCGGCGATGACGGCGTGGGGTGGGTGGTGGCGGAACAGTTGCAGGGGGTGGCGGGCATCACGGCCGTACCTCTGCACCAACTCTTGCCCGAACATGCTGATCTGATGCAGACGGCCGTCCACGTCGTCTTTGTGGACGCAGCGGCAGAGGGCGAGCCGGGTGCGGTGCGGGTGCAGCCGGTGGTTCCCGACCGGCATGGTCTGGCGGCTTCACACCATATGAGTCCGGGTGTGTTGTTGGCGATGGTGGGGGAGTTGTACGGCCGTTGTCCACCCGCCCACCTCATTACCATCACCGGTCAGGATTTCGGTTACAGTGAAACCCTCTCCCCGCCCGTGCAAGAAAGCGCCCGGCAAGTAATAGAAATGGTTCGTAGTAACCGCTTTAGCGGTAAAATAACTGATGGAAGTTGAGAATATGGTTTGGCGGCCAACCCAAGCAGACAGAATGTCATTCCGACCCTTCGATGCCTCAGGGCAGGCTAGGTTCTGTTGACATTTCCAGAGGTAGGCGCAATTCACCGTACCAGAGGAAATGTCAACACGCCCTAGTCTTTGAGGAGGAATCCAGCAATTCTCAGTTTGATTCGCGGCGGCAGATAAATCTGCACCAACAGAAGGCAAAGTCGGCCTTCGCCGACTGTTTCTAGCCGACGAAGGTCGGCTTGGTTTTGCCAAACTGAGAATTGCTGGGAGGAATCCCTCTCACTTGTGCAGGAGTGGGATTCCTCGCTCCGAAGACTCCGCTCGGAATGACAATTCGACCGCCGCGACGATAAATCAAAGGATCAGCGATGACGAAAGTAACTATTGTTGAAGAAATTATGAGCGCCAATGACCGGTTGGCGCAGCAAAACCGGGCGCTGCTGGATGCCCATGGCGTCTTTGCCATCAACGTCATGGCCTCGCCCGGCGCGGGCAAAACGAGCCTGATCCTGCGCACCATTGCGGCCGTAGCCCCCCACCTCACCCTCGGCGTCATCGAAGGCGACACCGCCCCCGTCACCATTGACGCCGACAAGATATTGGCTGCCGGGATGCCCGCCGTGCAGATCAACACCGGCGGTTCCTGCCACCTGGACGCGGCCATGCTGGCAAAGGCGCTGCCCCAACTGCCCCTGGCCGACCTGGATTTGCTGGTGGTGGAAAACGTGGGCAATCTGGTTTGCCCGGCGGGATTTAAGCTGGGGTCACACGCCAACATTGTCGTGGCCAGCGTGCCGGAGGGGGACGACAAACCGTACAAATACCCCGGCATCTACCGGGGCATTGACGCTCTCATTTTGAACAAAACCGACCTGCTGCCCTACGTGGATTTCAACATCGCCTATTTCCGGCAGGGAATCGAACTGCTCAATCCCGAAGCCGCCTTTTTCCCGCTCTCCTGCAAAACGGGGGAGGGGTTGGGGGAATGGGTAGCGTGGCTGTTGGCTAAAGGGACGTGAGGCGTGATGCGTGACCAGGGGATTCACGCATCACGCATCTTCTTACGCCGGCAAAAATAGCATACACGTCGCTGTGCCGTGGGCGTACAGTTTGCCCGCCGCGTCTTGCAGTTTGCCCTCGGCGGTGGCGGCGCGACGGCCCATGTGGATGACCTGCCCGATGCAATACAGTTCGCCGCTGTCGGCCAGGACGGGGCGGGTGTAGTTGACCTTGATTTCTAATGTGGTGTAGCCGCCGCCAACGGGCAATTTCGTATGCACGGCGCAGGACATGGCCGAGTCCAGAATGGTGGCGATGACGCCGCCGTGGACGGCGCCAATGGGGTTAAAGTGGTATTCGGCGGGCTGCATGGTGAAGACAATACGGCCGTCGCTCACCTCCTGTAGCCCAAAACCCATCAAGACACCAATGGGTGGCGCGGGCACCTCACCGGTCTGCCAGGCGCGGAAAAAGTCCAGGCCGTTCATTTGGGTGGCTTTCACGGCCGTGAGTCGTGGGTCTTGCCATTCGATCAGGCGGCTGCGGGTAGGGGGTGTTTCGGTCATACGATCTCCTTTTTGAGTGCCAGGTTCTAGTATCTCAACAAACTAAATTCGAGGGGTGAGGAGTGAGGCATCCTCAGATGCCTCACGTTCGCATCTGAGGATGCTTACTCCTCAAACTTATGTTGGCCAGGTTCTAGGGGTTGCCAAATGGTTAGACTATAATCAGGGTCAAAGGAGATGGCAACTGGATGAGTACCCACGAGATTTACAACTTCAAACAGATCAACGACCACATCATCACCGGCGGGCAGCCGTCGGAGGCGCAGTTGCGGGCAGCGGCGGCAGAAGGTTTTGAGACGGTGATCAACCTGGCGACGGTGGACCCGCGTTATTCCTTGCCGGACGAGGCGGGGTTGGTGCGGGAATTGGGGATGACGTATGTGCATATTCCGGTGGAATGGAGCAACCCACTGAAGGAAGATTTCGTGGCGTTTGAGGCGGCGATGAGTACGGCCGTCCACCACAAAACCCTCATCCATTGCGCCGCCAATTACCGCGTCACCGCCTTCTATTCACTCTACGCCATGAAACACCTGGGCTGGACGGCCGTAGAAGCCGACGCACTCATGGCCCATGTCTGGAAGCCGGGTGAATACCCGGTCTGGGATCAATTTGTGCAGGAGAGACGGGCGGAGATGGAGCGCGCCTAAACCATGCTGCAAAAAGAGACAGATGTCATTATTGTGGGTTCGGGGCCGGGTGGGGCGACGGTGGCGCGGGAACTGGCGCGGTCAAAGGCTGGCTGGGGGATTACGCTGCTGGAACACGGCCGTGACTGGCGCACCAACCCCCTCTACGGCACCTACCCCGGCGGCCTGATGTACACCGACAAAGCCTCCTTCCTGACTACACAGGAAGGTTTGAGCATTGTCCGCCCGCTGCTGGTAGGTGGGGCGACGAGTATGTATTGTGGTTGTGCGGCACGGCCGTTGCCCTGGTGGAAGGAGCGCTACGGTATTGACCTGGACGCCGCCACCGACCAGACCATCGCCGAACTGCACATCGCCCCCCTGCCGCCCGCCTTGCGTGGCGCCGCCTCTACCCGCCTCGCCGCCGCTGCCGCTGACCTGGGCATGGATTGGCAGCCCCAAGAAAAGTTCATGCAGCCAGAGCGGGCGGATGAATTTGCCTGTGGCGCAACCTGTATGCTCGGCTGCCGCTGTGGGGCCAAGTGGAATGCCGCCGAATATGTGGACGAAGCGGTGCAGCACGGCATTGATTTGTGGACGGGGGCAAAGGTGGAGCGGGTATTGGTGCATAAGGGCACGGCCGTAGGCGTCTGGGGCAAATGGCGCGGCAAGGCGTTTGCCATCTATGCCAAAACCGTCATCCTGGCGGCGGGCGGCATTGGCACGCCGCTCATCTTGCAGCACACCGGGCTGGACGCCGCCGGGCAGGGCATGACGATGGACACCACCGTTATGGTCTACGGCCTGGCCCCGTTCAAAGGTATTGGCAACGAGCCACCTATGACCTGGAGCTATGCCGATGATGACCTGGGCGTACTCTATTCCACGCTCATTGACCCCTGGCTCAATTACCCCATCGCCATGCTGCGCAAAGGGCCGGCCTACTCGCTCACCTGGCATCGTTGGGGGCGCACATTGGGGGTGATGATCAAGCTCAAGGATGAAATCAGCGGGTTTGTGCGGGCGCAGCCGCGGGGGTTTACCGTCAGCAAAGGGTTGACCGATGATGACCGGCAGCGGTTGGCGGCTGCCGAAACGGTTGCCGGGCGCATTTTGTGGCAGGCGGGCTGTGACCCGGACACCATTTTCACCACCCCGCTGCGGGGCACACACCCCTCCGGCACGGTGCGTCTGGGCGAAATGCTGACGACCGACCTGGAAACGGAAATCCGCCACCTCTATGTCTGTGATGCCAGCGTTTTCCCCGAAGCGTTGGCCCGCCCCACCGTGTTGACCATTATTGCGTTGGGCAAACGGCTGGCTGCGCATTTGGGCACGGTTCGTAAGACATGAAATGTCTTTTACAAAGAGCTTGCGAATGTCATTCTGAGGAGTCTTCGACGAGGAATCCCACCCACCTATAAAGGAAAGGGATTCCTCGCTCCGAAGACTTCGCTCGGAATGACTTGTTGTGTGATGGATAGACGCGCCCTTCAAGATCAGTTAGACCAGTGGCCCTGGCTGCCTTACGGCCGTACCCCCACCCCACTTGAACCATTACCCAACCTGACCCGGCAGTTGGGTGGGCCGCAGTTGTGGATCAAACGGGATGACGGGTATGGCCCTGGCATGGGCGGCAACAAGGGGCGTAAGCTGGAGTTCCTGATGGCCGAGGCGCTGCGCCAGGGCAAACGCAAGGTGGTTACCTTTGGCGGGCTGCAATCCAACCATGCCCGGATGACGGCGGCGGCCTGCGCCGGGTTGGGGTTGGAAGCACACCTCTTTTTCTTTGCCCGACGGCCGTCTACCCTGCCCGGTAATTTGCTGCTGGACACCTTGTTTGACGCCCATCTGCACTTCATCCCCTTTGGCGGCGGCGGCGACGCCAGCCTGACGTTGGAGCAAACCAACCGGCTGGTGCGCTGGCTGTCGTGGGCGCTGGTGGGTCGCAGCTACTTCATGCCCGTGGGCGGGCATACCGTTACCGGCTGCCTGGGTTATGTGGCGGCGGCGGCAGAATTGGCGGCGCAGGTGGCGGCGTTGGGGTTGGCAGCGGAAAAGGTGGTGGTGGTCACGGCCGTCGGCACCGGTGGCACCCTCGCCGGATTGATGGCCGGTTTACGGCTGTTAGGCTCCCCCATCCAGCTTGTGGGCATTGACATTGGCAAGTTGTGGAAAGCATTCCCCGCCAGCATTGCCCGGCTGGCCGGTGATCTGTGCGCGGTTTTAGGCGAGAACCATACCTTCCCCCCCGCCGATGTTCCCCTGATCGCGGAAAAATATGCCGGGCCGGGGTACAGTGTGCTGACGGAGAGCACGGCCGTGGCCATCCACACCCTGGCCCAAAGCGAAGGCATCCTCCTCGACCCCGTCTACACCGGCAAGGCGTTCGCCGGCCTGCTCGACTTGATCGCCAACGGCCGTTTCTCCCCCGATACCCACCTCATCTTCCTGCACACCGGCGGACTGCCCGGCCTGTGGGCGTATGAGGAAGTGTTGACGTGATCAAGTGTTCACGTCAACACCTAAACACCTAAACACCTAAACACATTCAATACGCTCCCAACTCCATCAGCCGTTCGTCGCTGATGCCAAAGTGGTGGGCGATTTCGTGGATGACGGTGTGGCGTACCTGTTCGCGGATGGCTTCCGGTTGAAAGCCTGCCGCCTGCTCAATTGGCCCCTGAAAAATGGTGATCACATCCGGCGCCACCAGCATATAACCGGAGGTGCGCTCGGTGAGGGGGACACCCTCATACAACCCCAACAGTGTTTGCCCCGGCCCTAACCCCACGCGCCGCAAGGTGGCTGCTGAAGGCCAGCGTTCTACCAGGATTTCAATGTTTTGCATCTGTTCCAGGAAAAACGGCGGCAGGCTGTCTACCGCTTCGGCCACTGCCTGTTCAAACTGTTCATCGGTTAATTGCATGGGCAGATTGTATCATAAAGAAGAGGGGCATTCGGGCTGCTTGCCCCCTTGTGCTGCGTTTGTGTTTTGCATAATCGGCTCTCAAGATTTAAGGGATTTTTGCGGAGCGGCCAGCAGTTCTGCCAGCAAATGGCTCAGTTTGCTCAGATCAGGTGGTTTTGGCAGCCAGCCGGCCAGCCCCAACTTTTGCAGATTTTCCATCTCTTTACTCAGTGGATGCCCCGTGAGCAGTACCACAGGGACGGGCAGGTCTCTATTACGCATGGCATGGTACAAGGCGATACCACCCATCTCTGGCATGACGGCATCGCTCAATACCAGATCAACTTCGTCTGCATTTGTGGTCAGGAGCGCCAGGGCTTCACGGCCGTTGGCTGCCGCCAATACCTCATAATTCAACAAGTTCAGGCTATCCGCCAGTGCTTCCCGTATTGTAGGATTATCTTCCACAAGCAAAATCTTCTGCCCCTGGCCCAACGATAGCGCCTCTCTATTCGGTATACCCACTTCATTACACCCTGTATTGAGAGACGGGAAATATAAGAAGAACGATGTACCCTGCCCTACCTCTGTAGTAACATCAATATAGCCTTCATGCTGTTGCACAATGCCATAAACCTGAGCCAGCCCCAGTCCGGTTCCCCGCCCCACTTCCTTTGTGGTAAAGAAAGGCTCAAAAATATGTGCGAACACCTCCGGGGGAATGCCATTACCACTATCTGTTACCTCTATTTGAACCCAATTGCCGGGCGGCAAATCGTGCAACGGCATTGGTCTGGGTTTCCTGGTATATAGATGGGCCAGTTTGATTTGCAACAGGCCACCTTCCGGCATGGCATCGCGGGCGTTTACGGCCAGATTCATCATCACTTGTTGCATACGGGTGGGGTCGGCCTGAATGATGTAGCTTTCATCGGCATGATCCAGTTTAACCTGAATGTGTTCCGGCAGGGTGCGTTCCAGAAGCGTGACCAGTTTTTCCATAAAGGGCGCCAGGTCGAAAGTCTGCCGTTCCAGAATAGATTGGCGACTGAAATCGAGGATTTGTTGGATCAGGTCTGCCGCTCGTTTCGTTTGCTGCTCGACAATTTGTAAACGTTCCTGGGCACGCGCCGGCATTTCGACGGTGCGCATGATGAGTTCGGTGTAGAGGGTGATGACAGCCAGGATATTGTTGAAGTCATGGGCAATACCGGCGGCCAGTTGGCCCACAGCTGCCAACTGTTCTTGTTGTTGCACCTGCCGTTGGATATTGCGTTCCTGGGTAACATCGCGCAAGACCAGCACCCAACCGGCGTTTTGGGCGCTGTTTTCAACCGGGCGGGCAATCGCTTCAAAGACAAGATCGTCATTGGTAATTTCGTGCCATAAACCTTTGGGAGGTGAGGTGAGGAGTTCGCTTAGCGGTTGCGGCCCCAGGCGTGTTAAACGGCCGTCTTCCCATTTCGGCGCCAGCACTGTCAGAAAACGTTCCGCAATGGGGTTGGTCAGTTGGACACGGCCGTTGTCATCCAGCAAGAGCACCCCTTCTGGCACCGTATCTATAATGTGTTGCAGTTGCGTTTCTCGCTGGCGCAGCGCTGTTTCGGCCTGTTGGCGCCTGGTAATGTCACGGGCCAGGGAGACGCCAAACCGGCGTTTACCCTGCCACAGCGGGCGCACACGGACTTCAACCGGGAAAATGCTGCCGTCCTTGCGGCGGTGCCGGGTATCAAAAGTCATCACTTCTCCGGCATCCAGCCTGCCCCGCATCTGGTCAAGAAAAGCACTATCGTGCATCACATCAAAGTCCTTAGGGGTCATTTTGACCAGCTCTTCGTGGCTGTAACCCAGGCTCTCGCAGGCCTGGCGGTTTACGTCCAGGATAGCGCCTGACTCGTCATGCAGGAAAAAGGCATCGGCCGCATGGTCCACTAAAGTACGGAAACGCGCCTCGCTGGCCCGCAGCGCCTCCTCTGTCCGTTTGCGGGTGATGAGATGCCCCAACGTGCTGGCATAAAGCCGCAAAACTTCGCATTGATCTTTTGTGATCGGTTGCTGGGTGAGAAAATTATCCACACTAATGACGCCGATCACCTCATCGCCATCCCAAAGGGCGGCCATGCCGTTGTCTCCCTCGCCCACCTGCTGCCCCAGGTGGTCGTAAAGCGGGCGATGTTCGACAATTGCCATTGATTCCTTGCGAGAGAAGATATGCCACGCCAACCCCTCATGCCTGAATTCCACCTGCGCCTCCCGTTCATCCCGCAATGCGCCATCTTCATCGGTTCCAAACGAACCACGCATTATGCCCGACGGCTCATCAATAAACCAGATGCCAACACGATCAAAACCCAGGCGTGTGCGCCCCAACTGCACCGCGAGCCGGCATAAGCCATCGGAAGATTCGGCCTTGGAAAGCTGGCTTGTGATCTCTTGCAGTGCTGCCAGCCAATCGGAGAATTGCATTGCTGCCTCACGATTGCACCGCAGTTCGTCCTCTATCTCTTTCCATTTGGTGATGTCAAAAGTGACGCCAACCATGCGGATAGGTTGTCCCGCATCGTCGCAATAAACCTGGGCGCGCGAGGCTGTCCAGTGGATCGAACCATCCGGCCAGATGGTTCGTTTTGGTTCATCGTAACTGGCGCGGTCTTCAACTGCCCGGCGCAAGGCAGCGTCAATACGCTCCCGGTCTTCCGGGTGTATTGCCTGTAAGAACCGCTCGTAGCTTATCTGGGTATTGGGCGGCAGGCCGTAAAGCGCCAGGCATTGCGGCGACCACGCCACTTCGCCAGTGACGATATTCCACTCCCATTGTCCGGCCCGCGCCGCATCTAGCGCCAGTTGCAACCGTTCCTCGCTGGCGCGCAATGCGGCCTCTACCTGCCTTTGTTCGGTAACGTCTATCAGTGTGCCGATCACGCCCGTCTGGCCGCCGTACTCAATGCGCCGGCCATGCACTTCAACGTGGATTACGGAGCCGTCTTTGCGCAAGCCGCGGAAATCATAGCGGATGTCCTCTATTTCGCCGGTGATGCGACGGCGGATGTTTTCGGCTACCAGTGGGCGGTCATCTGGATAAACCAGGTCCATTGGGCCGAGTTCGTTGGCTATCTCCTCCACTTCGTAACCAAATGCGCGCGCCAGGGCCGGGTTCACGTAGCGAAAACATCCCTCCTGGATGAGGTAGATGCCGGCAATAGAGGATTCAGCCAGCAGGCGAAAGCGTTCGTTAATAGGTGTATTTTCCGTTACTTCTCTCTCTCGATATGGGGTCATCTATACATCTCCAATATGCCACCTGGCATTGCATCTCACAATCTGTCGGACAGGTATGTTGCCATCGTGCTGGCGAGTTTTGGTTATGGCGGTAATGACCGCTCCTATTATGAGATGCTGCTATACATTTTACCCGTTTTTTAGCTTAAATTGCGGCATAGACAGGTAAATTGGTACTGCAATTGCAGAATCGACTGGCGGGGTGTTTGCCTTGAGTAAGGGTGGTATGCGGGCGATTCATCGCCCACTACAAACGGGGATAGGTGAGTCAGAAATGGGGCAGGGATAACGGCCGTTATCCCCGCCCCTACTTTCTCATGCAGTAATGCGATCCGCTTAGTTATCCGGTTTCAGTAATACCGGCAAATAAATGGCAAAGGAGGCAGATACTGTCATTGTCACCGGAATGGTGATAACCGGCGTTTCCGGGTCATTGCTGTGCAATTGGATTTGAGTCTGGTAAACATCAGGCTGTAGCCCCTGGGCATTAAAGGTGAAGTGGATAGGCTGGTTACTTTCTGAAGCAATGGCGCCGGAAATTGGATTGACAGATAGCCAGGGGGTCAAGCCAAAGACACTTGCGGGAGCGGGTTGAATAGAGAATGTGCCTGTAACGCCATTACCGTTGCTAACCGTGATGGTTTTGGTCATCACTTCACCGACAGCCTGGGTGCTTGTCACGACCAACGCATCCACGGTGATGGCCGGTGGGGCAAAAGCCTCTGTAACTACCGCCGCTGTGGCGAATTGGTTGCCGGGATCGGTGATGGAGGTGGCGGTCACAACGGCCGTGTCCACCATATACCACTCGACGCCGACAGGCACCGTGACCGAGACGGTAAAGGTCATCGTTTCCCCATTGTTTACAGGGCCAACACTCTCCGTAGAAAGGGTGGGCTGCCACACATAATCGCCGACCGTGAGGGAGAAACTATCTGTCGCCCCGGTGAGGTTGTATAGGGTGATTTCGTGTGAGGCCACTTGCCCACGCCCTGCCTGATTGTTTTGGGTTTGTGGGAGCAGAACTGTCACGCCTGAACCAAGTATAGCCTGGTAGGCGTCGGCAATTCCGGCGCCGCAGATCGTGGTATTGCAACTGCTACCGGCCGGAAAATCGCGTGCTGTTGTTTGAATGATTTGCAGAACCTCGGCAGGTGTATGCGCTGGCGCCAACCCCTTTATCAAAGAAGCCAGGCCGGCCACATGGGGGGCAGCCATACTTGTACCCTGGTAAAAGGCATAGGTGTTGCTGTGCAGAGGGACGGTTGTGCCGTTATCTAAAGTGGAAAGTACGCCATTTGAAATAATCTGTGTTTCGCCGCCAGGGGCGCTAATTTCCACCACACTGCCGTAGTTACTATAAAACGCACGCGAACCGGTGCGGTTTGTGGCGGCCACCGTGATTACATCGTCGCAACTGGCGGGGCTATAGTTACCGGCGTCGTCGTTGCTGTTCCCCGCCGCCACCACGATGGTTGCGCCGAGGCCGACAATATCATTGATGGCATTCTGCTCTGATGTTGAACAAGCGCCCGGCCCACCGAGACTCAGGTTCAATACGTCGGCTGGATTTGCATTATCCGGCACACCGCCAACGGGGATTCCGGCCGCCCAACGCATTCCGTCTACAATGTCTGACGTATAACCGCCACATTTACCCAGAACACGCACAGGCAAAATCCCTGCCTGCCAGTTGACGCCGGCGACGCCCAAAGCGTTATTACTGGCGGCGCCTATGGTTCCGGCAACGTGGGTGCCATGCCATGAACTGGCAAAGCCAGGATGTGGATAGCCACATTCATTAGGTGTTACCCAGTCGCCGGGGTCTGAGGGGTCTGGGTCACGGCCGTCGCCGTCATTGGCCACAAAAACATCGTGAATAAAATCATAACCAGGTACCGTGCGTCCGGCCAGATCGGTGTGGGCAAGAATGCCGGTATCAAGAACGGCCACAATTGTGTCTGGGGAGCCGGTGGTGATGTCCCAGGCAGGTGGTAAATTTAGCCCTTCCTCCGTGAGTGGCGTGTATCGGTAGTGCCACTGTTCGTTAAAACGGGGATCGTCGGGTGTCAGGTTAACCGTGCGCACGGGACGATCCACGATTTGTTTGATATGGTCTGGTTCAGCGTAGACAACGCCGTCCAACGCCATGAGCCGGGCCGAGATAACAGCTACTTCTGCGGGTGGTAGCGGTTCGGCTAATTTGAGTACATGCGCATCACCAGACATTGCCCGTTTATACGTCAACGTGACGCCGGCTACCTGACTCAGGACGGGCAGCCGGTCGCCTGGTTTTGCCTCTGACAGGTAGCCGGCCACGGCCGTGGTTTCAAACTGGATGATGATTTGATCGGTAGGAATCAAACCGGTCTGCCCTTGCGCCGCGCCAACTGACACCCAGGGTGCAGACCAGAGGACGGCCATTAACAAAACGGCCGTTATCCCAAACACAAAAACTAACTTTCGCATGTTCATTTTTACCTCCCACTTATTTAGCTTTCTTACTTTTTGTTCACCATCCACCCCGAAAACCCTTCCAGAAAGGCGCGGAAGGCGGGCAGATGCTCGGTGGGAAAATCATAGTGCGCTACGGCGCGCTCCAGGGTGCGGTTGAAGCAGGCCAGCCATTCCTGGCGAGCAGCTTCGTCAATGGGAAAGGGCATGTGGCGGGCGCGCATCATGGGGTTGCCGTAGCGCGTGTGGTAAAGCGGCGGCCCACCCAACAGCCCCACAAAAAAGGCGGCTGACTTTTCGGCGGAGGCGGCCATATCGTCAGGAAACATGTCGCGTATGGCTGATTGTTCCAGTTCATTGTAAAAGTCGGCGATCATCAGGAAGATATTGGCTTCACCCATACGGCCGTATATCTCCGGGCTGAGCGGCGGTACACGGGGCGGCCCGCCGGCGGGGACGTAGATTTCGTTAGTCATGGGTGGGCATTGTACAGAGGGGCGGGGGGATGGGCAACGGCCGTGACCCGTAATTCGTGAGGCGTGATCCGTGAACGGTAATCGGACTCTGTTCTGGCCGGCGTCTCACCGCGCCAGCGTTATTCAGGGATGGTATAACGGGGTTAGAAGGGAGGGGGTACGGCCGTGAATCCCACAAAGGTGGGGTGGCACGGTCCGGAAGATCCCAGTTTGTAGGGGTTGAATTCCCATGTCAAACTACATGTATATCATGTGTAAAGTGTCACTTGACTGACACTGAAAAAAGGAAAAAATATGATTACCCTCATCATTATAATAAGCTGTTTTGTGTAAGAAGAAAGTGTGGGCCAGTAATCAATAAATCATGGAGCCTGGCCATACCGGTCCATATAGTGGGTAGGAGGAGCAATGTGTGATGTTATTCGTGTTTTGGCTGGGGACAGCCATCCAATCTTTTGTGAAGGTATAAAAGGTGCTGGTTCTTTGGGAATTCATGTGGTTGACAGCATATGTGGGGGTCAAACAAATCGTTTGTACCCCTCTAAATCCAACCAAATGCGCTGAAAGAGGGTGCT
>JACTMP010000058.1 GCA_014584575.1 Chloroflexota bacterium
TATTGGGGTTTGGGTCCTCGCATCTTGTGTCTATCCTCCAAGCCTGCCATTATCTCAAATTTTTATTCTCGGAACATATTTATGCAATCCTGTACTTAGTCAATTAAGGGTAAATATGAAAATGACATTGTATGAATCAGAAATCGAAGAAATTACCCTTGATGTCCTGCACGACGACAACGGCTACACCGTCCTGCACGGTCCCAATATTCTAGACGGCTACACTCAAGAACGGGACACGGGCGACATTTTCTTGCTTGTTCGTTTGCGCGCCGCCATCAACCGGCTCAACCCGCACATCCCCGCCGCCGCCCGCGACGAAGCATTCAAAAAAGCGCAGCGCGCCGACGCCCTCAGCCTGCTGGACAACAACCAGGCGTTCCACCAAATGCTCACCGACGGTCTGGACATTAAATTCGGCATCGGCGACGGCAAAGCCAAAACGGACAAAGTGTGGCTGATTGATTGGGACAACCCCGCAAACAACGACTTTGTCGCCGTCAACCAGCTTGTCTTCACCGAAAGCCACCACAAGCGCATCCCCGATGTGGTGCTCTTTGTCAACGGCATTCCCCTCGTCGTCATCGAACTCAAAAACGCCAGCGACGAAAACGCCGACATTCAAGCCGCCTACAACCAACTGCAAACCTACAAACAGCAAATCCCTTCGCTTTTCATCCCCAACGCCCTGCTGATCATCAGCGACGGCTGGTTTGCCAAAGTGGGTGGCCTCTCCAGCCTCTATAGCCGCTTCTTGGAGTGGAAAACGGCCGATGGCCTCACCCTGGTAGACCCCGAAACCGAAAGCGCTCTGGTGCCCATGATCCACGGCCTGCTCAACAAACAAACCCTGCTCGACCTCATCCGCCACTTCATCGTCTTTGAAGAAACCCGCGACGAAACGATCAAAAAGATCGCCGCCTATCACCAATATTACGCCGTCAACCGGGCCATTGCCTCCACCATCCGCGCCGCTGCCCCTGCCCCGCCTATGGTTCGCCAGGAACCGGAAGCATACGGCCTGCCTACCGTCAAAACCCAGCCCCCCGGCGACAAGCGGGCCGGGGTCTTCTGGCACACCCAGGGCAGTGGCAAAAGCCTCTCGATGGTCTTTTACGCGGGCAAACTCATCCTGGCCGAGCAGATGAACAACCCCACCCTCGTTGTCATCACCGACCGCAACGATCTGGACCAGCAGTTGTTCGAGACGTTCAGCAACTGCCGCCACCTGCTGCGCCAAACCCCCACCCAGGCCGCCAACCGCGAAGAGTTAAAAAAGCTGCTGGCGGTGGCTTCCGGCGGTGTGGTCTTCACCACCATTCAAAAGTTCCTACCCAACGAAAAAGGGGGCGAATATCCCCAACTCAGCGAACGGAACAATATCGTCGTCATCGCCGATGAAGCGCACCGCAGTCAATACGATTTCATTGACGGCTTTGCCCGCAACATGCGCGACGCCCTGCCCAATGCTTCTTTTATCGGCTTCACCGGCACCCCCATCGAAAAAGAAGACGCCAGCACCCAGGCCGTCTTTGGCAACTACGTAGACGTTTACGACATCCAGCAGGCAGTGCAAGACGGTGCGACGGTGCGCATCTACTACGAAAGCCGTCTGGCCCAAATCAAGCTCTCCGAAGAAGCACAGCGCATCCTCGATGAGCAGGTCGAAGAGATAACCGAAGACGACGAACTCACCGACCGGCAAAAGCGCTTTGCCAAATGGACCAGCAAAGAGGCGGTGGTGGGCAGCCAGCCCCGACTGCAACAGGTTGCCGCCGACCTCATTGCCCATTTTGAAACACGGCAAACAGCGGCGGCAGGCAAAGGCATGATTGTCTGCATGAGCCGCCGCATCTGCGTCGCCATGCACGACGAAATCATCAAGCTGCGCCCTGATTGGTATGATCCCGATGACAGCAAAGGGGCGATTAAAATCATCATGACCGGTTCGGCCAGCGATCCGCTGGAATGGCAGGAACACATCCGCAACAAACCGCGCCGCAAAGCGCTGGGCGACCGCCTCAAAGACCCGGCCGATCCGCTCAAACTGCTCATCGTGCGCGACATGCTGCTCACCGGCTACGATGCCCCCGTATTGAACACCATGTACATCGACAAACCCATGAACGGCCACAACCTGATGCAGGCCATCGCCCGCGTTAACCGCGTCTTCGGCGACAAAGACGGCGGCCTCATTGTGGATTACATCGGCATTGCCCAGGATTTGCGCAAAGCGTTGGCCATTTACACTGCCAGCGAGGGGCGCGGCAAACTGGCTTACGACCAGGAAGAAGCGGTCGCCAAAATGCTGGAACTGCATGAAATCGTCGTCGATATGTTTGGTACGTTTGATTTTCGACGTTACTTCACGCTGGAACCAAAAGATAAGCTCAACTTCATGCTTGCCGCCGCCAACCACATCGCCGACCTCACCGAAGTGCAAAATGGGCAGACAGTGCGCAACGGCAAAGAACGCTTCAAGCAAAATGTGGTGCGGCTGCAAAAAGCGTTCGCCCTTTCTGTGCCCCATCCGGCCACGAACGACGTGCGCGACGATCTCGCCTTTTTCCAGGCGATCAAAGCCCGCTTTAACAAGTTTGACGAGCAGCAAAAAACGCGCACCAATGCCGAGATTGAAACGGCAATCCGCCAAATCATCAACGACGCCATCATTTCCGAAGAAGTAGTGGATGTGTTTGACGCGGCTGGTATCAAGAAGCCGGACATCTCCATTCTCTCAGATGACTTTTTGGCCGAAGTGCAGAATATGGAGCATCCCAATCTCGCCTTTGAACTGCTCAAGCGGCTGCTGAACGATGAAATAAAAGACCGCTCGGCTCTCAATCTGGTACAAAGCCGCAAATTCTCGGAAATGCTCGCCGATGCCGTGCGCCGCTACCAAAACGGCCTGATTGATTCGGCCAAAGTGATCGAAGAACTGATCAGGATGGCGCAGGAAATACGCGAGGCAGACAAGCGCGGTGAAAAGATGAATCTACGCACCGACGAACTGGCGTTTTACGATGCGCTGGCGGATAACCCAACGGCCGAAGCGGTGCTGGGGGATGACATCCTCAAACAAATCGCCCATGATCTTGTAGACAGTGTACGCCGCAATACGTCTATTGATTGGCAGTACAAGGAAAGTGTACAGGCAAAATTGCGGGTGTTGGTGAAGCGTATTTTGCGCAAGTACAAATATCCACCAGATGAACCAGAAACAGGTGAGTATACAGAGTCGGTCAACAAAGTTTTGAAACAAGCGGAATTGTTGGCAGATTTTTGGACGAAAGGTGCAGTGTAGGTAATCGGGCTTCGGCTCACGCCTCACCTCCCCGCTGTTACTTTTGCGCAACCCCCTTTTGTTATCTTCCCCCCACTCTGAATAGAGGTGAAATTTCCCACGAACCATGATGCGCAACGCCTCACGCATCACTCGTCACGCATCACGGTTCGCGTTTCCTACTATGGATACTGTTGGCATTGTCAGCATAGGCACATACTCCCCTGAGACTTACCTCACGGCCGTAGAAATCGCCGAAGCTGCCGGGCTGCCCGAATGGGTGGTGCGCGAGAAGCTGGGCATCAGTCGCAAATTTGTGGGCGGCCCGGACGACCATCCCAACGAAATGGGCATTAAAGCGGCGCAAGAATGCCTGGCAAACAGCGGCATCGCCCCCCAGGAAATTGACCTCATCCTCTGCACCACCGAAGAGTGGCGCGAATACCTGCTCTGGACATCCGGCGTGCATATGGCCCACGAACTGGGCGCGAGCAACGCCTGGGCCATGGACATCCACGCCCGCTGCGCCACCACCGTCGGCGCGTTGAAAATGGCGAAAGACATGATGCTGGCCGACCCGGAAATCAACACCGTGCTCATTGCCGGTGGCTACCGCGTCAGCGACTTCATCAACTTCCAAAATCCCCGCACCAGCTTCCTGTTCAACATTGGCGCGGGCGGTGGGGCGATGCTGTTGCGCAAAAATCACCCGCGCAACCAGGTGTTGGGGGCGCACATCATCGTGGATGGCAGCATGAGCAAACATGTGATTGTGCCCGCCAGTGGCACGGTGCAGTTCCCCACCGACCAGGCGGTGCGCGACGGGTTGTTTTATTTTGACCTGGTAGAGCCGGAGGCGATGAAAAACCGGCTGAACGCCGTCAGCATGGATAACTGGCTGAAATGTGTGGACGAGGCGCTGCGCAAATCAGGCCAGAAGCCGGACGGCGCGCCCTACACCCGCGCCGACCTGGACTTCCTCAACATGGTGCTGATTAAACCGTCCGGCCATCAGGAGATGCTGCAACGGCTGGGGCTGACGGCTGACCAATCCGTCTACCTGAATGAAATCGGCCATACGGGTGAACAGGACGCCATGTTTGGCATCCGCGAAGGCTTAAAAGCGGGCCGCCTGCAAGACGGCCACCTGATGGCGATTGTGGCCGCCGGGATTGGGTACGTGTGGGCGGCGGGGATTGTGAAGTGGGGTGAACGGTGAACCAACGTATGAACGCAGCAGACTTATTAACCAGCAGGGCCAGATTAACCCCCGACCGGGAGGCGTTGTTTGAGGTGGAGACGGGGGTGCGCTACAGCTATGCGGAGCTAAACGGCCGTGCCAACCGCGCCGCCAATTGGCTACAAAGCTACGGCGTGGGGCATGGCGACCGGGTTTCCATCCTGGCGCACAACAGCGTCGTCTATCTGGATATATTCTACGGCTGCGCCAAAATCGGGGCGATCTTTACGCCGCTGAACTGGCGGCTGGCTGCGCCGGAACTGGTGTATATCCTCCATGATTGCACCCCTCAATTTCTGCTCATTGGCCCGGAATTTGAGGCCACTGCCCAGGAAATGCGGCCACAGATCAGCGTGCCGCACATCGTTCCCCTGGCCCGGTATGCCGAGGTGCTGCCGGGCCAATCGGCCGCCGAGCCGCCCCGCCCGCCGGAACTGAGCGGCGAGTCGGCGCACTGCATTCTGTATACCTCCGGCACGACGGGGCGGCCCAAGGGGGCCATCATCCCGCAGCGGCAGGTGGTGTGGAATTGTGTGAACACGGCCGTCTCCTGGGAACTGACCGCGCAGGATGTCTCGCCCGTTTTTACGCCAATGTTCCATGCCGGGGGGCTGTTTGCCTTTCTGACGCCGCTCTTTTACCTGGGCGGGCGCATCGTACTCACCAGAGAGTTTGACGCCGACCAATCGCTGCGCCTGATCCAGGACGAAAAATGCACCGTTATTCTGGGTGTGCCCACCCTATTTCAGATGTGGCTCAAGTCGCCGGCGATGGCTGCCGCCAATTTTCAGCATGTGCGCTTTTTCATCAGCGGCGGCGCCCCCTGCCCACCTTCGCTCATGGGTGCCTGGCGCGAAGCGACGGGCGCCGTTCTCCGCCAGGGGTATGGGCTGACGGAAGTTGGCCCCAACTGTTTCAGCATGACGGATGCGGAGTCTGTGCCCAAGACGGGCAGTGTGGGCAAACCGATTTTTCACAGTGAGATGCGGTTGGTGGACAGCGACGGCCGTGACGCCCCCCCTGGCGCAACCGGCGAACTCATCATTCGCGGGCCGCATGTGTGCAGCGGCTACTGGCAAAATCCGGCCGCCACCGCCGCCGCCCTGCGCAATGGCTGGTTTTACACCGGCGATATGGCCCGCATGGACGAAGATGGCTTTTTCACCATCGCCGGCCGTTTCAAGGACATGATTATTTCCGGCGGCGAAAATGTGTATGCCGCCGAAGTGGAAGCCATTTTCCTGGCGCATCCCGGCGTGGCCGAGTGCGCCCTGATTGGCCGGGCCGACGAGCAGTGGGGAGAAGTGGGGGTGATGGTGGTGGTCACGGCCGTGAACCAGCACCCCACCGCCGACGACCTGCGGCAATTCTGCGCCGCCAAACTGGCCCGCTACAAGATTCCCAAACAAATCATCTTCGCCGACGCCCTGCCCTATTCACCCTACGGCAAGGTGATCAAGGCGGAGTTGCGGGAACGATATTTGGAGAATAGAGAATAGAGATTGGAGATTGGAGATCAAAAATCTCTAATCTCCAATCTCCAATCTCTCCAGGAGAACAACCATGCCCACCATTACCGCTAACCATATCACCATCGCCTATGACCTGAACGGCAGTGGGCCGCCGCTGGTATTGATTGCCGGGCTGGGGTATGACCGCTGGCTGTGGCACCGGCTGGTTCCGGGGCTGGCGCGCCATTTCCAGGTGCTAACCTATGACAACCGGGGCGTGGGCGGCAGCGATGTGACCCCCGGCCCTTATTCGGCGCAGTTGTTGGCCGATGATCTGGCGGGGTTGTTGGCGGCGTTGGGCATTGAGCAAACGGCCGTGATGGGGCACAGCATGGGTGGCTACGTGGCCCAGGCTTTTGCTTTGTCCTATCCCCATCTGGTCAGCAAACTCATCCTGTCTGCTACCAACTTTGGCGGGCCAAATGCCATCCCCGTCACCCAGGAGGCGCTGGCGATCCTGATGGACACCAGCAGCGACGCCGTCACCCGCGCCCGCAACGGCATTGTGGTGAGCTGCGCCCCCGGTTTTGCCGGGCGGGAACCGGCCTTTGTGCAGACCTGGCTGGAACACCGCGCCGCCTATCCCATCAGCCCGGCGGGTTATCAGGCGCAGTTGGCTGTGGGATTAGGGCTGATGTCCGCCGAGGCCAGTTTTGAAAACAAACTGGCAGCCATCACCGCCCCCACGCTCATCATGAGCGGCGACCAGGATAAAGTGGTGCCGCCGGGTAATGTGGACCTGTTGGCGGCGAATATACCGGGCAGCCGCACGGCCGTGATCGCCAACGCCGGTCACCTATTCCCATTTGAACAGGCGGAGACGGCCGTGCAGATTATCACCGATTTTTTGGAGGAGTGATTGATGACATTGTTTTCAGCATGATTGTCATTCCGACGAGTCTTTGAGGAGGAATCTCTCCCATTTGTGCAGTAAGAGGAATTCCTTGCTCCGCAGACTTCGCTCGGAATGACAGATGACTTATTACGTAGGGCGATTTGGCAAAATCGCCCTACATTGACGGAGGAGAATATGAAACGGTTTAGATTGATTGTATTGTTGGGTTTGTTGCTGGCATTGGTGGCCTGCGGTGGCAGCGAAGAAGCTGTCACGCCGACGGCTGTGCCGCCAACCACAGAGGCCGCCGAAACAGCGCCGACGGATGCACCGGCAACGGCCGTGCCTGCCGAAGAACCCGTCGCCGAGGAGCCAGCCGCCGGCCTGACCTGCGCCGAACCGATCAAAGTTGGCCTGATCACCGACGAGACCGGCGCCCTGGCGATTTATGGGGCACACATCCTGCGCGGTTTCCCGTTGGGCATGGAATACGCCACCGGTAGCGCCGCCACCGAAGGCAGCGGCTATACCGCCTACATGCTCGGCGACTGCGAAATCCAGGTTTACACCCGTGATGACCAGAGCAACCCGGAAACCACCGCCACCGTCGGCCGTGAATTGATTGAAGTGGTCGGCGTGGATGTGCTGGTGGGCACCGTTAGTTCTGGAGCGACTGCTTCGCTGCAAGAATTGGCCCGCGAGAACGGCATTGTCCACATTGCCGCCCCCGCCGCTGCCAATGACCTGACCGGCGCCACCTTCAACGAATACAGCTTCCGCACCAGCCGCACCAATTACCAGGACGCGGTGAACATGTGCGAATATCTGGCTTCGCAATACGACAACTTTGTGCAAATCGCGCCCGATTACAGCTTTGGGCAGGGCAGCGCCATCGCTTTCCGCGACGCCTGCACCCTCTTTGGCGGCACGTTTGTCGCGCCGGACATCTTCGCTCCGGCCGATACCACCGACTTCACCCCCTACATGGATCAGGTGTTAGACGCGGTTGATGCGGGCGCCGAGGCGCTCATCGTTACCTGGGCGGGCGGTGGTTTTGTGCCGCTTTACCAGGCGTATCAGGACACGGGCGCGGCCGATGAGATTCCCATGGCCGCCGGTTTTGTGGACAATGTGGTTATGCCTGCCTTTTTCGCCAACGCCATCGGCCAGACCAGCGGCACGCTCTACCATTACACCTTCCCGGACAATGCCATCAACGACTGGCTGGTGGAGCAGACGATAGCCCGCTTTGGCGTGCCGCCCGATTTGTTTGATGCCGACGGCATGAACGCGGCCATCATGCTGGTGGAAGCGATCAAGGCCACCAACGGCGAGACCAGCGCCGATGCCCTCATCCCGGCGATGGAAGGGATGGAGTTTGCCGGGCCGAAGGGAACAGTCTACGTTCGCCCCGAAGACCATGTGGCGATTCAGGATATGTACATTGCCACGCTGCTGAATGTGACCGATCCGGAATTCAAGTTTTTTGAACTGGTGGAGACAAACCGGCCCAATGTGCCCTGCTTGCTGCCGGAAGGGTTGCAGGATCGTTGTGGCGACCTGCCCATTGGCACGTTGGGTGATGTGGCGATGACGGAAGCGGCGGAGCCAGTAGAAGAGATGGCGGCAGGCACGGCCGTGTGCAGCGAACCCGTCAAAATTGGTCTGATCACCGACCAGACCGGCGCGTTAGCCATCTATGGCGCCCATGTGCTGCGCAGCTTCCCGCTGGGGCTGGAATATGCCAGCGGTGCGCCCGGTGTGGCCGGCGCGGCCAGCACCACCTTCCAATTGGATGATTGCCCCATTGAACTGTTTATCCGTGATGACCAGAGCAACCCGGAAACGACGGCCACCGTCGGCCGTGAACTGATTGAAGTGGAAGGGGTAGACATCCTGGTGGGCACCGTTAGCTCCGGGGCGACGGCCACACTGCAGGAATTGGCGCGGGAAAACCAGATTCCCCTCATTGTGGCCCCGGCAGCGGCCAACGACATTACCGGTGTCAGCTTCAACGAATACACCTTCCGCACCAGCCGCAACAATTATCAAGATGCGGTGAACATCTGCGAATACCTGACCAGCCAATACAGCAACTTTGTGCAAATTGCGCCTGACTACAGCTTTGGTCAGGGCAGCGCCGCCGCTTTTCGTGACGCGTGCACCTTGTACGGTGGTAACTTCGTTGCCCCAGACATCTTTGCCCCGGCCGATACCACAGACTTTACGCCTTACATGGATCAGGTGTTTGATGCCATAGACGCCGGCGCGGAAGCGCTCATCGTCACCTGGGCGGGTGGTGGTTTTGTGCCGCTGTACCAGGCATACCAGGACTCCGGCGCGGCCGATGAGATTCCAATGGCCGCCGGTTTTGTGGACAACGTGGTCATGCCCGCTTTCTTCGCTACTGCCATTGGGCAAACCAGTGGCACGCTCTACCACTACACTTTCCCGGATAACGAGATCAACGAGTGGCTGGTGGGCAAAACAATGGAACTGTACAATGTTCCGCCTGACCTGTTCGACGCCGACGCCATGAATGCGGCGCTGCTCATTGCCCACGCACTGCGGGCAACCGGCGGCGACGCCAGCGCCGCAGCGCTGTTGGCGGCGTTGGAAGGCGCCGAGTTTGAAGGGCCGAAAGGCACGCTCACCATCCGCCCGGAAGATCATGTGGCGATTCAGGATATGTACATTGCCACGCTGTTGAATGTGGATGATCCGGAGTTCCGCTTCTTTGAACTGGTGGAAACAAACCGGCCCGAAGTACCCTGCCTGCTGCCGGAGGCGCTGCAAGATCGCTGCGGCGACTTGCCGGTGGGTAGTTTGAGTGGAGGGTGACAAGATGACCTGGTGACAGGGTGACACGGTGACAAGGAAATGCACCTTGTCACCGTGTCAAAGAGTGGAATGAATAATAACGTAATTCTGGAGACGCAAAAGGTGCGCCGCGAGTTTGGAGCGCTGGTGGCGGTGGATGATGTGAGCCTTCAGGTGCAGGCCGGTTCACTCCATTCGATCATCGGCCCAAACGGGGCCGGGAAGACCACCTTTTTTAACTTGCTCAGTGGCAACATTGCGCCGACCAACGGCCGTGTCTTTTTCAAAGGCAGGGACATTACCCGGCTGCCGCTGCACCAAACGGCGCATTTGGGTATCGGCCGTTCCTTCCAGATCACCAACATTTTCCCCAACCTGACGGTGTTTGAGAATATCCGGCTGGCGGCGCAGGCATTGGGGCGAGACAACTTTAAGCTGTTACGTTCCGCCAACCACTACCGGCAGTATGCCACCCGCGCCTGGGAAGTGATGGAGCAGGTGGGGCTGGCCGAAGATGGGCTGAAGCTGGCGCGGATGCTGCCGCACGGGGCGCAGCGCAAACTGGAACTGGGCATGATTCTGGCGCCTGACCCGGAACTGCTGCTGCTGGATGAACCAACGGCGGGCATGGCCTCGGAGCAGGTGCCGGAGTTAATGGCGCTCATCCAGCAGATTCAGGCCGCCGGGCACAAGACGGTGATGCTGGTGGAGCATAACATGAATGTGGTGATGAGCGTCTCGGACAGGATTACGGTGATGCACCAGGGTGCGGTTTTGGCCGAAGGTACGCCGGCGGAAATTGCGGCGAACACGGCCGTGCAGACCGCGTATCTGGGCGAGTTGTACGGAACGGGGATGATGGGGTGACACGGTGACATGTGACACGGTGAAAATGCACCTTATCGCCCCTTCACCCCTTCACCTTGCCACCTTGTCACCCTGTCAGGATAGATTATGACCAACATTTTAGAAGTCCAGGGCATCCACACCTTCATCGGCCAGTTCCACATCCTGGAAGGGGTGTCATTGGCGGCGGCGGCGGGCAGCATTACGGCCGTGCTTGGCCGTAATGGCGCAGGCAAGACGACGACGCTCAAGAGCATCCTGGGGCTGACGCCGCCGCGTGAAGGGCGGGTGTTGTTTAAGGGGGAAGAGATTAACGGCCGTCGCTCCTTTGACATTGCCGCCATGGGCATCGGCTTTGTGCCCGAACACCGCGCCATTTTTCGTGACCTGACCGTGCGCGAAAATTTGCAGATTGCCGAGCGCAAAAAAGGAGACCTGGCACGCAAAGAGGAGTTTATCTTCACCCTGTTTCCCGATTTGAAGCGGCTGATCAAATTGCCGGGCACGAATTTGTCCGGCGGGCAGCAGCAGATGTTAGCGGTGGCCCGCGCCCTGGTGCCGGACAATGACCTGCTGCTGATTGACGAACCGAGCGAGGGGCTGGCGCCGGTCATCATCGAGCAGATGATGGCCGCCATTCGCCAACTGGCGGCGCACACGACGGTGTTGCTGGTGGAGCAAAATTTTGTGGTTGCCAGCAGACTGGCCGAGCGGTATGTGATCATTGACGAAGGCCAGACGGTGCGAACCGGGTTGATGGCCGAATTGGTGCAGGATCGCGCCTTGATACACCGGTATCTAGGTGTGGCCTGATGTGATGGGATAGTTATGGCGAGTTTGAAAAAGAACCGGGTACGGGTGGCGACGTTTGTGGTGCTGGCGGTGCTGTTTATGACGGCCGTGCAAGGGATGCCCACCGAGGATTGGCTGATTACCGTGCTGCGCGGGTTGGCGACGGGCATGCTCGTTTTCCTGGTGGCTGCCGGCTTGTCGCTGATTTTTGGGCTGATGGATGTGCTGAACCTGGCGCACGGCGAACTGTTTATGCTGGGGGCATATGTGGGCTGGACGGTGTTTGTGCGCCCGGATACGTTTGTGGATGTGACGCCGCTGCTGCTGGCGCTGATGGTGGGATTGGTGCTGCTGCCCGTTTGGCGGGCGCTGATTGCCCGGCGCACCTTTTCGGCGCGGGTCTGGCGCGTCTGGCCCTGGCTGGCGCTGCTGGCGGCGCTGGCGCTCTTGTACCTGGCGCTGACCACGTATCCGATTGTTATTTGGGACCCGGAGGTGTATGCGGACAGCCCGATCACTTTTTCATTGGCGCTGAGCCAGGGGAATTTGCGCCTGCCGGAGAGTACGGCCGTACTCACAGACATCCTCCTGGGCATAGGCGGTGTGCTGGTGGGCGGTCTGGTGTTGGGTCTGGCGCTGGCCGGTTTTGAAGTCCGCCGGCAGCCAGGCGCGGCCAGCAAACAGTATAACCGGCGGCCCATCGTGGCCGCGTTCGTGCTACTGGCGGTGACGCTGCTCTTTTTGCTGGCGAATGACAATCTAACGGCCGTGCTGCTGAACATGAGCAGTACCGCCCGCTTTTTTGTGGCCATGGGGGTGGTTCTGCTGATGGGTTTTGCGCTGGGCGGGCTGATCGAGGTGACGTTGATACGGCCGTTATACGCCCGCCCCATTTACCAACTGATGATGACGTTGGGCATCAGCTTTATCATCATCGAGGTGGTGCGCACCGTCTGGGGGCGGCCGGAATTTACCATGCCTAAGGCGGGGTTGTTTGACGGGTCGGGGGCAGGTTGCCCGGCGACCAGCTTTGGCGATTGGCTGGTGAACAAATGCGCCACGGTGATCTTGTTTGACGGCCGTGTGCGCACCTACAACGAAATTTTCATCATCCTCATGGGCCTCATCGTCCTGATGGTCATCTGGCTGCTGCTGCAACGCACCCGCATCGGCATGATCATCCGCGCCGGCGTACAAGACCGGGAGATGGTGCAGGCGTTGGGCATCAACGTGCGCCTGGTTTTCACCTTTGTGTTTGCATTGGGGGTGGCGCTGGCTGCTTTTGGCGGCATCCTGGCCGCGCCGGCCACCGGCCTTTCCACACGCATGGGTACCCAATTTTTGCTGCTGGCCCTCATTGCCCTGGCCATTGGCGGCCTGACCAGTTTTCCCGGCGCGGCCATAGGTTCATTGTTGGTTGGCTTGCTCCAGCAGTTCATCATTAAATATGGGCAGTTGGGCATCAACCTGCCCTTCCTGGCCGAGCCGTTCAAACCCTCGCCGCCGCTGGTACCTGCCTCCGTTTTGTTGTTGATGGTCATTATTTTGCTGCTGCTGCCAAATGGGTTGTTGGGTCGGAGTGATTGATTTCCTAGAGACATCCGATTTCGGCAGCCATTGGTTGCTTGAGAAATCGGATGTCTACAACACCAGATAACGATGCAAAACATAGCACAAACCACCTATAAACCGGAGAATGGCCTGGTCGCCTGGATGAAAGGCAACAAGGCGCTGTTGACGCTGCTGGCGCTGATGGTTTTGCTGCCCTTTATCATTGCCTTGCTAGATGGGCAGTCGGCCGGGGATGTGCTGGCGAACAATCCAGGCAACGCCAAATTTTTCCAGGGGTTGCTCATTGAAGTGTTCATCCTGGCGATCTTTGCCCTGAGTTATGACCTGGTGTTGGGTATTACCGGCATCCTCTCCTTTGGGCACGCCATGTTTTTTGCGGCCGGCGCCTATTTCACCGGCATCGCGTTTAAGAGTTTGCAATGGGGTATCGGCCAGACGTTATTGGGGCTGGTAGTGGTGGCGCTGGTGCAGGCATTGTTGTTTGGGCTGGTCTTGTGGCGGGTGCAGGGCATCACCTTTGCCCTGGTGACGCTGGGGATTGCCGCCGTCTTCCAGATCATCGTCATGTCCAGCGAGATGCAGGGCTGGACGGGGGCGGATGTGGGGTTGCAGGGGGTGATTGTACCCGCGGTGCTGAATACCAACAGTGAACGGCTGCGGCTCTATCTGCTGGCCCTGTTTGCGCTCTTTTTTATTTACCTGATTTATCGCCGTTTTGTGGATTCGCCAACGGGCCGGGTGTGTGTGGCGGTGCGGGAGAATGAAGGGCGGGCGCGCATGTTGGGCTACAACGCCTGGCAATTTAAGATGGTGGTGCTGTTGGTGTCGTCGTTAACGGCCGTGTTCGCCGGATTCCTGCACACCGTTCATCAACCCATCGTCAGCCCCAATGTGGCCGGGCTGGGCTGGACGGTGGCGGCGCTGCTTATCATTTTAATTGGTGGGGTGGGTACGTTGACGGGGGCCATTGTGGGTGCGGCCGTTTTTCGCCTGCTCGACTATTTCCTGGACCGTTACTTCGGCAACTCCGCCGACTTCCTGTTGGGGGTAGTGTACATCCTCATCGTCCTCTTCCTGCCCTATGGTATCGTCGGTACCTGGCGGCTGCGCCGACTGGAAATTGAACAGGGGCGGCAGCGGCTGCTGGCCTTGCTGCGCTTGAAGTGAGGGGGTGAGGGGGTGAGCAGGTGAGGGGGTAGCTTCTTAATCTCCAATCTCCAATTACCCAATCACCTCTACCATCTCCTCTTGCGGCTCACTCAGCGCCGCTTTTTCCAGTTCGCTGATGGTGCTGGCCACGTTTTCAATGGCTACCCGCTGCTTGCGGTAGAGGTCGGATTCGCTCATCGCCAGGCGGCGGGCCACGTTGCGCACCCGCTGCCCCTGCACAAACTTCAGTTCCAGAATGTTGTAGAGAATCCACTCACCGGTGGTCAGGTTGCGCTCCCCTTCCGGTTTTTGCAGTTCGATGGCGTCGCTGAGGATGGCGCGTAATGCTTTGGTGGCGTTGCCGTCGTGTTCGGCCATGGCCTGTTGCACAATTTGCAGGCGCATCAGCGGGCTTTTGGTCAGTTTGGGGCCGCCCCAGTAGTCGCGCAGGGCGTCGCGCACCATGCTGTTAAATTCGGGGTCATCTACGACGGTATCGGCGCTGGACACGGCCGTGAGTACCGGCAGCCCACCAAACGTTGCCTCACTGCGCCGCTGCTGCAAGGCGATGATTTGCGGCAGCAGCCCTTCGACGGCGGCAAACACTTCCTGCTGCAAAATGCGGTCTTCCAGCGCCGCGGCAATCTGGTCTTCCAGGTTATCCAGGATGCGCCATTCCTGTTCGCTCAGGTCGGGCGCGGCGGTGCGGGCGCGAATACCCAGGATGCCCAGCAGATCATCCCGGTGGCGACTGTGCAACGGCCGTAGCCAATACTCCTGCCACACAATAAACCCATCCACCGTATGCAGCTCTGCCTCTTCTTCGCCGTTGGCATGGGCCAAATGCTGCCAGTTATCCTGTTGCAGCAGTGTTTCCGAATCGGTCAACGGGCCGATGAGGGATTCAATTTGTGGCCCGCCGGCCGTCATGGCCACCACAAAAGCAGTCGGCGTGCGCAGCGCCTCGCAGGTGGCTGCCAGAATACTGTCCAGAAATTGGTGCAGGTCACTGGTGGTCAGCAGCCGCTCGCTCAACTGCTGGATGCGCTGCACGTCGGGGTCATTATTGAGGTGGAAAAAACGTTCCAACGGCCGTTTATAGGCATGGATCGCCCACTCCACCAGCATCACGGTGGCTACGATGGCCACGGCGACGGCCGTTTCCACCGGAATACCAATTCCCGGACTGATTCGCTGCACCACGACATAGACCACCAGCACAATAGAAGCTGCCATGGGCACCCGCGCCATAAACTTAAACAGCTTTACTCGCACCACCCGGTCTGGCGAAGCCGCGCCAAAATAAATCAGGTGTGCAGTCATAATGGCAAACATGATGCCCACCACCACATTGCCGGTAATGACCACCAGCCAGAGCCAGATGGGGAGTTCGCCTCGCAAGGCGTTGCTGCTCAGAATGAGATACGGGAAAACGGCCAGCGGCGCAGCCAGAAAAACCAGCAGCGTAGTTGTCATGCGTTGGCGGGTGGTGCGCGTCAGGCAGCGGTGGCGCGCCCGCCAGACGTTGTAAATGCTGGCGGCGGTGACAGCCCAAAAATAGATCACAAATACGGCAAAAAACGGCCCGGCGTCCAGATGCCGTGTCTCGCTGATTAACAGATTGGCCGACGTGGTGACGATATAGTCGGTGAACAACACCAGCCCCAAAAACACCATCCCGCTGATATACCCGGCCCGCACCAGCAAACGGCGGCGGCGGGAAATGGCGCCGGTTGTCACCAGCAGCGCATCTGATAGATGGAACTGCGCCGCCGGCACCATAGCAATGCCCACCCATTCCAGCCGCAGCAAAATCTCGGCCGACACTGGCACTAACGCCTGGCTCACCAGCGTCTCGGCAAAGTAGGTGATGATGACAAAGGAGATGAGGGCGCAAAACGAGCGGGTGACACGATCCCGGCGGGCGCGCCCCAGGTTATAGAGGACAACGGCCGTGCCAAAAATCACGATCACCGCCTGCAACAGATCGTTAATAAACGCCAAAATGTCAGTCAGGGAACTGCTCATACCTTCTTTGGGGTATTGGTAATTGAGTAATTGGGTAATTGAGTAATTTGATACTGGCGATTACCCCATCACCCCATCACCCCATCACCCCATCTCTTCTTACACCGGTGAAGGCGAAGGGTCCAACTTGGGGGTCTTACGACCGGCGGCATTGGGGGATTCGGGCGCAGACGGCGAATCCGAAGCAGCTTCGGGTCGTGACGTTTGCGTTTCGCCCGATGGCAATTCGCGCCCCTCCACAATGGCCACAAACTCATCCGCGTCCAGCGTTTCGACCTCCAGCAGCGTCGTGGCGATGCGATCCAGCGCCGCCCGATTTTCCGTCAAGATCTGGCGCGCCCGTTCATACTCCGTGTCAATAATTTGCCGCACCTCACCATCAATCTTTTCGGCCACCGCATCCGAATAATCCCGCTGTTCGCTGATTTCCCGCCCCAAAAAGACCATCTCCTGCTTTTGCCCATACACACGCGGCCCCAACTCCCGGCTCATGCCATATTGCGTCACCATCGTCTGGGCAATTTTTGTCACTTGTTGCAAATCATTGCTGGCTCCGGCCGTAATCTCGCCGTACACAATTTCTTCGGCCACGCGCCCACCCAGCGCCCCGGCAATCCGCGCTTTCAACTGCGATTTAGTGGGCAGCAGTTTGTCATCTTCCATATACCACGTCAGCCCCAGCCCCATGCCACGCGGCACAATGGTCACTTTGCGCAGCGGCATCCCGTCCGGCAGGAAATGACTCACCAGGGCGTGCCCCGCTTCGTGATAGGCGATGACCTCTTTTTCTTCCGGGGTAATGACGCGGCTCTTCCGTTCTGGGCCAAGCTGCACACGCTCCACGGCGTCGTGGAATTCGGACATGCCGATACTTTTTTTGTTGCGACGGGCGGCCAACAGAGCGGCTTCATTGACTGTGTTTTCGATGTCCGCGCCCACAAAACCGGGCGTCGCTTTAGCCAGCGTGCTGATGCTGACGTTGGAGGAGACCGGTTTACCGCGCAGGTGGACTTTGAAAATCGCTTCCCGGCCGCGAATGTCGGGCCGGTCAATAACCACGCGCCGGTCAAAACGGCCGGGGCGCATCAACGCCGGGTCGAGAATGTCAGGCCGGTTGGTGGCCGCCAGAATGATAACGTGGGTGTCGGTGTCGAAGCCGTCCATTTCCACCAAAATCTGGTTCAAGGTCTGCTCCCGTTCGTCGTGCGAACCGCCCAGCCCTGCGCCGCGATGCCGCCCGACGGCGTCAATTTCATCTACAAAGATGATGCACGGGCTGTGCCGTTTAGCCTGCTCAAACAGGTCACGTACCCGGCTGGCGCCCACGCCGACAAACATTTCCACAAACTCGGAACCGGCGATGGAGAAGAAGGGCACACCCGCTTCGCCGGAAACGGCTTTGGCCATCAGCGTCTTGCCCGTGCCGGGGCTGCCGACCAGCAGCACCCCTTTGGGAATGCGGGCGCCAAAGCTGACAAATTTCTCCGGCTCTTTGAGGAATTCGACGACTTCTTGCAATTCTTCTTTGGCTTCGTCACAACCGGCCACGTCGCTGAAGGTAACGGTAGGGTGGTCGCCGGTGAACATGCGGGCGCGGCTTTTGCCGAAGGACATGGCCTGGTTGTTGCTGCCCTGCGCCTGGCGCATGATGATGTAGATGAAGATGATCATGATGATGGCGGGCAGGAAGAGGCCGGCGGTGGTGAGCAGCCCCATCCACTGGCTGGGGCTTTGGTAGGCGATGGTGGGACGGCCGTCGGCGTAATCCTCGTAAGTAATGCCATAGGACGCCAGCATTTCTTCCAACGAAGTGACATTGCTGATGCTGGCCTGGGTTTCCGGCTGGTTGGCGTCGGCGTAGGTGATGGTGATGCTACGGCCGTTGCCCGCCACTACGATCTGCTCAATTTCATTTGCCTTTATTTGCTGCGCCAACTGGCTGATGGATATTTCCGACTTTTGCGTCGAGTTCGAACTATAGCTCCACAGCAGCGCCATCATGGCGACCCCGATTAGAAGGTAGACGAACCAGCGGCTGACATTCGATGGATTCATGGTTTGTTCTCCGTAGAGATGTGATTAGAGATTGGAGATTAGAGATTGATCTGATTTCCGCTGACCGACAATCTCCAAGAGCCTTTTCCCTTTCCTTAAAATGGTTCACACTCAATAGGAGTATAACAGAAAGCGGAGGGCGCGTCATAACTCGTGCCCGATGCGACAGGTACAAGGTAAAACGGTTCCGGTTGCTCAAGCGACACCTCCCCATTGCCTGGCGCTGAGCGGTTGATCCTGGCTACCAGAACTCCGGCAGCCACTCCCCGTGCGCGGCAATTAAATCATCCACCAGCGCCCAAATCTGGTCGAGGGAGAGTTCGGCGGCGGTGTGCGGGTCGAGCATGGCAGCGTGGTAGATGTGTTCGCGCTTGCCGGTGAGGGCGGCTTCCACGGTCAGCGCCTGCACGTTGATGTTGGTTTGCATCAGCGCCGCCAGATGGGGCGGCAGGCTGCCAATCTGCGTCGGCTGGATGCCGTTGCGGTCTACCAGGCAGGGCACTTCCACGCAGCAGCCGGCGGGCAGGTTGTCAATCAGGCCATAATTGGGCACATTGCCGTAGATGACACGCGGCTGGCCTGTTTCCATGCTGTGGATGATGAGCGAGCCGTACTCTTCGCTGCGCTCCACTGCCAGCGGGATGTCCTCGGCTTCAAAGATGGCCCGCATCTGCTCCCAGGCGGCGATCTGGTTTTCGCAGCGGGTGATGTATTCGTCCAGGGGAATGTTGAAATCCTGAATCAGGTCGGGGCGGTCCCGTTTGATGAACCAGGGCACGTATTCGCTGAAATGTTCGCTGGATTCGGTGACGAAGTAGCCCAGGCGGCGCAGCATCTCGTAACGCACGCGGTTCCAGTCGGGCACACGGCCGTCCTCGTAGACTTTGTGCAGCGCCGGGTAGAGGTCGGTACGGCCTGCTTCGGTCACATGCTCAAAGGTCAGATAAAAGGCCATGTGGTTGATGCCCGCGCACAAATAGTTGATCTCTTCATACGGCAGGCGCAAATCCCGCGCCAGTTGGTGCGCCGTGCCCTGCACACTGTGGCACAAACCCACCGTCTGGATGTCGCTGGCCTCGCTAATGGCCCAGCAGTTCATGGCCATCGGGTTCACATAGTTGAGAAAGGTCACGTCCGGGCACAACTCCTCCATATCCGCGCACATCTCTAGCAGAACGGGGATGGTGCGTAGGCCGCGCATGATGCCGCCAATGCCCAATGTGTCGGCAATGGTCTGGCGCAAGCCGTACTTCTTGGGGATTTCAAAATCAATGACCGTGCCCGGTTTGTAACCGGCCACCTGAATCATGCAAATGGCATAATCGGCCCCGTCCAGCGCCGCCCGCCGATCCAGCGAGGTGGTCACAGTGGGGCGGGCGTTCACCGCCTGGGCCACCTTATGCGCCACAATTTCGCTGGTGCGCATCCGCTCTTCGTCAATGTCATGTAGCACAATGTGTGATTCGGCCAGTTCAGGAAAACTGAGTATGTCGCCGAGCAGGTTTTTGGCAAAAACAGTGCTGCCCGCGCCGAGAAAGGTAATTTTAGGCATGGTTCCTCCGTAATTTACGTGATGCGTGATACGTGACCGGAAGGTCACGTATCACGCATCACGTTGTAGTGGTCTCTATTAAGGTCACATTGCGGGCGGGGACGGTGACCGGTTGTTGGTTGATGATGGCGGTCAACGGCCGTGCCGCAAAATTGAGCAGGATTGTAACCTCGCCCCGCCGGGCGGCAACCAGACCGGGCGGTAGCTCGTCGGCCAGGGGGGTGATGTGGGCTTGGGCGATCAGGTGGCGCAGCACGGCCGTTGCCTGCGCCATTGTGGGGTAAAAGCCGAGGGTGGTCACACGGCCGTCGCCCACGCTGTTTTGCGCCATAGCCGTTGCCCCATTGCCATAGTGCGCCAGGGGCACGGCCGTGTCCACCCGCAACGATTCCACCCAATAACTCGCCGGGCCGGTCAGCCCCGGCAACTGACTGTGTAGTTCCCAATCCGTGGAGAGTGGTAAAGATTGCCAATCCGTCACCGTCACACCCGTCAGTTCCCGCAGCAGGCCGGGCAGCGGCACGGCCGTCACCAGATTGCTACCCGTCTTAAAACCCGACCGCACCCCCAACAGCAAATGGCCGCCCGCCGCCACGTAGTGCTGCAAAGCGGCGGTTATCTCCGGCGTCGCCAGGTGCAACGTGGGCGCGATGACCAGTTTGTATGGCGACAAATCGGCCGTCGCCGGAACCAGGATCGCCGGGATGCCCATCCGCTGCAACGCATGGTAAAAGGCATAGCTGTGCCGCCAGTAATCAAAATCGGCGCGGTGCGGCTGTTCTTGCAGCGCCCACAGATCGTCATACTGGCACAAAATGGCGACCTCTGTGTGTACAGGTTGGGTCGTTAAGTGGCGCATCTGCCCCTGTTCGGCGACCATCATTTGCAAATCGGCCAGGCCCACGTCGGCACGGCCGTCGTGCCGCAGCAGGCCGGAGTGATACTGTTCCTGGGCAAAGAGGCTGGCCCGCCAGCGGAAAAAGAGGATGGCGTCCGCGCCATGCGCCAGGGCGTGCCAGCACCACAGCCGCACCGTGCCCGGTTGAATGCCCGGATTCAGTTCGCCCCAATTGATGTGCCCACACTGCTGCTCCATGATCCAGAACGGCCGTTGCCGTAACCCCCGCATCAAATCATGGGCCATACCGGTGATGATCGGCTCGCCGGCATCGTGCGCATAGTCAATAGGGTCGGTGGGTTCTGGTGGTTGCAAACGGCCGTGCCACCGTTCCGGGTTGCCGGTAGGGTAGTTGTCCCAGGTGGCAAAATCGAGCGGCGCGGCCAGGTCAAACTGGTTCACATCGCGGAACAGCCCCATGAAGTTGTGGGTGACAAAGCGGCCCGGCGCGCCGCTGCGGATAACGTCTATCTGCTCTTGCTGGTAGCTGACAATACTGTCCGAGCAAAAGCGGTAGTAATCGAGCAGGTGGCCGGGGTTTTTCTTGTCAATGCGGTCGTCGGGCGGCATGATTTCGGCCCAATCGCCATAGGTTTGTGACCAGAAAACCGCGCCCCAGGCGTCGTTCAGGGCAGTGATGTCGCCGTACCGGGTTTGCAGCCAGGCGCGGAAGGCGGCGGCGCAGTGGGGGCAGTAACAGCGCCCCGATTTGCCGCCGCCAAACTCGTTATCAATTTGCCAGCCGATGATGCCCGGCTCACGGCCGTACCGCTGCACCATTTCACGCACAATGCGGCGGCTGTAGCGGCGGTAGGTGGGGCTGTTGGGGCAGACGTGGCGGCGGGTACCGTGTTGGCGGGTACGGCCGTTTGCGTCCATACGCAGCACATCGGGGTGGGCATGGCTGAGCCAGGCTGGCGGCGCGGCCGTGGGTGTGCCCAGGATCACGTCCAGCCCGGCGGCTGCCAGCGTTTCGATAGCTCTGTCCAGCCACTCCCAATCGTAACGGCCGTCGGCCGGTTCCATCTTGGCCCAGGCAAACTCGGCAATACGCACCATCTCAAGCCCGGCTTCACGCATCATCCGGGCATCCGTCGCCCACCGCTCTTCCGGCCATTGTTCGGGGTAATAACAGACACCAAATTTCATACATACCACTCCCGCATCAATGCCGCTGCCTGCTGCCAGCGGTGGTAGAGGGGCCGCACGGCCGTTTCCGCCAGTTGTGGTTCAAAGCGGGTGTGGTCGGCGGCGGGCAGGGGCACGGCCGTTTCGTCTGCCCACACGCCCGCGCCCAACCCGGCCAATAGGGCCGCCGCCCAGGCGGTCGTTTCGGTGAAGGTGGGGCGCAGCACGGGGATGCCGGTGAGGTCGGCCTGAATCTGGCAGGCCACGTTGCTGGCAGAGACGCCGCCGCCGATGCGCAGTTCGGGCACATGCACGGCCGTGTTCTGCTCAATCTCCGCCAGGATCAACCGCATCTGGCAGCCGATAGATTCCAAAAAGGCGCGGGCGATGTGCGCTTTCTGGTGGCCGAGCGTCAGCCCCAGCAGTGTGCCGCGTGTCTGCGCATCGTCAAATGGGGCGTTCAGGCCGGTGAAAGCGGGGATAAAAAACAGGCCATCGCTGCTCGCCACCTGCCCGGCCAAAGCATCTAATTCATTATAATTGTGGATCAGTTGCAGATTGTCGCGCAGCCAGCGCAGCGCCGCGCCGTTAACGGTGGTCGGCGCTTCCAGGTAATAATGCTGACGGCCGTGCAGTTCCCAGGCGTAATAGTTGTTTACCCCGGCTACATCCGGCGGTTCCGCGCCCACAAACACCTTCAGATAACTGGATGTGCCGTGCGTACATTCCGCCTGCCCCGGCTGGCGACAGCCATGCCCAAATAGCGCTGCCTGCTGGTCGCCAATCATGGCCAGGACGGGCACGGCGGCGCTACGGCCGTCTGCCCCATGCAGGGTCAGCGCGCCGTACTCGTGTACCGTGGGTGTTACCTGAGGCAAACTGCGGTGGCTGACGCCAATCCAATCCAGCCATTCATCCCAATATACATGACGGCGAAAATCGTATAAACCGGTGGCCTGCGCCAGCGAACGATCCATGAGATGCCCGGCTGGCTGCCCCATGGCCTGAATCAGCCAGGTAGCCGACAGTCCCACGCGCAAATGGCCGGATTGGGCAGCTTCAATCACGGCCGTATCCTGCCGCAGCCGCCAGGCCAGGTGCAGGGCGCTCATGTAGGGGCCGGGGGCATACCCCAACCGATGGCGCAGTTCACCGGCCCAGGGTAGGTTTTGAATCTCGGCCAGCAGGGGCAGACTGCGTAAATCTTGCCAGGTAATGGCATTGCCCAGGGCACGGCCGTTGCGACTGTCCCACACAAATTCGGTATTGCGTTGACTGGCAATGCCGCAGGCGGCAATGTCCGCCGGGTGGCAACCGGCCTGCGCCAGGGCGTCGGCGATAGCCGCCTGCACCCCGGCGGCGACGACCTGCGGTTCCTGTTCCACCCAGTCAGGATGGGGATGTAGCCGGGCCAACGGCCGTGCCCCAAAACCACGAACCTGCCCCGCGTCATCTATGATCACGGCCTTACTGCCGCTGGTGCCCTGGTCTATGCCCAGGAGAAATGGTTTTGTCATGGGAAGAAGGAACTGGGCAACAAATCCGCCAGTTGGTGCAAAATGTAGGTGGGGATCACGGCCGTAGCCGCCAAATCCGCTTCCGTTGTCGCCCCGGTCAGGGTGAGGGCGGCGGCCATACCCGCTTCCAGTCCCATGCGCACGTCTGTTTCTAGCCGGTCGCCGGTCATCAGGCAGCGTTCCGGCGGCAGGCCCACCAGTTGCAAAATGGCGTCGGCCATGTGGCGGGAAGGTTTGCCCACCACCGCCTCCACCGGGGTATTGGTGCAGGCTTCAATGGCGGCAATAATGGCCGCCGCATCCGGCTCGCCGCCGCCGGGCACGGGGCAGTAGCGGTCGGCGTTGGTAGCCACAAAATGCGCCCCCCGGCGAATGGCGTCGAAGGCGACTTGCAGCTTGTGGTAGGTGAAGGTGCGGTCAAAACTGGCGATGACCACGTCCGTTTCCGCCGCTGTCTGGGCCAGTTGGAAGCCGCCCCGTTCCAATTCCTGGCACAACGATGACTCGCCGACGACATACGGCCGTGCCCCCGGCATCGTCTGGCGCAAATAATTCACCATCACCAGCGAGGAATTGATTACATCCTCGGTCGGGGTGGGCAGGCCGAGACGGGTCAGCTTTTGGGCGTACTGCTCGCGGGTTTGGGTGGGATTGTTGGACAGGAAAACGGTGCGTTTGCCCCATGCCCGCAGCCGGGTAATCGTCTGCCCGGCCGTGGGCAATAACGATTCTCCCAGATACACCGTGCCGTCCAGGTCAAAGATGTAAGCGTCGTAAAGGCGGGTTGGTGTAGTCATCATCTATCCTTGTGAATGGGACGCAGATTAACGCGGATGACGCAGATAAAAAGATAATATATTTAATCCGCGTCATCTGCATTTATCCGCGTCCGTTTTTTTCTTTTACCCCTGTAAATGGGACGCAGATTAACGCGGATGACGCAGAAAAAAAGATAATATATTGGTTCTTTGGGAATTCATGTGGTTGACAGCATATGTGGGGGTCAAACAAATCGTTTGTACCCCTCTAAATCCAACCAAATGCGCTGAAAGAGGGTGC
>JACTMP010000034.1 GCA_014584575.1 Chloroflexota bacterium
GACGAATGATAGGCCATCTTGCTCTCCTTGTTGTAAAATGACCCCTATTCTACGGCATACCCATATCTGGGTGTACCCCCTGTATTCCCATTGAACCTATTTGTAGGCTTTGGTGAAACATTCTTTGGCTTTACGATAAGATAACCACGCTCATCATGCTTAATTTCTCGCTGCCGCAAAAGTTTATCTATCTCCTCTCGTACCTTTTTTTCACCATATGCAGCCAAAACGCCAAAACTTGTCTTCTTATGTAAGTGACCAATGTCTAAAGTACCACAAAGAAAGCTAGCCAATTCCATTCGCCCGAACTGTCCTGGATAAAGGGATAAACATTCCAGAATTGTTTGTCCTAGAGGGGATTTGATGATCTTAAAACTGCGAGGACTACAAAGATCACAACACTTTGTAGTAGTCAATGATTCTGAATCACCAAAATATCCAAGAATGAACTTGCGGCGGCAAATGGCCTTGTTTTCAGCATATTCGATCATCTTTGTGAGCAATTGCTTCTTTCGTTGATAATGATTTTGTATTTCGATCATCACCTGATTGATAAGGTTGCTCTTCCATTCCCGCAACAGAATTAACTGATGCAATCCCTCATAATAACTCTGCTCTATAACACCCGCCTCTTCAAGTCTCTGAAGTCCAATTCTGACCTTTACCCCTTCTTTATCAAATCCGCATTTCTCAGATAGCCTTGTCCGCTTAACCCAAATCCTTCCACTGCCATTATCTAATTGCTTTAGAGCATTGTAGATTAGAGTCAGATCAAAGTATGACAAGGTGCTTTTTTCAATGAAGTAATTTTGCAACTCTTTATCTCGCTGGTGATATAGCAAAACTGCTCTCGATGACTTTCCATCCCGTCCGGCCCGACCAACCTCTTGATAATATGCTTCTAAAGAGCCAGGTATAGTATGATGAATTATTAACCGAACATCAGGCCGATCAATTCCCATCCCAAAGGCATTGGTGGCTACAATCACAGACACATCTCCATTGACAAATGCTTCCTGCACTTCTTTACGTTCTACTGGTTCCATATCACCATGGTAATGTTTAGCCAAAACACCTACTCTTTCACGTAGAAACCAAGCCACGCTTTCAGTATCTTTACGGGTACCAACATAAACTATTGCTGCTCCTTCCTTCCAGCCAATAAGTAATTCAGCTATTTTGGCATATTTTATCTTTCGGCGAATATAAGTTTTCTCGTTTGGTATTCGCTGCACTTCAAGGCTGATGTTTGGACGATTGAACCCCGTAACAAGTTGATAAGCCTCCGGGATACTCAGTAGTGAAATGATTTCATTGCGGACTTGTTGTGTAGCTGTAGCTGTTAACGCTGCGGTTATAGGATTTCCTATGGCTTCACGAAATTGGGCAATGTGCAAGTAATCTGGCCGGAAATCATGGCCCCACTGAGAAATGCAATGGGCTTCATCTACCACCAACAGGTCAACTGGCAAAGCAAGCATTTCTTCCAGAAAAAAATACTGTCGTAGACGTTCTGGAGCCACATAGACAAGTTTATATTTTCCTGAAGTTATCTGCTCTAATCTCTCAAGCTGCTCAGTGGGTGGAAGAGAGCTGTTAATGTAAGTCGCAGGAATTCCACGAGATGAAAGGTTATCTACCTGATCTTTCATAAGGGCAATAAGCGGTGAAACAACAATTGTTATTCCACCTTTTAGTAAGGCCACATATTGGTATATCAACGATTTTCCAACACCTGTAGGCATGACAGCTAATAGGTTATGACCCAAAAGCAATTTAAAAATTGCATCGAGTTGACCGTCCTTAAAAGAAGAATGCCCAAAATTATTTGATAGGATCTCGAGCATAATTTGCTCGACCTCATTTGTATTCATCATAAGTTAACCTAAACTCAGGTTCCTAAAATAACCAGCACCATGAATACATGTCAGCGGCATCGCATTCTTCGCGGATCTCTCAGAATTTCCGGCTGCGGATGTTTTCAAAGGCGGCGTAGACCGACGATTTGCGCCGGCCGCTGCCATCCACAATACCCGCATTGCGCATCAGGTCAGACCAGGCAAACCAGATAACCACCGGCACCAGGTTGGTATACCGGGCGGCAATGGTGCTGTACACATCCTGAATGTACATGCCGATGTCCTGGTAATGCTGCGGTCCAATTTCGTTATCGGCAGCCACGCCAATCTCCGTCACCCAAAACTTCAGGCCGGGCAGTTCCCTTTCATACTCGGCAAACGCCTGCCCCAGCGTGCCAAACGTCTGGCCCCAATCGAAGGGGGCTTTGGTTCCCCAACGGCCGTAGGGATGAATCCCAATCGCGTCCACCGGCCACGGGCCATTAAGCGCCTGTTTACACGCCTTCAGATAGGGAATGGTCTTGTGCGGCCCCGTCGCCATCCCACCAAAAATCAACGGCGACTGCGGTGACTCGGCCCGGACTGCCTCCGCCACCCGCTTTAACACAATAGCGAACTGCGCCGGCGGCACATACACCGACGCCGGGTTGTTTTCCAGGTCGCCTTCATTCCAGATTTGATACGCCACCGCCGCGCCATACTTTTTGTAACGGGCGGCAATCTGGCGGGCGACGTCGGCCAAATGATTGGCGTAACTGTTCCAATCGTTGTTGCCCGACCAGGGTGCATTACCCCACACTGTCTCCTGGTTCAGGATGATGAGCGACCTCACACCCTGATCCAGATACCCTTGCACCAGCAGGTCATACTGGCGAAAAGCGGCGTTGATGTCTTGCCGTTCGGCCGGGTTAAGCCGCGCCGCCAGCTTAAACACCCAACGTACCCAATCCATGCCACGCAACTCACCGCTCTCCAGCGGATTGCTGTGCGGCGCATCCGGGTTGATGTTCATGCCGGTTTGTAAAGCAGGGGCAGCCGGGGTGGGAGCGGGCGGCGGTTCACGGCGCGGCGTTGGTGTGGGTTTTGGCGTAGGCGCTGGTGTACCCGGCTTCACCTGAATCCGCAGATAAATTACCTCGCCGAAGAAATTCCCCTGGTCATCCTTCATGCGCCAGTCGCCAAAGTGGACGCCTGGCGTGGTGGGGGCGGTCTGCTTAATGGAGACATCGCCGGTTGCACCGGGAGCAATGGCCGGTAAAGGATAGCTGGTCTGGCTGCCCATGGCATCCCCTTTGATAAAGGCCAGAGTGAAACCCGCACCCCACACCCGCGTCCCGGTATTCTTGACGCGCCACGTCTTGATAAAAGTGGTACCTGGGGCCATGGGCATGTCATCGGGGATGGTTATGTCGGCCACAAAAGCCGCGTTCGATTGCTGAGCGGCAGGTTGAGCCGGTGGCGGCGGCTCCACCACGACTACCGGTGGTGGGGGATTCACCGGAGATGGGGGCCTCACCTCTGGTGCGGGTGGGAGTGGGGGCTGCGTCGGGCGTGGCACATCTGGTTTGCCCGTCGCCTTTTCTGGCTTATCCAGTTCCACCTCAAATTGATGCCGCAGCGTAAACTCTTTGACGGGGGCAATGAGGCGCTGCGCTTTATTGGCAATATCGCCAAAACCCGGCCCCAAATACCAGATAGCGGCTCCTTTTATTTCTGGATAGCGCGCATAGAGTTCGCCTATCTTTTCAATATCCGGCATCGCCTTTTCCGGCGGCGGCACGTTGTTCAGCGTCCAGCCCCATTCGGTAATATGCACGGTGGGGCGGGCAATGCCGTGTTTGTCACATACGTCAAACAGCGCCTTGAACCGCCCGATTTTATACGGATAGCCGTCCATAATGTCATCCACGGTGTAGCTGTATTCGTGCAGGGCGACGGCGGCTTGCGACGGCCGTTGGGCGCACAACCGCAGATAGTCCAACATACCTGGCTCTTCCCAGCCGGCCGGTTCCGGCTCCCCACTCGACCAGGCAAACAGGCTGACTTTGTACCCTTCCGCGTGGGCCAGATTGGCAATATGCACTGCAAAACGGCCGAGCCAATCACAATAATCCTTGTCTACCTCGTTAATCGGTTCAATCCAGGTAAGTTCTTTGTCAAATTCTGGGGGGATCTTTTCACGAGTGCGCCGCCAATGTAACGCTGCCCCCCCTTCAGGGTCTTTGGCGTATTTGGGGTCTTTGTAGGGCGGCACATCAAAGTCATAGACATGCCCCTGCCCGGCGGTGCTGATGCGGTAGACTAATATGTGCGGCACGCCGCTTTTGCGCGCCAGTTGGCCGGCCTCAAAAACCGGGCCATAGCTGTCTACCGACTTGATCATAAACGGGATACGCGCCGTATCCAGCGCCCGAAAATAGTCGCCGATGCCGGTGGCATTACCTCCCGGTCCGGTGTGAAAACCAATTTTGTTGTGAACTTTCATCGTAGACTCCTTTGACTCGTAAAGCGTGAAGGATCACGGGTCACGTGTCATGCATCACGAAATTCCGGCCACCTGCCGGCCGCGCACATTCAATGTGCCCTCCAGTTTTAGATTGCCTGCCTGGAGCAGTTTGCGATATTCCTGGACGCGAAAGGTAGAAGTGCGCAGGGCGTTGCCGGTGCCTTTGTCGCCTTTGGCGAGATATTGATCGGCCAGCCGGTTGAGCCGTTCTTCACGCAAATCCAGAAAAGCGCCGATCCATTGCGGCTCGGTGATTCCCATTTCGCCAATTTTGCCGCCCAATCGTTCGGTGACGCGGGGCAGAACGATGTGCAGCCCACCCTGGATGTTGGTGTCGTAAAGGGCGGCCAATCCCAACGGCGAGCGCACATTGTACTGGCGGGCGGCGGTAACAGCCGGTTTGTAGAAGCTCTCTTCAAACACAGTGTCCTGGGCTTCGGCCATGGCCGTTTCCTGGGCGGCTTCGAGCAGGAGTTGTTTGATACGGCCGTCGTGCCTTAAACTGGCATCCATCTGTGCCACCCGCGCCGCGTATTCGTTGCGCAGCGCCTGGGCCGTGCCGCTGCTGCTGCGGGCCAGGTAGGCTTGCAGCACCCGGTTCAGCGTGCCGGAGGCCAGCGTTGCCTGGTGTTTGCCAAAGCTGATGACACCCGCGTCGTAGGTCTGGTAAGCGGCGGGGTTGCCTTCCGGGCTGCCTGACTCAAAGATGCTGGTGATGGCCCAAATCGTTTGGCGCCATTTGGCCGGTTCAAATTCCCCCTCAAACAGTACCGGCGGGGGTGCTGGTTTCTCTTCGATTTTAGGCGGTTTTTCTTCCACTTTGGCGTTATAGGGCACCAGAATGCGCAGGTAAATGAGTTCGCCAAAAAATTGCCCCTGGGCATTCCGTAATCGCCAATCGCCAAAATGCTTCCCGGCGGTGGCGGGGGCAGTCTGGTTGATGGAAACGTCTACCTGTTGGCCGGGGGCGGCGGCGGGCAGGGGCACGGCCGTTGGGCTGCCCATCACGTTCCCGTTCACAAATACCAGTTCATAGCCTGGCCCCCAGGCGGTGCTGCCATTGTTCTGCACCCGCCAGGTCTTCACAAACGATTTGCCTGGTTCAATTTGTACATCGTCGGGGATGGTTACGTCAGCAATGTAACGGCCGTTGTCGCTCATACTGCCTCCTTGTGATGTGTTCAAGTGTTCACGTAAATACTTGAACACTTAAACACACAAGCACATCAACACATTCTCTGCCTGCTTTGGGATCAATAAAAGATATGGCAAGCGTAAAGGAGAGTGCAAAGGTTGTCAACAGCCTAGCTATGGGCAAAACCAGGGCTGGCAGCCGCGCACACCATCCTTTTGCATCTCGTTTGCTATGTTATACTTTGCCCCGCGCATGGCAATGTGGCCCATGCGCTAAATTTTTGATTATGGGAGAACAATGGAAAAAGAGATGAAGATTGAGTTTAACGGCCGTATTCTAATTCTGGGCTGTGGTTCCGTGTCCCGGTGCTTCCAGCCTTTGTTGTTACGCCATTTTGCGATTGACTTCCAGCGCGTCACCATCCTGGACTTTGCCGATTTGCGTGATCTCATCCCGGAGACGTTGGCGGCGGGTGTGCAGTACGTTCAGGCGCAGATCACCCCCGACAACCTGGCGCACATGCTCGGCCAATACGTTGGCCCCGGCGATTTGCTCATTGACCTGGCCTGGAACATTGACTGTGGCGAAATTGTGCAATGGTGCCATGACCACCAGGTGTTATACATCAACACCTCTGTTGAATTGTGGGACCCCTATGAAGACGCGGCCAACATTCCCCCTGTTGACCGCACCCTTTATGTGCGCCACATGGCCTTGCGCGAGCGGGTAAAGGGATGGCCTGAGCGGGGGGTCACGGCCGTTGTCGAACATGGGGCTAATCCCGGTCTGGTTAGCCATTGGGTCAAGGTCGCCCTCACCGACATTGCTACCGAAATGCTGCGGCGCGGCCTGGGCGACCGGGCGGCGCTGGAACTGGCATTAGCCGACCGACACTTTGCCCACCTGGCCATGCTCAGCGGCGTCAAAGTCATCCACATCTCTGAACGAGACACACAAATTGGCAACCAGCCCAAAGAAGTGAACGAATTTGTCAATACCTGGTCGGTGGAAGGTTTCCGCGAGGAAGGGGTGGCTCCGGCAGAGATGGGTTGGGGTACACACGAACGCCGCCTGCCACCCGGCGCGCACACCCACAGTTACGGCCCCGGCAACCAGATTTGCCTGGCGCAAATGGGCATCAATACCTGGGTGCGCTCCTGGGTGCCACTGCATGGCGAAATTCTGGGCATGGTGGTGCGGCACGGCGAAGCATTCACCATCAGTGACCACCTGACGGTGTGGGACGGGTTAAAACCGGTTTACCGGCCTACGGTGCATTATGCCTACCTGCCCACCGACGCGGCTATCGCCTCCTTGCACGAACTCAAAATGCGCAACTTCGAGATGCAAGAAAAGCAGCGCATTATGACCGATGAGATCATCAGTGGCATGGATGAATTGGGCGTCTTGCTGCTGGGCCATGCGCTCAACGGCTGGTGGGTGGGGTCACAGCTAGACATTGAGGAGACGCGCCGCCTGGCGCCGCACCAGAACGCCACCACACTGCAAGTAGCCGCTTCGGTCCTGGGCGCGGTGGCCTGGATGATCCGCAACCCACAAATGGGGGTCAATGTGCCCGATGATTTGCCACACGAGGAGGTGCTGGCGGTTGCCAACCCGTATCTTGGCCCCTGCCCCTCGGTGCAAACAGATTGGACGCCGCTGAAAAATCGGGTGGATTTGTATGCCCGCTACGGCCGTACCCGCCCTTTGGCGGAAGACGTGTGGCAGTTTGAGACGTTCCTGGCTTGATACGAGCGTTGCTTGGGTCGTGCATCACACGCTTTATAAACGCACCAACATGGCCGTAATGTGGTCTTTGCCGCCGGCCGTGATCGCCGCCTGAATGAGTTGCTCGCTCATCTCGTCCAGGCTGGCGGGCTGGTTGAGGATGTGGGTGATTTCCTCTTCGCGCAGGGTGCTGGAAAGGCCGTCGCTGCACAGCAACAGCAGGTCATCGGGCAGCAAGGGCAGATCAAACATATCCACATCTACATCGGGGGCCGTGCCCAGACCGCGCGTGAGGATATTGCCGTGACGGCTGTTGTACCGCTCTTCGGCGGGCATCAGGTTACGCTGGATAAGTTCCTCGACGAAGGAGTGATCGCGGGTGATCTGGCGTAGCTGGCGCTGACGGTGCAGGTAGGTGCGACTGTCGCCCACGTTAGCGATGAGTGCTTGCTCCTGATGGATGAGGGCGCAGGTGATGGTGCTGCCGGAGCGGATTTCTTCGGCCTGGGTATAGGTGTACACGGCCGTGTTCGCCGCCTCAATCGCCTGCCGCAAGATGGCGGTATGCGTATCCGTGCCCAAATTGGCGCGCAAGTAAGCCAGCACGGTGTCAATCACCGTCTGGCTGGCCCGCGCCCCGTCTTCATAACCGCCCATGCCATCAGCGACGACAAAGAAGCCTATCGTCTCGCCTGCCACATCAAAAAGGGCACGGCCGTTGTTATCCTGGATGGGTTGGGTGGAATTGCCTACATCCGCCCGCACACTGAAGTCAAATTGAAGCTGTGTGATCATCATCAATCACTCCCTTTCTCAGAATTGGAATCTACAGATAACACCGATAAAAATCTGTGCAGCCGTTCTCGATTTAAGGTCAGCGGTAAGGATGGGACAGGCGGGCAATATCTCTGCCATGAAGAAAAGCGCTATTCCCCGCCTGTCTCACCCCGATTTGCCCCAATAGGGTGAGACGGCGCGGAGACCAAACCGCCCGTTTGACCCAGATGGAACCCGCGCCGTCCCACCCCTACCACCATTTGTTTGCAAATTGAAAATTGCTGTAATCTGTGGATTATTCTTGCAAAAATTACGGCCGTTGTCTGAATGGGAAATAGGCGTGAAAGGGTCGTCTAGGGGGCGCTTAGTGGGGCTGAATCAGGCGGAGGCCGTGGCCGCGGATGACTTCGACGTATTCGGAGGGGGGTTGGGTCTGGCGCAGGCGTTGGCGCAGGCGTTTGATCAGGCCGTCTATGGCTTCTTCGCTGATGCCATCAGGGTCAGCGTCCGGCCACACGGCCGTGACAATGTCTGCCCGCGACACCACCTGCCCGGCGCGATGGTACAGGGTGTGCAGCAGGGCATATTGCGCCGGGGAAAGGGGTGGGTCTACCAGTTGCGCATCTACCCAGACCGCTTTGATGGTTTCGTCCAGCCACACGCCTTGCAGGCGACCAATGCGCGGCCCTTTGCGTGTCTGGTCGGGATCGTAAAAGCGGAAGGCGGCCACGCCGCCAAAGACGATCTCGTCGCCGTCTTGCAGGGTATGGGGCAGTTGGGTAAGCTGACGGCCGTTGACAAACGTCCCATTCTGGCTGCCCAAATCCAGCAATTCATAGACGCCGACGGCCGTGCGCGTGATGTGCGCATGTTGGCGGGAGATGCGCGGCGAGGGAATGACCAGGTTGGCGGGGTCGTTACGGCCAATTACAAAGGGTGCGTTTTCCAGCAGCCGGTAAATCTCTTTGTCATCTATGTCCAGAGGTTGCAGCCAGGGTGTAGGCATCAATTTTCATCCTTTAGGGGCGTGTAGCTGGTGATGGTTTTGCCGGTGGATAAGAGCAGTTGTTCGCCGGAGAATGGAGCGGGGATGGTGGCGGATTGAGTGATTGATAAGGTGAGGCGTTTGATTTCTTCACCATCGGCCAGATTCAAATAGACCAGTTCACCATTGGGAAAGACGATCAGGAGTTGGCGCGGATTGGGGACGTGGAGGGCGAGCGGTGGCTGGTTCAACGGCCGTTGCCACAGTGGTCGGCCGTCGCCCACCCGCCAGGCAACTAATGAACCAATGGCCGTTGCTACGACCGCCACATCCTGCTGATAAACCAGGTGGGTGACACGGCCGTCCACATTCACCTGCCACAAAATTTCGCCGGAATCGGCCGCCAGTGCCGTCAATTTGCCATCGTTGGTGGCGATGAACAGGTGGTGATGGGCGGGGAATACGGCCGTGATCTCCCCCTTAAACGTCTGCTGCCAGCGCGATTGCGGGTGCAGGAATGGGGATTCCGGGGATGGTTTGTTTTTGCGAGCGGTGCGCCGCCGCAGTGCCCGGTTGAACTCCGCCATGCTGGCAAATCGCTGCGCCGGGTCTTTGGCCAATGCCTGATTGAGGGCGGATTCAATGGCCGCCGGGAGGCGCGGGTCGCGTTCGGTAATGGGGATAGGCTGGCCGAGCAGTTGGTGGTGGTAAATGGCCGGTACGCTGATGGCTTCATAGGGAAATTGGCCGGTGAGCATTTCATAGAGGATGACGGCCAGGCTGTATTGGTCGGAACGGCCGTCTACATCCTGCCCCCGAATCTGCTCCGGTGACATATACAGCGGCGTACCCACAATCAGCCCGGTGGTGGTGAGGGAGGGGGCCGTATCCAGCAACGCCACGCCAAAATCCACAATGGTGGCCTGGTCATCGGGGCCAATGATGATGTTGGCCGGTTTCAGGTCGCGGTGAATGACGCCGTGCGCGTGGGCGTGGCCGATGGCGTCGGCCAATTGGGCAAAGAGGGCCAGGCAGCGGGCCAGGGGCAGTTTATGGTGGGTCGCCAGTTCGTCCTTGAGGGTACGGCCGTCCACCCAATCCATGACAAAGTACGGCCGTGACGCCCATTCGCCAAACTCGTGAAACGTGGCAATGTGGGCATGTTTCAAACTGGCAACCAGGGCCGCCTCCCGTCGGAAGCGGGCCAGCGCCGTGTCATTATCGGACAGGTGCGCGGCCATCAACTTGAGGGCTACCTGCCGCCCATTCGTCGGGTCATAACAACGATACACCAGCCCCATGCCGCCGCGCCCCACTTCCGCCTCCACTTCGTACCTGTCAATGCGGTTGCCTGCGTGTACCCGTTCACTCATAAGCCTGATTATAACCTGACATAGTGGCAAGCGATTGAAATCGCGGCTACAAACAGCAAAGCCCACCTTCGTGGGCTGGTATCCACTAGGCTTTAGTCGGCGAAGGCCGACTTTGCCTTTTGTTGGTGCAGATTTATCTGCCTTTTCCGGGAGTATGCAATCGCCCTAACCAGAACCCTAAATGACAGGCCTGTTTTGCCGGAATTGTGATAAACTCCACCCCGTGATGGACAATAACCCGGATTCCCGTTTACACCTCCCAACGACCGATGCCATAGACCACCTGGCCGCCATTGAAGAGCGGCTGAAAATCGTGGCCGAGGTCAGCGCCGACGCCATTTACGATTGGAACATCAACACCGGCATTACCCGTTGGAATCACGGGATGCGCACCCTTTTTGGCTATCCAGTGGATGACGAACAGGCGCACCTGTGGTGGCAGGCGCACGTCCATCCCGAAGACCGGCAGCGAACGGTGGAGAGCGTGCAGACAACCCTGGCAAAGCGGGAGCGGTTTTGGGCCTGTGAGTACCGCTACCTGCGGGCCGACGATACCTATGCCCACGTGTTGGACCGGGGCCGCGTGCTTTATGACGAACAGGAACGGCCGTTGCGCATGATTGGCGCGATGATAGACATCACTGACCGCGTCTTGCTGGCCGAAGCACAAACGCGGGCCGCCCTGGAAGAGCGGCAGCGGCTGGCGCGTGATTTGCACGATTCCGTCACCCAATCCCTTTACAGTCTCACGCTGCTGGCCGAAGCGGCCCGCCGCTGGGCCGCCGCCGGACATCTGGAACAGGTGGAGACCCACCTGGGCCGCCTGGGAGAGACGGCCCAACAGTCGCTCAAGGAAATGCGGCTGCTGGTTTACGAACTGCGCCCGGCGGCTCTGGAGAAGGATGGCTTGCTGGGCGCGCTCCAGCGGCGTCTGGATGCGGTGGAACGAAGAGCGGGGGTAGACGGCCGTCTGCGCGTCGAAGGCAGCGGCGATATACCGCCACATCTGGAAGAGGCGCTCTACCGCATTGCCCAGGAAGCGTTGAATAATGCCCTCAAACATGCCGGAGCCAACAAAGTCACTATTCGTTTGCACACGGCCGTAGACCACATCACCCTGGAAGTGAGCGACAATGGCCGGGGCTTTGCGCCGGAACAGGTGGGCAGCGGCGGCCTCGGCCTGGTCAGCATCCAGGAACGAGCGGACCGGCTTGGCGGTCATCTCAGCCTGACCAGCCAGCCTGGCAGCGGCACGGCCGTGCGCGTGGACGTGCCCTTAAAGGAGACGCCATGAACGATGACATTCGCATCCTGATTGCCGACGATCACGCCATCGTCCGCGAGGGGCTGCGCGCCCTGATCGCCACCGAACCGGGTATGACGCTGGTGGGTGAAGCCGCCGACGGGTTAGAGGCCGCACAATTGGCAGCCGCCCTCCGGCCAGATGTGATTTTGTTGGATATGGTCATGCCCCGGCAGGACGGGCTGGTGACTATTGGCGAGATCAAACGTGACTGGCCGGAAGCGCGTATCCTGGTGTTGACCTCCTTTGCCGAAGATGAAAAAGTGTTCCCGGCCATTAAGGCCGGCGCGTTAGGTTATCTACTCAAGGATTCCTCGCCCCAAGAACTGCTGCAAGCCATTCACAACGTCCATCGCGGCGAATCGTCGCTGCACCCAACCATCGCCCGCAAGCTGATCCGGGAACTTAGCCAACCCTCCTCGCTGCCGCCTACCGTAGACCCCTTGACGGAACGAGAAGTAGAGGTGCTGCGGCTGGTGGCGCAGGGAATGACCAACGACGAAATTGCCGCGCAGTTGGTGGTGAGCGAACGCACCGTGCGCACACACGTCAGCCACATTCTGGATAAACTCCACCTGGCCAACCGCACCCAGGCCGCCCTCTACGCCCTGCGCGAAGGCATTGCCAGCCTGGACGCCTGAATCACCCGCACCAGCACGTCATTTGTACCCCTTTTCGCCTTAGCAATTCTCAATTCGACCCCAATTACCTATGATTGAGTTCATAGGCTGATACAAAAAACGTGCTGATGAAAGTTAAGGAAATAAACCGGTAATGGTGGCGGCAGCGGATATAAGCGGATAAACGGATAAACCAGAACACCTATCCGCTTGTCCGTTGCCCATTCGCTGCCCGCGATTGCCGAAATAATTTCTGACCATTCATCAGCACGTTATAAGAAGCGCAACTAACGCGCTTCAGCGCGTTTTCCATAGCAGACGCCGATTTCCAATCGGCGGCAGGGGCGGCAAATCCACCGAATGGAGAATTGTTGTTTTCTCCTACAACATTTGGCGTAGTTGGGGCTGCTCCGCCAGCAGCTTTTTGTCTCGGTCAATATCAGCTGCCTGACCGATGTGAATCACGCTTCAACCCCGTATGCTTAGGCCATCTTTACTGTTGTGGTTTTTGTTCAACACCCGAGGAGAAACAACTCATGTCTTACGAAAAGATCATCCGTCTCAGTGGCCTGGCAGCGTTAGTCGGCGGCGGCGCAGCGCTGTTCTTCAACTTGATTGTGCCGCTGCAACTGTTCCCGGCGAGCCTCGAACCGCCGCGCCAACTGATTACCCAGACGCTCATCATCTTCGCTTTTATGGGCATCTACGCGGCGCAATCTAGAAAGGCCGGCGTGTTGGGTCTGATCGGCTTTGTTATCACCCAGATCAGCCTCATTCTGAACGTGTGTATGCGCTACCTTTACACCTTTGTCGCTCCCGTTCTGCTCAGCCAATACCCGGAGGCGATCACGGCCGTCGGCCAGACCGGCGCCTGGAATAGTATCGTTATGGCTACCTTGTGGCTCTTTGTTCTGGGATACGTCCTGTTTGGGGCAGCGACCATTCGTGCCAGGGTGCTGCCCAAAGCTGCTGCCTGGATGCTGATAGTCGGTGCGGTGCTGAGTTACCTCTTGATGATGCTGCCCATCAATATCGGCGGCATCCTGGCTAATGCCGCTCTGGTCTGGATTGGCTGGACGTTGTGGACAACCCGAAGCCGGGCGGCGTCCCAGGCACATGCCGCCGCCACCTTCTAGCGAACCCTCTACTCAACCTGCCAGGTTATGTAAACCTGGCAGTTGTTTTGTAAACCCTACATCATTCAGGAATACGAAATGCACCTCAGAAAACAGTTCAAACGGCCGGGGAAGCCCGCAACGGCCGTAATCGTTGCCGCTCTCGCCATTATCCTGCTGGCTGCATGGGGGGGCCGCCTCCGGCAAAATCAACTACTGGCGCACTATCCACCGCCAGGGCAGATGGTGGACATAGGCGGTTACCGGCTGCACCTGCACTGCCAGGGCAGCGGCGCGCCGACGGTGATCGTGGAAACCGGTCTGGGTGGGCCCGGTCTCTCCTGGGCGCACATTCAAGAAGCGTTAGCGCCAACCAGCCGCGTCTGTGTCTATGACCGGGCCGGGCTGGGCTGGAGTGAACCAGGGCCGACGCCACGCACGGCCGTGACGATGGCCGCCGAACTACACACCCTGCTCAGCAATGCCGCCGTGCCCGCCCCCTACCTGCTGGTTGGTTACTCCTCCGGCGGCGTGACGGCCCGCCTATTTGCCTACGAACACCCGGAACTGGTCGCCGGGCTGGTGCTGGTGGATTCGGCGCACGGCGAGCAAATGGTACGCCTGAAGACCGATGCCCGCCTGGCCGCTTTGATACCCCGCCTGTTTGGTCTGCTGCCTCTACTGGCGCGCAGCGGGCTGCCGGCCCTGGCCCCTTCGCTGCTGCCACTGCCAGGCAAAGGCCAGCTACCGGCCGATACCTACGCCACCTACCAGGCGCTCATGGCCGCCGATATGGACTTCACTGCCACCTTGCACGACGAAATGCAGGCCGTACCCGAAAACCTGGCCCTTATGCGCACCGTAGATCGGCCGGGTGCGCTGGCCGATCTGCCCCTGCTGGTGGTGGCGCACAGCCAGGCAGCCGGCACCGGTTCCGCCAGCCAGTTGCCTGGCCAAAATCAGGCCGCAGCGCAGATTTTCCACGAGATGCAGAATGAGTTAGCCGCCCTGTCCGGCAACGGCCGTGTGCAATTCGCCTATAACAGCGCCCACGACGTACCTTACCGGCGGCCAGACGTCATCATAGAGGCTGTTCAGGAAGTGATAATGGCCGTAATGCGTGACTCGTGATGCGTGAATTTTCCCTCGTCACGTATCACGCATCACGCTGGACCCACGAAATCCTGAAGAACCCTAATGGCCGCCTACGTCATTTGTCTTACAGACCTGCCATTTGATGCAAAACAAAACCACCCTAAAAGCCACTTTTTGTCTTGCCCTGGTTGGTCAATTGCGCCGATGTGGTTACGGCCGTTAAGCAGTATCTTGTGGGCAGCTTAAACAGTAGTGATCTGGCAAATCGCCCGACATTTACCCGGAGGAATGAAAAATGACCTTTCAACTGATCGTTTTCGTGATAATTGGCTTATTGGCAGTGGCGGCGGGCGTTGTCTTGCTCCTCGGCCAGCGGGCGAAGGCCCGGCTCAAGGCCCGTTATCCGGCGCCAGGCCAGATGGTGGACGTGGGCGGCTACTGGTTGCACATACAGCGCCAGGGGCAGAGTGGGCCGACCGTCGTCATTGACGCCGGTCAGGGTGATTTCAGCCTCACCTGGAGCCACCTGCTGCCGCAGATAGCCAGCTTCACCCAGGTAGTAGCTTACGACCGCGCCGGACTGGGTTGGAGCGACTCCAGCCCCAAACCGCGCACAGCGACCGTTATGGTGGATGAACTACGCACCTTGCTTCACAACGCCAACCTGCCGGGGCCTTACGTCCTGGTCGGCGCTTCCAGCGGCGGCATGAATGTGCGCCTGTTTGCCCACCAATACCCGGATAACGTGGTAGGCATGGTGCTGGTGGATGCCGCTCACGAAGAGCAGTTCTCCGACCCCCTCGTCAAAGCCACCCTGGACCGCATGAGCAAGATGATGCCGTTGATGATGGGCGTGCTGCAAGGCTTGGTGCGCTCCGGGCTGGCAGCGCTGAAACCGGGCCTGCTGCCTAATTCGTCCGGCGCGCGGCAGAAGTTACCGGCTACGGCCGTGCCCGTCTACGATGCCCTGCTCACCGCCAGCGGCAAACATCTGGCGGCCGCCGCAGCTGAACTGCGAGACCTGGATGAGACCCACGCGCAGATGCGGGCCGCCCACATCACCAGCCTGGGCGACATCCCCCTCATCGTCCTGCAACACGGCCAGGAACAACCGATGATGGCCTCACCGGAAGTGACGGCCGCGCTTGAAGAAACCTTCGCCCGTTTGCAGCAGGAAATGGCGGATCTGTCCAGCAATGGCCAATTGATCACAGCCGAACAAAGCGGCCACGCCATTCACCTGGATCAGCCAGAGTTGGTGGTAGCGGCAGTGCATGAAGTGGTCACGGCCGTGCGCCAGGCGTCAATGGTTCCCATGGCGGAATTTGTGCTTAGTGTTTAGCAATTGTGGAGGAATGAACAATGGCCTTAGCAACCTGGTGGCAAGACGATAACTTACCGGCATTACGGCCGTTACCCGGATTCCATGTCGTTGAAATGGCAGATGACACGGTTATGGCCCACCTGAACCGGATCGATCTGGCGGAAGTGTCGGCCAGGCGCAAGGCCGGTCACCGCCCTTACGTGGCTTACGTAGATGGCGCGGCCGCAGCCTACGGTTGGGTAGCGACAAAAAACGCCTCTATCGGCGAACTCGATCTGGCCTTTCATCTGCCAGCCACCGAGCGCTACCTGTGGGATTTTGCTACCCGGCCGGAATGGCAGGGGTATGGGTTGTATCCCCGGCTACTGCAAGCCATCCTGAGGCAGGAGTCACAGCAGGCCAACCGCTTCTGGATCATTCACGCGCCGGAAAACACCCCCTCTGGCGCAGGCATGGACAAGGCCGGACTGCGGCCCGTGGGCGTCCTGTCATTTCGCACCGATGGTGGTGTGGGGTTGGCGGCAACCGGGGACCTGGAACGCGCCAGAGCCGGGGCCGCCTTGTTGGGTGTGCCGCTGGTAGAGACGGTACTCGCCCCTTGCTGGTGCTGTGGCGCACCTCAAGAACAGCCGGTAACGGCCGTTAACCCCGACCGCTGCTGGCCGCCCCTCGCCCCAGACCAGGTCGGCAATTGTACGTGCGCCATTGAGAAACGGCCGTCTACGCCGCAGTTCAAACCTTTTGCGCAGCAGCCATAGGTAGAGAAAAATGACCCAGGCAGACCAACAGACAAAACAGCATATCCTGATTGTGGCTCAACCAGGCCCACTGGGCGACGGTCTCGTCGCCTTGCTCTCAGCGCTGCCCCAGGTCGGCCAGGTGCTACAAACCCATGAGCTAGAAGCGGCGCTCCACCTGGCGGCTACCTGGCGACCCCAACTGATTATTGTTGATCTTAATTCACCTGAGGACAGCGTCTTGACCCTCCTTCATGCCTTACGGTCACCAGACAGTCGCTGCCTGGTATTGGCCGAAAATGTCGGCCAGAAGAAGGCTGTTGAAGAGTCAGGCGCTGGCACAGTTATTCTAAAAGGAACGGCGGCGACTGAAATGATTACGCTGGTCGAGCGCCTTCTGGAAATCAATTCAAATCTGGAGGTAAACAAATGAAAAGTGTATTGACAACCAAAACAGAGGAAATGTCCCCACCGCGTCCTAAACGGCGCGTCGGCCTGTGGATAGGTGGTATTGCCGGTGGCCTGATTTTGCTCCTGGCACTTGCCTGGGGCGTCATGATGATGCGCATGGGGACTATGCCTGCCAACCTGGACTACGGCACAGCGCGGCTAACCGACAATGGCTTGTATCAGGTCTCCTACACTACGCCGGCCGAAACGCCGCCCATCAACCAGCTTCACACCTGGACGCTGCACGTGACGACGCCGGACGGCCGTGCCGTCGAAAACGCGACCATCCACGTAGACGGCGATATGCCCCAACACGGGCATGGCCTGCCCACCCGGCCACAAGTGACCCAATACCTGGGAAACGGCGACTACCTGGTAGAAGGGATGAAGTTCCAGATGGGCGGCTGGTGGATTGTGGAGTTTGACATTACCGCTGCCGATCAGATGGATCGCGTTACGTTTAACTTGATGCTGCAACGATGAACAGGTAGCCAGGCGGGCCGGACTTACCACTCGCCTGGCTGCCCATCACAAAAGGTGCTGTGATGAATACCTGGCTATTACAACCAATCCGATTAGTAGCTTTGCTGGTGATGCTCATGGGTGTTGGCTTAACGGCCGTGGCCTGCCAACCCGGCGCAACCTGGAGCGAAGAAGAGATAACCACCTTGCGCGGCTTGTGGCTCGGCAGTTTGCCGCCGCTGCCGCCGGACCCATCAAATCGTTTTGCCGATAATCCGTTGGCCGCCGAACTGGGCTACAAACTGTTTTTTGATACACGCTTGAGCAGCAACGGCCAGGTTGCCTGCGCTACCTGCCACCTTCCAGAACTATATTTTCAGGATGGCCTGCCGCTGGCGCACGGCGTGGGTATGACCGACCGGCGCACCATGCCGCTGGCCGGTGTAGCTTATTCGCCCTGGCTGTTTTGGGACGGCCGTAAAGACAGCCTATGGGCGCAGGCACTCGGCCCCCTGGAAAATCCGGTGGAACACGGCGGCAACCGTACCCAATACGCCCATCTGGTTGCCCAACAGTATCGCCCCGAATACGAAGCCCTTTTTGGGCCGCTGCCCGACCTCTCGCACCTGCCCGCCAGCGCCGGCCCGGTGGCGGATGCGGCTGCCCGTGCTGCATGGGAAATGATGTCAGCCGCAGACCAGGCGATGGTGACGCAAATCTTCGTGAACGTGGGCAAAACAATTGCCGCTTACGAACGGCAGCTTCAACCGGAACCATCCCGGTTTGATGATTATGTCACGGCCGTGCTCGCCAATGACTGGGATCGCGCCAATACCACCTTAACGGCCGAGGAAATCGCCGGATTGCGCCTCTTTATCGGCCGGGGCAACTGTATTGATTGCCACAACGGGCCATTGTTCACCAACAATGACTTTCACAACACCGGTGTCCCGGCAGCCACGGACATACCCGATGATGTGGGCCGGGCGCTGGGTGCGCCGCAGGTATTGGCCGATGAGTTTAACTGCCTCAGCCCGTACAGCGACGCTGAACCGGCGCAGTGCGCCGAGCTGCGCTATTTGGTGGCCGACGGGCATGATCTGGTACGCCAGTTCAAGCCCCCCTCGCTGCGCAACGTGGCCGAGCGCCCTCCGTACATGCACGCCGGCCAGTTTGCCACGCTGGCCGAAGTGGTGCAGCATTACAACACCGCCCCAAACGCGCCAGCCGGGCACAGCGAATTAGAACCACTCAATCTCAGCCCACAAGAGGTGGCGCAGCTTGTGGCCTTCCTCAAAACTCTCAGCCAAAGGTAATACCCATGACCAGATTAGCCGCACAAATTGGGTTATGGGCTGCCTGGGAGCAAACGGCCGTTGGTTATGGTTATCTGCTGGGTTACGTCGTCTTAATAGCTGGCTTTCCCCTCCAGCCCTGGACCGATATTGAGTCCTTTGCCGCCCAACTGAACACGCCTTATATGAAGGCGCTGACCATGCTCCAGTTGTTGGCCTTTCTACAGGCCTTGTTGGTGCTGGTGTTGGCCATTACCCTCCATGAATATGCCGCCCCAGACAGGCAAATCCTGACGCGTCTGGGCATGGCCTTTGCCCTGGCTTTTGCTATGTTGTCCAGCCTCCATTATTACGTCCAGTGGGTCGGTGTGCGCCAGAGCATCTTTGAGGGCAATATGGAGGGGCTGGGGCTGTTTGTCCAGTTCAACTTCGACTCTCCCCTGTCGGCAATCAACATGCTGGGCTGGATGTTCTTTTATGGCTTGACAACACTTTGCCTGGCGCCGATCTTTGGCGCCAGCCGGATCGAGGTGTGGATTCACCGGGCTTTCCTCCTTAATGGGGTAGGATGTATTGCTTCGGCCGTGCTGCTGGCTTTGGGGCAGAAATGGGTATTTTTGTTGTGGACGATTTTGATCTCGCTGACGTGGTATGCCTATCCGCTGTTAGGCGTACTTTTCTACCGAATGCGGTCACAACCACGCGCTAACACCCCTATCTATAGCCAGTTTTAAAGGCAATAATGATTGCCTCATCTGCTTTTAGTGAGATGTTATACCCCCAGTACACGTTATAATTCCCGCTCAAAGGAACAAACCGATGAGTGAACCCAACCCGCAACTCGATTTTCTGAGCGAATTAGGCCGCGAATTGAAACAAGTATGGCAGGCTACCAAAGACAGCTTCACCCACGCCGGCGTCTCCCTGCGTAACGGCTGGCGGCAGGTCAGCGGGGCCAGGGTGGACTATGTGGTGCTGCGCGTGGGTGGCCCCATGCCGGAACGAGCCGAACCGCCGCGCAGCTTCGTGGAACGGCAGCTTCCCCTGCCGCCGCCACCCTACAGCATTGAAGCGCTGAATTATCATCTGCGTCGGGTGGCGGAGGCAGACAATGTGAAAGGGGCAGTGATTGTATTGCATGGGTTCAGCACCGGACTGGCCTCGCTGCAAAACATCCGCCAATCCATTTTGCGGCTGCGCGAACGAGGCAAAACGGCCGTCGTCTACACCCCTTACCTGGACGCCGCCCATTACTTCGTGGCTTCGGCCGCCGACCAGATCATCATTCCCCCCAGCACCCAGTTCAGTGTATTGGGGCTGCGTTCCGAGGTCATCTTCCTCAAAGACGCGCTGGCGCAGGTGGGGCTGCACTTCGACGCCGTGCAAATCTCCCCTTACAAATCATCGCCCAACATGTTCACCCGCGCCGACATCACCCCTGAACAACAGGCCCAACTCACCTGGCTGCTGGATGAGATGTATGATATGTTGACGGCGGCGATGGCAGACGGCCGTCGCCAATCCCCCGCCGAGTTTCAACAATTGGTAGACCGCGCTCCCCTATCCGCCCCGGCGGCCAGGGCCTCCGGCCTGGTAGACGCCATTGCCTACGAGGATGAACTGGCCTGCCTGCTGGCCGAATCGGCGGTAACAGAACCGGCCAATGAGGCAGCAGAAAAAGAAGAAGCAGAGGAAGAGGCAACGGCCGCTTCGACTGCGACCAGCGCCGGTGCGTCCCCCCCACCCCAACGCCCCAAAGCCAAACTACTGGAACTTTCCAAAGCGTACAACTTACTGTTTGAAAAACCGCGCCGCCATACACCCAAATTCATCGGCGTTGTCACCCTCAGCGGCGTCATCACCATGGGCAGCAGCCAGCGCCCGCCCATTGACATCCCCGTCCCCTTCGTCGCCGAAGAAACGGCCGGGGAAGTGACTCTGCTCGCCCTGCTGCGCCAGGCCGAAAAAATGGACAACATGGCCGCCCTCGTCTTCCACGTAGATTCCCCCGGCGGCGACGCCCTGGCCTCTGACCTGATCGGCCGGGAAATCCAGCGCATTGCTCAGAAAAAACCGGTGGTCGTCTACATGGGTAATACGGCCGCATCCGGCGGTTATTACGTCAGCGCCCAGGCCAGTCACATTATGAGCCAGCCCCTCACCATCACCGGTTCCATTGGCGTCTTTATGCTGCGCCTGAGTACCAGCAATCTCTACCAAAAACTGCGCGTCAACCGTGCCCACGTGCAGCGCGGCGAACACGCCGGCCTCTACAGCAGCCCGGACCCCATGACGGACACGGAACGACAAATCTTCTGGGACGGCATCTCCGATATGTACCGGCAGTTTAAGGAGGTGGTGGCGCAAGGCCGTGACCTGCCCCTAGATGAACTGGACCCCATTTGTGAAGGGCGCGTCTGGAGCGGGCGGCAGGCGCTCAATTATAAGCTGGTGGATAGTCATGGGGATTTTGTGACGGCCGTGCAAAAAGCGGCTGAACTGGCCAACCTGCCCACCGATGACAGCGTGGAAATCCCCGTTGTCAACCTCTACCCCAAAACAAACCGGCACATCGTCCCCAAACCCTATGAAGCCGCCGAGGAAATCGGCCGTGCCCTCTCTGGGGAATGGGCCAGGCAGTGGAGCGGACGGCCGTTGTACCTCATGCCCCTTGACATCCGACTGGAATAAAGGAGATCAAGAGATTAAGAGGTTGATGAATCTCCCAATCTCTTGATTTCCAATCTTCAGGACGCCTCCTGTGACCACGTCTCCTGAACACGAATGGCTGTGCGCTGAGTAAACATGAAGCCAAGCCACAGCAGCGCCATGACAAACCCCAAAACGCCAAAAGCCAGCGTCACCTGCTGCACTGTCCAGCCCAGCTTGTCCAGGCCATACCCCGCCGCCAGCACCGAAACAGATTGCGTCAACGTCAACGCCGCAAACTCAAAGGCAAACACCCGCCCCCGGAAAATGTCCGGCGTCATAGTTTGTAGCAGTGCCGCCGAAAAGACCCATAATGTCCCCGTCCCCACTGTCCGTATAAACGTCGCTAACAAAAACAACGCCAATGTTGGCGCCAATCCCAAACTGCAAATACCAATCCCCGTCAGTACAAAACCAATAGCAATCCCGACCAACATCCGGGGAGGCCTATCCCCCAGGCGGCGGCGCATAAAAAGCGGCCCCAACCCCGTACCCAAACCGCTGACCACGTAAATCATGCCTAACGTCGCCGTCGCCCCATCCTTCACAAAAGGAATCGCCCGGTCGCTCAAAGCAAAAATCTCATTGGCATACTTGATTTCCAACACGTTGATGCCACCCCACACCAGCGAACCCGCCGCCTTCACCAGGGCAATCACCAACAGAAAGGCATGCTGCCGCAGAAAGCGAAAGCCATCGAGGAAATCCAGCCAGCCGGTTTGTGTGGACACGGCCGTGCGCGCCTGCCCCGGTACCACCATCCAGCTAATCACCACTGCCGACAAAACGAAGGTCGCCGCATCCATCAAAAACGCGGTTTGCAGGCCAAACAAAGCCGCCACCACCCCACCGGCAAAAGCGCCCAGCGCCAGCATCGTACTCCACGTTAAGCTATCCAGCGCATTGGCCGTCACCAAATCTTCACGCGCCACCACATTCGCCAGCAAAGCCGACCGGGCCGGGGAGAAAAAGGCGCTGAGAGTGAATTGTACGGCCGTGAGTACATATAACAACCACACCTGCTCCGGCGAACGCACCAGCAAAAACCCCAACACCGTCACCGCCCGCAGCAAATCACTGGTGATCAAAATCCCCTTCCGGCTGAAACGGTCAGCAACCACCCCGGCAAAAGGGCTGACTACAAACAGCGGCACAAACCGAACTAAAAAGAGGTAGCTAATAGCTACCCCCGAATCCGTCAGGCTGGCAATCAAAGAAGCCGAGGCAATCAGGTTAAACCAATCACCTAACAGCGAGATAACATTACCCCACCAGAGCAAACGAAAATTACGATTACGTTGTAACAGCGTGAGATATTCAGTCATGGGGATGGGGATAAGATGAGGAAATAAAAAAGGCCTCTTGGCAATGACCTACTCTCCCAGGGGGTCGCCCCCCCAGTACCATCAGCGCTAGCGAACTTAACTGCCGGGTTCGGGATGGGACCGGGTGTACCCTCGCCGCTCAAATCACCAAGAGACCTTTTTCAGAAAACAATGTTGTTAAATCTTTAACAGCCAAATATCGAGAAACAATTGCTACCCATATCACACTATGTCAAAGTGCCCAATTCTCCGTATCATGCTTAAAGTAAGCCCTCGACCATTAGTACGGCTTCGCTGAATACATTACTGCACTTACACGTGCCGCCTATCAAGCTAGTAGTCTCCTAGCGGTCTTACCTGATTAACTCAGTGAGGGATCTAATCTCAGGGCGAGCTTCCCGCTTAGATGCTTTCAGCGGTTATCCCTGCCAGACATAGCTACCCAGCAATGCCGTTGGCACGACAACTGGCACACTAGAGGTCTGTCCACCCCGGTCCTCTCGTACTAGGGGCAGCTCCCTTCAAATCCCTTACGCCCACAGCGGATAGAGACCGACCTGTCTCACGACGGTCTGAACCCAGCTCACGTACCGCTTTAATGGGCGAACAGCCCAACCCTTGGGACCCTATCCAGCCCCAGGATGCGATGAGCCGACATCGAGGTGCCGAGCCTTGTCGTCGATGTGAACTCTTGGACAAGACTAGCCTGTTATCCCCGGAGTAGCTTTTATCCGGTAAGCCACGGCCCTTCCACTCGGAACCGTGGGATCACTAAGCCCGACTTTCGTCCCTGCTCGACTTGTTGGTCTCGCAGTCAAGCTCCCTTGTGCCTTTACACTCTACGGCTGGTTTCCATTCAGCCTGAGGGAACCTTTGGGCGCCTCCGTTACTCTTTCGGAGGCGACCGCCCCAGTCAAACTACCCACCAGGCACTGTTCCCACACCGGATTACGGTTGCAGGTTAGAGCCAAAACTTAACCAGGCTGGTATTTCAACGGCGGCTCCACCGAGACTAGCGTCCCAGCTTCATAGCCTCCCAGCTATCCTACACAAGTTAAGCCCTAACTCAATGCCAAGCTGTAGTAAAGCTTCACGGGGTCTTTTTGTCCAGCTGCGGGTAACGCGCATCTTTACACGTACTTCAATGTTCGCCGAGTCCCTCGTTGAGACAGTGCTTCTCTCATTACGCCATTCGTGCGGGTCGGAACTTACCCGACAAGGAATTTCGCTACCTTAGGACCGTTATAGTTACGGCCGCCGTTCACTGGGGCTTCGG
>JACTMP010000015.1 GCA_014584575.1 Chloroflexota bacterium
GATCACGCCGGTGGCGTTGGAAGAGGGCAGCCGGTTTGCCATTCGTGAGGGTGGCCTGACGGTTGGCGCTGGTGTTATTACCAAGATTCTGGATTAAAATAATTAAGTAATTGGGTAATTGAGTAATTACAAAATTACCCAATTACTCAATAACTTGTTTAGGGGGTTAGCTCAATTGGCAGAGCGGCGGTCTCCAAAACCGCAGGTTGCGGGTTCGATTCCTGCACCCCCTGTAGTTAAAACGCCTCCAGAAACAACAGTAATGTTTCTGGAGGCGTCAATATGAGATATGAGGGTTTGACTGTGACAGAAAAAGCGGCTAATCAACCCAACCCGGTGGTGAAATACTTTCGGGAGGTACGGGGTGAATTAAGAAAAGTAACCTGGCCCACCCCTGCCGAGTCCCGGCGACTGACGGCAATTGTGGTGGCTGTTTCCCTGGCTTTTGCTGTGTTTTTATGGCTGTGGGATACAGTATTTTCACGGATTGTGCAGGCACTCATAGATTGGGTGATCTAATAATTTGGCTGTGAGCCAGCGATTGACCCCGGTAGGCCCGAAGGGTGCGAGTAAAACAAGACGATGAGTGACGAAATAAAGGACAAGGGTAGTTTGTTAGAAGCGGACGAGGTTGCCCTGTCAGATGGTAGTGATGGTGCAATTGGCGCCGACGGCCGTGCCTGGTATGTTGTTCACTGCTATTCCGGCTATGAAAACAAGGTGCGCCACAGCATCGAACAGCGCATCGAAACCATGGGCATGCAAGATAAAATCTTTGATGTTGTCGTCCCTACCGAGGAAGAGATTGAAATAAAAGAAGGCAAACGGCGCACTGTGGAACGTCGCGTATTCCCTGGCTACATCTTGGTGCAAATGATCTTAAATGATGATTCCTGGTATGTAGTCCGTAACACACCCGGCGTCACCGGTTTTGTCGGTATGGGCAATGAACCCACCCCATTGCGCGCCGATGAAGTCGCCAAGATCATGAACCGGATGGAAGCCGAAGCGCCCAAAGTTAAGTTTGACTTCCAATTGGGCGAAAAAGTGCGCATTGGCACCGGGCCATTTGCTGACTTCATCGGCACCGTCGCCGAAATAGATGCCGACAAAGCCAAAGTGCGCGTGATGGTTTCCTTCTTCGGCCGTGAAACCCCCGTCGAGCTCGATTTCCTGCACGTAGAAAAAGTGTAACAAAGGAGAAGTTCAACTTTTCCTAAAAGTTGAACTTCTATAAAGTCTGGAGGAGCCTGTAAAGGCGTTTGTACTCCATGGAGGATGTATGGCAAAGAAAATTAAAGCAGTGGTGAAAATTCAAATTCAGGGCGGCAAAGCCAACCCGGCGCCGCCTGTTGGTACGGCTCTTGGTCCGCAGGGCATCAATCTTATGCAGTTCTGCAAAGAGTACAACGCCCGTACCTCCAACCAGGTAGGGCAAATTGTGCCTGTGGAAGTGACGGTTTTTCAAGATGGTAGTTTCACCTTTATCTTGAAGACACCGCCAGCCGCCGATTTGCTCAAGCGGGCGGTGGGCATTAAAAGTGGTTCGGCCGTGCCCAACCGGGACAAAGTGGGCAAAATCACCCAGGCTCAGTTGCGCGAAATTGCCGAAATCAAAATGAAGGATTTGAATGCCCGTGATGTGGAGAGCGCCATGAAAATCATTGCTGGTACTGCCCGCAGCATGGGCTTGACTGTCGAAGGCTAACCAGGTTTATTCATCGCCTGGCGCGGTAGAGATACCGGCCACAGTCATGGATAGTAACAGGTATAAAGTGGGAGAACTTTTGGTTCGCTAAAACCACAAGGAGTGAATATGTCAAAACCAGGTAAGAAATATGCGCAGGCGGCCGAAAAAGTGGACCGCAGCAAATTTTATACAAAAGCGGAAGCGATTCAGCTAATTAAAGACACAGCCTATACCAAATTTGACCCCACCGTGGAAGTGCATATGCGTCTGGGTGTGGATCCGCGCCATGCCGACCAGCAAATTCGGGAAGTGGTGAATCTGCCACATGGTCTGGGCAAAACGGTGCGGGTATTGGTTTTTGCCGAGGGTGAAGACGCCCAGGTGGCTCAGGAAGCGGGCGCTGATATTGTGGCCGATGACGAAGTCATCAAGCGCATTCAGGATGGCTGGACGGATTTTGATGTGGCTATCGCGGTGCCGGCGATGATGGGTAAGGTTGGCCGTTTGGGGCGGGTGCTCGGCCCGCGTGGCCTCATGCCCAATCCCCGCGCCGGTACGGTGGCCCCTGCTGCCGCGCTGCCGCAACTGATTGAGGAAGCCAAAGCCGGCCGTGTGGAATTCCGGGTTGACCGCACCGGCAATATCCATGTACCCATTGGCAAGGCAAGTTTTAGCCGGGAACAACTGTCCGATAATTTGAACCATTTGATTGAGGTGGTGAAGAAGGCGCGCCCGGCGGCCGTTAAGGGCGCTTATGTGAAACGGATGACTCTGGCGAACACCATGGGGCCTGGCATTCGGGTAGATGTGAACGAAGCTTTGTCTTGACGAAAGTGGTGCGGTTAGAAGACCGTCCACAGCAAGGTGATTGATTTTCGGGGATTGATTTACAATTGCATACTTTGTTTGACTGCGAAGAATTTCTTCACTGAAGACAGTTGGTTACGACTGTATTAAAAATGCCAACCGAGGTGTGGATTCAATTCAAAGTAATGGATGAACAGGCTGTATTGGCTCTGTTTCTGTTGACTATTTGAATCCTCATGCCGGTTGGTATGGGGATTTTTTTGTATCTGGAAGTGGCCTGGTTGAAAGTTGAAAACCAGGCCATAACAAACAAACTCACCAAAAGGAGGTGAAACACATTGGCTATTTCACGTGCGCGAAAAGAAGAACTGGTAGCTCTTTACGGAGACCTTCTGCAACGGAGCGACGCCATTTTTCTGGCGGAATATAAGGGTATGAGTGTGAAGACAATGGAAGCGCTGCGCCTGGAAGTTGACAAGGTCAACGGTGCGTTCCATGTGACCAAAAATACGCTGCTGCGCCATATTCTGGAAGAAGCCGACATTGACGTGCCGGCTGATATTCTGGAAGGTCAATTAGCGACCGGGTTTGCTCTGGCGGAAGCGCCAACCCTGGCTAAAGCGTTGGTAGACTTTGCCAGCAAACAAGAGAATATGACGATTAAGGGCGGTTTTCTGGGCACGCGGTATTTGACGGCGGCTGACGTAGAAGCGCTGGCAAAATTGCCTTCGCTGGATCAGCTGCGGGCGCAGTTGTTGGGGCTGATCAACGCTCCGGCGCAAAATATCGTGGGCGCCGTGGCCGGCGGGGTACGCCAGATTGTGAATGTTCTGGACGCTTATGCCAAAAGCGAAAGTGGTTCAGGCGAAGCAGCGGAAGCTGCGTAATAGGAGATTGAGAGACTGAGAGATTGGGAGATTTTTTCAATCTTTCAGGAAGGCAATCTCGAACCGGAAAGTGATTTCTGGACAATAAATACATCGTTAAATAAGAATTCTTAACTTTAACACGTTACCTGTCATTCCGAGCGGAGTCTGCGCAGCGAGGAATCCCTCTCCTGTACAATTGGGAGGGATTCCTCCTCGAAGACAAGCCTGCCCTGAGCTTGCCGAACGGGTCAGAATGACACGAGAAAGTTTAGATTATTTTGTTATCGGTGTAATAGATAAAAATAACTAAAAATTCGGAGGATTTTGAAAAATGGCTGATTTAACAAAAATTGTAGAGGAATTGAGCAGTCTGACGTTGTTGGAAGCTGCTGAGTTGACCAAGATGTTGGAAGAAAAATGGGGTGTTAGCGCTGCCGCGCCGATGGCTATGGCTATGCCTGGCATGATGATGGGTGGCCCGGCTGCTCCGGCCGAAGAGGTGGAAGAGCAGACCGAGTTTAACGTCATTTTGAAGGAAGTTGGGCCGAAGAAGATCAACGTCATCAAAGAGGTGCGTGCTCTGACCGGTCTGGGGCTGAAGGAAGCGAAGGACCTGGTAGAAACCGATGGCGCCACGGTGATGGAAGGCGTGACTAAAGAAGCGGCCGCCGAAGCCAAAGCCAAGTTGGAAGAAGCCGGCGCTGTAGTAGAAGTAAAATAAACAGGCCTGTTGGCGATAAACTAAAGGGCTGGTCAAAACTTGACCAGCCTTTTTTGTTGGAGTTGAGTGGATGGCTGGTGAGATGCAAATTGAGTTTTTGCTGGCGTCGCAGTCGCCGCGGCGGCGGCAGTTGGTGCAGTTGTTGGGCTTTCCGGTACGGCCGTTAGCCGCCGATGTGGATGAAGACAGCATTACTGTACCCGACCCGGCAGTAAATGTGGTGGACACGGCCGTGCTCAAAGCCCACACCATCGCCCAGACGTTCAGGCCCTTGCCGGCCTGGCGAACTATTCTGATCGCCGCTGACACGACGGTGGCGGTGGATGGGCTGATGCTAAACAAACCGGCGGATGCGGCCGAAGCGCGACAAATGCTGCGGCAGTTGCGGGGGCGAGACCATGAGGTGCATACAGGGTATGTGGTGCGGGATATGGCGTCGGGGGAGGAGGCGGTGGGGGTGCACACGGCCGTAGTCACCATGCGCCCCTACACCGACGCCGAAATTGATGCGTATGTGGCTACCGGCGATCCCCTGGATAAAGCGGGAGCGTATGCCATCCAGCACCCGGTATTCCGGCCGGTACGGGACTTGCAGGGCTGTTTCCTGGGGGTAATGGGACTGCCGTTGTGTGATTTGGAGGCGGCGCTGCGGCAGGTGGGGGTGGTCACGGCCGTTGACCTGGCAGCTATTCAACAATCACACCAACAATTCCCTTGTTTGGCCTTTGATCGTTTAGTCTTGCGCCAATCTGATGTACAATCCCGGTAACATTTTGTGTGTCCTGTGGAGACCAGTCCTGTGGCGACCACTAGAAACCATTACCTGATGTAGCGTTGCAAATTCGTGAGCAAAATAACCCTCTACTTCCCCAACCTGTCGCTGCCCGATCTGGCTGAAATGAGGCGGCTCTTTGAGAGTACGGCCGTCTGTTTGGGTGGCGATGGGCAGGCATTGTCTGAATTGGTGTTTGCTGTGAATGAGGCGATTACCAATGTGGTTGTGCATGGGTATGGGGAGAAACCCGGTCATATTATTGTAGAAGTTAGTCGTGTAAATTCCAATCTGGTGGTGTGTGTACAAGATCAGGCCAGGGTTTTTGACCCAACGGCCGTACCTGCCTCCGACATCACACTGCCTCTGGAACAACGGCAGCCGGGTGGTCTGGGCATCCACCTGATGCGCCAGTTCACCGATGAGATGGAGTGCCGGGTGCGACCAGAGGGGGGGAATCAACTGACACTCGTCAAGCAAATTGAGATGTAACGCGATTTTCAAAATCGCGTTACAACGGCAAGGAGAAAAAAGCGATGATGAATGTAACAATTGAGCAGGTTCACGGCCGTGTGCCGGTCACCATTTTGAAGCTGGCCGGGCAGTTGGACGCTTCGTGTTATCTGGATGTGATTGAAACTAGCAAGAAACTACACAGCCAGGGCACGCGCGATCTCCTGATTGATATGAGCGAAGTGACTTTTATGTCAAGTTCGGGTCTGGTTGCTTTGCATAACGTTGCATTGCTCATGCGGGGTGAACAGCCACAAGACCCGGAGGCAGGCTGGCAAGCCATGCACGCCATCAACCGCGATGTGAAGAACAGCAGTGGGTTTGAAGCACACTGCAAACTGCTTAACCCCACGCAGGCTGTGCGCAAGACATTGGATGTCACCGGCTTTTCTGCCCTCTTTGAAATTTTTGAGAGCCGGGAAGAGGCGGTGGCGGCGTTTATCTAAACGAGATGATACCTGGTTTTGGCTTCTTTCAGACCGCTGAGGAGTACCAGACCGTTACCGCCGGGCAGGTCATTTTTCAAGAAGGCCAGCCAGGGGAAGTCATGTATGTATTGGTAGCCGGGGAAGTGTACATTACGATGGGGGGCAAACGAATTAATCACCTGCGGCCTGGTGACATTTTTGGGGAGATGGCGCTGATTGAACAAGGGCCGCGCAGCGCCACGGCGACGGCCGTTACCGATGCGATTATCCTCCCCATTAACCGCCATCAGTTTACCGAACTCCTGCGCGATTACCCCGATTTTGCCTTGTGGGTGATGGATTATATGTCGGTGCGGTCGCGGCGGATGATGGCCGAGGAAGTGAAGTTAATTCATCTGGAAGACGAACTGCGCATTGGCCGGGAAATACAGATGAGCTTATTGCCGGAACGGTGCCCTACCGTCGCCGGTTGGGAATTTGCGGCCTTCTATCGCCCGGCGCGGATGGTCGGCGGCGACCTGTATGACTTCATTCCACTGCTGCAAGACCCCACACAAATGAATATCTTCATTGCTGATGTAACAGGCAAGGGGGTGCCGGCGGCTCTTTTTATGGCGCTCAGCCGCACCATTCTGCACGTTGAATCCACCTATGGGTACAGCCCGGCGGAAACATTACAACGTGTGAATCATTTTATTGTCCGTAATAGCCGGAACCCGCTGTTTTTGAGTATTGCCCTGTTCACTGTGCATACTGACACTGGGCGGCTGATATTTGCTAATGGGGGGCATGACCGGCCATTATGGCTGCGCCAGACAACGGGAACCGTCGAGTCCTTGTCGGCTGCTGGCATGTTGCTTGGCGTCTTCCCGGAAGTCAGGCTGGCAGATAATGAAGTGCAACTGGCGCCTGGTGATGCCATCATCTTGTATACCGATGGCATTACCGAAGCCCAAAACGAGTGGGGAGAATTATTTGGAGATGAGCGATTGTGTGAAGTAGCGGCGGCGCATTTGGGCAGCAGCGCGTCACAGCTATTGGAGGGAGTGGTCACGGCCGTTACCCAGTTCACCGGCGCCACCCCCCAGGCCGACGACCTGACGCTGGTCGTTATCAAACGCACCCTGGACGACCGGAACAGTCAACTCACCTCTTAAGTTGCTTTGCATCTGGACTTTCACCGTTTCTACATCCACATTCAGGCTGAGCAGGTAGGCCAGTTTGGTCAGGGCGGCTTCGGGGGTCAGGTCATAACCGCCAACGAGGCCGGCCTCGGCCAGCGCCGAGCCGGTGCTGTATTTGCTCAGGTCTACCGCGCCGCGCAGACATTGGGTACAGTCAACAATAACCACGCCGCGGGCGGTAGCTTCCGCCAACACACGCAAAAATTCAGCGTCATTATCGGGAGCGTTGCCTGAACCATACGTCTGCAAAATCAGGCCGCGCAGCGGCGGCTGCAAGACGTTTTCCAGGATGCGGGCAGACATGCCGGGGTAGAGACGCAGCGCCCCTACCTCGCCAGGCGCAGTCAGTTCGTGCAGGGTGAGCGGGGCGTTGGGCAACTGCTGTTGCTGTTGGGGCAACGGCCGTACCAGTTCCCAATTCACCGTCACCCCAATCCCCAACTCCGCCAGCGGCCGGTAATTGGGTGAATCGAAAGCATCAAAGCCATTGGCATCCACCTTCACCACCCGGCAGCCGCGAAACAGTTTCTTGTGAAAATAAAGACACACCTCCGGGATGGCATAATCGGCTGCCAGCAGCAGTGAGGCGATCAAATTTTCCTGGGCATCGTTGCGGATTTCACACAGCGGAATTTGGGAGCCGGTCAAGATGACCGGTTTACCCAACCCATCCAGCATAAAGGCCAGCGCCGAGGCGGTGTACGCCATTGTATCCGTGCCGTGCAGCACAATGAAGCCATCATACGCATCGTAATGGTCGTAGATGTCGCGGGCAATGCGTGACCAGTCGGCGGGGGTCATGTTGGGGGAGTCTAACAAGGGAGTGTATTGGGTAATTGTGTAATGGGGTAATTGGGCGTGGTGGAAGGCGGGGTTGGCGGCCATCAGGGTTTGCAGAAAGTTGGGTACGGGTTGGTAACGGCCGTGAACCAGCTTCATCCCTATCGTCCCCCCGGTATAGGCAATGTACACCCGCTTCTTCTGGCTCATGGCCGGAGGCAGGTAAATCCCTGCTCGATAAAATGCTGATCAAAGGCGAAAACAGTATCAATGCCATTGCGTCGGCACGTTTCAAAACTGACACAATCCACCAGGCTTAACTGGCGGCGGTTGGCAGTGAGCATCGCTGACAGCGCGGCCTGATGCAAAGATAGGCCAACCCATTCAATGTCTAACATCGGCACAATCTTGTCCTGAAAATCTCGAACAGCAGACAACCCCATTCGGTTCTGAATCAGAGCAAACGACTCAACCAAAGCGTAGCTAGACGTAACAACAACTTCATCCCCTTCTACAAGCCGTGTCCAGAGAATTTGAGCGGCTGCCGCGTTTTTGTCTTGTCCGTCGAGTATTGCCAGGAAAGCAGATGTATCCACAAAGACGGTCATTCACTCACCTCACCATAAATTTCAGCAAGATATTTGTCATGGTCCTCGCTTAGATCCATCAGGCCAGAATCATATTTACCTAAAACAGACAAGGCGCGCCTCTTTCTTTCTTCCACATCCACCTCGGTATCCGTGTGAATGTAAAGGTTAATGCTTCGTCTGATAACTTCTGCCACCGAAACACCTTCTTCCCTCGCCAGTTTTTTCAGTATGTGAGATTGTTTTTCGGTTAGTTGGATTTGTGTTCTTATCACTCTTGTTCACCTCGCGTATGTGATTACACTTTGCAGCAGATGATAACATAAATGTAACCGGGCAATCAATGGATTTGTGCATTGGCTGCCATTGATCTCTGCTACTGGCGGTGTTATAAACGGGTTCAATGAAAATTTCTGTGATCATCCCGGTTCACAACGGCCGTCACCACCTCCACCATTGTTTGTCAGCCCTCAACCAAACCCGCTATCCAGACTGGGAATGTCTGGTTGTAGACGATGGCTCCACTGATGATTCAGCCGCGCTGGCCCGGCAGTCAGGGGCCTGCGTCATCAGCACACCCCATAGCGGCCCGGCCCATGCCCGTAACATGGGCGCCCTGGCGGCGCAGGGTGATATGCTGCTTTTTATAGATGCCGATGTGCTGGTTGAGCCGGGCACGGTGGGCACTGTGGCGGCCATCTTTGCCGCCCACCCGGAGATAGCCGCCTGTTTTGGCTCGTATGATGATTCCCCCACCGAAACCAATTTCCTGTCACAATATCGTAACCTGCTGCACCATTACGTTCACCAGCGTTCGCGCAGCGAAGCCTCTACCTTTTGGAGCGGTTGCGGCGCTATCCGCCGCACGGTGTTCAGGGAACTGGGTGGTTTTGCAGCCAGCCAGTTCCCTGAGCCGAGCGTAGAAGATATTGAACTGGGTTACCGGCTGCGGGCGGCGGGGTATCAGATTCGGCTGGAGAAGCTGCTGCAAGTGACCCATATGAAACGGTGGACGGTGCGCCAGATGTTGAAGACTGACATTTGGGGCCGGGCCATTCCCTGGTCACGGCTCATCGTCCAGGGGGGTGGTTTGCCCAATGAGCTTAATTTGCAGACCTCGCAGCGGGTGAGTACGGCCGTGGCCTTCATCGGTCTGGCGCTTTTGTTATTGCTGCCGCTTTGGGGCTGGTGGGGTCTATTGGCGGTGGGTACGGCCGTTGGCGCCCTCATCTGGCTCAACCGCGACTTCTATACCTTCTTGCGCCAAAAACGTGGCCTGCGCTTCCTCTTAGCCGCCATGCCCTGGCACTGGTTTTATTTCCTCTACAGCGGCGCTTCCTTCCTGGCGGTGACGGCCGTGTATAAGTTCTCACGTGTGCGGACATTCACTTCCACACAAAAACACCTGAACACCTGAACACCCCCCACAGTAGCCAACTTTCCACTTTTGCAATAAGCTACCCCTATGGATAACAGCATGGAACTAAGACAGCGCATCCTGGCGCTGGTGCAGGCTTTTTACGAAGCCGAACACATCCCCGCTCCCTTCATCCCTGGTGAGACAGAAGTGCCCATTTCCGGGCGCGTGTTTGACGCTGCTGAATTGATCAACCTGGTAGATGCTTCGCTGGATTTCTGGCTGACCACCGGGCGCTATGCAGAACAGTTTGAAAGCGAATTTGCCCGGATGATGGGTGTGCGCCACGCTATGTTGTGCAACTCTGGCTCCTCGGCCAATTTGCTGGCGCTGTCCGCACTCACCTCACCTAAATTGGAGGAGCGCCAACTACAACCCGGCGACGAAGTGCTCACCGTGGCCGCTGGCTTCCCCACGACTGTCAACCCGATAGTGCAAAATCAGTTGACGCCTGTTTTTCTGGATATTGATCTGGGCACATACAATGTGGCTATCGAAAATCTGGAGGCTGCCGTTTCCCCAAAAACCAAAGCCATTATGCTGGCGCACACCCTGGGCAACCCGTTTAATCTGGAGGTGGTCACGGCCGTAGCCAACCGGCACAACCTGTGGCTGATTGAGGATAATTGTGACGCGGTGGGGTCGCTGTATCACGGCCGTGCCACCGGCTCGTTTGGGCATCTGGCCACCGTTAGCTTCTACCCCGCGCACCACATCACCATGGGCGAAGGTGGCTGCGTATTGACCTCCCGACCGCAGTTGAAAAAGATCGTCGAATCTTTCCGTGATTGGGGCCGGGACTGCTGGTGCGCGACCGGTGTGGCCAATACCTGCGGCAAACGCTTTGAGTGGCAGCTAGGCGACCTGCCCTGCGGCTATGACCATAAATACATCTACTCCCACATCGGCTATAACCTGAAGATGACCGACATGCAGGCGGCGGTGGGCGTGGCCCAACTGCAAAAGCTGCCCCACTTTACCGCCCTGCGCCAGCGCAACTGGCAGCACCTCTACGACGGCCTGAAACCGTATGAGGAGTTTTTTATCCTGCCGCAAGCGACGCCCGGCAGCCAGCCCAGTTGGTTTGGCTTTTTGCTGACAGTGCGCGAGGACGCCCCCTTTAGCCGCAATGAACTGGTGCGTTACCTGGATGAGCGGCAAATTGCCACGCGGCTGCTATTTAGCGGCAACATCACCCGCCAGCCCGCCTACCAAAACGTGCCCTACCGCGTGGTGGGCGACCTGACCAACACAGACACGGTGATGAACCAGACCTTCTGGATTGGCGTCTACCCCAAACTGACGCCGGCCATGTTGGATTATGTGCTGGGTGTTTTTGCTGATTTTGTACGGCCGTATCGCGCCTAATCTGACCCCACACAGGACGTTTGTTTCGCGGAAACGGGGGCTAACTCAAAGACTGCAAACGGCTTTCGACGATAAAGTAAACCCAGAAAGCAACGTAGACAAAAAATGCTTCCCGGCGATAGCGGCAACCGGCAAAAGCAAGCAGCCCGGCGATACTGTATGGGGCGATATAGGGCACCAGAAATGGTGTGGCTGCGGCGGCTAAAAACTCATCATCTGTGCGGTAAGCCCGGTATAACATAAATGCGCCCAGGGGAATGGCAAAGGGCCAGGGAGCGAAGTTCCACATCACATGACCCAATGACTGGATTTTTAAGGGCCACATCCCCCAAATGAGCAGCGACAAGCCGATAATCACCAACAGCGGAAGGAGCAGCCGGATTTTTTGCGTACTGCGTTTCCACCAGATGACGGCAACACCGCCCAGGGATTGGGGCTTGAGGGCCAGAAGGGGCAAGCCCCACATGGGCGGTAACAAGAGGGCCAGCAAGGGAATCCAATCTACGTTATTGGTGCGTACCAGGTCTAAAAAAGGGGGCGAGGTGTAAACGAGGAGCATTAACTGCCAGCCGCCGTGAAAACGGCGAATGACCAGCGCAATGAGCAAGATATTCAGGCAAAGATTGATCGCATTGCCCCAGGCGACCGGCAGCCAGGCATGAGGTAACAGCATAACCAGCCAGGGTGGGCTGGTAAATGTGGGGATGGCATATGGGTCGCGCCAATGATGCGGTGTGTTGGCAAAGGTGTAATCCCAATCCACAGCCAGCGGATAATATCGAACGAGAGAGACCAGCAACAAACCAAAGATGAGTCCCGCTACCGGCAATGCCAGCCAGGTTTTCCCGCTCATGATGTCCCTTGCTCTTGTGTTTTCCAATTGTTCCTCGGTGGTTGCTTTAATCGGATTTTAGGTGAGATTTTGGTCTACTACGGCCGTTGCCGCCTTTAACTGCCCCCGTTCTAACACAAACATAGCCAGAAGCAGCAAGAACGGTAACGGCAGGTAAGTAACGGGATGTTCCTGGTCGCCGGCAATCGTTGCCAGAAAGAGCGCCCAGGTGAAAACCGTGCTGACCCCGAAAAATAAGGCCACCCACAGGTTTCCCTGCCGTACTTTCTGGCTGATGGTGTGCAGCACCATAAACAACGGGATGTACATGATGATGTAGTTCGTTGTTGCCGTGCGCACCACCACCATGTTGGTGATGATAAGGGTGAGGCCGATGATGAAGAGGAAACGGCCGTCGTCACGGCCGTCGCCCGCCCCCACCTTGGGCAGCCAGCGCCACTGCCACAGCAGATAAATGAGCAGTCCGGCGATTAGCGCATACTCCACCGGTTGGCCTAACCAGGGCAGGTAATAGCCAGTGATTACCCACAGCGGCGAGCCGGTGATGGTATAGGCCGGGTAATAGCTGACCTGATCCAGAAATCCCGCCAACCAGGACGGCAGCAGCAAAAACGACAGCCCCACCAGCGCCAGCATGGAACCGCCAGCACTGCCGATAAAATACCAGCGCCGCTGCCCCAGCGCCCACAGCAGCAGCGCCGGGATGAAGAGGAAGCTCATCTGCGGCTTGATCGTTGTTAGCGCCAGCAGCAGCCCGGCCAATATATCCCGGTCATATTTCAACGCCAGCAGACAGCCAACCATCCACAGGTAGATGAGGGCGGCAAACTGCCCCAGGATGATGGTGCGGGTGTTGTTATAAAAGATGACGGCCCACAGCAGCGTCAGCGCCAGCAGCCAGGGCGGCTGCCGCCAGTCATACAGCTTGAGGGTGAGGATCACGGCCGTGATCAACGCAAACTGCACCGTCACCAGCCAGATCGCCTGCACCCAGGCGTACTCAATGTCCACCAGCGGCCAGAGCAGAAAGACGGTGTAAAACGGGTAGACAAAAAGCACCTGGTCTTCTTCTGGGGTGGCGGGACGGCCGTACATGCCAATCTGGATTAATTCCGATGCTTGCGGTGAATAGGGGTCCATTCCCTCCTGCCAAAAAAGCTGCGCCCCGCGCCAGCGCGAATAAAAATCGTTTGCTCCCGGTACTTTCGACGTGAAAGTGACATACATGCCCACCACGCTGCCGACATACAAGACCAGGACAAGAACAGCAATCAGCAAGTTTTTTTTGTTCATAACAAAACCATGTTACGGCCGTAATTCAACCAGAGTATATGCGTCGCCCCATCGCTCTACCGGTCGGGTATAGGTGGTTATAAATTGCGCATATTCCGCCGCATCGGCCGGTATGATCAACGCTGCGTCTGCATCGCGCAGAAACGCCAATCCCTGCTCAAAGACAAACAGATGTGTTACCCCTTCGGCGGCCAATGCCTGGGCGATCTGCCCGGCCGACCTGTGCTGATGTTCCAGGTAACTATATTTGTCCAAAATATGGTCGCCGCGACACTCTCGTTCACAATAATAGGTGCGTGGTTCCCAGAGGAATTGCACCACCGCCTCCGGTGGCAGGGTTTCATTCATCGTCTGCGAGGCGATATACAGATAACCGAGTTGCTCTTCCAGATATGCAGCGCGTGATTGGCTGCCGATGATAAAAGCCACTGGGTTCAACTGCAACCAGCGGCCCAACTGCGTGATCAGTTCCAACAAGATGACAACCGCCAGCAGTAGGTTGAGGAAACGTTGCAAGGAAAATTGGGGGTGATCAAACCGCCCCAGATCGGCAATTACCCAGGCCAACACCGGGCAAAGGGCCACAAAGGCCGGCAGCAGCAGCCGCCCCTGTCGCAGTGGGGCCGAATCTATAACACCCAGCACCCACACGGCATAATGGAACAGGGCAAAAAGCAGCAAAACCCGGAAGATTACAGGCGCATGCCGACCGGCGCGGAAAAGAGCGTAAAACAACAGCAGCGGTAACAGCGCCAGATACAAGGGGCCGGTCTGCCCATCACCACTGGCATCACCAATGCCCAGGGTGAGTGTGTAGGGTAGGGTAAGCAGAGCGATGGCGTCCCACCCAATGCCGCTGCCGGGGTCACGGTGGGTAGTGGCGCGTAAGGCATCCCAATCACGGCCGTCCCACACAAATGGATACACCGGGTTTCCCGTGAAAGCCCAGTTCTTGGCATACCAGGGCAGCGCCACTGCCAGCGCCGGCAGGGCAAAAATCAGTCCCAGGCGCACCATCTGGCGTGGCTGCCGCCAGTTTTGCCAGATGAGCAGCAACCCGATTAACAAAGGGGCGATAAAGCTGGTGTATTTCAGGCTCATCGCCAGGCCAGAAAAGAGGCCGCTGATGAGCAGCCAGCGGGTGGTTTCTGTTTCGCGCCAGTGGCTATAGGCGTAGAGGGAGGCCAGGATGGTGAAGGCCAGCGCCAGGTCATTGTAGGTGACGGGGGCCAGCAATAACACCATCGGCGTGGCAAAAAGCAGGAGCACGGCCGTCCAGCCAGTCCGCACCTTTAACCCATTCACCGTTACCTGATAAACCAGACCCGCCAGCAAAAAGAGAAAGAAAAAATGAATAAGCTGAGCCGTGATGTCGCTGCGCACTGCCATCGCCAGCATAAACAGCATTTCCAGCAAAAAAGGATTGTTGAGCGAAAAAACATCAATACCGGGGTAAATCTGGCCCGCTTGCAGATAAAGCCAGGGGCCACGCAAATGGTAAGAGAGGCTGTCCCAACTGGTAGGCGGCAGCAGCGCCACCGTGAACGCCAGCCCGGAGGCCACACAGAGATAGAGCGCGACCAGGGGGGACGGCGAACCCGAAGCGGCTTCGGGCCGTTGCGGCAGACGTATCTGGCGTAGAAACGGAACCAGCACGGGCAGCCCAATAATCGTCAGCACAATCAACAGGCCAAAGAGAAACGGCCGTTGCAACCATCCCACCAGCCCTATCCCCAAAATCAACAGACCCACCGCGCCAAAACCCAGGCCAGATGCAAACAAACCCACCTCGGCCGGCGCCGCCGACGCCGGGCCAAGCCAGCGCCACAACCATAACCCCACCCCCAACACGGCCAGCCCAATCCAGAGGGCGGCGGCTACATCCAGCAAACTGCGCCACACGGCCGTTGCCGAAAAAGAGGTTGCACCCCACCGGGACATCTGGTCGCCAATCACCTGTATCGCTGTGGCATCTAAGGGCTTTTGCGCCACGTAATATGCGCTCAGGCTGAAAAAAAGCCAGCCAATAAAAACCGCCAGCACTATCCAAAACCAGGGACGAAAAGAGGATTCTCCTGTTTTCACGGGGCGATCACTTCTCCAACAGGCATATCAAACATAATGGCCCAAGTGTAGCAGGGGCAGGGGATAGGGGCATTTACCAATAGGTACCAGAATTCACCCGGTTTATACCGTTTGCCCTGCACTGGCTTGATATGATAGGGCAGTCTGTAGCCAATACAACTGTCCGTGAACAATCACACATTGACTGAGATGAGAGATTGCCGACGTGAAATAAAACAATCTCTACTCTATGTTATGTTTGCCCCGCTACCATGTATTGGAACAGGGAAAGGAGTACACGATGAAGTACAAAACATTCATTTTACTGCCATTACTTGGCTTATTGATCATCCTCGGTTGGGCGGAAACAAGAACCGGCCAGGCGCAATCACAAAGCCAGGTTTTGACTTTTCAGGGAGAGCAATTTGCTGCTGGCGAGGGCCAGGGGATGCAGATGTTGGCGGAGGGGTTAACGATGAGCGACACGGCCGTGATTGCCCACTACCAATCCCCTGTCATCCATACCCCCATCGCCTACAACGCCGTCGTCACCCATTGGCTGGCCGACCTGCCCGAAAGCGCCAGCCTGGAAATCCACCTACGCACCAGCCCTGATGGGCAGCAGTGGAGCGACTGGTATGACATTCATGCCCATGCTGACTGGAACGAACCCGGCGACGCCTGGCAATACGGCGATATGGTCGCCGTGCCGGCGGCCGATAAAACCCACCACTACCTGCAATTCCAGGTCAGCGCCACTCGTTACTGGGGCGATCCTTCGCCACTGCTGCGCCAGCTAGACTTTGTGCTGATAGACACCAGCAATGGCCCCACAACGGCCGAACTGCTCGCCCGGCAGCAAGAACTAGACGCCGCCAGCCCACCCCAGGCGCCCGAAAACCCGGAAAGTTTTCCTCGCCCTTCCGTCATCAGCCGCGCGGCCTGGTGTACTGACCCGGCCTGTTGGCACAACAATTCACAATATCAAACCTACACCCATTTGCTCATGCACCACACCGTCACCAGCAGCGGCGGCGACTCGGCGGCTATTGTCCGCGCCATTTGGGAATACCACACCTTCAACCGGGGCTGGGGCGACATCGGCTACAACTATCTGATAGACATCAACGGCGTCATCTTTGAGGGCTATCTGAATGGCAACTACCAGCACTGGGATGTCACCGGTGTGCATGCCGGCGCGGCCAATGCCGGGGGCATGGCCGCTTCGCTCATTGGCAACTTCACCTCGCCCGACGAAGGCGGCGGCAGTATACCATCTACCGCCATGCTCAACGCCCTGGCCGACCTGTTTGCCTGGAAAGCGGATCAACGCAGCATTGATCCTTTCGGCGCCAGCCGCATGGTGCAAATGAATTGGGGGTTGTGCCACATTATCGGCCACCGGGATGTGTATGGGGGGACAAACACCCTTTGCCCTGGCGGCAATGCTTTCAACTATCTGCCCTGGCTGCGCAATGCGGTTGCGTCCCGCATTGGCTTTGTGTCGCCCCACATCTACATAGACGAGATGAGCAGCAGCTTCACCAAAAGCAGCACCAACTGGTATGAAGGGCCGCGTGGTTGTGGGCATAATGGTCATTCTTATTACACCTGGTCTACCACTGACCCCGGGCAAAGCACCAATTGGGGGGAATGGCGCTTGCAGGCGCCGGTTGACGGCCGTTACCGCATCCAGATTTATGCTCCCTATTGTGTGACCGGCGCACCCGAAACCGTTGGCGCTCGTTATACCGTTTATCATGCCGCCGGAACCAGCAACGTCACCGTGAACCAGGACGCCAACGTGGGGCTGTGGATGACGGTGGGGGATTTTGACCTGACGGTCAGCGGCAACCACAGGCTGCGTCTGACCGACCTGACGACAACGGACAACGGCCGTGGCGTCTGGTTTGATGGCGTGCGGCTGCTGCACCTGGGAGAAAGCCCCAGCGAAGTCCATAACACCGCCCCGGCGCCTGATGTCTGGGTGACGGCCAATCCTGTCCAGTTTTCCTGGCAGATCGTTACCGGCGCAACCGTCGTGCAAACCCAATTGCAGGTAGCCACCAATGCCGACATGAGCCATGTGATCTATGACCAGACCTGGTCGGGCGCAATCCTGGAGCACAGCCATGCGTTTGACCAGGACTACGCCCATCTCTATTGGCGGGTGACGGCCGTCGTGCAGCCAGCCGGCGGCGGTCAGCTAACGGTGCAATCTACGTCCACCCACTTCCGCCTGGATACCACCCCGCCTACCTCCAGCGTCAACGGCATCTATCAGCTACCAGATACACCAGGCTACTTCATACACTGGTCAGGCACAGATGAGATTGCCGGTATCACCCATTACTTCGTTGAATATCGGCCACAAGGCAGCAGCGACTGGACAGTATTTGTGGGGCTGCCCCCTCTGGCTACCTCCACTCATTTCATTCCGCCCGACAGCCAGGTATATGAATTCCGCAGCCGGGCCATAGACGCCGCCGGTAACGCTGAACCCGCCCACGCCACCGCCGACATCACCACCAATCAGGCAATTTTGCTCTCCCATGCTATAATGCTACCCGTTATTCGGCGGTAAGAGAGATTAGAGATGCGAGATTGGAGATTTCGCCAATCTCGCATCTCTAATCTCCAATCTCCTCAGAGGAATTGGAGCAAATGGCGGACATACAACAAGTAGACGTATTAATTGTGGGCACGGGGCCGGCGGGCACATCCACCGCCTTACATCTAATTCAGCAAGACCCGGCCTGGGCCGGCCGGGTGGTCATGGTAGACAAGGCGGTGCATCCGCGTGACAAGCTGTGTGGTGGCGGTATCACCCACATGGGGCTGAATACTTTGTCCCGCCTGGGTTTGGAACTGGAGCCGCAAAGTTTTGACGTTCATGAGGTACGGTTGCTGTATGAAGATAAATCGTACTCCTTTTTTGGCAACCCTGTTTTTCGCATTATCCGGCGGGCGGAATTTGATCATTGGCTGTTGCAAACGGCCGTGACCCGCGGCGTCACCGTCTACCAGGGTGAAGCTGTTACCGACATCATCACCCATGACGACTATGTGCAGGTGGTGACGGAAAAGCGCACCTTTCAGGCGCGGGTGGTGGTGGCCGCCGATGGCTCGCGCAGTTTTGTGCGGCGGCGGCTGAAATGGGACGATGATTCGCGGGTGGCGCGGCTGATTGAAGTGCTAACGCCGGAAGACGCCCGCACGCAGCCGGAATTCCGCGATGGCGTCGCTATTTTTGACTTCACGCCCATGACCACCCACCAGTTGCAGGGGTATTACTGGGATTTCCCCAGCTTTGTGCAGGGCAAACCGTTTATGAATCGTGGCGTGTTTGACAGCCGCGCCCGCCCGGAACGGCCGAAAGCCGATCTGCCACAAACCTTGCGTGATGAGATGGCCGAGCGGCAGCGCAATCTGGATGACTTTGAGATTAAGGGGCATCCCATTCGCTGGTGGTCGAAAGACGGCCGTTTTGCCATCCCCCGTGTCATCCTTGTCGGCGATGCAGCCGGGGCCGACCCGCTCATGGGCGAGGGTATTGCCTTTGCCTTGGGTTATGGCGAAGTCGGCGCACAGGCTATTGTGGACGCCTTTGCCCGTGAGGATTTCTCGTTTGCCGCCTACCGGGAAATCGTGCTGGCTGACCCCTTGTTTAAGCAGTTGGAAATTCGCACCAAACTGGCCCGTTTTGCCTATATGCTGCGTTATCCCTGGTTGTTCCGCCTGGGCTGGCAGGCAGCGCGTATCGTCATCCGCTTCACCCGCTGGCGCGACCCGAATTATGTGCCGGTGATTCCCCCCGCGGCGTCGTTAACGGTGGCGCGTCATTCGTAGTTGGCTGCCGAAAGTTCGACAGCCAATTACTGTTTCCCAATTCTGGCATGACGCCACTGGCGCGTATACAAAAATGGGGCTGGCTGTTGGCCCTGGTGGGCGTGGCGGCGGCGCTGGTCTGGCTGTGGGCGGGGGAACCGGCACGGCCGTCCCCCCTCTCTCCGGTCCTCTCTCCCATCACGGCCGTTGACATCAATCAGGGGCGGTTGAATGCCGTACCGCCATCGCCGCACAGCGGCGAAAACGGGTGGCGCATCCGGCAGGATTTTGTGGCCGGGCATGATGGCCTGCGCGAAATTGAACTCATCCTGGCCCGTAACGGGGAGCCGCAGCCAGGCGAGGACGGCCGTTTCACCCTCACCCTCTTTGATGATACCGGCGCCGCCATTACCCAACGCACCCTGCATACCGCTAATTTCCAGCACAACCACACCTACACCTTCGCCTTCCCGGCGCAGCCCACATCTGCCGGGCGGCGCTATATGCTGGAACTGAGCGGTAACGAGACCAACCCGCTGACGGTGTGGGGCTATGACCTGGATGTGATGAACAGCGGGCAGATGATGGTTATTGCTGAAGGGGAGGGTGATGCGCCGGACACGGCCGTGCAAGACCTCCGCTTCATCACCCGCTACCAACTCACGCCCCAGGCCGCCCTCACTACCCTCGCCAGCCAGCTCTGGCGCGAGGGGGCCTTTATCCTGCTGGCGCTGCTCTTCATCCCTCTGCCCGGTGTGTTGTTGATGCAGTTGCTCCCCTTACGTTGGCGGGGTTGGGATGGCGTGGCCTGGTTCGGTGCCGCGCTGGCATTGGGCACGGCCGTCTGGCCCCTCATCTGGTACGCCTTCACCTTGCTCGGCGGCCGCTTCACCGGCTGGCTGCTCTGGCTATTCGTGATCACGTGTTTATGTGTTTATGTGTTTATGTGGTTGCGTGATGGGGTGTCAGGTATCAAGTGTCAGGTGTCACGCATCACGCATCACGCATCACGTCCCCTGTCACCCCATCACCCTGTCACCCTGTCACCCTCTCATCTTATTCTCCTGCTTATCCTCATTGCCGGGTTTGCGGCGCGGCTTTTGGCTGTGCGAGACCTGGCCGCGCCGCCCTGGGTGGATGCCGGGAGACATGCGTTGATCACGGCCGTGATGGTGGCCAACGGCCAGACCATTTCTGATTATGCCCCCTACCTGCCGGTAGACCGCTTCCCTTATCACTTTGGCTTCCACACCATTGCCGCCAGTCTGGTATTGATGACCGGCTGGCCGTTGGAGCGGCTGCTGCTGGTGTTGGGGCAGTTGTTGAATGCGCTGGTTCCACTGACGGTGTATACGGCCGTGTGGCTGATGACGCGGCGACGTGGAGCAGCCGTATTTGCCGCCTTTCTGGTGGCCATCCCCTTCTTCTTCCCCGCCTATTACGCCACCTGGGGCCGTTTTACGCAGTTGACGGCCATGCTGGTCATGCCCATGCTGATCGCCTTCACCTGGCTGCTGGTAAGCGGCGGTCCACGCTGGAAACGAGGCTGGTGGGTGGTGGCATTGCTGGCGGCGGGCGTCTTTTACATCCACTTTCGCGTTTTTTTGTTTTACGTGCCCTTTGTGGCCGTGTTATGGTTGGGGAGTTGGGGGCGGCACGGCCGTTGGCTGTTGCTGAGTGGTGTGGCCGGATTGCTGCTCACCCTGCCGCGCCTGTTCACCCTCACTACTATCACCGAGCCAGTACAAACCATCAGCTACAACCTGCCCAATTACAACGAGTTTCCTACATCTTATGTCAACTCTGGTTGGGATCGCTGGTTCATCTGGCTGGCGGGGTTATTGTTGCTTCCGTTACTGATTGGCCTGCTGCGACGACGGCGATGGGTGGCGCTGCCGGTCGTGCTGCTGTTGTGGGTCGGGCTGCTCTTTTTGCTGCTGGCGGGGGATTATCTGGGGCTGCCCAGCACCTCCCTGGTGAACCTGAACAGCATGTACATCACCCTGTTTTTACCGCTGGCAATCTTTCTGGGGGTGCTGCTGGATCAGGTGTGGCGCTGGCTGCGGCGGTCGCACTGGGTGTTGCTGGTGTGGGCGTATGTGGCGGCGGGGGTGTTGCTCACGGCCGTTACCCTCTTTGGTATGCGCCAGCAAATGGGCATCCTCAACCCGGACACCATTCTCGTGCGTCCCGCCGACCTGCCCGCCCTGGCCTGGCTGGACGAAAACGTGCCTGCCGACGCCACAATTGTCGTCAACAGTTGGAAATGGCTAGGTGAAACCTGGGCTGGCGGCGACGGCGGCGCCTGGATCATCCCCCTGAACCGGCCTCCCCGCACCACCACCACACCCCCGGCCGATTACATCTACAATCCCACGTTGAATCAGGAAGTGCGGGCGTTTAATGAGGCGGCAACGGCCGTGACGGATTGGGCGGCTGTGGACACGGCCGTGTGGCTGCGCGCGCAAGGCATTACCCACATATTCGTCGGCCAACGGGGTGGTTTCCTCGACCCCGCCGCCCTCAACCGCAACCCCGGCCTGCAATTGTTGTATGCGGCCGATGGGGTGTTTGTGTTTGCGGTGATGCCATAAGCATGGCAATACGATAAGCACCTTTGTCTTTGCGTAAAATTAGAGGTTTTCCGTCAAGTATCCCTTGTGGAAAGCGAGTATACTATAGTACATCTGTTGCATTGACCATTTATGTAAAGGTGACATAAAATACCCCTTATCGCAGGTTGAAGTAAGTAGCACAAGAGGGGCTTAATGGCAATTCCAGAATCTCATAAAAAAGAGAGGTTACATAGCGCATACATAAGAGCCATAATTGCACACGCAGAACAGGTTCTGGTCGTTGATTCTGAGGGAGATTATGGTATTGACGGTATTGTTCGTCAGATTCAACATGACACTTCAACCAACAAGTATTCTCCAACTGGCAATGTTTTTGATTTTCAGCTCAAGGCAACGATAACGTGTGATCGCAACAAGATGAATGAAGTAGTTTATTCGCTAGATAGTAATGCACATTATCGATTTAGCCAGTGGCAAGGTATTATCCCCTCTGTTTTGATAGTGTATGATATGCCCGATGACATTCAGAATTGTGTCATCCAAGACACAGAAAAACTGGCAATGCAAGGTTGTTGTTATTGGAAGTTCATGGATAGTGATGTACTGAAAAAGAAAACCGTGAACATTCCATCAAATCAGATTTTTAACGCAGATGCGGTCAACTATATATTGAGCTATCATGGCCAAGAATTGAGGAGGTTAAGAAATGTCAGTTCTTCTTGAAAAAGAGCTTCTTAGAACGCTCGACATTCACGATGTTCTTTCCTATCTTCGGTATTCTTCGGTTTGGAATGAAGTGTCAGCCCGACATGGCTGGCATGTTTTTGTGAGTAATAAATCAATTACTGGGGCTGAGATTGAATTGGCTTTGCCTAGTGAGCAAGATGATCGCACGTCACCAGTATACGTTGCCACACTAATTGATGTACTTTCCCAGTTAAACGATGAGCAGCCTGAAATTACGATTGAACGCATCAACAAATACGAAAGCGACGTGTTATTAAGCATTAATTCGGTGAGTGATAATGACTCAATACCGTTTGGAGTAGCTGCATTACAAATCTATGAAATGCAAAATATTATAAAGACTACCGCAGACCTCGAGCTACGAAGGAACGTTCCTTACGAGACAGGTACTCATAGTCAACGGGCAGCAAACGTTGTTAATCAGTTTAGATTTGGGCACACATTTAGGGGCAGTTTCGGGATGACAATCGAAGTTCCGCTACTCGATGCAACTCAAAAGACCTTAAGACGTTCATTGCCTCATGCCTTTGACAACGAAGCTAATAAGCCTCTATCAAGGAAAATCCTGGAAAGGATAATCAGAGGTTTCAAGCACACCATTGAAGCCGTAAATTCTGGTAGTTCATCGCCAATTGTCAATAACTACCAAAGGGGTTTGAATGCCAACTCTTGCAAATCACTTAAGAGCATTGGTTATGCTACACCTCATGATCTCGAATATAAAATCCTGTGGTCTCCCATTTACGACCCATCACCAGACTTAAGAGAGACGACTCTATTCAAGATGGATGAAACAGCTTTTGTGTACTTAGAGTATGCAGAAAATAAACTAAAGTCTTTGAATGAGTCCTTAACAGTTGAAGTAAGGGGATTGGTGAAAGCTATTGGGTCTGATGACAATCCACTTGGTAGCGGATCGAAAAGAACCATTGAGGTAAAATGGTTAAACAGACCAGATTCTAATCGGGCAGCTCTAATCACTATGGAACTTGATGCGCAGGATTATACGCTTGCACATCGAGCACATATCACCTGGAGTACGATATTAGTTGAAGGCGAATACAAACGCACCAGTCAAGGATACGTTTTGGAAAACCCACGTGATTTCAGGATCGTAGACGATGAAGCCTGAGAAATGAAGTGGAGCAGAGATCACTCTGAAGCATAGTAAATCGATCCGCGTTGTTAAACGATTGCCCAATCACCAATCTCTGATCTCTACAGGTGGGGACTACGGCCGTCCACCACCCCCTTCACATGCTGCAAAAACGCCGCCACGGCCACGCCCTGTTGTTGCACGCCGCTCCGTTCCCGCACCGACACCGAATCCGTCGCCACCTCCTGGTCGCCCACAATCAGCATATACGGCACCTTCATCTGCTGCGCCTGGCGCACTTTGGCGTTCATGCGCTCACTGCCCACCATCGCCTGCGCCCGGATGCCTGCCGCCCGCAGCCGCGCCGCCAGTTCTGCCGCATATGCCTGGTGCGCATCCGTAATCGGAATCACCCGCACCTGCTCCGGTGACAGCCACACCGGGAAATTGCCCGCGTAATGCTCAATCAAAAAGCCAATAAACCGCTCATGGCTGCCCAACGGCGCCCGATGGATGCAAAAGGGCATTTCCGACAAACCCTGTTCATTCGTAAACGTCAGGTCAAACCGCGCCGGCTGCGCAAAATCCACCTGGTTCGTGGCAATAGAAAACTCCCGGCCAATCGCACTCCAGATTTGCACATCAATTTTCGGTCCATAAAACGCGGCCTCATCATCTGCCTCCACAAACGGCACATGCTCGGCGACCATCACCTGCCGGATTAAATCCTCCATCTTTAGCCACATCGCCTCGTCGTCCACATATTTCTTGCCCAGCCCGGCCTTGCCGTGTTTACTCAAGCGCATCACGTACCTTTCAATGCCAAACAGGGCAAAATAATGGCGGTACATCGCCAGCACTGCGCTAAACTCGGCCGCCAACTGTGACTCAGCGCAGTAAATGTGGGCGTCATTTTGCGTTTGCCCGCGCACCCGCAGCAGCCCCATCAGCGAGCCACTCTGTTCATAGCGATACACCGTGCCATACTCCGACAGGCGCAGTGGCAGGTCGCGGTAACTGCGTGGTTTGCTGCCAAAAATTTTGTGGTGGAACGGGCAGTTCATCGGCTTCAGGTAATACGTCGCCCCTTCCCGCTCCATGCCGGCGTACATTTCGTCCACGTAATACGGTAGATGGCCGCTGCGCAAGTAGAGCGATTCTTTGGCAATGTGCGGCGTGCTGACGCGCACATAACCGGCGGCGTCTTCCATCTCATGCGCCAGCTTTTCCAACTCCTCGCGCAAGATGTTGCCGTTGGGCAGCCATAACGGCAGCCCCGGCCCAATCTCGTCATCCATGATGAAAATTTCCAGTTCACGCCCCAACTTGCGATGGTCGCGCTGTTTTGCTTCTTCCAGCAGTTGCAAATGCGCCCCCAACTCCTGTTTGTTGCGCCAGGCCGTGCCATAGATGCGCTGCAACATCGGCCGCTTTTCGTCGCCGCGCCAATAGGCCCCGGCCGTGTGCATTAACTGGAAAGCATCGGGCGCGATCTCCCCCGTGTGGGCCACATGCGGCCCCCGGCACAAATCCTCGAAGCTATCTTGCCGGTACGTGCTGATGGGTTGACGGGCCTGTGCCAGTTCGTCAATCAGTTCCAGCTTGTACGGTTGGTCGTGGAAAAGCTGGCGCGCTTCGGCGGCGCTGACCTCCCGATACAGCAGCGGATGTTTGCCGGCAATAATCCGGCGCATTCGTTTTTCCAGCCAGAGCAGATCATCTGGCTTAAAGGCGTGGCGTTGACCGGATTCGTCTACACCCAGGTCAAAATCATAATAAAAACCATTCTCAATAGGTGGGCCAATAGCCAGTTTGGCTGCCGGATACAGTTCCAACACGGCCTGCGCCAACACGTGCGCGGCCGTGTGCCGAATACGATACAAATCAGACTGTTCATAGGGTTGTTGGTTTAACTCAGACATCATGTTCTCCTTTGCCAACTGTCATTCCGAGCGAAGTCTGCGGAGTGAGGAATTTTACGCCTGTCCAAAGCGAAAGATTCCTCCTCGAAGACTCGTCGGAATGACACTTGGAAAATAAAAAGGCCGCTCCACGAGCGGCCTCTCAACTGTCTACCGATAACCGATAACCGATTACCGGCAAAGCCGCTCATAACTCCATGCTCTTAGTTGTAATCTGGGTAGTAGCCTGGCCGATAAATTCAGACACAGGCAATGCGCCCCGATCTTCCTCGTCGCGGGTGCGGACGGCGACGGCATTGTTTTCCATTTCCTTGTCACCCACCACCAGCATGTAGGGGATTTTTTGCAGTTGGGCGTTGCGGATTTTTTTGTTCATGCGATCGCTGCTGTCATCTACGGCCGTGCGCATTCCCACCGCCCGCAATTGCCGGCTGACCGCGTGGGCATACTCATTGTGCCGGTCGGCAATAGGCACCATCATCACCTGCACCGGGGCCAGCCACAGCGGAAACGCCCCGTTGAAATGCTCAATCAGGATACCTACAAAACGTTCCATACTGCCAAACGGGGCGCGGTGAATCATTACCGGGCGATGTTTGTGCCCGTCTTCGCCCGTATATTCCAGATCAAACCGTTCCGGCAGCAGGAAATCTACCTGCACCGTACCCAACTGCCATTCCCGCTTGAGAACATCGCGGAAAATGAAGTCCAATTTGGGGCCGTAAAACGCTGCTTCACCTTCTTCAATCGTGTAATTCATACCCGCTTTGTCGGCCGCCTGGCGAATAGCGTTAATCCCTTTGGCCCACATTTCCGGCGCGCCGGCGTATTTGTCGCTGCTGGGGTCGTTGGTGCCCAGCCGGGCACGGAAGTCGTGGAAACCCATCGTCTGGAAGACATGCTGAATCAGGTCTACCACGCCGATGAACTCCTCTTCCAGTTGGTCGGGCGTGACGAAGAGGTGGGAGTCATCCACCGTGAAGCCGCGCACCCGCGTCAGCCCGGTCAGTTCGCCGCTCTGTTCGTAGCGGTAAACGGTGCCAAATTCGGCCAGACGCAGCGGCAGGTCGCGGTAGCTGCGGGCTTCGCTGCGGTAAATTTCGATGTGGTGCGGGCAGTTCATCGGTTTGAGCATGAACTTTTCCTCGTCCACGTCAATGGGCGTGTACTGGCTGGCTTTGTAGTAGGGGTAATGGCCGCTGGTGATGTACAAATCCAGCTTGCCGATGTGCGGCGTGATGACGGGCAGGTAGCCGCGTTCTAATTGTGCCTGGCGCAGGAAGTTTTCCAGCGTCTCGCGCAGCACGGCCCCTTTGGGCAGCCACAGCGGCAGGCCAGAGCCAACCAGTTGGGAGATGTGGAACAGCCCTAGCTGTTTGCCCAGGCGGCGATGGTCACGCGCTCTGGCTTCTTCCAGCAGGCGCAGGTATTCGTCGAGTTCTTCTTTGTTGGGCCAGGCGGTGCCGTAGATGCGCTGTAACTGCGGGTTGTTTTCGTTGCCGCGCCAGTACGCGCCGCCGGTACGCAGCAGCTTGACGGCGTTGGCCTTGACTTGTTTGGTGAATCTGACGTGCGGCCCACGACACAAATCCACAAAGTTGCGCTGTTTGTAGATGCTGACTTCCTGGGCGGGCACGGCCGTAGCCTCACCATTTTCGTCCAGTTTGCCCGCCGCTAAATCGGCGATCAGTTCCAGCTTGTACGGCTGGTCGGCAAAAAACGCCTGCGCTTCGGGGATGCTCATGGCCGAATGTTCAAACGGCGCATTTTGTTTGAGCAGATCTTTCATGCGCTCTTCAATCTGCGCCAGGTTTTCCTCGGAAAAGGTGCGTGGTTTGCCATTTTCCTGGCCCAGGTCAAAGTCATAATAAAAGCCATCTTCAATGGGCGGCCCAATGGCTAATTTGGCTTCGGGAAACAAGGTCAGCACCGCCTCGGCCATGACGTGCGCGGCCGAATGGCGGAGGCGGTATAGCTCCGATTCGGCGTAGGGAATGTGGTTTGTTTCGGACATAATGAATCTCCATTTTTTGAGATTAGAGATTGGAGATTAGAGATTGGCTTCAATCTCCAATCTCTAATCTCCGATCTCCCAAATAAAAACGCCACCACCCACATTGGGGCGATGGCGCTCGCGGTTCCACCCAATTTCGGTAATCAGTAATCGGTGGTCGGTAATCGGTGTGTTTACCGATTACTGATTACCGTTTACCGATAACCCTCATTGACGGCCGTTAACGGGGCCAACCGGGTTTTCTTACTCAGTTAAAGTAGGGCAGACGCATGGTCTGCCCTGAGGAGGGCAAACAACAAAGTTTGCCCATACCATTCAGAAAACCACTCCTGGGGGGTTTTGGTTAGTGGTCAAAATGGTGGCGGCTCACAGCCTACGGCCGTCCACTCTCTGTCATCTACACACTAACTACTCGTCCCAATCATCGTGTTACAAAGTGCAGTTGTGAGATGCTGATTATAAGACCGATAGCGGCGATGTCAAGCCCAAATCGGTAATTGCAGCAATTCTCAACAGGGAGAACCTGGCAAAGCCTGCAACCGCATATTGACCCGCAGCGCCACGAACACGTTCACCGGCGGCTGGCCCACCAGCTTGATAATGCCCGTGAATGGCGAGACGTATGCCTGCATTACTTTGGGCAATTTGTCGGCTAACAACAAAGTTACAACGGCTTCACGTCAGTGTGGTAAAATAGGAGGGATTACGGCCGTTCCACCCCACATTCCTCTTCCTCATACTGCGCATAACAGTTAATCGCAATTTTGAAGAGTTGTTGAATGGTGTATACTCAATACCATGACTCAGTCAGATGGTGCACGGTGGATTGAAGCGGCTAAAAGTGATCTGGCTGCGGCTCAAAGTCTCTTTAAAGATAGTCATTACCATCTATGTGCGTTTCATGCACAACAAGCTGTCGAAAAATCCCTCAAAGGATTATTGCGATTACTTGGTCAGATACCCTGGGGCCATAACTGTTTTGACCTCCTGACACAGGCTAATACGTTATTATCCGGTTCACCGGCAGCGCCTGATTTATTCCGTGCAGCCAGCCGTCTGGATGGGCATTATATTCCCTCTCGTTATCCTGATGCTTTCCCCACCGGTGTACCGGCAGATTACTATAACCAGGCAGAGGCAGAACAGGCGTTAGAGGATGCGCAAGAGCTACTTGCTTTTGTCCACAACCATATACCATGAAGACAATCAACCTACCGGCTTACCAAACCGAGGTGTTGGCATACTGTGAGCGTGTGGTCAACACTTTTCATCCTGATTGTATTGTTCTACATGGTTCGTTAGCGCGTGGGGAATTTACGCCTACCAGTGATATTGATTTGGTCGTCATTGGTGGCACTTTACCCGACAATTTTCTCAGGCGACTTTTTGCCCTCAACCAGCTCCGTGATGGTAAGACGCCAGTGGAAGTCATCGGTTATACGTTGGCTGAGTGGGAGCAGATGATGTTGAACTATCATCTGACAGCATTAGAGGTGTTGCATTGGGGCGTTCCCCTGGTAGGTCAGGACTTGTTTTACGTCTGGCGGCAAAAACTGGATACGTGGAAATCAAAGGGACTGCGCCGTGATGATAAGAGTTGGAGCATCCCCCTCACATCCTAGAGCTGGTGGCAACGACACGGCCGTGACCCGGTAATATCCTCATCGCCCACCCCTCACATGGGTTGGGCACTTGGTGGGCTATGGGCTGTCCGCAAACGGCCGTGAAATGATCCCGCTTTTCCGGTAAAAAATAGCCAAGTTTGACACGTTCAGGAGCAAAATGTATGGTTGAACAAGTCACCATCTCCATCCCCCAGAAACTCTACCGCCGGGCGCGGGAACTGGCTCGCAGCCGCAACCAATCGGTAGATGCGGTGCTGGAAGCCGGTGTCTCTTTGGTAGAAGCATCTTCATTGACCGTCTCCGCCGCAGAGGAACAGGCGATGATACGGGAAGAAGCAGCTTACGAGGCGATGCACCCGGAACTGATGGCGCAATACGCCGGACAGTATGTGGCCGTTTTCCAGGGGCAGCTCATTGACCATGACCAGGACGAAACAGCCTTGCTGCGCCGCCTGGACGCCCAATACCCCAACGACGTGGTCTTAATGAAAAAGGTACGGCCGTTGCCTGAACCCGTCCTGCATTTTCGTTCTCCCCGTTTTGTACGTAACGGTTCATGACCACCAGCTACGGCTATGACCGCCGTTATGACCCGGCCGCGCCGATCATTCCCATCGGCCTGGGGCCAGCCAGCGATGGGGCGGCCAGGCAAGAGGTCTTGGCCTTCGTAGACACCGGCGCCGATGGTACAATGATTCCCCTCAACATCTTAAAAGCCGCCGGTGTGCGCTATATCCAGCGACAGCTCATGCGGCCAGTGGAGGGAGAGCCAGTAACCGTGAATTTGTACCTTGTCACCGTTCACGTGGCCGGTCATGTCATCCATGGGGTTCGTGCGGTCGCCCGGCCGGTCGGGTCAGAAGCTATCATTGGGCGAGATGTGCTGAACGAGTTGGACCTTACACTCAAGGGGTTAGCCCAGGAAATCTGGATTGACTAAACCTCTCCTTTGCGGTGGTTGATGTTCCACACCGCGCCAAATTCCCTTGAGTTGTTTCATTAGTCGTAGGGCTGTTTTGGGTACGGCCGTGACCGAACCCCAATGAGCCATAGCCAAAGTTCACCTGAGAAAACCAAAAAGTTCAGCGCAGAAGTTGGGAAAGTTCTGCGCTGAACTTTTTGCTGTGGCCCACCGATTACCGTTTACCGAAAACCGATTACTGATTTTCCCGTTTACGCAAAAACGCCGGAATATCCATATTATCTACCGGATACGTCGCCGGTTTGCTCTGCGCTGGCTGCGCGGCGGCTGGCCTGTAGCCGGAACCGGTTGTTCCCGCGCTGGCGGGCGGGGCTGTCACCCGTACCGGCGGCTGCGTCGGCCGGCTGGCAACCCGCGCCTCCGGCCGTGTAATCCGGTGCATCAGCGGCGAGCCATGCTCAAAGCCCGTGGCAATCACCGTCACCCGCACCTCATCTTCCAACGTCTCGTCAATCACCGCGCCAAAGATCAGGTTCACATCCGGGTGCGCCGTCTCCCGAATCACTGCCGCCGCCTGGTTAATCTCGTGCAGGTTCATATTCCGGCCGCCGGTAATGTTGAACAAAATCCCTTTGGCCCCGTCAATGGTCACATCCAGCAGTTTGCTAGACAGCGCCGCTTCGGCCGCCAGGCGCGCCCGGTCTTCGCCCTGGCCGGTGCCAATGGCCATCAGCGCCGCCCCGCCGAGCGACATCACCGTTTGCACGTCGGCAAAATCCAGGTTAATCAGCCCCGGCACGGTGATCAACTCGCTGATCCCCTGTATGCCCTGGCGCAGTACATCATCCGCCAGTTTAAATGAATCCAACATGGAAAGGCGCCGGTCGCCCATTTCCAGTAGCCGGTCATTGGGAATGACGATCAGCGTGTCTACCTGCTCTTTCAACTGCTCAATGCCCGTTTCCGCCGCCCGCATCCGTTGGGTACCTTCAAACATGAACGGTTTTGTTACCACGCCAATGGTCAGCGCGCCTTCTTCGCGGGCCGCCTTGGCCACAATCGGCGCAGCCCCGGTGCCCGTACCGCCGCCCATCCCGGCGGTCACAAACACCATGTCTGACCCTTGCAACACTTCATGCAGTTCTTCCAATGATTCCTCGGCTGCTTTGGCGCCAATCTCTGCTTTGCCGCCCGACCCCAGGCCGCGTGTGGTCCGCTCGCCAATGGCCACCCGTGTGCGGGCGTTGCTGCCGCGCAACGCCTGCTGGTCGGTGTTGATGGCGATGAATTCCACCCCGGAAATGTTGGCCTCGATCATGCGGTTGATGGCATTGCTGCCGCTGCCGCCCACGCCCACGACTCTGATCAAGGCTGACCCTTCGGCAACGGGCATCCGCTGCAAAGGTAACTGCTGCGCTGTTCCATTTTTTGTTTTCATCTCTTCGACCCTCTATGAATTTGTGTCAAGTGTCGGGTGTCAAGTGTCAAGCAATAAGGCGCGTGACACCTGACACTTGACACCTGACACCTATTTACCCTGGTAACAAAGTCTTCAACAACGACCCCACCCGGCGACCCCATTCGCGCTGTTGGCCGCGGGGCTGGTAGAGGTGGTTATCGCTCATAGCCCAGCGCAGCAGGCCCACGCTGGTGGCATAAGCGGGTGAATGGAGCTTGTCCACCATGCCCAGCAAATTGCGCGGCTGGGCGACGCGGGCGGGCACATTCAGCACCCGCTCGGCAATATCGGCGATGCCACGTAGTTGTGCCGTACCGCCGGTGAGTACAATGCCCGCGGGCAGCAGCCCTTCGTAGCCGCAGCGCTTCAAATCTTGCAGCACTACCTGGAAAATCTCCTCCACGCGGGCTTCGATCACGTAAGCTAAATCCTGCCGGCCGACCTGAATCTTCTCGCCGCCAAATGGTTCTACGGTAAAGACGTGTTCCGGGTCAATTTTGTCCGGACGGCAGTCGCCAAACTGGATTTTGACCTGCTCGGCCACGTCGTAGGGGGCGCGAAGGCCAATGGCGATGTCGTTGGTGATGTGGTAGCCGCCGACGGGGAAGACGCGGGTGTACCACGCCTTGCCTTGCGCATAGAGCGCGATGTCCGTCGTGCCGCCGCCAATGTCGGCCACAATGACGCCCATGTCCCGTTCGTTTGGTTCCAGCACCGCTTCGCCGGAGGCCAGGGCGTTGAGGACAAATTCGGTGGAGTGGATGCCCACGTTATGGGTGCATTGGGAGAGGTTTTGCAGCGCGGGGCGGTCGGCGGTGACGATATGCGCTTCCACTTCGAGGCGGAAACCGTGCATGCCCAGCGGGCTGCGCACACCGTCTTGTTCGTCAATTTTGAAACCACGCGGGATGATGTGGACGATTTGCCGGTTGTGGGGCAGGGGGATGGCCTGGGCGATGTCCAGCGCTTTTTCGATGTCATCGGCCGTGACCCCATGACTGTTGCGGTTGATGGGCACAATGCCGTTGTTGTTGGTGGAACTGATGTGTTCCCCGGCCATGCTGACCAGGGCTTGCGAGAGGTCGTAGCCGGAGGTTTGTTCGGCCTGTTCCACGGCCGTTGCCAACGCCAGCGACGCCTCACCCACATCAATCACCATTCCCTTGCGCATCCCCCGCGACGGGGTGATGCCCAGGCCAATGATTTGCAGTTGCCCTTCCCGCACTTCGCCCACAACCGCACAAATTTTGGTAGTGCCAATATCCAGTCCGAAAATTATGTCTGCCATGTACCAATACCCTCTTCAAAGATGGAGATTGAGAGATTGGGAGATTAGGAGATTCAATCTCTTAATCTCTCAATCTCCTAATTACTGCGATAAAACGGCCGTTCCTGATTCGCCACACTCACATAGGCCGGCGTAACACCCTGACTTTGCAGTTGCTCAATAATCGTTTCGTAGACGACCAGTTTTTGTTCCATATCCAGCCCACTGCCAAAATATGCGCGCCAGCCACGGCCGTCCTGGTAGCTGAGGCCGTTACCGGGCTGGAAATAGAGCCGGTCAATGTTCGGCCGCAGCGCCTTCAGTTGCAATGCCCCCGCCAGCACATCATAGGGGACAAAGGCAGTGTCAGCGGTGGGTGGGGTGGCTGTTCCAGTGGTGGTGGTCGGCACGGCCGTCGCCGCCACTTGCACACCCTCCGCCTCGATCACCAACAGCCCCAATACATCGGCGCGGGCGGGGAGGAGACGGCCGTCAGACATCACCCAAAACTGATTCACCCCTTCCACCCATAAGGCCGTTGGTGCATTTTCTTTCACCTGAATATGCACCAGGTTCGGCCATTGCACCGTTACCGTCGCCGACAAAACGCCGGGTACGCCCAAAATGCTCTCGGCTGCGCTGACCGGATCGGCGGCAAAAATATGCTGCCGCGCCAACTGGCTGGCGGTCACAATCTCCGCCGCCGGAATGGCATTGGCCCCATCTACCGGAATCGTGGTCACGTAAAACTGTTCATCCGTCCCGATGAGAATGAGCGCATACATCACCATCGTCAGCAGCAGCAGACTCACCCACCGCGCTGAAAACACCAATTGTTTGATGCCCGCCACCGGCACCCGCACACGCCGGAAATTGCGCCGCTGCCGTTTACGCGCCGTTTTGGGCACCTGCAATTTCGGCTGGGCCACAAACGCCGACGCCTCCAGCCGTCGCATCCGGGGCTGTTTGCGTAGTCGTGGGGTGGTGGTGGGGCGTCGTGTTCTCATAGCTGGAGAAGAGACTGAGAGATCAGGAGATTGAGAGATTGAATCTCTTAATCTCCTGATCTTTCAATCTCAAAACTCTTTTTCAACTGCTCTTTTTCCTCATGTCGTTCTATTGCCAGTTCAATCAATTTGTCCAGAAGGTCGCTGTAGCTGAGGCCGCTGGCTTCCCACAGTTTGGGATACATGGAAATGCGCGTGAAACCGGGAATGGTGTTGATTTCGTTGAGGTACAACTTACCATAATCTTTGTCCAATAACAAATCTACCCGGCCTAACCCGGCACAATCAATAGCCCGATAGGCCTGTACTGCCAGTTGGCGCACCTGTTCGGCCGTTTCCGGCGTTAAGGGCGCGGGAATAATCAGTTCGGAATCATCGCTGATATATTTGGCGACGTAATCATAAAAGTCGCGGCGCGGCCGTATCTCGCCCACCACGCTGGCGATGGGATCATCATTGCCCAGGACGGAGACTTCCAGTTCACGGCCGTTAATCCCCTTTTCCACAATGATACGCCGGTCATACCGGGCCGCTTCGTCCAGGCCCGCTATCAGTTCGGCCTGGTTGCGGCACTTGCCTATGCCGACGCTGGAACCTAGATTGGCCGGTTTGGTGAAGACCGGGTAAGGCAGTTCCGCTTCTATTGCTGCTAAAACTGTTTCCGGCTGTGCCCGCCATTGGCTGGCGAGAACCAGGCGCCAGGGCAGCACCGGCAGCCCGTTGGCGGCCATCACCTGCTTAAAAATGGCCTTGTCCATGCCCACCGCCGAACCAACCACACCCGCGCCCACATAGGGCAGGTTCGCCAGTTCCAGCAAACCCTGCACCGTGCCATCCTCGCCATATGGGCCGTGCAGCACAGGGAAGATGACATCTAGTTCGGTTACGGCCGTCAATCCCGTTACCTGCCGCTCACTTTCCTCGACTTTCAGCAATGCCGCCGACTGGGGATCAGGCAGCAGCGTTGCGTGTTGGGAAGCGTGCCCATCGGTCAGGGTCGCCAGGGGATCGCCGGTCAGCCAACGGCCGTGTTTATCAATCCCAATCGGCGTTACCACATACTTGGCCGGGTCCAACGCCTGCATCACCGACTGCGCCGATTGCAGCGACACTTCATGTTCGCCCGACCGCCCGCCGAAGATGACGCCGACCCGTATTTTATGTGGACCCTTCTCTGCCATAATTACTCGTGATGCGTGATGCGTGATGCGTGACACCATCACGGGTCACGTATCACGCATCACGTTTTACGCTTCAAAATCCCACTTACCCACCAACTCCACTTCCAACTCCATCTCCACGTCAAACTGTTCGCGCACGGTGTTCCACGCTTCGGCGATGAGAGAGCGTACGTTTTCGGCGGTGGCCTCCTCGTCGTTGACAAAAAAGTTGGCGTGTTTTTCGGAAATATGGGCGCCGCCCACACGGAACCCTTTTAACCCGGCGGCTTCAATCAGATACCCGGCATAATAATTTTTCGGGTTTTTGAACATCGAGCCGACGGTGGCCCCGCCGGGCTGCGTCTGTTTGCGATGGGCGGTGAACCCTTCGGCGCGGGCAGTGAGCACATCCACCTTTTCCGGCGTCAGCACCAGTTCGGCGCTCAAAATCACGCGGCGAAAAATTTCACGGCCGTGTTCCTTTTTCAAGATGCTGCTGCGATAGCCGTACTCCATCTCATGGTTGTTATAGATGCGCACGCCGCGCCCCGGTTCCCATACCGTTGCTGCCCGCAGCGTGGCCGCCATGTCGCTGCCGTGTGCGCCCGCGTTGCCGACCACCGCGCCGCCGACCGTGCCCGGCACGCCAATAGCCCATTCCAGGCCGGCCAACCCCTTGCCAATGCACTGCCGCGCCAATGACGACAGGTTCGCACCCGATTCCACCGTGCAAACCACGTGCGCCCCAATGTGGCGGTAGTTGATGGTTTTGGCGCGGTTCATAATTACCAGCCCGGCCACTCCTTCATCAGACACCAGAATGTTCGAGCCGCCGCCTAAAATGAAGTACGGGATTTGCTCGGCGTAAGCCAGTTCCACCGCTTTTTGCAGGGCGTCGGCGCTGTGTATGGTCAGGAACATTTCAGCCGGGCCGCCCACCCGCGCCGACGTATACCGGCTGAGGGGCACATCCAGTTGCAAATCATCGCCAAACGTTTCATAAAACAGTTTGTAGGTTGCCAGACGGATGGTGGTTGTCGTTCGCATAGATTCATCCAGAAGTTCAACTTCTTTGCAGATGTTGAACTTCTACTCCTTCCAATACCCATTTCCCTACTTCATTGCCATCACCCGCACCCAGGGTGAGGATGACATCGCCGGGGCGGACGCGCTCCAGGATGTAGTCGGCGGCGGCGCGGCGGTCGGGGATGTGGATGGCGTTGGGGTGGTTCATGGCCTGCACAATCACGGCCGTGTCCACTCCCAATGTCTCCGTTTCCCGGCTGCGATAAATATCCAGCGCCACCACCCGGTCGGCGGCGGCAAAACAGGCGGCAAAACGGTTTTGCAGTAATTTGGTGCGGCTGAAGGTGTGCGGCTGCCATACCGCCCACAATCGCCGCCCCGGATACCGCTGCCGCGCCGCCTGCAACGTCACTTCAATTTCCGTGGGGTGATGTGCATAATCATCAATTACCACCACATCACCCGCTTCGCCGATCAATTCAAAGCGCCGGTTTATGCCACTGAACGCGGCTAATGCCGTGCGGATGGTGTTAAAATCTACGCCGAGGTCTAAACCGACAATAATGGCCGCCAGCGCGTTCAAGACATTGTGTTTGCCCGGCGCTCGCAGCCGCGCCAGCCCCACCATCTGCCCTTCTGTTTCCACCAGGAAGTCCATGCCGCCCAGCGGATTGGGGCGTAAATCAACCGCCTGGTAATCCGGCGGCGCGCCGTTTTCGCCCAGGCCATAGGTGGTCACTTCCACGCCGGGTAGGCGCAGCTTTTTCAACAGCCGGGCCACGCCGGGGTCATCGGCGCAGGCCACCAGCCGCCCGCCGTCCGGCAGCAGCACCGCAAATTTATGGTACGCTTCCTCGTAGGCGCGGGCAGTGGGGAAGATGTCCGGATGGTCGTGTTCAATGTTGGTAATCACAATCAGTTCCGGGCGCAGCCCCAGAAACATATGGTCATATTCGTCGGCTTCAATGACAAAGTAGTCGCCTTGCCCGGCACGGCCGTTGCCACCCACCGCCGGTAGTACCCCACCCACAATCACCGTCGGGTCCAGTTCCGCTTCCAGCAAAATTTGGGCGATCATGCCCGTTGTGGTCGTTTTGCCGTGTGTGCCGGCGACGGCAATGCCAATGTGCCCGGCCATGAGATGCCCCAAAAAGTCGGCGCGCTTCAGGATGGGCAGCCCGGCAATTTCCGCAGCCACAATTTCCGGGTTATCCGGCGCCGCCGCCGAGGTGATCACCAGCGCGTCCGCCCCGGTGATATGTTCGGCTCGGTGCCCTTCGTAAATGGTTGCGCCTTCAGCTTGCAACACGGCCGTGACCTCATTCAACTTCATATCCGATCCCGAAACCACAAATCCACGCCCCAACAACACCCGCGCAATGGCGCTCATGCCCGCGCCGCCAATGCCGAGCAGGTGAAGGTGCTGTTTAGGTTGGAGTGTGAATCCTTTCATTACCAGAGATTGGAGGTTAGAGATTGGAGATTGGAACCGCTAATAGGCAATCTCTGATCTCCAATCTCCATTAAATCATCACAATAATCACAAATAAAAACATCAACACCATCAAATATGGCAAATAGGGCGACAGCAGCGGGATGGGCAAACGCATCGCCATATTGGCGGCCGTAGTCCCTACGGCCGGACGCACAATCACCGCCGGGTCAAACGGATACGGTACCCCCGGCGCTAACTGCACCCATTGCGACGCACCCATGTTGGTATATTCCATAAAGGCCCAGATGGCCCCGGCGATAAGGTAACCGTTCATGCCGCCCACTATCGCTCCTAATAATTTGTCCTGAAACGTATCGCGCGGCCGTAAACGGGCGCCAATGGTGCCCGACAGCCGTGGACTTTGGTAGCTGAAAAAGGCCAGAAACATCAGAATGGCCGAATAAATGTAAAACTGCCGTCGCTGCGCCAATGTCGGGTCGTTCAAACCGGCCGGCGTCTGGCCCAACAAACTCAAAATGGTAAAGCCAAACTGGTTGATGATGAACAGCGCCAGCACCAAACCCGACGTGGCCACAATCTCTCTGGCCCAGCCGCGCAGCGCACCCACCAGAGCAAATGCCCCCACGGCAATCCAGAATAAAGCCGACAAACTTAGCATCTATGATGTCCTTCACGGTTTTGAGATTGGAGATTGGAGATTAGAGATTGGCAATCTCCAATCTCTAATCTCCAATCTCACACGTCCAAAATCAGTTTCGCCAGATTTTTTGCCCCGTCCGGTTTATCCAGGGCGCGGGCGGCGGCGCTCATGCGCGCCAGGGTAGCAGGGTCGTCCAGCAAACGCTGGATGGTGGGCAGCAGTTGGTCGGCCAGGGTGTCATCGGTCAACTGCACGGCCGTGCCCCGTTCCGTCAAATAATCCGCATTCACCTTCTGGTAGCGCCAGGCCCAGGTCAGCGGGATCAAAATGGCGGGCAGGCCAAACGCCGGACATTCACCCAACATGCTGGCCCCGGCGCGGGCCACCACCAGGTCGGCCGCCCGGTAAGCCGGCCCCATCTGCTCGTGCAAATAGGGATACGGCCGATACCACTGTTTCTGTTCATCCGTCAAACCTTGCCAGTTAGTTTCCACTTCCGGCCAGGTCAGTTCGCCGCTGACGTGAATGATTTGCGCCTGCGCCAGCAGTTCCGGCAGGCAGCCCATCAACGCCCGGTTGATCTTTTGCGCCCCCCGGCTGCCGCCAAAGACAAAAAGGGTGGGGCGACCTGGTTGCAAATCAAACCGGGCTAATGCTGCCTCTTTGCTCAGTTGCGTGGCGACGCGCAGTTCCGGGCGCACCGGATAGCCCGTCACCACCAGCTTTTCCGGGGGCACAAAGCGGGCGCTGCCTTCGGTGGTGGCCCCAATTTTGCGGGCAAAACGGAGCGCAAAACGTACCGACGCCCCTGGTTCCACATCCGGCAGGTAAATGGCAATGGGTACACCCTGGGCGCGGCAGGCCAGCGTTACCGGCGCGGCCATGTAGCCGCCGGTCATAAACATCACGCCCGGGCGGAAACGACGGACGATGCGCAGCGATTTGGGCAGGCTGGCTGCCAGCCGCGCCCCGTTTTTCAGCTTCCGGGGCAGCGAAACGCCGGCAATGGCGCCGCCGCTAATCGTTTCCAGCCGCAAACCGGCCCTGGGTACTAAACTCTCTTCCATTTCACCTTTGGTGCCAATCCAGAGGATTTCCTCCTGAGAAACACCTGCTTTCTGCAATTCGGTGGCGGCGGCTAAAGCAGGATAAATGCCACCACCTGTGCCGCCCGCGCAAATGAGAACTCGCATGTCGTGATGCGTGATGCGTGAGCGAGTCACGCATCACGGTTCACCGGCTGCGGCCGTTTCTGAATGGCCTGGTCGCGGGAGATGCTGAGCAAGATGCCTACGGCCGTGAGCGAGATGACCATAGACGAACCACCGTAGCTGAGGAAGGGGAAGGGGATGCCGGTGAAGGGGATCACGGCCGTGATCACCGCCACATTCATCAACGCCTGATACCCCAGCCAAAAGGTGATGCCCAGCGCCAACAAAAAGCCAAAGCTATCCCGCGCCAGCCGCGCCGTGCGCAGCCCGCGCCATATTAACATAATCAGTAAACCTAAAGCTATCAGACTGCCCAACAGCCCTAACTCTTCACCCAACACGGCAAAAACGCCATCCGTGTGTGCCAGCGGCAGCGGGCCAAATTTCTGGTTGCTTTCGCCCAACCCCACGCCCCAGATGCCGCCGCGCCCCAGGGCGATTAGCGTTTGCTGCACGTGCCAGCTTGCCTCTTCCGGGTTACGCAGCGCCACCGTATAAGCGTCCATACGTTCAGCAGCGTGGGGCAAGGCATAAGCCAGGAATAGGAAGGCAAAACCGCCCACCAGCCCGGCAATGGCAAACTGCCGCCAATCCGCCCCGGCCACAAAAAAGATGGTGAAGCTGACGATGGCGATTAACCCGGCCGTGCCCAGGTCTGGCTGCTGCACAATCAGGGCGCAAATGACCCCGGTGATAATGGAAAAGGGAATGAGACCGTATGTCACCAGCTTGATGCGGTCGCCTTTGGTAGAGAGCCAGTGGGTGATGTAGAGAATAGTGGCCAGCTTGGCTACTTCCGATGGCTGGTAGGAACCTTCATAAAACCCACGCTGCGCCCCCAGAAAGCTCTCGCCGAAGAAGAGGACAAAAAGCAGACCCAGCAGGGTGGCAGCCATCAGCGGAATGGAGAAACGGCGCAGGATATGGTAGTCAAACTGCATGACAATGAACATGCAGGCCAGCCCAATCGCCAGCGCCATCAATTGCCGTTGGAAGTAGTAGGTGGCGTCTTCTTTGAAGCGCAGACCATAGTCAAAGGTGGTGCTGTAGACCATGAGCAGGCCAATGACCAGCAGCCCGGCCACGGCCAGCAGCAGCCAGTAGTCAAACTGAAAACGCAGCGTGGGGCTGACACGGCTGCTCTTTTTGCGGATGACGGTTACGTTTGCCATAGGCTTACATCAGACATCCGATTTCTTCAAGAAATCGGATGTCTCAACTAGAGTTCATTCACTAACTCTCTAAACTTCTCACCGCGTTCGGCGAAATCTTTGAAGGCGTCGAAGCTGGTGCCGCCGGGGGAGAGGAGGATGATGTCGCCGGACACGGCCGTGTTTGCTGCTACCGCCACCGCCTCTGCCATCGTCTCTACCCGCGTGATCAGACCTGACAGGTTTGCCAAACCTGTCAGGTCTAGCTTCTTTTCCAGCAAATCGGCCAGATCGCCAAACAGGATGACGTGTTTCACGCGCCGGGCCACGACCTGCGCCCACTCATCCCACTGCATATCTTTGTCGCGGCCGCCGGCCAGCAAGATGAGCGGTTCGTCAAAGGCGGCCAGGGCGGCCAGCGCCCGCTCCGGCGCAGTAGCGATGCTGTCGTTAATGTAGCGCACACCGTTGATCTTCCGCACCGGTTCCAGCCGGTGTTCCACGCCGGTAAAGGTGCGGATCGCCTCATACATTGCCTCGGCGGGAATCCCGGCCGTGTCGGCCAGGGTCATGGCGGCGCACACGTTCAACAGGTTATGACGGCCGCGCAGTTGCACATCTTCCACCCGGCACACGGCCGTTTCGTGCCCGTTGCGCAGCCAGATTTTGCCGTTGTGCAAGAATGCGCCGTCGGCCACCGGTTTTTCCAGGCTAAAGAGGCGCAAACGGCCGTGAACCAACGGCCGTAACGCCAGCGAACCGGGATCATCCAGGCAGAGTACGGCCGTGCCCTCTTCATCTTGAAAGCGCAAAATGTTCGCCTTTGCCTGGGTGTAGGCCGTCATCGTCTTGTGCCGGTCTAAATGGTTGGGCGTGATGTTCAAAATGGCGGCAATGGGTGGGCTTTGTTCCCAGATTTCCAACTGGAAACTGGATAGCTCCTGCACCACCACATCATCCGGTTCCATCTTATGTAAATCTGCAATCAGTGGGCGGCCGATGTTGCCGCCTACCCAGGTGCGCCGCCCGGCTACCTGGGCCATCACGCCCGTCAATGCCGTCGTCGTTGTCTTGCCCGCCGAGCCGGTAATGCCGATCACGTCGGCTGGCGTACGGCGGATGAATTCCTGCTCATCATTGGTGAGGGGGATGCCCCGCGCCAGCGCTGCCTGTACAAAGGGGGCGTCGGCCGGCACGCCGCCGCTGATGGATAAAATGTCGGTTCTCTCTAACAAAGCCATCGGATGTTCTCCTAAGACCAGTTCAATCGGCAAATCGCTCAATTCGGCCAGGTCAGCCTGCAACTTTTCTGCCGGGCGCAGGTCTGAAATTGTCACCACCGCACCCACGCCAACGGCGAAACGGGCCAATGCCTTGCCCTGCCGCGCCAGACCCAGAATGAGGAGTCGTTTACCTGTTAAAGCGTCCATGTCGTGATGCGTGATGCGTGATGCGTGATGCGCCAGGTCACGCATCACGTATCACGCATCACGATCAAATTAAGGCCAGCGCCATGCCAATCATCGCCCCGGTGAGGCCGATGAGCCACCAGCGCTGCACAATCTGGGTTTCGCTCCAGCCGAGCAGGACGAAATGGTTGTGCAGGGGGGACATTTTGAACGGCCGTATATCACGCCCCAGATAACGACGGGACAAAACCGCCGACGCCACTTGCAACACGACCGAAACCAGGGTAGCCAGGGGGATGATGGCAATGACGGGCAAGATGAACCACTGGTTGGTCAGCAGCGCCACCACACCCAGCGCCCCGCCCAACGGCTGCGAGGCCACATCACCCATAAACATCTGCGCCGGGTGTGCGTTGTACCACAAGAAGGCAAAACAGGCGCCGACCGTCACAAAGGAAAAGGTGATGAGAAACTGCTGGTTTTGCATGGCGGCCACAATGCCGTAAGCCACAAAGCAGGTGGCGGCAATCAGCCCGGCCAACCCATCCAGCCCATCAGTAAAGTTCATGGCATTGGCCGACCCGGCAATAACAATGACGGCAATGGGAATGTAAATAGGGCCAATGTCAATCAGATAAGGCACGGTGGGAATCGCCATATAGCCGTGCCCGTCGTTAACCACAAAGTAGATGGTGAGGGCGGCTGCCAGGGCGATGCCCAGTTGGAACCAGATTTTGGTGCGGGCCAACATGCCCACGCCGGGCTTTTGGCGAATGCCCTGGTAATCGTCAATGCCACCCAGGATGGCGTAGGCGATCATGACGCCCAGGGGGATGACGATGCTGCGGGCAATCTCAATCGTTTGCACCAGGGCCACAATGTTGACGATGATGGTGATTACCACCACCCAACCCACAATCAGGATGCCGCCCATGGCCGGCGTGCCCATTTTGGTCATGTGGGACTGCGGCCCTTCAATGCGAATCTGTTTGCCCAGGCGTAACCGGCGCATCATTTCGATGAACGGCCGTCCCCAAATGACGGCTAATAAAAAGGTAAATCCACCAGCGGTTAGTGCAAAAGGCATAGTTGTTTGTAAAACATAAAACGTAATGAATTACGTTTTACGTTTTTTGTTCCAACATCGTCACAATCCGATCCATACGCATCCCGTAAGAGCCTTTGATGAGGATGACATCTTGGGGCTGGATGCGGGCGGCGATGACGGGTACGGCCGTGACTGCATCCGTGGCCAGGGCTACATGGTCTGGTGACAGCCCCGCTTTCACCGCTTCCTCGGCAATCCAGCGCGCCCGGCTGCCCACGGCAATGAGTTCCTGGCAGACATCGGCCACGCGACGGCCCACCAGCCGGTGTGACGCCTCTTCCAGATAGCCCAATTCCAACATATCGCCCAACACCGCCACCTTGCGCCCCGGCAAATCTTCCAGCAAGTTGAGCGCCGCCAGGGTAGATTCCGGGTTGGCGTTATAGCTGTCATCAATGATGAGCGACTCTTTCGGGCCGGGGGCAGAGACGACACGCAGTTCCACGGCCGTGTGCTGCAACCCCCGCACGATGCTGTCCCAACTCATGTTCAGCGCCAGGCCGACGGCCGTGGCCCGCAGCGCCGTATGCACACTATGGCGGCCAATGAGGGGGGCTTGAATGTGCAGCCGGTCACGGCCGTAATGCAGCACAAACCGGATGCCATCCAGACCCCTGGATTCAATGCGGTCGGCCCACAAATCGGCGCGCTGGTCTAATCCATAGGTGAACACCCGCGCCCGGCTAAAGTCGGCCATGCTCATCACCCGGTCATCATCCCGATTCAAAATAGCCACCCCATGCGCGGGCAGCGCTTCTACCAGTTCTCGTTTGGCGGCCACAATCGCGTCCATACTGCCCGCTCGTTCCAGATGCACCGCCCCTACCAGCGTCACCACGCCAATCTCCGGCTGCGTCATCTCACACAGCGTGGCAATCTCGCCGGGCACATACATCGCCATTTCCAGCACCGCCTTTTGGTGCTGGGGTTCCAGGCCAAACAGGGCCATGGGCAAACCTAAAATGCTGTTGCGGTTGCCGGGGGATTTGAAGGTGTTGAACTGCTGCGCCAGCACGGCGTGTGTTAGCTCTTTGGTGCTGGTTTTGCCCACGCTGCCGGTAATGCCGATCACCTGCACCGCGAAGCGAGCGCGCCACGCTCTGGCGGATGCCTGTAAGGTGGCGACGGGATCGCTCACCACCAGACAGACGGGCGTGGTCACGCTAAAGGGCAGGGGGAACGGCTCAGGCTGACCAGCGCGAAAATCTATCGTAGCGTGGTCGCCCGGTATGGGCCGCGCCGCCAATGCCGCAATCGCTCCGCGGGCAAAGGCTTCGGCCACAAAGTCATGCCCATCCACCTGTTCGCCTTTGTAAGCCACAAACAGGCTGCCGGGTATAACTTCACGGCTGTCCATCACCACAGCCGCAACCGCCGGTTCTACACCGGTGGCCGCGTACTCTGGCATCAGGATTTGGAAAAAGTGAGCAAGTGTCAACATAAAAATTATGAATTAGGAATTATGAAAGGGTTTCATAATTCCTAATTCCCACGCGCCTCCATCACGTCCGCCTGCAAACGGACGATGTCGGGCGGGATGTCTAACAGCACCACTAACTCATCGGCCAGGTCAGAAAAGGCGGGGGCGGCGGTGAGCGACCCCCAGGGCTGTGTTTTGGGCCGATCCAGTTTCACAAAAATGATAATCTCCGGGTTGTCGGCGGGCAGCCAGCCGACAAAGGAGCCGATGGTGTCATCGGGCAAATAGATACCGTTTTCAGCAATCTGGGCCGTGCCGGTTTTGCCGGCGATGGTGTAGCCCTCAATTTGGGCGTTGGTCACTTCACGGGCAACGGCCGTGATCGCCATGGCATTGACCTGCTGCGCCACCTCCGGGCTGATGGCGAGGCTCAAGGCGCGCGGCTCACGCACAAACGTGCCGTTTTCGCCGCGAATCTCTTGCACGATATATGGCTGCATGATGACGCCATTATTGGGAATGGCCGAGATGGCGGCGATCATTTGCAGCGGCGTCACGGCAATGCCCTGGCCGTAAGAATTGGTGGCCATGAATGATTCTGCCCAAAACTCAGAGCCGGGCAGCCACATGGTGCCGCCTGCTTCCGACATCAGGTCTATGCCCAACGGCCGTCCAAAACCAAATTTCTGCATGTAGCTGTAATAGGTGTCTGGCCCCAGTGTGGTAGCCAAGGTTGCTGCGCCCACATTGAGCGAGCGGGCCAACAGCGTGGTCATATCGGTAGTGCCCGGCCCGCTGCGGTCCCAGTTATAGGTGCGGTGGCCGCCCACTTCCAGCACGCCGGCATCGTAATAGGTGGAACTGGGCGTGAACAACCCCGAATCAAGAGCGGCGGCCATGGTGATCAGTTTCATTACCGAACCGGGTTCATGCTGCTGCTGCACGGCCGGGTTTTGCAAAACTTCCCGGTCTTGCTCATAAAACAGATACGGGTCATAACAGGGCCAGTTGGCCATGGCCAGAATGGCGCCGGTGCGGGGGTCCATGACAATGATGGAGCCGCTGCTGGCGCGGTATGTCTGGATAGCGCGCGCCAGATGTTGTTCCACCAGGTATTGGATGGTACGGTCAATGGTCAAGACCAGGTCAGCCCCTTCACGGGCAATGACGTTGCGCTGTTCGGTGAGGGGAGATATGTTAACCACGGCCGTGGCTGCCTCTCCGGCCAGTTCTCGCTGGTAATACCCTTCCACGCCCGCGCCACCGCGCCCCTCAAAATCCACATAGCCCAACACGTGGCACAGCAGTTCCCCCTGCGGGTAAAACCGGCGCGGCAGGGAATCAATCTGGATTTCGTCAGCGTAATCCAGGGAGCGGATGGTGTTAGCAATTTGTTCAGAGACACGCCCGGCCAGCAGCACATAGGGCGCGCCGCTTTGCAGCGCCCCCAAAATCTCATAACGTGGTTTTTGCAGAATGGTGGCCAGGTCAGTCGCCATCTTTTCCGGGTTGGAAACCAGGCGCGGCGAAACGCCAATCTGATAATCCGCGGCATTGGCCGCCAGCACCGCGCCGTTGCGGTCATAGATGATGCCCCGTTCTGGCCGGGCGACGACGCGCACGTTGGTGGTCGCCTTTTCGGCCCAGGCGCCGGCCTGCACCACCTGGAACAGGATCAGGCGGCCCATGATGATGAATGTGGCGATGGCTAAGCCGACCGTGATCAGCGCCAATCGGCGCTGTTGGCTCTTATTCATTGGCCTCTCCTTGCACAAAGCCGGTGACACGGCCGTGCAGCGCCAACCAGAGCGCCTGGTTCATAGTGTCGGGCGGCGGCGGCAGCGGCGTAGCCGTCGGTGCGGTAATGAGGTTGATGCTGCTTGCGATGGGATAATCGGGCACAATGATGTATTCAATGTCGTCCGGGCCGGCGGGCACAAAACCGAGCCGGGCGGCTTCCTCTTGCAGCCGGTTCAGTTGCTGCGCATCGGCAATTTGTCGTTCCAGGGCGGCATTTTCCCGCTTTAATGTGTCCATTTCGGCCTGCATCATTTGCACGCGCCGCCCGACGGTGGCGATGCGGCTGGCCTGGCTGACGTAGATGCTGCCCACCAGCGCCGCCAGCACCAGGATCACCGCCCAGCCCAACACCGCCTGCGCTTCCGTCAGGGTGCGAAAACGGCGTAATTGGTCGCGGGTGTGTCGTGCCATCATAGGGAATTATTAGAGATTAGAGATTGGAGATTTGAATGACTTTCTAATCTCCAATCTCTAATCTCCAAACTCTATTTTCTCCACCACCCGCAACCTTGCACTACGGCTGCGGGGGTTTTGGGCGATTTCTACGGGTGATGCCTGGATCGCTTTTTTGGTGAGCAGATGCAATATGGCCGGGCCGCTGTCGGCGGTGGCCGGATAACCGGGCGGCGGCGTGCGATCCTGGCTCAGATGGCGGAAGGTTTGTTTGACGATGCGATCTTCCAGTGAGTGGAAGCTGATGACCGCCAGTTGGCCGCCAGGGGCCAGCAGTTCAATGGCCGCCGCCAGCCCTTTTTCCACTTCTTCCAGTTCATGGTTGACGGCGATGCGTAGGGCTTGAAAAACCTGGGTGGCCGGGTGAATGTGTTTCTGGGTGTGAATGTGGGCGGCGATGCAGTCGGCCAGTTGGGTGGTGGTGGTAAACGGCCGTGCCCCCACCACCAGCCGTGCAATTTTACGGCTCTGCTGCTCTTCGCCGTATTGCCAGAACAGGTCGGCCAGTTCGGTTTCGGAGAGCGTGTTAATCAGGTCGGCGGCCGTTTCGCCTTTGGTCGGGTCAAAGCGCATATCCAGCGGCCCCTCTTTCATAAAGGAAAAGCCGCGTTCGGCGTCATTCAACTGCCGCGAAGAGAGGCCCAAATCCAGCACAATGCCGTCCGGCTGGGCAAAACCCATGAGCGGCGCAAACTGCCCCATTTTGGCGTAGCTGGCATGGACGAAGGTGACACGGTCGCCAAACGCGGCCAGCCGTTCGCGGGCGAAGGTGATGGCGTTGGGGTCTTTATCAAAGGCCAACACGCACCCGGAGGGGGCAGACTGTTCCAGGATGCCGGCCGTATGCCCACCCGCGCCAACCGTGCCATCAATGTAACGGCCGTTGCGCACCGGCATGAGCAGCGCCAACAGTTCATGTAAGAGAACGGGCTGGTGTTCGATAAGGGTCATCATCTATCTGGTGTCATGTGTCAGGTGTCATGTGTCATGTGCCAAGATCGTGACACCTGACACATGATACTTGACACTTTATATTCCCAAATCCTGCCAACGGCTGGCGTCATCCTGGCGTTCAACAGATTGGCGCACAGATGTCCAGGCGTCCCTGCTCCACAATTCCAGGTAATGGAACATACCGGCAATGACCACCTCGCCATCAATCCCGGCAAATTCACGCAGGTAGGGGGGCAGCAGGATGCGCCCCTGGCGGTCTGGCAGCAGATCGGTAGCGCCGGAAAAGACACGGCGGCGGAACATGCGCATATCCTCATCGGCTAACGGCCGTTCGGCAATACGCTGCGCCAGCTCCTGCCAGCCATCCAGCGGAAAGAGCATCAAGTTCTGGTCAAAACCGCGTGTCACCACCAGCCCGGAAGCCAACAGCCCACGGAACTTGGCCGGAATAGTCAGCCGCCCTTTTTCGTCAATGTTGTGCGTGTATTCGCCTAAAAACATCGGTTGCGATAGACAAGACAGGTTTTACAAAGCTGTCTTGTCTTTATTAGAACATATGTTTCACTTGCGCCATTTTACCATACATTTTGGTGGGTTTTTGCGCTAAAACGTCCCACAATGCCCCACTTTTTACCACAATAGGCCACAGTATACACCAAAGCCCCCCTTATGTGAAGGGTAGCCGCCACTTTTCCCTGGCAGGTGTGCCCACCATATTTCCTACCGGCAATAAAAAAGCCTGCCATGTGTGCACATGGCAGGCTTTTTCAGGCGCAGAAGCCGGGTTCTGTTACTGTTTGGCCCAGTTCACGGCCGTGTCAAACAGCAACCAACCATTACTCGTTAAACCACTCGCTGTGTTATCAGACAGGAAGAAACTGACACGACGGGCGGGCGCTTCCATGCCTACCATGGTTGAGCCAGTTTCATAGGCAAAGATGGTATATTGGTTCACGTTATTATTGACAGTGGCGATTAACAGGGCCGTGGCGGTGTTGGGGAAGCCCCAGGTGTAATTCTGGCTATTGGAAACGGTTTGATTACCGGTTGGCAAGCCGGCAGCCAATGGATGCACTGATATGATGTTGATCTGCGTCCGATTGTTCACGGTTCCGGCAGCAGACGCCATGTTCATGTCATCTAACAAGGCATTTTCCCAAAGCAACACACCGACAGCCACATCTCGGAATTTGGTATTGACCTGGTTAGAGTTGACCGAAGACGAGATAACCACCAGACTTTTACCATTGGCGTCGTTCGTATTGGAATCGTTGGCGCTGACCACGGTCACTGTGTTACCCAGCGCTATCAGGCGGTCACGAACGGCCGTGTCGCCCGCATTAAGATTAGATGCGTTATTCACCACAAACAAAACGCCGCTGGGTGTGGGGGTTGGGGTGATCGTCGGCGTATTGGTTGGCGCCGGGGTGTTGGTGGGGGCCGATGTGTTGGTAGGCGCGGCAGAGGGTGTGGTGGTCGGCGTCGGCGCCACTTCAATATCAAAATAATTGTAGTTGGCGTTAGTGTTGGCGGTGTTGCCCGTTACCCGAATGATATTGACGCCGGCGAAGAGGCTGATTTGCACCGTAGACTGTCCCCACACATCCCAACCACCGGTCACAGGGGCGCTGAAGATGAAGGGGCCGCTGGTAAAATTGCCGCTGCGCACGTCAATTTGCAGTGCGGGTGTCACGCCGTTGGGTGCGGCATACCGGATGATCATCGAGTAGGCCTGCGTCGCCGGCGCGGTCACTTCATATTCTACCCATTCGCCCACCGTGACCCACCCCAGATGGTAGCCGCCGCCGGCGTCACTGGTGATGGCCAGGTCTGGGCCTTCTGGCGCGGGGCCGGCATCGTTCCGGTAAATGATGCTGCCGGGGCCGCTGGCGGTGCTGTCTAAAAAGGCTACCAACTGCCCGCCACAACGGAAGTTTTCAAACTGCACCCGCCCCGGCACAGTATACGGGCCGGGAATGGGGCAGGGGGGCGTGGGCGAAGCAGTGGGGGTCTCAGACGCTGTTGGCGTTAGAGTGGGCGTGTGCGTCGGCGTGTTGGTGGGTGTGGCGGTAGGCGGCGGTGTAGGTGAGGCGTTGGGGTCAAAAGTGGGCGAGGGGGTGTAGGTGGGTGGTGGTGTGTATTCTGCCAGACTGGGCGGCGCCACCGGGGCGTCGGATACGAACTCGGAAAATACGTTCCCAATCGTTGGTTCCATCACCTGCACAATCACCCACACAACCAGCGCCAGGAAAGCCAACAAAATGGTGTATTCAATGAGTCCCTGGCCGATTTCTTTAGGGCCGGTTTCTCTGGCTGCTGAAGCCAGGGGGGGAGGCGCGGCTGCCTGAACACGCGGCGAGGGACGGAAAGAGGAGGGTAAAAAAGATAATTGCTTCATGAAATATCCCTCTGTTTGGGCATCAGGTATGGCCTACCTGATGCCCAAACTAGAACAGATTAACGAGTGAGGTAGGGCAAGCCATCAATAGAGATTTGCCAGACGTATGTGTCGCCAAAGCCGGTGCGGTAGCGCGCCGTCAGGCGGCCTCCGTAAAACGGCACATAATTGGGATCGGACGGATCACTGCCCGGAACTGTGATCTGGTATTGAGGTGTAACCCAGGTGTTGTTACAACTGCCGGGCCGGCAGTTGCGGGTTTGCCCGTCCGGGTCAGGCACACCGCTCTGGCCAAAAACCAGGGACCAGTCGGCGATGGCCAGGGAGTCGAAGAAGAAGGTGATAGGAGGCGCCGCGCCGGCGTCAGAATCGAACATGCTGACGTAGATATTTTGCCCGGCCATTTGTGGGTCGACGTAAACCAGGGGAATATCCACCACCCGGTTAAAGTTGGAGTTCATGGGCAAGTTGCCGGAAGCAAAAACGGTAACACCGCGAGAGCTGTGGGCGCCAGGTGTGTTGAGCACCTGAATGTTGCGCACGTTGGCATCGCTGGCCACGGTGTTGACGTAATGGGGCGGGCCGGCCCACAGTTCAAAGCCATTTTCGGAAGCGCCATCCTTTGCGGTGATGCTCAGTTGGATATAACGAATGCCTGTACCTTGCTCCACGAGAATGCCTGGTGTGTTGCTAGACAAAGAAATTTCAAAGGTGCCGGGTGAACCGGGGTCCGCCGGCACAAAAACGGGCTGGTCGTAGCTCTGGGCGGCGCCGGGGGAAACCCAGCGCATGTCGGTGTCGTGGTCGCCGGCGTCCCGGCCGCCACCCACCTGCCCGGTATAACGGGATAGATCCTGGCGGATGATGGTGCCATCGGGGTTTTCTTTCCAATACCACAATTCAAACAAGGTACGGGTGTTGAAAGCCTCGTTGTAGTTGGTTGGCGCGCCACATTGGCCGTTGCCGGGGGCAGGGCCGGCGCCGCGGTTTTCATCTATACGCCAGAACCAGTAGGGGTTTACCAGTTCCAGCGGCAGTGTGCCATCGTTTACCAGGTCCAGTTCACCGGTGGGGATGAGGCAGGCGTCTTTGCGGTTGCCGGCACAGGTGCCGGTGGTGAGGGGATCCAGGCCGTGGTCAATGGCTGCCTGGGTGCGGGGGATGTTGATGGTGCCGGGGTTGTCGCGGTTCATGGAGTCGGGGTCCATCAGTTCCACACGCACCACGTCATAGGGATAGTCAGGGGGGACCATGATGCGATATTCGTAGGTATATTCGCCGGGCGCCCAGGTGCTGTTCAGCGGCGAAAAAGGGTCGCCGTAATCGGTGCAGATGTTTTGACCAAAAACGGATTGGTTAGAGGTGCTTAACACACCGTCTTCAATACGGCGGCTGGCGTAGACATTAGCCAGCGAAAAAACGGCGGCGGTAGCGGAGCGGGTAAGGTTGACCGGCTCGTTGAAACCCAACACTTTCAGGAAGAAGGTTTCCACCGGCCAGGTGGCGGTGATGGAGTATTGCCTGGCGCCCAGGGGGGTCTGGGTAACAAAAAGATGCTCCGGCTCGATGAGGGAGGTGGTGACGGTGACGGGCATGCCGTTGGCGTTCATAAACTGGGCGGATTTGGTGCGGGCGCGGGCTTCGATGTCGCCGTTGTCACCGCCACCAACAGACCAGCCACCCAGTTCGGTGACGCCGGCCAGGGCGGCGGCGTCAATGGCGGCCTGCAGTTGGGAGCCGCGGGCAAAGATGAAACCGACGTCCAGGGCAATGCCCAGGAAACCGATGAGGGCGACCAATGCCAGGGCAATGAGGACAATGCTCTGCCCTGCCTGGCTGTCAGTGCCCGGTTTGTGGAACATTTTTTGAAAAAGATGTTTTGCGTTCATACATTATTCCCCATGTGATATAGGAGAATAACGATTGGCGGCCAGTCAGTGGCCGGCCAGCGGCCAATCGTTATTCTGGTTAACCCTGTCCTGGTCAGGGTGTGTGGGCTTGCTGGCCGCAAGAGTCATCCCAGCGAATGAACTCGGCCAGAACCCAACCTTGTGGAAGGCTATAACCATGTAGACGGAAAATACCAAAGCGGCTGATGCGGTAACGGCCGTTGTTGCCCGGATCTGCGGCTTCATTCCAAACCAGTAAACGCAGGGTGCGGCGGTTGCTAATATGTCCATCCATAACAGTTCGCACCTGGCTGGAATTGCCGACGCCGGTATTAGCCGCTACCCAATCGCCAATGTGCATCTGCTGATCGGTGGGGTCGCCTGGTTCAATGTAGCCCCACACCGGCCAGGTATACCCGGAGCCAGGGACTGCTGAGCCATTTGGCCTGTTGGGGTTGCCATTAGGATAGTTGGTATAATCCCGACTGTTGCCCGGCCAGTTTAACATACCAATTGTATTTTGAGCGTCGCCATTTAACCCGATGTTCCAGCGTAGCCAACCAAAGTTGCCGTTGCCAAAACCGTTCCAGATGCGGTAGATGTATCCTTCACGCGCTTCCAGCAGGGGACGGTCGGGAACATGATTGATGAACTGGTTATAGCTGGGTGGGTTGGGGCTTTGAAAATCACCCTGATCGGGATACGGGTTAGGCGGTTGGCCGGGCGGTGTGGCAGAACGAATCCCTTCATGTATGGCGATGGGGAAGGCGTCGCAGCCTTCAGTGGCCTGGGTGCTGAAGCCCAAAACGCGCATGACGGTGAGTTCTTTGACAGAGGTTAAACCGGCCAGGCCAGGGATGGCGTTTAGGCCCAGGATGGAATCTATGTCATGGATGGCATATGTGCCCACAAATTGCAGGTCTCCGGCAATGTCTGGGCGCAAGTTGCCAAGTTCATCCCGCTGCAATTCGTCCAAGACCTGGGCCTGGATTTCCATTTCGTCCACGGTGGGCGCGTCCTGAGTATTGGAGATGCCGTAGACGTGGTTGAATTGCCAGGTGTCGGCCACAACGCCATTGCCTTCAGCATTCACGGTGCCGCGCACCACCCAGACGTCCCAGACTTCTTGATTGAGTTGCAGGGTTTGGGTGACGGCGTTGAGCAGCACGGTGTTCATACCGACATCCTCACCGCCGTCGGCGCCGAAACGGGTGGCGGCGCGGGCGGCGCTGGTGACACGATTTTGCGTCACCAGGATGTTGGCAATTTCCACCAGGCCGGCCAGCATGATGATAAAAATGGGGAAAAACAAAGCCACTTCAACCAGGCTTTGGCCCCGCTGTGATCTATTGTTTGGGAAAATGTGTAAACGCTTCATCTTTTACCTCTTTGCTTATGGATAAATGAACTTACGGTACAGTTTTGTTTTCTAAAATTTCGCCGGAAGTGGCGTCAATCAACAGTTTGAGGGCACGGCCGTTTTTCAGCGAAATGAGGTTGACCTGCCATTCCATACGGCCGTCGCCGGTATCGTTGTCGGCGTCCAGCATCATGACCAGGGTGGTAATGCCTTCGTCGGCCATAAACTGGCGACCACCCTGGTTGAGCATGGCGTCAATGGCTTCGTGGCTGTCCAGGTTCCAGCCGGTTGCTTCCAGTACAGGGGCAGCCTGGGTATGGTCGCCCTGGGAAACGACGGTGACGGCATCCTCCACCACCGAAATCAGGGCGATCTGGCGGGCGCTGGAGGAGTAAAAGGTAAAACCCCAGGTTGTTTTGCCCTGGCGCAGGTCTTGAAAGTTTGCGCCCTGGGGCCAGGTGGCGGAGAGATTGAGCAATTTGGCGTCTGGCTGCCAGGCGACGGCCGCTAGCTGCGCTTTGGCATAGGCTACTTTGGCGGTATCGCCGGTAAACACGGATGTGGGTGCGACCACATTCGCGCGTTGCGCCAGCACCGTCGCTGAATTAGCTGCCGGGCCGTCAATGGTACGGCCGTTGCCAAACCAGAACACCAGCGACAATGCCGCCACTGCTACCAACAGCAGCACCAAAATAATGCCTAAAATCCATTCCAAACGGTTCATAAATAGTTGTTATCAGAGCCTAAGGGTTTCAGAAAACCCTTAGGCTCTGACAGTTTATGGTTTTCTGATGAGCGGCAAATAGAGGGCCGGGTCGTTCCGCACAAAACGAATCTGGGACGGCAAGAATACCGTATTGCCCCCCTGCTCTATCACCGCTATTTCCTGGTAAACCAGATAAACCCACCAGTTATTATGCGTTTTCAGGCGGGGGTTGATAGCCCGGTTTTGCAATGGCGACACCATATCCTGGGCGCTGGCGGCCCAGCCGTTGCAGCTAGAAGTGCCCAGAATTTGCTCGTTTGTGCCGGCCAGAATCCCATGAAAATAGTTCATGACACAGCTGTTGATGCCTCCCAAAGTTGGGATCATGTCATAAGGGTCACTAGCATACACGCCAACAAATTGTCCTGAAATGTTACCGGAAGACTGCCAGCCTCCTATTGTCAGACAATTTCCAGCACAGGCAACATACTCAATGTTTTGCTGTTGTTCACTGACTCGATTTGCATAAGCCACGTGTAGAGTTGAATTTTGTTGGATAATGCTGGGTTGTTTGGCGTTAAAGGCGCCGCTATTTTCAGAAATAGGAATAGGGGCTGGGTTGCTACTTTCTACTGGTTGCCAGGTTACTGCACCTGTTCCTTCGTCAATTGTTCCCCGAATGTAATAAACTATGGCAGATATTACCCCTTCTTCCCAGACTAGGTGGATGGTATTGCCCGTAACGACCATGGCCGGCCGGAAAACAAAGTCTGGGCGCTCTATCTGGCCACTAACAGGGAAATTATCGTTACCACTGTTTAGGGAACGGCGAAAGCGAATAAAAGCCGTCCCATCAGCATATTGTTCAGCCCAAACGACATTGATGCGGTTGTTGGCACTTGACACAATCCGGGGCGTGTTAACGTAATCACTTGGGCCAGTGAGGTTGGCAAGAATTGATGAACCATTACTGGCCCACTGCGCCTGCCGGGCATAGTGGATTTGGTTGTTACCTTCGCGCCAGACGGCGTGCGCATTATTGCCCTGGTAGGTAATGTCTAGCTCGGTGGAACGAGCGGCGCTGGTGTGGATGGGTAAGGGCATATTGTTAATGCCCGGCGACCAGTTAGTGCCGTTGTCGGTGGACGTGCGGTAAAAGAGGTCGGTGCTGGCTTCATTGGCGGCGGTCTGGATGAGAAAACCAACCATAAGGGTGTTATTGGCGGCCACAGCCACCACCGGCAATCGGGCGCCGTTGGGCGCATAGGAGGCTTTGCTGATCTCCACGGCCGGTACCCACTTAGGGTAGCTGCCATTGACGGCTTGGGGTTCGGCTGGCGTTTCCGGCGCTTCTGGTTCAGCCTGGGCTGCCTGGAATGCCAGCAGCAGCACACCGAGCAGCGTTACCAGAAATAGCCGTTTGTACACATTCAATTGCATCATCATGCTCCAATTAATTACTCAATTAATCAATTAGCCAATTACCCGTTATAGGGGCACGGCCGTTTCGACATAATCACATGCGCCGTGGTATTGGGCGGGATCACCCCGGTCCGAAAACCATACCAATCCTCACCGTCAATGACGATGCAACCGGCTACCGTATAGGCAGAGGTTGGCGGCTGCACACCGGTAAATGCGTAAAAACCGTTGATATCTGATGTGGTCATCCGCACGATAGAACCTGAGGTGTCATCTACCAGGAAGATCTGGGCGCGGAATTGCAGCACCAGGTCATCACCCAACGTCAGTGCGCCGCCGCTGATCTCGTCCACACCACCACCGGGTGTGGCGGAGGGCGTCGGCGTGGCTCCTGGGGTAACGACAACCCCTAATCCCTCGGTGATGTTGTTCGTCTCATCTGTTTCCACAATTTGCTCTAACGAATCCACGAAACCATACACCGTATTGGGGACGCCCGGCGTGGGATTGGCAAAACCCAATTGCGAGGTGATGGTGATTATTCTGCTGGCGCCGCCCGCCAGCGAACTGACAGCCGAGTAACCGTCGCTTTCTGTAATGGGAATGGTTGTTGTCAGCACCAGCGTTGGATTCGGGTCCAGGTAAATATCCACGAAGAACTGGCTGTTGACATCAATATCACCTTCGTTGGTAATCGGAATGCGGAATTGCACCGGCTGGTAAGCAACGATGGGCGGGGTGCTGATCAACTCCGCCGGGCCATAAACAACCAGATCAGGCGGGGCCGGTGTATTGGTTGGTTGGTTTGCAGGCGTAGGCGTGGGGAATTCGGTACAAGGTACGTAAAACAATTTGGTATTGCTATGCCCACCCCCGGCTAATGCCATGACGGTATAGCTGGCCGTTTGCTGCGGCACAGACCGGGTATATGTGTTGCTAAATGAGCCGACATGTTGGTTCGCCTGCCATTGTTGTAACAATTGACTGTTCCAAAATAGTGATAACGATTGGTTGGTGGGCCAGTTGATAAAGGTGACCGCAAATTGTACCAGCCCAGGATTTTGATCGGGTGTACCACAGCTTGGCTGGAGCACAATGTAAGGTGTAGATGGAGTTGCTGACGGGATCGGTGTGAAGGTAGGTGAAGGTGTAGCTGTGGGCAGCGCCGTTAGCGTGGGGCTAGGCGTTTGTGTAGGTGTTCCGCCTAACACAATGGTTGTGCCGTTCGTGCCATCACTGCTGATGGCGGCTAATACATGCCCCTGAATGAGTTCACTGGTTGGTACCGGAATGGTGGAAAACCCGGGGCAGGCATGGCCGTCGAATGGCCCGAACATAGTCCCTACGCCAATCACCTGGCCATTCTCCGTCAGGTCTACAATGGTGATGATGGAACCCACTTCGCCAGTGACCTGCACATAATCGTGTGACTCAATGACGAACCCTTCAAAGCGCACGTCGCAAATGGGGTTAACGGTTGGCGTGGCTGTGGGCACCGTCGGCGTGGGGGATGGTGTATCGGTATAAATGGGGGTGGGGGTGGGTGACGGTGTGACGCCGGGCGTGGGCAGTGCAGGTAAATCCGGGGGTAATGACTGGCCGGTAGTGCTGCTCAACTGCCCAAAGGGTTCGTTATTCAGCACCTCCTGCCCAAATACCGGGATGGAGGTGCGAATGGGGCGAAAGAATGGGGTGATAATTGGTACCTGATACATCACGCGCACGATGACGGGGTTGTCAGGAATACCAGCAAAATCATATTGCAGTTGTCCAAACTGATTGGCGCCCCAGACTTCGATATTAAAATAGTTGTCATCCTCAAAGGCGGTGGAGGTTTCATTTAGCGGTAAGCCGCTGAGCGCCTGGTATGATCGGGCGATGACGGATGCCAGCCGCAAATCGGTGCAAACATTGCGGCCACCTTGTTGGGGTGTTTGCTGGAATTTAAGGGGAGCAAAATCTACGGCACAATCTGGCGTCTCAAAACGGCCGGTAACGGCATAACGCGCTCCTTCACGAGCAGCATTTTGCACGGTATTCCAGGCCCATAGAATACGGGCGCTTTCGATCAATAGAAAGATCATCATAAGCAAAGCGCCAATGATGAGGGCAAATTCGACGAGCGCCTGACCGGGTGAATGTTGAAGTTTACGTTTGAAATGATTCATTTCAATTTTCCCTACCCTTTGCATGATTGAAGGGGTGACAAAAATAAAATTGCTATACTCAAAGCGAGTTTTTACAATACCTGTTACCGTAATGATACGCGATGGCTGCCAACTAAGCGTTGATCAAACGTTGATCGCCCGCGATTTTGGCGTGTGGGGCGCATGACAAAAGTACCAGATGCTCGCCCATTGGCGATCAGATACATTCCAAAGGTGGAGTTTGTGACTTGTCAGTCTTGAGAATAGCGGCGTTAGGCCCACTGCACGTGACTTTTGATGAGGCGCCCATCCTGGCCCTGGATTCGGCCAAGGGGCTGGCGTTGTTGTGTTATCTGGCGGCCAACGGCCGTACCCATTCCCGTCAGGCATTGTCCAGTTTGTTATGGGGAGATTTGCCGGAGACCAATGCACGCCGCAATTTACGGGGTGTGTTGATGAAGCTCCGTGACGTGTTAGCGCCGTACCTCGATATTTCCACGCAAACATTATCCTTTAACCGGAGCGCCCCTTATTGGTTGGATGTGGAGGAGTTTGTGGCCGGTGTGCCCGCGCGGGGCGGGCCGCCGCCAACATTGGCGCAGTTGCAGCGCAGCGCCGAACTGTACCGGGGAGATTTTCTGGCGGAATTTTATGTGCGGGAGGCGCCTGATTTTGAGGCGTGGCAGCAGCAGCAGCGCCAGCAGTTCCACCAACAGGCGGTGCTGGTTTACACGTTGTTGGCGAGTAAACTGGCGGAGGTGGGGGATATGGAGGAGAGTGTGCAGACGGCGCGCCGGTTGGTGGCGCTGGACGTTACCCGCGAAGGTAGCCAGCAATTGCTGCTGCGGCTGCTGGCGCAAAGTGGGCAGCGGGCGGCGGCGTTGACCCAATTTGAACAGTATCGGGCGCAGTTATGGGCAGAGTTGGGGGTGGATGTGTCGGCGGAAACGGCCGTGCTCGTGGAACAGATTCGTCATGGGGAGGTAGGGGCGAGGCAGTTGGGAGAACGTTTGATTAGCGAGACAAATTTGCGCCCAACTGCCTCGCCCCTACAAATCACCGTGTCACCATTTATCGCCGGCCCACCCATTACCCAGCCGGGCCAGTTTTTTGGGCGGGAGCGGGAGGTGAAGCGGTTGTTTAGCCTATGGCGGCAACGGCCGTTGCAAAACGCCGCCATCATTGGCCCCCGGCGCAGCGGCAAAACGTCGCTGCTCCATTATTTGAAGACGGTTACCACAGCGCCGCGGGAATGGCTACGGCCGTCGCAGGAACATACCTGGCTGCCTGACCCCACCGCCTATCGTTGGGTATTTGTAGACTTCCAGGACGTGCGCTTTAGCAGCGCTGTTTATTTGCTGCGTTATCTGCTGGCGGAAATGGGGCTGCCAACGCCGGAAAATTGCCAGTTGGATACCTTTCTGGATGTTGTCAGTGGGCGGTTGCAGCAGCCAACCATCCTCTTGTTTGACGAAATAGGGGTGGCCATGGAGCGTTATGCGGAACTGGATGATGCTTTTTGGGAAAGCCTGCGCTCGCTGGCCACAAACCAGGTGAATGGCAATCTGGCGTATGTGTTGTCCAGCCACCTGCCGCCGGCGGAACTGGCGCAACATCGTGGGTGGGGGTCGCCATTTTTCAACATCTTTGCTTATACGGCCGTGCTTGGCCCTCTCTCTGAAACGGCTGCCCGTGAACTCATTGCCGCCTCGCCGCTGCCCATTCCGGCTGCTGACGCTGACTGGATGCTGGAAACGAGCGGTCGCTGGCCCATGCCCCTGCAAATTCTCTGCCGGGAATGGCTGCTGGCGCTGGAAGAAGGCCAGCCTGACGACGAATGGCGTGAGGATGCCTGGCGGCAGGCGGCCCCGTTTATGAATGTTTAGGTGTTCACGTAAACACCTGAACACTTGAACACATAGTTATCATGCACGGCCGTTACACAGATGCCCCTCTCTTGCCCAAGAGCCTCATATTGGGTAGTGTCCGTTTGTTATTCTGGCTCTTTTTTCATCCGGCTGCCTGGCGTAATCATCTGGCGCGTCTAGACGTGCGCCTACCCGCCGACTTTTGCCTGGCAGCATTAAGTCGGCGTCATTGGCGCAGCACGGCCGTGTGGTATTTCCTCATCCAGACGTTTCTCATCTGGCCCTTGCTCGTTGCCCTGATGCTGATCGTGATTCTGGGTTTGCTGGGGCTGCCCGTCACCGTCATTTTCCTGGGAGTCATGTTGGGTGTGGCTTTTGGGGTGATGACCGGATTGGCCGCCAGTCTGGCCGGCAGTGTGGCCGTGGGCGTGGCCATCGGTATTGCCACCGGGCTGGCGGGTGGTATTGGCGGCGGTTTGCTTTTTGGCGCCGGCAGTGTGCAGGTAAATGGTGTCCCCTATTCGTTGGATGTGGTATTGAGTGTCTTGATTGGGTTGATGAGCGGGTTGGCCGGGGGGCTGGCTTACGGCGTAGGCATGGGCATCACCCGTGAAAAACGGGAAGAACTTTCGCTTTCTCTGGTGCGGCAGGTTAGCGGCGTGATTCTGGGTATTTTTATTGGCGTGGGGGCGGGGCAGTTGGCGGCGCTGGCACAAAACACGGTGTTGGCGGGGGCAGCGGCAGCGTTGATGTTTGGCACGGCCGTTGGCTGGCGCACCAACAATCTCCGGCGCGGTTTGTTTTCTGGCCTGTTATTAGGCGCTGTGGCGGCCGGCGCGGGCTGGTGGGGAACAGCGGCCGGTGGTCAGGCGGCCGCGTTATTGGCGTTTGTAGCCGCAGCTTTTGCCCTGCCCTACGTCCTGGCGGAAAAAGTGGCCGGGGCCTGGGCGGCCGGTCTGGCCGGGGCACTGGGCGGCGGCGCGGGGCTATTTCTCTTTGCCACCGACAGCGCCCCTTTTGCGCCGTTTTTGTGGTTTAGCCTGGCCGGCATTCTCCTGGGGCTGACGCTGGCCTGGTGGCGGCCTGTTCTCATGTATCCGTTTTTGCTGGCGTGGAATGGGCTGCTGTACCGGCTGGATGAGCGCCGCCTGGCAGCGCATGGGGGACCCTTGCCCATTAAACCGGCCTTTCGTTTCCATTCCGCCTTTTGGGATGAGTTCCAACGCCTGCCGCTGCTGAATCTGGATGAATATCTGCTGTTCATCATGCAGAGGGATACGGCCGAAGCGCGCACAGCTATGGCTTACCTGAGCAATACCCGCCAGCGGTGGGCGGCGCAGGCGGCGCAAATTGAACTGGACGCCCGCCAATTGGCGCAATGTGGCAGCGCGGCGGCTATCGCGGCGGTGCATCCGGGGCTGGCAACCAGCGACCTGGCCGGCCCGGCCAGCGCCCTGCTGCGCAGCTTCAGCCGCGTCAGCAGTGATGTGGCCGCCGCCTTGCAGCAGGAAAGCGCCTATAACAAGCGGCTGGCGCTGCACGCCGTGGAAGACCGGCTGGATGGGCTGCTGCGCGAATTGACGCGCAGTAACGAACCCTACGCTGCCCGCTTCCGCCCTATTGCCGCCGGGTGGCGGCGCATCATCGGCCAGGAGGAGCAGCTATTGGCGGCCGAAGCAGAACTGCGCCAGGAGATTGACAGCCCGTATATCATCGGCGTACCACTGACGGAGAAGCAGGAGATTTTTATTGGGCGGACGGATGTGAGCGGCCGGATTGAACAGCTTTTGCGGGATCGCCGCCAGCCGCCGCTGCTGCTCTATGGACAGCGGCGGGTGGGCAAAACATCGCTGCTGAATAATTTGGGGCGGCTGCTGCCGGGCAGCATTGTGCCCCTGTTTGTGGATTTGCAGGGGCCGGCGTCGCGGGCGCAGGACGAGGCCGGTTTTTTGTATAACGTGGGGCGGGGCATGGCGCAATCGGCGCAGCGGCAGCGGGCGGTGGAACTGCCGCCGCTGCCGCGGGAGATGCTGGCCGATGACCCGTTTACGCAGTTTGACGAATGGCTGGATGCTGTGGAAACGACGTTGGGCGACCAGTTGGCGCTGCTGATGCTGGATGAGTTTGAGGTGCTGGAGCGGGTGCTGGAACGGGAACGGTTTGACCCGGAGATTGTGCTGGGGATGCTGCGTCATCTGATTCAGCACCGGCCCCGGTTTAAGGTTCTGCTATCCGGCTCGCATACGCTGGATGAGTTTCAGCGCTGGTCGAGTTATCTGATCAATGTGCAGGTAATTCACATCGGCTATCTGAATGAGGCGGAGGCGCGGCAGTTGATTGAAACGCCGGTGCAGGGGTTTGCCCTGCGCTATGAACCGGCGGCCAGCCAGCGGGTGCTGGATTTGACACGCGGTCACCCGTTTCTGGTGCAGTTGCTCTGCGCGGAGATTGTGGCCCTGAAAAATGAGCAGCCCCCTTTGCAAAGGCGATTGGTGACGGTGGATGATGTGGAAACGGCCGTGCCCGAAGCCTTGCAACATGGCAGCTTTTTCTTTGCGGATATTAAACAAAACCAGGTGGACGCGGCCGGATTGGCGGCCTTGCAAACATTGGCAGCGGCGGGCGAAAGGGCGCAGCTAACGCTGGCGGAATTGGGTGGGAATGGATTGGTGGACACAGTACGGGGATTGTGTCATCGGGAGATTGTGGAGCAGGTGGACGGCCGTGCTGACGGCCGTTATCGTTTCCAAATCGAACTGGTGCGGCGCTGGCTTCAAGCGAATTGACGATGTGGCCACATGTGGCTACACTTGGCTTGTCAACCTATAGGAGCAGAAAAATGGCAACCCAAATTGGTGTACGAGAACTAAAAAATCAGGCTTCCAAAATAGTGCGGGCGGTGCGTGAAGAGGCGGCGGAGTACATTATCACGGTGAATGGGGAACCGGTGGCGGTGTTACGGCCGTTGACTGATCTTGAAGTCGCGCACACACGAGAGGCAGAAATTGAAGCGGAATTAGCGGAGATGTTGCAACTGGCGCAAGAGATCGGCGCGGCCTGGACATCGGACAAAACGGCCGTTGAGTTGGTAAGCGAACAAAGGCAGTACTAGATGGCGGTTATAGACACCAGCGTGTATGTGGCTTTGCTTAATCAATCTGAACCGGGGTATCGCCCCAGTTGGGTCTGGCTCAACCAGGTGCGCGCTCAAAAGCAACCGCTATTTGCGCCGGTTATTTTAGTGGCGGAGTCGGCGGCGGCTATTAGCCGAGGTATGGGTGATCAACTGTTAGCCCATCGGGTCATTGATCGATTGATGCGTTCTCATTTGATAACGCTTGTGGCTGTCAGCAGCGCCCTGGCCGAACGATCTGCCGAGATAGCCGCCGATTACAAGATTCGAGGTTGTGATGCGGTATTTGTGGCGTTGGCCGAGCAGTTGGGGGAGGAGTTGGTGACGCTGGATAATGAACAATTGACGAGAGGGGCGGGGGTGGTGCGCACGGTACGGCCGTGATAAAGGAGATGAGAGATTGGAGATGTTATCCAATCTCTCATCTCCAATCTCAGCTTTCCTTATGGCGATGGCGTTCGAGAGCCGGGCGGGAAAAAAGGTGTGGGTGTAAAGGTGGGGGTTGCGGTGTAGGTAGGGGTAAATGTGGGAGTGGCGCCAAGCACAATAGTAGTACCCGTAGTGCCATCGCTGCTGATGGCCGCCAGCACATGTCCTTGTATCAATTCGTGAGGGGGCACAGGGATAATCGCGAAACCTGGGCAGGCATAGCCGGGAACTGGTCCCCCTAATGCACCTATGCCAATGACCTGCCCGCCATCCGTCAGGTCAACAATTGTCACCTGGGAGCCAATCTCTCCTGTGATCGCCACATGGTCTTGCCCGACGACCACGAACCCTACAAATCGGACGGCGCAAATGGGGAAGATGGTACCTGTTGGCGTGGCTGTCGGGGTGTCAGTAGGGGTCGGTGTGGCTGTGGGTGTGTGGGTAGGAGCAGGTGTGATTGGACACGGCCGTGGCAGCAAACTGATATACGCCAAATCCTGAGGTGGGGTGATGGCGTGGCGGTAGCCATAATACTCCTGCCCATCCAGGACAAGGCAGGCGGCCAGCGTGTAAGTGGCGCTGGGGGGTGGGATGTTGGCAAAATGATAATGCCCGTCCGCATCTGATTGTGTCGTAGCGATGGTTTGCCCGGAAGCGTCGTCAATTAAACGCAAAGTGGCCCGAAATTGGGGATAAAACCCATCTTCAAATAGATAAACCAGGCCGGAAATATCGCCGCCTGGGGACGGTGTATTGGTGGCGGTGGGTGTAGGGGCCGGGGTGACGTTGGTGATGACGGCCGGGGGGGAAATGTTGTTGGTCTCATCTGGTTCCGCGATGCTGTCAAACGAATCTACCCAGGCGTAAACCAGATGGGTGGGTGGTTCGTTGCCAAAGCCCAATGGGGCAGTGAGGGTAACAACTCTGGTGGATTGGGCGGGTAGGGCGGAAACGGCCGTATACCCATCGCTCTCGGTAATCGGAATGGAAGAAGTTAAGACGATGGTGGGGTCAATGAACAGGTCAACAAAAAACAGGCTGTTCACATCTACGTCGCCGGCATTAGAGATAACGGCCGTGAACTGCACCGGCTGGTAAGCGATAATAGGGGGTGTACTGATCAATTGCGGCGCGCCAACGATGAGCAGATCGGCCGGCGCGGGACAGGGCACAGTGAATTGACGGCTATCGGAGCTGCCATCACCAGATACAGCCATAAGGGTATATACAGCCGGGTTGGCGCTCACTACTCGTGTGTGGGCTACGGTAAAGTCACCGGCGTGTTGCCCGGCCAGCCAGAATAGCAACATGTTGCTGTCCCAAAAAAGCGCCAACGATTGGTCGGTGGGCCAGTTCGTAAAGGTGACGTTGAATGTGATTTCCCCGGGGTTGGATGGTGGCGTGGCGCAAGATGGTAACAAGGTGATGGTCGGTGGGTCTGCTGCCGGGGTGGCCGACGGTGTGGCGGTGGTGAGAACAGCCGCGGCGCTGAGGTCGGGGGCCGGTGGGGTGGCGGATGTGTTGAAGGTGACAACGGCCGTGTCCTCTCCGCCATCATCACTCTGCGCCTGTAATTCGTGGCCCAGCGTCAATGGGCCACTCAACTGGTAGGGAGGAGCGTAAACGGCTAGCCCTGGACAATTATAACCAATGACTGCCTCCATCCGATCTGTACCCATCGTTTCACCGGTGGTGAGGTTGACGATGGTGACAATGCGCCCCACATCGTCAGCCACCCACACATGGTTGTTTCCGGCCATCGGCTCATTCACAAAATACACATCACAGGGAGGCAGGGGTGTTTCTGGAATGCCATCTTTGTAGATGACAGGCAGGTAGGTTTGGGTTTGTGACTGGCTGAGTGTGGTGAGGATGACGGCCGTGAATAACAGTCCGGTAAACAACATGATCAAGACGGGGCGGGTGCGTTTCCATTTCCCAAAAAAATTGGTTTGCGGTAACATAATTTAGTCACTTCCTGTTGGGGCACAACCATGTTGCGCCTCACTCAAACTGGTAAACGGTAACCACAGTATAAAACCATGATGTTGATACAGCGTTGATTCACCGTTGATCGCCAAACAGGTCTACAAACGGATATGGTGTTTTGGATTGGGAGATTGAGAGATTGGTGTGTTCCTAATCTCCCAATCTCTAATCTCCTAATCTCTATTGAAACTGCGATGAGGAACTGAATCCCTATGATTTTGAAAACATTGCACCCCGCCTTTGACTGGCATGAAGTGGCCCGGCTGGCCCTCTGTTCGCGTTTGATGGACGAGATGGAAGAGGAGGAACTGACACCCCAGGGGTTGGTGACGTACCAGTTTTCGGCGCGGGGACATGAGTTGGGGCAACTGCTGATCAGCCAGTTATTAGACCGGCCGTTTGATGCGGCGAGTGCGTATTATCGGTCACGGCCGTTTCTGCTGGGCAGTGGTCTCACTCTCACCGAAGCGTTTGCTTCCGATATGGCGCGGGTGGGCGGGCTGAGCGGCGGGCGGGACGTGGGCGTGGTGTTCAACATGCCCCGCCGCCAACGGGCGCTGGTGCTGCCCATGTCCGGCGATGTGGGGTCGCAGTTTACGCCCGCCGTTGGTTGGGCGCAGGGGATTGTCTACCACAAAACCATCCTGAAAAATACGGACGCGGGCAACGCGATTGCCGTCGTTTTTGGCGGTGATGGGGCGGTAGCCACCAACGGTTTTTGGGCGGCGCTGACCATTGCCACCACGCTGGAACTGCCGCTGCTCTTTGTGGTGGAGGATAACGAATACGCCATTTCCGTGCGCAGCCCATTGCAAACGCCGGGCAGCAATATCGCCGCCAATCTGGCCTCCTTCAAAAATTTGACCATCTGGGATGGCAGCGGCACGAACCCGGCGGAAACGGCCGAACTGGTGCATACGGCCGTGCGCCACATGCGCGAATGGAACGGGCCGGGGCTGCTGCGCTTGACCGTGCCCCGTCTGTCCGGCCATTCCAGTGTGGACAACCAGGCGTACAAAAGCGAGGCCGAACGCGCCGCCGAATGGGAGCGCGATCCATTGGCCGGGTTGCATCAATATCTGGTACCGGCCCTATTGACCCAGGCGGAATGGGAGGGATTGCGCCAGGAAGCGGCTGAAGCGGTGGCCCAGGCGCGGGATGAGGCGCTGGCGCAGCCGCAGGGCGACCCGGCCACGGTGACACGCTTTGTTTTTCATAACCCGGATGCACCGCCGCAGGTGGGTGGGCTGCTGGCCGCAGGCATTGAACTGCCCGCCGGTACCGACACACCGCAACCTCCCGATCCCCGCCGCATCAACATGATTGAAGCGATCCGGCGCACATTGGAAGTGGAACTGGCGGTGAATAACCGACTGCTGGTTTTTGGCGAGGATGTGGGGTTGAAGGGGGGCGTTCATGCGGCGACGTTGGGGTTGCAGACCAGGTTTGGCGACGGCCGTGTCTTTGATACCAGCCTGAACGAGGAGGGCATCATTGGCCGGTCGGTGGGGCTGGCGTATGCCGGGCTGGTGCCGGTGCCGGAAATCCAGTTCCGCAAATATGCCGACCCTGCCACGGAGCAGATTAACAATTTGGGCACGGTGCGCTGGCGCACGCACGGCCGTTTTGCTGCGCCGGTGATCATCCGCATTCCCGGCGGCTACCGCAAAATTGGCGACCCCTGGCACAGCGTCACCAGCGAAGTGACTTTTGCTCACCAGCCCGGCCTACTCTTTGCCTGCCCGTCCAACGCGGAAGATGCGGTGGGGCTGCTGCGCACCGCGCTGCGCGGCCATGACCCGGTCATCTTTTTTGAGCATCGGGCGATGTTGGATGCGGCCTGGGCGCGACGGCCGTATCCCGGCGACGACTATATGCTGCCTTTTGGCAAAGCGAAACTGGTCACAGAGGGGGACGATTTGACGGTTGTCACCTGGGGGGCGATGGTGGAGCGGTGTGAACTGGCAGCAGCGGAACTGGCCGGTGTGGAGATCATTGATTTACGCACGTTGTCGCCGTGGGATAAGACGGCCGTGTTTGCCAGTGTGCAAAAAACGAGCAAATGCCTGGTTGTGCATGAGGATATTCAGTTTGGTGGTTTTGGTGCGGAGATTGCGGCGGCTGTTGCCTCCGCCTGTTTCCTCGACCTGGACGCGCCCATTGAACGGGTGGCGGCCCCAGCCGTGCCCGTGCCCTTTAGCACGTCGTTGATGGAAGGGGTGGTGCCGACAGTGGCGGCCATTCGGCAGGCGATGGAGAAGTTGTTGGCGTTTTAGGGGGGTGGTGGGGACGGCCGTTGCCAATGGATGGATGTGATGTTATACAGGCAATGGGACTTTTACTATACTCGACTTGGTGTATAGCCAACAAAGGAGTTGTCAGGGATGGTAAAAGCAACAGAACAACCTCATTATTGTTAGAAACGAGAAAATTCTGAGCGGTGAACCCATCATCAAAGGGACATAAACACCTGTGCAGGGCATAGTAGAGCTTTGGCGGCTTGGCATACTGCTTGAAGAAATTCCCCTTCGTTTACCTCATCTGACGACAGCGCAAGTATTTGCTGCCTTGAGCTAATACAGCGATCATCAGGAAGAAATTCACCAACACATTGAGCGGAATCGAATCCCAGAATCGCTTGTAGGCACGAGAATGGAATTCAAAAGCCGTGAGCAAGCTGTTTATTGAACTGTACCTGGACGAAGATGTTGATGTTTTGATCGCCGAATTGTTGAAGAGACGCGGTTACTCAGCCTTAACAACTCGTGATGCCCAAAAACTTGGTCAAGAGGATAGCGAGCAACTGAAATTTGCAGTCAGCCAGGAGCGAGCCTTACTTACGCACAATCGAGATGACTTCGAGAAGTTAGCGTTGGCATATTTTGAGGGCCAGCTTACGCATTATGGGATCATCGTGGCGATAAGACGGACACCATATGGAATCGTTAAACGGGATGAAAGCGGTCGGCCAAAGAACCTCTGTGAGCATAGGAAACCTCCTCAATGGGAATGTTTCCATTATGCCCAAAACGGCCGTTCAGTAGCCTCTTTCACACAAATTGCGGAAGAACCATTTACGGGCGCATATTGACGGTCTGGATACCGCAGAGCGTCAGGGCACATCAAACCAGAGAACGGCCAACGGCCGTCGCCACTCCCCGTACACTCTCCACAAACTGCGGCAGCATCACCAGCGGCAGTGATTGCTCCCCATCAGACAAGGCCGACGCCGGGTCAGGATGAAACTCCACCAGCAGCCCATCCGCGCCGGCGGCGATGGCCGCGCGGGCGGCGGGTAGTACCAGGCCAGCGCGCCCGGTGGCGTGGCTGGGGTCGGCCATGACCGGATAAGGTGACATCTGCTTCAGCAGGGCAATGGCGTTGGTGTCCAATGTATTGCGCGTGGCCGTCTCAAAGGTACGGATGCCCCGTTCACACAAAATGATGCGCCGGTTGCCCCGGCTGGCGATATGTTCGGCGGCCTGTAACCATTCGGCAATAGTTGACATAAAGCCACGTTTGAGCATGACCGGCTTGTCCAGTTCCCCCACCCGCCATAACAATGGGTAATGCTGCATATTGCGGCTGCCAATCTGAATGATGTCCGCGTACTCGGCCACCAGCGGCACATGCTCCACCGCCAGCGCCTCAGTGATAACCAGCAAACCGTGTTGGTCGGCCACGTCGCGCAAAATTTCCAGTCCCTCCACCCCCAATCCTTGAAAGCTGTGCGGCGACGTGCGCGGTTTGAACGCGCCGCCGCGCATGATTTTGATGCCATTTGCGGCTAATTGGGCGGCAATCACGGCCGTTTGCGCCACATTCTCCACCGCACACGGCCCGGCCATCAACACAACCGCCTCGTCGCCAATGGTTATACCTGGGGAAATTGTTACCGGTTGATACTCGTTCATTTATTATCTGATCCGCGAAGGGCGCGAAATGCTACAAAGGTTTTTTAAGAGAAGAATTCGTGTCATTCGCATCATTTGTGGCTTTCGTTACAAACTTTCAAAACATTTTGAACGAATTGTAGCAAAGAGGGGCGGCTCTAGTCAATTTTCACAAATGGGGTTAAGTGATGCGTGATATGTGATACGTGAGATTTTCCGGTCACGCATCACGCATCACGGCTCTAAAACCCTTCCAGCTGCGACAAATCGGCCAGACCGGCAGCCAGCCCGGCGATGTGTTGCAGCAGGGCCAGGCGGTTTTCGCGCACGGCCGTGTCCTCATCCATCACCAGCACCTCATCAAAAAAGGCGGAAATGGCCGGCCGCATCTGCCGCAGGTTGGTGACGAAGGTGGGCAGATCGCCATTGTTGGCGGCGGCTGATTGATACGCGGCCAATAAATTCTTCTCGGCAGGCAAGGCAAAATCGGCCGGGCGTAGTGGGAACGGTTCGGCGTAACTGCGGGTGATGCGCACACAACGGGCGTAGGCGTCCAGCAGCGTTTCCCAATCCTCGGCGCGAATGGCGGCGGTGAGGGCCACGGCCGTTTGCCCGGCGCGGTACGGATTATCCCCCTGCTCGGCCAACACCGCTTTGACCACCGAGGCGGTAAAACCCTGTTCACGCAGCACGCCTTCCAAACGGCCGTATACAAAGCCCATCACCTCATCCAGCCCGGCATCTGACTGTGGAATGGGCAGGAATTGAGTCGCCGCCCGCATCCCGGCGCGCACGTCAAAGGAAATCTGGTTAGCCGCCAGGTTCTCAATAATGTGCAGCGCGGCGCGGCGCAGGGCGAAGGGGTCGTTGGAGCCTTTAGGGGCCAGCCCGGCGGCAAACAGCCCTGCCAGACTGTCCAGCCGGTCGGCCAGGGCCAGCGCCAGGCCGGGCCGCGTCTGGCTGACGGCGTTGTACTGTTCGGCAATAGCCACGCACACCGCCTCCGGTTCACCGCTGAGTTCGGCGTAATGCCCACCCATAATCCCCTGCAACGAGGTCATTTCCACCACCATGCTGGTGGCCAGATCGGCTTTGGCTAAGGCGGCGGCGCGAATGGCCACGGCCGTTTCCTCTTCACGCAGCCCCAACATGCCGGCGATGACCGGCGTTAGCTGTTCCAGGCGGCGGCTTTTGTCTAGCATGGAGCCGAGTTCGGCCTGGAAGGTGAGTGTGCCCAATTTGGGCAGAAAGTCGGCCAGTTTGTGTTTGCTGTCTTGCCCATAAAAGAATTCGGCATCGGAGAAGCGGGCGACGATGACGTGTTCGTTGCCCTCCACCACAAAGTCCAGGTGTTTTTCGTCGCCGTTGCGCACACCGATGAAGTAGGGCATGAGACGGCCGTGTTCGTTATAGACCGGGAAGTAGCGCTGATGTTTTTTCATCACCGCCACCAGCACGGCGGCGGGCAGCTTGAGGAAACGGTCGCTGAAGGTGCCTCGCAGCGGCGTCGGCCGTTCCACCAGGTTGGCAACCTCGTCCAGCAAATCGGGGTCGTCGGGAATGGTGCCCCCTTTTTCGGCAGCCAGTTTGCCCGCCACCAGCACTATCTGTTCTTTGCGTTTGTCGGGGTTCAGGTTGATCCCCTGTTTGCGCAGCAGGCCGCCAAAGTTGACGGCGCTGTCAATTTCGATTTCGGGGGAGTCATACGGCCGTAGCCCCCGGCTCACCCGGCCACTTTCCACCCCGGCGTAGCTGAAGGGCACAATTTCCGAGCCAACCAGCGCCACCAGCCAGCGCAGCGGGCGGCTGTAGCTGATGTTGGTGTTGTTCCAACGCATACTCTTTTCAAATTTGAGGCTGGCAATCAGCCCCGGCAGCGCTTCGGCCAATACCGGAATGACGGCGCGGCCTTGTTCCCGGATCACGGCCGTGACATACCGCTTGCCCCCCTCTTCCTCAATGCGCAAATCAGACAGGTTCACTCCCTTGCCTTTGGCAAAACCATAGGCGGCCTGGGTGGGTTTGCCCTCGGCGTCAAAAGCACGCTCGGCGGGTGGCCCTTTCACCACCGTTTCCAGGTCTGGCTGGCGCGGCGCCAGCTGGGTGACGGTGACGACCAACCGGCGCGGCGTGCCTTCCACCTGCACGGTTTCATAACTCAGGCGCAGTTCGTCCAGCAGTTCCGGCACCAGGGTGCGTAGCTGACGAATGGCGCTGTTCAGGTCACTGACGGGCAGTTCTTCGCTGCCAATTTCCAGCAGGAATGTTTGGGGGGAATAGAACTCTTGGGTAGCCGACGGCCGTGACAGCGCCACCCGTTCTTCGGGCCAATTAGCAGGCAGGAACGGATATTCCAGCCGCTCGCGCTGCGCCAGATACAGGTCAGACACCTGCCGGGCAATACCGCGCATCCGCCGGAAAAATTGGGCGCGTTCCGTCACCCCCACGGCGCCACGTGTATCCAGGATGTTAAACAGGTGGGAGCATTTCAGGTTGTAATCGTGGGCGGGTATGACCAACCCGGCCTCAATGCAGCGCTGCGCCTCTCGTTCGTAGATGTCATACACCTGCTTGAGCGCCTCGACATCGGCCACGTTGAAGTAATACTGGCAATGCTCAATCTCGCTTTGCAGGAGCACATTTTCATAGTTGATGCCCGCGCCAAACTCCATCTCCCAAACGCTTTTGGCTCCTTGCAGCGCCAGGGCAATGCGGTCTAGCCCGTAGGTGATTTCGACGGAGACAGGGTCTAGTGGCGCTCCGCCCGCCTGTTGGAAGTAGGTGAACTGGGTGATCTCCTGGCCGTCCAGCCACACTTCCCAGCCCAGCCCCCATGCCCCCAGCGCCGGGCTTTCCCAGTTGTCTTCCACAAACCGAATGTCGTGTTCGCGGGGGTTGATGCCGATGGCTTCCAGGCTCTTCAGGTATAGCTCCTGGGGATTGCCGGGGTCGGGTTTGAGGATGACCTGCAACTGATGGTGCATTTGCATCCGGTTGGGGTTGTCTCCGAAACGGCCGTCGTCCGGCCGAATACTGGGTTCAATGTAGGCCACGTTCCAGGGTTCCGGCCCCAATACACGCAGCGAGGTAGCCGGGTTCATGGTACCCGCGCCCACCTGCACGTTGTATGGTTGTTGAATCAAACAGCCCTGCTCTTTCCAATAGTCGAGCAGTCGCAAAATAATCTCTTGAAAACTAAGTTTCTCGCTCATACACATCCCTTGCTGCCGTAATCGGTTATTGGTAATCGGTCATCTGTGGTTAGATAACGGCGCTTTTGCACCGATTACCGATAACCAGTAGATCGAAATGGGATGAGTGGGCATCCTAAGATGCCCGCCGGTTCGCATCTGAGGATGCGAACTCCGCTTCGATCTACTGATTACTGTTTACCGATTACCGATTCAGGCGGCGGATTATAACATGGCGGCATGGGAGAATCGAATGGGGGACAACGAGTACCAGCAGCATCTTCCCATCCCATGACCTTCGGCGTCCAACTTTGTGCCATCTGTCACTAATCGTATCTCTCCCTTACGGCCGTGACGGGATTGGTTGGTGGGGGGCACATTTAACGCTTTTGGGGACGAATACGGATTTTGGTAGGTGTGATTACAGTAAAAGCATTTGCCAACTGTAGCCCATATTGTAAAACTGTTTTTTCAACAACATCCATCTTTTGCTCTGGTGTCAACCCGTGCAGACGCATCAACACAACACCATGAAAAGCAGCATTTTGGCGAAACACCATCTCTCCAAAGTCTTTGTCACACGTTAACACAATGGCTTGCGGACTGTTGGCCTGGGACAATACTTCAGTATCGCTGATACCGGGTGACATCTCGGCCACATACCAGACCATATGACCAAGTTGTCGTAATTGAGCCACAATGGGCCAGTCAACCCCTTCATCAGCCACAAAGTTCATGACAGGATGGGGTAACTGACCGGGTACACAATGTCAGACCGTAATGTTTGGGCTGCATAGGCCAAGGCGGCTTGAATGCCTTCACGAGTCAGGCGTGGATGGGCAGCCAACAACTGCTCAATTGTTTCCCCGGCAGCCAGTTTTTCCAGAATAAGTTCTACCGTCAAGCGTGTACCAGCAATAACGGGTTTACCCATCATGATTTGCGGATCGGCAGTAATTAGATTTGCCTGCATCTGTTTACCTCTCATTAAAAACGTACGCGGATTATAGCAAAAAACTGGTGGCTTCGGCTTATTTTTTAGCGACGGCCGTGACGGGATTGGTTGGTGGGGGGCACGGCCGTATAACTCCCACATGCACGTCAGGCAAACCAGGCGTGGCAAGGCGGGGACAACATCCCAACGGACTGTGAGCTATCCACAGCCAGCATTTGAAACGACAGGTTAACCTGTGTTAGCCCTGCTCAGGAGTGAAGCCTTCGCCAGAGTGGCTAACCTTCAGGTCTAATACGGGTCAACAAAGTTTGCGCCTGTTGTTGAAAATAAGCGACGATTTCGTCCCAGGGGAGCGGCTTGAGCATACGGGGAAACTGTGAAATGTGGCTGATGCGTTGTAGCGAATAGGCCAAATATAGTTCAGACAGTCCCAGGTCTTTTTGTTTTGCCAGTTGGTATAGATGGTCAAATGTGAAAGGGGTCTGATGCAGAATCCAATACAGGTCAATAAAATCTTTGGCATCGGTACGGCCGAAAACGGCCAACACCTTGTTGCTGCCGATATTTTCCAAACTATCCAGGCGCGTGTTAGCCTGGGCGGTCACATTGCCAAAATGTATGGGAATATCTTTCACCATATCCACTTTCAGGGTAATACCATTTGCATTCGTGAAAATGTATTGCAGAAAAGCATCGGTCGTGACCTGGCTGGTGATGGTTAAACCAAGCGCTTGAGCTGTTTGCAAAACGACCCGGTTGGCAACATTAAAATCTTGTTCCTGATTGTTTGTGAAAAGGTCAATATCCAGGCTTTCCCGGTGATAAAAGTAAAAACGCGCCAACGCCGTGCCCCCCGTCAGGTAGAAATCGGGGGCAAGGGCGGTCGAAAAAAAGCGATCCAGGAAATCATCTTGCAAAACAAGGTTATCGTTCATGCGGGTCATTGGCAGCCCAAACTTGCAGCGCAAAAGCCCACGCTTCGCGCACTTGGGGTTTCAGTTGCAGTTTGGGGAACATTCGGCGCAGTTCAGCCAGGGTTATATATTTCCAAACATCTTCGTAGCGGGCACTTTCCACAATACGCGACATGAGCCAGACTTTTTCCGTCTCATTTTCACCCTGCAAAATGTGCTGTACATCGGCTTCGCTTAAGTCGTAGTCCCACAAAAAATAAGGTCTGCTGGTGATCGTTTGCATCTCTTTCTCATCGTCCTGACACTGGCATTATACAGATTTTGTGGGTAGAGGGGAAAACGGCCGTAACGGGATTGGTTGGTGGGGGGCACGGCCGTATAATTCCCACATGCACGTCAGGCAAACCAGGTGTGGCCCGGTGGCGACGCCAGCCATAACCGCCAGCCGAAAACCGCGCCGCAGCAGGGTCTTCCATCGGACAGCGAGAGACGCAGGCTGTTATCAAGGCTTCCACGAATTCCTTGACAGACAGGGGGGGGGGGGAGATACTATTGATGTGTAGTTTGCCATATAGTTCATTTGGAGCATGGAAATCAAGGAAGTTCACACAATAAATCATTTGTTTGCTGGGAGGGCGAAGCAATGGGAGAGGTTATTCATTTATTGGTGGGGGATCAGTACCCGTTCTTTTGTCATGGCCTGCAAGCCAGCTTAACTGGTTACAATCAAATTGCTATTATTGGTAGTGCAACTTGCGCCACCGAACTGTGGGCATTATGCCAGGAAAACCAACCTGATTTGTTATTGTTGGACTTCAGCATGACTACCGACACAATAACGATAGCAACGTTTAAGCAATCCACTCCTCGGCTAAAACTATTGGTCATGTTAGCTGACAAAGACGGCGTTTCTCTGGCACAGTTAAAGCAGCAAGGAACCGATGGGGTTATCCTGAAAAGTGAGCCGTCGGAAAGATGGCTGGAAGCAATTTTGGCCATCGCGCAAAATGAATGGTGGTCGAGTATGCGATTGGTGCAAACGTTTCTAAATACCCCCTTATCGCCACCCGGCAATGGTTTTAACCAACGCGAACTGCAAATTTTGCAACTGGTAGCCAGTGGAAAAAAAGACAGTGAAATAGCCCAACAATTAAATCTGTGCGACCGCATGATACGCTACCACCTGGAACAGTTACGTACTCGTCTGGGCGTACAATCACGGGCCGAATTAGCGGTAGCGGCTTCGCGCCTCCAATCACCTGATTCATAAATTCCCCTTTGGAACATGACCCCCTATTGCCGGATCCGGCAATTCTCATTGCCTAAACCGGCAAAAAACATTGCCGCTTTTGACATTGTGCTACCCAGGCATAATGATTAAGCTGTTACATGATTGGGGATTGATTCCCATTTGTATAAGTGAAGAATAAGCATATGCAAGTCCAAAGGAGGTATCCAAAATGGAACGTTTTCTACTGTTTGATTCTGGCTGTGGTAGATGCAGCAATATAGCCCGGCAAATCGAGTTAGAAGCAAAAGGGTGGCTCATCGCTCAGAGTTTGCATGAACCGGCGATACAGGCCATTCTTGATAGAGCCAGACCCGATTGGCGGTGGGAGCCAACTTTGTTGGAGGTAAGTGACGAACAAGCAAATGTGTATACCGGTGCCGCTATGCGATTAAAATTGCTCAAAGGCTTAGGCTTTAAGCAGGCTGGCCGCATTACGCGAATGGTACGCCAACCAGCGGAATTACCCTCGAACCCAGGACGAAGAGAATTTTTACAACAGGGAAGCATGGTATTAGGTGGGTTAGCCCTTTTAGGTCTACCCAGGTTTCAAAGTGTGTCTCATATTTCAGTAAAGCCCGGCAATTGGAAGCAATATGAAGATAAAGATTACGGGTTTACTCTGGAATATCCGGAGGATTGGCAGATGGAGACACCCATTCAGCAACCGACACCTTTCATTAATGATGAGGCTATCATTAAACGGTTGCTCTTTTCTTCCCCATATGGGATGGTATACCTGGATACGTGGTTAGCAAATGGGCAGGATTTCGTAAACTGGCTCAAGTGGTATGCTGAAACCCGATTGGTTGATAATATGCCAGCAGAGCCAAATAGCACAGTAGCAGGTTTTCCAGCTTTGTCATTCATTGAAACGGGACAACCCGATTGGCTGAGTACATTTTATGGTGATGGTAATTACGTATACCGTTTGATGAATCGGTTTACCAGTGTCTCTGAAGCCCTTCACTCTTATTGGCATATGTTAGACACATTTATCGTCCCCGGTGGCACACAAGTCACATCTTTAATTTCAAGCACCATTAAACAAGAAGCTGACCGATTGGTTGGGGAAAATGGGCCGTTAGTAAATCATTGCTGTACCTTTACAAGTAACGGAAATCCTTTTGATTGTTGTACAAATGGCAATTGTACATGGTGGGCATATCGGCAGATGAATGGGGTACCATTTACAGGAAATGCAGGGACATGGTGGGGACAGGTTCCTAATTTTACTGCCTGGCAACGCCAAACAGGCGCACCGCCTACGAACAAACGCAGTATTGCGTACCAGAGTGGTAATCCTGGGCATGTAGCTTATATTGCTTCCTATTCAGGCGGGGCAAATGTAAATATTACTGACATGTGCTGTGGCCCAGATGGACAACCACCGTTGAATTGTTGGCCTTGTGACCGTGCTGTTAACAGGCCTGTCGCAAATTACAATGGTTTTATCTTTCGCGTTAATGAGCCTCTATGAACAAGAAATGACAAGTTGAATACTTGTGTCAGGCCTGGTAGGCTTTGCAGCCTGCCAGGCCGTTTGTTATGAGGAGTTAGCAAATGATAGTCTATCTTGTTCGTGCAAAACATTTTTCAAGAGCTCTATCAGTGTTGTTATACCTGGGGAATGTGATGTTATTGGGTCTATTCACCGGGTGTCATTCACCTACGGCCGTTTCACCTTCTCCCCCTACAGCCGCACTAACGGCTGGTGGGACTTCAGCAACTTCGGCCGTCCTTCCCACCAGCACAGTAGCAGTCACTTCTGCACCTACTGAAATGGCGCTAAACGAGCCAGTTACACCTACCCCAGAAACCATACCGTCGCCAGCCGGACAAGAGCCAACAGTTACGCCACGGCCTGCATTGTTGCCAACACCTTCAGTAATCATACCGGGTTGGACATGGTATCAAAGTCCGATATCAGATTACCAGCTTGCTTACCCACAAAGCTGGACGATAATGGGCGGCCAACGTGGTGGGCAAATGATCTTTAGCTCGCCAGAAACCAGTTCCCAGGTACGTGTAGATGTTTGGGATGCACCGGAAAATCTGGATTGGGTAGACTGGGCAAATCTTGATCCCGCCCGGTTTGCTTTGAGTCTGCCACCGGAGTCCATTGTGCCAAATGCAACGGTGATGGGGCAACCAGCCTTTTTCTATTTCCAACCCTCAGCCGGTGGCGGTGCGGGTGACATGGCCACACTCATTTTTCAGGACGGTAATCAGGTTTTTAGCCTACAGTATCATAGTGGCATGATCCCGGCTTATAAAGCAGAAATGGCCGTTTTCCAGGAAATGATTCAAACCTTTTCACGCGCCAGCCGGGTTGCGACTATGCCGACCATTCCAGGAGGGTGGGAAAATGGTTCCAGCCTGTTGGTGTGGCAAGAAGGGATGGCCCCTTTGCGATATGGCGAATGGGAAAGCCAGGAAATAGAAGGTGTTGTGGAAACCATTGATCCTGGTGTGATAACAGTAACGGCAGACGATGGTCAAAGTTACAGGGTGGGCAGTAGCGGTGCATACTTTGATGGAACCAGTATTGATATGGGGTTATTAGATTCAGATCGGTTCATCACGGAGGGGGAACGAGTTTTTATGCTGGCACGGCCGTTGCTCTCCGGCAATATGCGGGCGCACTATATGGCCGTGAACGATAACGGACAGTGGCTACCGTATGCGTATCAGGCGTTTTTTGATCTGGCACAAGAGCCAATTCCTACTTCCTTATTGGCGGTGTACCCTTCAGACCAGTTATTGCCCGTCTGGCTACGAGGTGAACCGGCGCAGGTTTTGCCCTATCTGGTTATGGCCGATGGGCAGCCAGCGACAGTTGAAGATGAGGGTGTGCTTTCGATCCTGGCTTATGGTTGGTTGACCGACTTGTCCACACCGAAGCTGACCGTGGAAAATTTGTTTGTGCTGAGCCAACCCTGTCAGAAAACAGTGATAGCGGAAATATGTTACCCCTGGCAGCCCGTCTATCCACCACCAGCTCCGACGGTAATTACCACGACAGTAGCGGCCGTAATGCCTGAGTCCGGTGTTATCATTTTGGCGCAACCAGCCCAAGGGTTTGTTACTGTGTCTGTTGCCCCAGATAGTCAGATGCTTTCGGCTGATGCGCAACCCATAAACTGGACCGAGATAAGGGTGGGTGATAGGATAACGGCCGTTGGCGTAGGCGGTACACAAGGCAACTTTGTGGCTCAGGAAGTGCGTGTGAAGTAACTGCTACGGCCGTGTCTCCCTACGGCCGTACCTCCTCCCTTCCTCCCCATCCATGACCTTCTGCACCCAACTTTGTGCCATCTGTCACTAATCGTAATTCTCCCTCTCCCTTACGATCTACAAGGTTTAACAGAAATTATAAAAGCCACCCACCGGGCAGTGCCAGGCACGAGGTAAACGGTTTCACCAGGCCAACAACTGAAACCCCGTGCCTGGCACTACTCACATCTGGAGGCTTCCTACAAATGGGAGAAATACGATGACAATTTTAGCGCCAACCGCAGAACCAACCCTGGCCAAACAGCCCAACGGCCGTAAACCCGCCACCAAATATGTCTACCTCTTCAACGAAGTGGAGCAGGCCGAAGGATATGTCGGCGGCACCTGGGATGGGGTGCGCGCCCTGCTCGGCGGCAAGGGGGCCAATCTGGCCGATATGACCCGCCTGGGTGTGCCCGTGCCGCCCGGTTTCACCGTTACCACCGAAGCGTGTAATGCCTACCTGGAAGCGGGCGAAAAATTCCCCGAAGGCATGTGGGAGCAAGAACTGGACGCCGTGAAAGCGATTGAAGAGCAAACCGGCAAAAAATTCGGCGACCCGAAAAATCCGCTGCTCGTTTCCTGCCGTTCTGGGGCCAAATTCTCCATGCCCGGCATGATGGACACCATCCTCAACATCGGCCTGAACGACGAAGTGGTGGAAGGGATGGTGAAGCTGACCAACGACGCCCGTTTTGTCTATGACCTGTACCGCCGCCTGGTGCAAATGTTTGGCAGCGTGGTCATGGGTGTGCCGGACGAGGTATTTGAAGCAGTCATCACCCGGCGGCGCAAGAATGCGGGGGTGGATAATGATTCTGACCTGACGGCGGCCGACTGGCAGGTGGTGACGCGCAAATTCAAAGAGATTTTCCGCACCTTCACCAACAAAGAGTTCCCCGCCGACCCCTACGAACAGTTGAAATTAGCGACGGAAGCGGTCTTCAAAAGCTGGAATGGCAAACGGGCCATTGATTACCGGAACGCGGCCAAGATCGCCCATAATTTGGGCACGGCCGTGAACATTCAAACGATGGTCTTTGGCAACATGGGCAACAACTCCGCCACCGGCGTGGCCATGTCCCGCAACGCCTCCACCGGCGAGCCGGAATTGGAAGGCGACTTCCTGATCAATGCCCAGGGCGAAGATGTGGTCGCCGGTATTCGCATCACCCAACCGCTGTCCGATTTGAAAGCGGAAATGCCCACCCTCTACGCCGAATTTGCGGAGATCGCCCGGAAGCTGGAAAAACATTACCGCAACATGCAGGACATGGAGTTCACCATTGAAGCGGGCAAACTGTGGCTGCTGCAAACCCGCGACGGCAAACGCACAGCCCAGGCGGAAGTGCGCATCGCCAGCGACATGGTGGATGAAGGTCTCATCACCAAACCAGAAGCGGTGAAGCGGGTGAAGCCAGAACAGGTAGACTTTTTCTTGCATCCACAGTTAGATGCTACGGCCGTGCGTGAACACAAACCCATCGCTATCGGCCTGAACGTCTCCCCCGGCGCGGCCGTGGGCATCGTCGCCTTTGACGCGGACACGGCCGAACGGTGGGCCAAAGAAGAAGGCAAAAAGGTGATCATGGTGCGGCCGGAAACCAAACCGGATGACGTGCATGGCATGTTGGCCGCTCAGGGCATCCTCACCAGCCGTGGTGGGCGCACCAGCCACGCCGCCCTTGTCGCCCGGCAGTTCGGCAAACCGGCCGTCGTGGGTGTCAGTGAGTTGGAAATTGATCTGGTCGGCCGGCGCATGACCATCAACGAAGACGTATTGATTGAAGAAGGGGATTGGATTTCCCTCGACGGCGCCACCGGGCAGGTTTTCCAGGGGCAACTGCCCACTGTCGTGCCGGACATCAACAACCCCTATCTGCTGAAAGTCCTCAGTTGGGCGGACGAAATTCGCAAATTGGGCGTCTGGGCCAACGCCGACTACCCGCGTGACGCCGAACGCGCCCGCGAATACGGGGCGCAGGGCATCGGCCTCTGCCGCACGGAGCATATGTTCTTTGAAACCGAACGGCTGCCCATCGTACAAAAGATGATCATGGCTAAACATGCCGTTGACCGTAAAGACGCCCTGGAACAACTGCTGCCTTTGCAGCGCGGCGATTTTGAAGGTCTGTTCCGGGCGATGGACGGCCTGCCGGTCATCATCCGCCTGATTGACCCACCCTTGCATGAGTTCCTGCCCGCTTATGAGGAGTTGGTGCAAGACCTGGCCGACCTGAAGGTGCGCTTGCAGCATTATCACACCCTCAGCGAGATTGACACGGCGCTGGCGGAAGTGCGCGTGAAACAGGATTATTTGGAGCGCGTGGTGGCTTTGAAAGAGCAAAACCCGATGTTGGGTACACGCGGCGTGCGCCTGGGCATCCTCATCCCCGACCTGACCAAAATGCAGGTGCGGGCGATCTTTGAAGCAGCCTGCAAATGCGCCAAAGAAGGGGTGGATGTCCACCCAGAGGTGATGATTCCGCTGACGTCGCATGTGAATGAACTGGAAGTGCAGCAGACGGCGTTAGAAGCGGTAGCCAAAGAGGTGATGGAAGAGCAAAACATCACCATTCATTACAAATTTGGCACGATGATTGAGATTCCCCGCGCCGCGCTGACGGCCGGTGAGATCGCCGAAATCGCCCAGTTCTTCTCCTTTGGCACCAATGACCTGACGCAGACGACGTTTGGCATCTCCCGCGATGACGCCGAAGCCGGTTTCCTGATGGATTACATGCAGCGCGGCATTTTGAAGGAGAATCCGTTTGCCAGCATTGACCCGCAGGGTGTGGGCCGGTTGATGGAGATTGCGGTGACGGACGGCCGTGCCACCCGCCCCGACCTGGAAGTAGGCATCTGCGGCGAACACGGCGGCGACCCCTCCAGCATCGCTCTCTGCCACAAACTGGGTCTGAACTACGTTTCCTGCTCCCCGTTCCGCGTCCCGATTGCCCGGCTGGCCGCCGCGCACGCGGCGCTGGCAGATAAGAAGTGAGATTGGGAGAGCGAGAGATTTAGCCATCCTCCAATCCCCACAAAAACAAAAGCCCACCAGCGCTGGTGGGCTTTTTCGTTAGGCAAAGTGTTCTTCATTCCTTGATTAAGGCAATAATGGTAGAAAATGACTGTTTGTATCTTAATATCGTTTGCCGAAGTTCCTGGCTGGTTATATCGTTAAACTCATATTCCCGTTCCCCATAACGAAAAAGATACCCACCATTTATACTGCGTTCGGGTTTCCCGTGAGCAAGAAAGTTTCGGGGGCGAAGTACATCTGCTGTGTAATCTCCCACTTTTTCCCTTCCTTTTAATTTACTATGGGTCTTCCATAGACGGTTGAAGTTTTGCCAGCGCTTATCACTATCGCAAAGAGCCAGCATACTTACTGTCTGTGGATTTTCGATGAATGCAGCTAATGCCTTGGCATGATCTTGGCTTTGTTTAGCTGAATTGTCATGGAATCTACTAAAGATTTCTTGTCTTTGTTCGCTAGGCAAAGCTTCAACACCAATCGTAATTATCTCATCAAGCAATAAATCCAACTCTCCAACTTCAGCCATTACAATTCCTCGCATATTTTCCAGGTCAAGAACCTTTCTGATTGATTGGCGGCCTACTTTTGTGATTTTGGAGAAGATATTGCTTCTCGACGAAACAAACACGCCTTCAAGCTCTTTCTCTCTTATTGCTTCCCATAAATCGCTTGTATTTCCAGCGGTATAGAAAATTATTTCAGTGTATATGGCATTGCTTCTTATATTAGCAATGAACTCTTGCCCATCTTCGTAACCTTCCAAATTACGATCTACAACAATTAGATCATATGTTTCAAACGGTGAGTAACTTGTAAATTCTTCCGGTGTCGAAACCATACTGATTACCGGTGTGAATCCCCACGATGAGATGTCCTCCTTCAGTGATTCCAAATCCAAAGACAAAGAGTCAAAATACTCTTCATCATCATCAAACCAAAGCACAGAGAAAACAAGTCTCATTTTGTCACCTCCACCCTAATTTCTAATCCTTTTGGCTCTAAGGGGATAGCTGTAATTTTCCCATCAATCTTTTCAATGATAGATTTGGCGTGATAAAGGCCAAGACCGGAGCCTCGCGTCGTGGTAATGCCCATTTCAAACATCGAATCTACACTTGGAAGGTCTTTGGATAATCCTCTGCCATCATCTACAAACGAAATAATCAACGTATTTGCTGATGTTTTAGAAATCGTTACGGTTAGCTTTGTTGCTTGTGCTTTATGAGCATTACTAATGATGTTGTCTACCAAAATTGAAAGCTCAACACGACTTGCTTTTATTTGAAATAGCTCCTGAACCGTATTAAGCACTTCTAATTTCAAGCCAGTTGCATTGAAATCTGTTGCCACACGAAGCAAGTATTGTTCAACGTAAGCCGGAATATCTGTAAGCTCTTGTTTTGTGCCCGAGCGAAAATCGGCTTTAGTGGCAAATTGAGCGATAGCAGCAATCCGTCTATTGATTAAGGATGCTTTTTGTAAATCATCCAAGACATCTTTTGTTTTGGGAATATCATGCAATGCTTTAATTGCTTTGGCTAAATAATTATCAACTTTGTGGGAATCTAAGTTTATTTGATGATGATATGTCATCAATTGTTTGACATCGAGAGACGTAATTTGCTCGAAAAAAAATGTTTGCGCACGATACGTTTCAGTTTGCGCTTCGAGATCGCTTATTTTTTTATCTTGCTCAGCTATTTCAACTCGTAAGTCAGCTGCGGCCGATTTGGCAGCCTTGGCCTCTTCTTCTTTTTCGCTGATGAGAGTTCTAAATCTCGACAAACTTCTTGTTAAACTGGCATCTACTTTTTCGGGCTCAATACCTTCAATCTCTGCTAAAAGGGTCTTTACTTCTTCTTGTCTGCTTTCATAAACTCCCTCCAATAAAGCGGGATTAAACCAAAAGCTAATAATCCGGTCTGGAGATGATCCGATAAGGGTCATAATGGATAAAGCAATTCGCTGCTTTTTACGCTCCCATGATTCAGAATATTGTTCTGATGTATTGTCCCAATCAAGGCCTTCATTATTGCGCAATTCCTCACGCAGTTGGAGTGGGACACTATCCCATTGAAGTCCCTCAACAACAAACCTTTCCAGTTTTCGAAGTACATCATAGAAAAAATCTTCCCGTAATTGGTTGACCGCTGGTGTTTTTTTTAATCCTTCACGACTGGAAATAGGTTTGAATTTTTCCTCACTACCACTTATCTCAATACGTCCTACAAGATCGCGGCTACCTAAATACCTGGAAGTACCTTGAGTCTTCCGAATGTCCAAGCCTAGCCAATCATCACCTCGATCTCCATAGGGAGCAATTCGGAAACCATTGAGAAATAAAAAGATCGAACCAAAATCAACTATCCGAACACCGGTTTGCCGCTTAAAGTACGCTTTTTTATATGGATTAAGGTAATAAATTACAGCATGAGTTCCTGCAAGCAATTTATAAGAATCGTTACGCTCAACAAGATCAAATACCTTTTCCCCTTCATGATAAAGAGTAAAGGATGCTGTTTCATTATCATCGGCAATCTTCGCGTCAATATAGGTGCTGTTGAATTTAAGTTTGTCGAAAATTTGGTTCTCAACTTCTCCATTGATGCGTTCAGAGTAATTTTTCCCTTTGTCTGCCTTTTCGAAGTCAGGTACAGAAAGATTGATTCTAAACTGGTCACGTAAGAATAGCTGATTCGGATTTAAGAATTTCTCTAAAGATGTTTTTAATTCTCTAAGCCGCTCTCGATCCCAAACACTTCGCAATTTTGAAATGACCAAAACAGTACCATGCTTAGGGAAAGTGGGGATACCTGCCAATTTAGCTGCTTCAGCGTCATCAACACTACGAATAGTCAAAGGGATTTCCTGAATAGTAAGATATTTTTCACCTTCAACTTCAAAATCAGACCACTGAATATGCAAATGAAGTAAATCTCCTCTTTCTTTTCGAGTAAGAAGATCAAGCCTTTCCCCTAACCGATCACAGGAAAACCTCCCAATACCCTTATTACCAGCTAGATAAGCGCCTTCCTCTTGTTCCTGTAACTTTTTTTCAGAATAAGCAATGTTCAGCCACTTATCTTCTATATCAATTATGTCCATCCCTGATCCGCGATCAGCGATAGTTATCTGGCTTGAATCTGTTGACTCACCCTTAGGAGAAAACCCCGTGAATCGTACGAGTACTTCTCCTGAATCGGCATCATAGCTATTCTTAACCAACTCCACGATTGCGATATTGTCGTCGTTGATCAAATCTTTCCCAACAAGATTTTTCAGAAGAGTATTGGTTTTAAAGTATAGGGTTTTTGTCATGTTGGCACATAGCTCCTAACTCTGGAGGCTAATGATTGTCAGGCAAATGGATAGTTCATGACGATCCGTATTTGTTAAATCCGAACGCGACTTCAATGTTTATCCCATAACCTGTTTAATTGCTACTCCTAATTGTTCAGCAAAAAGAGGAGGCACAGCATTTCCAACTTGAGTATAGCGAGGCGTTTGTTTCACCCTTTCCTTTCCACCAGCCGTATATGGCCCCTTAAACTCAAACCAATCTGGAAAAGTCTGCAACCGCGCACACTCACGAACAGACATTATTCTTGGTTCTGAATAATGTACGCAGTCGTCTGGAATAGTTGTAAGGGTAGGTGCTGGTTCGTCGGGGTCAAGAACTGTTAAGCTTCGTTTCTTTACACCGTAAATCGCCCTTTCTTCACCTTTAATTATTCTATTTCGTGGCGCACTTGCTAACAATTTTTCAAAAGTCTCAATGATTTCCGGTGTGTGGTTAACATAACGATGGCTGTCAGGGACATAATGTACTTTGTCAGCTAAACGTAAATACCTCTGAAAATCAGTCTGGGATGAAGACACGGTTCCCGACATGAAACGAGGGGAGTCAGGGCATTTGGTTTTGCCGTGTGTGCTTTCAAGATCAGACAATGCCGATTGGCTGCTTATGGCAGTATCCAAACCTTTAGCGCCTAAATATACTTCTCTATTTCCTTCCAGTTTAGAAAAAATGTCATTAGATAAGTTTTCGCGGGTTGCGATAACAACAAACCTGTTTCTATGTTGCGGAATTCCATAATCGACGAAACTTACCATTTCGCCCTGTGCGTCGTTATAGCCTAACTCACGCAGTTTTTTTAGCACGATTTCTGAATAGGCGATTTTGCTGTGTTTTTTGGAATCTGAAAATTTGAGAGTAAATCCACGGACGTTCTCAAACATGATAATGCGTGGTTGAATAAGTTCAACAAATTTCAAGTATGAATGGATCAGCTTGTTTCTCTTATCAGAAGCACGACGTTTCCCTGCAATGGAAAAACCTTGACAAGGCGGCCCCCCAACAACCAAATCTACTTTCCCATGTAATCTGACGAGATCATCTGACTTGGACTTGAATAGTTGATCAATATCCCAACTTTTCACCTCTAGCCATTCGGGCCAGATGAAATGTGCATGTGTATCAATCAAATTATGTTTAAGCGTACTAAAAGCATCAGGGTGTTTTTCAATGGCAAACAACCCTCTCAGCCCCGCGCTATGCAATCCCAGGCTAATTCCGCCACAACCAGAAAAGAGATCAATGTATTGTAGTTGGCGCACCATTTTACTATTTTATATTATTTACATAACGAATTCAAATTAGAGAGTAAAGGGCAGCATTTTTTTTGATTGCCAATGTTTGTCTGCTGACTGACGTGTTTTCGTCTGTTTGATTTTCATAAAACAACCGGCATTGCTGGTAATGGTAAGTCTTCTTCGGCTGAAACGGCCGCAAAAGCGATAACGGCCCAAATGGCCTGCTCGGAAATGGTAGGGAAATCGGCCAGAATTTCTTCAACCTTTGCGCCCTCTGCCAGACTGGCCAGAATGGTGCGGATGGGTACTCTGGTACCTCTGATAATCGGTACGCCACCGCTAATGTGTGGATCACGGGTAATGTATGTTTGATAATCCATGATTTCAATCTCCCTGATTGGCAATCATTATAACGCAACTGTCATTGTTGGCTGAATAATGGGAGGTGATGAGGAGGTACTCCACAAAAGCTCTCTATCACTCCATTTCCGATGGTACTGCTTCAAGCATGGAAAACAAAAAGCCCTCCATCATGGGAGAGCTTTTTATCAAGAGGTGTTGCGGATCACGGCCGTACCCCCCCACGCGCACCCTTGCCCCAACCCTAACGATGACGGGCACGGCCGTGCAAGACAACCTGGCTTATCTGGGCTTCGGTTGTCTCACTCTATGTTGACCAGAGGGGTCTGTGGTGAATCCATGTGGTATTGACGGGCAATTATTTCATGCAGAACATCAAGATCAACATCATCCAATTTATTGATGTAGAGACAGGCAACCGATTTTTTATGTTTGCCGAGTCTGGCAAAGAGTTCCGCTGCGCCATCAAATTTGTCGCCGACATAGAAAGTCATATTAGCCTTGCGTGGTGAAAAAGCGGCGGCGGGCATATCTCCCTCGCGCCCCGTCTCATACGCATAATGAAGCGATCCAAAACCGATAATAGATGGTCCCCACATAACAGGAGGCAGCCCGGTCACTTTCTTATACATCTCCAGGGCAGTCAGCGCATCAGTACGACGGCGGGGGTTTTCAATTTGAGCAATGAACGCATCAACAGATGCCGCGGTAGGTTGGGTCTTGTTTTCAGCCATTTCACTCTCCTTAATACATATCGTGGAGAAGCCACAACCAAAATAATCAAAGATTTCGCAGATTACGCAGATTTTTCTCCACCATCTGCGAAATCTGCGTAATCTTTGATCTGTTTAGGCTTTTGGCGCACATTTTGCGCCGGTTCAATGTAATCCTCTTTACCGATCAATGTGATGTTGCCATGAGTTATGCCGTTTCTTATTCTGTTGCCTTATTCGTGTCCGAGGCTTCTGCCGCACAAAAAATTCCTTCGTTGTCTTCTGTTGTCTCCCGTGCCTTTTTTCTTTCAACTTTATAGACATTTCCCTGGTCATCATACGTAATCCACTCACCAACAGGCTCCCCTTTCTCAAAATATCCGGAACGTTTTAACGTCCCATCGGGGCGATACCACTCCCAATACCCCTCTGTTTGTCCGTCCACTATTTTCCCCTTCGACCATCGGGTTTTGCCGTTGGCGTGGTATTTAATGGTATAACCATCAATAACCTCCGACTTTTTCACGGGAACAGGTTTTTTTGCCATAATTTTTTGGCCTTCCTTTTTATCATCTCAATAAATGGGGGTGAGAGGAGTGCGCATCCTCAGATGCGCATCTGAGGATGCGTACTCCTCCACGAGATATTGAGTAGATACATGGGTGGCACGGAAGATCATGCCACAACAGGGGCGGCTGTGTTTATAGTTTACATTGATACAATCGCTGCGGCCCATCTTCATACGTGGCTGTTTTGATATACTCCCATCCCAAACTTTCCAGGATACCAACGGCCGTAACCGTCGTCGCAAAAACAGTCTCATACCCCAGATCACGCGCCACCTTCATGCCCGCCCGCACCAATTCCGTGCCAATGCCCTGGCCTCGATGAGACGCCACCACATACAACCCGCCCAACTCCGGTCGAAATTCCGCTATAGCTTCATTTCCCGGTTCACGCAGCACAATCGTGCCCGCCAGCTCCCCAGCCGCAAAAGCCACCAGGCGAATGGGAAGACGATCATAAGAAGCGTCTTCCAGAAAATCCTGCTCCATCTCCGCCTGCGTCATATCCGCAAAATAATCCGGCCATTGCGCACGGAACCATTGTGCCAATGTGGATACGGTATCGGGATAATCGGCCAGGAAAGCAATCATGAAGCCGATTATAAGCCAGTGTGGAAATGAGACGCAATCGGTAATCGGTAATCGGATCACGGCCGTTGCATTACGATTAGCTGAAAGTACCCATGTCTGGCCTGCTGCCGCTGCGTATAATTCAGGGCTGATGTGTTTCAGAAACCCATCAGGTCTTAAAACGGAGACATATAAGTATGACAACTGCATCGTTGTTCCGGCGGAAAGGGCAGGCGATTCCCGCCGAACATCGCGCCAATTTTTGGCATTTATACCTGGACATCGCCTGGTTTGGCGTCTTAAACGGCACCGCCATCTCCTTTATGGCTATCTTTGCCACCCGGCAGGGGGCCGATGGCTTTCAAATTGGGCTGCTCAATGCCGCCCCGGCCATCATCAGCCTGGCCATTACCTTACCGGCGGGGCAGTGGTTACAAAAACGGCCGTTAACCCGCACCGTCTTCTGGACATCCATCTGGCACCGCATGTTTTATCTGGCCTGGGTCTTTTTGCCCCTCTTTTTGGCCCCCTATTTGCAGGTGTGGGCGCTCATTGCCCTGGTGCTGCTGATGAGCATTCCGGGCACGGCGCTGGCGATAGGGTTCAACTCCATGTTCGCCGAAGTGGTGCCCCCCGAATGGCGCAGCCATGTGGTGGGGGTGCGTAATGCGCTGCTGGCGCTGGTTTTTATTGTCGCCACCCTCATCAGCGGCATCATTCTGGATCGAATGCCATTTCCGCAAGGCTATCAGGTAGTGTTTGCCATCGGTTTTGTGGGGGCGATGATGAGCAGCCTGCATCTCTACCTGATCCGGCTGCCACATGAACCCACCGAACGGGTGGGGCGCAGTCTGGGTGACTGGGCGCATCCGGGCGCAATTCGCGCCTGGGCGCAGGAGTTACGGCTGTCGGTGGGGTTGCGTTTTGTGGCCCGCAGCCGTCCCCGGCCTTCTATCAGCCGCCACATTTTCCGCACGCCGTTTGGGGTGGTGCTGGGCCTGTTGTTCGCCTTTCACCTGGCCCAATTCCTGGCCATTCCCCTCTTCCCCCTGTTTTGGGTGAATGACCTGGGGCTGACCGATACGGAAATCAGTATGGGCAACGCCGTCTTTTACGCCACCGTGCTGCTCGGCTCCATGCAATTGGCGCGCATCACGGCGCGTTCCAATCACAAACAGGTGTTGGTGATGGGGGTGCTGCTGATGAGTTTGTATCCGGCGCTCACGGCCGTGACCACCAACCTGCCCCTCTTCCTCTTCACCTCGGCCGTCGGCGGTGTGGCCTGGTCATTGGCCGGGGGCGCATTGGGCAATTACATTTACGACCGGACGCCGGAGGAGGAACGGCCGTATCACCTGGCCTGGTATCATCTCACCTTCAACGCCGCCATCCTGTTGGGCGCGTTAGTTGGCCCGCTGCTGGCCGATGGCGCCAGCGTGGTGGGGGCATTAGCCTTGATTGCCATTGGCCGGTATCTGGCGGCCTTTGCGTTGTGGCGGTGGGGGTAAAAATGGGAATTGATCCGCGAAGGACGCAAAGAGCGCGAAGATTTTTTCTTGTTGGTTTGACGGTTGTATTGTTTGGATTGGCGGCGTGTGGGCCAGAGGATTTAGCGGTGACGGTAACGGCTACGGCCGTGCCGCCCACCCTCACCCCTTCACCCCAACCCCTCATCACCCCCTCACCCGCCCCCACCCTCACCCCCTCACCCCCTCACCTCCTCAACCCCTCTCCCACCGTCACCCCCTCACCCCCTCACCTGCTCACCCCTTCTCCCACCCCCACCCTCACCCCCTCACCTCCCGCCGCCTGGCTCTACACCGTCGCTGCCCCCTTTGCCACCATCCCGGATGAGGTGACGTTGGCCGATGTGCAGGCGATGTGGCTGGCGGGGGAATTGATGCTGGATGCGGACACGGCCGTGCGCCTGCGCACCTGGTGGGGTGAACCGGCGCAGCCCGGCGTGACCGTGCCGATGGATGAACTGGTAGACGCTTTGTGGGCGGCGCAGACCGGCTACACCGAACCGGTGCTGACCATCATCCCCTTTCACCAACTAGAGCCGCGCCTGAAAGTGCTGCGCGTGGACGGCGTAGCCCCCATTGACATGGATTTTGACCCCGCCGCCTACCCGCTCATCATCCCACTGGAACCAGAAACGGCCGATACCGGCGCAACCTGGGCGGGCGAGATTGAGAATTGGGACGACGGCCGTGTCACCCACATCGTTATGACCGGCCCCGCCGGGATGCGCCGCGCCGTCGCCGACCGCATGGACAGATACGGCATCCAATACCCCGGCGAAGAGACCGGCCCCATCCTGCAAATGGCCGACATCGCCCACATGAGCAATGAAAACGCCTTTGCCCCCGACTGCCCCCCCGCCGACCCCTACGACAGCGACAACGTCTGCAACCGGGACGAATACTTTGAACTGATGACCTGGATGGGCATTAACGTAGCTGAAATGACCGGCAACCACCTGAATGATTGGGGCATTGGCGCCCTGCGGCACACCTTTGACCTGTATGAGGCCAATGGCATCCAATGGTTTGGCGGCGGGCGCGATTTAGAGGATGCGGCACGGCCGTTGCTGATGGAACACAACGGTAACAAGATCGCCTTCGTCGGCTGCAACCCGGTTGGCCCCGAATTTGGCTGGGCCACCGAGACGCGCCCCGGCGCGCTGCCCTGCGGTGACTACAGCGACATGCAGGCGCAAATCCGCCAATTGGCCGACGACGGCTATCTGGTGTTTGCCACGCTGCAATATCTGGAGGATTATCAATACGCGGTGTTGGTGGAACAGCGGCGCGCCTTTAACGACCTGGCGCGGGCCGGAGCGGCGGCCGTTTCCGGCAGCCATGCCCACTTCCCGCAAGGATTTGCTTTTGTAGATGGCGCATTTGTCCATTACGGCCTGGGTAATCTGCTGGCCGACCAGATGTGGTCATTGGGTTCGCGCCAGACCTTTTTAGATATTTACACGGTGTACGACGGCCGTATCCTGCACGTGGACCTGTGGACGGGCCTGAACGAAGATTACGCCCGCATCCGCCGGATGACACCGGAAGAACGCGCCGAATTGTTGACGGCCGTGTTTGACGCCAGCTTTTTCCCGTGATACGTGAGACTTCTGGTCACGCATCACGCTTCACAAACATGCACATCGGCATAGACGCCCGGCTGCCCTTTTACCAGATGGGTGGCATCAGCCAATACATTTTGTACCTGCTGCCCGCGCTGGCCGAACTGGACGCGGCCAATACATACAGCGTGTTTCAGATGCGGAAGGACGGCCGTAGCTACGCCCCATCTGCCCCCAACTTCCGCCGCCGCAACCTGTTTACGCCCTGCCATCACCGCTGGGAACGCTGGGCGCTGGCGTTGGAGTTACGTCGCCACCGGCTGGATGTGCTGCACAGCCCGGACTTTATCCCGCCCAACGGCGGCGCAAAGCGGCGTGTTATCACCGTGCATGACCTGAACTTCATCTACTACCCCCAATTCCTGACCCCCGACAGTATGCGTTATTACGCTGACCAGATTGAATGGGCGGTGCATACGGCCGACCACATCTCCGCCGACAGCCACGCTACCCGCCACGACCTGATCGAGCATTTGCGTGTACCGCCAGACAAAGTGACCACCGTGCATCTGGCGGCCAATCCGTTGTATGCGCAACCTGTGGCGGACACGGCCGTGAACCAAACCCTGGCCCATTACCGCCTGCCGCGCAACTTCATCCTCTGCGTGGGCACATTAGAGCCGCGCAAAAACATCCCCTTCCTGCTGCACGCCTATCACGGGCTGCGGCAGGTTTACAAAGTGGATGTGCCCCTGGTGTTGGTGGGGCGCAAGGGGTGGCTCTATGAAGAAATCTTCAGCGCCATCACCGAACTCGGTCTGGACGCCCATGTGCATCATCTGGAAGGAGTGGGGGACGAGGCGCTGGCGCATCTGTACCACGCCGCCGGAGTATTGGCAACCCCCTCCCATTACGAAGGGTTTGGCCTGCCCGCCCTGGAAGCGCAGCACTGCGGCTGCCCCGTCATCGTCAGCAATCGCGGCTCGCTGCCGGAGATTGCCGGGGACGCCGGGCTAATCCTGGACGTGCTGGACGAAGAAGAATGGACAGACGCCCTCTACCGCGTCCTCACCGACGACCAGCAGCGCGAACGCATGATCCGGCGCGGCTACAAACAGGCGCGCACATTTTCCTGGCAGAAGGCGGCGGAACAGACGCTTAAACTCTATGGTAATTGAGTAATTGGGCAATTGGGAAGTTGACCGGATAATTGCCAGTAATTCTCAAATTGGCTGGCTCCGGCAGATAAATCTGCATACTTCGACAGGCTCAGTGCAGGCTCAACAAAAGGCAAAGTCGGCCTTCGCCGACTGGCCCGCAGCCCACGAAGGTAGGCTTTGCTCTCTGTAGGCGCGATTTTAATCGCCGGCTCTCGGTAAATGGAGAATTGCTGGACAATTACCCAATGACCCAATAAGTATCTTCTTAATATCTCGTGGAGGAGTGCGCATCCTCAGATGCGCATCTGAGGATGCGCACTCCTTTCACCCCCATTTATTGAGAAGATACCCCAATTACTTCTAATCCACCTGAGAGATAGACAGCCGGCGCAGCATGATGCGCCGTTTGGCGCTATGGGCGGCCATGCGTTCCAGAACGTCGTTCAAAAAGCGCACCGTATCCACAATGTAAGGCCCCTTGTTGAGCATGACACATTCGGCGCGGCTGCTCATCACCACATCGGTCACTTCGGCGCGCGAGGGGGCGCCCCGTTTAGCCAGATTTTCCAATACCTGCGTGGCCCAGATGACGGGCAGGTGCGCGGCTTCGCAAAACCAGAGGATTTCCTCCTGCACTTCGGCCATGCGCTCAAAGCCCAGTTCGGCGGCCAAATCGCCGCGCGCTACCATGATGCCATCGGGCGGGGAGTGCATGGCTGCCAGCAGCAGCCGGGGCAGATTTTCAAAGGCCTGGCGCGTTTCAATTTTCAAAACCACACCCAGATGGGTTGCCTGTAACCGTTTTAACTGGTCTTCCAGCGCGTGAACGTCTTCGGGGGAGCGGGTAAAGGAGAGACCAATGATGTCGGCATGTCTGGCCATAAATTCCAGGTCTTCCACATCTTTGGCGGTCAGTGAAGGCATGAGCAGGGTGGTGTCTGGGAAATTAATCCCTTTTTCGGCTTGCAGCCGGCCGACCGTGCGCCCGCCGGTGGAGGTGATTTCAACGGTGATGTTGTCGCGGTCATTGTCCAGGACACGGCCGTGAATCTTTCCATCATCAAACAACATCCGGTGCCCCGGCTCCACCGCCTGAAACGCCTCTTTCAGCGTGCAGGCAATATGCGCCGGTTGCGCCAACCGGCCCGTTTCGTCAAATTGGGCCGCCTCGCCGGGCAGGTTGGCGCGGGTGAGGATGAGCGTGTCGCCGATTTGCAGGGGGATGGGCAGGATCAGCGGCGGGAGTTCCCCGATCTCACCGGTAGCTATCAGTTCCGCGCCACGAAGCAGGCGCACGGCCGTGCCCGTTTCCACGTAGTGGGTGCGGTCCGTTTCCGCCAGACAAGAATTGTTTTGTTTGTACGTAATCGGCAACTGCCGGTGACGGCCACGAGCATCCACGAGATGTATTGTGTCGCCCACTTCAGCCTGGGCCAGAAAGTCGGCGGAAACCGGAAGGGTTACATCGGCGGTGGGCGCCGGCTGGGGTGCTGTGGCCGGGGTGAACCAGACCCGGCACATCGTGGTTACTTCGCCACGAAAGTTCCGTTTGGGCCGGTAGCGCGCCACGTGGCCGGCCGGTTTGATGGGGCCGGTGCGCAACTTTGGCCCGGCCAGGTCGGCGTAGATTTTGCACGGCCGTGCCAACTTCTTTTCCGCCCGACGCAGGTTGGCGATCATCGCCAGCCAGGCCGTCTGGTCATCATGGGCGCAGTTGATACGCATCACGTCCATACCGGCGGCCAGCAGATCGTGGATGAGCCGGGGGTCGGTGGCCGCTTCTGCCGGCATCGTCACCATAATGCGCACCCGATGTTTGCCTGCGGATTGGCCCAACAACTGTCCGGTGTGTTCTTCCAGCAGCATTGTTCCGGTCTGGTAAGTGACGGGCGCTTCTACGTCAGAGGGCGTGTACGTTTCTTCGGCCAGGGCGTGCAGATTGTAGAGGAGCGCATCCAGGGTGCTGAGTACGGCCGTTTCCGTCACTCCCAATGACGTCAACCCCATGCCGATCAACTCGCGTTGTAACGGCCGTATGTCCGTCTGGCGGAGCGCCAGGTAGTGCAACAAGTTGCGGGCGCTGGGGCGATAATCAGCGGCAACCAATTGCAGTTCGGCCTGGTGCCTCTCTTCCAGAGCTAATGCCCGGCGGCGCAATTCCTGAATGGCCGGAATGAGCTGCCTGGCTTTTTGTTTGTGTTCCGCAATGTCTAAACGCATGGCCATAGTGTAACCAAAAAGTCCGCGCAGCCGAAATTGAAATCTAGGGCATGGTTCACCTTCTCTGGAAACGGCGCCTACCAAATTTCTAACCACAGACGGCCGACGGCAGACCGCCCATCACTGGCAAGATCGCGGTCAGCGGTCAGTAGTCGGCGGTCAAATTTGTTAAGATCGCTTGAACCGTGCCAAATTGAGTAATCCGTTTTTTAACAACGCTCAGCCATTTTCGGGTAAACTCCGATGCCATATGAAACTTCTTCTCCTTACGCCGCAACTGCCATACCCACCGCAGCAGGGCACCAGCCTGCGCAATTTTCACATCCTGCGTGGGCTGGCGGCTGACCATGAGATAACGTTGTTGAGCTTTTTAGAGCCGGGGCAAACGGCCGATCCCCACCAGATTGCTCCCCTCATTGTACTGTGCCATCATATCGAAACCGTGCCTGCGCCGGCCCGTTCCACCGGGCAGCGGCTGCGCCAACTGCTCACCACGCGCCTGCCGGACATGGCCCACCGCCTCTACAGCCCTGCATTTGCCGACCGACTGCGCCATTTACTGGCCGCCAATCAGTTTGACGTGGTGCAAATCGAAGGTATTGAACTGGCGCGTTACATTGATGTGATTCGCGTAGCCAGTAAGGATGTCAAGATTGTTTTTGACAATCACAATGCGGAGACGGAGTTGCAGCGGCGCAATATGCAGACGGATTGGCGGCAGCCGCGCCGCTGGCCGGCCGCGGCCTACTCCTGGATGCAGGTGGGGCGGCTGGCCCGTTTTGAGCGGTGGGCGTGTAAAAATGCGGATTGGGTCACGGCCGTGTCCGAAACCGACCAACGCTACCTCCAATCTCCTAACCTCCCAATCTCCGTCATCCCCAACTGCATAGACATTACCGAATACCAAACCCCCATGTCGTCCATCCCCTTTGACCTGGTTTTTAGTGGCAAAATGGATTACCGGCCTAATGTGGATGCCGTTCTCTGGTTTGCGGATGAGGTATGGCCGCAAATTTTAGCGGCACGGCCGTCTACAACCTGGGCGATTGTCGGCCAGAAACCACATCCCCGGCTAGCGCGGTTGCGGGGGATGCCGGGTATTACGGTGACGGGGTGGGTGGAAGATGTACGGCCGTACCTGGCCGGCGCCGCTCTCTTTATCATGCCCTTTCGCGTGGGCAGCGGCACGCGCCTCAAGCTGATTGAGGCAATGGCCGCAGGCAAGGCCATTGTCAGTACACGAATGGGGGCGGAGGGGTTTCCGGTGGTGGACGGCCGTGAGATTGTGTTGGCAGATGGTGTGGAGGAGATGGCGACGGCCGTGTTGCGTTTACTCGATGACCTGGCCGAACGTACATGCCTGGGTACGGCCGCCCGCCAGTTTGCGGCTGCCTACGACTGGCGTATGGTTATCCCCCAATTCAATCAGATTTACGCAAAGCTGGTACCGATAACGGGCGAATAGCAGGCTCGGTTCGCACTAACCAGGGTAGGGAGCGTCAGGAGGTGTGTTTTCAACGGCCGTTAACCGGGCAACAAAAGCATCATAAGAAGGGGCAACTATCGCTTCATCCAACAGCTTTTCCAGCACCGTAGCCGGTAGTTCTGCCAGTCGATCCGGTAGTCCAGGCGGCAGTACGCCGAAACGCCGCTGCAAGATACGGAGAATGCTCCGTTCTAACCCTTGTTCCAGCCCTTGTTCCAACCCTTGTTCCAACCCCCGTTTAAGCCCTTTTTCCATTCCTATCTGGATATATTCGTCTGCAATCGTTGCCATCAGTTTCTCTCCTGGCGCGCCTTGAGCCAGCAGCGCCTGTTCCAATTCTTCACGGCTCACCCGCCCGGTAGCCCTGGTCAGATAATACATAATTGTGCGGATGTATTCAACGCCCGTCTCTTTCTCGTGCAACTCAAAGGCCAGTTCAATGAGCGGCCGTAACTCATGGCGCAGTCCGGGGTGGAGGATGGCGCGTAACACGCTCAGACAAACCCGCAGCCAGATTTCTCCTTTGATCTCTTCTTCTGACAGGTGGGAAAAGTCGCCGAGCTGGTAACGGAAGTCTAGTAAATACGGCCGTAACCCCTCCGGCGCATTCAACAGGCTGAAAAAGTCAGTGGGCACACGCCACACCTTTTCGCCATGATACACCACCAGGGGGATGATCGGTGCTAACGGCTGCTTTTGTTTCACCTGCTCTTGCCAGATAGCCAGCAGGTAGCCCAGCAGTTGCAGGGCAATCAGCAGTTCCGGCTGGCTTTTGTGTTCAAAGAGGAAGTAGAGATAGAGGGCACGGCCGTCGCCCCGCAACCGGGTCTGGTAGAGCAAATCTGACTGCTGCTCGCGCAAGGTCTCATCAATGAATGAGCCATCTTGCAGGATGAGGGTGTCCAGGTCAAGCAGCGCCAGCAGGTCGGCGGGCAGGTACTCTTCCAGGTAGTTGCGCACGATTTCCGGGCGGCTGAAGCTCTCGCGGAAGAAACGGTCGTGGGGATTGTGAACGCTCATGGAAAAATTATACCGTTATCAGGGATAAAGCCAGGTAGTTTCGGGGAAGAGAAGCAGATAGGTGTGGCCGCCGCCGTCGGTAAAGGTGAGTATGGCCCCGTTGTTGAAGTCCTGAACGGTAAAAGCAGCCGCGATTTGCTCCTGGGTTTGTGGTTGACCTAAACGGGTGCGCACGGCCGTGTTGTTCTGCCACAAATAACCAAACGCCCCTTTGAGCAAGTCAGACACGTAAAAATTAGCTAACGCCGGGTCATTGACGGTGTGCGTGCTGAGGGCGCCATCCTGGTAGAGGATATACACCTGTTCTTTGTCTTGACGCCACAGCATCAGCCCGTTGGCGTATGACTGGTAAGCGGCAGTGGGGGTCACGGCCGTATTTGTAGCACACCCCAACCGGTTACGATAAGCAACATAACTGCTGGCCCACGGCTCAGCCGGGGCAATGGCGCAGGTGGTGGGGGTGGGCAATATGGCCGGCGTGCCCGGTGCGCCCGGCGATATTGCCGTTAAAGCGCCATTGATGATGACATCAAAAACGGCCTGAATCCCGGCATAATTTTGCTCCCAGTTGTAATCCTGAAAACGGGGCAGAATGATGAAAGCGGCAGGGATACCTATCTTGTCCAGCCAGTTAGTCACGTCGCCATTGAGGGTGGTGTCGGCCTGGACGATAGGGCCATCTACAAAGTTAAAGTCGGCGGCACGGCCGTAGGCCTGTGCCAGCGGCGCGGAAACCAGGCTAATCTCCTCACAGGCGCCTGGCGATGAAAGACCGGTTGCCCGACCGCCTGACCCCCAAAAGATGACGGCCTGCGGTGCAATGGCTTGAATGAACGCCTGCAATGCCTGGCTTTCCGGTTCTGATACCGGCCCGGCACCGCCACTGTTGAGGACAAATTGCTCCAGGATGGTGTTGTTAGGCTGCCAGCGGCAATCCCAATTGCGGTTCAGGTCTACGCCGTTGGCATTGAAACGGCCGTCAACCACACCCGGCATATCGGGACTGTCCGGGTTCAGGTTGGGAATGACGTACAGGGCAATATCGGCCGGTATCTCCTCCGGGTGTGCCTGGAAATGGGTGATGATGGCTGCCACCAGCGCCAGTGCGTTGGGGGCATAACCGGCGTGGATGCCGCCCACAAACAAGACCGGGCGGCTGCCCTGGCTCAACTGGATGGCTTCAATGGGCGTCCCGTTCACCGAGCGTCCAATTTCCAGCCGGTTTTGCCGGAAAACTACCACCAGGGGCGTCGGCGAGGTGGTGGCGGTCGAGGGGGGTGTGATGGTTATGGTTGTTGTTAGTGTCGCTGTTAGTGCGGGGGTAGGTGTAGGGGTGATGACGTTGGAAATGGCGTTGGCCAGGGCCAGATAGGAAGCATAGGCGGCGGAGGGGGTGGGGTAGATACGGCCGTCGGCCTGCACCAACGCCGACTGCCCCGTCTCCAGATTGGCCGCTGTCTGGCTGATTTCTGACTGCACCAGGCAGGCGCTGGTCAGGCAGTCCACCGTCAGTTGCCCGGCATCCGGCGAAACAAAAAGGCCGCCGCTGCTTTCCGGCGGCAGGACGACCGTTGCCAATGGGGTGGTCAGGGTGACGGGGGAAACGGCCGTTTCCACCAGCAGGCGTCCCTGTGTCAGGCTAATGCGGGCTTCGGCCGTTTCCTCTCCCGGCAGGGCAATTTCCACCAGGGTATTGGTGTCTAACAACAGTTTGGTGCGGTCGGGCAGCACCATTTGAATGGGTTCGGAGCTGGATTGAACCAGGACGGGGCGATTGGGGGGCACAGGCAAACGGCCGTCGGTGGGAATGCGAGCCAGGGTATCATCAAGCTGCCAGACGGCGCTGGCGGCCCGGTCCAGTACCATGATGATGCCCGGCTCTGGCGAAGCCGGTAAATCCAGCGCCAGTGTGGTGGGTGTGGAAGTATTGGTAGCCGACGGTAGATCGGTTGGCGGCGGCATGGCGGCGACGGTAGGCGTGGCTGTGACCCAGGTAATACCCGGTCGCCAGAGGATGATGGCGACAACAAGGAGCAGGCCAATCCCGGCGGCAGCAAAAGCCCAATTGCGCCGGGCCACGCCGGGTTGGGTGGTGGGCTGCGGCAAACTGTGGGCCGTGGACGATGCCGGCTGGCTTGCGGCCGTGTCAACGTATGGGGCCGTTCGTTCGGTGGGGGTAATGGGCGGGTTGGATGGGTGGGCGGCGGCGTAGTAAGCGGACCAGGATTGGGCAGCGGCGGTTACCTGCCGGCCCATCTCGCCGGCAGTTTGGAAGCGGTCGTCGGGTGATTCCGCCAACGCTTTGTCCATAATTTCATCGTAAGCAAGAGGTTCCTGGATGGCCGGATTGTACTCTTGTACAGAGAGTGTACGCCTCTGGAGCCTGGCCAGGAATAGTGTATCGGCGCGCTGCCCGGTGAGCATTTCAAAGAGAATGACACCCAGGGCATAGATGTCGGTACGGCCGTCTACCTTCAGCCCACGACTCTGTTCAGGACTCATGTAAGCAGGGGTGCCAATGGGCCCTTGGGTCTGGGAACGGCCGTCGTCGCCCAAAATTTTCACAATGCCAAAATCGGTCAGGTATGCTTCATCGTGTTCGTTGAAGAGGATGTTGCCCGGTTTCAGGTCGCGGTGAATGATTTCTTTTTTGTGGGCCGCATCCAGGCCGGCGGCGATACGGTTCACGATGGACACAATTTCTGTTTCCGGCAGTGGCCCGTACCGTATCTTATCTGCAAGAGTGCCGCCGCTCAGATATTGCATTACCAGGTATGGCGTTGTTTGTTCCTCGCCCGGTTCCGCCGGGCGCGAAGCATCGTAGATGGGCACAATCGCCGAATGCCCAAGCTGCTTAATGGCTTCAATCTCCCGGTGAAAGCGGGTGATGTAATGGTGGTCTTCGGCCATGTGCTGTTGGATGACCTTGATGGCAACCTGGCGCTGCAAATCCGGGTCATAACCCAGATAGACAGTTGCCATACCACCTTCGCCGAGAAGTTGGAGAATCTGATATTTCCCCACAAAGGCAGGGAGTTTTGGTTGTGTACTATTATGGTTTTGCATTGTGCGCCGGCAGTGCTAATTTCGTCTCGTTTGTCAACCGCGTCCGGGTTTTAGGAACCGGTTCCTCCGGTTTAACCGGCTCAAACCATACCTGGCAGGCATTTTTACCTTTACCACCCAGAAATACTTTGATGTCTGGGGATAGTTTTATACCCTGCGAGCCATCTATTCTCTGACGATTGACGTAGATGCCGTTCAAACTGCCAGCATCATACAACATTACCTGTCCTTTTTGCACTTCCACACGGGCATGGTAGCCACTCACCTGTTTCATCTGGTTGCTAATGCGGATGTGCATGGCGTGCGTGCGGCCAATGGTCACTTCGTCATAGCTGTAAAGCGGTTTTGTCATCAGGGACCGGTTGGGTTCATACACAAATAGAGAGCCAATAGGGGCGTGCAAAAGCTCGTCCATATCTTCCCAGGGTTCGGCGTAGAGTGCCAGGCGGATCAACTCTTCGGCTTCAACCGGGGCCAGTTTCAGATGGCTGGAAACGATGGTGTATGTCAGCACTAAAATATCGTCTACGCTGTGCAGATGAAACCAGTTATGGTTGCCTTCCAGAGTTTTGGCTGTTGGCGGCTGCGCATCGGGGTGCATCATGGGGTGAATCAAGACATAGGATTGTAAATGTCGCCATGCCTCAGGCCAACTCACATCCCCCTCATTCTCTGGTCTAGCACCAAAGAAATCTTTGCTCTTGTTGCCCAGGTAACGTGACCAAAGGCGGCGGGCTTTTTCAGCCTGTTGGTATGGGTTGGTATTTTGGTCACTGCCGCTGTAAAGGAAATGCCCATCGGCGGTAGGCCAGGGGCCTTGCAGGTCACGGCCGTCAAAAGGCGCATAACAGCTTTTGAAATCCAAAATGGCTACCGACTGGGGCGTGATCAGTAAGGCGTCTAGTTGTGTCAGCTTTTTCAGGGCTGTATCGTACCGGGGATCAATGTTGGCGATGAGAAAGTAGTCGGCGGGGTCACGGCCGTATCGTTCATGCAGCAAACGCGCCACCCGGCAAAAGGCGCGCCGTTCGTTCATGTCGGCCGGGAAGGGGGTATGGTAATAAAAATGCACCGTCATGGATATTCCTCCTGGTAATGCCTGATTATCTGGCAACTGCGTATACAGTATCACAAATACCAGGGGATTATCAACGGCCGTTTGTCAGGTAAAACACCTGTTATTTTGAGTCTTTTGGATCTTGTGGGGTATCGTTAAATGGTGGGGCAATCACAAGGGACGCCCCACCATCTAATGTGCCCATAACAACTATGAAATCGGGCTGAATCAATGTGTCGCTGCCGTTGGGGCCGGTGACGGTGAGAGAGACGGTATAAAGGCCAGGGCCTTCATATAGGTGGATGGGGTGGGTGAGGGTGCTGGTGATACCATCGCCAAAATCCCACAGGCTGCTGTCATACACCCCTTCGGACAAATTCATAAAGTTGACCAGCAGAGGGGCGGGGCCGTTGCGCGGCATGGCGTCGAAGTCGGCCACGGGCGGCGGCTCGGGCCGCCAGCCGACCGCGTAGATGCCATCGGCCGTTAGCGGTGGGGAAGCCAGCCAGTTGAGCAGCAGGCTGCGCCCGGAGATACCCACCACCTGCCATTGCCCCAGGCTGCGATTGAAATGGAGTAGTTCGAGCTGCAATTCGTCTGCGCCCAGGCGGTCTACGGCCGTCTGCGGATAAAACAGCGTCAATATCCAGGGTACGTGGGCAGTGGGCAGCAGCACGTCCAGGTCTACCGGGATGCCAATGATGGCCGCAAAACCGGGCGGCAGCGGCGCGGTCAGGGCGTCATGAGCGGCGGCGGGCATGAGGATGGCCTGGTTTTCTACGCCGGGCACGGCCGTATTTGCCGCCACCATGGCCAGCCCATCGAGCAAGGGCGCCTGGGCGTCATCGTGCGCCGGGCCAACCCCGCCCAACGATTGGAACCAGCGCCACAGTTCACCGGTGTTGCCCGCCTGCACCCCCACCAGCCCGTATTTGGGTAATGCCTGGCCCGATGGCGCGGTGAACACGGCCGTCCAGGTATCACCACCGGCCGCCGTCATCGTTTGCCGCCAGGCGGGGCCGGCCGGGCAGCCAACGGCCGTGTCCGGCGAGCAGCGTTGGGCGATGGGTGGCGTCGCCAGCGTTTGTGGGCTGGTCAGCGTCACCGTCATTGTGCGAAGCAATGGCCCATCCATGCCATACTCCACATCCAGGCTGGCGGCCCAGGGGTCGGCGACCAGGGTAAGCGTACTGCCATTGCTCAGGGGCGGGCTGCTGCTGCCGGGCGCGGGGTAGATGAAACGACCGCCGGTTGCTGCGCCAATGGTGTACTGGTCGGCGTACACGGCGGCGCGGCCGGTGGGTTGGATGCCCAGCAGGGTGATTTGCCCCAGAGCGCCCGGTGCGGTGCGGTTGCTGCTGCTCGTGCCCTGGTACTGCACACGGCCGTCTTGCAGCACATACACCTGTGGGTAGAAGGCGTCTAACTGCGCCTGGCTGAAGCTGCCGCTGAGCGCCAGGTGGATGGTTGGTTCGTTGGCGGTGGGCACGGCCGTGCCGCTGGTTGCCAATGTGGGCAGATAGAGACGATAACCGGGCGGGCGGCCAAAGAGGTGGGCGGCGACATCGGGTATCTGGGTGCTGAGTGGCAGTGACGGCGGCTGCAACCAATCACCGGGCAGGTTTTGAATGGCGCTCCAGCGCCGCAGCGTCGTCCAGTCCGCTTCGCCATGCACCAACATCTGGTCGGTCTGCTGGCAAACCAGGGGATTGCCGTGCGCCGTTTCGTGCCAGAGGGCGACGGCCGTGTAATGGTAAGACATGGCCGATGCCTCACACAGTCCGCCGGGCAAGGCCAGGCAGGTGCAGTATGTTTCTGTTTTGCCCCCGCCGGGCGACTGCTGGTATTCGTCGTACAAAAAGAGGGCGTAATGGCCCCATTCGTGGGCCAGGGTGCGGTAGGCATTGGGCTGCGCCCAGTTTCCGGCAGCGGGATCGGCTGCGTCCAGCCCATCCCAATAGCGCCCCAGGTAGATGCCGCCGGGCGCGTACACTGTCTGGCTGAGGGTGGCGGGCGCGGTGTAAGGTGTGGCGGCGGGCACGATGCCACCCATGTAGGCGGTGGGACGGTAATCGTTAGCTGCCAGAAAACGGAGATCGGCGCTTTCCCAGTGACGGCCGTTGTCGTAAATCGTCACCCCGCCCACCGCCATTTGCCCTTCGGTCAGGTCATACAGGTAGGCGGACATCTGGCGCAGGCCGGTGTGCAGTTGGGCCACGAAGGCAGAGTTGGCGGCGGGCTGCCAGGCCAGGCTGGCAACGACGTTAAAGAGCACGAGCGGATGGCTGTCGTAGAGGGTTACATCGCCGGTTGCCGGTTGTCGCTCCGTACTGCCGGGCTGCCAGCTTGTGGCGTAGACCCAATAGGCCGGGCCGTGCTCTGGTTTGCCGGAGGGTTGGGTGTGGCGCAGCCACAGCGCCGCCAGGTAGGGGCAGGCGGCGGGCAGGGGGCGGGTCAGGTGGCCGTTGCCGTCGGTGCGGGCGGGCAGGTCGGCCAACGGCGGCGTGTGGGCGGCGTCCGCGGCGTAGCAGAGCAGGCGCAGGTCGGCGTGGGCCAGGGGGTCGTTTTGCTCGTCCACAAAACGAAGCGCGCCAGAGGCAGTGGTGGGCGGGGAAAGGTGAAGGACGACGGCCGTGAGCAGCCCCAACCCCACCATCAGAGTCAACAGGTTATACGGTAATCGTGCAGTCATACGGCCGTCTCCTATTGTCGGTGATCGGTGAACGGTGATCGGTAATCGGTCGCCAACGCCGATTACCGATTACCGATTATCGGTTACTGATTACCAGTAACAACCACCGGCAAAAAGATAGTGAATTCCGCCATGGGCGTCTGGTCAAGCGAGTAGCTGGTTGTCTGCCCATCCTGGGTGGTGACCAGTAAGGTCTCGCCCTGGATGGTGATGGTCGCCCGGCCTGGCGTGGGAACGTTGAGCAGCAGCAGGCCAGCATCATTATACATCCTTATGGCGTTGTCATCGGCGATGATGGTGCGGTTTTCGTAGGCGATGACGTCGGCACGGCCGTTGGTGTGTGTGCGGCGGATCAGGTTGCCGTCCCGGTCGTAGATTTCCACGGAATCGTCGTCAATGATGATGATACGGTCGCCGTTTAGCAGGACGGTGGGTCGTTGACCGCCGGGATTGAGGACGATGATGCGGCGGATCAGGTTGCCATCCCGGTCGTAGATTTCCACGGAATCGTCGTCAATGATGATGATGCGGTCGCCATCCACCCGAACGGTGGGTCGCTGGCCGCCGGGGTTGAGGACGATGATGCGGCGGATCAGGTTGCCGTCCCGGTCGTAAATTTCCACGGAATCGTCGTCAATGATGATGATGCGGTCGCCATCCACCAGGACGGATGGACGTTCGTCGCCGGGATTGAGGACGATGATGCGGCGGATCAGGTTGCCGTCCCGGTCGTAGATTTCCACGGAATCGTCGTCAATGATGATGATGCGGTCGCCGTTTACCAGGACGGTGGGTCGCTGGCCGCCGGGATTGAGGACGATGATGCGGCGAATCAGGTTGCCGTCCCGGTCGTAAATTTCCACGGAATCGTCGTCAATGATGATGATGCGGTCGCCGTTTACCAGGACGGTGGGTGAGGATGGTGATAACTCGAATGAGGTTGCCTTGCCGGTCGTAGATTTCCACTGTGTTGCCATTGATAACGATGATGCGACCCAACTCCAACTCTACCTGGATAGCGGCTCCTGGCGGGAGGGTGAAAATGTGAATGGGGAGTCCCTGCTGGCTGAATATCTGCACGGCCGTACCATCCACAATGATCACATCCAGGCCGCTGAGGTATACCTGGGCACGGCCGTTGGTATTGACGTGCTGCAACAATCCACCATCCCAACTGTAGATCTCAACCGAGTCGTCATCAATGACGATGATGGATTCACCAACCAGAACGTCGGCACGGCCGTTGGTGGGAATGACGCCCAGATGTTGCCCGGCGGAAGAAAATACCTGCACAGCGTCATCAAAAACGACCAGGGAGGTCTGGCTGAGGAAAACGCCAAAGCCGGGTTTGGTGACGAACTTGCCGTTGTAAAGCAAAAGACCGCTCAAGTCATAGATTTCCACGGAATCGTCGTCCAGGATTATGATGGATGCAGGCAGGATATGGACGCGGGCGGGGCCGGTGACGGCCGTTTGCAGCAGTGCCGTGCCATCTTCGCCGAATACGGTAACGCTGTTGTCCGCAAATGAGTAGGTGTATGGGGCAGGTGCGCCCATAGGCGGCGGTGGGGCAGGTGGTTCGGGTTGTTCGGAAGGGGGCACGTATTCGCTGTCACACAGTGGGTTGAGTTCCGGGCGCGGGATGACCATGACTTCAACGGTGTAAGCGAATTGGGCGTTGGCTGCGCCAAAAATACCGCCGGCTGCGCCCACAGCCAGCGCCAGGTCGCTGGTGTCGGCGCCCCAGAGGCCGTCGTCATCGTTGAGGGTGAGATGGATGCCCAACGGCCGTTCCAATGGATTGCAGTTCAAATGGTTATACAACAGGATGGGGAAGGCTGCCGGGAACGGGGCGGCGGGCGGCGCTTGCAAGGATACCCAACCGGCGGCGGGGAGACGGCCGTTGCCGCCTTCATGCCCCGGTTGCGCCAGCGTCCAATCCAGCCACAACTCGCCCGGCCCACCCATGTGGTCCATATCGTCCAATACGTTCACACCCAACAGCCAGACCACCTCTTGGAAGGCGGGTGGGCCGGGTGGGTCCAGGTGCGCCTGGGTGTGCGCCGCGTTTATGCCGAGCACGGTCGTGAACAAACACAAACCGATCAACCATTGCCAGATTCGTTTTTTCATCGTTTTGTCTCCTGAAAAATGTTTGTATTGGGCGATTTATCGCCCGCCAATATCGCGCTTCTGTCAAAGAGACGCATAACCGGCGGTTGACCTTTCCTTGAAATGGAGATTGGAGATTGGAGATAGGGAGATCACCCCTTCACCTGCTCACCCTCTTACCCCCTCTCCCCCCCTCGCCAACCGGGTTATAATGCCGAATGATGAATGAGGATAAGGCCCCAGGAGAGGCGGTGTGGACGGCCGTGCTCACTCTATCCCCCGACGAACTGACCCGGTTGGAGCAGGTTGACCTGGCGCGCTGGCGACAGTGGCATGAGGAGGGCGTGACGACGCTGACGTGGCGGTTACAGGGGGGTGACACGGCCGTAGAACCAGATTTCCTGGCGCTGGTGGAGCGGCTGGGCAACCGGCTGCTGCTGGATGACCCGGAAGCGTTTGTGGCGCTGGTGAATGGTATAGCCGCTGTCCCCATTCAGTCTTCGGCGGGGCGTCAGTTGCGGTGGTACTTTGCCGGGGTGGCGTTGGGTCTGCAAGACCGGTACGAGGCGGCACTGGCGGTTTTTGACGAGCTGCTGGCGGCAGCGGAACTGGATGTGAATATACACGGCCGTGCCCTCAATTCCCGCGCCCTTTATTGCCGCATTACCGGGCGGCTGCAAGAGGCGATTACCGGCTACCGGGGGGCGCTGGTGGTGTGGCAGCAAGTGGGCAACCGGCTGCGCGCGGGCATGGCCTGGCACAACCTGGGCATCCTGGCCTACCAGTTGCAGCAGTATGACGAGGGGGAAAGAGATCTGAACCAGGCGCGGCAATGTTTTGAGGATGTGGGGTCGGCGCAATGGGCGGCGGCGGCGCAAAGTGGCCTGGGGCTGATTTATCGGGATCGTGGGCAGTGGGCGGAAGCGATGGCCTGTTTTGAGGCGGTTGTGGCCCGCCGCCGGGCAGATGGGGCTAAAGATTCACTAGGCCGTATTCTGGTGAACATCAGCGAAACGTACCTGATGCAGGGGCGGGTGGCAGAAGCAGCGGCAGCCGCGCAAGAGGCATTGGCTCATCTGGAGACCAAACTCTACGCGATGAATGCGCATCTGGCGTTGGGATTGGCGCGGCAGGTGGGCGGCGATCTGGGAGCAGCGCAGGGCAAGTTTGATGCCGCTTTAACGCTGGCGCAGGCGATTGGGCGGCAGGATATGATTGCCGAAGCACACCTGCGGTTGGGGGAGGCGATGCGGCGGTCAGGGGATGATGGGGGGGCGTTGGCGCAGTTTCGGGCGGGCACGGCCGTGATCGAAAGTACCCGCGCCCCTTTACACGATGAGGGGGTTAAAATCAGTTTGCTCGGCCGCTGGCAGCAGGTGTATGAGGCGCTGCTGTTGCACTGTCTGGCGATGGGGCGCACGGCGGAGGCGTTTGCCTGGGCGGAACGGGCGCGGGCGCGCGCCTTTGTAGAAGCAGTGGGTGGTGTGCCAGAGTCGGAAATCGGGATGGATAATTTGCCTGATGTGCCGCCGGGCACGGCCGTGCTGTCTTACTTTACAACCGGGGTGCTGGATCGGGAATTGCCCTGGCTGCAGCAGTTACCGGCCGATAGCCCGGTGCGCGACCATCTGCTGCCGCCCGCGCGCACCATCCTGTTTTGCCTCACGGCGGAAGGCCTGACGGCGCACATCTGCCCGCTTGATCCCAATGACCTGACCTGGCATTCACCGCGGCTGGAGGATCGCCGTCGCTTTCTGGACGCGGCCGTGTGCCGTGCCCTATATGACGCCTTGTTACCCACCGCGCTTGTTGCCGGTCGGCGGCGGCTGCTAATTGCGCCACACGGCCCGCTGCACGAAGTCCCGTTTGCGGCGCTGCTCGATGGGGAGGGACGGCCGTTGACCAATCCCGATGGGCCATTGCTCAGCCTCATCCCCAGCGTCACCTTCTGGCAGCGGCACAGGGGGCGGCGCCGGGATGCGCCGCCGGAATTGTGCCTGGCGCTGGGGTACGAAGGGGTGCAGCGGGACTTGCGCCATACGGAAGCGGAGGCGCGTTTCATTGCGGCTGTGACCGGCGGGGAAGCGTGGGTGGGGGCGCAGCCCAAAACAGCGGTGCTGGCAGCGGCGGGTGCGCGCTATCGCTGGTTGCATGTGGCCTGCCACGGCCGTTTTGACCCGGACTCGCCGCTGGATTCTTTTCTGGAAACGGGGGCCGGTGAACGGCTGACAGCGCGGCAGGTGTTGGCCTGGCGGCTGCCGGTGGCGCTGGTGACGTTGAGCGCCTGCCAGACGGGCGTGAGCCAGGTGCAGCGCGGTGACGAACCGATGGGGTTGGTGCGCGCCTTTCTCACCGCCGGGGCGGGGGCAGTGCTGGTGAGCCAGTGGGCGGTGGCTGACTGGCCCACCTTTTTGCTGATGCGGCGTTTCTACCAGACGTTAATGGCTGGGGCGGAACCGGCTGCCGCCCTGCAAACGGCGCAATGCTGGCTGCAATCGGTAACGGCCGTTGCCCTACAAACCCTCGCACCTCAACTACCCGGCGACGCAGACGAAGCCGCTCACTGGCTGGCGGGAATGGGGGAAACTGTACGGCCGTTTGCCCACCCACGCTATTGGGCCGCCTTTGTGGTGATGGGGTGAGGGGGTGAGCAGGTGAGGGGGTGAGGGGGTGATCTCCCAATCCCCCAATCTCTCAATCTCCTAATCTCCCATTCACCCAATAGTCAACACCAGGGAATCAAGTTCGTGTATAGGAATGTGGGGAAAGGCAGCGACGCCCCAAGGGGTGGTGATTTGTTGGTGGGTGTGGTTGGGCAAGCCCAGGGTGACGGTGTAACCGGCCAGGTGGGGCCAGGCACGCCCGTGTGGCTGCACCCACACTTCTACCAGACAATCCGTTGGTGATTGGGCGTCGCGGTAGACCAATACTTTGAAAGGCAGTTCGGCTTGCAGGGTTTCGTCCGGCTCTAACGCCAGCAGCAGTTCGGCATACCGTTCCTCTGTCTCCGGCGCACGAACGGGTATGGGGGCGGCCTGGGGTTGCAGCAGCGGCAGCAGGTCGGCGGAGAGGCGGAAGCGCCAGCCGTTTTCCAGTTGTGTCACGGCCGTGCGCAATCTATCAGCCAGCGATGGCACTGCGACGGGCGGCGTCAGGAAGGAAAGGTCGGGCTGCCGGGGAGTTTGCAGGGTTGGCAGGGTATTGTTTTGCTCGGCCAGGGCCAGGTGGCAGAGACGGCCGTAAGCGGCGGCGCAGTTCAGGCAGCCATCCAGGTGAACGGCGATGTGCGGGAAGAGAGGGAAGGGGTCACGGCCGTTTAGCTGCGCCGCCACGTAATCATCCAACTGCGCCAGCACAGCCTGGCACATAGCCTCATCACCTGTCACCTGTACAGCCTCTTTCAACAGTGAGTAACGCATCCTTTCATCCGCCATCGTGATCTTCTCCTACCTGTGGGACGTTTAGCACGGCCGTATTCTTTCCCAACAAACCTCCCAATCTCCAATCTCTAATCTCTAATCTCCGCCAACAATTCCACCAACGGCGACCATTGGCGCAATTTGGCAATGTTTTTGGCGCGCGTCACCTGGATGTGGCTGGGCAGCACCGTTGCTCCGGCCAGTTTGCTTTCCACGTCGGCCAATAGCTCGTCCGGGAGTTCTTGCAGGTAACGGCCGATCACCACCCGGCGGGAGCGGTCGCTGATGGGGGCGCGTTGGATGGCATCGTAGAGAGCCTGGTGGTGGGCGGCGACGGCCGTTTGCTCTTCCAATGCCGGTTGCGTCAGCGCCGCGCTGCTAGAGACGGCATCCAATTCATCCTCGGCGGCAAAGGTCAGTCGGGCGCGGCGGCGCAGCGTGTCAATGGCGATGTGGCTGGCAATTTGCCTGGCCCAGGCGCGGAAAGCGGCCGGTTCGCGGCACTCATCCAGCCGTTGGTGAATGCGAATCAGCGCCGTCTGGGCGCAATCTTGGGCTAATGATTCAGCTTCCGGCTGGTCAAATACAACGTGCAGCGCCACCCGGCTGAGGTAGGCAAAGAGGGCGGTGTAGGCGGCCGACCGGACGACATGGTCGGCGTCCTGGCAGGCGTGGTACCAGGCGGCGTTATCTGTGTAATCGTCAGGCAGGTGGTTCATAACCATTTTCTGGGGGTCAGTTAGGGCAGAGCAGGTTTACCTCTTTCTGATATAAATGGAAAAGGGTAGGTAAGATACCATTATTGTGTGAGAAATTGTGTTTCAGGGCAAGCGCCATTCACTGGTGGCTACTTTGCCGGTGGGTTGATTTAGAGAAGAGGAAGGTGTGGTAGACGGCCGTCAAAATTCCAAATTTTTAGTTTGACAAGCAAAACGTTTGTGGTAGAATTTCCCTTCGTATGTCTGCAAAACACATGTAACTAACTGCGTAGTTACTAATTGAATAGGTAAGTGAACAGGGAGGCCATCGAGTTATTTGTTAACTACGATGGCCTCCATTTGTCGGGTAGTGGTGGCGAGCCGTCGTTAGAAGAAGGGTTTCCATCTGTTAACATCATTAACTTAATAGGCGTCCGTTCATAACTTCCGGTGGCGAAGTTATATTGAGACGGATTTTTACAAGAAGGCGAATAGAGTCATTTGATTAAGGAGAAGGATTAACGTGCCTACGATTAATCAGCTTGTACGTAAGGGCCGCAAGGCAAAGTCCAAGAAGAGCACTGCTCCGGCCCTGCAATATACATTTAATTCCTATAACCAGCGGCGCACCCGGCGGCCCAAAGGCGCTCCCCAAAAGCGGGGCGTCTGCACCCAGGTGAAGACGATGACGCCGAAAAAACCAAATTCGGCGCTGCGCAAAGTGGCTCGTGTTCGCCTGTCCAATGGGATTGAAGTGACCGCCTACATCCCTGGCGAAGGGCACCGGCTGCAAGACCACTCAGTGGTGTTGGTGCGCGGTGGCCGTGTGAAGGACTTGCCTGGGGTGCGTTATCACATTGTCCGGGGCACGTTGGATGCGGATGGCGTGGATAAACGGAAACAAGGCCGCTCGAAGTACGGCACAAAGACGCCTAAGTAGGCGGTTGGATACGGAGAATTAAGCAATGCCAAGACGGTACCGTCCAGAACAACGGGCTGTAGAGCCTGACTTGAAATACAACAATGTGCATGTGTCTATGTTTGTCAATCGGCTGATGAAAGACGGCAAAAAAAGCGTGGCCCAGCGCGTTTTGTATGACAGCTTTGATCTGATTGAGGCGCGCGCCAAGCGGGCGCCGTTGGAAGTTTTTGAACAGGCGCTGGATAACGTAAAGCCGCAAATTGAGGTGAAACCCCGCCGTGTGGGTGGGTCAACCTATCAGGTGCCGGTGCCTGTGGATGCAGAACGCCAGATTTCGCTGGCGATGCGCTGGCTGTTAATGGCCGCACGTTCGCGCAGCGGGCGTTCCATGGCTGAAAAATTGGCGGGTGAGTTGATGGATGCGGCCACTAATCAGGGCACGGCCGTGAAAAAGCGGGACGATACGCACCGTATGGCTGAAGCCAACCGGGCCTTCTCCCACTTCCGATTCTAGGTGTAGCGAGGACGACTGATGAGTCAAAGTTCGTTAGAACGAATCCGAAATATCGGCATCATTGCTCATATTGATGCCGGCAAAACCACGACCACAGAGCGTATCTTGTATTACACCGGTCGGATCCATCGCATGGGCGAAGTGCATGAAGGCACCGCCACCATGGATCATATGGTGCAGGAGCAAGAGCGGGGTATTACCATCACCTCAGCGGCGACTACTACCTCCTGGCTCGACCACCAGATCAACATCATTGACACGCCCGGTCATATTGACTTTACCGCCGAAGTGCAGCGCAGTCTGCGCGTTTTGGATGGCGGCGTGGTGGTTTTTGATGCGGTTGCCGGTGTGGAGCCGCAGTCAGAAACCGTGTGGCGGCAGGCTGACGAGTACAAAGTGCCGCGCATCTGTTTCGTTAACAAAATGGACCGCATTGGCGCAGACTTTGTGCGCACGGTGGGCATGATTCGCCAACGCCTGGGCGCGAATCCTATCGCTATTCAAATCCCCATTGGCAGCGAATCCAACTTCCGCGGTATCATTGACCTGCTGCGTATGGAAGCCGTCATCTGGACCGAAGAAGACCTGGGCGCTGAGCCAAAAGCGGTAGAGATTCCCGCCGAATTACGGGCCGAAGCGGAAGAAGCCCGCAGCATCATCATGGAGCGCATCATTGAGACGGATGACTCCCTGATGGAACGGTACCTGGAAGGCGAAGAGATCAGCGTGGATGAACTACAGGCGGCGCTGCGCCGGGCGACGATTGCCAGCCAGGTGACGCCCGTTTTGTGTGGCTCTTCCCTGCGCAACAAAGGTATCCAGCGTGTGCTGGATGCAGTGGTGCATTATCTCCCCTCGCCGCTGGACGTGCCCGCCATACAAGGGCAGAACCCGGATAATGGGCAGGTTGAAGAGAGACACCCCAACGACAACGAACCGTTGTCGGCGCTGGTCTTTAAGATTGTGACTGACCCTTATGTGGGTAAACTGGCCTATTTCCGTGTTTACTCTGGTGTGCTGCACAGCGGCGACACCGTGCAAAACACCACCAAAGGCAAGAAGGAACGTATCGGCCGTATCTTGCGTATGCACGCCGATCACCGGGAAGATTTGAAGGAAGTTCGCGCCGGTGATATTGCTGCTACGCTGGGCCTCAAGTTGACCTTCACCGGTGAAACATTGGCCGACGCCAAAAGACCCGTCATTCTGGAAGCCATCGAATTCCCCCAGCCGGTCATCTCTATGGCCATTGAGCCAAAAACTAACTCGGACCAGGAAAAGATGGGGCTGGCGTTGAAGGCGTTGAGTGAAGAAGACCCCACCTTCCAGGTGAAAGTGGACGACCAGACCGGCCAGACCGTGCTCTATGGCATGGGTGAACTACACCTGGATGTGTTGGTTGACCGTTTGCTGCGCGAGTTTAAGGTGGGCGCTAACGTGGGGCAGCCGCGCGTCGCTTACCGCGAAACGATCACCCGCACTGTCGAGAAGGTGGAAGGGCGTTTTGTGCGCCAATCCGGTGGTCGCGGGCAGTATGGTCATGTGGTCATCAAGCTGGAGCCGTTAGACCCTGGTTCCGGTTTTGTTTTTGAAAACGCCATTGTGGGTGGGGTTATCCCTAGAGAGTATATCAATCCTACGGAAGCCGGTATTCGGGAAGCACTAGATAGTGGCGTCCTGGCAGGTTATCCCATTGTAGACCTCAAGGCGACTTTGTACGACGGCTCTTTCCACGAGGTAGACTCGTCAGAAATGGCCTTTAAGATCGCCGGTTCTATGGCGCTGAAAGAAGGTGTCCAGCAAGGCAAACCGATCTTGCTGGAACCGATCATGCGCGTGGAAGTGGTTAACCCGGAAGAGTACACGGGTGATGTCATCGGCAATCTCTCATCCCGGCGGGGGATGATTGAAGGGATGGAAGTACGGGTCGAGGGGTTGCAGGCGATTAAAGCGCGGGTGCCTCTGGCCGAAATGTTTGGGTATGCCACTACCTTGCGTTCTATGACACAAGGGCGAGGCACGTTTACGATGGAGTTTGATTATTACGCTCCGGTGAGTGAGGCTATCGCTCAAACGGTTATTAAAGGTGGCCGGTAAACACCGAGACAGTAAACAGACCTGACAGGTTTCTGAAACCTGTCAGGTCTCAACGAGAACTTAGTTGAAGAGGAAAGGGTAATTATGGCAAAAGAAAAATTTGTACGGGGAAAACCCCACTGCAATATCGGGACAATCGGTCATGTGGATCATGGCAAGACCACCCTGACAGCGGCCATAACC
>JACTMP010000008.1 GCA_014584575.1 Chloroflexota bacterium
CGAAAATCAAGCACCCAAGCCCATCAATTGGACTTATACGGTGCAGAAATTGGAATCCAAACTCGGAATAAATTAACGCAATGCTGTACTTAGGGTCTTTGCCACACCGAGGAGGCACCCATGCCTGAGATACGACCCAAAAAAGTAGGCATTGTGGCCTGTTCCGGCGAGGAGATGGCCGAGGGCACGGTGACGCGGCTGGCCGCATTGCGTGTGCTGGAAACGCTGCGCCCGGAAGAGGCCGTCACCATTTGCCTGCCGTTGTTCCTGGCGGGCGGCGAAGGCGACCGCGCCTTTGCCCGCTATTACCCCACCATCGCCGTGGACGGCTGCGATCTGCGTTGTGCGGCGCGGGCCACCGAGATGTACTCCGGCAAACCGGCTGCCAGTGTGGTGGTGACGGATATTGTAGCTGACGAGGGGATTGGGCCGGTGAACGGCCGTCGCCGCTTAAATGAAGCGGGGCAGCAGGCGGTAGCGGCAACGGCCGTGCGCGTGGCCGACCTGGTGGATGAACTGCTGGCTCCCTTTGCCAACCGCCGCCCGGCAGAACCCATTTCCTTAACCGTGCAGCAGCCTACCCCGGCCGCTTGCGCCTGTGGGTCTGGTATTCCCGTGCAGACGATAGTCGTGAACGGGGAAACGGTGACGCTGGCGGCGCTGCCGCTCATCCTGGCGCAGTTCTATGAAGAGGGGAAACGGCCGTCGGCCGAGACCACCCGTGAACTGTTGCAGGCCACCCAGATTTACAACCCCATCCCCGCTGACCAAACAGAACTCTATGCCCACGCGCTGGAAGAGGAGTATGGCCGTTATTACCAGGACGTGAAACGTGAAACGTGAGCCGATTTCACGCATCACGCCTCACGTTTCACGAAGGAGACTTCACGGGCGATAGCCCACCCACATGAATGAAAATAGAACGCCTTTTTACAACATTTTATCCGCGTCATCCGCGTGAATCCGCGTCCTATTCGCACGGCCGTATACCACACCACCGTCAACTGGAAAGGGGAACATTGGGGGCACATTGTCATGGGCAACGGGCCGGAGATGGATTTCTCTGCGCCGCCGGACGCGCAGGGGCACGCGGGTGTCTTCACGCCCGAAGATGCCTTTGTCGCCGCCGCCAATACCTGCATCATGATGATGTTCATCTGGGCAGCGGAACGGTTTAAGCTGCCTCTGCTCTCTTACGCCTGTCGCGCCGAGGGCACGAAGCTGATTGAACTAGACCGGACGGAGATATTTACCCACCTGCGTTTTAATCCAGTGATACGGGTGGCGGCAGAGGGGATGGACACGGCCGTTGTCGAAGCCCGCGTCCGCCGCGCCCTGCAATCCGCCCAAAAATACAGCCTGGTCGCCAATTCGGTGAAGTCCGAAATCATCATTGAGCCGACCATCGAAATAGTGGCTGACGGCCAGTTGCAGGTACACCGCGAAGGGTAAATGTTCATAATTCATAATTTTCAGAGGAGACTTCACGGGCGGCTGCCCACCACGATGAATGAAAACAGGACGCCTGTTAACAACATTTTATCCGCGTCATCCGCGTGAATCTGCGTCCTATTTACGAAGGAGACAACACGGGCGGCAGCCCACCACGATAAATGAAAACAGGACGCCTATTCACAACATTCTATCCGCGTCATCCGCGTGAATCTGCGTCCTATTTACCATTAAAGTGTTAGGCCCCGGCTGCGCCAACTGCCAACAGGTGGAAGCGGTAGCCAAACGAGCCGTCCATATGTTGGCCCAGCCGGCCCGCATCGAGAAAGTCACCGACCGCAGCCAGATTATGGCCTACCATCTGCTGGCCACGCCGGGGCTGGTGATCAATGAAAAAGTGGTTTCGGCCGGCCGCATCCCCACGGAAGTGGAAGTGACCACCTGGCTGGCCGACGCCCTGGAAGTTGTGTGATGTGTGCGATTTTTAAGGTGATGATATGAATAGCAAAGCAACATTCTGGGGGGAAGTTGATGAACACGGCCGTCTCATCTTTCCACCGGAGATGGCGACACAATACGGTTTGCAGCCCGGCGCTAAATTTCGTCTGGAGCCGGACGGTAACCGCATCCAGATGCACCGCCCGGTGACGCACCTGACGAAGGTGTACATTGAGCCAACCGATCAGTGCAACATCACCTGCCGCACCTGCATTCGCAATGCCTGGAATGAAAACCTGGGTCGCATGACGGACGCCACGTTTGACCGCATTTTGGAGAGCGTCCGGCAGCTTTCGCCGGTACCCACGATTTTTTTTGGTGGACTGGGTGAACCACTGTTTCACAAACAAACCGTAGCCTGGATTGCCCGCGCCAAAGCGATTGGGGCACGGGTTGAGCTGATCACCAACGGCACCATGCTCACGGAAAAACGCTCTCGTGCTCTGATTGACGCCGGCCTGGACGTGATTTGGGTCTCCATTGACGGGGCCACGCCGGAAAGTTATGCCGACGTGCGCCTGGGGGCTGAACTGCCAAAAGTGATTGCCAATCTGTCACGCTTTCGCAAAATGCGCCGGGGCAGCCATCGGCCGCGCCCGGAAATCGGTGTTGCTTTTGTGGCTATGGCCCGCAACATCCATGATTTACCGGAAGTGCTGCGCCTCGGCCGTTCATTGGGCGCTAAACATTTTTCGGTGAGCAACGTGCTGCCTTACACGGCCGTTATGCAGGCGGAGATGCTCTACACCCATACTTTGCGCGACGTCACCTATATGAACTCTCCCTGGCACGCCAAATTGAGTCTGCCCCGCATGGACATCAACGACAAAACGCAAGAGGCCTTGATGCAGGCTTTACAGAGCGATTACAACATCAATTTTGCCGGGAACAGTCTGGGTGGGGCGACCGATGTCTGCAACTTTATCGAGGGTGGCACCGTTTCGATTGGTTGGGATGGCGGCGTCAGCCCTTGTTGGCCGCTCATGCACAACCACACCAGCTATCTGCATGGCAAACCCCACCAATCTCGCAGACACGTGGTAGGCAATGTCAACGAACGGGAATTGTTAGACATCTGGCTTGATGAGGCGTATGTCACGTACCGGCAAAAAGTGCAGAGTTTTGCGTTTGCCCCCTGTACCTACTGCGGCGGCTGTGAATTGTCGGAAGAAAATGAAGAAGATTGTTTTGGCAATGAATTTCCAGCCTGTGGCAGTTGTCTGTGGGCACAAGGCGTCATTCAGTGTCCCTGACAGCCTGACCTGTAGTTTTTCCTCAAAAAACAACAGCAATTCTCAATTTGGCAAAACCCGGCGATTAAAATCGCGGCTACAAGCAGCAAAGCCGACCCTTCACCAGGTTCAGGGCAGGCACTTCGTCAGCTAAGACCAGTCGGCGAAGGCCGACTTCGCCTTTTGTTGAGCCTGCACTGAGCGCGGACGGCTGCCGTCCGTCGCCGAAGTGTGCAGATTTATTTGCCACCGCCGGGCAAATTGAAAATTGCTGAAAAACAATCCACAGGTTTCCCCGTCGCTGCCATCTTCCTTTTCGCCAAAAGCGATGCTGGTATCGGGAATGGCTTTCTCTTGTTCAATGGTTTTGGTCATCTTCAAACCTCCTCATCTTATGCAATTGCCATTGTGGAGTAAGACAAAATCATGCCCAGGTGGGCAGTAATGAGGAGATTGTAGATGGGAGGAGGGGAGGCAGGTAGCAGGGAAAACCCGCTATCGGAAGATTGTTAGTGTCACGAAGTTTTCGCCACCCCTTAAGACTACAACGGATGGGGAAATAAGCGGATAAATTACCAGAGAGGAATCCGTTTGTTTCTTTATCCGCTGTAGTCATGGCGAAAAAAGAATGACACTAACGAAGATTTATTTGTGGGGGAAACCCTGACACGTCTTTTATAAGATTCGCTTAAGGTTGGGCGAATGTGGCGTTAAAGGCGAAAGTGTCTCCGGTGGTTATCCTGTTCTTGTTATGAAATTGATGCGTGATGCGTGACTTTGTGTGTCATATGTCGGGTGTCACGTTGCAAGGAGAACTTATGACCAGAAAACAAAAATGGATGCCCTTTATTTTCGTCACGCTGGTGGTTATGGGGGTGCTGGCGTTTTTCACGGCCGTTACCCATGCCCAATCGTCCGCCACCATCACCACCGACGCACAAGCCATCACCGTCGGCGACCCGGTGATTTTGACGGTGAGCGTCACACACCCCAAAGGGAGTGTGGTGTTATTTCCCGAATTGCAAACAAACTGGGGTGACTTTATCGTCCGCAGCCAGTCTGCGCCGCAAACGGTGAGTAATGGCGATGGCACAGCGGTGACCAGCCAACAAATTGATACCCGCCTCTTTGCGCCTGGCGATTTCCAAACGCCGCCCCTGACGATTACGATTGCGGATACAGCCGGGAATTTGAGCGAAACGGCCGTGCCCTCCCTCCCGCTCAACGTGCAATCTGTCCTGGTGGAAGGGGATACGGAACTGCGGGACATCAAACCGCAGGCCAACCTGCCCCTACCGGCTGTATGGCCTTATCTGGCGGCGGGGTTGGTGGGCACGGCCGTCGTCGCCTTTGTCCTGTTCCGGCGGCGGCAAAAATCCGCTGTTGACAACCGGCTGCCCCACGAGAAGGCGCTGGATGCGCTGGCGATGATTGACAAACAGGGGTATGTGCAGAACGGCCGTTATAAAGAACAATACGCCGCCGTCAGTGATACCCTACGCACCTACTTTGAAACGATCACCAAAATCCCCTTCACCGACCGTACCACGGCCGAAATTCGGTATGACCTGGCCGCCGGGCCGCTCAACCTGGGCGACGCACAGCGTCTGCTGCTGCTGCTGGAAGACGCCGACTGGGTGAAATTCGCCAAAGTCACACCCACCCCACACGAGGCCGAACGGCTGACGCAGGAAGCCCGGCAACTGGTGCTGGACACAAAGCCACAGCCCACAGCGGAAGAATCGGGCCAGAAAAACAACAGACAAAAACCCAAAACCAGACAACCGATGAAAAAGGCATTGTCTGAGAATGGATGACATCCTGCAAAAGACCCTAAGGGTTTCTAAAACCCTTAGGGTCTTCCCAGGCAACGGAGAAATCAATGAATTTTCAATTTGCAACACCCTGGTTTTTAAGCCTGCTCATTCTCATCCCGGCGCTGGCCTTGTGGCATTGGCGCAACCGGGCGGCCAAACCGGCGGCGATGAGCTATGCCGTCGCCGGATTAACCAAAGGGCTGCCCGGTTCCTGGCGTATCACGGCACGGCCGTTGCTCACCATCGCTCGTTTGTTAGCCATTTCCATGCTGGTCATCGGTCTGGCGCGGCCCCAACTCGGCCACGCCCGCGAAATTATCAAGGGCGAAGGGGTGGAGATCGCCCTGGCGTTGGACATCTCCGGCAGTATGGCTTCGCTGGATTTTGAGCCGGAGAACCGGCTGGAGGCGTCCAAACGAGTCATCAGCCAGTTTATCGGCGAACGGCCGTATGACAAACTCGGCCTGGTCATCTTTAGCAACGAAGCCTACGCCCAAACGCCGCTCACGCTGGATCACACCATGTTGCAGCGGTCGCTGGATCAGGTGGAACTGGCCACCGACCTGGGATTGGAAGATGGCACCGCCATCGGCCTGGGGCTGGCTAACGCCGCCAACATGCTCACCTCAAGCGAAGCGTCGAGCAAGGTGGTTATCCTGCTCACCGATGGCGTGAACAACGCCGGGCAAATTGACCCGCTCACCGCCGCCGAAGCCGCCAAAACGCTGGGCATCAAGGTGTACACCATTGGCGCGGGCAAGACGGGGCAGGTGCCTGTGCCCGTAGATACCATTTTTGGCACGCAAATCAGCTACCAGGAAAGCCAGATTGACGAGGACACACTGCGCCAGGTGGCCGACATTACCGGCGGCCAATACTTCCGCGCCGAAGACACCAACACCCTGGCGCAAATTTATGACCGGATCAACGAGATGGAAAAGTCCCAGGTGGAAATTCAGGTTTACAACCAATACCAGGAACTCATGATCTGGCTCGTCTTGCCCGCCGCCCTGCTCCTGGTGGCGGAAATGTTGCTGCGGAAGACGACGTTTCGGACGATCCCATAATGTGTCAGGTGTCACGTGTCAGGTGTCACGTGTCAAGTGTCATGTGTCAGGTATCACGTGAAACTTGACACCTGATACTTGACACTTGCTATGAGGTAATTATGACATTCGCAAAACCAACGTTCTTATTTTTCTTACTCCTTATCCCCGCCTTTATCGCCTTTTTTCTATGGGCGGAGGCGCGGCGGAAGGGGGCGCTGGCGCAGTTGGGCGACCGCCGTTTGATTGAACGGTTAAGCGCCCATGTGAACTGGCACGGCCGTCGCTGGCAAATCATCCTCTGGTTAACGGCCTTTGCTTTTCTGGTGATCGCCCTGGCCAGGCCGCAGTGGGGGGCCGAAGTGCGTGAAGTGGAGCAGGAAGGGTTGCAGGTGATGGTGGCCCTGGACGTGAGCGAATCTATGCTCACCGAAGATCTCAAACCCAATCGCCTGACCCTGGCGAAACTGGAAATCTCTGACCTGATGGACAGGTTGAACGGCGATGAGATCGGCCTGGTACTCTTCTCCGGGGCCAGCTTCATTCAGTTCCCACTGACCACCGACTACGGCACGGCGCGCAACTATCTGGACAGTGCCGGGCCGCGCAGCATCTCCCGCCCCGGCACGGCCATCGGCGACGCCATCCGCACCGCCCAGGCCGGTTTTGACCCCAACCTGGACAGCCAGAAAGTGCTGGTCATCATCACCGACGGCGAAGACCACGAGACGGATCCCCTGGGCGCGGCCCAGGCAGCAGCCGAGGGAGGCATTCTCATCTACACCATCGGCCTGGGCACACCCGAAGGCGCGCCGGTGCCCCAAACTGACCAGTGGGGCAACATAGTCGGCACTAAACAGGACGCGCAAGGCAATACTGTCATCTCCCGACTGGAGAGTGGCACTTTGGAGGAGATTGCGCGGATTGGGCACGGCCGTTACTTCCAGGCCACACCCGGCGGCTCCGAACTGGACGCGCTGCTGGCCGAAATTGACGGCCTGCAACGCGCCCAACTGGCCAACCGCACCGAAACCAAAATGATCGAACGCTACCAGGGTTTCCTCTTCCTGGCGCTGCTGGCGCTGGTGGTGGCGGAGTTAATTCCCGACCGCATCGTAAGCCGTAAACCGTTATCCGTATTCCGTCACGGTTCACGGCTCACGGCTCACGGCTCACGAAACACGGAGGCAGCACAATGAAAAACAGGCACAAAATCATCATCATCGGCCTCACGGCCGTGACCCTATTGGCAATCGCTGTTTTGGCGGCCTTGAACGGGGCCGACCCGGCGGCGAAACTGCTGCGGCAGGGCAACGGCGCCTACGCCGAGCAGGCGTACCTGGAGGCGCTGGAACAGTACCAGAATGCCCAGGTTGAAAATCCCGAACTGGCGGAACCGTACTACAACGCCGCCAACGCTTTTTACCGCGAAGGGCAATATGAGCAGGCATTGGCGCAAATGCAACAAGCGCTGCTCTATGCCGACGAAGAGTTAGCCCAGCACAGCTACTTTAATTTGGGAAACAGCCTGTTTAACGCGCAGGATTTGGGCACGGCCGTGCAATCCTACATCCAGGCCCTCCTGCTCAACCCACACGACGCCGACGCCAAATACAACCTGGAACTGGCGCTGAACCAACAACAGCAGCAACAAGAGCAGCAGGAACAGCAGCAAGAGCAGAACCAGGATCAACAAGAGCAGGATCAAAATGGCGAAGGCCAGGATCAACAAGATCAGCAAGACCAATCCGGCGAAAATGGTGATCAACAAAATGATCAGCAGCAAGAAGGACAGGAAGGCGATCAGCAAAACGAAGGGCAAGACGGCCAGCCGCAAGATCAGCAAAACCAGAATGGCCAGCCCAATCAGCCCGGCCAGAATGGACAACAGCCGCAGCCCGGTCAAGAGAATGGCGACGAAGAGGGCACGACGGCCGGTTTGCAGCCGGGCGAAAAATTGAGCCAGGAACAGGCGGAACAGCTTTTGGCCGCCATCGCCGGAAATGCCCAGACGTTGCAAGAAAAATTGGGGCAAATGCTCATTGTGCCCGGCCCGCCGCCGGCGCAGGATTGGTAAGTGGAGGAGCGTGGGACGCCCACGTCCCACGCGGGGCACGTGGGTGTGCCCCACTCCTCTGAGATAAGGTGAAACATGAAACACAAAATCGCAATCATACTCATAACTTTATTCACGCTGGGGCTGCTGGCAGCGCCGGCGCTGGCGCAGCAGGCGGAGGTGATCACGGCGACGGTGGATCGGAACAATGTGACGACCGATGAAACCATTGTTCTCAGCGTGGTGGTGAATGGCGTCAACGCCAGGCCGGAACTGCCCGTGCTGGCCGGTTTTAATGTGGTCGGCAGCAGCCAGTCCACGCAGATCAGCGTCATCAACGGCGATATGAGCGTGCAGGGCGTTCACCAGTTTCGCTTGCAGCCGACGCAAACGGGCGTATTGACCATTGACCCGATTTCGGTGACGGTGAACGGGCAGAGCTTCAGCACCCAACCGATTCAGGTGCAGGTGACGCAGGGTTCCGCGCCATCCGCACCAGGGCAGCCGGCCGAACCGGCCCCCGCGCCGTCTACCTTAAACGGGCAAGAATTGTTTGTGGAAGCGGCCGTAGACAAGACCAACCCCTACCAGGGTGAACAGGTAACGTACACCTTCCGCTTTTACCAGGCGGCGAATCTGCCCGGTCAGGTGAGCTACCGGCCCCCGGCATTTACCGGCTTGTGGCATGACGTAGAGCCGATGCAGCAAAGTTACAACGTGAACGTTGACGGCCGTGCCTACCTGGTCACCGAAGTCAGCCACATCCTCTTTCCAACAGTGGCGGGCGAAGTGATGATTGAGCCGACAAAGCTGATTATCCCCGGCGGGCTGTGGCAGGCGGACACCACCCTGCAAACGCAGCCGGTGGCGCTGGACGTGCAGCCGCTCCCGGCGGGCGCGCCCCTGAGCTTTAAAGGCGCGGTGGGTAAATTTTCCCTGAGCACGGCCGTAGACAAACAAGAGACGAAAGTGGGCGAACCGATTACGCTCAACGTGGAAATTAGCGGGCAGGGGAATTTGAGCGCCATGGGCGACCCGGCCCCGGCCAATGATGGCAACTGGCGCGCCTTTACCAACGACAGCGGCACGTACACGGAAGTGGTCAACGGCCGTTTGCGCGGCGCCAAATCCTACGAGTGGCTGATGTCGCCCACCAACGGCGGCCAACTGACTTTGCCGGCCGTGGAGTACAGCTATTTTGACCCGGACGCCGGTGTGTATGAGACGCTGCGCAGTGAGCCGGTGGGGGTGCAGGTTGAGGGTACGGCCGTGACTTACACCCCTGCACAACCGGGCACACCACCGGCGGCGACTAACGAACTGCGACCGATGAAGGCGGTGACGGCCGTGAAAGACGCTGGCCCTCAACTGGTGCAACAGCCGCTCTTCTGGCTGCTCTGGCTGCTGCCGTTGGGGTTGGTCGTGGGCCAGGTGGCGCATGACAAACGGCAGGCGCATCTGGCGGCCACGGCCGATGAACGGCGCAGTTCCCAGGCCAGCCAAAAGGCGGAAAAGGCGCTGAAACAGGCCGGTAAACACGACGATCCCTTTGCCGAAGTGCAGCGTATCCTGATCACTTACCTGGAAGAAAAGCTGAACAGTTCGGTGCGTGGATTGACCAGCGACGGCCGTACCGCCCTGCTCAAAACACGCGGCGTCAGCGACCGTACCATTGCCAATGTAGAAATCTGCCTGGCCCAGGCCGAAGCGGGCCGTTTTGCCCCCGCCAGCCGCAGCAATGTGGATGACCTGCTGCAACGGACGCTGGCGGTGGTGGAGAAGTTGGAAAGTTATTTATAGGGAGATTGGAGATTAGAGATTCCTTGTTTACACAATCTCCAATCTCTAATCTCCAATCTTTGAGAATAAACAATGAAACGAATTGCACTCATTACTTTATTTTTAGCAGCCTTCATTTTTGTGCCCGGCGTGTGGGCTGATGGGGGAGAGATGGCGGCGGCGAATGTGTTGGCGGCCAACGGCCGTACTGCCGAAGCCATCCGCGCCTATGAAAATCTGGTCAGCCAGGGGATGGATGACGCCAACCTCTATTTCAACCTGGGTAACGCTTATTATCAAAATGGCGAATTAGGGAAGGCGATTTTGAATTACCGCCGTGCGGCGCAACTGGCCCCGCGTGACGCCGACATTCAGCACAATCTGGCGCTGGCGCGGGCGCAGGCAACCGAACAGCTTCCGCAAGCCCCGCAGACGATGGTGACCATCTTTCTGGCGGATATGGCCGGCTGGTTGACGTTGAACGAAACGGCCGTACTCACCCTTCTGCTCTGGACGGTGTTGTGTCTGGCGCTGTTGGTGGTGCGGCGGCTGGGGCACGGCCGTCGGCGCACACTGCTGAAATACAGCCTGCTGCCGCTGGCGCTGCTGTTCCTGCTTTCGGCCTTCACGCTCGGCAGCCGCCTGCAAACGGCCAACAACATCAAAGAAGCGGTCATTGTGGCCCAGGTGGCGGACGTATACGCCGGGCCGGGTGAGCAGTATGGCAGCGATTTCCAACTACACGGCGGCGCGGAAGTGGCCCTCTACCAGACGCGCGGCGACTGGGCGCAAATTGGCGCGCCGGGAACGGCCATGCGGGGTTGGGTGCATGGGGGGGCGGTTACGGCCGTGAGTCGGTAATCGGTAATCGGTCATGCTTCACCGATTACCGATTACCGATTACCGTCTACCTCTCTCCTAAAAATCCAGTACAATCCGTGCATGGCACGACACATTCTGGTGGTAGACGATGACGCCTTGATGCGGCGCAGTGTGAGTTTCCAGTTGGAGCAAAATGGCTACCGGACGACAACGGCGGAAACGGCCGAAGCCGCCCTGGACATCGCCAAACGCGACCGGCCTGACCTGGTGCTGCTGGACATTGGGCTGCCGGGGATGGATGGGTTGGAGGCGCTGCGCCATTTTCAACAAGAGGTGGACACGGCCGTTATCTTTGTCACCGCCCGCCGCCGCGAATTGGACACCATTTTAGGGCTGGAATTGGGGGCAGATGGCTACATCACCAAGCCATTTAACATGGATGTGTTGCTGGCGCATGTGAAATCGGTGCTGAGACGGGTGGGGCGGGAGACGGCCGTGACCGCCGCCAAAAACGAGACCATCACCGTCGGCGACCTGACCATTGACCCCGCCGCCCACACCGTTCAAGTGGCCGACAAAGTGTTGGCCGATTTGCCGCCGCGTGAATTTGCTCTGCTGCACGTGCTGGCGGCGGCTTCGCCCAACGTCGTCTCCGTGGACGACATCCTCAACCGGGTTTGGGGCGCCGAGTTTATGGGCGAGCCGCAGGGCGTCTATGTTCACGTTCGCTGGCTGCGCGAAAAAATCGAAGCCGACCCCCAACATCCCCAACGCCTTATCACCGTCCGCGGCGTCGGCTACAAACTGGTTGTGCCATAAAAATTGTCATGGTGAATCAAGGAATCTGGTTCTGTTGGCGGTAGGGGGCCATTTGTAGGTCGGTGAGGACACGGCCGTCGCGGTGCTGCCAGGTGGTACGGCCGTCCACATCCAGCGCATATACCCACCCCGCCAGACTCATCCGGTTGAGCCATACTCGTGAAGCAGCCGGCGCTATTGCTGGCAGTTGGTCGCCCAAATGTTGCCCCTGGTAATGCCGGGGCAGCGGTGTGGGGTGGGGGTTGAAATCCCGGTTAAGGACAGGCCGCAGAGCGGCAATCAGACTTTGCTCGGCCATATCCATGTCAAAATGCTCCCAGGCCTGCATGGTAAAGAGGCTTTTCTGGCTCACAAAGGGACGGCAATCAGCCAGCGTATAAAAGTCTACCGCCCATTGGAGCGAGCCGGGGCGGTTCAGTTCAATCAACTCACCCAAACGCGACGGTTTTTGCAAATGTTCGCCAAAGCGGGCCACCACATCCCGTTTGGATTGGCCGACGTAAAAGGCCAGCGATCCATCCCGCACTACGTAAATCACGTGGCCGCGTGTGTTATCAATTTGTTTGTCCAGAATAGCCTGCACGGTGGTGGTTTGCATACGGCCGTATTATACTAACCTGACCATGAACGAAAACCCACCTGAATCTACATCGCCTGATGGGTATGACGCCACCCTCTCCTTCCAAAAGGCAAATGTGGTGGCGCTGCTGACGTTGCCCGTTGTCTGGCTGCTGCTGTTTGTGCCCTACCGCTGGATATGGGGCGAAAGCCTGTTTGTGCCGATTTTTGATATGGGGGTGCGTGGTTTTTTAACGGCCGTGCTGCTCTTTTTTGCCGGTATTTTTGTCCATGAGTGGCTGCACGCCATTGGGTTCCGGCTTGTGGGCAAAGCGCCCGCCACTACCATCCGTTATGGTTTTAACTGGAAGGGTTTGGCGCCGTATGCCCATTGTCATGCCGTGATGAGCGCGCGAAGTTATCGGATTGGGGTGGCTTTGCCGGGGATAGTTTTGGGGATATTACCGGCGGTGGTTGGCCTGATAGCCGGCGTCTGGTGGTTGGCGGCGTGGGGGGCTGTGATGTTGGTTTCGGCCGGCGGCGATCTGGCGGTCTTATTGGCGGTGCGCCATGTGCCGGGGGAGGCGCTGGTACAAGATCATCCGTCGCGGGTGGGGTGCCATGTATTGGAGATGGGAGATTGATTGAATCATCTCCCATCTCTGTGCATCATCAAGCCTCTTCGCTGAACAATTCGGCGCGGGCAATGGCGTCACCGGCCAATTGGGCCACAATGTTCAGAATCATCATGTCGGTATCGTTAAATTCCTGCCGATTGCGCTTGTTAAGCACCTGAATAACTCCTTTCAGGTTAGCGCCGTGGAGAATTGGCGCGGCCAGAACAGAGCGGGTCTTGAAGTTAAACGCCAGGTCAACCCGCGGCGAAAACCGTTGATCAAGCTGGGCGTTGGCGATGATAATCGGCTGGCGCGTTTGAGCCACATAACCGGCAATGCCTTCCCCGGCGGGAATACGATGCCCCGTCAACCGTTCTCGTACCCCACCACGCACGACCACAAAGACCAGCTCATTCGTATCTGGGTCCTGGAGCAGCAATGAACCATCTTCGGCCCCGATACTTTCCAATGCGGCCTGCAAGATTCTGTCGAGAAGCTGCATCACGTCGGTGCGGGCATTGACGTGCATGGAAATTTCTTGCAGAGCGCCCAAATTGCGTAATATCAGGCGCAGGCGCACGACTTCACTTTGTAGATGGTCATTTTCTTCAGATAGCCGACTGTTTTCTTGTTGTAGAAAGTGCATTGTGCCGCGAACTTCGTTTACTAATGTCATACTTACCTCCAATAAAATTGTTATGTGTGGGGCGTTCCTGGATAGGCTTAAACAAATAGGTTAGGGAAGCTGTTTTTTGTACGCCCCGACGTACTGCGGCAAAGTTGGGGGCAGTATAACATGAAGGCGATCTATAGTAAATAAGTACTATATAAGCGCCAGCAATGCTGGTTCAGGTTGACGGCGGCAGATAAATCTGCACCAACAAAAGGCAAAGTCGGCCTTCGCCGACTGTTTTTAGCCGACGAAGGTCGGCTTTGCCTCTCGTAGCCGCGATTTTAATCGCCGGGTTTTGGTCTGCGGATCACTTCGGCTCACGAATCACCGGCCGCAGGTGTAGCCGGGCAACTGAACGTTACGTCGCGGTAGAGGAGGAACCAGTTGGCAAAGGTTGTGTAGCGGTCGCGGGGGGTAAACAGGTAGCCAATCTCAGCTTCATTCACGGCGCTGCTGAGGGCGTAGGTACTGGTATGTTGGTAGAGGGTGAGGGCGGGCAGGCTGGCATTAAACAGACGGAGAAAGGCATCGTAATACGGCCGTCGCTCTGCTTCACTCCACACCTGCCGGGCGCTTTCTAATGCTTCGCTGGCGCGGCGGTTATTCCACTGCACGTAGTTTTGGCCGCGTACCATCGCTTCCTGGCTCCAGAAGTCGTACAGGTCAGGGTCAGACGTGGGGGCAATGGTTACCAACGCGGCGTCAAATTGCCCGGTAGCCAGGGCGTCTCGTAAATTGGTGGTGGTGGAGATGGTGGTGTTGATGTTCACGGCCGTCCACTGTTCCTGAATCGCCGCCGCCAATGAACGATACGGTTCGCCGTCCAGCGTCAACAAACGGATGGTCAGCGGCGTCTCCCCGTTCTGGCGGACGGTTTGCCCTTCGGCCAGCGTCCAACCGGCGGCGTCTAACCGGGCCGTCGCCGTCACCGGGTCGTGCTGGTAGCTGGTTAACTCACCGGGATTATAGGCCCAGGATGAGGGCAGATACGGCCCTTCAAAGGGGATACCTTGCCCGGACAGCACAGCATCTACCAATGCCTGCCGGTCCAGCGCGTAGGCGAGCGCCTGGCGCACTTCTGGCGTGGCGGTGACCGCGCCGCCAGCCTGGTTAAAGAGGAGTTCGGTATAACGTGGGGTCACGGCCGTAAACAGGCGCACCTCTGGCAGCACGGCCGTTTCCGGCAGCATGGATGGGGTGATGTGGCTGACGGCCGTGACCTCTCCAGTTGCCAGCGCCGCCAGCAGGCTGCTCTCGTCCGGGTAAAACCGAAATTCCAGAGTGGGGATGGCTGTCCCCTCGCGCCAATCAAGCGCGTTGGGGGTGAGTTGCAGGCGATTTCCGGCTGTCCAATCCTGCCCCGGCTGCACCTGCCAGGGGCCGGTGCCTATCGGCGATTGGTTGAACGAATGGGTTGCCAATGCTGCCGCCGGTGTGTCGCCAAGAATATGAGCGGGCAAGATGCCGCGTGTGGTGGCTTCCAGAAACGGCGCGTATGGCTCGGCGAGCACAAATTCCACCGTCTGCTCATCAATCTGGTTGATGGTCACGGATTGCCAGAGCGCCTTCAGTGCGGGTGAGCCGGGGAAATCCTCTTGCTGGATGAGGCCATAGGTAAAAATGACATCAGCGGCAGTAACGGCCGTGCCGTCATGCCAGTAGGCGTCATCACGCAGCGTAAATTGCAGGGTACGGCCGTCTTCGCTCACCGTCCAGCTTTCGGCCAGGGAGGGGTGGATACGGCCGTCGGCCCCCAGCTGCGTCAACCCATCAAACAACAGGCTAACCAATTCCCGGTCTACCGGATTGGGATCGCTGAGTAGGGGATTCAGGTATTGCGGCGCGCCTAACATGCCTTCGCTGAAGACACCGCCACTGGCCGGTACACGGGTGACACACAAAACGGCCGTTTGTACCTGAAAAGAGAGGATAGAAAGCGCGAGCAGCAGCCCCAGCCCCGCCAGGAGAATCTGCCAGCGCAGATGCAATTTCATGCTGTGTAGCGTGTGATGCGTTTTGCGTTTCACGCATCACGCATCACCTTAGCCCCACGCCAAAAATGACAGAATCGTATTGATGAAAAAAAGCACAGCACAAATGATAGTAACCCGGTGCATGGTGGCTTCAATACCGCGACGGGTGCGGAAACTGCCGCCGCTGTCGCCGCCGCCGCCCAAAAAGCCGCCCAGGTCAGAGCCTTTTGTCTGCATCAACACCAAAACGGTCATAACTACCGCTAAAATAATCTCAATTATGCCCAAATAAGGCGCCATTCCCGAAAGAGTCATTGTTTACATCCTCATCATTATAAGACCCTAAGGGTTTTCGAAACCCTTAGGGTCTTGTCTCGTTTAACAAAACAAGCCAGCATTATAACAACGGCCGTCTATGGCGTCGAATGAGAAATCAATGACCCATTTGGAGATATGCGGCGGCAACGGTATAATCCCGCCCTGGCTTGGCTGGGCGACGTTATTCGGCACGACGACACTCAGGCTAAAACTTGTAAATTGGAGGAAACCATGTCTTTAGAAACTACTGCTAAAGCCGAAGTTTTACAATCTTTTGCCCAACATGAGGGCGACACCGGTTCGCCGGAGGTTCAGATTGCCCTGTTTAGCGCCCGTATTGAGCAGTTACAAACCCATTTGCGCGAACACCGCCACGACGAAAGTTCGCGGCGTGGTTTGTTGCGGTTGGTGGGCAAACGGCGGCGGATGTTGGCCTATTTGCGTAATAATCACCCGGAACGCTACCGTGAGGTGATTGACCGGTTGGGTTTGCGCCGCTAAAAGTTAGTATGGTCAGGGGGCGAGATAATGCTCGCCTCTTGTTTTTTATCATTGTTGTTGGCCTGGGCAAACGATTTAGGAATTGGGTATTGCCCCATACCGGCGTGGTATGAGCCAATCCCCAGTCCCTAAAACCCCAATCGCCAACACGTTAATGTCTAACTGAGATGTTCCGGCTGCCTGATAGGTAAATTCAGGCGTTTTGGCGTTTTACCTGGCAGCATGGTCAGGCTCGTGTGACAGTTATACCAGCGGTGGCCGGTTTTTAACCGCGTCACTATTGGACACAAAAGGATTTCAAATAAGAGATGAAAACAGAAACTGTTTTTACAGCTCGTATTGGCAATGAGGAGCTGACGGTAGCTACCGGCGTGCTGGCCGAGCAGGCAGGCGGAGCGGTCACGTTGCGCGCCGGGGATTCCGTCTTGCTGGCAACAGCTACGATGTCTAAGTTCGTGCGTGAGGGGTTGGACTTTTTCCCGCTGAGCGTGGATTTTGAAGAGAAGATGTATGCCGCCGGCCGCATTCCCGGTAGTTTCTTCCGGCGCGAAGGGCGACCCACCACGGAGGCGGTACTCATATCACGGTTGACGGATCGTCCGTTACGGCCGTTGTTCCCCGATGGAATGCGCAATGAAGTGCAGGTGATTACTACCACGCTCTCCTCAGACAACATGCATTACCTGGACATCATGTCCATCAATGCCGCCAGCGTGGCCCTGCACATCTCCGACATTCCCTGGGAAGGGCCGATTGGCGGCGTGCGCGTGGGCTATGTGAATGGCGAATTGATAGCCAACCCCACCATTCAAGAAATGGCGGGCAGCACGTTGGATTTGCGCATGGCTGCCTCACGTGATGCCATCATCATGGTGGAAGCCGGCGCCAACGAAGTTCCCGAATCGTTATTGCTGGAAGCATTGGCGTTTGGGCATCAGGCTGTGCAGCCCTTTATCCAGATGCAAGACGAAATGCGGGCCGCGATTGGTAAAGAAAAATCACCGGTGGTGATTCATGCGGTGGATGCGGACTTGCAAGAAGCGGTGAAGAGCAAAGTGGGCGGCCGTGTGGCCGACATCATGGTGCAAACCGACCGCCATGAGCGCAATGACGAGATGGGCGACCTGCGCGATGAAATTGTAAATGACTTTATGGAAGCCGACCCGGAAGTGAATCCGGTGCAAGTGCGTGAGGTGATCACCGGCATCCAGAAGAAAGTGGTGCGCAACCGGATATTGTATGAAGGGATTCGACCCGACGGCCGTGACCTGACCACGATCCGCCCCCTCTTCTCCAAAGTGGGCCTCAGCCCCCGCGCCCACGGTTCTGGCCTCTTCCAGCGTGGCGAGACACAGGTATTGAGCATTGCTGCTCTGGGCACGCCGCGTGACGCCCAAAAGCTGGATGGGCTGACGCCCGAAGAGACCCGCCGCTACATGCACCATTACAACTTCCCGCCCTTCTCCACCGGTGAAACGTGGCCACTGCGTGGCCCCAAACGGCGCGAGATTGGGCATGGCGCGCTGGCCGAAGCCGCCCTGCGCCCCATGATCCCCCCGGAAGATGAATTTCCCTACACCATTCGTGTGGTGTCAGAAGTGTTGTCCTCTAACGGCAGCACCAGCCAGGCCAGCGTCTGCGCTTCTAGCCTGGCGCTGATGGATTGTGGTGTGCCCATCAAACGACCGGTGGCCGGTGTGGCCATGGGCCTGATTAGTGACGGCGAACAATATGCTATTCTCACCGATATTCAGGGCATGGAAGATCATTTGGGCGATATGGACTTCAAAGTGGCCGGCACCAGCGAAGGCATCACCGCCCTGCAAATGGACATTAAAATCTCCGGCCTGACCATGGACATCATGACCCAGGCATTAGAGCAGGCGCGGGTGGGGCGGCTGCAAATTCTGGAACACATGCTGCAAACCATCGCTGCGCCGCGTGAGGAACTCAGCCCCTTCGCGCCGCGTATGCTCACCGTCAAAATTGACCCCGATAAAATTGGCGCGGTCATTGGCAAGGGCGGCGCCAACATTCGTGGCCTGGAAGAAGATTTTGCCGTCTCCATTGACATTCAGGAAGACGGCACCATCTTTGTGGCCGGGGTGGATGGGGTATTGGCAGAGCAGGCGGTCAAACGCATTACGGCCATGACCCACGAACCGGAATTGGGCGAAATTGTCAGCGGCAAGGTGGTGCGCATCACCGACTTTGGCGCGTTTGTGGAGTTTTTGCCGGGCACGGATGGCATGGTTCACATTTCACAGTTGTCCTCGGAACATTTGCGCAAGGTGGAAGATGCCGTGCAGATGGGGGATGAGGTGATGGTGATGATTATTGACCGCAGCCCGGAAGGCAAATATCGTCTCTCCCGTAAGGCAGTGCTGGAAGGGTGGTCGCTGGATCAGGCGCGCGCCGAAGACCGGCCCAAGCCATCCGGCGACCGTCGTGGCGGTGACCGGGGTGGTGATCGTCGTGGCGGCGACCGGCGCAGTGGTGGCGACCGTGGTGGGGATCGCGGCGGCCCGCGGCGGCGTTAGGCCGGTAATCGATTATCGGTGAACGGTAATCGGAAGAATGTGGAATGAGGAAGCCTGGCGTGAAAGCGCCGGGCTTTTTTGTTGGGCATATAGTCGGTGGCTGCCGGCTGCTCCCGTTTATTTGCTTGTGTTACCATTCCGGCTGTATTCTATGGGAGTGGAGGCCGGGTGGTTGATGAGCAAGCGTTGATGAGCAAGCGAATTTTAGTTGTGGATGATGAACCCAAAATTGCCAGCGCCTTAGCCGTACTGCTGCGGAGCGTGGGGTATGCGGTGAATGTGCAGCCAAATGGCGCGGCAGCCATCGCCCAATTGCCGGCGTTCCTGCCTGACCTGGTCTTGCTGGATGTGACGATGCCCGGTATGGATGGTTATGCCGTTTGCCGCCACATCCGCGGTCAAGAGGTTTATACGCCGATCATCATGTTGACGGCCAGAGATGAAACGGCCGAGAAAGTGGCCGGGCTGGAAAGTGGGGCTGATGTCTACATGACCAAACCGTTTGACTCTGGGGAACTGTTAGCCCAAATCAAAGCACTGTTGCGGTTTGCTGAGCAGCATACGGCCGTGTCCCCCGATCAATCACCAGGCAATAAACTACCGTTAACGGCTGGCCCTTTAACCCTATATCCAGAGCGGCAACAAATTTTCTTGCACCAACAAGAGCTATCGCTGACACCCAAAGAGTTTGAACTGCTGCAATTTCTGATGCAGTATCCGGGGCAGGTGTTTGGCCGGCAAACATTGTTGCGCCAGGTGTGGGGGTACGATGCACTGGTTGATTCGCGGGTGGTGGATACGACTATACAACGGCTGCGGGCCAAGATTGAAGCAGACCCGGCGCACCCCGAACTATTACAAACAGTGCGTGGTTTTGGCTATCGCCTGCAACTATCAGACATAAAGACTTGAGTATGTTATTTACAACCCATTTGAGCCACTTTTCAAGGTCTGTGAATAACCTGTAATTCGCCTGGTGGGCCGCTGCCGAATGAGATGACAACCGGGCAGGCGACAATGCCATAACTCCACGATGACCAATGAAGCACGGCCGTGTCGCCATCGGCAAACATGACATGGATGATAAAATCCTGTTTGTATGTTGGGTCATCATCAAAAAGAGCCAGGTGGGTGGCGCGGGCTACTCTCGAAAGTTCGATGCTCCAATCCTTGACAGGATAAACGGCGGCCGCAGACGTAACTGAGTTGCGTACCTCATAGATGTCTAAATCTGTTCTCGGCAAACCGCCCAGTTCGGCGATGAGATTTTTGACGATTACCTCTGGCTGGCGTTCTTCACTTCGAACAAAGGCAATCACTGGTGATTCACAAACAGGAGTCTGTATTTCCCGGACGATAATGATTGCCGCGCCAAATAAAAAGATAACCATGGCTGTGAAAAGAAATAATCTCATAACTTCCTCAGGTGCGGCCCACTTCTAAAAGTGGGCCGCACGCCATCGCTTGTTTGCCGCCGGGCTAATTTTGCTGCCCGGCCATTTCCATCAATCCATAGTCGTATAAAAAGGAGGCTATCGGCGGCATCCCCACCGCGGCAAACCCGCCGGCTAAAACATCCCGACGCACAGCACGGGGAATATGCGCTTCCTTTAACCTGGAGTCCGTTAAGCTGGTTTGAAGCACAGCCTCCATGCCGTCAGTCAGGAAGACATCCTTGTCCCCGCTAATGACTGGAATCAATTTGGCTGTTACCAGGCCACTGACATCTACCCATCCTAAAGACTCCGTCCCAGTGCCGCTCGCCTCATGAACGCCGGCCATTGCCATAGCCAACAGCGATTCAGGAATGAGTACGCCATCTTCATCTGGGCTGCCCTGAACCGTCACAATTTTTCCGTCCGGCTCTCGTAAGAAGATTGTGTATTTGTCGGCCACGATTTCATATTTTGTGACAAAGTCGGTGAATTCATCTTTCGTCAATGGCCCGGTGAACGTAATTTTAAGGGGAACTAATTCTTCAGGTTGCAGATTTTTCAATAGGTCAGCCAGTTCCTTATGGCTAAAATCCCGATAACTGTAGATACCTTCTACGGAACTATAGTCAGGATAAATTTCAGCCACAGCTTCGTGTGCCAGGTTGTCCACGGCGTAACCATAATTCACGCCATATTCGCTATCCGTTTCCCAATACACGATGGTTACCTCTTCTGTTGGGAGCGAGGCGGCTTCCTGTTGGAAAAGTATGCCCAACATGGCTGCCAGCAGAAACGCGGGTATTAGTAAAAGCCACTTCTTGTTTACTTGTTTGCTATTCATTTTCTTTATCCCTTTTGGATTATTGGCCTTAAATATCAACACTGCCCATTAGTGGGCGCATATACGTTACTTGAGTTAATGCAGAACTTGCCATGATACGGGCCTGCGCCACCGAAGGTAGTAACCCAGTAAGTGTTGGTTGTTATTTCTCCGGTACCATTATTGCCGCTGGTAGTATCTCAAAAAAGATGTTGGAAATAATAGTTGGTCCCTGCCGTGATGTTGTTATTACGCACTTCTGCTCGCCATTCATTGTCCGCACCTGCCCCACAACCTTTTGTTGAGAAAGTGACATTTGGTAAATTTGACCAAGACCAGGCATGATCTCCAACACGAATATTGCCGCAATTGTTTGTATTGGGTTGAAAAGCGTGGTAGACCATCGCCAGATAACCACTTGACTGTGGTATGAAGGTGTTCCATTTAACGTAATCATCACCAGCACGGATGTAGCGTTTACCGCCAGACCATTCGATTTGACCTCTATGCCAACCATCATCTGCACTCCAATCGGTCTGGTAATCATGTACATAACGCACCGATACTGTCCAGGCATAAGCTGCTGTCGCCAGCATTAAAGCTAGAAATGCCAGAAGCAATATGCCAATTCGGTGTTTCCATCTAAGCCTCGTTACAATTTTTCTGGTCATTTTATTGATCCCTTTTTAGTCTTTTCTCTTGTTTTTTTTCTTTATCGGAGGTCTAGCTAAACCGGGGAAACTATAACATACGAATGTTACAATCCGGCAACGGCCGTGTCACAGTCGTGTCACAGTTTTGTAACAACCGGGTTCGTTGCCCACGGCCATTGATTTGGCTATAGTCGCTGCCTGATGACGGCCGTTTCCCTGCACACATTAGTTTTTATCCTGTTATTGCTATGTCTGGCGGTGGCCTTGCTGGCCGTTGCCCTGGACCGCCGGCGTTTTCGCGACCCTTTGTTGCAAAACACGGGCGCTCAACCGGAATCGCTGGCCCATGTCTTAGACGCCGCCCCCTTCGGCCTGGCGCTGCTGGATGGGGAAAGCCGTTTCCTCTATCACAACAGTTATGCCCGGCGACTCAGGCAGAATGATGGCTGGCAGCAGCCATTTATGGCCGATGCGGCCGCAGCCCGTCAACGCGGCGATTACGAAACCGTTTACCGTCTGATGAGCCTGCCCGATGGCCGGGCGATGACCTGGTGGATTTGCCCGTTACCCCGTTTGAGCCTGGCCTTTTTAACCGATGTGACGGAACAGCAGCGGTTACAAAAGAACGCACAAATGTTTTTGGGGACGTTATCACACGAACTGCGGACGCCGCTCACGGCCGTACTCGCCCACCTGGATATTGCCCGCAAACAGAGTATTGACGAACCGACCCGCCAGGAGTCCTTAACCATCGCCCACCAGGAGATGCTCCGGCTGGCGCATCTGGTGCAGGGGATGGTGCAGCTAGGGCGGCTGGAAATGAGTGCGGAAGTGGAGAAACGGCCGTGTGACCTGCTGTTGGTGGCGGAAACGGCCGTGACCCAACTCCTGCCCACCGCTGATGCCAAAGCCATCACCATTTCGCTGGAAGCGGCAGCCCCATTGCCGCCTGTCTATGGCGACGCTGACAAACTCAAGCAGGTGTTTTTGAATGTACTGGATAACAGTGTGAAGTACGGCCGTGCCGGCGATCATATCTCCATTTGCCTGACGCCAGAGACGGATGGCGTCAGGGTCACGATTCAAGATACCGGCCCCGGTATTCCCCCAGAACATGTGCCGCGTGTGGCCGAACGGCTCTATCGGGTTAACCAGGACAGCCAGGGCAGCGGCCTGGGCTTAGCCATTGTCGCCGAGATTTTGCACCTGCACGGCGCCCGGCTAGAAATTGAGAGTCCCCCCGCTGATGGAAAAACCGGTGTCACGCTTTCTTTTTTTATCCCAGAGGGGCAACGCACTTAGGATTGGATTGGCAACCAAATAAGGTGAACAAAACCTGACAGGTCTTCGGAGACCTGTCAGGTTTGAATGTGAAGTGCGTTGCACCTGTACGCTTACGTTTATAGTAGGTGAATGTCACAATTCGGCAACGGCCGTGTTACAGTTGTGTAACAGTTTTGCAGGCAGGCCATTCGTTGGTTATAGTTAGCCCGAAGAAAGTGCATGACAGAGGGAGAGCGTTTTTGTGAATCCACGCCCGGTACGTACCCCACTTATTTTGTTGGTTGCCGTTCTGATTTTCCTTATGGCCTGGTATTTTGCGCCCATACCGGGGCAGGTGCTGTTGGTACCCGATAACTGGCAGCAAATAAGCGCCTGGCCCCAGGTGCGCCTGGAGAATGAAATCCTGCGGCCTGGTGAAAGAGCCACGACCGTTATCTTCGATACCGTTCCCTGGGCCTACGTCAAATTGCTGGCCGGTACGGCTGAGGGTACGCTGGAAAGCCATACAACGGACAGGGCTACGGCCGTGACCCAATGGAACTGGTCATTTACCGTGCCCGATGAACCGGGTTATACCCTGGCCTTTTATCACGATTGCCATACCGGCTGCCAGCATTGGACAACGGTCAATGTGGGCAAAACGCCGCCCGCCGCGCCACCATCCGCTGCCATCCCTACCAAACTGGGCGTGGTGTTGGCCGACCCTGATCGCAACTGGCACAATCGCGCCGGGTGGGATGTGGAAATCACGTATGCCCAACTGGCGGAAGAAGAGTTTTGGGGGATTGATGATCTGGCGCAGCGGGTAGAAGCGGCGGCCGCCAAAGGATTGCGCGTCCTGGTGCGAGTGGATTTTGGGCAGGGGCAAAGCATCCCGCCGGTGGATGATTACCGGGCATTGGAGCTTTATTTGCGTTATCTGCGGCGGCTGGCGCGGGATGATCGGCTGCAAAGAGTATACGGTTACATCATTGGCAGCAGCTTTAACACGGCAGCCAACAACAGCCAATCACCCGGCCAACCGGTCACGCCCGGCTGGTATGCTCGTGTCTTCAACGGTTACAATGCGCCGCCGGCAAACACGGACAACGCGCTGCAAACCATTCGCGCCGAAAACCAGACGGCGCGGGTGTTGGTTGGCCCTGTCGCTCCCTGGAATGTAGATCAGGATGGGGCGCTACCATTTCCGCAGGCAGCGCCCTGGTTGAACTATTTTTATGCGCTGGTCACGGCCGTGAACCAATCCGCCCAAGACAAATCCCAATATGGCATCGCCCTCAATGCCCCAGATGGTTTTGCCGTGCAGGCCCCTGGTTATCCAGACGCCCCGGAACTTGCCGACCTGGCGCGAGCCGGTGAACCTCGCCTGAATTTGCCACACCCAGAATGGCCGGCGGCGCAGGCCGGCTTTCGTGTCTATCAAGAGTGGCTGGAGATTATCAATGCCCAACCACACACCAGGGGAACGCCGGTTTATGTGACTGCGACGCATACCTATCACCCAGGCAGCAATCGTGAACCGGCTGAAAATTATGCCCCTGGTTGGCTCACCAGTGCTCTGGATGTTGTCAATGAGGAGCCACAAATTGCCGCTCTTTGCTGGTTTCTGGATGTTTTCCCGCATGACGATCAGTGGGATTTTTTTAGTCTGGCAGAAGGGCATGGCCTGTTGGGGGAGGCGGCTAAAGAGTTCGATATGTTGCTGCAAGACGTACCGGAATCGTGATTCGTCTGATTATGAGGCCAGGCCGGGAATATCCACTACCGACCGGGCAAAACGGACGGCGTTACGGATGGCTTCGGTGGTGACATGTACGGCCGTGTTCGCCACCAGATCAAAATTTGCCTCCACCTGCCCGGTGGCCAGGGCAAAGGCCGTGTCCCCATCGTGGGTGGTGTGTAC
>JACTMP010000078.1 GCA_014584575.1 Chloroflexota bacterium
GTCGGCCTTCGCCGACTGGTCTTAGCCGACGAAGGTCGGCTTTGCTGCTTGTAGCCGCGATTTTAATCGCCGGGTTTCGCCAAATTGAGAATTGCTGCTTAAACACCTAAACACTTGATCACCTGCCCACTTCCCTCTATACTGCCCGCCGCTTATGAGAATCAAACGCCTTTCCCTGCAAGGGTACAAAACCTTTGCCACCAAAACTGAATTTATCTTTGATATGGGCATCACGGCCGTCGTTGGCCCCAACGGCAGCGGCAAGAGCAACATTGCCGACGCCCTGCGCTGGGTGTTGGGGGAACAAAGCTACAGCACCCTGCGCGGCAAACGCACCACCGACATGATCTTCGCCGGCAGCCAGAGCCGTGCCCGCGCCGGCATGGCCCAGAGCATCCTCACCCTGGACAACAGTGAAGGCTGGCTGCCCATTGACTACAGCGAAGTGGAAATCGGCCGCCGCGCCTACCGCTCCGGCGAGAATGAGTACATTCTCAACGGCCAAAAGGTGCGCCTGAAAGACATCACCGACCTGCTGGCGACCAGCGGTCTGGCCGAACGCACCTATACCATCATCGGCCAGGGGTTGGTAGACCAGGCGCTTTCGCTGCGTTCCGAGGAGCGGCGGGCGCTGTTTGAAGAGGCGGCGGGCACCAATCATTACAAGAGCCGTCGGGCGGAAACATTGCGGCGCTTGCAAGAGACGCAGCACAATTTACAGCGCATCCATGACATCCTGGCGGAAATCCAGCCCCGGCTGGCTTCCCTCAAACGGCAGGCGACTCGCGCCCGCAATTACGAGCAAATTCAGGCCGACCTGCACCACCTGTTGCGCCTTTGGTATGGGTACAAATGGGAGCAGGCGAAGAAGGAATTGCGCCAGGTGCGGGACACGGCCGTGACCGCCGAAACCGCCTGGCAGCAAAATCGCCACAAACTGCGGGTGCGCCAGGAAAATGGGGACGATCTGCGCCGCCGTCTGCACCGGCTGGAGCAGCAGGCGGCCGAACTGCAAAACCAGCGGGATGACACCCGCGACCAACTGGAAACGGCGCGGCGGCAGGCGGCCATCATGGGCGAACGCCGGGAATCATTGGCGCGGCGGCTGGCGGAAGTGGCGGCCGATTTGCCCGGTTTGGAGCAGCAGGCCGCGGCCGCGCAGGCTGAACTGACAGCGGCTCTGACCGATCTGGCCGCGGCCCAGGCCGAATTGCAGCAAAGCCGGGGGCAGTGGCAGCAGTACAACGCCGATTTTGAAACCACCCGGCGCGAGATTGACAAATGGCAAACGGCCGTGCAGCAGGCCACCCAACAGCAACGCGACAAACAAAACCGGGTGGCCCAGGCGCAGGGGCAAATCAACCAATTGCGAGAACGGCTCAAGGAACGGCAGGCAGAGCAACAGCCGGCTGGCGGCGATGAACCGGAGAAAATGAAGGCGGAGATTGAACGGTTGACGGCCGTGTTGCAATCCGCCCAACAAAAAAACGACGACCTGCGCCAGCAGCGCGAGGCCATCATCAGCCAGCGCCAGGCGCTCATCCGTGACCTGAAAACAGAGCGGCAGGCGCACCGCGACGCTGAACAGCAGCTTCAGCAGCGCCGCCGTGACCTGGCCCGCCTGGAAGCCCGCGCCGACATGCTGGACGGGCTGCGCCTGAAAGAGGTGGCCGCCGGTAAAAACGGCATCATCGGGACGTTGGTCAACTTCATCACCATTCCCCCGACGTATGAACCGGCTATTGCCGCGGCCATGCAGGCGCGGCTGGGAGCGCTGCTGCTGCCGGACGAGAAGGCATTGTGGGAGGTGCTGGCAGCGCAGAATGGCGCCAATTTATCAGCCATCGCCCTGAACCGCATCCAACTGCCAGAACTGGTGGAAATGCCCGAAGATGCGGGCGTGATTGGTTGGGCGGCGGGATTGGTGTCGGCGCGGCCAGAGGCGGAACGGGCCGCCGAACTGCTGCTGGGCCAGATTTTGCTGGTGCAGGATGCGGCGGCGGCGTACCGCATTGCCAGCCATTTGCCGCCGGGCTGCACGGCCGTGTCCCTCGACGGTTTTATCGCCCATCCCGGTGGGCTGGTGGAGACGGGCAGCGGGCAGAGCAGCATCCTGGCGCGGGAGACGGAATGGCGGCAGGCGCAGGTGATGTTGGTGGCAGAACGGGAAAAGGTGGGGGCGGTGGAAACGGCCGTGACTGCCCAACAAACCACCATCCAACAACAACAAAACCAGGTGGATGACCTGCAAAACGAAGAGGCGCGGTTGGCGCGGCTGCTGGCGGAAGCCGGGCAAGAAATGGCGCAAACACAACGGGAGATAGACCGTTACCGCCAGCAAATGACCTTTGCCGAACGGCAGCGACAAAATCAACTACAAGAAATAGGCCGTTTGGAGCAGCGGATTGGTGAAATTGAAGCCCAAATCGAACAGGATACGGCCGAACTGGTGACGCTGGAAAAGACGGCAGCCGGGGCACAGGGGAAACTGGCGGCGCTGCCGGTGACGGAATCACAGCAGCAGCGGGATGGTTTGCAGCAAGCGGTGAACGCGGCGCAAACGATTGTGGCCGGGCGGCAGGCGGTGGTAGACAGCCGCCGGGCGACGCTGGCCCAATTTTCCGGGCAGTTGGCGCGGCTGCAAGAGCGGCGCAGCCAGTTGCAGCAGGAGCAGGCGCAATTGTCACAGGCGGCCGAGGAACAGGAGCGCACCCGCCTGTTTGATCAGGTGGCGGAGTTGGAAGCGCGGCTGGGGCCGTTGAAGGAGCGGGTGAGTGAGGCGCGGTTGGAATTGGCGCAAATGGAGGAGGGCACGGCCGTGTTGCAAAAAGAGACGCACGACGCCGAAACGCTCTACACCCAATCCCGCATCGCCCTCACACAAAGCCAGACAGGGCTGGAAAATTTGCAAGAGCGCATCAAGACCGACCTGGGGCTGGTAGCCCTGCCTTACGATGAAGACCAGACCGGCCCCACGCCGCTGCCCATCAGCGGCGTAGAGACGCTGCCCGTTGTCACCGAACTGCCGGGGGACATCGAAAGCACCATTCAAGAGTACCGGGCGCAAATGCACCGCATGGGGGCCATCAACCTGGACGCGCCGGAAGAGTACGAGACGACGCAGGAACGCTTCGATTTTATGACGCAGCAGGTGGCCGATCTGAACGAGACGGAGGTGCAGTTGCGCAAAATTATCGCCGAACTGGATGACCTGACCTCGCGGGCGTTTGCGGAGACGGTGGATAAGGTGAACGCCGTTTTTGGCGGCATTTTTACGCAGTTATTTGGCGGCGGCGCGGCGCGGCTGGTGCTGACAGACCCGGATGATTTGACGATCAGTGGGGTGGACATTATTGCCCGGCTGCCCAACCGGCGCGAGCAGGCGTTGGGGTTGTTGTCGGGGGGGGAAAGGTCATTGACGGCCGTCGCCCTCATCTTCTCCCTGCTCAAAGTGGCCCCCACGCCGTTTTGTGTGTTGGATGAGGTGGATGCGGCGCTGGATGAGGCAAATGTGAACCGTTTTCGGGAATTGCTGCAAGAGTTGAGCCTGAAGACGCAGTTCATCATCATTACCCACAATCGGGGCACGGTGCAGGCGGCGCAAACCATCTACGGCATCAGCATGGGCACAGACAGCGCCAGCCAGGCGATTTCCATTAAGCCGGAAGATTACATTAAACAGCCAGAGTTGTTGTGATGGGGGGCAAGGGTGACGGCCGTAGGTAGCTACAACGTTCTCAATTCCGCTTACACAAACGTCATGTTATAATGTGGTCATGTCAAGTTTGGGGAGTCAATTTGATTTGGAGATGGGCAAGATGCAAGTATTTGCTTACGAACTCACGATGGAAAAAAAGGGGACATTGACCTTAAAGGATTTGCCTTTCAATGCTGGTGAGAAGATAGAAGTTATCATCATTCCTCGCTCAGGCCACCAGACTGATGAAAAGCGCTATCCTTTTTGGGGAAAGCCAATCACGTATCTAGATCCAACCGAACCAGTTGCGGAAGCTGATTGGGAGGTGTTGCAGTGATTGTACTGGACACCCATATTTGGGTGTGGTGGGTTCATCATGACCCCCAATTGACCGAGAGGCTTCGTGAATTGATTCAGAGCCATGAAGATGAGGGGTTGGGAGTTAGTATCTTTTCTTGCTGGGAAGTAGCCAAATTAGTTGAACTGAAAAAGTTAATTCTCCATTGCGCAATAGATGAATGGCTGGAGACGGCGCTTCAATATCCGGGTATTCAATTGCTTTCTTTAACACCCAAGATCATCGTGGAATCAACAAGGCTGCCCGGGGATTTTCACCGCGATCCGGCAGATCAAATTATTGTAGCTACGGCACGTGTCCATGATTGCGCTTTGTTGACGGTTGATAGCAGAATTCTCAAATACCCTCACGTAAAGTTGTTGTAGGATTGAGCAGGTAACGGCCGTAGCCCAACATTATCCACCTTGTAACTGACACCCTATTGCTTGACGCTCCGCAACGGCCGTTTTGTGCCATGCAACGGCCGTTTTCTACCATGCACCGGCCATTTTGCCCCTTGCACCAGCCATTTTGTGCCATGTAACGGCCGTTTTATGCCATGCAACGGCCGTTTTATGCTATGCAACGGCCGTTTTGCCTCTTGCACCAGCCGTTTTGCCCCTTGCACCAGCCATTTTGTGCCATGCACCGGCCATTTTGCCCTCGTCCCCGTGGGGACGGGTATAAAATGGGTGGGGACGGGTATGGAATAGGTGGGGACGAGGGCAGAATAGGTGGGGACGGGTACAAAATGGGCGGGGACGGGTATGGAATAGAGGGGGACGAGGACAGAATGGGCGGGGACGAGGACAAAATCGGAGGGCACGGGCACAAAATGGGTGGGCACGGCCGTAATCATTGTCTACCCGTCAGCTATACAATATAGTCCATTACCTGTCCGGCAATCATTCACACCGGAAAACCAAAACGAGGACAACATGGAACACCATCACCAGGAAGCAATCACAACATTCCTAGACAGATACCAGACAGATACCACCATATTAGCCGTCCTGCTGGGCGGCTCACTGGCGCATGGCTTTGCCGCCTCAGATTCAGACATAGACCTGTCCCTCATCGTAGACGAAGCCGAATATGCCCGGCGAAAACAGGAGCACAAACTGGCGTTTAGCCTGTGGGACATTTGCACCAACCCCGGCGGCTATGTGGATTGCAAAGTCATCAGCCTGGATTTCCTGCAAAAAATCAGCGAACAAGGCAGCGACCCGGCGCGTTATGCCTACAAAGACAACACCATTCTGTTTTCACAAGTCGAAAACCTGGATCAGCTATTAGCCGACGTGAGCAGATTCCCCACAGCGGAAAAAGCCACACGCCGCCAGCGGTTCGCCGCCCAACTGTTAGCCTGGCGCTGGTTCTACAGCGAGGGCGTGAAAAAACAGAACAACTACCTGACCCTCCTCGCCCTTCAAAAAACGGTCTTGTTTTCTTGCCGTCTCATCCTCAATGAAAACGAGATGCTCTACCCCTTTCACAAATGGCTGCTACGGGAGACGGAGAAGGCAGCGCACAAGCCCATTGCCTTTGCTGAATCGTTGCAGCAACTGCTGACTACCCACGACCAGAATCACATCAACCACCTCGGCAATCAGGTACTCGAATTTGTAGGCATCACCGAAAAATCGCTCGACTGGCCCAATCATTTCCTGCGGGATAGCGAACTGAACTGGATGCTCCATGAGCCGCCAATTGATGATGTATAAGGATGTTATAGGCTGTGATCTCCACCAAAACTAAAACAAGCCCCGCTTTTGCTGAATTTGTCATCCTGGTATCCTCGCTGATGTCCCTGACGGCGCTATCAATTGATGCCATCCTGCCCGCGCTTTCGCAAATCAGCACCGATTTGCAGGTGCAAAATGCCAATGAACGCCAGTGGGTTATTTCCATGATCTTCCTGGGTCTAGCCTGTGGACAACTGTTTTTTGGGCCATTATCGGACAGCATCGGGCGCAAGGCAGCCATTTATGCCGGATTAGCCCTGTTTATGCTCGGCACACTGCCATCCATGCTCGCCCTTAACTTTCCCATGTTGCTATTGGGGCGGCTCATGCAGGGAATTGGCATCTCCGCGCCACGAGCGGTGACAGTGGCGCTGGTGCGGGATCAATATGAAGGCCGGGGCATGGCCCGTGTGATGTCCTTCGTGATGACGGTGTTCATCCTGGTGCCCATGATTGCGCCTACATTTGGACAGGCCATCCTGCTCTTCACCGGGTGGCGGGCCATTTTTGGCAGCTATTTATTATTGGCGGCCATCGTCACCATCTGGTTTGCTTTACGAATGCCGGAAACGCTGTCCCCTGAACATCGCGCCCCATTTTCAGCCCGGCGAATCATACTGACGATTCGTGAGGTGGTCACCATTCGGCCGGCGCTGGGGTATACGGTCACGGCCGGCCTGATTAGCGGCATCCTGATTGGCTACCTGAACTCTTCGCAACAGATTCTTCAAGAATTATATGCACTGGGCGAACAATTCCCCCTTTACTTTGCCCTGTTATCTGCGGCCGTTGGCGTGGCTACATTTCTCAATACACGCCTGGTCATGCGTTTTGGTATGCACCTTCTGGTTAGAAAATCGTTGTCAACCATCTTTGTGCTGTCCGTTGTTGCTCTGGGGTTGGCTATATTAGCAGAGGGCGTACCGCCTTTATGGGCATTAATCGTTTATCTGATGCTCTCCTTTTTCTGCGTTGGCATCCTGTTTGGCAACCTGAATGCGCTGGCAATGGCGCCCCTGGGCCATATCGCCGGAACCGGGGCTGCGGTTGTTGGCGCCCTCTCTACCCTCCTATCCGTCTTGCTAGGAACGCTGATTGGGCAAAGCTACAATGGCACGATTTTACCGTTGGTAGCTGGTATATTTATTCTGTCCGGCCTGTCACTGGCGGTAGTTCACTGGGCGGATTCGCGTCAGTAATGACCCGCTCCCCTACCCCGTGCCAGAAAAACCAAAGGAGGCCAAAATGGAAACCCCCTATTTGATGACCGATAAAATGGCTTGCCCACTGCAACTGAGGGCGTTATAGTTTGCTCACCCTTCTTTGGCATTGCCCTTTTACTCCTTTGCACCTTTGCGTTGATAGTTGAGGTTTTATGGCGGCAACACAGTTTTTTGGCGAACGAATTAAACGGAATGAGGACCCCCGGTTGCTGACCGGGCAGGCGTTGTTTACGGATGATGTCCACCTGCCGGGCATGGCCCACGCCGCTTTTGTGCGCAGTCCGTATGCCCATGCCCGCATCCTGAGCATTGATGTTTCGATGGCCGTGGAGAAAGAGGGCGTGCTGGCGGTGATCACGGCCGTAGACCTGGGCGATTACTGGCAACCTGGCCCCCTGCTCGTGCCGCCGCCGCCGGTCAAAGACATCGTTTTTAACCAGCGCACCCAGGTGCCCCTGGCAAAGGACAAAGTGCGGCATGTGGGTGAACCGGTGGCCCTGGTCATCGCCGAAAGCCGCTATATTGCCGAAGACGCCGCCGAACTGGTGTTTGTAGATTATGAGCCGCTCACGGCCGTGACCGACCTGGAACAAGCTTTACAACCCGACGCCCCGTTGGTACACGACGACCTGGGCAGCAACATCTCCGCCCACGTGGTGCAGAAAAAAGGGGAGTATGCCACCGCCAAAAGTCAGGCCGACCTGCTCATTAGCCGCCGCTTCCATTATGATCACGGCATCGCCGCCGCCATGGAAAACCGGGGCGTGGTGGCGGAGTGGGATCGCCGCGCCCAGCGGCTGACCATTTGGGACACCACGCAAGCGCCCGTTTTCATTCGCAACGGCATGGCCGCCATGTTGGGACTGTCGGAAAACCAGGTGCGGGTGATTGCGCCGTATATCGGCGGCGGCTTTGGGCCGAAGATTATGATGTTTTACCCGGAAGAGGTGCTGATCCCCTGGGCGGCGATGCGGCTGAATCGGCCCGTGAAGTGGATTGAAGACCGCGCCGAGAATTTTGTGGCCACCACCCATGAGCGCGGTCAAATTCATGATGTGGAGGCGGCGTTTACGCGGGACGGCCGTATCCTGGGTATCCACGATGTATTCCTGCACGACCAGGGAGCCTACGCGCCCTATGGCCTGACGGTGGCGCTGAACAGCCAGTGTACGCTGTTGGGGCCGTATGACATCGCCCACTATGAATCAGAGTTTACGGCCGTGTTCACCAACAAAACGCTCGTCACCCCCTACCGCGGCGCGGGGCGGCAGCACGGCGTCTTTGTCATCGAGCGGCTGCTGGACATCGCCGCCCGCGAACTGGGCATAGACAAGGCTGAAATCCGCCGCCGCAACTTCATCCCGCCGCACAAATTCCCCTACAACAACCAGATCATCTACCAGGACTTCGCCCCGCTCACCTATGATAGCGGCAATTACGAACCCATCCTGAACAAAGCATTAGAGATGATTGGCTATGAGAAATTCCGCCATGAAATCCAGCCGCAGGCGCGGGCCGAAGGACGACCTTTGGGGTTGGGCATCGTCGCCTATGTGGAAGGCACGGGCATTGGGCCGTATGAGGGGGCGCGGGTGCAGGTGCAGAGCAGCGGCCGGGTCAGTGTGGCTACGGGCATCGGCACCCAGGGGCAGGGGCATTTCACCAGCTTTGCCCAAATTGTGGCCGATCAGGTAGGTGTAAACGTCTCCGATGTGGATATTGTCACCGGGGATACCGACCAATTCCACTGGGGCGCGGGCACGTTTGCCAGCCGGGGGGCGGTGGTGGCGGGCAATGCCATCAACGAGGCGGCGCGTGATGTGCGGCAGAAGATTCTGAAGTTGGCGGCCGATTTTTTGGAGGCGGCGGAGGAGGATTTGGTGTTGGCGGACGGCCGTGTGTACGTCAAGGGCACACCGGACAAGTCCATCCCCCTCGGCCAACTGGCGCAGCAGGCCAACCCCATGCGCGGCGCAGTCAAACCAGGCACCGAACCAGGGCTGGAAGCGACCAACTACTTTGGCCCGGAATATGGGGCTACGGCCGCCGGCGTCCACGCCATGATCGTCCAGGTAGACCCGGACACCTGCGAAGTCAAAATTTTGCAATATGTGGTCGTGCATGACTGCGGCCGGGTGATCAACCCGCTCATTCTGGACGGGCAAATTCAGGGCGGCGTGGCCCAGGGCATTGGCAACGCTTTTTACGAGCAAATCATCTACAACGAAGACGGGCAACTGCTCACCGGCTCCTTCATGGACTACCTCATCCCCACCGCCACCGACGTCCCGCGCATCGAAATCGGCCACGAAGTCACCCCCTCGCCGCTGAACCCGTTGGGCATCAAAGGCGCAGGCGAAGCCGGCGCCATCCCCACAGGCCCCCTTTTCGCCCAGGCCGTGGAAGATGCCCTAACCCACCTCCCCACCCTGGAAATCCGCGAAATCCCCCTCAGCCCTAGCAAGCTGTGGGAACTGATACAGCAAACACATGGATAGCATCAACTTTGAAGACATTGGTCAACAGAACAACATAGACATGGCTTTGTTCTTGCCTTTTGTTGGCTATCGCTTATGGCCATCGGTAGGAAACGGCAAAGTTGTTTTAGATGTGATATTGCGAGGAATCGGTGAGTCAGCCGAATCACATCACCACCTTGAATTAAGCCTGTCGCCGTTGCCCCAAGAACGTGCCATACTACCCGTTCAGGAGCACGTTATTACCGAGTGGGCAGCGTGTGGGGTTGCCTGTGTGATTTTACCGTTTTATACTGGCTTTCGTGTGTTGCACGTCACACAAGCTGGTGACGGTTTTGATTATTGGGTGGGTAACGATGAACACGAGTATGGACTTGAAATCAGTGGAACGATCAATGAAGATGTAGAGGGTCGGCATCGAGCTAAAGTGAAACAATTTCTAAGCAACCCATACGGGGTTGACGGCTTCGTCAGCGTCACGGGATTTGAAGAACTGCATTCCATTCTGTCCTTCCATCACCCGGTCCCAAGGCGTGCAGGGGATGAATAATATGAATTCAGGTATTATCAGGAAAAATTTGTCAGATTCGTTTGTAGCAAATGAACGATTAAAATCTGACCTTATTTTGGAAGCTAATCTACTGAAGGCGCAAGGGGATTTTGAAGCGGCGGCACAACGGTTTGCGGAAGCGGCTGAGATTGAGGAAAGATTGGCTACCGACTTAACTGGCATGGGCTTTCAAGATAAGGCGTTTATTCACCGTTTCAGCGCGGTTAGCTGCTGGGCGCAGGCTGGAGATTTATATCGGGCTGTAACTTTAGGCGAGCAGATGCTACAAGACAACAACCTGACAACCGCCCAAAGCAGTCGTCTGGAAAAGTATTTAGAGGTTCTACACGGCCGTATTGTTCAATGGATGAGCCAATGGTCAGTAGAATCGGTTGCTGTGTAACTGCTTAAGCCTGGCATATGAACTTGGGGTTTTATCGGGGGTGGTTTTATGCAGCGGCCGTATACAATCTGGTGTGGGGCAGCCTGAATGTTTTGTTTCCAGAGTGGATATTTCAGCGCATCGGGATGCCGCCGCCGGACTCTCTGCCATTGTGGCAGGTGGTGGGCATGTTTGTGCTGGTGTATGCGCCCGCTTACTGGTGGGCCGGCCGATACCCGGAACGCCATCCGCATCTGATTCTGATTGGGCTGGCGGGCAAGATGTTGGGGCCAATCGGTTTTGTCTGGTCAGTGGGCATGGGGCAGCTACCACTGGCTTTTGGCTGGGTCATTCTGACCAATGACCTGATCTGGTGGCCGTCGTTTATGCTCTACGTGCGCGATGTGGCCAGGGAACGCGGTCTGGCAAATTTATTGCGGGGAGAATGAAGAGATACGGCCGTACTCACAAGTACCCTTGGGCAATAACAACTGATACAATGTCAATATAACCTCCATTCACCAAGATAATGATGGCATAGGGTAAAGCGCATGACACTTGAAATTGAAAGTTTAACGCCAAAGTCGGGGCAATTATCTGTGAATATCCAGTTGTCAGCCACGATAAACGTCACTGCTTTTAGCGCCAGACAAAAAGTAGCCGGATTTGTAGCCGACGAAATCAGCACCCATCTTCATGGTGGCGATCCCGTCCTGGTATTAGGGGAGCGGATTTGTTGGCGTGTGCCCGTTGTCCTGTCGCTCCCACCTACAGGGGACAGAGGGGAGGTAGGATTCATAGATGTAGATGTAGAAACCGGCCAATTATCTGTGTCTCCAGATCGGATTGAAGAGATAGAAAATCGTGCCCACTATCTTGCTTCCAGTTCCGCACATCAAACAACATCATCAAGCTGATTGTCTGGCTGCTTGCGCGGCAATGGCGCTGGCATTTGTGAATGTCAATGCCACATACGATTCGCTTTTAAGGCTTCTCAAGGTCAAGTCATTTGGCGCTGCCGGGCAAAACTTGAAGTATTTGACCTCTCTGGGCGTTGATGTGATCTATCGAGAAGGTTCGATAGAGGAGTTGAAAGAATATCTGGAAAATGAACATCCCTGTATCGCTCTGGTGCGAACGGCTGATTTGTCTTATTGGGCATATGCGACTGATCACGCTGTTCTGGTCAGGGGTTTTGATGAGAAAAATATACTGGTGAATGACCCCATGTTTGACCATACACCAATTGCCATACCAATATCCGAATTTGAACTGGCATGGATATCATTTGATTATCGTTTTGGTTTGATCAAGAAGATGGCTTAATCAATCCCCTGTCTCCCAGTAGAGTAATTTTTATTAGCTATCAACGACATGAATAGTTCACTGCAACCAGATATACCACCTGCGCCGGGTGGGCTGCGGCGGCTGCCGCGGAATGTGTGGGTACTCACGGCCGTCTCCTTCCTCACCGATCTCTCCAGCGAAATGGTCGTTCATTTGCTGCCGCTCTTTCTGGCTAATGTGCTGGGGGCGCGCACCCTGACTATCGGCCTGATTGAAGGGGTGGCGGAAACAACCAGCAGCCTGGTGAAACTGCTCTCCGGGCGGTATTCCGACCGGTTGGGCAAACGGAAATGGCTGACGGTGGCCGGGTATGGGTTGTCTACCGCTGCCAAACCATTTCTGGCGTGGGCCAATAGCTGGACGGCCGTACTCGCCATTCGTTTTGTGGAGCGCACCGGCAAAGGCATCCGCACCGCCCCCCGTGACGCGCTGATTGCCGACAGCATAGACGCCCGGCAGCGCGGTCTGGCGTTTGGCCTGCACCGCGCCGGGGACACCGCCGGGGCCGTTTTGGGACTGCTCATCGCCATGCTCGTCATCTGGCAGTGGCAGGGGAACACACCTACCCTCACCCGCACCACTTTTAACACCCTGGTCTGGCTAAGCCTGATCCCGGCAACCTTGGGCGTCATCTTGCTGGTGGTGGGAGTACGGGAAACAGCCCGGCAGACAGCCAAAACGGATTCTTCGCGCATCAGTTGGGGGGCATTGGGACGGCCGTTTCACCAATTCCTGTTCATCATGCTCCTGTTCACCCTGGGCAACTCCGCCGACGCCTTTCTCATCCTGCGCGCCCAGGCCACCGGCCTGGCCCTGCTACCCATCCTGGGGCTGCTGCTGCTGTTCAACCTGGTGTACACCATCGTCTCCGGCCCCATTGGGGCGCTTTCCGACCGGTGGGGGCGGCGGCGGGTGCTGCTGGCAGGCTGGCTGCTCTACGCGCTCGTGTATCTGGGATTTGCCCTGGCGCAGCAAAGCTGGCATCTGGTCATTCTTTTTGTGGCCTATGGTGTGTATTATGGTTTTGCCGAAGGCATTGCCAAAGCATTTGTGGCCGACCTGGTGCAAAAAGATCAACGGGGTACGGCCTATGGCTGGTTTAATGGAACGATTGGGTTGGCCGCCCTGCCCGCCAGTCTGATTGCCGGGTTGTTGTGGCAAGGGGTGGGCAGTTGGCCTGGTTTGGGCATGGCGGCGCCCTTCTTGTTTGGTGGGGTGTTGGCATTGGCGGCGGCGGTTTTGTTGTGGCGGTGGCTGCCGGAGGAGGCAGAGAGGGATTAGGAGATTAGGAGATTGGGAGATTAGGAGATTTAATCTCTCAATCTCCCAATCTCTCAATCTCCTCCCCAAGGAGGAAACAATGAAGCTAAAGGTAGCGTTTGCGGCAGAGGATAAGTTGGGCGAAGGGCCGGTCTGGTCGGTGCAGGAGCAGGCATTGTATTGGGTGGATATTGAACGGCCGTGCCTGCAACGGTACCATCCCGAAACCGGCGCATATACCGCCTGGGCCATGCCCTCGCAAATTGGCAGTTTTGCCTTGCGGCAGAGTGGTGGGGCAATTGTGGCGCTGCGGGATGGGTTGTATCGCTTTGATCTGGACAACGGCGAATTGAGCAACATTTGCCGCCCGGAACCAGACCGAGGTACCCGTTTTAATGATGGCAAGTGTGACCGCTACGGCCATTTCTGGGCCGGGACGATGGAGCTAAAAGTGGCCGCGCCGGTGGGGGCATTGTATCGGCTGGATGGGACGGGAAATTGCCAGCTCATGCGCCCAAACGTCACCTGCTCCAACGGCCTGGGCTGGTCGCCAGATAACCGCACCATGTATTACACCGACACCCCCACCCGCCACATTGTAGCTTACGATTTTGATGGGGAATCCGGCCAGATCAGTAACGAGCGCATCTTTGCCCAGGACAGCGAGGGCTTCCCAGACGGCCTGACGGTGGATACCGCCGGTTACGTCTGGAGCGCCAAATGGGATGGCTGGAAAATTGTGCGCTATACCCCCGATGGCGCCGTTGACCGGGAAATCCCACTGCCGGTGCAGCGGCCGACAAGCTGTACATTTGGCGGCCCCGCGCTCAACCAGTTGTACATCACCAGCGCCAGCGTGGGCCTATCCGCCGCCGAACGCGCCGCACAACCGCTGGCGGGCAGCTTACTCGTGTTGGAAACGGCCGTGACCGGTCTGCCAGACGCTCTCTTTGTGGGCTAACGATTGATCAAGGCGTGAAATGCCGCGTTAAACTCTGCCGGTTTCTCCAGGTAGGGTGAATGGCCGGTTTCGGGGATAACCACTTCCCGGTAGTGCCCACCGCTGGCTGTATATTGCTCCAGAACCGCGCGGGTTTGCGCCAGCATCGGTTGCGGCGGACATTCATCCACGCCAGGGTAGCCGGGCACAAACCCCATCGCGCCCAGGGCGGCAATATCAAACATGGCGTTGTCAGAGACAATGAGGTCGTCCGCGCCACGTATCCAGAGGATGGGCGGCTTGGGGTTGATGTGGACAATACCGCTGGCGTCGAACTGTTTGCGACTGAAGGCATTGACCACGCCTTTGTCACCGGGGCCAACCGTAGGCCAATGGGGCGAAGGGGCCACGTTGCCGGGGTAAAAATCTTCGCCAATGCGCGTCGCCAACATGGAATCTACCAACACATCTTCACGGGCGGGGATAAACGGCGGTTTGACGTAGAACTGGCGGAAGACATTACGCGGGGACATGGGGTTTTCCAGGCCGCGCTCTTTGGCCGCCAGCAGATTGATAAATTCCGGGTTGACGCCGCCTGCGCCAGCCGGCGCGCCATCATCATAAACCGGGTCGCCATCCGCGCCTTTGCTGCCGCTGTAGCCGTAGGGGGACACCGGGTCTACCAGCGTCAGCGAAAGTACCGCACCGGGATTAGCAATCGTTAATTTCATGGCCACGCCGCCACCCATGCTATGGCCGACCAAATGAAACTGGCTGATGTTCAAAGCAGCGAGCAGCGCCTGCACATCAGCTACCATATCACCCAGCCCCAAAGTGGCGTCAATGGGCTGCGCTTCGGTGTCGCCGTAGCCGCGCAGGTCAGGGGCGATGGCCTGGAAACCGGCGGGCAGCGCCAGCATGGTCTCCTCCCAATAGGTAGCCGAGGAGACATTGCCGTGAATGAAGAGCACGGCCGTATCCCCCGCCGCGCCGCTGCGCAAAACATGGGTATGCAACCGGCTGGTTTGCACCATAGTGGAAGTAATACCGGGTAAAGTGGGTAATGTGGACATGAATTTCTCCTTTTGATGTTACGTTCAGGCAATTGACCGGCTGCCAGACAGCCAATCGGCAAATGAACGCATAGGTGACAATTTACGGCAATGACAATTTACGGTCATGATAGTGCACGGCCATGATAGTGCACGGCCATGATAGTGCACGGCCGTTGCCCAAAGGTTACAAATCTATGACTTGGGCAAAGGCGTAAAGCCGCTGCCCATGGCCTCGTGGCTGACGCCAATGGTCACAAATGCCTCCTTATCCACTTCGGCGACGACTTCTTTTAGTTCATTGACCTGGGGGCGGGTGACAGTGCAAAGCACCAGGTATCGCTGCTGCCCGGTATAACCGCCGGTGATCGGCCAATAGGTCACGCCCCGGTGAATACGCTGCATCAGCGATTGAATCATCTCGTCCGGTTTGTTGGTGATGATGGTGGCCGTGCGGGCGGTGCTGGGGCCTTCCAGGGTGTAGTCGGAAGCCAGCCCATTCAGGAATAACATCAGGAAGCCATATAACACCATCACCGGGCCAAAGACGACCCCACCCAGCAAGATGATCAGGCCATCGGAGTAAAAATAGACCTGGCTGAGGGGCCGTCCCGTCCGTTTTTGCAATACCCGCCCCAGGATACCCGTGCCGCCCATCGTGCCGCCGGCGCGGTAGATCAGTCCAGCGCCAATACCACCGACAATGCCACCATAAATGGTATTAAGCAGCAGGTCATCGGTGAGGGGAAATTCTGGCATAACACGGGGCAGGTAAACCAGCAGCAGGTCAGTGCTGACGGAAAAGATGGTGGCGGCGATGAGGGTGCGGTACAGAAAGCCCCAACGCCCTAACTGAAAAAAGCCCAACAATAGCAGCGGCAGGTTCATAATCCAGTACATCAGACCGACCGGCCAGCCGGTGAACTGGTTGATGATGATGCTCAGACCAGAAATGCCGCCGGCGACGATGTTGTTGGGCACCTGAAAGATCACATAGGCGGCGGACACGATCAGGACGCCGATGGTGAGTAAGGTTAATGCTTTTGTTTCATGCCAGATAGCGGCGCGTGACGGCCGTGACTTTATTTTCATCTACTTTTTCTCCTTCGAAGATGTAGCGCGATTTGTCAAATCGCGTTACGGATTTTCATTGATGGTGGTCGGCAAAGCCGGTGAAGTCCCCTTCGAAAATAACCCACAGATTCACGCAGATGACGCGGATTAAATGTGATTAGCTTACATCCTTTTTTCATTCATGTGGGTGGCCCGCTGTCCGTATTTTCTCTATCGCCATCGTATGAGCAAATCCCATTTTGGCTGATTTTACACGATGAAAATCAAACGCCACATGACCAGACGCAATACAATGTCCGTAAGCACACCTGGCGACACCTATCAGCCGCAACTGTCTTTTGACAATCACTTTGCCGTTCCATAATCTTACTGGAATCTGGCGTTTTTTTGCTACACCACTGGTAGAGACGTTGTAATGCAACGTCTCTATGCACGACTTGCCATTTGCAACCTGCCACGTGCAGCCAATGGGTAATCCAGACTCAACATGGATTCTCTACCTGGAGATTTTCTCATGCTCATTCGTTGGCGACTCAATCTGGTGGGGTGTTTGGTACCTCTGATTTTTAGCCTGGCAGCGTGCACATTTGCCCGTTCGGCGGTTGATCCGGCCGAGCGGCCCCCCATTGGCCCTGTAACCAGGATAGTGCCCACAGCCACAGCAGAAACGGGCGATGGGGAGGTCACGGCCGTTGCCCCCACCGCCACAATCATTCTGCTCCCGGCCGTAGAGTCACCGGCCGGCGCGGCCCGTAAATTGAAATGGCAAACGTTGACGCTCAGAATGGCCGACGGCCGTATGGCCAACGAAGAAACGGGCAGCGTGTGGAACATTTTCGGCCAGGCTATTGCCGGAGAATTGGACGGTCTGTCGCTGGCGTCGATTGTCAAAGTTGATCATTTCTGGTTTTCCTGGGCAGCTTTCCACCCGGACACCCACATTTTTCAGCAGCCATAACAACGATTCAGAAGGGGCTGTATCGTTACAGCTCATTTACGAATACGCCTCGTCCGGCCGCCAGTTGACAGTCTGCGCCCACTCCTGAGCGGCCACAAACAGCATATCCATCAGCGGGTCTTTGATGTACAGGTAGCCCTCAATGCTGTCCGGGAAAATTTCGGCCAGGCGCATTTTGATAAGGGCGTAGCCGTCACGCATGAGGGGATGTGTCCGCAGATAGTCGCGGAAGAGGAGGGAGTATTGCTGGTTAAAACGGCCGTCCTGCCGAATGTGAATATGTGTCCGCCGCTCCCCTTCCGGCTCCCGGCAATACCGTTTCCGTAATTCCGGTGAATCCGGGTCGGGGATGCCGATGTATTCGTCACGGCCGTACGCCGCCCGCATCTCATAACCCGCCCCCACCAGCTTTGCCACAATCGCCGGGTCATCCAGATCAGCCACCGTCACCTGAATATCTATGATGTCTTTGGCCGGCAGGTCAGGTACAGAAGTCGAGCCGATGTGGTCAATGCGCACGGCCGTGCCCCCCAACACCTGTCGCAGCCGCCCGCCAAGCTCCTGAAATTCAGACACCCACCGGGGTTGGTAGGGGACGATAATGATAGGTCTCGACTTTTCAAATGTGATCATAACCCTCCTGTTGGAGATTGGTTCAATCTTGAAGATTGAACCAATCTGGAATCATCAACAACCACCTGCCTCAACCGCGCCACCTCTGCCTCAGCCACATACCCACTGCGCAAGACGCCAGAGTAGGCATGAATCGCCAGCCGCCCCACCGGCAATTTCGCCAGCAAGAGAGGTGCATTGTCAGCGTGTAATCCGCCACCGATCACCATTTCCAACTGATTGTTTGCCTGCTGAATGAGCTGGTTCAATAGCCCCACACCATCCAAAGCAGATAAGGAACTACCCCAGGGTGTACCGCTGGTGAGTACCCGATCAACATCGAGGTCAATCAACTGGGTCAATGCTTCCGCCTGGTTTACCACCGCGTCAAATGCGCGATGACAGGTCACGATCAACCCCAACCTGTGAGCCTGCTCTGTTAACTGGCGCATTTCCGGCAGTGCCAGCACCCGCCCCTTGAGCAGACCGAACACCACGCCGTTTGCGCCAGCGATCACGGCCGTTTCCACCTGCCGCCTCATCTGGCCCACTTCATCCCGCGTGTAACAAAAGTCTCCCGCCCGCGGCCGGATCATCACCATCAGCCCCGGCCGATCCCCAAAAGCGGCCCGCGCCGCCACAATATGTTCCCGTTCCGGCGTCAGACCGTCAAATTCCATCCGGCTGCACAGTTCAACCGTATCAGCCCCACCCCGATACGCTGCCGCTACCTGCTGCTGCACGGCCGTGACTGTCGTGCTGTTAATGCAAATCTCCACCCAAACACGCATCTACTTTTCACCCGGAAAACGGCCGTACTCCCTTACATACGCCACAATCCCCCCTGCCGCCACAATTTCCTGGGCAAACTCTGGCAAGGGAGGCAGATCAATGGTCAGGTCGGGAGTGAGGGTTAAGCGGCCGTGCACCAAATCCAGCGCCACCTCATCCCCATCTGCCAGCAAAGCCACCGCCTCAGCGGAGCTAAACAGGGGGATGCCTAAATTGATGGCATTACGAAAGAAAATGCGGGCAAAACTGGGGGCAATGATCGCCCCAATCTCCCGCCGCCGCAGCGCCTCCGGCGCGTACTCCCGCGACGAACCACAGCCAAAATTATTCCCGGCCACAATTACATCACCCACTTTTGCCTCCCGCGCAAAATCGGGCCGCGCCTCCACAAAGGCATAATCCTTCACATCCTGCCCCTCTTTCAACATAAACGGCGCATACCGCCCCGGCACAATCTGATCCGTATCCACATCCGCCCCAAATTTCCACACCCTCGCTTCATAATTCATAATTCCTAATTCCTAATTCTCTGGGGTCGGTGATGACCCCCGTCACGGCCGTCGCCGCCGCCACACTCGCACTCGCCAGATAAATTTGTGACGACGGATGCCCCATCCGTCCTTTGAAATTGCGATTGCCCGTAGACAGGCAAACATCTCCTTCGCCGAGCGTACCCTGGTGCCGCCCCATGCAGGGGCCACAGCCCGGCGTGGTCAACGTGGCTCCTGCTTCCAGCAGGGTGTTCAGCGTATCATCGGCAATGGCCCGCTGCAATTCCACCCGGCTGGCGGGGCTGAGGATCAGGCGCATTCCCGGAGCCAACTGCCGCCCGCGCAAAATGTCTGCTGCGTCACGCATATCTTCGTAACGGCCGTTGGTACACGTCCCCAAAAAGACCACATCCACCTTTGTGCCCGCCACCGCGCCCACATCCACCACATCATCCACTGCATGAGGAATCGCCACCTGCGGTTCCAACGCATCCAGGTCAATGGTGACGGTCTGGGTGTAGTCAGCATCGGGATCAACAAACAGCCAGTCAGGCACATCCCAATCCGCAGAGGCCTCCCCGATGGCCGGGAAGATGCCCGCTTTCGCCCCCAACTCAATGGCCATGCTGCTAATCGTCTGGCGGCCCGGCAGCGGCAGCCACTCCAGCCCGTGATACTCAATGGTCATATAGGTGGCCCCGGCAATGGTCAATTCACGGCCCAATTTGAGAGCCAAATCTTTGGCGTCTACACCGGGGCGGAAACGGCCGTTACTGATTATGCGCAACGTCTCCGGCACCCGCAGCCAGGTCTTGCCCGTGGCCCACACCAGGGCCACATCGGTAGACCCCATGCCCGTGCCGAACGCCCCCACCGCACCATAACTGGTAGAGTGGGAATCGGACCCCACCACCACCATACCCGGCCGGGCAATGCGCTCTTCCACCAACACCTGATGGCAAATGCCGCGCCCCACTTCAAACAGGCGAATCCCCTGCTCCTGGGCAAACCGGCGCACCACATTGTGGTTGTCGGCCACACCCACCGTTGCAGCCGGGGCCACATGATCCAGCACCAGCACCACCTGCGCCGGGTTGTAGACGCGGCTCACGCCCAACCGCTCCTGCATCACTTTGATGATGCCCGGCGACAGTGAATCATGCCCCATAGCCACATCCGGCCCCACCACCACCAGATCACCCGGCTGCACCCGCCGCCCCGCTTTCTGCGACAAAATCTGTTCCGTTAACGTCTGTCCCACTTTTCCTCCTTTAATGGGACGCGGATTTGCAGGATGGACGCGGATTTTTTATCGCACTCATTCCCAAAATCCGCGTCCATCCGCGTTCATCCGCGTCCTATTTTCAAAACAACGTCTCCGGTTTGCACCAGCCCTGGCTCAACCACTTTCACATACATGCCACGCAGGCGCAGAGCTTTGCCGGTTTCGGAATTGGCAAATTTGACGGCGTCCATGCCGTAGCGGGCGGTGAATTTGGCGCAGCCGGTGTGGGGCACGGCCGTCACTTCCACCACGGCCGTACCCACCTGCAACCGCTGCCCCACTGGCAGGTTTTCCACACCCAAATCCAGGTCCACAATCAACTGGTCACCCGCCAGCGGCCACCGTTCCCGGTCATTGTCCGCCACCAGGTTCAGGAAACGGCCGTTCATCAGCGTCAACTGCATCTCCGGGTGGGCCGAACCGTCGTCCGTCCGTTTGCTGCCCCGCGCCTGCCAGTTGTCCCCCACCAGCCCATCGGCCACCGACAATTCACCCGTCGCCAACACCAGCCGCTCATTATCCGCCGGTCGGGCCACAATCATCTGCACCACGCCCCCATCGGCCGGCGAATCCTGCACCTGCGCCAAACCTGCCTCCAACTGTGCCATATTCAAATGTTTGGTCATCGTCTACTCCTTATTGAATGAGATTGGGAGATTGGGAGATTAAGAGATTGGGGGTAATCTCCCAATCTCCTAATCTCCTACGCTATTTGCCGCTTCATACAACAAGGAATCCACATCGTCAAGGGTCATACGGCCGTGATCGGCCATCGTTTTAATTTCATTCGTCAAATACTTCAGTTGGGCGTCATCCAGGCCCAACCCCAGCTGCTCGGCCCGCCCCTTCACCGCATTCCAGCCCGTCAGCCGATGCGCCACATGAATATAGCGCGTCAGGCCAAAATCCTCCGGCCGCAAAATCTCATACGTCGCCGGATTATTCAGCACCGCCTTCGCATGAATGCCCGCCTTGTGTGTAAAACTGGCAAAACCGGTAATGTAATTATTGAAGGGAATATCTACCCGCACCAGCCGCGCCACCAGGCTGTCCAGGTTGCGTAGCAGCGGCAGGTCATACTTTTTCACCAGCGCCGGGTCGGTGGCATAGAGCCGGGCAATCAGGCCACCCAACGGGGTAATACCATTACGCTCCCCAATACCCAACACGCTGGTATCAATGTGCGTCGCCCCCGCTTCCAGCGCCGCATACGCATTGGCAATGGCGCAGCCGGCGTCGTTGTGCCCGTGAAACTCAATATCACAGGTCAACTCCTGGCGCAGGCAGGCCACCAGATCATAAATCTGGCGCGGTGTACCCACGCCCACCGTATCGGCAATGCCCACGCGATGCACCCCCAGTTCACACACCGCCCGGTAGATGCGCACAATGTCCTCCACGTCGCTGCGCAGGCTGTCCTCGGTGCTGAAGCGCGTCTCCACACCTTGACTGAGCAAAAAGGCCACCACCTCCTGGGCTATATCGAGAATCTGGTCAATGGTACGGCCGTGACTAAACTCCCGCAGGTACGATGATGTGCCGATGACCACATCCACGCCCGCCACGCCCGTATCCACCGCTTTTTTAGCGTCTTCCAGGCTGCAGCGCGTGTGCGTCAGGATTTTGGCGTTCAGCCCCAGCCGGGCAATGGTCACGCAGTCGTTATAACTCTCCGGCGAAGCCAGCGGCGAGGTCAATTCCAGATATTCCACACCAAACGCATCCAGCAGCGTGGCAATCTGAATCTTCTCGGCCGTGCTAAAAAACGCATTCACAAACTGCTCCCCCTCCCGCAAAGTAGACTCAATAATGGCAAACTTTTCCAGACTCATCACAACTTCCCTCGCAATTGACACACTTTCCTTCTCAACGCTATACTCCACCCATGAAGTTTGAGTGGGATAACAAGAAAGCACAGGCAAATTTCCAAAAACATGGCATTGATTTCGAGACGGTAAAACATATCTTTGATGGCCCGGCCGTCGTTATCGAAGATACACGGTTTGCATACGCCGAAGAACGATTCATAATCTTTGGTTACGTGGGCATACAGGCGCTTGTTGTTGTGTATACTTACATTGATGATGAAACTATTCGGCTGATTTCAGCCAGAAAAGCAACAAACTATGAACGAAAAAAATACTTCTCTTAAATCACAAACAGATTGGGAACATCTTGAAGATATGGCGGATGAAGATATTGACCTCTCAGACATCCCAGAACTAACAGAAGAAGATTTCAAGCGTGCCAAACCTCTTGCCGAACATTTAGCAGAACGAGGCATTTCATATCGCCCTGGTGAACCGTATAGCGTCACCATCCATTACGAAAACGGCACTTCTGAAACACGCATTGTCAAGCCAGAAATAGTCATCCTAGACCCTGATGTGCGCCGGTATTTCCCCGACTCCGAATCGGTCAACCGTACCTTGCGTTCGCTCATTGCCCTCATTCCCGAACGTACCTCTTGACTTCACCAAGGCCCTAAGGGTTTTTAGATACCCTTCGGGTCTAAACACCTTCCAACTCAAGCAACACGGCCGTCACCACCTCCACAACCTTGTCTATTTCCTCCTTTGAGATCACCAGCGGTGGCGTCAGGCGTAGCACCGTTGAACCAGCCGTCAGCGCCAGTACGCCCCGCGCCAGCAGACCCTGCACCACCTCCATCGCCCGGATTTTCAGTTCCACACCGACCAACAAACCCAACCCGCGTACTTCCCGAATGAGCGGGGAGGGGATAGCCTGTAATTGTGCCATCAGGTAAGCACCCTGTTCGGCCGCACGGCCGTGCAACCCCTCCTGCTCCATCACCTCCAACACCACATTCGCCGCCGCGCAGGCCAGCGGATTGCCGCCAAAGGTGGAGCCATGCACACCCGGCGTCAGATTTTGTACCCGCCCGCCAATACCCACCGCACCCATCGGCAGACCGCCCGCCATCGCCTTACCCAGGCAGATCAGGTCAGGCGTGATGCCCATTTGTTCACAGGCAAAGAGCGTTCCGGTACGGCCGTAACCCGTCTGCACCTCATCCACAATCAACAGCGCCCCCCGTTCAGCACACAGCCGCCGCGCCGCCTGGAAAAAGGTCGGGTCGGCCAGGCGCACGCCCCCCTCGCCCTGCACAATTTCCAGGATGACGGCGGCGGTTTGTTCGGTCACGGCCGTGTCCAGCCGGGCCACATTACCAAACGGCACATGGCAAAAACCGGGCACGAGCGGCTGGAACGGTTCGCGGTAGTCTGGTTTGTGGGTGGCGGAGAGTGAACCAAAGGTACGGCCGTGAAACCCCCGCATCATCGCCACCACCTCCACCCGCCCCGTACTCAGCCGGGCAAACTTCAACGCCGCTTCCACCGCCTCCGTGCCCGAATTGCAGAGGAAAACCCGATTCAAATCACCGGGCAAAACGGCCGCCAGACGTGCTTGAAATTGCGCCCGCTGGTCGTTATAAAACATCTCCTGGCAGGTGATAAGCGTTTGCGCCTGCTGCGTAATGGCCGCCGCCACCGCCGGGTGGCAGTGCCCCACGTTGGCTACGGCCGTACCCGCCGCGCAATCAATGTAGGCACGGCTGTCCCCGTCCCACACCATCGCCCCCTGCCCGCGCACAAGGGCGATTTCCCGTTTGCCATACACCCCGCTGGTGAATTCGTTTTCGAGTGTAATTGTGTCCATTTGCTTTCTCGTGATGCGTGATGCGTGATGCGTGACCCAAGCCATCACGGGTCACGCATCACGCATCACGGATTGCCGATGACCGTCCCCACCCCATCCAACGCCCGCAACACCGGCCGTTCCCCCCGCGCGTCACCCAGGATGACGCGGTGGACACCGCCTTGTAATGCTTCTTGGGCGCCGAGCAGTTTGATGCGCATCCGCCCCTGGGCATACGCCTGAGCAAAATGCTCAATTTCATCGGCCGTCAGTTGCCGGATGAGCGAATCTTCGTCGGGGAAATGGCGCAGCAGGCCGGGCACGTTGGAGAGGATGAGCAGTTCGGTGGCGTGAAGAGCTACGGCCGTCGCCGCCGCTGCCCGGTCGCCATCCACATTCATCGCCTCACCGTCATAGCTGATGGCCGGGGGGGTCAGCACGGGCACAAAGCCACTGTGCAGCAGCCCATTCAGCAGCGCCGTATTCACCTCCTCCACCCGTCCGGTTAGATTGTCGCGGATGAGGCGGGTACGGCCGTTTTCCACCACTTTGATCACCGCTTTGCGCGCACCCTGCCAAAGACGGCCGTCCAACCCACTCAGTCCTATGGCGTTCACTCCGTGCCGCTGCAACCGCTCCACGATGTTTTTGTTCACCTGCCCGCAATACACCATCTCAAAAATCTCCAGCGTCGCCCGGTCGGTCAGGCGGCTGGTGTAACCGGACGGCGAAGTGACAAACTGCGGCGGATGCCCCAACGCCGCCGCCACCTGATTCGTCAGGTGCGAACCACCATGCACCAGCACCACCCGCTGCCCCTCGCCCACCAACTGCGCCACATCCACACACACCGCCTCATAATCAATTCCTTCACTGCCGCCAATTTTAATAATAATCATGATCGCCTCACTCGTTTGTAAGGGCGAGGCAGTTGGGGTCAACCACCTCTTGCCAGACAAGGCCGCACCCAACTGCCTCGCCCCTACCTTTCATAATTCCTAATTCACACCGGGTGCAACCCGCCAAACTCCAGCCCCATCCGCTCCGGCCAACCCATCATCACATTCAGGCATTGCACGGCCGTGCCCGCCGCTCCTTTCATCAAATTATCCAGCGCACTGATCACCACCAGCCGCCGACTGTTTGGGTCAAGCGCAAAACCAATGTCGCACCAGTTGGTACCTGCCAGGATTTTCGGTTCCGGGTAGCGGTAAATCCCCTTGCGCTCATTCACCAGCCGGATAAATGGCTCCTCGCCATACGCCGCCCGGAACAATTGCCAGACCGCTTTCTCGTCCACGTCCCGGTTCAAAAAGACGTGCGCCGTACACAACACACCGCGCACCAGTTCCACGGCCGTGACCGAAAAATGCAACTCCATCCCGCCCAACGCCTGCAATACTTCCGCCTGATGGCGGTGCCCGGTGGGGGCAAAGGAGCGCACCGCCCCACTCCGCTCCGGGTGATGGCTGGCCGCGCTGAAACTGTTGCCGCCTTCGGATGACCCCACTTTCAGGTCAACCACCACTCGCTCGATCCAGCCCGCCTGAGCTAAAGGGGCCAGCGCCAGATTCACGGCCGTGGCATTACACCCCACCCCACTCACAAACCGCGCCCCCCGCAGCCGCTCCCGGTGCAGTTCCGGCAGACCATACACAAAATCCGCCAGCCAGCCCGGCTGTGGATGCGGCTGCCCGTACCATTGCTCATACACGGCCGTATCCCGCAGCCGAAAATCCGCCGATAGGTCAACCACCCGTTCAGCAAGGCTGGCAAACTGTTCAATTTGGGCGGCGGCACGGCCGTGTGGCAGCGCCAGAAACAACACATCACACGGTTCCAATTCCTCCACCGCACAAAATTGCAGCCGCGTCGTACCGCGCAGGTTGGGATGAACCCCATGCACATACCGCCCCGCATGTTGCTGCGAAGTCACCTGCGCCACCTCTACCTGCGGATGCGCCAACAACAGCCGCAATAATTCGCCGCCCACGTAGCCGGAACCACCGACGATACTTACTTTGACCATGATTTTCTTCCCGTCGTGATACGTGATGCGTGATGCGTGAGGGATCACGGGGCACGCATCACGCATCACGAATTACGGATTACAAAATCCACAATAAGCCCCGGAATATCCACCCTCGTCGGGGCGATGCTGTTGCGGAACTCCATGGTGTGGTTGACCTCGTTTACCAGCAAACGGCCGTCCGCCGTTTCCAATAAATCAATCGCCACAATACCGCCGCCTACGGCCGTCGCTGCCGCCCGCGATAGCTGGTCTATCTCCGGCGTCACCGGGCAATTTTCCGCCCGCCCGCCGCGCGCCGTGTTCGTAATCCAGTGCGCGGAGTGGCGGGTGATAGCGCAAATCGTCTCGTCGCCAACCACAAAGCTGCGAATGTCCCGCCCCGGTTTGTCCACGTACTCCTGAATGTAAAAAACGGAGTGCTGGTAAGACCCCAACGTGGCTTTGTGTTCCAGAATCGCCTCGGCCGCTTCCCGGTCATTGATTTTTGCCAGCAGCCGCCCCCAGGAACCCATCGCCGGTTTCAGCACCACCGGGTAGCCCATCTGCTCAATGGCCGTCAGCGCACTCTCCGGCGAGAAGGCTATCTGCGTGCGTGGCGAGGGCACACCGGCCCGCGCCAGCGCCAGCGTTGTCTCCAATTTGCTGCCACACACCTGCACCACCTGGGCCGTATTCACGCAGGGAATCCCCCACGCGCCCCAGATTTGCAGGCAGGCCAGCGCCGCCGTGTGGCTGACACAGCGGTCCAGGATCACGTCAAAGCGCCTCCATTCCGCCGGGCAGGTCAGGTCGAGAACGGCCGTGCGTCCATCAATCAACTCATACACCACCCCCCGCCGCTCCATCGCCTCGATGAGCAGTTTCTCTTCCACACGAATTCGGGAAATCAAAATGCCTACTCTCATGTCGTTTACCCGTGATGCGTGATGCGTGATACTTGACCAGAGAATTCACGCATCACGTTTCACCCTCTACTCCCCCCAATCCTCGGCCACTTCCGGCGCCAGTTCTAACCGCAGCGGGTGGGTGCTGGTGACTTCCAGTTCCACGCCACAGTCAGGACATTCCAGGATTTCGCCGGGCAGCACGGCCACTTCGGCTGTGCTCAGTCCAGACGTGCCCACTGCCACTTCACCACCACATTCCGGACATTCAAAACTGTTCATCGTTCAACTCCTAAAAATCGTTTCGTTTGTAGTAGGCGATTCATCGCCGTTCAAAAGGCGATGAATCGCCTACTACGAACATGGTTAGAAATAAAAAGCGGGCTTACCACCGTTCCGGTAAGCCCGCCTGATACACCCTTTAACCTTTTCGCTCTCAGGGCACAGCGCAACACACCAGAACCGGCGGCGGTTTGGTCTTCTTGCCCTTCTTCAATTCCGGCGAAAAGGTTGTGTTCATAACAGGTAAACCCTTCGTGTGTCATTCCGAGGAGGCTTCGACGAGGAATCTTTCGTGTTGTTCAAGGGGAAAGATTCCTTGCTCCGCAGACTTCGCTCGGAATGACAGATGAGCAATTGGGTAATTACTCAATTACCAATAAAAAAGCCCCGCCGGTTATCTGGCGGGGCTTTGCTGTGCAAACAATGTTTGGGAACGCACAACGTCCAGATAACCTACCGGTTTCTGTAGCCCTTCTTGCTCTTCTTAGAGACGAAAATGGGTGTGTTTGCGTTCATCATGCGCGGAAGTGTAACAGGGGATGGGGGATTGTCAAGGGCTATATCAACTTTCCATCCAAGCCACGTCACGGCCGTTCCCGTTGTAAAGCCGCCACGCATACTCTATAATCCCCACATATTGAGGAGAGGATTATGAGACAAACCTTGATTGTGTTTTTAATTATCTGGTTGGCCTTCTTGTTAACAGCCTGCGGTGACCTGGCTAACCAGATTATCGGTGCGACGGCTACGCCGTCTCCAACCGACGTACCCCCTACCCCCACCGCCGAACCCAGCCCAGAAGCCACCGCCGCCATTTCCACCGAACCCTTGCAGGGTATTGCCTCCGTAGACAGCATTGACATCCAGTTATTAGAGTCCTTCCCGGTTCAGGTAAATGTCCGGGCACACGGCAATTTACCTGATGGGTGCACGCTGATTGAACAAAGCCGCGCGGAACAACAAGGCAACACCTTTGTTGTCACCATTTCCACCATCCGCCCGGCCAACATGCTTTGCTCCCAGGCATTGGTACCGTTCCAAGAAGTTGTGCCGCTGGATGTGGTCGACCTACCGGCGGGCGTCTATACAGTGGATGTTAACGGTGTGACCGACTCGTTTACGCTAGATGTGGATAATACCCTGGTAGAAGCCACGCCAACACCCGCTGATTCGGCCAGCGCCCTTATTTCGGGCCGCGTCTGGCATGATCTATGTACAGTCTTCACCGATGAAGGAGGGGCGCAGGTTCCACTTTCGGCCGGTTGCGTCGCGGTGGGGGATGGCACATATGAGGCCAACGGCCGTCTGGAAGATGGCGAACCAGGTCTAGCCAACATCCTGGTCAGTCTGGGCAGCGGCGCCTGCCCCGCCGCCGGTCTGGACACGACGCTGACCGACGCCGATGGCGACTATGTCTTTGATGAACTGCGTGCCGGTGATTATTGCATTACGATTGACACGGCCACTCCCGAAAATGCCAACCTGCTGCCAGGCGCCTGGACATTTCCCGGTTTGAACTTCACGGCCGTTACGCTCGATGATGGTGAAATTAGAACTGGCGTCAACTTTGGCTGGGACTTCGCCCTGCTGCCTGAACCAGATATAGACCTGGCTAACTGCACCAACAGCATGGCCTTTGTTGCCGACCTGACGATTCCCGATGATACGGTTGTTGGCCCCGGCGAGACGTTTGAGAAAGGGTGGCGGCTGCGCAACAATGGCACCTGCCCCTGGACAACCGGCTACAGCCTGGTGTTTGCGGGTGATAATCAGATGGGTGCGCCCAACACCATCCCGCTGACCACCCCCGTCCCGCCCGGTGAAGAAATGAGCATTTTTGTCACCTTCACCGCGCCTCAGACGGAAGGCACCTATCGCAGCGATTGGGCAATGGCCAACAGCAGCGGACAGCGTTTTGGTGTGGATGGCCCGGCCGATGAAGTGATCTGGGCGCAGATCGTGGTGGGGGCGCCCCAACCAACGGCCGAACCCCAATCAGCCGCTATTGGTGGTGTGGTATGGGAAGATGTTTGTTTCATCCGCACCGACGGCACACCCTCGCCTGGTTGTGTGCAAATTGAAGGGACCAACCAATACCGGGGCGATGGCACGCTCATCAACGAACCCCGGCTGCCCGGCATCACCGTACTTCTGGCCAGGGGCGCCTGCCCGGACACCGGTGCGCCGACGGCCTCTGCCGTCTTGCAAACAACGGTTACCGATGCAAGTGGGCTGTACCGTTTCACCAATCTGGATGAAGGGTTGTATTGCGTGGCCATAGACGCGCTCAGCCCCGAAAACGTGAACCTGTTGATTCCGGGCAACTGGACATGGCCGGCGCCGGGCACAGGTCGTCAGGGCATCAATCTTGCCGCCGGCGAACAGCGCTTAGCAGTGGATTTTGGTTGGGATTATCAGGAGTAATAGAAGTTTATAAAGCTTAAGGGTTTCCAGAGACCCTAAGGCTTTTTCAGGTTACAAACAAAAGGTGGTCGTCATGCCTCTCATCGTTGCCGCTCAGACTGAAGCCAAAATTCCTGGTCAATCAGAAAATCAGGATTCCATCCATACCAGTGTCGCCAATGCGGGGTCAGTCGCCTGTGGGCTGTTTATGGTGGCCGACGGTGTGGGTGGGCATAAAGACGGCCGTATCGCCAGCCAGACGGCCGTTAACACCATTTACGACGCCATTCATCCTCTATGGGAACAGATACCGGCGCACTCCACCCAGGCCGCCGCCCAATTCCTGCAATCCCACCTTTATGACGCCATTGTGCAAGCCAACGAAAAAATCTACGCCCAGGCCAAAGAGCAAAACGCGCGCATGGCCAGCACCCTCACCTGCGTCCTGGTGTATGACACATTGGCCATCATCGCTAACATCGGTGATAGTCGCACGTATCTCTATCGCGGCCAACAGTTAGAGCAAATTACCGTAGACCACTCGGTGGTAGATTGGCTGGTGCGGCAAGGGCATCTTTCCCCTGAAGAGGCGTCCACTCACCCTTATCGCAACGTTATCATGCACGCCCTCGGTTCCCATGAGACGCCAGAAGTAGACATTTTCCTGCGCTGGTTGCAACCTGACGATATACTGCTGCTCTGTTGTGATGGCGTGTGGGACACCCTGACCCCAGAGCAAATCACCACCCATTTGCAAGAGAACAACCCGGAAACGGCCGTGCCCGCCCTTCTCGCCGCCGCCCAAGACCATTCGGACGACATTTCGCTGGTGATTGTTCGAGTGACCGGTGATGCGTAATACGTAATTCGGAAATGGTCTCACGCATCACACATCACGTACCCCTATGCGCGCCCTTTTGCAACGAGTTTCTTCCGCCCGCGTCACCGTCAACGGCCGTGTCACCGGCCAGATTGAGCATGGTTTTGTCATCCTCTTAGGGGTCACCCACAGCGATACAGTTGCCGAAGCAGAATGGCTGGCAGCCAAAGTGGCCGGGCTGCGCCTGTTTGAAGACGACGCCGGTAAAATGAACCTGTCACTGGCCGATGTGGATGGTAGTTTTCTGGTGGTCTCCCAGTTTACGCTTTATGGCGACGCGCAAAAGGGGCGACGGCCGTCTTTCACCGCCGCTGCCCGCCCCGAACAGGCCGAACCCCTGGTAGATTATTTTTGCCAACAGTTGCGCCAGGCCGGTTTTACCGTCGCTACGGGCATGTTTGGCGCGCACATGGAGGTGGAAATCCATAATGACGGTCCCGTGACACTGCTAGTGGAACGTGACCGCATGTGAAATTTATCACTACTTCTGGTAAAGTTGCCCCTGATGGTATTCAGATTTGACAAATCTTGGAGATTTGTCAAATCTTGCGATGGTTACTTAGAAAGAAGCGAACGCGATATGCCAAATCGCGCAACTAATAGAGGAGCAAACGATCCATGAAGTGGTATGTACCTTGTTTTTCCCTGTTCATCTTGCTGCTGGCCGCATGTGGGGCACAGACGCCCGCGGCCACACCGCCCCCCTCGACCGAGGCGGCCGTTTTGCCCGCCGCCACCGAGACACCAGTTCCCACCAACACCAGCGCACCGGCCACCGCTACGGCCGTGCCCGCCACCAATACGCCCGTACCGGAGCCAGCTACAGCTACGGCCGTGCCCACCACCGACAGCCGCACCGCCGAAACCGAGGCAGCCAGCGGCCCCACACCGGAAGCAGAGGCTACTGACGCCGCCGGTGTGACCCCTTCAGCCACAGCCGGGGCAGGCAATCCTACGGCCGTACCCCCTACGGCCGATCCCAACGCTACCGCGACACCCACCACCATCGCACCAACGGCGGCAGCCCCACCACCTGCCGGTAACGTGCCCGCCCCCAGCGATAACAATTACCCCGGTTTTGATGATAAGGTTGGCTGGGAGCGGCGTATCAACGTGCCCGCCGGTTTCACCGTCAGCTATGTAGGCCGCGTCAACGGCCATCCCACCAGCATCACCTTTGGCCCGGACAGGCTGCTCTACATCGCCATACAGGAAGGCAGCATCCTCACCATGAATGACAGCGGCAGCGTCAGCACCTACGCCACCGGCTTCAACACCCCAACTGGCATCGCCTTCCGCCCCGGCACCAACCGGCTCTACGTCTCCGACCGGCTGGTCAACGAAAGCGTGGGCGGCGAAGCGCAGGTCTCCATCATCAACCAGGGCCAGTTGATTGGTGGGCTGCCCTGCTGTTACACCTTTCTCCATTCCGCTCACGGTATTGCTTTTGGCCCGGACGGGTACGGCTATGTTGGTGTGGGCGCTCGCGCCGATCATGGCGAGATTTTAGACGGCAGCGGGCGGCAGGATGAACTGCACCCGTTAGAAGCCAGCATCCTGCGCTTCAACCCCGATACCGGCGCTGTCAGCGTATACGCACGCGGTTTCCGCAACCCGTATGATATTGCCTGGGACGCCAACGGCCAGCTTTGGGCAACCGATAATTCCCCTGACTTCCATCCCCCGGAACGGCTGCACCGTGTGGCAGCCGGCGGCTTGCACGGGTATCCATATTATGATTGTGATGTCTGTTTCAGCCCCCCGGAAGGCGTCACCGTCATCCCCCCCCTGGTGACATTTACGCCCAGATCATCCCCCACCGGCATTGAAGTGTATCTGGCAAACCAGTTCCCCGGCTATTACAATAGTATGTTTGTGGCGCTGTGGAGTTCGTTTGTGGGTGCGCAAAAGATTATGCACATCCGCGCCGGTGGTTCCGCGCCGGTCAATTTTGCTACCGGCTTTGCCGCCCCGATTGACATGACCACCGGCCCCGACGGCAGTCTGTACGTGGCCGATTGGGCCACGGGGATCATCTTTAAGATTAGTTATACGGGCTAGGGAGATATTGGTCTGGGCAATATCTCCCTGGCTCAACATCCCGCATTTCCAACCTGTTATGGACAAACTCGCAGAAAGGATCACGGCCGTACAAGAACGTATCACCACTGCCGCCACCCGCGTGGGCCGAGACCCGGCAGAAATTACGCTGGTGGCTGTCACCAAGACGTGGCCGCCGGACACGCACATGGCCGCCTATGCCGCCGGGTTGCGCCATTTTGGCGAGAATCGGGCCGAGGAACTGGCTGAGAAACGGCCGTATCTCGAATCCCACCTGGGTGTAAACAGCGGCATTACCTGGCACCTGATTGGCACGTTGCAAAGTCGCAAGACCGCTCTGGCGGCGGCCCATGCGGACGTATTTCACGCGCTAGACCGGCTCAAAATTGCCCACCGGCTGGCGCGTGATCTGGCGGCCAACGGCCGTGCGGCCAACGGCCGTGCCGCCAACGGCCGTGCCGCCAACGGCCGTGCCACCAACCCCCACTTTACCCTCCCCGTCTTCCTGGAAGTGAACGTCTCCGGCGAAGAGACCAAGTCCGGCTTTGACTGTACGCGATGGGAAGAGGTGGAGGGGCAGACGGCCGTGTTACTCGCCGCCGCCGCCGAAATCATCAACCTGCCCGGCCTGGCATTGGCCGGTCTGATGACCATGGCCCCCTGGGACGCCCCGCCAGATGCGATTCGCGCCGTTTTTCGCCGCACCCGGCAGTTAGCCACCCGCCTGCAAACCGACCTCTCCCTGTCCGCCCCTTTGCAGCTCTCCATGGGTATGACCGATGATTTTGAGATCGCCATCGAAGAGGGCGCCACCCACGTGCGGGTAGGGCGGGCGCTGTTTGGCGAAAGGCCCTACGGTGACTGAGCCATGCCCGATTACATCAAGGTTTACGAAGTTGGCCCTCGCGATGGGCTGCAAAATGAAGCCACACCGGTCAGTACGGCGCAAAAGAACCGGCTGGTGGATGGGTTGATTGATGCTGGCTTGCAGCACATTGAACTGACCAGCTTCGTCCACCCCAAAGCGGTACCCCAAATGGCGGATGCGGATGAGGTCACGGCCGTGAACCGCCAAAAATACCCCCATATCAACTTCGTCGGCCTCGTCTTCAACCAGCGTGGCTACGACCGGGCGCTGGCAGCCGGCTGCCGGGCCATCGCCTGCGGCGTCAGCGTCAGCGAAACGTTTAGCCAAAAAAACACACGCATGTCTTCGCAAGAAGCGCAAACCATCAGCCGCAGCCTGGTGGAGCAGGCGAAACGAGATGGCCTCTGGACCCGCGCTTACGTGATGACCGCCTGGGTCTGCCCCTTTGAAGGGCCAACCCCACCGTCACGCACCATCGCCGTCGCCGAGGCACTGTGGGATCTGGGCGTGGACGAACTGGCCATTGCCGACACCATCGGTTTTGCCAATCCGCTGGATGTGGGGCGGCTGATGGAAAGTCTGGGCCGCCACCTGGACATGAACCGGCTGGCGGTGCATCTGCACGATACGCAAGCGATGGGTTTAGCCAATGCCACCACTGCCTTGCAGGCCGGCGTGCGCATTTTTGACAGCAGCATTGGCGGGCTGGGCGGCTGCCCCTTTGCCCCCGGCGCGGCGGGCAACCTGGCGACCGAAGACCTGGTCTTTCTGGCCTACAAAATGGGCATTGGCACGGGCGTGGATTTCCAACGACTATGGGATGTGGTGCATGAACTGGAAACGTTTATCGGCCGTCCCGTCGGCGGCCGTATCCGCGCCTGGTGGGAGAGTTATTGCCAGACAGAGCCGGTGGTGGAGTTCAGGTAGAGATTATGAGTTCGGGAGATTGAGCCATATGCGATCTCTGCTCATGTTTTTCGCCATGACTACAGCGGATAAAGAATGGAACGGATTCTCCTCTAGCAATCTATCCGCTTATTCCTTCATCCGTTGTAGTCTTAACGGGATGGTGAAAACTTCGTGACACTATCCATCTCCTAATCTCTAATCTCCTGCATTATTCCCCCAAACTGCTCAATTTCCGCCATTGTGTTATAACAGTGGAACGAGACGCGCAGGTAGACCTTGCCCTCTCTGTCCAGATGTTTGACGAGGATGACGCCCCGCCCGGCTAAGGCAGTTACCAGCGTGTCTGCTTCGGCGCTGCTCATATTGACGGCAAAGGTGACGATGGGGCCGTGGGCCGGTTGGGGGGAGATGACACGGTAGCCGAGGTTGGTGAGCACGGCCGTAGCCCCATCCGACAGCGCCCGTGTATGAGCATCAATGTTTTCCACCCCCAAATCCCGAATCAGACCCAAACTTTCCACGATGGCGATAATGCCCGGGATATTGGGTGTACCTGACATGAAACGCTGCGCGGCCGGGGCCGGCGTCAGGTCATATTTCAGCCAGTGCAAATAATCAACGGTGGCATTACTGCCAATGGCGCGGGGCTGCATTTGCTCCGCCACTTCCTGCCGCACATAGAGAAAACCCTGCCCCGGCAACGCCAGCAGCGACTTCTGCCCGCCACAGGCCAGCACGTCAATGTGCATGGCCCGTACATCAATCGCCATATGGCCGATGGCTTGAATGGCATCCACCACAAACAAAATACCGCGCTCCTGGCAGAAACGGCCTACGGCCGTTAAATCCGTGCGCTGTCCCGTGAAAAACTGCATGGCGCTGGCAGCAATCACCCGCGTCCGGTCATTCACATACGGTTCCAGCGCCGCCAGCGCCAGGCCGCCGTCTGTGGCCGGTATCAGCCGCGCCTCGACGCCGTCCCGCGCCAGACTGAGCCAGGGATACACATTAGAAGGGAACTCCACATCACAAAACAGCACATTATCACCCGGCTGCCAGGCCATCGCCTGCGCTACCGCATTCAGTCCGGCCGAGGTGGTGGACATGGGCACAATTTCCCACGGTGAAGCGGCGTTCAAAAACAGGGCTATTTCCTGGCGCAATCGCTCCATGTATGGCAGCCCCTCTTTTGTCCAGAACGGGCCGGGCAGCCGGGCGAATTCGTCAATTGCCCACTTCACCCTGGCCTGGGTGCGCGCCGGTAAGGGGGAAATACCGGCATGATTAAAATAGAGCACCTCGCTGCTGCCAGGAAAATCTGCTGCTCTTAATTCGTCTACGTTGTACATCTGTTACTACCACCTTATATAATTGGGTAATTGGTGCGGCAGAACTGACAGGTTTCAGAAACCTGTCAGTTCTACTGTCTCATTCTACCACTCACCAGGAATTCTTGCCGATGCGATTGACGCCGCAATTGTTGTTGTCCGCTTATTGTGAAGGGATATTTCCGATGGCGCATGAAGACGGCCGTATCTATTGGTATGATCCCGACCCCCGCGCCATTATCCCGCTGGATGGCTTTCACGTGCCCCGCCGGTTGGCGCGGGTGGTGCGGAGCGGGCTGTTTGAGGTGCGGGTGGACTCGGCATTCACGGCCGTGATGCAAGCCTGCGCCGCCCCCACCGACGGCCGTGAAAGCACCTGGATCAGCCCCGAATTTGTCCGTGTGTATGGCGAATTACACCGGCATGGATTTGCTCATAGCGTGGAGTGTTGGCAAGACGGCCGTCTGGTGGGCGGGTTGTATGGCGTCTCCGTGCAGGGGTTGTTCGCCGGGGAAAGCATGTTCAGCCTGGTCCCCAATGCCAGCAAAGTAGCCCTGGTACACCTGGTTCACCGCTTACAGCGTGGCAGCTTTCAACTGCTCGATACCCAATTTATGACGGCTCATTTGCGCCAATTTGGTACAATCGAAATCTCCGCCGCCGCCTACAAACGGCGGTTGGCGCAGGCACTTTTAGTAACGGCGAAGTTTTAGTGTCAAGTGTCAGGTATCAAGTGTCAAGTCACATGACACATAACACATGACACATGACACATGACACATAACACATGACACCTGACACATGACACTTGATACCCTATCGAGGAGAGGAGACATATGACCGACAAATTAGACCCGACCGATGTGCGGATTTTTAGCGGCCGTTCCAACCGGCCGTTGGCGGAAAAAATCGCCACGCACCTGGAAATCACCCTGGCCGAGACCACATTTGCCCAGTTCAGCAATGACAACCTGTTTGTGCAGCTAGGCAAAAGTGTGCGCGGCCGGGTGGTCTATATTGTGCAATCGTTGACGCCTCCGGTCAGCGACCATCTGGTGGAACTGCTGATGATGCTGGACATTGCCAAGAGTGCGGCGGCGCGGGAAATCCATGCCATCATCCCCTACTTTTCTTATGCCCGCTCCGACAAAAAAGACGCGCCGCGCATCTCCATCACCGCCCGCCTGATCGCCGACCTGCTGGCCACCTCTGGTGCGACCCACATTATGACCATGACGCTACATTCGCCGCAGGTGCATGGCTTTTTCAGCGTGCCCGCCGACCCGCTGACGGGGCGGATGGAACTGGCGAACTACATTCGCCAGCGCGAGTTAGACCCGACGCGAGATGTGGTGGTGGCGCCGGACATGGGGCGGGCCAAACCGGCGGCCCGATTTGCCCGCGATTTGGGCCTGTCCATCGCCTCGGCGGACAAGGTGCGCATTTCCGACACCGAAGTGCGGATTGGCGGCTTGATCGGCCGCCAGGTGCAGGGGTTCAAACGGGCGATTGTGTATGATGATGAGATTGCCACCGGTGGTTCGGTGGTAGAATTAAGCCAGGTGTTGGTAGAGAGTGGGATTGAGGAGATCATTTTGATGTGTACGCATGGCCTGTTTTTGGGGCGAGCGGTGGAGCGCATTGCTTCCATTCCGCAGATTGTGGAGGTGGTGACGACGGATACGGTGGAACGGCCGTCCGAACGCCAACCTACCAATCTCACCGTCCTCTCCGTCGCCTCGGTCTTTGCCGAAGCCATGCGCCAAAACTACTGCCACCGCTCCATTGGGGAATTGTTTGAAGGAATGGAAAGCTGATAAATTGCGATTAGTGCCAGGCACAGGGCATAAAGCCTGGAATGACCGATTGGTTTTGCCCTGTGCCTGGCACTTCCAAATAGGAGTAAATGAATGACTGACAACAACCATCATCACGACGAAGAAGATTTTATTATGGCCTTTCAGGATAGCTGCGATAAACCGACGCTGCTGCTGATTCACGGCTTCCCGCTGAACAGCAGCATGTGGTCGCCGCAGTTGGATGACCTGGCGAATTTTGTGCGCGTCATCGCCCCCGACCTGCGTGGGCACGGCCAGTCAGACGCCATTGCCGGGCCATATAGCATGGAACTGCTGGCCGATGATTGCGCCGATTTGCTGGCACATTTGAACGTGTCCACGCCGTTTGTGGTTTGCGGCCTCTCGATGGGCGGCTACATTGCCCTGGAGTTTTACCGGCGGTATAGCGAACATATCGCCGGACTGATCCTGACAGCCACCCGCGCCGGGGCCGATTCAGCCGAAGGCAAGGCCAACCGGGACAAGATGGCGGAGATGGCGAAAAGGGAGGGGGTCACGGCCGTAGCCGATGCCATGCTGCCCAAACTCCTCTCCCCCGCCAACTTTGCCGACGACGAGGAGTTGGTGGAGTTTGCCCGCCAGATGATGGAGGGCACCTCGCTGGAAGGCGTTATTGGCGCATTGGCCGCCATGCGTGACCGGCCCGACTCTACCCCTACCTTACCCACCATTGACGTGCCGGTATTGATCATACACGGCGCGGAAGACCAGATCATCCCCGTCTCTGAGGCAGAAGCGATGGCCAGGGCTGTGCCCGACGGCCGTCTGGTCATCATCCCGGACGCCGGCCACCTGCCCAACCTGGAACAACCCGACGCCTTTAATGATGCGGTGATTGATTTTTTGGAAATGCTGGGGTTTGACGAAGAGATGGGGTGAGGGGGTGATGGGGTGATGGGGTGATGGGGTGACATGGTGATCTCCAATCTCCAATCTCTAATCTCTAATCTCCCAATTACCCAATCTCCCAATCTCCCAATTACCTGCTGTGTTCGACTGGAAAAGTGGCGACGATGAATGGGTGGAAGAGGGAACGGCCGTAACCGCCGGTCCCTCTTCCCGTTTTCACCTCAAGGCCAGGGGGCTGCTGGCGTTGGCTGCGCTGGCGCTGCTGGTGGTGGTTGGGCTGGGGCTGGTCTATCGGCAGGCAACTATGCAGGTCACGGCCGTGACCAATGCGCTGGAGCAAGAAGTGATGGCCGCGGACCGGCTGCTGGTGGAAACGGCCGTTGCCGGCGATAACGATCTGTTCACCGCCTTTCTCAGCCGCTCGCCGGAGTGGGCGGACGCGCAGATGCGGCTGCAAACACGCGGCAGCCTGTTTGACCGCCCGCCAATGGGCCTGTGGCTGGACACCAGAGCCGACCTGTTCGCCGGTGAATTCCTCTCGGCCACCCAATTCATTTTTGCCCCCGACCTGAACAGCGCCGAACTCAGGATGACCATGCCTTACGTCACCCTGGATGAGGCGGGAGAGATGCAGCCGCTGTTGTTGCAGCGCACGGCCGTTTACCGGCGGCAAAACAACGGCTGGCTGCTGGCGGAACCGGACAAAACATTTTGGGGGGATTATGTGCATGAGGAACGGCCGTATCTGCGGCTGATGACCCCCACCCGTGACCGGGACATGGCTGCCCGGCTGGCCGACGACCTGAACGAGTGGATCGGCCGTATTTGCCTGGACATTGCCTGCCCACGCGAATTTCAACTGCAACTGCGGCTGGCATATGACCCGGAAACGCTGCTGGAACTCCATTCGCCGATACGTTTCAGCACTGTGTATGCGGGCGGGCGACAAACCACCCGCCTCTCACTGCCCACACCAACACTGGTAGGCAAGCCGGTGGATGAAACGGGGTATCAGGTGTTACTGCGTGGCTACGCCACCCACCTGGCAAGGGCGCTGCTGAATACCTATGCCTTCCCGGCCCCGGCCGAAATCGGGGGCATGTTCACAAACTCAGGTGTGGATGGGATGTTGGCGCAGTGGGGGTTGGTTGCCCCCTATCCCACCGGTTTCAATCCCATCATTGCCGCCCAACCGCCGCCCATCCCCCTTCCCGATCAGGACATCTTGATGCTCTGCCCTGGCAGCCGTGCGCTTAATTTGTTCCGGTATGACATGGCCGAAGATACCTGGTTTGACCTGCCCCTGGCTACCGAAGGGGCCATCGGGTTCTATTTGTTTCCTTTTCCCGGCGGGCAAGGCGTGGCCCTCGTGATAGGGCCTTCAGTGCGAGATGGGTTGTTCCGGGTGGTGTGGCTGCACAATGGCCGTGAATATCTCCTCTTTACCACACCAGACAGACCCTCAATCACTTCTGTCTCGGAATTAGAGCCTGGTCAATTTCTGCTTTCCTTCAGGACGGATAGGCAAAATCAGAGCGGCGGTGCACAGGGTTTCATCATCAGTGCCGAAAAATGTGATAACGCGGGTTGTGCCATCGAGCTATTTACGGAATTGGTAGAGCTATCGCCAGACGGCCGTTACACCCTCATCACCCGCATAGACGAGAACCAGGGACTCGTTTATGCCCTGGGCAACGCTGCCGGAGAGGAGATACAACCCCTGGAAAATGCGTATGACCCTATCTGGCTAGACGGCCGTACCCTGGCCTATTTGCAATCCATCCCGTCCAGTAACCCACAGCAACCGCCTGAGAACGGGTTGATGACGGCCGTTTTCGCCGATGATACAGATTTGGTGACTATGGAACCGTTGTTGACCGTTGAAGATATACGCGCTTTTTTGCCCGGCAACATACGTACACTGTTTATCAACAGCATAGGCCGCTACCCCATTAATCAACCGGAGCAGCTTTTTATCATCGCGCACAATTTCCAATCTGGCTTGATGGAAAGCAATTACCTGCTGCAATATGAGCTGCAAACTGGTAAGCTATCCTTCCTGCCAGAAATTGGTGACCGGCCTATCGGTACGTCCGGGTTATTCACCTCGCCAGACGGCCGTTACTTGAGCTTAGGTCTTTTTGGCATTTCCATTTATGAAGTACACCTCTATGACATCCCCAACCAGCGCTGGCAGGTGTATGAAGGCAGCAGCCCCGGTTTCATATCAGGTCATCCCCTGTCCTGGTCAGATGATGGGCGTTGGTTCATCTTGTCAGAAAGCGGCCTGGTGCGGCTGGTAGCGCCAGAGTTTGAGTATCAGAAACTGCTGTTTCACGGGCTGGACAACTGCGTGGCCGCCTTATTTGTAGACCGTGACCGGCGGGACGAGGCCGGCCCCTGACCGTTGGGGCTGATCACCAGGTCGTTTTCAAAGGGAAGCGGTTTGTTGGCGGCACGGCCGTACAGCAGCCACAACTGGCTGTTAAACGGCTCTTCCCCTTCGGCTAACGTGGAGATGCGGGGCAGGTAACGGCCGTCGGACTGCAACAAATGGCTCTTGGCCGTGTCATGCAAATAAATGTTTAACAGCCGGATCACCTCTTGCCGGACGCCCTCGTTTTCCAAGGGGAACAACACCTCCACCCGCCGGTCAATGTTACGCGGCATCGGGTCGGCGCTGCCCAGGTATACTTCCGGCTGGCCCTGATTGTGGAAATAGTAAATACGGCTGTGCTCCAAAAAACGGCCCACAATACTCATCACCCGGATATTATCGCTCACTCCGGCCACGCCAGGGCGCAGACAACAAATACCGCGAATGATCAGGTCAATCTGCACCCCCGCTTGTGAGGCTATATACAGCGCCCGGATAATGCGCGCGTCTACAATCGAGTTTGCTTTGATAACGATGCGCCCCTTTTTCCCATACGCCGTCTCTCGTTCAATTAGCCGCGTCAGATTATCCCGGAAATTAACCGGCGCCACCCAAAACTTGCGATACTCCCGCTGCTTGGAAAAACCGGTCAGAAAGTTAAACACCTCAGACGCATCGGCCGCCATCTCCTCATCTGTCGTCAACAACCCCAGGTCCGTATAGATGCGCGAAGTGAAGGCGTTGTAATTTCCCGTGGCCACATGCACATACCGGCGCAGCCCATCCCGCTCGCGGCGCACAATCAACAGCAGCTTACTATGTGTTTTCAGCCCCATAATGCCATAGGCCACATGCACCCCCGCATTCTCCAATGCCCGCGCCCATTCAATGTTGCTCTCCTCGTCAAAACGCGCCTTCAATTCCACCAGCACCGCCACCTGCTTGCCATTCTCCCGCGCCTGCATCAGCGCCCGCACGATGGGCGGGTTTGGCCCCACCCGGTACAGTGTCGTCTTGATCGTGATCACGTCAGGGTCATCGGCCGCCGCCTCCACCAGGTTGATCACCGGATTAAAACTGTCATACGGATGGTGCAGCAGAACCTCCTCCCGGCGCAGCACATTAAACACGCTCTCGCCGCTGCGAAACGGCTGTGGCAGTCGCGGCTGAAAAGCCTCATCCTTCATATCCGGCCGATCCAGCCGGTGCAGTTCCCACAAACTGCTTAACCCCAACGGGCCGTTGGCGGTATAGATGTCGTAGGCGCTGATGCGCAGGTTTTCGATGAGCAACCGCCGCGTGGTATCTGGCATCGTCTCATCCACTTCCAATCGCACCACCTGCCCAAAGTGGCGCTGTCGCAAACTCTCTTCCATCGTCAGCAGCAAATCGTCCGCTTCTTCTTCCTGGATTTCCATATCCGTATTGCGCGTCACTCGGAACGGATAGGAGGCTTTGATGATCATGCCCGGAAAGAGACGATCCAGGTTGTCGGCAATCACCTGCTCAATCCAAACCAGCTTTTGTGTGCGCGGCGGCAAGATGTCTTCCGGGTCAATTGGCTTGAGCGGCACCAGGCGCGGCAGCGAAGCAGGCACCTTCACACGGGCAAAATAATCCTCGCCGGTATCCGGGTCCACAATTTCGGCGGCCAGATTGATGCTCAGGTTGGAGATGTGGGGGAAGGGGTGGGCCGGGTCTGTGACCAGCGGCGTCAGCACCGGGAAAATCTCACGGTCGAAATAGTCACGCAGTTTGCGCTTCTGGCGAGGGTTCAAATCCTTATAATCAAGCATGTGAATGCCTTCATTGGCTAATTGGGGCAACAACATTTGCTGCCAGTAGGTCACGGCCGTGCCAAATAGATTCGTCACAACCCGGTGAATCTGCACCAGTTGTTCGCGTGGCGTCAGGCCATCGGCCGGCGTATCGGTGATGCCCAACAACACCTGCTGCTTCAAGCCGGAGACCCGCACCATAAACAGTTCGTCCATGTTGGAGGTAAAAATCGCCACAAACTTCACCCTTTCTAGCAAGGGGTGGTCTTCACTGGTACACTCTTCCAGCACCCGGCGATTGAATTCAATTTGGCTCAATTCCCGGTTAATGTAGTAAATGGGTTTTTTTAAATCTATTTCGTCCATAGGTTTCCTGAGATTGAAAATTGGAGATTGGAGATTGACCAATCTTTAATCTCTAATCTCCAATCTCTGATCTCTAAACGTTAGAACCAGTCTACCACATGAAAAGAATTCTGGTTAATCAAGATTACACGAAATTGGGCAGGTTTTTTCAACGCAGAGACGCCGAGGCGCAGAGAGTTGCTCCCTATGCGTCGCTGCGCTTCCACGTTCACTTGTTGGGGCGAGGTTTTGGCGTTTTGTGGTTTTTATTTTTTCTGGGGGGGTGTGGGGCGGCGGGGGGGATGCCAACGGCCGTACCTACGGCCGTATGGCCCACTTCTCCACCTCTGCTATCCGTTGTGCAGCCGCTACCGGCGACGGCTACGGGGGTGGTTGGCGATGCGGTTGGCGATGTGGTTGGTGACGCGGCCACATTGGGCATCACGGCCGTACCAGAAACCAGCACCATACCCACCCCGGTCACACCCGCACCGGCCTCATCCCGCCTGCGCCTGGCGGTAGATACGGCCGTGCCCACCACCTTCACCCACGCCGCCCAACAATTCGCCCAGCAGCGCCTCACCCAATACAGTTGGAGCGAGCCAGACGCAGCCGACCTCTTACTCACTCCACGCAGCGAACGGCCGTTTGCCACCATTATTTATGCCCTTGCCGCTCCCTTTCCCACCGTGCCCGATGGCCTGACGCTGGCGGAGTTGCAAACTGCCTGGCAAACGGGCAGCCTACCCATTGTGGTCGGCGAAAACACGGCCGTGACCATGACCCCCATTTTGGGAACGCCGGGCACGGCCGTGCAGATTGTGCCCGACGGCGAAGTGCGCGAACGGTTGTGGGCCGCACGGCCGGCGGCCACATCTCCCTCGCTCACCATCCTGCCCTTTGACCAGCTTACGCCTGACCTGAAAGTGCTGGCGCTGGACGGCCAAACGCCATTGGCTGCCGATTTTGCGCCGGAAAATTACCCGTTGACGGTTGGAATTGGCGTTGAAGGGGAGGCGACGGCCGTAGCCCAATTCCGCGCCCAATGGGATGGCCCCACCGGCAATTACGACCCCGCCAAAATCACCCGCATCGCCCTGACAGGCGTCACCGCCCTGGTGCGGGCCACTGCCTTCAACATGGAACAGCGCGGCATCCTCTGGCCCGGCGAAGAAGTGGGGCCGGTGCTGCGCGCCGCCGACATTGCCCACATTAGCAACGAGGTCTCCTTTGCCCCCGACTGCCCCTACCCCAACCCCATCGGCGGCACCACCTTTTGCAGCGATGACCGCTACCTTGACCTGATTCTGGACATCGGTACAGATGTGATCGATCTCACCGGCAACCATTTGAACGACTGGGGGCGGGACAACACGCTGCGCACCATTGAGATGTTTGAGACCGCCGGGCTGCAAACTTACGGCGGCGGGCGCAACCTGACCGAAGCCGCCGCGCCCGCTCTGTTTGAGCATCATGGCAATCGTATCGCTTTTGTCGGCTGCAACTCGTTTGGGCCGCAGTTTGCCTGGGCCACCGAAACGTCGCCAGGGGCACGGCCGTGTGACGGCGCCCTCCCCACCGACATTGCCAGCTTACGCGATGAGGGCTACCTGGTGTTTGTCACCCTGCAATACACGGAGTATTACCAGTATGCGGCCCCTCCCGACCAGGTGCAGTTTTTCCGGGAGATGGCGGCGGCGGGGGCGACGGCCGTGTCTGGCAGCCAGGCGCATCATGCCCAGGGGTTCGCCTTTTACCAGGATACCTTCATCCACTACGGGCCGGGCAATCTCTTTTTTGACCAGATGGATATGTTGGGTACACGGCAGACGTTTGTGGATACCTATGTGGTGGTTGACGGCCGTTTGCTGAGCGTGGAACTGTGGACGGGGTTAATCGAAAATTACGCCCGCCCCCGCCAGATGACCCCCGCCGAGCGCAGCCAACTGCTACAAACCATCTTCCAGGCCAGCGGCTGGTGAGGGGAAGGGTACGAGACCGGCAATCACCCTATCGTGGTTGAGTTTGGACGATGATTTCGGTGGGTGTCTGGTGGGAGTGGATACGGCCGTTGGTGTACTCATGGTGCTTTCCTGTAAAGTCGGCCTTCGCCGACTATTGCCAGACCGCACAGGCGGTCTTCGCCTTGTGTAGCCGCGAATTTATTCGCCAGGTGCTTATCCGTTTATTCGCTCTCATCCGTTGCCAGACTATCGGCCGCCTCGCCATCCGGCTCATAACGGCCGACAACACGATACCGCTTCTGCAAATAGGCGGCGCGCACCCGTTCAATGTCCGCCAGGGTAACGGCGTGGAGTTGATCTAACACCGTCTCGTACCAGCGATAGTCGCCAACGACGGCTTCGGCCATGCCCAACAACTGCGCCTGCCCGGTGATGCTCTCCCCGGCCAATACAAAATCCGCTTTGGCCCGTTTGAGCGCCTTGTCCAGTTCCGCCTGGGTGATGGGTTCCGTTTGCAAGCGGGCCAGTTCCGCGTCCAGCGCTGTTTCGACTTCGTCCAGTGTACGGCCGTGCCGCGCCACCGCCTGAATCGTATATAAAAACGGGTCAATGGTCGGCGTCAGGCCGCCGGAAACGGACGCGGCCAGTTCCGTATTCACCAACGCCTTGTACAGCCGCGAGCTTTTATTGCTGCCGCTGCCGCCAAACATGCCCAGGCTGCTGCCGCCGGCCAGCGCCGCATTCAGCAGCGCCAGCGGGAAAAAGTCAGGGTGGCTGGCGGCGGGGGCGCGGTAAGCCACCGTCAGATAGGCGGTGTCGCCGGGGCCATGCACCACCACGCGCCGTTCACCATTTTGCGGCGGCTCCGGCCGGGCAGCGGGTACACCGTTGTCGCCCGCCGGAATGTGGCCGTATAGTTCTTGCAGCCGGGTGAGCATCACGGCCGTGTCAAAATCCCCTACCACTACCAGCGTAGCCTGGGGCGGCGCGTAGTAATGGCGGTAGTGGGCCAGCAAATCGTCCCGTGTCATCGTCTGCAAATCGGCCAGATCGCCGATCACTTCATGGTGGTAGGGGTGGACGCGGAAGGCGACGGCCGTGAGTTCCTCATTCAGCAGAAAATCCGGGTCATTTTCGTACATCTGCCGCTCGGCGATGATCACCGCCCGCTCCGATTCCACCTCGTCGGTATCCATGATGGTGTTCACCATGCGGTCCGCTTCCAGGCGCAGCGCCAGGTCAATGCGGTTGGCAGGCATCGTTTCGTAGTAGGCGGTAAAGTCCAGCCAGGTGAAGGCGTTCCACTGCCCACCCTCGCGGGAGACCAGCCGATCCAGCGTACCGTCCGGGAAGGTGGGTGTGCCCTTGAACATCATATGCTCCACCCAATGCGACACGCCGGTCAGCCCCGGCCGTTCGTGGCGGCTGCCCACGCGGTACCAGACCATGAAACAGATCACGGGTGCATGGTGCATTTCTTTGAGGAGGATGGTAAGGCCGTTAGGAAGAGTCGTTTTTGTGGTCATAGAGGAAATTATGAATTAGGAATTAGGAATTAGGAATGGGGGAGATTATAGCGTGTGGTGGGGGATAGGGGTAACGATGGCGGATAGCGCCCGTACGGGCGGGACGGGCGGGTGGGGCCTTGTCGGTTCACCAATACATTCATTCCCGCCCGTCTCGCCCCGCCTGTCAACTCACCCATACATTCATTCCCGCGCCGTCCCGCCCCGCCTGCCAACCATACCGCCTGGGGGCGAGACGGCGCGGAATGGAGGCCACACGCTTCAGCCACCATTCGCCCGCGCCGTCCCGCCCCTACAGGACGGTGAAAACCTTCATCACCTCATCCCCCAGGTGGTTGATGACTTTGACGGCGATGCGGCCGGTTTGCGGTTTGGCAAACGGCCGTGACACATCACTATGCAAACTGGCCCACGCCTCCTCGTCAATTTCTGCCTTTAGCGTGGTTTTGAGCGATTGGTACGGGTCATTCGCCCCCAGGAAGTAGGCGTGGCGGACAAAGAAGCTCTCCTCGTTGTAATTGGTGTCAATGAACCAGCAGGCGATCCCCTCCGGGCCGGAAGAGCGCACTTCGCCGGACTGCGGATGGAACACGTCCACGCCATGAATTTGCACCTGAATCTGGCCGTCGGCGGCCGGTAGAATGGCAATGTCCGGCTCGCCGAAGATGACGAAGAGGTTGCCCGCGCCGGTGTTGGCCAGGTCGCCGGCCATGTGCAGGTCGGCGTTCATGCGCGCTTTGAGGACGGGGATGCGCCCCAGCTTTTCAAACTCGGCCGAATGGGCGTCATAGTTGAAGGCGCAGGCGATGAGCACGTCAAAACCGGCGTCACCGGCTTCGCGGGCGGCGGCCACCAGGTCGGGACGGGCGACGGTGCCAAATTCGGGGCCGATGAAGATACCGGCGCGGCGTTCTTTGGCGTGTTCGGCTTCTACATAGCGACCTTCGGCACAGATGTATTTGCCGGGCCAACCGGTGACGGCCGTGAAGGTGATGCGGTCTTCCTTGTGTGCCTGCTGCACCCCGGCCGTTTTCAGGTTTTCCAGGATGACGGCCGCAAAGTCGGCGGCGTCGGCCTGAGGGCTGTAGGCAGCGCCGCCGTCCCCGGCGCCGCCGCCTTCGGCAATGAAGTTGCTGCCGCTGCCATAGGTGCCCTGGTTGACCAGTTCGTCGTCCTCATTTACGGCCAGGACGCGGTGGGGCGAGAGGCTTTCTACGGTGAATGGCCCGGCCACACGCACGGTGCTTTTGTCTTCATACGGTTTGTCGTAGAGGTATTCCTGGTCGGCTTTAGCGGCGATGGAAGCGTCAATCTCTTGCTGGCGGGCAATGCGCAATGCCCACCATTCGCCATGCAGCCGTTTGGCTTCTTCCGGCCAATCCGCTGCTGCCTCACGCGGAATCTGCCACTCTTCCATCGGCTTAAATGTACGGGCGGGACGGGCGGGTGAAGCCTGGTCTGGTTCACCACGACGTTCGCTCCCGCCCGTCTCGCCCCCACTACTCCCTCTATGGGCGAGACGGGCGGGTGAAGCCTGGTCTGGTTCACCACGACGTTCGCTCCCGGCCGTCCCGCCCCTACTGATCGCCTCGTTCAACTGCGCCCGCAGCGGTTCCAGCTTCTCCTGGTAGGTCTCCCAGATGACGTCAATCTCCGCGTTGTTGGCGATGGATTTGAGGGTGATGTGGGGCACACGCTCATAGACAAAGCCGTGCCGGATGTGGCCGTAGGTGGGGGCAGTGGCGGGGGCGGTGCGCGTGATTTCCGCCTCCTTCAACTGGCCGGCTTTGGAATCGGCCAGGAGGTAGTAGGGGTAGCGGGCGCCCATGAGGCGGGCGCGGGCCAGCGCCAGGGCCACGCGGGAGGTATCAATGGTGATCCAGCGGCGGCCCCACTGCTCGGCCACAGTGGCCGTCGTGCCGCTGCCGCACGTGGGATCGAGGACAAGATCGCCAGGGTCGGTGGTCATCAAGATACATCTTTGAGTTACCTTTGATGCAGTCTGTACAACATAGATCTTGTTAGCTAACCCAGTATCATCCCAGAAATTTGCTATAACTGTCGCACTAAAGTCTCGCAAAAATCGTTTATAACGAATGGTTTTATCGCCACGACGAACACGTGCTGACCTTATTAGGCGAGCCATCCCAGTTTCGCTAGTCTTCCAATTAGTTCTATAAAATTGATTGCCTTCAAAAGAGACGTTGTATGTTGTCGAATTGCTAGAACTTTCAGAATTTAGCGAAGTTAACTGAAAGAATGAACCTCCACTCTTTTCAATTTCAGCTAAAAGATATTCTGATTTCTTCTCAATCGCAGTAAGCGGTCTTTCCTCCAATTCATTGGTTTGAACTTGATCGTATCGTTCACCTGTGCCTTTCCCTTGGCCAATGATTTTTTCCTCGAGAAGTCCACGATATTTTGTTTGATCTGCATCTTTCCCATACCAAAGCAAGTAATCAAAAATAGTATCCAAATACTTTGCTCCAACTCCGCCAGTTTTTTTTACACTTATCAGCGCAATTGAATTATTGTCCCCGAAAACTTCATCCATTAGTGCCCGCACCCGATGCACATTCTCATCGCCGATTTGCACGAAGATAGAGCCGCTGTCGGCCAGCAAATCACGGGCAACAGTCAGGCGGTCGCGCAGGTAGGTCAGGTAGCTGTGGATGCCGTCGCGCCAGGTGTCGCGGAACGCCTTCACCTGCTCCGGCTCGCGCGTAATGTGGTCGCGGCTGCCGTCCTTCACGTCCCGGCTGGTGGTGCTCCACTGAAAGTTAGAGTTGAACTTGATGCCATAGGGCGGGTCTATGTAAATGCACTGCACCTTGCCGCGCAGCCCTTCGCGCTCGGCCAGGCTGGCCATCACCTGCAAGCTGTCGCCCAAAATCAGCCGGTTGCTCCAGTTGCCTTCGTGCTGGTAAAAGTCGGTGCTGTCCGCCCCTTCCGGCAGCCCGTTAAAGTCGGCAAACAGGTTGAGTTGTAGGGGCTGGTCGGCTTTGGCCCGCTCAGCACTTTCGCGCAGCAGGTCATCCACCAGCACTTTGGGGTGTACCTTTTCCTGGATGTAGAGCGGCGGCGCGGGCACGACGAGGTCGCTCCAATCCTGCTCATCCTTGCCCCGCCACACAAGCTGCGGGTCGAGGTCGCGGTTGCGCCGTTCATAGACCAGCTGAATCGGGCTTTTCTCCTCATCGGCCATGACGGATTGGTATTCGGCCGTGGGGATGTTGCGCCGTTTGGCGTCGTCGTGTTTGAGGGTTTCGATGTTTTTTGTCTTTTTGCGTTGTGCCATTTGTTCCTCCTAAATCACCTGGTTATGCCGCACATGGGGCGAGACGGCGCGGAAGCCAGGCCGCACGTTTTGCCCACCATCCGCCCGCGCCGTCCTGCCCCTACGGGGATTACGCCCGGTACGGGCGGGACGGGCGGGCGATACCTGCCCGGATCACCAATACATTCATTCCCGCCCGTCTCGCCCCGTTTTACCACCATGCCGCGCCGGGGGCGAGAACATGGGGCGAGACGGCGCGGAAGCCAGGCCGCACGTTTTGCCCACCATCCGCCCGCGCCGTCCCGCCCCTACGATGATTGCCGCGCCGGGGGGATTACGCCCGGTACGGGCGGGACGGGCGGGGCGATACCTGCCCGGATCACCAATACATTCATTCCCGCCCGTCTCGCCCCGCTTTCCCTGCTCACCATGCCGCGCCTGGGGCGAGAACATGGGGCGAGACGGCGCAGAAGCCAGGCCGCACGTTTTGCTCACCATCCGCCCGCGCCGTCCCGCCCCTACGATGATCGCCGCGCCGGGGGGATTACGCCCGGTACGGGCGGGACGGGCGGGGCGATACCTGCCCGGATCACCAAAACGTTTATTCCCGCCCGTCTCGCCCCGTTTTACCACCATGCCGCGCCGGGGGCGAGACGGCGCGGGGGCAAGGTTTCGCGTTTTGCCCACCATCCGCCCGCGCCGTCCCGCCCCTACGATGATTGCCGCGCCGGGGGCGAGACGGGGATTACGCCCGGTACGGGCGGGACGGGCGGGTGATACCTGCCCGGATCACCAATACATTCATTCCCGCCCGTCTCGCCCCGCTTTCGCTGCCCACCATGCCGCGCCTGGGGCGAGCCTGGGGCGAGGGCGAACATGGGGTACGGGCGGGACGGGCGGGTGATACCCGCCCGGATCACCAATACATTCATTCCCGCCCGTCTCGCCCCGTTTTACCACCATGCCGCGCCTGGGGCGAGACGGCGCGGGGGCGAGGTTTCGCGTTTTTCATACCATCCGCCCACGCCGTCCCGCCCTTACGATGATCGCCGCGCCGGGGGGCGAGACGGCGCGGGGGCGAGGTTTCGCGTTTTTCATACCATCCGCCCGCGCCGTCCCGCCCTTACGATGATCGCCGCGCCTGGGGCGAGACGGCGCGGGGGCGAGGTTTCGCGTTTTTCATACCATCCGCCCGCGCCGTCCCGCCCCTACGATGGGGGCGCGGGTAAATCAGCGATTAATTTGTTAAATTCGGCCTCCATTTCAAACACGGCCGTAAACTCCGCAAAATCCCAACGGCCGTAGCTTTGCAAATTGTTCACGCCCGGCAGCCAATAGTTGCGGATGGTGTTGTGTTTGTCCTTCACGTCTTCACCGCGTTGGCCCTTGATTTCGACGATGAGGTGGAGGGGATCGGCACGGCCGTCGTCAAGCTGCACAATAAAATCGGGGATATAGCGGCGGGGGATGCCCTTGTGCAAATAGGGGATTTCCAGCCCCAATCCCTGGTTCTTCACGTAGGCTTGCACACGGGGATGCCGTTCCACCACCCGGCAAAACTCCGCTTCCCAATCGCTATCACACACCACCCAATTGACATGGCAGCGGCGGGGGTCGGTCTGCCAGCGCGTGGCTTTGGAAGTGGTAAAGTTGACATGCAGCGTAGAACCGGTGGGGTTATACGCATCCAGGATCGCCTTGATCGGCCGTTCGCCCACCAGCGCCGCCGTGATAGCCGCCTTCATCCGTTCGCAGGCCATATCGGCAATCTCCTGAACCAACACCTGGGCCGGATACGTGCCGCCGGTGCAGCGCAGATAACCCCCTTCCAACCATTGCCGGACAATGCGCTTCAACTGCCCAAACAGATGCAGCTTTGGCTCTTCACCGGGGTCACGGTATTTGTTGTAGAGCAAATGTTTCGCCAGATGGTAGACGATGGTGGATTGGCGCATCGTTTGTAAATGCTCCACCGTCAAATCCACCCCCTCGCCGATGATGCCCCGATTGTGCGTCACCGACGGGCCAACCATGTCCGGCGTCAGGTTCAGCACGGAATCGGCCGTGAAGTGGGCGGTGAGCTGCTCGTTGGGCAGTTCCACGCGATACCCCTCCACACGGGGGAAGGTGATTTCCAGATGGTCACGTTCTGGCCGCACGGCATGGACGGCGATGGTCTCACGCGGTTTTTGCGGTTTGACGACGACGGGTTTGGCGGTGAAATCAAAGGGGATGCCCAAGACATCGGCATATTCCACGTTGAACAGTCCCTCCTCGTTCAGGTCATACGATTGGCGGCGCAGGGCACGGCCGACCACCTGCTCACACAACAACTGTGTGCCAAACGCCCGCACCCCCAAAATATGCGTCACGGTGTTCGCGTCCCACCCTTCCGTGAGCATGGAGACGGAGACGACACAGCGAATCTGCTCGCCCAGCCGCCCGGTCTTGCCGACGGTGTTCATCACTTCGCGCAGCAATTCCTGGTCGGAGATGTTTTGGCTATCGGCCGGGCTGCTGCCGCGCGCCGCCATTTCGCGCCGGAAGCGTTCAATCTCATCGGATGCCATGTCGCGGAAGTTGGCATCCAGGGCGTCGCCGGATTCTAACTGTTCGCTGTCAATGAGGAGGGTATACGGCCGTGCCAGCCGGTTGCCATGTTCATCAAAGTTGCGAAACAGGGGCAGCCGCCCTTCGTGATAGGTTTCCCTATTCCCATCTTCGCTTTCACGGTGAAAGCCAGAGATGAAGTCATACACCAGCTTGGAAGCGGAGGTGTTGTTGCAGACCACAATAAAGACGGGTGGAGTGGTAATCCCTTCCTGCTGCCAACTGGCATAGATTTTTTCGTAGTGGCCGTAGAGGGCTTGCAACGCGGTTTGTAACTCGGCCGGCAGGCTGAGGGGATCAAGCGTCTTGCTGGCTTTACCCCGTCCTTTTTTGGGCATTTTGGCGCGAATATGCTCCCACAAATTACGGAACTTGGGCATGTCGCCGCCGGGTATGTTGTCCGCCACCGGCACACGCGGCAATTTGACAATGCCACATTCGATAGCGTCCATCAATGAAAAGTCGCTCACCACCCAGGGAAAGAGCGTGCCTTCCACATAACCGGAGCCGCGCAAAAAGAACGGTGTGGCCGACAGGTCAAAAACGCTGCGCACGCCTAATTTGCGTTTCACGATTTCAATGCCGCTAATCCAGAGGCGAGCGGCTTCATTTTCTTTTTGGGCTTCTGCTTTTTCGTCCCCTTTCAACTCGTCCATATCTTCATTGTCTGGACGTTCGCGGTAACAATGATGCGCCTCGTCATTCAGCACCAGCACGTTTTTCAGCCCCATGAGATCGGGCATCACGCGCTGGATCATCTGCCCTTCCGTTTCCAGCGTTTGTAGTTCTGGCCCGCGTCCTTGCAGCAGCTTACGGCCGCCGGAGGAAATGTTCAGCCGCTCGCGCAGTTTGAAAGCGTGGTAATTGGTGACGACGATTTTGGCCCGGCCCAGGTCGGCCAGCATGTCACCCGGCACCAGTTCGCGGCTGGCATAGTAACTGTCGGGATCGTTGGGAAACAGCACCCGCAGCCGGTCTTTGATGGTGATGCCAGGGGTGACAATGAGAAAGCCGCGTGTGAAACGGCTGCTGGTGGGGTGGCGCACGGCGTTGATCGTCTGCCAGGCGATGATCATGGCCATGACCATCGTTTTGCCCGCGCCCGTCGCCAGTTTGAAGGCAATGCGCAGTAGTTCGGGGTTGGCCTGCTCGTTGGCGCTCTGGATATGGTCGAGGAACGGCTGGCCCCGTTTACCCAACTGGGGGGCAACTTCGGTGAGCCAGACGGCCGTTTCCACTGCTTCAATCTGGCAGAAGAAGGGGCGCACCCCCTGAAACTCATGGCTGCGCCAATGCTGCAACAGGCGGGCCGTCTCCGGCGTGACGCGCCACGCTTCGGAGTTGGGCAATTGCCGCCACTGGTCTACCTGCTGCCGGATGCCCTGGATGAATTCGGTGGGGTTGTATTGCAGGCCGCCCTCTTCGGTAAAGCCTTCGCCGAAGGTGAACCCCAATTGTCGTCCTTCGCTCTTGCGCCGCTTTTTGGGTTTGGGCACGGGGGTGACAAAATCGGCCGTGCGCCGGTGTTCCAGGATACGGTTGGTGGGCTGGCCGTCGCCGTCCAGTTCCCAATGGCGGGTGGGGTATTGGTAAGGTGAGTTGAGGATGGGTTGGTCAAAGAATTGTTCAGTCATGTGATTATTGTATCAATCGTGTTGCTCCGGCAGTACGGCCGTGCGTCAGGCTGGATTCGCAGGCGAAAAATAACATAAAACCCCCCATTTTGCCATCCTGTCACCTTTTCACCCTGTCACCCCGCCCCCTTGTCAGTATAATCAGCACATGACAGACCGACTTACCTACCTCGGCCATGCCACCGTATTGATTGAACTGGATGGCGTGCGGCTGCTGACCGACCCGCTGCTGCGCCACCGCATCGCCCATTTGCGCCGCCGACGGCCGTACCCCCCCTTCGACAACCTCACTCCCCTGGACGCCATCCTGCTCTCCCACCACCACCGCGACCACCTGGACATCCCTTCGCTCAAGAAGTTAGGGCGAGACACGCGCATCATTGGGCCGGCCGGGACGGCCGAGATGCTCAAAGGATACGGTTTCAGCCATATCGAAGAGATCAGCGTTGGGCAGACAACGGCCGTTGGCCCGCTGACCATTGAAGCGGTTTTTGCCGACCACTTCAGCCAGCGCACCCCCCTGGGCGCCAGGACGGAATGTGTGGGGTTTATGGTCTACGGCCGTGCCACCAGCATCTACTTCGCCGGGGACACCGACCTCTACCCGGAAATGGCCGCACTGCACCCGGACATCGCCCTGCTGCCCGTGTGGGGTTGGGGACCAACCCTGGGCGACGGCCACATGGACCCGGAAACGGCCGCCAAAGCGTGCGCCCTCATCCAGCCCAAAATCGCCATCCCCATCCATTGGGGCGCCTTCCACCCCATCGGCTTCGGCTGGCTCAACCCCGTTTTCCTCACCCTGCCCCCCATCACCTTCGCCGACCGCACCGCCGAACTGGCCCCGGACGTGCTGGTGCAGGTGCTGCCGCCAGGCAACAGCCTGGAATTGGATCAGGGGACAAAGTAACGGCCAGGCTGCCTATAACCCCAATAACTGCTTCGCCAGCAAGAAATAAATGAGCAGCCCGGTCGCATCTACAATGGTGGTAATCATGGGGCCGCTGATGACCGCCGGGTCAATGTGAAAGCGGTCGGCCAGGGTAGGTACCAGCGTGGCGATGGTCGTAGACCAGACCACGACGGCGGGCAGCGTCAGACCCACCACCAGCGGAATCTGGTGGCCCGCCTCCGGGAAAAACAGGCGAATGTACACAATACCAACCAGGCTCATAGAGATACCCAGCAGCAGCCCCACCGAAACTTCCCGCGACCAGGCGGCGGCCACATTCCCCAGGCGCACTTCATCCAGCGTAATGGCGCGAATGATGGTCGCCACCGTTTGGGAACCGGCGTTGCCCCCGGTGCCAATGATGAGCGGGATAAAAACGGTGAGGATGACGGCCACTTCTAATAATTCTTGAAACATACTGGTAACAGTGCCGGTCAGAGTCGCCGCCAGAAACAAGATTAACAACCAGCCCACCCGTTTGCGAAACACCTGAAAAATGGAAACGGCAAAATAGGGCTGATCCAGTGGTTCAGAACCACCCAACCGCTGGATGTCCTCGGTAGCTTCCTCTTCCAGCACATCCAGCACATCATCGGCCGTAACCACCCCCAACAAGCGATTTTCCTCATCCACCACCGGAATGCCAAAAAAGTCATATCGGGAAACCAGTTCAGCCAACTCCTCCTGATCGGCCGTTACCGGGGCAGAAACGACGTTGCCTATCATAATCGTCTCAATGGTGGCGTCAGGCTGCGCTATAATCAGTTGGCGCAGGGGGACAACGCCGATCAACCGGTTCTCTCTATCTACCACGTAAAGGTAGTGCAACGTTTCCGCATCTTCCAATGAACGCAAGTAGGCAAAGGTTTCATCCACCGTCCAATGACGCCGTAGCGCTGCCACCTCCCGTGTCATCAACCGCCCGGCAGTTTCTTCCTCATAGCGGAGTAATTCCTGGACTTCGGCCGCCTCTTCTGGCTCCATCAGCCCAATCAGGCGGTCAGATACCTCATCGGGCAGGTCTTCCAGAAATTCAACGGCATCATTCACCGGCAGTTCATCGAGCAGATCGGCCAAACGCTCATCGGCCACCTTTTCGACCAGTTCCTGGCGCACCGGGCTGCCGGTTTCGTCCAGCACCTCACTGGCCACGTCAATGGGCAGCAGTTCAAAGAGGGTAACGGCGTCGGCCGTTTCCAATTCATCCAGCAGCACCGCAATGTCCGCCGGGTGGACATTGGCCAATTGCACCTGCAAGGCTTCTAGTTGGTTGGTCTCTATTAACTCTTCAATCTTTTCCAGTTCAGGTACAGGGGTGGTTGGTTCCATCAAGGTTACTCCTTTGTGGCGCGTTTTAATAAACGGATTGTTTGAATTGTGGAGATGCCCCCCTGTGAATTGCGTCGAGCCATACCGGGAAGGCACGGCCGTGATTATACTGCGATGTTCTCCCCCAGGCATAAAAAAAGCGAGGCAATTGCCCCGCTTATGCCAATTACACTTTCCTACTTTCCCATTCTCAGCAGGTAGAAATGAGAAGAGTCAGCATCTGAGGATGCCGACCGGTTCGCAGCCTCAGATGCGAACGCCGCTTGTGGTTCTGGCTTTAGTGACCACAACCGCAGCCGCCGTTATCATAAGCAGCGCCGGTGCTCTCCTTTGTCTTGAAAGAGGAACCACAACCACAAGAGGAAACCGCATTGGGATTTTCAATTTTGAAGCCGCCGCCCATAATGCTGTCTTCGTAATCAATGGTGGCGTTGCTCAAATACATCATGCTGGTGGGGTCAATAAACACCTTCACGCCGTTATACTCGATCAGGTGGTCATACGGCCGTGGCTCTGCTTCCAACGCCATGCCATATTGCATCCCGGAACAGCCGCCGCCGGCCACAAACACCCGCAGCCCATGATCAGGCACATTCTTCTGCACCAGCAACGTCTTAACCATATTCGCCGCTGCGTCGGTGAGATTGATAGTTTCCATCATTGTTTGTTCCATCAGTTCCATAATCTTTTCCTCATAAAACCTGACTGGTCTTTATGAAAGTTATCCAATTACTTTCATAACGGCCTGTCATGTGTTAATTGCTAATTCATTGCCAAGATTCTAACAACGAAGCGGACTCGTGTCAATTTTCATTAAGCTGCAAAAAACGTTCTTCTACCCAGCCAATTGTCCCATTCCCGGTGGCAATTTCGCGCCAGATGACGCCGTTGCGGTTGGCGCGTCCGGGCTGCAAAATGACCACTTCCCGGTCTTGCAGGGTCAGCATGTTCTGGCCCCCTGGTGAACGCTGCAACCACATAACGCCGCCCGCCAGATTCATCACGGCCGTCTCCCCCACAATCGGCGTCGGCGTAACGGTGGGCGTGGGCGTGAGCGTCGGCGTTGGCGTGGCAGTGGGTGTGGGCGAACTGGTGGGCGTGGGGGTAAACGTGACCGGTGTAGGAGTGAACGCCGAGGTGGGTGTGGCCGTGGGCGTCGTTTCCGGGTTGGCTGGCGTGATCTCATTGGTGGTCACGGCCGTCTCCCCCACTTCTCCCTCTTCTTCCAACCCTGGCGGGGGGCCGCCAAATGCACCGCTGGCCGGCGTCAACGCGGCGTTGGGGTCAGGTGTGCTGAATGCTTCTACCTCCGCCAGACCTACCTCTTCGCCCGGCGCCGGGTAGGCGTCCAGGCCACCCACGCCCGGCGTGCCCGGCAATTCAACCAGGGCAGGCGGTGTTTCCGTGGCAACGGCCGTCGCCGTTAACGCCGGGTCTATGGGCACGCCCGCCAGAAAAAAGCCCAAAAACAGCAGCATAAAAGCCAGCGCATACCCGGTAAAGGTCTTCACCTGAAAGGCAATGCGTGTACCACCCAGCCCGATCCGCGCCGCAAAACCAGGCGATTGGGCAATATACGCCAGCATCACCATGATCAGCGCCCCCACAAAGGTGACGCCCATGCCCAGCAAAGTCCATGTTGGGAATCCCATGCGCCGGATTATAACCACTTTACCAAAAAGGTCAGATTGATTTGTTTACACTGTACCCAATTACCCAATTCCCGAAAACAGGACACAAGGTGTCAGGAATCGAATGTTATAGTAGAATAGATGTTCTGTTTTGGCGATGACAAAAGTCGCCCCTTAAGGAGGTATATGGCTGCACAAATAACATTACCTAAAGCTGAATTTCGGGTGGAACACGCACCCACTTATAACCAGACCAGCCCGGTGCGCTGGGTGTTGTCCCATCTGTCGCGGTACAAATTGTTGTTGGCAGCTTTTTTTGTGGGCATGACAGTGACAAACATTTTTAACGCCGCCATCCCCCGGCAAATTGGGGCAGCGTTTGGCGTGGTGACGGGGGAAACAATCGTGCCCGATCCCTATTACGCCATCGCTCTCATCACCCTGACGTTGGTGGGGCTGGCGGTGGGGCGTTTTTTCTGCGACGCCCTGGCCTCGTTAAGCATGGAGGTGGTAGCCAAACGGTTGGAGCGCGACGGCCGTGACGAACTCTATCTCAACCTGCTGGGCAAAAGCCAGACATTCCACAACCAGCAGCGTGTAGGCGACGTCATGGCCCGCGCCGCCAACGATGTCCGTTTTGTCAACGAGATGATGATGCCCGGCTTCAGCCTGCTCTATGACTCCATGATGGCCATCTTCATCCCCATCCTCTTCATCGGCTTCATTGATCCCCGCCTGCTGCTGGCCCCGCTCACCTTTTGCTTCTTTTACTACTTCGCGGTGCGGCTGTATATGCACCAGCTTGAACCCGTTTCCGAGCGGGTGCGCGCCCGTTTTGGCGACATGAACGCCACCCTCAACGAAGCAGTCACCGGCATCGAAGTGGTTAAGGCCGCCTCCCAAGACAAACAAGAGTTGGGCAAATTCCTGCGCGACGCCCGCCACTACCGGGACGCCTTCGTTAAAGAAGGGGAAGTGCAGGCGCGCTACCTGCCCACCCTGCTCATCGGCGTCGCCATTGCCGGTGGCTTTTTACAGGCCGTATACCTGTACAACCTGGGCGAAATCAGCATTGGCGACCTCATCGCCTTCATGGGCTTGATGTGGGTGCTACGTTGGCCGGCCTTTAGCTCTTTCTTCACCTTTTACCTGGTGCAAATGGGGCTGGCGGGGGCCGGGCGCATCCTGGAACTGCTGCAAGCAGAGACAGAACTCGACGAAAACGCCGCTGGGCATGTGGCCCCCATGCGCGGCGAACTGGTTTTTGAGAATGTCAGCTTTCGCCATTTTGACAGCGGCCGTGACCTGCTGCATAGCATCTCCTTCACCGCCCAGCCGGGCGAGACTATCGCCATTGTCGGGCAAACAGGGTCGGGCAAAACCACCCTGACAAAACTGGTAAACCGGACATATGATGTGACCGGCGGCAAAATCGCCATAGATGGCAAAGATGTCCGCGACTGGAACCTGCACAGTTTGCGTTCACAAATCTCCATCATCGAACAAGACATCTTCCTCTTCTCGCGCAGTGTGGCCGAGAACATCGCCTTTGGCCTGGGGCAGCAGGTGAGCCGCGAAGACATCATCCGCGCTGCCCAAGAAGCGCAGGCGCATCAGTTCATCATGAACTTCAAGGACGGCTACGACACCATTGTCGGCGAACGGGGTGTGACGCTTTCCGGCGGGCAGCGGCAGCGCATCGCCATCGCCCGCGCTCTGCTCACCGACCCGCGCATCCTCATCCTGGACGACGCCACCAGCGCTGTAGACAGCGCCACCGAGGACGAAATTCAGAAGGCGATCAAACGCATTTTGGAAGGGCGCACCACCCTGCTCATCACCCACCGACTGTCCCAAATTCGCCGCGCTGACCGGGTGCTGCTCATCCGCCAGGGTGAGATTGTGGCCCAGGGCACCCACCACGATTTGATGGCAACATCGGAACTGTACCAGCGGATTTTTGCACGCTACGACATATAGAAGAGATTTAGAAGTTCAACTTCTGGCAGAAGTTGAATTTCTTTTGGAGGAACAACATGGGCTTCATCATGGATGGCATTGATGCCGAGGCGTATGACCGGCAGTATAGCGACCGGCAGTTAATGCGGCGGATTGGCAGTTTTTTTCGGCCGCAGGTGGGGCGGGTGGTCCTGATCACCAGTATGATTGTGTTAAACGCGGTCATGGATATGGTGCTGCCGGTGCTCATCTCCCAGGGGATTGATGAGATTACCGGAAATCAAACGGCCACCGCCATCAACACGCTTGTTTTTCTGATTTTAGGGGCGACGGTGTTGTCGTGGTGTTTTAATTTTGTGCGCCAATGGTATACGGCGCGGTCGGTGGGGGATGTGGTATTGCAACTGCGGTCGGATGCGTTCACGGCCGTCATGTCCCGCGATATGTCTTTCTACGACGAGTTCCCCTCCGGCAAGATCGTCAGCCGCGTCACCTCGGATACACAGGACTTCTCTAATGTGGTCACCCTGACGCTGAATCTGATCAGTCAGGTGTTGCTCGTCATCTTGATTGTTGGCTACCTGTTTGCCATCAATGCCCGGCTGACCTGGCTGGCGCTGGCCATGGCCCCGTTCATTGTGGGCGCGGCGCTGGCTTTCCGCCGGGTGGCGCGGCGCACCACACAGCAGGCGCAGCGACTGCTGGCCACAGTGAACGCCAACGTGCAGGAGACGATTAGCGGCATTTCGGTGGCCAAAAACTTCCGCCAGGAGCAGACAGTATACGACGAGTTTAGCGATGTGAACGAGCAGGCGTATCAGGTGCAGGTGCGGCAAGGGTTTGTGTTCAGCGCCATCTTCCCCATTCTGGTGTTTATTGCCGGGTTGGGCACGGCCGTGATCGTCTACTTTGGCGGCACGGAAGCACTGAATGGGGACATCACCCCCGGCGACTGGTTTCTTTTTGTGCAGGCCATGAGCCTGTTCTGGTTCCCGCTCACCGGCATCGCCTCGTTTTGGAGCCAGTTCCAGTTGGGGCTGGCCTCCAGTGAGCGCGTCTTTGCCCTGATTGACGCCGAAGCGCGCGTAGTGCAGATTGACAACCAGCCCACGCCACCGCTAGACGGCCGTGTCGAATTCCGCCACATGCACTTCCGTTACACGGAGCAGGAGCAGGTGTTGAACGACTTCAACCTGACCATTGAGGCCGGAGAGACCATTGCCCTGGTGGGGCATACCGGCGCGGGCAAATCCAGCCTGGGGCGGCTCATCGCCCGTTTTTATGAATTCCAGGGTGGGCAACTGCTTATTGACGGCCACGATGTACGCTGTTTTGATCTGGACAGCTACCGGCGGCAGTTGGGCATCGTGCCCCAATCCCCCTTCCTCTTCACCGGTACGGTGGCCGACAACATCCGCTACGCCCGCCCCGACGCCACCGACGCGCAAGTGCGCCAGGCGGCGGAGATGGTGGGGCATGGCGACTGGCTGGAAACGTTGCCGCAGGGGTTGGACACGGCCGTAGGTGAAGGTGGGCGTGGTCTTTCCATGGGGCAGCGGCAGCTCATCGCCCTGGCGCGGGTGCTGCTGCAAGACCCGGCCATCCTCATCCTGGACGAGGCCACCGCCAGCGTAGACCCATTAGCCGAAGCCCAAATTCAGGAGGGATTGGAGATGGTGTTAGAGGGGCGCACGGCCGTGATCATCGCCCACCGCCTGTCTACCATCAAACACGCCGACAGGATTATCGTCTTGCAACAAGGGGAAATCATCGAGGAAGGCAGCCACGCCAGCCTGATGGCCCGGCGTGGTTACTACGCCGAACTGTATGACGCCTATTTCCGCCACCAAAGCCCGGATTATGAGGTTGCCTGAAAGAACAGACCAGTTGCCTGAAAGGTAGAGCGGTCAGACCGCGTGCATCGCCAGCAGCACGCGGTCATATTCGGCAATGGCCTGGGTAACTTTGGCCGCGATGTATTCGTCCCGGTTACGGCTCATTGTCTCAATCTCGCGGAAGAGGGGTTCCAGCGAGACCATGCCCATGGTGGCGCAGCTTCCTTTCAAGGCGTGCGCCATCTGGCGCGCCGTTTCCAGATCATCTGCAGCCACGGCCGTTTGCAACTGCGCCAGCAAATGGTCACTCTCGCTCTGGAAAATGTGCATCAGTTCGGCCAACCGGGCATTGTCGCCGCCTGTGACCTGGTTGAGCGTCACCCTGTCTACCGGCCAGGTCTGGGCCGCGCTGTCCACCTGCGCCGTCGGAAAACGGCACAGCGCGGTGATCAACATTTCGGCCTGTAGCGGTTTGCTGAGGAAATCGTTCAGCCCATCGGCCAGGTAGTCCTGACGGCTCTCGTGCAGCACATCTGCGGTGACGGCAATGATCCAGGGCTGTTTTTCCGGCGGCAGGGTAGCGCGAATGGTCTGGGTGGCGGTACGGCCGTCCATCTCTGGCATGTGTAAATCCATCAAGATCACGTCATAGTGTTGGCGCTTGAGCGCAGCCAGCACTTCCAGGCCGTTGGCGGCCACATCTGGCCGGTAGCCCAGATGCTCCAACATCCAGGCCATCACCTTCTGGTTGGTCAGGTTATCTTCAGCCACCAGGATGCGCAGCGGAAGCTGGCGGGCCATATCAGGGTCAAACGGCCGTACCCGTTCCCATCTGGGCGCAGTTGGCGGCGGCTGTTCCGTTATCGGACTGGGGATGGTTACATGGAAGGTTGAGCCTTTGCCCGATTCGCTCTCGGCCCAGATGCGCCCGCCCATCAACTCCACCAATCGCTGCGAAATGGTCAGCCCCAGGCCAGCGCCGCTATAGCGGCGGCTGCGCCCGGCATGTCCGCGATGAAAAGGCTGGAACAGCCATTCGGTATAGTCGGGCGGCAGGCCAATGCCGGTATCTTGCACCGAGAGATGAATTTCATAGGTGGCAGCGTCCAGATAACGGCCGTCTACCCGCACCTGAATTGAACCGGCATGGGTGAACTTGATGGCGTTGCTCACCAGATTGAGCAGCACCTGCCGCAGCCGGTCGCCATCACCAATAAAAACCTGGGGCATGTCCGGCGCAAAAGTAGCAGATAGCTGGAGTTCCTTTTCGTCCGCATTGGTCTTTAGCAGATTGAGCACCTCGTTGACGCCATTTGGCAGGTGATACGGCCGTAGCTCCAACGACAACTGGCGCGCCTCAATGCGTGACAGATCCAAAATATCATTCAAAATGGTCAGCAGCGTATGGCTGCTGCGCCGGGCAATCTCCACAAAGGTTTGCTGGTCAGACGTCAGTTCCGTATCCAGCAGCAAACTGGTCAGCCCCACAATGGCGTTGAGCGGCGTGCGGATTTCGTGGCTGGTATTGGCTAAAAATTGGGTTTTGGCCTGGTTGGCGGCTTCGGCCGCTTCTTTGGCCGCCAGGATGGCCATTTCCGCCTCTTTGCGGGTGGTAATATCACGGGCAATGGCGATAAATTGGCGTTCTCCCTGCACCAACATCTGGCTGATGGTGAAATCCAGGGGGAAGAGACGGCCGTCCTGACGCTGCCCGGCTATCTCGTTGCGAATACTGACGATGTCGGCGTGTTGTTTGTCTGTTTGCAGCGCCAGCGCCTCCTGCTCCACCTGGTAGAGATGTGGGTCCGGCAGCAGCAGTTCCAGGTGCGCCCCAATGACTTCAACGGCCGTGTAACCAAACATTTGCTCGGCAGCGCGGTTAAACCATTCGATACGGCCGTGTTCATCAAACGTGATGATAGCGTCAGCCACATTGTCCAACACTGCCTGCAACCGGTCTTGCTCCGCCGCCCGCTGCCCATAAGTCTGGCTGATTTGCGCCAACAATGCCGCCCACGTTTCCGCGTCAGGCACCTGCCCATCCTCCAGACCAAACCGACTTAACTGTGCTGCTAACAATGGATTCAACATTTGGCAACCTTTTGTTACTACTGCATTGCCACCGAAACAGATGGTAATCGGTAATCAGTCAACGGCAATCGGTTGTTCACCGATTACCGTACACCAGGCCAATTTTCCTATTCTAGCGTTCACTGCCAGGTCAGGCACTCCCCGATGGGTACTGTGCCCACCTCCATTTTAACGCTATACTTGCCATCTGAAAAACCCCAGAAAAAAGTTCAACTTTTTGGAAAAGTTGAACTTTTGGAAACGCTATGCAGCAAATCTGGATCAGCAAAGTCGGCCCCCCGGAAACCCTCAAATTGCAGAGCAGCCCTGACCCCATTCCCCGCACCGGCGAAGTGCGCATACGGGTGCAGGCGAATGGCGTCAGTTTTGCCGACCTGTGGGGGCGTATGGGGCTGGACAAGGCCGCCCCTGCGCCGCCCTTTGTGCCCGGCCTGGAAGTAGCCGGGGTGATTGATCTGGTGGCACAGGGGGTGCCCACCTTCAAAGAGGGGGATGCGGTGCTGGCGCTCACCCATTATGGCGGCTACAGCGATACGGTGTGTGTGCCCTATCGCCAGGTTTTCAAAAAGCTGGAGTGGATGAGCATGGAAGATGCAGCGGCCTTACCGGTCAACTATTTGCTGGCATATCTGGCGCTGGTGGTGATGGGCGCGTTGCGGGCGGGAGACCGGGTACTCATCCACAATGCCGGCGGCGGGCTAGGTGTGGCGGCGCTGGATGTCTGCCGCATCCTGGGGGCGGAAACCTATGGCACCGCCTCGCCGGAGAAACATGCGTTTTTGACCGAACGGGGCCTGAATCACCCCATTGATTACCGCAATTTTGATTATGAACGGGTGGTGATGGATTTGACCGGGGGGCGGGGTGTGCAGATTGTGTTGGACTCGTTAGGCGGCATCCATTGGCCCAAAAATTACCGGCTGGTGATGCCTACCGGCCGTCTGGTGCATGTGGGACTGTCCAGCCTGGCTCCTGGCAAGACGCGCTCCCGGTTGCGCTATTGGCGCGGCGCGGTTATGGTGCCGTTTTACACGTCATTTCGCCTGATGCGGGAGACCAAGGGGGTGATTGGCGTGGATTTACACCATTTGTGGGCGCAGGCGCATTTGTTACGGCCGTATCTGCAACAAATCATCACCTGGTATGACGACGCCCTCTTCCGCCCCCACATTGATACCACCTTCCCCCTGGCCGACGCCCCCCTGGCCCACCACTACCTGCATAATAGGAAGAACAAGGGGAAGGTGCTGTTGATTCCGTGAGAAAAGACCTGACAGGTTTCAGAAACCTGTCAGGTCTTTTACCCACTACGGCTCAATCGCCGTTTCCGACACCAAAATCAGTTCATTCTCTTCCAGAGCATAGACGCGCTCCACATGCTCGGTTGGGCAGCACAGGGGATCATCTGCACCTGCCTGTACCATATCCACCACAATCGTATTGCGGGTGATGTCCAGAGAATTGACGATGACCCGGTCACCGAGAAGGGTCACGGCCGTGTTCACCAACTGCCCACTCTCATCCGGTGCAAAGAGCGCCAGATAATAAAAAGTACCTGTGCCGCCCGTGTGTACGTTGATAACGGTCGCAACAACAAACTGTCCGTTTAATGTTCCGGTGGCCGTATCGCCCGTCCACATCACCGTAAGAATAGATGAAGAGCCTTCCGCAATAGGCTGGCTGTATTCGCCATTCACCAGTGTCACCGAGCCGACACCCTCTTCCGCTACCTGATAGGTCGCATTCGCCAGGAAGGTTTGCAGTTCCGGGTCTACAAAGCCGGCCTCTTGAAAGTTGGCGACCATTGCGCCGTCGGCGTCACGCATTTCCATGCGGGGGCCATCTATGCGGTAGGTCACGGCCGTTGCCAACGCCGCCAGATATTGCGCTTCCTGCTCCATCACCCCTTCCGGCGTCTCACAGAACATCATGGTTGCGGCCGCCAGGCCAATGGTGATATTCTCGCCGTCCGCTTCATAGGGGGCGCTGTAATTGTTGCAGCCGCCAAAGCCGGATAACGTGCCATCTTCGCCAAACTGCGCTGTGATCTCCGTGCCTAAAATCAGGCTGACCACCGCCTGGTTGCCATTGTTGTAGGAAATCACGTCCCATTTGCTACCTGCCAGTCCGGGCGCCGCCTCAACGGCAAACATCACTGCCAGCGCATCATCGGCCGTGCGCAGTTGCATTGTATCGCCCATCACCTGGTAGGTAGCCGCCGATTGCAGGGCTGCCAGGTAGGCCGCCTCTTGCTGCATCACGTCCTCGGCGCAAGCCATCATCGTCGAAGCCAGCGGGCCAATGGTGATGGCATTGCCGTCGGTGGTGTATGCGCCGCTAAAGCTGTTACAGCCGCCATTGCCGGAAACAGTGCCGTCGGCGGCGAACACGGCCGTCAGCCGCATCCCACTGATGACACCCACCACCGCCTGGTTGCCACTATTGTAAGCAGTTACCAGCCAGGGATGGTCAGATATGGCGCTTTGCGGTTGGGCGACATAGCTGGCCAACAGAGCGCCGCCCGCGTCGCGCAATTCCAATTGCTCGCCGCTGATGGTGTAGGTGGCTGCCTGCGGCAGCGCTGCCAGATACGCCATCTCCTGTTCGGTCCGGGGCTGGTCGCAGGCGCGCCGGGTGGTGGCAATCTGCTCGCTGATGCTGATATTGTTGCCATCGGTGGTGTAGCTGGTGGTGTAATTGTTGCAGCCGGTAGAGCCGGATAAGGTACCGTCGGCGCTGAATACGGCCGTGATCTGCGCCTCTGCTAATGCCGAAACGACGGCATCACGGCCGTTGTTGTAGCTGATGCCCAACCAGACAGTGTCGGTCAGGGAAACCGGTTTTTTCGCAGTATAGGTCAACACAACATTGCCTCCCTCATCGGCCAGGGATAGCTGGTCGCCATCCATTTGGAACTGGCTCACCAGCGCCAGCGTCGCCAGATAACTGCTTTCCTGGTTCATCAATTCCTCTGGCATACAAAACATCTCGGTCGAACCGGCCATGCCCATATTCAGGTTCGCGCCGTCAATCTGGTATGAACCAAAGTAACGGTTACAACTGGCGTTGCCGCTGTAGCTGCCATCTTGAAATTCAAGGGTCACTTCGCTATCGGCCAGCACATTGACCGTCTCACCGGCCTGATTTTGCAGGCTGACCAATGACCAGTATGTGCCGGAGAGGGGGTCTTCGCCGACGGCCGTTTCCAGGGCGCCGTCTGTTTCCGGGGCGGGGGCTGCATCTGAGCCGCCGCCGGTATCGGGGGGGGGGGTGGGGTCAGGGGCCGTGGTGGGCACGGCCGTTGCTGGTGTTGTTGCCGTCGCCGACGGCTGGGCGCTGCTGCAAGCCGCCACTGCCAACGCCACCGAAAGTAAAAGCAATATCTTAACAAGTTTCATCCTACATATTCTCCTTTATACATTTGATAGTTTTGTTTTCGAGATTTCATAGGCTTTGGCCAAAACGTGACACCTGACACGTGATGCGCCCATAAACCCACTCAATCTCCCCTGAAAATGTAAGCCGTGATGGTATTGTTCCGGTTCTCATAAACGGTTCATAAAGAATCCTAGCAAACTCTGTGTCAGAGCGCTTTTAATTCCCACACCGCCTTAACACAGCATGAGTAGTCCACCTGTAATTTTGATATAATTTATCGGCACACCTGCCCGCCAGGTTATGTGCCGCAATACTCGAAGAGGAGACAGCAGCTTTTTAGAAGACCTGACAGGTTCTTAGCTGCCAGGTCTGAATAGTTACCAAAAGGAACAAAAAACATGGCACTCGATATTATCATCGGCGCGCAGTGGGGGGATGAGGGCAAAGGGCGCATCACCGACTTGCTGGCAGCGCAGGCCGATATGGTGGCGCGGTACAGCGGCGGCGATAACGCCGGGCACACCGTCACCGTCGCCGACGAAATTTTCAAACTCCATCTCATTCCCTCTGGCATTATTCATCCCGGTGTCATCTGCCTGATTGGCAATGGCACGGTCATTAACCCGGCAGTGCTATTGCGCGAAATGGAGGCGCTGGCAGTGCGCGGTGTAGATGTTGGCCCGCACCGGCTCAAAATCAGCCGGAACGCCCACCTGATTACCCCGGCGCATATTGCCCTGGACAAGGCAAAGGAAGCCCATCGCGGGCATGACCCTATTGGCACCACGCTGCGCGGCATTGGCCCGGCCTATACCGATAAGGCCAGCCGGGTGGGGCTGCGGGCGGAACTCTTTGACGACCCCGAAGGGTTGGCCGACCGTATGGAAACACACATCCAAGCAGCGAATGAAACGCTGACAAAGATTTACGGTGCGGAACCGTTGGACAGCACGGCCGTAGCCGCCGAATTTACCGCTTATGCCCAACGGCTGCATCCGTATCTGGTGGATGGGTCGGTATTGATTGACCAGGCATTGCGGCACGGCCGTGACGTCTTGGCCGAAGGCGCACAGGGCACATTTCTTGACCTGGACCATGGCACATACCCCTACGTCACCAGTTCATGGCCCACGGCCGGCGGGGCGCTCATTGGCCTGGGCGTGGGGCCGAACAAGGTGCGGCGGGTGATCGGTGTGGCCAAGGCGTTTACCAGTCGCGTGGGCAGTGGGCCATTTCCATGTGAACTCAGCGGCGACGAGGCGGTACGGCTGCGCGGCACCGGGGCCAATCCCTGGGATGAATATGGCACAACCACGGGACGGCCGCGCCGCGTGGGCTGGCTGGATGTGGTGCTGCTGCGCCATGCCGCGCGCATCAACGGCCTGACGGAGCTGGCAATTACCAAGCTGGATATTCTCAGCGGCCTGAAAAAAGTGCCGGTCTGTGTGGCCTATGAACGGCACGGGGAACAGTTGGAACATTACCCCACCGACCTGCGCGTATTGGCCGAGTGCCAACCTGTGTATGAAATTCTGGACGGCTGGCAGGAGGACGTAACCGGGGCGCGCACGCTGGCCGACCTGCCCGCCAATGCCCGCCACTATGTAGACTTTATTGCGGCACAGACGGAAACGGCCGTGACCTACATCTCCGTCGGCCCCGGCCGGGATCAGGTTATCCAGATGTAATCGCGTAGGGGCGGGATGGCGCGGTAAAACTTTTGCCAAAGCGCGAAACGCCACCCCGCGCCATCTCGCCCACCAGCAAGGACAGGGCGAGACAGGCGGAGGACGGGACATTGGTAAACAGACAGGGCCCTACCCGCCTGTCTCGCCCCTACGATCTTGATTTGCAAAAAATAACCGAGGAAAGAAGGAAATGACAAAACAAGCAATACTGTCTGTTTGGGACAAAAATAAGCTATTGGAACTGGCGCGGGAATTACATCAGCTGGGTTTCCGGCTGATCGCCAGCGGCGGCACGGCGCGCAGCCTGCGCGAGGCTGGCCTGCCCGTGCAAGATGTGTCTGACCTGACCGGCGCACCGGAAATGCTCGGCGGCCGTGTCAAAACATTACATCCGGCGGTGCATGGCGGCATCCTGGCGCGTAACACGGAAAGTGACCAATCTGACCTGGCGGCCCAGGGCTACACCAACGTTGATCTGGTGGTGTGTAATCTCTACCCCTTCCAGCAAACAGTAGCCCAGGAAGGGGTGACATTGGCGGAGGCGATAGAGCAAATTGATATTGGCGGCGTGACCCTGCTGCGGGCAGCGGCCAAAAACCATGAGCGTGTCACCATCCTCTGCGACCCGGCCGACTATGAGCCGGTGCTGGCCGAAATTCGGGGAGATGGGGACACCAGCCTGGAGACCCGGCAGGCATTGGCGCTGAAGGCGTTTCAGCACACGGCCGTATACGATGACGCCATCAGCAACTATCTGCGCGCCCAATTCGGCCACACCCACAGTCAACTAACCCTGCGTTATGGCATCAACCCCCACCAAAAACCGGCGCAGCTATACACCCTGCAGGGCAAACTGCCGCTGCAAATCCTTAACGGTTCACCAGGAACCATCAATTTATTGGATGCGCTGCACGGTTGGCCGTTGGTTAAGGAATTGAAGGCCGCCACCGGCCTGCCCGCCGCTGCCTCCTTTAAGCACGTCAGCCCGGCGGGAGCGGCAACGGCCGTGCCCCTGACACCCGCCGAAGCCCAGGCATACTTTGTAGACGACCTGGAACTGACGCCGCTGGCAACGGCCTATGCGCGAGCGCGTGGCGCGGATCGTATGTCCTCCTTTGGCGATTGGGTGGCCCTTAGTGACCCGGTAGACCTGGTGACGGCCCGACTGATCAACCGCGAGGTTTCCGATGGCGTCATTGCCCCGGCTTACGAACCGGAGGCGCTGGCGCTGCTGCGCAAAAAGAAGAACGGCAGCTACCCCATTGTGCAAATTGACCCCGACTATGAGCCGCCACTGCTGGAAACGCGCCAGGTGTATGGCCTCACCTTCCAACAGCGCCGCAACGACGCCCGCATTGACACCAGCCTGCTCACCAACATCGTCTCCGCCAGCCACGATCTACCGGACAGCGCCAAACGCGACCTGATTGTGGCCACCATCGCCACCAAATATGCCCAATCCAACACTGTTTGTTACGCCGTTGCCGGGCAAGTGGTGGGCATGGGCGCGGGGCAGCAGTCGCGCATTCACTGTACGCGGCTGGCAGGTGGCAAGACGGATAACTGGTGGCTGCGCCAGCACCCACGTGTACTCGGCTTCCAGTTCAAAGAAGGCGTGCAGCGGGCGGTGAAGAACAATGCTATTGATTTGTTTGTGTTGGATGAAATTGGGGAGGTGGAACGGCCGTCGTGGGAAGCACTCTTTACCGAAATTCCCGCGCCCCTCACCCCAGCGGAACGGCGCGCCTGGCTGGACAAATTGCACGGCGTCGCCCTCAGTTCCGACGCCTTCTTCCCCTTCCGCGACAACATTGACCGCGCCCACCGCAGCGGCGTACAGTACATCATCGAACCCGGCGGCTCTGTGCGCGACGAAGACATCATCGCCGCCGCCAATGAATATGGCATGACCCTCATTTTCAGCGGATTGCGGTTGTTTACGCATTGAGTCGGGTAGTGCCAGACACAGGGCGCAAAGCCTCAGTCAGCCCAAAAGGTTTTGCCCTGTGCCTGGCACTGCTTTCGCCGTGAGCAACCCGTAAAATTTACCGCCAAATATGAAAAGTGTAATCAGATCAACTAGACAACAGCAGGCAAGCCGGATAACGTTACGCTTACCCTGTGCGTAACAGGCGATAAATCGCCCACTACCAACAGGAGATTTTTGTGAAGTTGTAATGGATGAACCAGATGAGTATGAACCTGCAAAGTGTGGTAATCGAGCATTTCGTCAAGGAGTTGAAGGGGGCTTACCAGCAGACCTATAGTTTGCTGGAGCCGCAATATGGCAATGTTCTGGAATGGACGGGGCGTCTGGCGTTGGAAAACATTGCCAACTCAGACGCACTGTACCACAACGTGGAACACACCATCATGGTCACGATGGTGGGGCAGGCCATTCTGAAAGGCAAACATCTGACGGAAGGGGGCGTGGCGCCCCGCGACTGGCTGCATTTTATGATGGCGCTGCTCTGCCACGACATTGGATATGTGCGGGGGGTGTGCCGGTTGGATGGCAACGGCCGTTACGCCACCGGTGTCAGCACAGAAACCATCACCGTCCCCTCCGGCAGCACCGACGCCGCCCTCACCCGTTACCACGTGGACCGCAGCAAATTGTTCATCCAGGAGCGGTTTAGTGGCTCATTGGCAGGGGTGGACCCAACAGTAATCGCTGCCTACATAGAAATGACTCGCTTCCCGATTCCTGACGACGGCAAACATGAAGACAATGCCGGTTTTGCCGGGCTGGCCCGCGCCGCGGACTTTATCGGCCAGTTAGGCGACCCCGACTATCTGCGCAAAATCCCCGCTCTCTACTACGAATTTCAGGAAATCGGCGAAAACAAAAAGATTGGTTACTCCAGTCCTGGCCAAATGCGCGAAAACTTTACCCTCTTCTATTGGAATGTGGTCAGCCCACACATTCAAGACGCGCTGCGCTACCTGCGCAAAACGCAAGAAGGCAAACAGTGGATTGCCAATATGCACTCACACGTGTTTGACGTGGAGCATCACCAGGATAACCACCCGTAGAAGTCAAGACCCTAAGGGTTTTCTGAAACCCTTAGGGTCTTAACCTGATCGGTTGACGCAGGATTGTTTTGAGTTTAGCGGGAGCCACTTTGCGGGGGTCGCCCAGATAAATTTCGTGGTGTTTGCCGTTTTCCACGTAGCCATTGGCCGGCAGCCACTCCTGGTGCAGTCGGGACAGGGTAGGCGCTTCGTCATCATAGGAGCCAATGTGCATGATTTGGGCCACCAACCCTTCTTCTAACGTTTCCAGGCGTAGTTTTGTCAGCGCAGGCAATTCTTTTTTCGCACCGGCAACGGCCCTGGCCTGTGTTACCATTTCCGGCGTAATCCAGTCTGGCGTCAGAATCATCATCGTCCAATCCCAGGCGCTTTTGTCTCGCCTGACGGTGAAATGATCCATATCCTCCGCCCACCACAACCCTTCCAGCGGCATGACGGCATAGTCCCGCCCTGACTCATTTTTACTCATAAACTTCAATTTGTAGGCCACGGCATACAATGCCTCGACGGCTTCCCGATAGGCCGGGGCGTGGTTGGGGTCGCCGTGCCCATCCACCATCAAGTAGGCTAACGGCGGCACTTCCACAGTCACAAAATCCTGGCGTGGCGGGTTGTATAAATGCGACCATTCTTTTTTGAAATCCAATTTACTCATGGTTGTTTCTCCGCACGGAACCAGGCCAGCGGTTGGTCTGGCAGCGTGTTGATGATGGTTTCGACAAGGGTCATCACTTCGGTCAGTTTGGCGGCGCTCATCCAGTCGAGGGTGTCGGCGCGCAGGTGAATGTGGTTCAGGCCGCCATTGGAGCAGAGGGCAATGCTGGGCACGCCGCGCGAGAAGAAGGTGTAATGGTTGCTGGCGTACCAGGGTTCGACCCAGTGCAGGCCGGGGAAATCCTGGAGGATGTTGGTGATATGGCTTTGAAAGGCGTCTGAATGGGCGAGCATGGTAATGGTGTTGGTTGCCAGGGTTTGGCCGACGCCGTCTATGTTCACGGCCGTGACCATCCGCCCAAATTCCCCTTCCCCCCGCCGCACATATTCATCGTCGCCCAACGGCAGGTACTCCTCATTGCTAAAGGCCACAAATTCCACGGTGTGCCGGGTGGTCTGCTGGCTGAGGCGCTGCGCCAGGGTGAGCAGCACGGCCGTACCCGACCCATTATCAAATGCGCCCGGTGTATCCACTTTGGTGTCGTAGTGAGCGCACAGCACCACCTTTTGCCCGGATGTACCCGGTTTGCGGGCCACGATGTTGGCGGCACGGCCGTCAGTTCTCACAGTGTCTATGCGCAAACGAAGGACGGCATTGGGGTTTGTGAGCAGCATTGCCCCCGTCAGGGCATCCACAGTGGCTGAAGGCAAGATAAATTCGGCGTCTTCCACAATGCGTTCCAGGTCGCCGGGGCGGGTTTGCACGGTGATGACGGCCTGTGGTTGGCCGGATTCCAGCAGGTCAATCAGCCTCTTTTCTTCATCGGAGAGCAGGAACCAGGCTTTGGCCGACAGGCAATTTTTTGTCAGTTCACCGTAAAGAATGACGATGCGCCCGGTGATGTCCGCCCGCTCCAATTCGGCCAGGGTGCAGACGGGCACGGCCGTAGCTGTTACATCACACGGCGGCGAAAAGGTGTTGGGCACGGCCGTGAGCCGTTCCCCATCCAGCCACAATTCCGCGCTGTTATCCACCCAGGCCGGCATGGCAAAATCCTGCACTTCTACATCCAGGCCAGCCCGCCGGAATACCTGTTCAATATAGGCCGCCGCCGCCTGATTGCCCGGCGAACCGCCATAACGCGGCCCGATTTCGCCAGCCATGTGTTGCAAATGACGCATCAGGTCGGTTTTTAATTCGTGTGTCATGACAAATACTCCTTGATTTTGGCGGCGCGGTCAGTCAGGCCACGCCGTACACTTACCTGGTACTGTAAATCCAACGGCGGCACTTTGATGTCATACCCCTGCCAGCGAATCGTCTCGGCGCGGCGCACGGCCGTTGGCCCAAAATCTGCCAATTCCGGCTGATCGGCGGCGGCGTTGACGCCGCTCACCCATTCCAGGCGCGTATGCCAGAAGGCGCGGCTAAACGAATCCCAAATCCAGCCAGGTGACGGCTGCGGCGGTTCTACCAGCACATCCAGCAGCAAATCATTGAGGCGGGCGGCGCTGTCCACTGCCACTACCAGGTCAAGATCGTGAGGGGTCACATCCAGCCCGCGCACCGCCAACGCCCCACTGCCCACTAACATACAGGCCAGGTCTTGCCCGGCAATGCGTTCCAGAAACGCCCGCAGACCTTGTGCCCAGGGAACGGGCTGCTGCCCGGCAGCCTGGTACACCATGTCGGCGGCGTGGCGGGCGAAGTTGGCATAAATGTGCGCCAGGTGAGGCGCATCGGCCGGAAATTGTTTGGCAAATGTGGCCGCCTCCGCCACCACCGGACTGTAATACAATCCGCGAACCGCATCCTGAAGGGACGACGGTACGTCTTTCAAGAGAAAGCAGGCGGTGTCATTTTCGATTTGTAGATCCGTTTTCATCATTTTCCCTCTGGAGACCTGACAGGTTTTTGGCCTGCAAAGTTTCAACTTGAACTAAAAAAACCTGTCAGGTTTGAACGGTTACTTTTGCCGGTATGACCTTTTCGAAAAGCACACCATCCGGCCCGGCTGTGCCGATTATGGTATAGCCCATTTTTTGGTAGAAGGCATGGTTGCGTTTGTTCCAGGTGGGGGTATCTAGCCGCCAGCGTGTGGCTGCCGGATAGAGAGTTTCCAACAGGCACATGACCGCTGCCCCCACTCCTTGCCGCTGTACTTCTGGCTGAATGAAGATACGCCCCAGCACCACCACCCCGTTGGCCTGGGGAAAAACAATCGCGCCACCGATGATACGGCCGTCGGCCACCACTACCTTGTAATAATCCCCGGCCTGCATCATCTTCGCCTGCCATTTGTCGGAACGATAACCGGGCGGGCCACCTTTTTGTGGCGCGCCATAGTTCACGTCGTCGTCAAACGCTTTCCAGGAAAGCAATGCCAACGTCTTGGCATCTTCAGGGCGCGCCCGTTCCAGGGTGATGGGGCCAAGGCCGGTTTCGGCCATCAGTGGTTGTGTGTGGGGCAAGGGGGTGGACACGGCCGTAGCTGTCTGATAAATCGGTTCACGCTGCAATAGATCATTTTCTTGCCGTAGCCTCAGCAGAGCTTCCAAATTTACGTCCGGGTCTTTCAGCAAGTGAGCGATCTCGTCCAGCAGTTGCCCCTGCGCCTGGGTCAAATCACTCTTTTTCACCCGAAACAGGGGCGGGCCATCCCCATACGCGGGCTCCAGGTTCAGACATGCTTCAAAATCATGGATCAGGTTTTGCCGGATGGGTTCCCAACCCCACCAGCGGCCCACACCATAGAGCGAGGGGTAGGTAAAGCCCTGCCGCGCCGACAGCCATACGTCCCCCGCCATCTTAAAATCAGGTCGGGGGATGTCTACCATCTTTGTGTCCGGGTCAACCAGCAGCCACCGGTCTTCTGCGTCTGACCACACTTCACAAATCCAATGATCCACGTACTTCCCCTTGCGGTCAGACACGTATTCGGCAAAACCAACCCGCAGCCGCGCCGGGACGCCGCGATGTTTCAAGATGGCAGCCAACAGCAGGGCATGGTATCGGCAAGAAACGACGAGTCGCTGGCGCGACGGCCGTGACATGACCAACCCGGCCTCATTGCGTTTATGCAGCGCCGCCAACATCTGGGACACGGCCGTGAACCGGGCATCTTCATTCTGCCCACTAGGCGGCAACGCACCTCGAAATTCCTTACGCTGGCTGGGATGAATGAGCTGGCGCTTCACCAGTTCACACAGCGCCGGTAGAGAATCAGGCAAACCGTCCAGCATCCACCCAAGTGCGCCAGGGTCACTGTTCGGCCCATACTGCCGATAAAAGTCGAGCGTGTTCATCATCAGACTCCCTATTCAAGCCAGATTGTACCGCATATTTATGACACGGTGTGTCAGGTATGCTAACAATACATTTGAAGACAGAAAGTTTGTTATTTAGGCTGACACGTAGGTCGCTTTACCAAGAAAGGTTCGATTAGCCAACGTAATTTATCCCCATTACAGATGCTTTTTCATGGCTCAACAAAAATTCCAACCCCAATTTGTTGACGATGGTACGGAAGGGTGATATACTCTAATTGGCTCCCCCCCCAGAGGTGGTCGGACTAGCGCCCGTTAGTCTGCCACCTCATTTTTTTTGGGAGTTTGGCGCCTTATGATGAATCAATCCCCTCAACTTGTAAACAATGAACCTGTTTTGGCAATAGCCGGGCTGGTACACCGCGTGTGGCAGCCAAAAACGGCCGGGCCACACCCGGTCGTAGTAATGCTACATGGTCATTTGGGCAATGAAGATGTCATGTGGATTTTTGCCCACACGCTGCCGGAGAGTTGTATCATCGTCGCGCCCAGAGCGGTTGTCCCCGTTTCGGAGAAAAGTTTCACCTGGCTGCCGCGATCAGAAAATGAGTGGCCGGCGTTAGTGCAGTTTGATGAAGCAGCTACGGCCATGACCTCTTTCATCCATGCCTTACCTACTTGGTATCAGGTTGACCTGAACCAGGTGTACCTGATGGGGTTTAGCCAGGGTGCGGCCGTAGCCTTTGCGGTGGCGCTGCAAAACCCCGGTCTGGTGCGGGGCATTGCCAGTCTGGTGGGATTTGTGCCCAAACAAGTGGATGAGGCCATTAACCGGGCGGCGTTACGCGACATGCCAGTTTTTATGGCAGCGGGCACAAGAGATGATCGGGTACCGCTGGCAATAGCTCAAGAAAGCGCCGCAGCCGTACAAGCCCTGGGCGGTTTTTTGGAATACCGCGAATATGAAACCGGGCATAAATTAGATGCCGCCGGTATGCGTAAGTTGAAAAGCTGGTGGCAGGAACGGCTGAATAGAGATTAGGAGATTGCAAGATTTGGAGATTTAATCTCGCAATCTCTTAATCTCCCATCTCTTTGAACGCTTCCTTAATGTCATTTTAACTTATTTGTGCCATACTCTGCGCATGGCGAAACGAAGCAATGAAGCGTGGTTAGAAGCGCTCCAGGGGGCGGGGGAGAGCCAACAAGAGGCTCTGCTGGATTTGCGCGACTATCTGGTGAGGACGGCGTTTGTCTATTTGCGCGACGGCCGTTCTGATTTGCTGCTACTTTCCACGGATACACTCTATGAGATGGCCGAGGATTATGCCCAAAATGCGCTGCTGGCGATTCAGGAAAATCTGGAAAAGTTTCGCGGCGACGCCCAATTTACTACCTGGGCTTACCGCTTTGTGATCAATGAGGCGGCGGCTGATTTGCGACGGCGGCAGTATCGGGATTTTTCCTGGGAAGATGTGGCCGGGCAGGAAACGGCCGTCTTTGCTTCTCTGCTTGATTCCGGCGCGGGCGGCGATCCGGAGGCAAAGGCCGAGCGTGAAGAGTTTCTCTATCTGCTTAGGCAGATTTTGGAGAGCGACTTGAATGAAAGGCAGCGGTTGGCTTTGTTGGGAGTTCATTTTCAAGGGCGCTCCATGCAAGAGATGGCTGAAATTTTGGAGACCACTCCAAATAACTTGTATAAGATGATGCACGACGCCCGCAAGAAAATAAAGGCCAGATTGGTGGATCAACATTATAGCGCCGGTGACATATTGGGCTTATTTGACGCCTTGTGGTAAGAATATACGACTTTTTTACATCCTATCTATGCAAACCTGGTGTCTGGGAAGGAAAACTTGGAACAGATAACATTTACCCGCTGGATTGAAACCATTTTTGAAACACAAGAACACGAGCTAGATTGCAAACAGTTTCAAAACTATTTACCTGCCTTTGTGGAAACTGAGGCGAAGGGGGAGCGTCTGGCGCACACGGCCGTGCTGCTCGCTCACCTCCATCAATGTCCCGACTGCGAGGAAATTTACCAGGGCCTTTTGTTTGTCGTTAAAACAGAAGCAGCGGAAAACTGGTCAGCGGATACGGCGGCGGGCACTGCCGTGCCTATTGGCGACTAGCTTCAACTCATTTGGCGTATGGCGTCAAATACCCCAGTTGCGCAATACGCCCTAAAAATCCCCCCCAAATTGGATCAAAAGTAATCCCTTCGGTTTTGTAAGAAATCCCCCATTTTTTCATCTTATCTACAAACTGCAATAATGCGGCCTTGCTTCCCGACAGTTGTGGGTAATGGGTTAGAGCCATTTCCCCACAACGCCGAAACTGTCAGGAGAAAGATGAAGCCGAAGTAACAAAGACGCGGGTTGCCGTGCGCTTCATCAGTGATAGTTTACAGTTCTTAAACCTGTAAGCTATTTTGAACATATACAGTTGAGTTGAATTTGGAAGGAAGAGGGTCGCCAGGTCTATTTGATCTGGGTTGACCCTCTTTGTCTTTATGTGGAGGTTTTTAAGATGAAAAAAAATGACATCATGGCCAAGATTGCGGGTATGCAAGACCTGACAAATTTTCGCAATCTGCACTGGGAAGGTTCTTTTGCCGACTATCTGGAAATAGTAAAGGGAGACCCACGGGTGGCCAGGACGGCGTACCAGCGTTTGTATGACATGGTCATTTCTTATGGGTCGGAAGAGTACAGCCGCAATCGGGAGAAATTGATTCATTACTACTTCTTTGATGATCCGTTTGAAAACGGCAAGGATGCGGTTTTTGGGATTGATAAGCAGCTCATGGACCTGGTGCAGATTTTCCGTTCGGCCGCACACCGGTACGGCACGGAACGGCGAGTCATTTTGCTGCACGGCCCGGTAGGCACGGCCAAAAGCACCATTGTGCGGCTGCTGAAAAAGGGGATGGAGCATTACACGCGGCTGGACGACGGCCGTCTCTACAGTTTTCGCTGGGAACCAACCGATGGTGAGCCAATGGACTGCCCGATGCACGAAGACCCGCTGCACCTGATACCACCTCAGTTCCGGGAGGCGGCGCTGGAGGAGTTGAACGAAGGCCGTAGCGGTATGGAGCGTGTCATCATCGAAGGCGATTTATGCCCGGCCTGCCGCTTTATCTTCAATGAGTTATTGGAGCAAGCAGATGGGGATTGGACGGCCGTGATTAACCAGGTCAAAGTCAAGCGCATATTGCTCTCTGAAAAAGACCGTGTGGGCATTGGCACCTTCCAGCCCAAAGACGAAAAGAACCAGGACTCCACCGAACTGACCGGCGACATCAACTACCGCAAAATCGCTGAATACGGCTCCGATTCTGACCCCCGCGCCTTTAACTTTGACGGCGAACTGAACATTGCCAACCGGGGGATTGTGGAGTTCATCGAAATCCTCAAGCTGGACGTGGCTTTCCTCTACGATCTGCTCACCGCCTCTCAAGAACACAAGATCAAGCCCAAGAAATTCGCCCATACCGATATTGATGAGGTGATCCTGGGACACACCAACGAGGCCGAATACCGGCGTTTGCTCAACAACGAGTACATGGAGGCGCTGCGCGACCGCACCATTAAGATTGACATTCCCTACAACATTCGTTTCCAGGATGAAGTGAAAATTTACCAGCGCGATTTCAGCCAGGAGAAGGTGATCGGCAAACACATCGCCCCCCATACGCTGCAACTGGCCTCGTTTTGGGCCATCCTGACGCGGCTGGAAGAGCCAAAACGGGCGGGGATTTCCCTGGTGCAAAAGTTGCGGCTGTATGACGGCCGTTCCCTGCCCGGCTTTACCGAAGACACCGTTATCGAACTCCAGGAAGAGTCCGCCCACGAAGGCATGTTTGGCATTTCGCCGCGCTACATTCAGGACAAAATCTCCAACGCCCTGGTTGGCGATAGCAGCCGTAGTTGCCTCAACCCCTTTATGATCATGCGCGAACTGGAAAGCGGCCTGCGCCATCACTCACTCATCACCAGCAAAGAGCAGCGTAAACATTTCCGCGACCTGCTCTCCGTTGTCCGCGCCGAATATGACGAGATTGTCAAAAATGAGGTGCAGCGGGCGATTACAGCCGATGAAGAAGCGATCAAGCGCCTCTCCGCCAACTACATTGACAACGTCAAAGCGTACACCCAAAAACAAAAAGTGCGCAATCCCTACACCGGGCAAGACGAGCCGCCCGACGAACGGCTGATGCGGGCCATCGAAGAGAAAATCGAAATCCCCGAAAGCCGCAAAGACGACTTCCGCCGCGAGATCATGAACTACATCGGCGCGTTGGCCATTGACGGCAAACAGTTTACCTGGGATTCCAACGAACGGCTGCGCCGCGCCCTAGAGCTAAAACTGTTTGAAGACCAGAAAGATTCTATCAAACTCACCAGCCTGGTTTCCAACGTCATTGACCAGGAAACGCAGGAGAAGATCGAAGTGGTGAAAAGCCGGATGATCAAAAACATGGGCTACTGCGAAATCTGCGCCACTGACGTACTCAATTACGTCGCCAGCATCTTTGCGCGGGGCGATACGCAGCAGCGGAGTTAGTGATCGGTAATCGGTAATCGGTGAACAACTGACCGATTACCGATTACCTTCCAAAGGTAAGCTATGAGTTACACCACCGCTCACCGCATTGACCAGGACGCAAAACGTTTTCGCCAGATTGTGCAGGGACATGTGCGCCAGAATTTGCGCAAATATGTCTCCAATGGTGAATTGATCGGCCGCCAGGGGAAAGACCTGGTGAGTATACCTGTGCCGCAAATTGACCTGCCACGTATTCGTTTTGGCGGCAAGCAGATGGGCGGCGTGGGGCAAGGAGATGGCGACGTCGGTACGCCGCTGGGGCCGGGCGACCAGGACGGCAGCCAGGGCGCCGGTGACCAACCGGGCGCGCACATCCTGGAAGTGGAGATGAGCCTGGAAGAACTGGCCGAGATTTTAGGCGAAGAACTAGCGCTGCCGCGTATTGAACCCAAAGGCAAGAAAAATGTGGAAGGGGGTAAAGTGCGTTATACCGGCATTCGCCGGGTGGGGCCGGAGAGCCTGCGCTCGTTCCGGCGCACCTACCGCGCCGCCCTCAAGCGGCAGATGTCGGCCGGGTTGTACAATCCAGACCGACCGGTGGTCATCCCCATCCGGGACGATGTGCGTTACCGTTCGTGGAATGTGTACCCACAGCCGCAAAACAGCGCGGTTATCTTTTATATGATGGATGTGTCCGGCAGTATGACCCGGCAAAAGAAGGAACTGGTGCGGCTGACGGCGTTCTGGATTGATACCTGGCTGCGCCACAATTACAAAAGCCTGACGGTGCGCTACATTGTGCATGACGCCGCCGCTAAAGAGGTGGATCAGCATACGTTTTACCATTTGCGGGAAAGTGGAGGGACGAAGATTTCCTCCGCGTACCACCTGTGCAGCCGCCTGATTGCCGAGGAGTATGACCCGGCGGAGTGGAATATGTATGCCTTCCATTTTTCGGATGGGGAGAATTTTGGTGGGCAGGATGATAAATTGTGCGCGGAAATGCTCGAGGAGCGGCTGCTGCCGGTGATGAATTTGTTTGGGTATGGGCAGGTGCCGGGGGGCTACGGCCGTATGTTCATGGAAACCATCGTCCAAATTGAAGATGAAAAACTGGTCGGCGTCAAAATCAGCGACCGCGACGCCATTTTTGATGCCATTAAAGAGTTTTTAGGTAAAGGGCTATGAGATTGGAGATTGAGAGATTGAGAGATTAAGAGATTAGGAGATTGAGAGATTAAATCTCCCGATCTCCTAATCTCTTAATCTCATCCCCTAAGAATTACCATGTTAATCACAGGTGAACTAGCCAGGTTACAACAAGAGATTGAAACCATTGCCCATGACTACGGGCTGACTTTTCCTGAAGTGCGTTATGAGATGGTGGATTACAAAACCGTCAACCTGCTGGCGGCTTATGATGGCTTCCCCATCCGTTACCCACACTGGCGGTTTGGCATGGAGTATGAACGCCTCTCTAAAAGTTACGCCTACGGCCTGCACCGCATTTATGAAATGGTGATCAACACCGAGCCGATTTACGCTTACCTGCTGCAAAGCAACCTGATGGTAGATCAGAAGCTGGTGATGGCCCATGTATGCGGCCACGCCGACTTCTTCGCCAATAACCTGTGGTTTGCCCACACCAACCGCAAAATGCTGGACGAAGTAGCTAACCATGCTTCTCGCGTGCGTAATTACATGGATCGATACGGCCAGGAGACGGTAGAGAATTTTATGGATGCCTGCCTGTCGCTGGACAACCTGATTGATATTCATGCGCCCGGTGTACAGCGCCATGCGGTTATTGAGGAAGACGATACACCGCAGACTGTCAAGAAGATGCAGGCCAAAGATTACATGGACAGTTACATCAACCCACCGGAATTTATGGCCGAACAGCAGCGGCGGCTGGAAGCAGAACGGGAACAACTGAAAAACTTTCCGGCCGATCCAGAACGAGATGTACTCCGCTTTTTGCAGGAGTATGCGCCGTTGGAAAACTGGCAGCGAGACGTGTTGGGCATTGTGCGCGAAGAAGCGTATTACTTTGCGCCGCAGCGCCAGACGAAAATTATGAACGAAGGCTGGGCCGTCTTCTGGCACACGCGCCTGATGACCAACCATCTATTGCAGTCCAGTGAATTGATTGATTATGCCGAGCATCATTCGGGCACGGTGGCAGCCCATCCAGGGCGCTTAAATCCATATCGGTTGGGGTATGAACTGTTTCTGGACATTGAAGATCGCTGGAACCGGGGCGCGTTTGGGCCGGAATATGACAATTGCACCGACCGGGTGGCCCGCAGCCAGTGGGATAAAAAATTGGGTAAAGGCTTGGAGAAAGTCTTTGAGGTGCGGCGAATTTACAATGATGTGGGGTTTATTGATGCTTTTCTCACCGAGGAGTTCGCCCGCAAGCATAAGCTGTTTGTGTTTGAATACAATGAGCATATCAACGAGTACGAGATTTCTAGCCGTGACTTTCAGGCGGTGAAACAAAAGCTGCTGTTCCAGCTAACGAATTTTGGGCAGCCGATTGTGGATGTGGTGGACGCCAATTATCACAACCGGGGCGAGCTGTATTTGCGCCACCACTATGAGGACATTGACCTGGATCGGCCGTACCTGGAAGCGACGCTGACCAATTTGTACACGGTCTGGAACCGGCCGGTACACCTGGAAACAGTGGTGGAAGATAAAGGGCCGGTGGTGTTCAGTTATGGGCCGGAAGGGGGGGGTGTGCAAGCGGCGGAGGTGATGGACGGCCGTGCCCTACTCGAACGTCTCGGTCATCTTGTGCGTTCGTAGGAGATTGAGAGATTGGGAGATTCGATCCATCAATCTCCTAATCTCGCTTTTATCACGGCCGTGACCTCCCAAAACGCCGACGCCACTGGATCATCCGGGTGGTCGTGCATCAGCGGATCAGCCTTGTTAATGCCTTTTGAGATGACCGGCGTTAACGGGATGCGGCCCAAAATTGGCGTCTCTTCCAGATTGGGCGGTCGCCACTTTTCAGAGCGTTGAAAAATCTCGTGCCGCTCGCCACAGTTCGGGCAGACAAAGTAGCTCATGTTCTCCACGATCCCCAAAATGGGAATGTCCCCTTGCTGAAACAGACGCAGCGAACGGCCGGCGTCCAGCAGGCTTAAATCTTGCGGTGTGGTCACAATCACCACGCCGTCAATGGGCACATGCGCCACCAATGACGCCTGCGGCTGCCCGGCCGAGGGCGGCAAATCAATAAACAGGTAATCCAGTTCCCCCCAAACCACATCCTTCAACGTCTGCACTACCAACTGCCCCACCGCGTCCGGGCTACGCGCCGGGTCAATCACTTCATCTTCGCCCACCAGCAGGCCAATAGACATCACCTTCAGGCCAAAGCGGGTGAGGGGTTGGATGTAGGGCAGGGCTTCCTTGCGGCGGGCCATGGCCATATACCCCTGGCTGGCCTTGCGGCGATGGACGCCCAGCATGAGGGGCACATTGGGGCCGTAAATATCGGCGTCGAAAACGCCGACCTTCGCCCCGCTGCGCTGCATGGCCAGCGCCAGATTGACCGTCACCGTCGTTTTGCCCACGCCGCCCTTGCCGCTGGCAACCACAATAACATGTTGAACACCGGGAAGATAGATTTTTTGATTCATGGAGATGAGGTTAAGTTGCCACCAAACATCCGATTTCTCTGAGAAATCGGATGTCTCAAAATCCTCAAGGTAGATGCTCAAATACAGCTTTAACCGGCGGTGCAGACAGGAAGTTCTGGCGCAGGCTTTCATCTTCCAGAGGGTAGATGATTTGCTCCAGCACCTCGGCGGCAATGCGGTAATGGGTGCCGGCCAGCGCCGGATTGGGCGCAATGTCGGCCAGGGCGGCGTGAAGCTGCCAGAGGAGCGTTTGCTGACCGGTTTCATGCGCCAGGAAGAGGGCTTGCTGCCAGAATTGCTCGGCGCGCACCAGGTCGCCCTCTGCCTGGGCGCACAGTCCCAAGATGTGCATGGCCTGGGCGCGGAAGTCGCGGGTGTTGTTTTGTTCGGCCAGGTCATACAGCCGCTGCCCATATTCGGCGGCTTTGGCGTGGTTGTCGCGGGCATGTTCGGCCAGCGCCAGCGAGTAGATGGCCTGGTAGGTGAGAAAGGGTTGCCCCACCACTTCGCTCAGGCGCAACGACTGGCGCAGGTTTTCAATGCCTTCTTCGAGTTGTCCCAAATAGGCCAGTTCGATGCCCATGTTGCGTTTCATGTCTACTTCCATGGAGGGCAGGTCAATCTTTTCGGCCAGAGTGAGGGCTTCGCGGTGGTAGACAAGGGCTTGCTGCATGTCATAGAGCAACTGGTAACTTTCGCCAAGATTGGTGAGGATCACGGCCGTTTCCATTTCCCCCACCTGCCGCCCATCTTCTAAGGCAGCCTTAAAGGCCACAATGCTTTTGTCTAGCCGTCCTTGCCGTTGGTGGATCATGCCCACCCAGTTCCAGGTGCGCATTTTTTCCTCCCCATCGGCTAACTGGCGGAACAGCGAAAGCGATTTTTCCATGTGGGATAACGCTTCCTCATGCCGGCCCAGGTAGAAATAGGTGGCGGCCAGACCTTGCAGGGTGAGGGCACGGCCGTAGGTGTAGTTCAACGTTTCCGCCAGTTGCAGCGCCTCGCGGTGCAGTTCCATCGCTTTGTCATGCTGGCCCATGCTGCTGAATTGTTGGCCTACCAATTCTGTACCCAATACCTTTTGCTGGCTGGTGCGGGCTTCCTGGCGTAGCTGTTGGTAGCTGCTCATGGCCGCTTCCTGTTTGCCCAGGCGGCGTTGCAGCAGCCCCCGTTGGCGCAGCGCCAACAGGCGCATCTCCACTATAGCCGGGTCGTCTGTTTTGGGGTCGGTTTCTTCGAGCACGGCCGTGTACAGTTGAATAGCCCCCGCTGTGTCATACGCACGCCGGGCTTCATTGGCCTGGGTCATCAGGTGAGAGAGAGAGGTGTGGTTCATAGGATTAGAAGTAATTGAATAATCAGGTAAATGGGTAATTGGGTTTTTACTTCAATGGCGCAATCACCTCAGTTCACTACGGGCAAAGTGTATCATACTCAGTTTTATTCACCATATCCCCAAGTAGTGCCAGATGTGGCGTGCCACATGGGTTTTACAAGGTAGTATTGCCACTTGTCTGGCACTGCCCGATTGCTCGATGTCCTCTTGCCAGTTTCGCATTATAGTGGAAAATACCGGTCAGGCGGCAGGCAAAACAAACCGGCCGTCAAAGCGGGCAGCTGCCTCCATGACAAATGCAAATTTGTATCGCCGACAGCGTTATAAACCCACCACAATCTGACTAAAAATGAGGTTGATGAGATGATGCTTCAAGAATGGCCGCGCATGTGGCGGCGTGAGTTTGCCGGTTATAACAAAACGACGCTACAAAAAGATGTATTGGCGGGAATCACAGTGGCGGCCGTAGCCCTGCCGTTGGCGCTGGCGTTTGGCGTGGCATCAGGGGCGGATGCGGCGGCGGGCATGGTCACGGCCGTGCTTGCCGGTATCGTCATAGGCATATTAGGCGGCGCGCCATACCAGATTTCCGGCCCCACCGGGGCCATGTCCGCCGTCCTGATTGTGCTGGCCAGCCGGTATGGTTTGCAAGGCATGTGGTTCGCCGGGCTGCTGGCCGGTTTCATACTCTTGCTGCTGGGTATCTTTCGCCTGGGGCGGGTGGTGGCTCTCATTCCCGGCCCGGTCATCACCGGTTTCACCAGCGGCATTGCCATCATCATCGCCCTGGGCCAGATTGATAACCTGCTTGGCGTCAGCACCCCCGCCGCTGAAAACGTCATAGAGAAGATGCGTTATTATGCCGAACATGGCGTTACACCCAACCCTGAGGCCATCTTGCTGGGACTGCTGGTAGTTGCCACCATGCTCGTCTGGCCCCGCTTCAAATTCGGGCAGCGCATTCCCGGATCGCTGGTGGGCATCATCCTGGCGACATTGGTGGTGGTCCTTGCGCACTGGCAAGTGCCCGTCATTGGCGCTATTCCGCGCACCATTTTGCTGGAAAACCGGCTCAGCTTCGGCCAGATTCCCTGGCAAGAGGTGAGCAATCTGGTCATCCCGGCCATGTCCATTGCCGCTCTGGGTGCGATAGAAAGCCTGCTCTGCGGCGCTGTCGCCGGAAATATGACCGGCATCCGACTAAACAACAACCTGGAACTGATTGCCCAGGGGGTGGGCAATATGATGATTCCCTTTTTTGGCGGCGTCCCGGCAACGGCGGCCATTGCCCGCACCAGCGTCAACATTAAAAGCGGCGGCATCACCCGCCTGTCGCCTATCTTGCATGGCATTTTGCTGCTGCTGGCGGCGCTGCTGCTGGCGAACGTTATCGGGCAGGTGCCGCTGGCAGCATTGGCCGGGGTGCTGCTGGTGACGGCCTGGCGCATGAATGAATGGCACACGATTCACTTCTACTTCAACCACCGGCTGAAACATGCTATCATCGCCTTTGGCATTACCCTGGCGGCCACTGTGGTGCTAGACCTGACACAGGCTATCCTGATTGGTTTTGGCATCAGCACACTCATCTTTATGGCGCAGATGAGCGAACTGCGCATTTCGCGCAAACCGGTGGAAGTAGAGCGCCTGACCGAGTTAGGGCAGCAATTTGTCCATCCCGGCCATGATATTGCCGTCTATTATTTGAGCGGGCCGCTCTTTTTTGCCGCCGCTCGCCGCTTGTTGGAGTTTGTGGAAAGCCACGATGAACCGGCGGCATCGCTAATCCTGTCCATCCGTGGCGTGCCGCTGATTGACGCTACTGGCGTGGAAGTGCTGCGGGAATTGCTGCACCGGCAGCGGCAGGGAGGCGGCGACATTTTGCTCGCTTCGATGGATGAACGGGTGCAACTGCTGCTGGAACGGGCCGGATTTCTGGCGGAATTGGGGCCGGCGCATGTCTTTTGGAGCGCCGACAAAGCCATTGCGGCGCTGGGCGCGGAGACAGCGCCTGTAACTGCGGAAGCGGAGCCGGTCGCGGAGCCGGTCGCCGAACCACCCATTATGGAAGGCTTGATGATTGCCCCATTTGCGGAGAAGATGGAGAAGGGAGAAGCGGATGACAATTTGTAATCGTCCTATACCTTTGCCGGAGGTGCAGAGATGAAAAGAGAATGGTGGAAAGAAAGTGTGGTGTATCAGATTTACCCGCGCAGCTTTTATGACAGCAATGGCGATGGCATTGGTGACTTGCGCGGGATCATCGAGAAACTTGATTACTTGAAAGAGTTAGGTGTGAATGTGATCTGGCTCTCGCCAGTTTATCAGTCGCCGAACGATGACAATGGGTATGACATCAGCGACTATCAGGCGATTATGGCGGAGTTTGGCACGCTGGCGGATTGGGAGGAGATGCTGGATGGGATGCACCGGCGCGGTATTAAACTGGTCATGGATTTGGTGGTAAACCACACCTCAGACGAACATCCCTGGTTCCAGGAGTCGCGCCAATCCAAAGATAACCCGTATCGGGATTGGTACATCTGGCGGCCAGCAAAAGACGGCCGTGAACCCAACAACTGGGCCTCCTTCTTTGGCGGTTCTGCCTGGCAATATGACGACCTGACGGGGGAGTATTACCTGCACCTCTTTTCACGCAAACAGCCCGACCTCAATTGGGAGAATCCGCAAGTGCGCACGGCCGTGTACGACATGATGCACTGGTGGCTGCAAAAAGGCATTGATGGGTTCCGCATGGATGTCATCAACATGATTTCCAAAGTCCCCGGATTGCCCGATGTACCCGCGACCACCACAGATAGCTATCAGTTTGGCGGCGCACATTTCATCAACGGGCCACGCCTGATGGAATTTCTGCGCGAAATGAAACAAAACGTGCTTTCGCATTACGACATCCTGACTGTAGGTGAGACGCCACTGGTCACAACTCAAAACGGCATTGAGATTACCCATGAAGAAACAGGCGTGCTGAATATGCTGTTCCAGTTTGAACACATGGATATAGATGCGGATAAGGGTGGTGATGGGGCGAGGCGGAGCATCCGATCATGGAGCCTGTTGGAACTCAAGCAAATTATGAGCCGCTGGCAAAAAGATTTGGAAGGCAAGGGGTGGAACAGCATTTACTTGAGCAACCATGACCAGCCGCGCGCCGTGTCTCGGTTTGGCAACGACGGCCGTTACCGCACCGAATCCGCCAAACTGCTGGCAACGTTTACCCACATGCTCCAGGGCACCCCTTTCATCTACCAGGGGGAAGAGATTGGCATGACCAACGTCGCCTTTGACGCCATAGAGGATTATCGGGACATCGAAACGCTCAACCTGTACCGGGAGTTGACCGGGGAAAAAGGAATTGATCCGCAAACGGTTATATCTCTCCTCCATGCCAAGAGCCGGGACAACGCCCGCACGCCGATGCAGTGGGACGACGGACCAAACGGCGGCTTCAGCAGTGGCCAATCCTGGATCAAGGTAAATCCGAACTATCAGGAAATCAACGCGCAGCAGGCGTTAGCCGACCCACATTCCATTTTTTATTATTACCAGCAGCTTATTCGTCTGCGCCAACAGTACCCGGTGATTGTCTATGGCACGTATGATCTGATTTTGAGCGCTCACGAGCAGATTTATGCCTTTACACGGACGCTGGATGAGGAACGGCTGTTGGTGATGTTGAACTTTTCGGCGGACACGGCCGTGTTTGCCCTCCCACCCCATATTTCCTTTACCGATCATAACTTGCTGATCGGTAATTACAAAGTCGGCGCGACGGAAGACATCCGTCTGTTAAACCTGCGCCCCTATGAAGCGCAAGTCTACCGGCTATGGTAGCAGCACTTAACCCTATTTTGTTGGGGGTCTAAAAACCTGGATAGCCGCGGTCACGGCCGTGTCAACATCACCGTAGATTGTCACCCCGGCCTTTTGGGCATGGGCGCGCACCAGCGCTCGCGACCGGTTGGCGGTGGATTTAGGACCATCGGGGTAATCTTCAATGACCAGCAGAAATGTCTGCCCATTTTGCGTAGCGGATAAAGCGGCCCACCCAGTCTCTGCCAGACTGCCATATCCTTCTGTTTCCGCGGTGATGACCAATAAAATAACCCGGTCAGTGACCAGGTGTTGGGATTCCAGTTCTGCGTGGGCGGGCGTCCACTCTGGCACAACCGGATTAAAATAGGCAATACCAACAGAATCGAGCCGGGCCATTACCTTATCACGCCAGGTAGAGTGAGCGACTACACCAAATAATCCCACCACATCTTGAAGTTCAGTCATGTTGTTTGCCAGGGGAAGGATTGTGTGCCTATCGCCCAAAGTGCATGGGCATGATGATGTGCATAAAGTCTGTGTCGCCTACCGGTTTGATGACGCCGGGGTCCATGGGGCCGGTCGTTTCCAGCGCCACTTGCGGCGTATCAATGACGTTGAGGACGTCGGACATATATTTGACATTAAAGGCGATCTCCACCGGGTCGCCATTGACCATGGCGTCAATTTGGGTGACGTTGTCGCCGGTTTCGGCGCTGGTGGCCGCCACGATGGCCGAACCGGGCGTAATTTCGTCGCCGGGATCAATTTTGACGCGGGCGGTATGGCTGGATTCGCGGGCAAAAATTTCCGACGCTTTGCACGCCTTGCGGAAATCGGCCGTGCCCATGACGGTGCGAGTATTGTGACGTTTGGGCACAATGGGTGAGTAATCGGGGAAACTGCCATCAATCAGTTGCGAGACCAGCACGATATTTTCCATATCGAAGATAATCTGATTACGTCCTTCAGGCAGCGAGATGTAAATGGCTTCGTTATCATCGTTGGCGATGCGATATAGTTCGCTGAGGGCGCGGGCGGGAATGAGTACGGCCGTGCGTTTATCCACCGAGCCGGGAATGTGCGCCGATTTCATGGAGAGGCGGAAACCATCGGTGGCTACCATGAGCACCTGGCTGTCATCAAAGGTGGTAGAGACGCCGGTGAGCGTAGGCCGGGTATCATCGGTGGCCGCCGCGATGGCGACCTGGTTGATCATTTGTTTGAACACGGCCGTTTCCACCCGAATCCGATTTTTATGATCTGGTTTAGGCACCAATGGGAACTCTTGCGCGTCAATGCCTTTGATATTGGCCTCGTTACGCGCGCAGGTAAGGTGTAAGGTTTGGGTGCGTTCATCGAGGATCAATTCCACCCGCTCCTGTGGCAGTTGGCTGACAAAATCATTCAGCAAACGCGCCGGCACCGTGATCGCCCCATCCTCTTCAACTTTGGCCCCAATCCAACACGTGACCACAATTTCCAGATTGGTAGCCGAGAGCTTGAGACGGCCGTTATCCGTCTCCAACAACACATTCGCCAACACCGGCAGCGTAGACCGGGTGCTGACAGCGCGCCCCACAATACTTAACCCTTTTGCCAGATTTTCTTGTAGACAGGAGACTTTCATACCCTCTCTCCCTTGAAAAGTTTTGTTGTAATATCCCGCACAGTAGATGATGGGTAGTATAGCGGAGGATGGGTGAAGTTGCAATATGAAGATAGTTGTCTTGCCAACCAGAATGTTGCCAGAATTACCAGAGCGGTTTACAAATATGGGCATGAGCGCAACACCCTCCGCCCCCATCGTGTTACATGCCGATCAAGAGCATGTCGGGCTACGACTAACCGTTATCCTCTTGTTATTCATGTTGACCATCCTCTTTTTCGTCCTACTTAACACACTTTGGCCGCGACTGGCCCCGCCGGGGCTGGCAGATTTTGCTTTCGTGGTTGCCTGTTCCAGTTCATTGTTTTTGGCGCTGGCGGCAGTGTGGGGCATTGAGCAAGGGTTAAAACGTATCTGGCATAGCGGCCGTCTGCTCACACTAAACAAAGATGGCATCCTGGTACAAGACCTGGATATTCCCCCTTATACGCTAAACTGGAATGGCAATATGAACCAACTCTATTGGCGGTTCACGCTGAAGGGGTATAAACGCGGCGGCCGCGAGCGGCGGGTGCCGGAAAAGTGGGTGTGCCTGGCAATACAGGTGCGGGAGGGAGAAAATCAGTTAATAACCTACACCTATGTCGCCCCTAAGAAAGCAGAGGAGATGATGGCCCATCACGGCCGTGCCCACTTCGACGAAATTTATCCTGCCGATGTCTATGCCGGCGACGGCCGTAACCGCTACCTCTCCCTGCCCAGCCGCCCCGAAAAAATCCCCGCCGACATCTTGGCCGGCAAAGACGGCAAACAATGGCTGGCCGAGCAGCGCCGCTGGGTTGAGGGCTTTGAGTTAACAAATCAGGATTTCGAGACGTTTATTTCTACGGTAATCAGTAATCAGTAATCGGTTATCGGTAAAAAAACCGATTACCGATTACTGGCCACCGCTTACCGAAACCGGAGGTTCCCACCATGTTTGACTTTATCACCGAAGAACATCGCATGATTCAGCTTGAGGCGCGCCGTTTTGCGCAGCAAGAAATCGCCCCCATCGCCACCCACCACGACGAAACCGGCGAATTTCCCCTTGAGACGGTGCGCAAAATGGGGCAGTTAGGCTTCATGGGCATCGAAGTGCCGGAAGAGTACGGCGGCATTGGCATGGACACGCTGGCCTATGCCCTGGCCCTCATCGAAATCTGCAAAGCAGACGCCAGCCACGGCACCATCATGTCCGTCAATAACTCCCTCTACTGCCATGGCCTGATGAAGTATGGCACAGAAGAACAGCGGCAAAACTATCTGGTCCCCGTTGCCAGCGGCGAAAAGATTGGCGCTTACAGTCTCACCGAACCAATGAGTGGCAGCGACGCGGGCACCATGCGCAGTCGAGCGGTGTTGAATGAAGCCGGGACACATTATGTGATTAACGGCCGTAAATCCTGGGTCACCTCCGCCCCCTACGCCGACTTCATCGTCCTCTTCGCCCCCACCCACCCCGAAAAAGGGGCCAGCGGCGTCACCGCCTTCCTCATAGAGACCGACCAGCCCGGTTTTGAACGCGGCAAAACCGAACCAAAAATGGGCATCCGCGCCAGCGCCACCAGCGAAATCATCTTCGACAACTATCAATGCCCGGTAGAAAACCGGCTGGGAAAAGAAGGCGAAGGCTTCAAAATTGCCATGACGGTGCTGGACGCCGGGCGCATCGGCATCGCTTCCCAGGCACAGGGCATTGCCGAAGCCGCCCTGGAAGCCTCTATTGCCTATGCGCAGGAACGCGAAGCGTTTGGGCAGAAGATCGGCCAGTTCCAGATGATCCAGCAAAAATTGGCGGATATGAAAACGCGCGTGGAGGCTAGCCGCCTGCTCATTTACCAGGCATGTCTGGCCAAAAAGGAAGCGGCCGTTACCGGCAAACGGTACTCATTGGAAAGCAGTATGGCTAAATTGTTCGCCAGCGAAACGGCCAACTTCTGCGCCAAAGAAGCGATCCAGATTCACGGCGGCATGGGTTACAGCAAAGAGATGCCCCTGGAACGATATTACCGCGACGCCAAAATCACCGAAATCTACGAAGGCACCAGCGAAATCCAGCGCATGGTCATCGCCCGCAGCCTCACCGGTCTACGTTAGCGCCACAACGAACTAAATTTTGGGGTAAGGCAGATAAATCTACACACTTCGGCGACGGACGGCAGCCGTTCGCACTCAGTGCAGGCTCTACAGAAGGCAAAGCCGACCTTCGTCGGCTGGAAATAGTCGGCGAAGGCCGACTTTGCTTTTTGTTGCCGCGATTTCAATCGCCGGGTTGTGCCAAAATGAGAATTGCTGGTTTCAGCCCGCAGGCGATGCCGGGTCTGGGGGCTGATGCAGAAGGCGAACGGCTAATTTGTTGAGCTGCGCAAAGCTAACGGGCTTTAGCAAAATCAGGTCTGCTTCAGGCTGTAATAGCGCCGCCAGACCAGCATCGGCCGTTGCCAGTATCACCCGTGTGCGGCTATGTTGACGGCTGCTGCGAATCTCGCCTAAAAGCGTTTCCCCCTTCACCCCCGGCACGTGCAAATCCAATAAGACCACCGCCGGGCTTATCTCCGCCAATCGTTTTTGCGCCAGAAGGCCATCATGAAATGATTCGGTCTTGTAACCGGCATAGGACAAGGCCATCGTAAATACCAGGTTTTGATCCTCATTGTCCTCCACAATGAGAGCTATTGGTCTGTTATCCATTGTGCTATCCCCTTATGGTAACGGCTCAATTGGTAGAAGCACGGTGAATTTGCTCCCACGCCCAACTTCACTTTCTACATGAATGGTTCCATGCATCGCTAAAAGCAACTGCTTCACAATTGCCAGCCCCAATCCCACCCCCCCGGCTCGACGCAATGGGCTTTCATCCGCCTGGCGAAAAGGCTCAAAGATAATGTCTTGTGTTTCCGGTGCTATACCAATGCCGGTATCACTCACTTCAAAAGACCAATGGGTGTCCCCTTCCGGGCAAACCAGCATGACAACATAACCTGTTTCGGTGAATTTGATGGCGTTTGTGACCAGATTTTGCATGATCTGGGCGGTCCTGTTTTCATCACCCACCACCACCGGCTGCAAACCCGGCGCAATTTCCAATTCCAGACTTAATCCTTTGCGCTGGGCCAAGGGCAAACAAGTTGAATGTACCATCTGCGTCAGCATCTCCGGCGAGAATGGCTCCCGCGTTAAACGCAATTGGCCGGATTCAATTTGGGATTGGTCTAATAGCTCCGCGATCACCGTCTCCAGAGCATAGGAATTGTTCAAGATGCGTTCGATGAGATCCTGTTGGGGCGGCGGCAAGGGGCCGAGGACATTTTGGTGCAGTATGTCTGCCATGCCCATGATGGCGCCCAAAGGGGTACGTAACTCATGGCTGATCCTGGCAATGAGCCGGGTCTTAAATTCGCTGGCGTCAATTGCTTTTTGCGCCAATTCCTGCACCTCAATGACCTTGACCGCCAATTCCTTTTCATTGCGACGGGCGCGCTCCAAAGCCTGGTGCAAACTGTTCATCACCAGCGATAACAGGGCCACCACGCCAACCACCACGACAGAGAATTCAATCCACAGGGTTATTTGCGTCACATAGCTGGGGGGAGCGGGCAATAAATCGTGCGCCTCAGCATAGAGCATCCAGGCGGTCACGCCAATGGAGAGGCCGCCCAAAACCACACCGGCCCATATGCCCAATAGCAACTCCGCAATGAGGATGATGCCGAAATAGGCGGACATGGTAGAACCACGAAATCCCCCTGCCTCGTAAGTACCATAAGAAACAACCAGCCACAAGGTAATGGATAACAAAAAACCGGCCAGGCGCACATGGCCGCGATGTAACAGCAGCAGCATGAGTATGGACCAAAAAGCCAGGACAAGTTCTATCAGAACCCGGCCGATTTGGGGGGTCATCACGAATGCGGGCACGCTGAAGAGCATGACCAGGCACATGACGGTGATGAGGATGATGTTTAGCAGGCGCGCGATGCGGGTCTTTTCCTCGTCATGGGGGAAAGTGGGCGGCGCAATCCAGGTGCGTATCCGGGAAGTGATGCCAGCCTGCATGGGCTAAGACTCCAGGACACGGCCGTATACCTGACCGGTTTCAGCAGCCATACGCCCGGCGGAAAAGTGGGTATACACGGCCGTGCGCCCGTTCTGGCGTAGTTGTTCCCGTAGTGGCCGGTCAAACAAGAGCGCCGCCAATTTTTCGGCTAAATCTGCCGGGTCTTCTGGTTTATGCAGCAATCCCCCACCTGTAGCCGCCACCAGTTCCGGGAAAGCGCCATGCGCCGGCTGCACCACCGGCACACCGCTGGCTAACGCTTCCAGCACCGGCAGCCCTTTGGGATCGCGGTAAATGGTGGGCACGGAAAAGAGGTCCAGACTTTGCAGCAGAGCGAGCTTTTCCGGCCGGCTGACAGTGCCCAGAATTTGGACCCGGTGGCTGTAGCCCGCTTCTTTGAGGCGGCGGTTAATGGTTTTGAGATAGCCGTTATGGGCGCGGCTGAGATAACCGGCCACTTTGAGGCGCAATCCGGGGAATTCACCGGACTCACAAAGGCGGATGAACGCTTCCACCAGAATATGCAGACCTTTTTCCGGGGAAATGCGGGCCAGATAGCCGATGGTAGGTGGTTTGTCAAAGGAGACGGCCGTCAATTCTTCACGATAGTCGGCCAGGGAAATACCGGGCCTGACCAGCGTGATTTTGGCGGGATCAAGGCCGACCAGGTTGCCAAAATAGTCGGCATAATACTGGCTAATGGCAATAAAGTGGTCTATATGCGCTGCATTTTCCCGAATCAGGTCAAGCGCCTGCTGGCGGTAGGGTTCCGGCAGGCCATCAATGAAAATGTCTTCGCCGTGCAGCCCACACACCACCGGCACATTCAAGGTTTGTTTGATGGCCCGCGCCGGGCCGGAAATCAGCGTATTGGTCAGATGAACCAGGTCGGGTTGTAGTGAGCCAGCCAGCCAGGCCATCATCTGCGCCAGCAAGCTGCTTTGATGCCCCATCTCACCCCGCAACATGGAGAGCGTCATCTCGGCATTGGCGGCGGGGTCTACGGCCGTGCCAATGTCAAAATAGGGCAGCAAGCGGATGATGGCCTGCGACCCGGCCAACCGCAGCAGCCAATCACGCCAGGCAGAAGGCTGCGGAAACCGTTGCAGCAAGTACGCCTCAATGCCCCCGTAAAAGACATGCTTTTCGCTGACAGCTTCTTCATCTACGCGCAAGGGGGTATACAGCGGGATCATGGTCACATCCTGGCCTGCCTGGCGCATGGCCGCCACCAGCGTATTGTCACGCATACAACTTCCACAATACATATTGGCTGCGCCGGTGGCCATGTAAGCAACTTTCATGATTTTTCACTTTTTGCCAGGATGATCTCCACCGGCAGCCCCCACATTGAGAGCGCTAAAACGTCGGCAATGGCAAAACCGGCGGCGGTGAGCGAGGATTGGGCATAGATGGGGCGGCAGTCTACGGCCGTGGGCATCTTCTCATGGAACCATTCATACAGGCGCACGGCCGTGCCCGGCTTTTTGACCAATGACACCAGCGCCAACCGCCCACCCGGTTTTAACACCTGGCGGCATTGCGCCAACACGATGGGGATTTCCGGCGTATCAAAAAGCTCCAGGGTGAAGCTCATAAACACACCATCGAAACTGTCCGGCGCAAACGGCAAATGGACGGCATCCCCTGTGTGCAGTTCTACCCGGTCGGCCAGCCCCGCCGCCTGCACACGCTCCTGGGCAATGGCCTGCATGCCGGCGGAGAGGTCAAGCCCCACCACTTTGCCGCCGGGGCCAACGGCCGTAGCCAACGCCACAATACAGTGCCCGGTGCCAAAGCCAATTTCCAACACCCGTTCACCCTCGGCCGCCGCCAACAGTTGCAGCCCCCAATCACGGTATTTCTTTTCGCTGCGGCCGGCGACCAGATCATACCAGCGGCTTAACCGGTCATAGTTTGCTTTAGCCCGCTCTTTAGAACGAGCCACACGGGTAACAGGTGTTATCTCCATCACACTTCATTCACTCAATTTCCCGGAAAGATGGCGGCTCCAGGAAAACGAAATAGCCATTCTGCGATGATTGACAATACAGTTGAGGTGGTTCCCGTAAGCGTATTCTGCCACTACCAATACAACACCCCGGTTAGTTTAATCCAACCGTCCCCCCAGGGCAATGAAACTATTGGGGGATAAACATCCTCCAACCGGCCACTGCCCACACAAACAAGCACGGCCGTCAGATGGTTACGGCCGTAGCCCAACTCCCCCTCGCCCTCCTGTGCCACTCTGCCTGGGACGGCACGCCAGGAAACGATGCCGAAAGAAAATCAAGGCAACGGCCGTTGGCAAACGGGTTGGTGATGGGCAAGCACCTGTGGCACGGTGTAGAACACCGGCCACAACAAACCCGGAAGACCACGTCCCAGCAAGAGAGCTAGTGGTCAAGAACCGTTGCGTACCAGGCGTGGTGAACGATGACGTAGCTCCGGCTCCGGCAACGGCCGTACTTTTTTCATCAAGACCACCTCATCCGGGTATTGGTCATCCAGGCGGCTCAGCAAAGCGATTTCATCCTGGTCATGGTCAATGAGTTGACCTTGATAGATCGCCACATACTGCCCGGCATAATGCGCCATCAGTTCCGGGTGCATCGCTTCCACTTCGCTCTCCAGTGGGCCAGTAGATGCTTCTACCATCGTGACGCCAGCTTCCAGCACGGCATCCACCGACTGGTTGCGGTTGCGGGCCAGCTTCCGCACCCGGCGGTAAATGGTTTGGGGGATGGAGTATGCGCCTTCCAGTGATCGCTCACAGACTGCACCAAATCTGGGGTGTTTGAGGGTAGCATAGCCGTTACCCATCTGCCAACTCCTCCGCAATCAATTCGGCTTGCTTCAGCACCGTGTCGGTAGCTAACTGCTGCATGTCGGGTGGGTAGCCGTATTGGCGCAGGGTGCGTTTGACGATGACAATGAGTTTGGCACGCACACTTTCCTTAATTGTCCAGTCAATGGAGGTGTTTTGTTTCACCCGTTCCGTGAGCACAACGGCCAACTCGCGCAGTTTCTCCTGCTGCATGAGTTCACGGGCACTGTCATTGTTGGCCACGGCCGTATAAAACGCATACTCATACTCCGTCATCCCCATCTCACGGGCTTCACTGTCCGAATCCCGCACTTCCTTGCCAATGTGGATCAGTTCATCAATCACCTGCGCTGAGGTGATCGCCTTGTTGTGATACCGTTTCAAGGCCGCTTCCAACATCTCTTCCAGCTTCTTGCTCTGCACCAGGTTCTTCTTAGCCCGTGCCCTGATTTCATCATTGAGCAACTTTTTCAGCAGTTCCAGGGCCACGTTCTCATGCTCCATCCCCTTAATTTCCAGCAAGAACTCTTCCGAAAGGATGGAAATGTCAGGTTTTTTCAGCCCGGCGGCATCGAAAATGTCAATCACCTGATCAGAGACCAGCGCCCGGTCAATCACCTGGCGCACGGCCGTTTCCAATTCCTCATCCGTGCGCCCACTACCCGTGCTGTCAAACTTCACCAGCCGTGCCTTCACCGCCTGGAAGAAGGCCACCTCGTCTTTGACATCCATCGCCTCATCATGGGGAATGGCAATGGCAAAGGCTTGCGAGAGCGCCGTCACTTCGTTGACGTAGCGCCGTTTACCATCTTCCAGCCCCAGAATGTGATTCTCGGCCGCCAGAATGAGCGCCAGCTTTTGCGATGTGTCAGCGGCGAAGTAATTCTCGTAGGCAAAACCGTGGAACATCTGGGAGACAACTTCCAATTTTGCCAGCATCAAACTGACCGCCTGCTCCTGCGCCAGCGCCGGGTCGCCTTTGCCGCCGCTGTCCGAGTAGAAAGATAGCGCTTCTTTCAGGTCAGAGGCAATGCCCAAGTAATCCACAATCAGGCCACCTGGTTTGTCTTTGTACACCCGGTTCACCCGGGCAATGGCCTGCATCAGGTTATGCCCCTGCATCGGTTTGTCAATGTACATGGTGTGCAGCGAAGGCACATCAAAGCCCGTCAGCCACATATCGCGCACGATGACCAGCTTCAAGGGGTCATCGGGGGCTTTCATGCGGTCGGCCAGGGCGCGGCGCTGCTCCTTGTTGGTATGGTGCAGGGCGATTTCGGGGCCGTCAGAGGAGGCGGCCGTCATCACCACCTTCACCACACCTTTTGTTAGATCACTGCTGTGCCATTCGGGGCGTAGGGCCACAATTTCGTGGTAGAGGGCGGCTGCAATACGGCGCGACATGGTAACGATCATCCCTTTGCCCTCGAACACTTCCTGCCGCTGCTCAAAATGGGTCACGATGTCCCTGGCCACGGTTTTTAGACGGTTTTCACTGCCGACCAGCGCTTCCAACTGCGTCCATTTGGCTTTCGCCTTTTGGGAGACGGTCAGATCTTCCTCATCTAGCTCGGCGTCCAGATCGCGGATAAGCTGACGGCCGTTTGCGCTCAACTCAATTTTAGCCAGGCGGCTCTCGTAGTAGATGCGCACGGTGGCCCCATCTTCGACGGCCTGAGCAATGTCGTAGATGTCTACGTAATGGCCAAACACGGCCGGTGTGTTCACATCCGCTTTTTCAATGGGCGTGCCGGTGAAGCCCAGATAGGTGGCATTAGGCAGGGCATCGCGCAGGTATTTGGCGAAACCGTAAACTACTTTCTTGCCGATGACGTTGCCCTGTGCATCTTTTTCATCAATGGTTTTGGCCTGGAAGCCATATTGGGTGCGGTGGGCTTCGTCGGCGATGACGACGATGTTCTGGCGCTCGGAGAGGGTCTCGAAGGTGGCTGAGCCTGTCGAAGCCCCGCCCCCTTCGACAGGCTCAGGGGACAGACTGAATTTTTGGATGGTGGTAAAGACGATGCCGCCAGAGGCCACTTTGAGCAAACTTTTCAGATGGTCGCGGCTTTCGGCCTGCACCGGCTCCTGGCGCAGCAATTGTTTGGAGGCGGCGAAGGTGTCGAATAGTTGATCGTCCAGGTCGTTACGGTCGGTGATGACGACGATAGTGGGATTATTCAGCGTCAGCACAATCTTGCCGGTGTAAAACACCATCGAGAGGGATTTGCCGCTGCCCTGTGTGTGCCACACCACGCCCGCTTTGCGATCCCCTTTAGGCTGTTGGGCGACGGAGGGCAGGTTGTAGGCGGCGGGGTCTTCTCTGATGATGCGTTGGCCCTCCCCCAGCCCCTCCCAAAGGGAGGCCCGCAGCGTGGATTCCACCGCTTTGTTGACCGCATGATATTGGTGATAGGCAGCCACTTTTTTGACGGTCTCAATGGTGACAATGCCCTCACTTCCGTCTCTCCTAGAGGGAGAGAGACTTTGGGTAATACGTTCCAATACGCTTTGGGGATCAGACAAAAGCTCACTATTTTCAAACCGGAGAACCGTGTTGCCTAAGCTGGTCAGATACTTATCCCTTTTCTGATCTTTTTGGGATTGTTCCGGCGTGTAATGGACAGAACCATCCAATTCGATAATCAATTTTTCTGAATGGCAGTAAAAATCAACAATATAATGCCCAATTTGATGTTGTCTTCTAAACTTCAAGCTCAGGAATTGCCGATTTCTAACTAACTGCCAGAACAAATCTTCCGCAGGTGTTTGTTTTCGGCGCAGTTCCCGCGCCAACTCAACTAATCCCGCATACTGAAATCCCCCCCGATAATGCCCTCCCTCCCTTTGGGAGGGATTGAGGGAGGGTGTCACTACTTTTGACTTCTCAAAGACGGTGAAGTGGCGAATCATGTCCAGCAGGGTACGCGGATTGAGCAGGCCGCGAATAAGCGTTTCCAGTTCCGGGATGAGCGGCGAGGCTTCCACCAAGCCATCGGCCGTTTTCCAGGCCATGAAGCGGCTGAACGTGGCCGAAAGGGAGCCGGCGCGGGCATCCAGACCATCGGAGATGACCAGCAAGCCGTTGTATGTGAACAGGCTGGGGATGGTGGCTTTGTAGGTCTGCACCTGTTTGAAGGCGGTCAGCACGGTGGCGGTTTCATCGGCCGCATTTTTGAGTTCAATGACTACCAGGGGCAGCCCATTGATGAACAGGATGACATCCGGCCGTTTGTGGACGCCGTTTTCGATGACCGTAAACTGGTTGACGACCAGGTACTCGTTATTTTCGGGGTGGGCAAAGTCTACCAGCCAGACCAGATCGCCCCGTTCCTGACCGTTTTGGTGCATGGTGACGGGGATGCCTTCGGTGAGCAGGCGGTGGCAGGTTTCGTTGTTGGCGATGAGGTCAGGGGCGTTAAGGCGCTGTATCTGGCGCAGCGCGTCCAGCCGGGCAGTGGGGGGTATGGCCGGGTTGAGGCGGGCGATAGCCGTTTCCACCCGCGCCAGCAGCAGCACATCTTCGTAGCTGGCCCGCTCCGGCTGCTCACCATCGGGGGCGATGGTGGGGCCGTAGCGGTAGGTGTAGCCTTCAGCTTCCAGCCGCTCGATAGCCAGGTGTTCAATGGCAGTTTCGGTAATTTTGTGAGTCATTGTTGGGCGGCAGGGGCATTTTCCAGACGGTGGGGCATAAGCTGGTAGCCCATAGCCCGCATGATGGCGTTAATGTTATCCAGGCGGGGATTGCCCCTGGCCGAAAGCGCTTTTTGTAAGCCTTGCCGGGTCATGCCCACTTCTTCGGCCAGCATGGAGATACCTTTGACACGGGCAATGACGCGCAAGGCAGAGAGCAAAGCGGCCGAGTCGCCATCTTCGGCGTAATCGGCGAAGGTTTCATTCAGAAAGGCTTCGATCTCTTCAGGATGTTGGGTGAAGTATTCCACCGTGACATCATCTAGCGTGCGGTATTCAGTCATGGGTTTGGTACTCCTGCCAATAGGCTTGCGCCTGTTGAATGTCGCGGGGCTGGCTGTCCTTGTCGCCGCCGCAGAGGAGGACAACGATGGTGTCGCCATCCTCGGCGAAGTAGACGCGATAGCCAGCGCCAAAAAAGAAGCGCAGTTCGTTCACGCCGCCGCCCACCGGCTTAAAATCGCCATAGTGTCCCTGTTCCAGAGAGCGCAGCCGCTTAAGGATGCGCCGCCGGGTGGTGGCATCGCGCAGGTTGTTGAGCCACTCGGCGAACGGCTCTTTGCCGGCCGCCGTCTGGTAGACGATGATGGTTTTGGGGTGGTGGCCTTTGCTCATAAACAACCTTTTTTGCTGGTGACAGTATAGCAGTGCAAACTATGGTTGGCAATATGCGGAATGGGCGGGCACGAGGCCGGACCTACAGGCGGACACGCACCTCGCCGCTCATCAGTTTGGGCAGGAGGGTGTTGCGTAGTTTTTCAAGCGTAGCAATCTGTTCTTTATTTGCCGCAATTTTACTATTGAAAGGGCCTGTTATTTGATCAAACTTCCGCAATAAGATTAACGGTGGTTTTGCTACTGCATGCACAGCTAAATGGTTGATGGTTACTTGGGCTTGAACTGAACCCGTGATAAGCCCAGAGCGATCACTGGTTTCTAATGCCCAATATAAGTAGTTTTGGGATAACCAGTCTTGCTTTGGTTGAATTACTATCGACAAATTCGTTATCCAGCAATTGGGGGGCGAGATTTTTATATCACCGGATCCTCCAACACCTCTGCAAACAATTATCAATTGAGGCTCAGAATATAAGTACTCATCATGATAACCGACTATGCTATACCCTGAAAAAACAGGGTACGGCCCTCCTTTCAAATCTTTAATTGGTAGAAATTTGCCATAGCTTAATGAAGCTATCTCCCCTAGCTCAGTTTCCTCCCAATCCTCGTCAGCACCAACAACAAACCAGTGGCGAAACAGCGTTTGGGCCAGGCTTTCCAGGGTTTTGTTTTGGCGGTGGAGCAGGTCAATTTTGTCGTCGAGGGAGGAGAGTACGGCCGTGATTGCTTCCTGTTCTTTGGGAGGGGGAAGCCGGATAGGAATTTCTCTTAAATCTCGAATAGGTAATTGTGGTTGAGCGCTGCCGGTTGCAAACACTTGGAAGCTGCTGTGAAGAAATTTGAACAATTGATAATTAAACCTCTCATTGATTCCATCAGGTCTAATTATTACCATACCCGAATTGATGCGGATATGGTCATATTGAACGCTTTCATCGTAGTAAGCCACATTGCCAACAGTGCCTCTGGTAGTTAAAACCAAATCGCCTCTTTTCAATTTCCCTTTTCTCAGCAAGTTGTCTCTATCTTGAGAGATAAAGTTCAATTCAGAAAAGACGAAACCCGTTGAAGTCACATTTTTTGTGTTCAAGAACAAGCAATAACCGGCATCTAGGAAATCTGCCTTTTGTGGGTAATTTTTGCCTCTATCCCCATCAATGATTTGTATTGGCGCTTCGCCTAGAGTGCATCCTTCCCACTCAGTCATTCAGCACCACCTTTGCCAAATTCTCCTGAATCAACGTATTGAGGCGGCTTTCCTCGGCCAACTGCGCCGCCACGCCGCCGCTGCCTTCGACAGGCTCAGGCAACGGCTTGTCGGTCAGGGCGGAGGCTGAGCTTGTCGAACCCGGTTCTGTTGAGATGACAGTGTTCCCTTCGACAAGCTCAGGGAACGGCGCGGAGGCTGAGCTTGAACCGCCGGGGGCTAAGCTTGTCGAAGCCGAAGCCGGATTCCCATATTGGGTGTAATTCTTTGAAAACTCAACCAACTTATCAAAATTTTGTTCAATCAACGCCTGTTTTTTCCGGCGACTCCAGCCTTGAACCTGTTTTTCCCGATGAAAGGCATCCTCAACGCGGTCATATGGTTCACAATAGACAAGTTTAACGGGCAAATGCTTTTTGGTATGGTTTGCACCCAAACCATTTTGATGTTCCCACAAACGTTTTTCAAGATTCCATGTACTACCGGTGTAGTAACTGCCGTCAGCGCATTCCAGAATATACATGTAAGGCATTCCTATGTCTCCTTTCGGTGAAATAGCCGTTGCCTTCGACAAGCTCAGGCCGCGGTTTGTCGTCAACTGTGTAGGCGGAGGCTGAGCCTATTGAAGCCGTAGCCGGGTCTATGGCAAGCATGTTCCCTTCGACAAGCTCAGGGAACGGTTATCACTCGTTGGCTGATGCTGCCTTCGACAAGCTCAGGCAGCGTCTACCACTCGTTGGCCCACTCGTTGGCTGAGCTTGCCGTAGCCAGGTCCATGGCAAGCATGTTCCCTTCGACAGGCTCAGGGAACGGTTATCACTCGTTGGCTGAGCTTGTCGAAGCCAACACCACCTTTGCCAAATTCTCTTGAATCAGTGCATTCAGGCGGCTTTCCTCGGCTAGCTGCTCTGCCAGTTCCGCTTGCAGTAGGGCAAAGCGTTCGGCAAAGTCAAAGTCATCCTCCTCATCCGGCAGCCCCACATACCGCCCCGGCGTCAGCACATAGTCCAGTTCCCGCACCCGTTCCAGCGACGCCGCCTTGCAAAAACCAGGCACATCTTCATAACCCCCTCCCTGGCCTCCCCCAGTGGGGGAGGTGCCGGTGGGGGATTGGTTGCGCCAGTTGTGGTAAGTGTTGGCAATTTGGGCAATGTCCTCATCGCTAAATTCCCGCGTGCGCCGGTTAATCAGGTAGCCCAGGTTACGGGCATCAATAAACAAAATCTCGTCGCGTCGGTTGCGGAAACCCCCTCCTTCTCCTCCCCCAATGGGGGAGGTTGGGTGGGGGCCACTACGGTTGCGGCTCAGAAACCACAACGAGGCCGGAATCTGTGTATTCAAAAACAGCTTGGCCGGTAAATTGACAATGCAATCCACCAGCCGCGCCTCCACCAGCGCCTTGCGTATCTCCCCTTCCCCGCTGCTCTTGGAAGTCAACGCCCCCTTGGCCAGCACAAAACCCGCCTGCCCGCTGGGGCTGAGGTGGTAGAGAAAATGTTGAATCCAGGCGTAGTTGGCGTTGCCCGGCGGTGGCTCGCCGTACTGCCAGCGGGCATCGCCGCGCAGCAGCGCCCCGCTCCAATCGCTGTCATTAAACGGCGGGTTGGCCAGCACATAATCCGCCTTCAAATCCTTGTGGGCATCATTCAAAAAAGAGCCTTCGTTGTTCCAGCGCACCTGAGAACTGTCAATGCCGCGAATAGCCAGGTTCATCTTCGCCAGCCGCCACGTCGTCTGGTTGCTCTCCTGCCCATAAATAGAAATATCGTTCAGCCGCCCCTGATGCTCCGTCACAAACCTCTCCGACTGTACAAACATGCCGCCAGAGCCGCAGCAGGGGTCAAAGACGCGCCCTTTGTACGGCTCCAACATCTCCACCAGCAGTTTCACCACACTCTTGGGCGTGTAGAACTGGCCGCCCTTCTTGCCCTCGGCCAGGGCAAACTCCCCCAGGAAATACTCAAACACGTGGCCCAACACGTCGGCGCTGCGGGCGTGGGCCGCCCCCATAGCCACATTGCTGACCAGGTCAATCAGCCCGCCCAGGTTGGTGGGGTCCAGATTGCCCCGCGCATACACTTTGGGCAGCACCCCCCGCAGGCTGGGGTTTTCCCGCTCGATGGCGTCCATGGCCGCATCCACATCCTTGCCAATCTCCGGCGTTTTGGCGCGGCTTTGCAGGTAGCTCCAGCGGGCGGACGGCGGCACAAAAAAGACATTCTCCGCGCGGTATTCGTCGCGGTCTTCGGGGTCGGCGCCCTGGTCTTGTTCGGCCAGCAGCCGCGTGTGCAGCGCCTCAAACGCATCGGAGATGTACTTGAGAAAGATCAGGCCGAGGACGACATGTTTGTACTCGGCCGCGTCTATGTTCTTGCGCAGCTTATCAGCTGCTTTCCACAGTTGGGTTTCGAGGGGTTCGGTAGGGGTATTGTTGTTTTTAGCCATGTAGATTCTTTTAGTGGATGCAACGGTGCAAAAAAAGAGCCACCCAGGATGTTACCGAGTGCGAGTCCAGTAACGGCCGTGTGGGTGACTCAATTTAATTGATTGAATTGTATGAAAAAGTGCTGCCCTTGCAACTCGGCCTAACAGGAGGCTGGACTCGCAAAGCCAAAAATAACATAAAATTCCCCACTTTGCCAATAGCAAAAAATGTCCACCAGATATGGCTGTAACAAGATATGCGCTATTTGAGCGAAAAGACATTGGTGAGGCACGCGGGCAAGAAAATCACAAATAAAAAGAGTCACCCTTTCTATTATGTGAGGAATGACTCTTTCTGTCGGGGCGGCCGGATTTGAACCCCTACTGCGGAACGGTCTTCGGCTGATGGCTGCGGCCGGTGTCCCCAGCGCGCTGCCCCACTTTTGCTCACCGAGACCTGCTTGCCTACCACGCGGCCGCCGTTTATATCACCTGCGTCTCACGCGGCGGGGCCAGCAGCCAATAGGCCGCTGACGGAATCCGCCACGCCGTTACCGCTCACCCCATTGGCCCGGCATTACGCCTTGCCCAAAACGGCCGCCAGCAAGGCCATGCGAATGTACATGCCGTTTTTCACCTGGCGGAAGTAGGCGGCGCGGGGGTCTTTGTCCACGTTGTAATGAATTTCACCCACCCGCGGCAGGGGGTGCATGACGATCATCTTCTTTTTTGCCTTTTCCATCAGGTCGGCCGTAATTTCATAGAAGTTCCTGACTTCCTCATACTGCGCCAGGTCAGAGAAACGCTCCTTTTGCACGCGGGTCACATAGAGTACGTCGGCGTTTTGAATAACATCGGCCACATCGTGGGTTTCGCGGGCGTCCACCCCGGCATCAATGACCTGGTTCATCACCGTCAGCGGCAGGCGCAGGATTTCCGGGGAGACGAAGCGCAGGCTGACGTTGTAGCCCAGCAGCAGTTTGGTAAGGGAGTGAACGGTACGGCCGTATCTTAAATCCCCCACCATCGCCACCTTCAAGCCATCAATCTGCCCTAACTCATCCTGAATGGTAAACAAATCGAGGAGCGCCTGGGTGGGATGTTCCCCTGGCCCATCGCCGGCATTGATTACCGGAATATCGGCGTAATCGGCGGCCAGTTTGGCCGCGCCAATTTCCGGGTGGCGCAGCACTATCACATCCGAATACTGCTCCAGCGTGCGAATGGTGTCCGCCAGCGTTTCCCCCTTGCTCACCGAGCTAAACTGCACGCCCTGGGTAATGGGAATCACGCTGCCGCCCAACCGCTCCATGGCGGCGATAAACGAGGAACTGGTGCGGGTGCTGGGTTCGTAAAACAGGCAGCTCAATACCTGCCCTCTGAGCAGATCAGCGCCGTGTACCCGTCCCACCATCTCCCGCATCTCGCGGGCGCGGCCGAAGATGTACTCAATCTTCTCCTGGTCAAACTGGGCCACCGATAGGATGTCCATACCCGTCAGCCCATTGCCCACATCAAGTGCGGGCTGCATTTCATCAAAATTGAATAACGGTTTCAGTTGCATTTTGTTTCTCCTCTATCGTTTATTGTGTCATTCCGAGCGTAGTCTTCGGAGCGAGGAATCCCTTTCCTGTATAAGTGCGCGAGATTCGGCGTAGCAGACCTGTCGGAATGACGGCCACAAAATTACACAATCACTGCCCCCGTCCCCGGCCTTGCCACAATCTGCCCATCCTCATAGGCTACCTGCCCCCGCAGCACCACCCGTTTGACGCGCCCGGCCACAGTACGGCCGTGAAACGGCGTCCAACCACATTTACTGTGCATCGCCTGATTGTCAATGATGGTAGGAGTCATCTCTACTTCGACCTGGGTATCCGGCTGTTCCGGCAGGTGGTAGAGGCGGCGGGGATTGCTGTGCATCAGTTCGATGAGGCGGTGGAGGGTAAGGCGGTTTTCGGTCACGGCCGTCAGCATCAACACCAACGACGTTTCCAACCCCGCCACCCCTGGTGGTGGATTGTCTGACTCTTTCTCCGCCAGCGTGTGCGGCGCGTGGTCGGTAGCAATACAATCCACCGTGTCGTGCAAATGCGCCCAGAGTGCGGCCACATCATCCGGCGTGCCCAACACCGGGCGCATATCGGCCAGCATCCCCAACCGCTGCCGATCCGTCACATCCATAAACAGGTGATGGGGCGTCACCTCACACGTCACCGGCAGGCCGCGCATTTTGGCGTCGGCGATCAGTTCAATCTCTTCGCGGCGACTGATATGGCAAAAATGCACCGGGCGATCATAGGTAGCCGCCAGACCAATGCCCACGGCCACACTCTGCTTTTCGGCGTGCATAGCGATCAGCTTCTCACGCGGCCAGTTCTGAAAACAGGCGCGCAGCGTGGGCACATCCTCCACCCGCAGTTTGCCAAAGGTATCGTTCAGGTAAATTTTGAGCGCCACTGCATACGAGGCCAGTTCTGGCAATTGCCCAATCTGCTGCGGGCTGGCCCCGGCAAACAGCCCCACATCACAGACCACGTCCCGGCGCGCCGTCGCCAGCGTCTCGGCCATCACCTCTGGCAGCGTCAGCGGCGGCGCCGTATTGGGCATGGCTAGAATTTGGGTGATACCCCCGGCTAAGGCGGCAGCCGTGCCGCTATAAAAATCCTCCTTGTGCTCCCCACCCGGCACGCGCAGATGGGTGTGAACATCAATTAAACCAGGCAGTGTGATTATTTCTGACATGCTCGTTACTCCATACCAGGCAAAAAAAAAGCCTGATCCGCAAAAGGGTCAGGCTTTTATTTGCATAAGAAAGGGGTAGATACGCTGTTTTTTACCCCGATGATGTTTCTTTCCGGTCAACCAGGCCATCTGCCAATCCTCAAAAAAGATGTGTGCCTTCTCTACACCGGAGCGCTATGGTAACACCGAAGGCGGCGGTGGGCAAGGGCAATACAGGCTGCGAGGCTCTCGTCCATTACGAGGTGTGGGTGGTAGTGGCGATGGTGGCTTGCACGGCCGTGTCCAACGTCATCTGTTCTCCCTCTGCCCAGGCAGCGTTAAAGGCCGTTTCTCCCAAGGCCGCCCGCATTTGCGCCAGCCCTGCTTCACGCTCCTGCTGCATGGGAATAGTGAGCGGCTGGTTGATCAGGCGTCGTTGTGTGCCCACCGCCGCCAACAGGGTCACGGCCGTAGCCACCTGTCCCCGCCGCTGTAACAAATCCGTCATTTGCTCAATGGAGATAAGCAAACCGGGCTGGTCTTGCAGTTCCACACGAATGAGCAGCCCTTCCCGCACATACGCTTCCGCCTGCTCCAGATCCCCCTGGTCGGCAACCAACTGACCCAGATTGCCCAACACTGCCGGCAAACCTATCCGGTCGTTACGCTGCCGTTTCAAGGCCAATGACTCGGTTAAAACGGCGACTGCTTTGTCCAGCGCCCCCATCCGCCGGTAAACGATAGAAAGATTGTTGAGCAACGTGGTCACAGAAGCCGTGTTGTCGCCGGGCAACTGCTGCATGATAGCCAGGCTTTCCTCTAGCAACTGCTGCGATTCCTGGTAGTGTCCCTGGCGCCCGGCGGCAAAACCGAGGTAATGCAAGGTATGGGCTAAAGACAGCGGTTCCTCCAATTGCCGCGCCAGCGCCAGAGCAGTGGCATGGTGCGTGGCCGCAGTGGTGTAATCCCCCTGCTGTTGGGAAATGACACCCGCCCGATTGTACAGTTTGATTTGCTCATCGAGGGGGAGCAGGTGAGCCAGAGGCAGCACACGGCCGAACCACAACCCCGCCTCACTAAACCGCCCCTGAAATGACCAAAACCGTTCCTGCGATGAAACCAAACGGGCTGCCATACGGCCGTTTTCGGGATCATCCAGGTGTGCCATCAGCCATTCCAAAGCGGCCATGATATTGAGGTCTTCGCGGCGGAGGCAGCGGAGCGCCGCCATCTGGTCGCCATAACGCAATTCCTCTTCGGCCTGCTGCGCTAATTCCGTAAAGTAAAGGGCATAACGGCTGTGGCTGTTGGTGCTTGTGGGACTCTGGCCGAGCTTTTCCAGGCCATATTCGCGCAGCGTTTGCAACATGCGAAAACGCGGCCCACCGCCATCAGCATCCGGCAGCGCACGCAGAATGTTCTTATCTACCAGGGAATAGAGGATTTCCGAAAAGGCTGTTTGTTCGGCCAACAGGTCAACACACAAGGCCATAGCCGCCGCTTCGGTAAAGGATGTGGCAAACAGGGACAGGCGCGCAAATACCTCTTGCTCTACCGGCTCCAGCAAGTGATAGCTCCAATCAATGGCGGCGCGTATGGTCTGGTGGCGGGCCGGTAAATTGCGCGCCTGGCTGCTGAGAAAGCGCAGCCGTTGGGATAATTGGGCCAGCATGGCGGCTGGCGTAAATAGTTTGCCACGCGCCGCCGCCAGTTCCAGCGCCAGCGGAATACCATCCAGATAATGGCAAATTTCGACAATTACAGGGGCGCTTTCAACGGTCAGGGCAAAATCCAACTGTACTGCCTGCAACCGTTCCAGAAATAAAGCGATGGCGGCGTATTGTTGCAGTTCTGCCGGTGATGGCATATTGTCACGGTCCGGCAGGGGCAAGGGGGGGAGCGGGAATTCCTGCTCACCATAGAGGTGGAGCGGGGTCTGGCTGGTAACGAGCAGACGCAGGTCAGGCACGGCCGTCAACAAATCGCTGACCATGGTTGCCGCCGGCAACAAATGTTCAAAATTGTCCAGCACCAGCAACAGTTTTTGGGAGCGCATCTGGTTAATGAGGCCGGGCAGCGCCGGTTGGCCGGGGGTTTCGCGGATGCCCAGCGTTTCGGCTACGGCCGTGACCACAAAATCCGGGTTGTTCACCGCCGCCAGCCCCACAAAAAAGACGCCGTGTGGGAAAGACTCTGGCTGGTTTTGCCATAACCAGTGCGCGGTTTCCAGCGCCAGCCGGGTTTTGCCGCTTCCACCCGGCCCGGTAATGGTCAATAGACGGGTTGGGCCACTGACGAGGCGGCTTACCTGGGCCATTTCCTGCTCGCGCCCCACAAAACTCGTCAGACGGGCCGGCAGGTTGTGGGGCGGCGGCGCGGACGGTGGGTCGGCGCGGGGAACATCGTGGGGTGATGCGGTGATGGGGTGAGAGGGTGAGGGGGTGAGGGGGGTGTTGGTGGCAATGGCTTCATAAATAGCGGTGGTTTCAGGCATGGGGGCAACGCCCAACTCTTCATCCAGCCGGCTGGCAAATTGTTGGTACAGCTGCATAGCGCCGGCGCGGTCGCCGCTTTCGTGGCGCATGAGAATGAGGCTGCGCACCACATCTTCCCGCAGCGGGTCGTGCTGTAAAAGCTGCCGGGCGTAGATCATCGCCTGCGGCAGGTCGCCGCGGCTGCGTTCCCGTTCCATCAGGCGGGTCACGGCCGTGAAATACAGCCCATGCAATCGCTCCCGGTGGGGTATCAGCCAGTCATCATACAATTCCTGCAACAAGTCACCGGTGTAAAGGGTGATGGCTTCGGCCAGCCGCCCGGTATCCTGGCTGAGCCGTTCAAATTCGGCTACATCCAGCCAGATGGGGGCGGCAGGCTGCCACTGCACACTTTTAGCATCGCTGAAGACCCAATCGGTATTGGCAGGCAGGGCGCGGCGCAGGTCGTGCAGGTGGCGGCGCAGGTTGGCGCGGGCTTCACTTTCGGGCACATCGTCCCACAGCAGGTAAGCCAGATGGTCGCGGGGCACGGCCGTGTCCCGGTTCAGCAACAAATAGGCCAGCAGCAGCGGCGTTTTGGGGAGCGTGTGTAGACGGTACGGCTGCCCATCAAGCAACAATCGTAAATGACCAAAGAGATGAATTTGCAGCATGGCTTGAATTGTACGTGATTTGCGGCGCAAGCGGGATAGGTCAAACTTTGGAATAGTGGGGTGGGCTGGTGTATGATTGGCGCGGCAATGGCATCGGTGATTTGACTTCTTTGTTGCAAAGCAAGGCATTCAGCTTTTGAACTATGCCGAATAATTTATTAGATTGGAGGTTTTAATGCTGACCGAATCAATTAGCCGCTTGCGGCGCAATCATGGATTGGAACACGCGACTATTCATGTGCTGAGCGAAAAGCACAAAAACTTTAGCGCCCAGGGCAATTCAACGTTGGGTGGTTTTCATTTGAATATCTATGGCGACATCCCGGAAACGGCCGTGATGGATGCCGTGGAAGAAGCGTATACCCGCATGAAAAAGGGGGAACACCACCTGGCGGTACACCCTAACTGCGGCACGGTGCTGCTGACAACGGCCGTGATGGCCACATTGGCGGCGCAACTCGTTTTTGCCGCCGAACAGCGCAAACAGCGGGGCGGGTTGAATTTGACGGTGTTGGTGAATGCACTGCCGACGGCCGTGCTCGCCGTCGTCGCCACCCTGATTGTGTCCAAACCGGTGGGCGTGCAGTTGCAGGCGCGGTATACCGTGGAAGGCGACCTGCGTAATATGCAGATTGTCAGTATTCGCAAAGTCACCCCCTCGCCCATCACCCGCCTCTTCCAACTCATGCTCACCGGCGGGCAATTGCAGGCCACCTCGTATAGGATTGTGACCACCGGGTAAATGTGGCAAGTGTTTAAGTGTCAAGTGTCAAGCTAATTTTCCACCCGACACCTGACACCTGACACATGACACATGACACCCGATACATGACACCATGTTTTATCTCTTTCACGGCAAGGACAGCCATTCCCAACATGAATATCTGGCGAAGTTGACGGCCAAATTGGGCGATCCGGCGATGCTGGATTTGAATACCACCCGTTTGGCGGGGAATGTGACGTTCAGGCAGTTGGAAGAGGCAACGGCCGTGATGCCTTTTCTCTCCAAATACCGGCTGATCCTTGTCAGCGGACTGTTTGCGGCCAAACCCGATAAAAAATTCATGGATCAGTTGGCCGCCTACCTGCCGCAAATGCCGGATACCGCCCGCCTTGTTTTCCTGGAAGCTGACGCCCTGCCTGCCAACCATGCGATGGTGAAACTGGCCGAACAAAGCGAAAATGGGCATGTCAAGCAGTTTGATCTGCCGGAGGGCCAGGCGTTGGAAAAGTGGATACGGGATGCGGTAGAGGAGCGGCACGGCCGTATCCAACCCCATGCCGTTCACCTGTTGGCGGCCAACATCGGCAGCAATCTGGCCGCCCTGGGCAACGAATTGGAAAAACTCATCCTCTACAAAGGCGAAGGCGAAGAAATCACCGCTGCCGATGTCACTTTGCTCAGTCCCTACTCTGCCGAAACCAACATTTTTGACCTGGTAGACGCCATTGGCAGCCGCAACAGCAAACGCGCCTCCCTGCTCTTGCAGCAAAAATTTAACGAAGGCGCCGACCCCTTTTCCCTCTTCCCCATGTTTGTGCGCCAGTTTCGCCTGCTCATTCAGGTGAAAGAACTGGCCGAAACAGGCAAACGGCCGCCCGCCATTACGCAGGAACTCAAGCTACACAGCTTTGTGGTGGGCAAGCTATACCAACAAAGCCAGGGTTTCAGCCTGCCACAACTGGAACAAATTTACCGCCACCTGCTGGACATTGACGTGGGCGCCAAAACCGGCCGCCAGGATATGACCACCGCGCTTAATTTGTTGGTAGCGGCGTTGACGCTATAAAGAAGGGAGATTGGAGATTAGAGATTGGAGATTGAGCGAATCTCCAATCTCTAATCTCCAATCTCAGATACGGAGTATACGATGCCCCCAATTGACTGTTTAGATCTCCTCAAAAACGGCCTGCCGCCCACCGGACAGCCGCCGCGCCATATCATCATTATCGGCGCGGGCATGGCCGGGCTGACGGCCGCTTTGCTGCTGCAAGAAGCCGGGCATACTGTCACCATCCTGGAAGCGCAGAACCGGTTGGGTGGGCGCATCTACACTTACCGTGACTTTCCCGCCCCACTTTACGGTGAATTTGGGGCCATGCGTTTCCCGCGCCAGCACGCCCTGGGGCAGCATCTGATTCACGAGCGGTTTAAGTTGGCGACACGGCCGTTTCCCATGTTTGACGAGGACACCTTTATCTACCTCAACGGTGTTGGGCAGCGTCGCAGCCAGTTCCATCCCGCCAAAGCCAATTTCAAGCTGCCCGCCGATGAGCAAGACAAACTGCCAGAGGAACTGCTAAAAAGCGTGATGCAGCCGCTCATTGACCTGATTGAACAAGAACATGGTTGGGATCAATTGATTGAACAGTACGACTCCTGTTCACTGCTCCACTACTTGCGCCAGAGTAAGCTGAGCGACGCTACCCTGCAAATGGTTGGCCCGCTGCTGAATCTGGAAGGGCGGTTTCATTTTTCGCTGGTGGAGTGGTTTTCGCATTATCACGAGAATGTTTTTGGCGACCTGGTCTACATTGTGGACGGCGCGTCCACCTTGCCGGAAGCGTTTGCCCCCTATCTGATGCCCGCCATCCGCCTGGGTGCGGAAGTTCACGCCATTGAACAAGACGAGAGCGGCGTCAGGGTGCATTTCCACGACAGCACCGGGTACTCCCAAACTGTGCGCGGCGACGAATGTGTCCTGACTGTGCCCTTTGTGCTGCTGCGCCACATGGAGATCACCGGCCTGGATGAAAACAAGTGGTATACCATGCGCAACGTCTATTACGGCCGTGCCCACAAAATCTTTATGCAGTTCAGCGAACGGTGGTGGCAAAACAAGTACCAGATCACACACGGCGTCACCGTTACCGACCTGGCCATTCGCAACGTCGTCTACACCCCCGCCGGGCAGGATGACCGCTTTGGCCGGGGGCTGATTATCGGCTCTTATGCCTGGGAGCAGGACAGCATGGCCTACAGCATGTTGACCGAAAAGCAGCGCATTGCCCAGGCGCTGCAAGACCTGTGCAAAATCCACCCCGAAGCCCGCGACACCTTTGAATTTGGCATCTCCCACGACTGGTCACTCGACCCCTATGCGGGCGGCATTGGGCCATTGTTCCGTCCGCACGAGATGAGCGGCCGTTTCTATGACAACATCGTCCGCCCCGTCCACCGTCTCTGGTTTGCCAACGACGCCTGCGACCGCCGCCACCGCCGCTGGATTGAGGCGGCCCTGGTTGCCGCCGTCAAAAACGCCTATGCCCTCCACCTGGGCCTGCGCAACGAAGTGCCGCTGGACATACACGAATAAGTTCACAATATCGGCAGTGATAAACAATAAGAACAAAAAGATGATCACAATTCGGCAGGAACAAGTGGGGGATGAGACGGCCGTGTACCACGTAAATGAAGCGGCGTTTGGCCGGGCGGCAGAGGCTGATCTGGTGGTTGCGCTGCGGCGGCGGGCGCTGAAACAGCGGGGGGTGGTCACATTGTCATTGGTGGCGGAACGGGCGGGGGAGATCGTGGGGCACATCCTCTTTTCGCCGGTGACGATTACGGATGAGGCGGGTGGGGTGGTCACGGCCGTGGGACTCGGCCCTTTGGCCGTATCACCACACTGCCAGCGGGAGGGCATCGGCTCTCAATTGACACAAACCGGCGTGGAGATGCTGCGGCAGGCAGGGCATGAGATTTTGATCGTACTCGGCCACCCCGAATACTACCCGCGTTTTGGTTTTGCTCCGGCCAACCCGTTCGGCATTCGTTGGGAAATAGAAGTGCCCGATGAGGCGTTTATGGTGATGGCCTTAAAACCAGGGGGACTGGATGGGGTAACGGGTATTGTCCGCTACCAGCCGGAGTTTACGGGTGTTTAGGTCGCCTAAAACCGTGAATGATGCAGGAGAAAAGCAGATGATGGATCATCCGGCCGTCAAATTATTGACCGAATTGTTAGCCGTACCGGCCCCTTCGGGGTGGGAAAGCGGCCTGACGGCCGTCGTGCAGCGGAAGCTGGACGAGATGGGGTATGCCCATGAGAAGGATGCAGCGAGTAATGTGTTGGTGCGGTTAGACGGCCGTGACCCCACCGCCCCGCTTTGTGTGTTTGCCAGCCATATGGACGAGATTGGTTTTGTGGTGACGCGCATTGAGCCGGACGGCCGTTTGCGTGTTGACCGCAGTGGTGGCCTGTTGCCCTGGAAACTGGGCGAGTCGCCGGTGAGCATCTTGGGGGACAATGAGACGATTACCGGCGTCCTCTCTATGGGATCTACACATGGCGATGAATTGGGCGAAAAAGCGATTGGCTGGCCGGATGTAGCCATAATAACCGGCCTGTCACCGGCCCAGTTGCAGGCCCGTGGGGTGCGGGTCGGTTCTCCCGGTGTGCCGGTAGCGGCGGAGCGTGGCCCTTACCTCTTTGGCGATCCGGCCGATCCGCTGATTGCGGCCTGGACATTTGACGACCGGGGCGGCGTGATGACGCTGCTCCGGCTGTTGGCGAGCCTAAAGGCCGAGGGGGTACAACCACATCACCCGACCATCATCGCCTTCGTCACCAGCGAGGAGTTGGGCGGGCATGGGGCCAAACACCTGGCGCGGCAGGTGCAGCCGGAACTGTTTGTGGCGGTTGATGGTGCGCCCATCCCGGCGGGCGTCCCCTTGCAGATTGACGGCCGTCCGGCAATCTGGAGTAAAGACCGGTTAGCCACTTATGATCAGCGGCTGCTGCAACAATTTTGCCAGGCGGCGCTGGCGGTGGGCACGGAATTGCAGACGGCCGTGTATGATGGCGCCGCCAGCGACGCCAGCCTGCTGGCGTATGCCGGTCTGGCCCCGCGTATCGCCTGCATTGGGCACGTCCGCGAAAACAGTCATGGCTATGAAGTGGCGCGTCTGGCGGTGTTTGATAATTTGCTCAAGACGTTGCTGCAATTTCTCAAGACAGGGCCGGATGTGTAATTGCTTGCCTGTGTTAGTAATCGGTTATTGGTTGGGTTCGTATACCCGCACATAATCTACCAACATCCGTTGCGGGAAGGTGGTGGTTTTGTCCGGGTAGCCGGGCCAGGTGCCACCCACGGCCAGATTCAACAGCATATAAAAGGGATGGTCGAATACCCAGGTCGCCTCGGCCGGTAAGTCGTCGGGGGTGACGGTGTGGTAGTGAATGTCATCCACATACCAGCGGATTTCGGTCGGCTCCCATTCAATGGCAAAAACGTGGAAATCATCGGTCACCGGTTCGCCCATGTCGTAGGAGGCGGTGATGCCTTCGGGGCCAGAATAGCCGGGGCCGTGTACCGTGCCATGCACAATGGTTGGCTCACGGCCGATGTGTTCCATGATGTCAATTTCGCCGGCGGTGGGCCACGCTTTTTGGAAGATGTTATTGCCCAACATCCAGAAGGCGGGCCAGATGCCCTGGCCAAAAGGGACTTGGATACGGGCTTCGACACGGCCGTACTCCACTTCCACCTTTTCTCTGGTAATGAGGCGGGCGGAGGAGTACGGCCGTCCGCCCGAAAGCCCCTTCAATGCCTGAATCACCAGTTTGCCATCTTCAATGAAAGAATTTTCCGGCAGATCGGTGTAATTTTCCCATTCGGCATTACCCCAACCGCCACCGCCGGTTTCATGTGACCAGTATTCCAGGTTAATCTCCGGCCCGTCAAATTCATCCTGCCAGACCAACGTCCAGCCTTCTTTCATCCATTCGGGGGTGGGTGTGGGCAATGGGGTAGCCGTGGGTGTCGGTTCTGGCGTGGGCGTGGGTTCTGGGGCCAATGCCCCACAACCAACCAGCGCCAAAACGGGCAAAACCAGAAGAAGAACCAAAAAAGGGAGAGGGGGTGTATTGTTTTTCATATCATCATTTTCGTAGGGGCGGGACAGGCGGGTGTGGCCTTGTCCATTCACCAACACCGCGTCCCCCGCCTGTCTCGCCCCGCTTTGTCTAATACGGCGCGGGGGCGAGATGGCGCGGGATGATGTTTTGGGCTGTGGCCACGGTGTTACCGCGCCATCCCGCCCCTACGGTACGTCATTCGCTATTCAGCCACCACGCCGGGCTAAATCGGCGTTGATGGCGACCAGTTTTTCATGGGTGATGATGTTGGGCACAAATCCGGCGATCTGTTCCAGCGTCAAATCCATGGCCATTTGTGCCTGGGGATGATCGGCCATGCCGCTGAGGTGTTTGTTGAGCACCTGTGCGCCAATGTCATCATCCAGCAGTTCACGCAGGGTCAGGCCCACGTGCAGCCTGGTGGATTTGTCCAGCGGGTCCAGGACGCGCCCTTCACCGGCCCAGTTGAAAGCAGTTGTCAGGCGAATATCCTGCGAGGAACGGCCGACATGGATTTCAAATTCACCCGCCTCGGCCACCCAACCCGGTTTGGCCGGGTCATAGTAGGCCAGGGCGGATTCGTCCAGCGCCAGGGTGACGGTTTGCGTCTGCCCCGGTTGCAGGCTGATTTTGGCGAAGGCCTTGAGTTCTTTATACGGCCGTGCCAGTTTCGCCGCCACATCGCGCACATACACCTGCACCACCTCCTGCCCGGCGCGGCTGCCCGTGTTGCTCACATCCACGCTCACTTCGATTTTGTCACCCGGTTTGAAAGAGTCGCCATTCAACCGTAAGTTGCTGTATTCAAATGTGGTGTACGACAGCCCATGCCCAAACGGGAAGAGCGGAGCCACCTCTTTCTTTTCGTAGTAGCGGTAGCCGACGAAGATGCCCTCACCGTACAAGACGTGGCCGTTTTCGCCGGGGTAGTTGATGAAGGTGGGGTTGTCTTGCAGCCGCACGGGGAAGGTTTGCGGCAGACGACCGGAGGGGTCACATTCGCCAAACAACACATCGGCCAGAGCGTTGCCCGCTTCCTGGCCGGGGTACCAGGTTTGCAAAATGGCGGGGGCGTCATTGACCCAGGGCATACTGACCGGTGAACCGGTATTGAGGACGACGATGGTGTTGGGATTGGCGGCGAGCACGGCCGTGATCAACTCATTTTGCTCACCCGGCAACTCCATGTGCGGCCGGTCATAACTTTCACTCTCCCATTCGCCGGACAGCCCGGCAAACACAATGGCGACATCACAGGTGGCGGCTAACTGGGCCGCCTGGGCGATGGGGTCGGCGGGCACCGGCGGCAGGCAGCCGACGCGCCAGACGCGCAGCCCGGCGTTGCGGGCGCTGTATTCGATGACCAGTTCGGCCGGCTGCCCTTCTTTGAGTTCTACCTGCCCGCGCACTTCGGTGCTGGCCTGGTGGAAGTACAGTTCGCTTTTGGTTTGCTGTGTCCAGTTGTCAATGAGCCGTTCGCCATTGACCAGAAGGCGCGTCAAACCGCCGCTGACCAGGCTGAAGGTATAGACGCCGCTTTCCGGCGGGGTGAAGGTGGTGGTGTAGCGGATGGAAAATTGTTCACCAATCCCGGCGGGCATGTCGTTCATGGGGAAGATTTCTGCTTTGCGGGCGGGTTGGGTGACGGTCGGTTGACCAGACAGGTCGTAATTATTGTAAATGTTGGCCGTCCAATTGTTCGTCCAGGATGTGTCCAATTTGGGTAGCAGTTTGAAGGTGGTGGGTGTGCCGATGGCGTAGTGTACGGCCGTGCGCTCCCCTGCCGCCCCTTTGATCCCTTCCAGATGGGAGATGGCGTAATGGGCGGCTACCTGGGCGCTGCCGCCACCCATGATGGGCGTCCAGCGAGCGCCTGCGCCGATGACGGCGATGGAGTGGACTTTTTCCTTGTTGATGGGCAGCAGGTCGTTTTCGTTTTTGAAGAGGACAATGGCTTCGGCCGCGGCGCGGCGGATGAGGTCGCGGGTTTCGGGGCGGTCGTCAGCAAATTCCGGCGGCAACTCAGGTTGATCAAAAACGCCGGTGCGGAACATGGTGCGCAGAATGCGGCGCACTTTGTCATCAATGAGCGCTTCGTCCAGTTCCCCTTTTTGCACCATCTCCGCCAGGTGTGTACCCATGAAACGGGCCGGGCCGGGCATCTCTAAATCGAGGCCACTGGCGGCGGCGTTATTGCTGTAGCTGCCCCACCAGTCGGAGATGACCGCGCCATCAAAACCCCATTCGTCTTTGAGGATGTCTTGCAAAAACAGCTTGCTTTCGCTGACGTAGGTGCCGTTGACTTTGTTGTAGGAGGACATGAGCGTCCAGGTTTGGGCTTCCTGCACGGCCGTCTGGAACGGCCGTAAATAAATCTCGCGCAGCGCCCGTTCGCCAATGTCTGAACTCATGCTGTGCCGCTCAAATTCGGAGTCATTGCCGACGTAATGTTTGACGCAGGCGGCCACGCCCTGGCTTTGCAGCCCTTTGATGTAGGCGGCGGCCAGGTCGGCGGAGAGCAGGGGGTCTTCGGCGTAACATTCAAAGTTACGGCCGTTCAGCACCCCGCGATGAATGTTGACCGTTGGCGCCAACAGGACGTGCGCCCCTTTGGATTTCACCTCAGCGGCCAACGCCTGCCCCACTTCATACAGCAAATCGGTGTTCCAGGTTGCGCCTAAGGCGATGCCCACGGGGAAGGAGGCGGCGGTCGTGTCTCCGCCCATATCCGCGCCGCGTGCCCCATTTGGCCCATCCGTGACCTTCATCTGCGGAATGCCGACGCGCTCAATCGGCACCGTCGTCCACATATCCTTCCCTGCCACCAACGCCATCTTTTCCTCCAGCGTTAGCCGGGACAGTAGTTCGTTAATTTTTTCTTCCATTTCTCTCTCCTCATGTAATTGGTATTGCCTGAGACGGTGGCCTAACCAATAGATAGTTTTACTCAATTGTTTCCCATCCGATAAATCCCGAACTATAAGGTTTGGCTTCTATTTCCGATACGCGCACCAACTTTTTTGTGGAAATATGAAGTAGCCACAATGTACGACTTGTTTCAGATATGTCTTCTGATGCCCATTCCAAAAATGCTATCCATTCTCCTTGTGGGGATATTGACACAAGTTCCAGGTTATGACCCGTGTACAAATGTGTTGATTGACCAGAACTTACATCTACTCTGTAGATTTCATCTTGCGCCACGCCAATTTGGTCTTCAAAATAAAAGTGATCGCGATTTAGACGAGGTTCATGGTCTATCAGATAGTAAATTTGCTGGCTGTCTGATGACCAAAGAGGTGTCGCGATGTCCCCCTCGGCCGAATTTACAACTACTTGGGTTTGCCTGGTCTGAAGGTCAATGAGCATCAACAAGGAGTGATACTGGTCCTCGGGAGAATATTCATCTTGCACAAATGCGATGTGCTTCCCATCAGGAGACCATTTCATATAAGCTGCCCCACCAGCCAACTCCACGACTTCTTGTTCTGGAGGGGTCAGACTGAGTGTTCCAGTAAAGATTTTTTCTATGGCTAGGGAAGGTTCCTTGATCACAAAAATGCCCCCATTTCCATCACAAAAACCGATTCCCCAAAGCCCAGTCACAATTGCAGCTTCATCAGGCGACCAGCTTAACCCCGTCTCACATTGTAGAAAATCTACACCACCAGAATGAAGAGGAGGAAGAGGTTGGAGTAAGGCATCTGTCGTCGAAAACTGAAAAATACCAGCGGTTTCATAACCTGTTCGCCTTAGCAGGATGTAGTTACCATACGGAGACCATTCAAGAGGCATATACTTTACCTGATATGAGGTGCCTTGATCTAGTAGTGCTTCCTCATGGTTTATCAGGAGTTGTGGGAAATCACCATTTGGAAATGCTGTTTTTAGCCCAGTGGTATCAGCAAATGCGATCTCTCCATTATTGTTATCAAAGGTTGCTGACAGTATTTTACCCTCTGGTTGAATATCCAGTGGATGGGACTGTTTTGAAGAAATATCGAATCTGTACATCCTATCCACATCCCAATATAAAACTGCCTCTTCCGTTTGAACTTGCGTGGCTGAAAATACAGCCCATCCAACAGAAATCAATACCAGCACTACAATGATAATCACTACAATTTTCATCCGCGGGTTGGTCATTTTCTGTGTTTCATTAAGTTGATCTCTAAATTGCCTCTGGATGGTTGCTATGAAATGTGCCAACGGCCGTCAAACCCAAAGTCAGGTCATCAAGACTTGGCTTTCCAATTCGCATAAAAATGAGCGCATATAGGCTTGCAACGGCCGTGCCCATTCTTGCGCCGCTGTTGTGTACAAGTTCTCATAACAACTAATCTGAAAGTTGAGCTGATCAACAATAGTGTGCCCAACTCCTTGTCCAGAAGTGAATCGTGTTGTCACTTCGACGGCCGTGATGCCCCAGGTGTCTCCTTTCACGTTGTCTGGCCGATACTCTGGTTGGGCAGCTTTAGACGTAAACGCCCGCATAATACCCACCGGGCCTAACAAATCCAATATATCGGCATCGCGCAGAATCACATCTAACGTACCTTCTCCATCAAGTGACGTATGGTTGCCAATCGCCATCGCGATTTCCTTGATTTCTGGGGCACTAAAAAGCCCATTTTCACGCAAAAATTGAGCCGCCATCTCTGCTCCGCGTGGGCCGTGCCCGGTACGGCCGTCTACCAGACCAATATCATGCAACAAGGCTGCCGTCTGGACGAGATCTGTGTGTTGATACCCTTCTGCCTCCGCTATTCGCACTGCCCACCGCCGTACACGATCCACATGTTTGTAGTCGTGGGCAGCTTCACACCGATTCATTATTTCTTGGGCATACCCTTCAATTTGGCAGATACGTTCGTTCATCTGTTTTGCTACGGCCGTCAAACCCACCACCTCACCTGTCATTCCGAGCCGTCCCCGGCGAGGAACCTTTCGCGGCAGCCAGGTGAAAGATTCCTCACTCCGAAGACTACGTTCGGAATGACAGGGGGAGGGGCGGCTACGGCCGTGTCCACCCCCGCATTAGAGCAGCACACCTGGCTGGTAATGCTCCAGGATAGAGCCACCCATGAACTCGCGCAAAATAGAATCGCCGGGGATGTGGGCGCGAATGTCATCTGGCAGGGGATCAAACCATTGCAAAAAGGCGCGCAGCCGGTTGGCCTCGATGCGTTCCGGAGTGTCTGGCTCCACTTGCAGCAGCAGCGGCTCGGCAAATGGTTTGAGCGCGGCCAACTCATACACCAGGGCAGAGTTGAAAAACACATCCGCATATTGCTGGTAAGGAAAGATATGCCGCTTTTCGCCGCGCCGCACGCTGGGCCAGCGGGCGATGGTGTCGGCGGCGGTATACCCCCGGTGGGTGGCGTCGCGCACGATGCGGCGCAGCAGCCGGGTATCGGTGGTGGGGATGCGGTTGTGTTTGTCCAGGTTGAGTTGGGTGAAGGCGGAAATAAAAATGCGGTACACAGCTTCCGGCGGTACGTTTTGCACCAGCCGGGGGTTGAGGCCATGAATACCTTCAATGAGGATGATGTGTTCCGGGCCAATAGCCAGCGGTTCCCCTTCTTCGCGGCGGCCGGTATGGAAGTTGAATCGGGGCTGAATGATGGTTTCGCCTTGCAGTAGTTGGCGCATTTGCTGTTGGAAGAAGGCGACGTCTACGGCCTCAAACGCTTCAAAGTCAAACGCGCCGGTTTCATCGCGGGGGGTGTCTTCACGGTTGACGAAGTAGTTGTCCATGCCAATGGTGACGGGGTGAATGCCCCGCGCCAGCAGTTGGATGGCCAGCCGTTTGCTGAAGGTGGTTTTACCGGCGGAGGTGGGGCCGGAGATGAGGACGATGCGGGCGGCGATGCCCTGTTTGTTGGCGCCCCGTTCGGCGATCTCATTGGCAATGCGGTTGAGCTGACGCTGGTGTAGCGCCTCAGACACCAGGATGGCTTGTAGGATACGGCCCGAAGGGGCTTCGGGTGGGCCGCTGCTCAATGTCTCGTTCAACGCCGCTACTTTGGGCACGCCAATGAGCGCCAGCCATTGCGCATACTCCTGAAAGACGCGGGCCAATACCGGTTCGTCCTCAAATGGTTGCAGCACATCCGGCTGGTGGCGGCGCGGGAATTGGAGAATAAAGCCGTTGTTATACGGCCGTAGATCAAACAAATCCAGATAACTCGTGCGCGGCGCCATAAAACCATGAAAATAATCCCGCTCACCATTCAATTCATACAGCGTCAGATAATCCTTGCGCCGCCTGGCAAATAGCTGCGCCTTCTCTTCGTCGCCCCAGTCGCGGAATAGTTGCAGCGCCTCGTCCAGCGGTACGCGCACCTGGGTAATGGGCAGGTCGGCCGCCACTAATTCACGCATCCGCTTTTTGAGCGCGTCCAGATCAGTCTGGGTAGCCCGCACGCCGTCAAATTCGCAGTAGTAACCGCCAAAGGGCATGGAGTGCATGATGGTGATGGTATAAGCCGGGAACAGTTCGGCGGCGGCCACAACCATCAAGAAGGTGAGCGAGCGCCGGTAAATACGCGACCCGTCCGAATCGGCAGTAGTGATGGGGATGAGATCGGCGTCTGTTTTCAGGGAGATAGATAGTTCACGCAGCCGGTGGTTCATCAACACGGCCACAACACGGCCGGGCATTTGTTCGTCAAACCCCGCCGCTGCCACAAATGCTTCCAGTGGGGTGTCAATAGGCGCTTCAAAGGCACGGCCGTCGGGAAAACGAGCCTGTACGGTCTGGCGAGGGGTGGTGGGGATAATCATAGGTGTCGGGGGTTGGGTGTCATGTGTCATGTGTCAGGTGTCAGGTGTCAAGTTACATGACACTTGATACTCATTTCTCCTTGAGATATTCATTGATCAGCGCGATGCTTTGCGGCACGGCCGTTTGCAGGATGGTTTGGATTTCGGCGATGGGCAACTTGCCAAAGAGGTGTTCGGCCATCCAGGTGGGGTCATGCAAGGCAGCGGCAAATTCGGCCGCAGACAGGCCCAATCGCCCGGCGTAAATTGCCACCGTTTGGGAAGGCGCGCCGGGCATTAACTGGCTGGTCAGCAGTTCCCGCCACTGCACCAGGATGTCATCGGCGGCAAAAGGCAGCCAATGGTCGGGGTGGGCATGGGCGAGGGTGGTTACGGCCGTTTCCGGCAGTTCCGCCCGCGCCAATGTGTCCAGATAGGTGAGCAAGATGAAATGAATCAGGCGGCGCTGTTTGGGTGGCCCCAGATGTTCGGCATCAAAAAAGTAGGGCCAGGCAACCTGTCGCAACCAGATAAGGTCATACAGCAAATGGGCGCTGTACCCAGCCACAAATACCCGCTGCCCGGCATTCATTTGTTGGGGATGGCCCAATTGGGGAAATTGTGCCCACATCTCCTGGTAGGCATCGGCGGGCGGCAGGGGCGGCAGATCATAAAAGTGGGTGGCGCGGCGCGGCAGTTCGCTGATGGCGTTGACGTCCGGGGCCACGCTGCCCAGGTAGAACGCAGGCCATTCGGCAGCCAGGGTATCGGCCAGACGGCCGTGACCATTGGCAGCCGCTTCCCGGCGAATTTGTTCGGCGATGTGCAGGTGCATGAAGGGGGTAGGCATGGGAATTAGAGATGAGGAGATTCGGAGATCGAGAGATTAGCAATCTCCTAATCTCCGAATCTCATTTCTTAACGGTCAGAGATCGTACAATTGGACGGCGCAAACCAGCGGGTGCTGGCCTGCCCACGCAGGCGGTCCAGACTGGGCAAACAGGCCATCAGCACATGGGGGCTGTTATCGGCCGTCTTACCGCCATCGGCCAACGGCCGTACCTGTGGATACAAATCCATATCATTACTCTGGTTGACGACCATGGTCGCCAGGCCGCCATTCGCCGGTTCAGCCAGTGCTACCGGCACGGCATACGCCACCACGTAATACGCCGTGCCCGTTGCATCCACGGCGCGGTAGATGATGTGTTTGCCTAACAAATGCAAACCCGTTTGTGGCGGGTCGCCCAACACCAGCAGCGGTTCGCCGGGCACATGCCCCCTGGTCATTTCCACAGCCACCGTCCAATGGGTAGCAATGTCTGGTGATTGGCCAGTACGGGCAGCGACGGCACGGCCGTAATTATCCAATACACGAGCGGCATAAGCGCGGGGCACGCGGTTGTTAGCCTGCGCCCACCCGCCGCTATACGCAGCCAGAGCAGCATACACATCCCCACCCGCCTGCCGCACAACCTCGGCCAGGATGCCCACACCCCAACGCAAATTGACAGATGGGTTCTGTAATTCTGCCGCCGGCGGTCGCCACTCCAGGCCAGGGCCGGCAGGCATGACGCCCATTAGCCCCACCGCCCCAGCTTCGCTGACCACATCCGCACGGCCGTTGGACTCTTCTTTGATCACCGCAGCAATAAAATCGGGGTCCAGTCCATACACATCGGCCAGCACCGCGATGTGCGCCGACCATTGCTGAATGTCTGACCCCCAAACAGGCGAGAGGATGGGCGGCGCAGGCTGGACGGCCGTGCCCACCCGCGCCCCCACGCGCTGCACCACCAGCAGCAGCAACGCCAGAATAGCGGCTGACAGGCAGGCGGTTAACAAGATGGAAGGGCGTTTGGGTGCGTTCATGGTGAACGGTTATCGGCAATCAGTAATCGGTTATCAGTGTTCTGATGTTCAACTTTGGGCTGCGGCGCTGTTTATTAAAGAAAGTCAAACGTATCGGTTGTTGGCGGCACGAGCCACCAACTGACGGCGGCATTGGGCAGCGGGGCGGGCAGGTGTGACGGCCGTTTCACTTTCTGTGGTGTTGTGGTTGTGTCATCAGGCAGCAGAACGGCCGTGAGCAATTTGCCATCGGCGACGGCCGTTTGTTTGCTGGCATACACATAACAGGGCAGCCGGGCATACAACTCCAGCGCCCGCACAAAACATTGCGCTTCCGTGCCATCCGGGTCAAACCCAAAAATCTCGGTTCGGGGGAAACGGTGGCCCTCCTCTTCTAGCCAGGCATATACATCCAGACCGCGCTTTTCAATACCCCAATCATCCTTCACCACTGCCGGGAGGATGTGGTCTTCTGGCCCCTGCACCACAACGGCAAAACAGAGATAAAGGGAGGTGTCCGTCGGTACTTCCGGGGTAGGGTTGGTAAGCAGCAGGGCGTAACGGCCGTTGGCCTCCATAAGCTGTCCCTGTACGTGCTGCAAGATGAGTTTCATAACCCACAACTTACCAGAATTACCAGGGGGAAGCAAGTGGAAAGTGGCAGGTAGCCGGTGGCAAGTGGCAGGTAGGGAATCACTTGCCACCGGCCACTTGCAACTTGCGTACTTCCCTCCGCCTGTCTATCATTGCGCCCTATGAAAGCTCTCGTTTTTCACCAACATGGCGATTTAGATCAGGTAACGGTGGCCGATATTCCCGAACCGGAAATGGGGCCGGATGAAGTGCTGCTGGCTGTGCAGGCGGCGGCGCTGAACCGGTTGGATTTGTGGGTGTTGGCCGGTTGGCCGGCGCTAAAACTGAAGCTGCCGCACGTGATGGGCAGCGACGGCGCAGGCGTGGTAGCCCAGGTTGGGGCCAATGTGACCCGCTTCCAGCCCGGCGACCGGGTGGCGGTAAACCCCACCCTCTGGAACCCGGACGACTATTTTGCCCGCAGTGGCCGGGACAATATGAGCGACGGGTTCAGCATTATTGGCGAGCATGTGGATGGCTTTGCGGCGGAGTATATTGCTTTGCCCGCCCGCAATCTGGTGAAAATGCCCGACCATGCCACCTTTGCCGATGCCGCCGCCGCTTCGCTGGTGTTTGTCACCGCCTGGCATTCGCTCATTGTGCGTGGTGGTTTCCAGGCAGGCGAAACGGTGCTGATTGTGGGCGCGGGCGGCGGCGTGAACACCGCCTCTATTCAGATTGCCAGACTGGCCGGGGCGGACCGCATCTATGTGGTTGGCTCTGATGAAAAAAAGCTGGCGCTGGCGCGGCAGTTAGGCGCGGATGTAACCATCAACCGGCAGGAAGAGGATTGGGGCAAGGCGATCTTCAAATTGACCAACCGGATGGGGGTGGATGTGGTGGTGGATAATGTGGGCGCAGCCACCTACCATACCTCGCTGCGGGCGCTGAAACGGGGCGGGCGGCTGCTGACGGTGGGCAATACCAGCGGCGCGAAGTTTGAGTTTGATAACCGGCTGATGTTTGGCAAACATTTAAGCATTATCGGTAGCACGATGGGCACGCACGCGGATTATGAAAAAGTGATGGGGATGGTGTTCGACGGCCGTCTCCGCCCCATTATTGATTCCATCTACCCCCTTGAAGATGGGCTGACCGCCCTACAACGGCTGCAAGCGGGGGAAGTGATGGGGAAATTGGTCTTGGCGGTAAACGGAAATCAGTAACCGGCTATCGATTATTTCACCTATTACCGTTCACCGATTACCGATAACCTCGCCTCTTCCACCCCCACCACTCGCCGCAGCTCCACCACCGTCAATTTGAGCAGGGCATTGATATCGCCGCCGCCGCCGTAGATGTGGGGATGTGGGAGGGAGAGAACGGCCGTTTCCACCACCGTGCGAATGGGCTGTGCGTAGCCAAACGGCGGCACCGAACCGGCCACATAACCGGTATGCGCCAGCACCGCTTCTGGCCCGGCAATTTTCACCCGCCGCCGCGACACCCCCAGATAATCCGCCAATGCCTTCCGATCCAGCCGCGCCAGGCCGCTGGCAATCACCACCACCGGCTCTTTGTCCGCCAGAAACAACACCGATTTGATAATCTGCTCCGGCAGCACCCCCAACGCCAGCGCCGCCGTCTCGACGGTGGGCGTTTCCACTGCCAAAAACAAAATTTCGGCTTCGATATTATTTTCGTTGAGAAAGGTTTGCAGGTCGGCGCTGTTCATAGACCAGGGGCGATCAGGAATTGGCGGTTCGGTCTATTGTTTGCATCCGGGTACATCAGCCCAATTTCCACCTCTGGATACACATCTTCCACCACCGTAATTTCCAGCCGCGCCACGTAACGTGGGCGGATTTGCGCTCCCAGCCGCCGGGCAATTTCTGAAGCCAGCCGATGGAGGACATCCGGCCACAGATACCCTTCCAGATAGGGATCCATTCCCGGAAATGTTGTGTCAATTGCAGCTTTTGAAATGCTGACTTCAATTGCTCTGGGGATTGTTTGCGGTTTATAGCAGCTAAACGGCCACGCATTTGCTCATACACAGTGACGATGGTTGTAGCGACCTCATTTGGTGAAAGCTGTTGGAAACGCCTGATCACCGGCTCTCGACCCAACTGATGATAGGTCACTGTGTCCGTATCTAAAATATATCGGATGGTCAATCTGTTATCTCCGTGGCTCGAACCTTATATATCTCATGCAGCATTGGCTCCAATGTCTCATCATCAGCAAATAGACCTGCTGTTGTTAGCCAGGGATTGGGAGCAACCGTCTCCGGTGCAACGGAAATATCAACATACACCAGCTCTGTCGTGGTCATAACGCCCTGAATCGCTTCTTGTATTTCCTGCAGCGTCTCCTGGCGTGAATTACCCACTTTGGTTAGACCTGGCATAAGTGGAACAGTAGCTTCATATTTCCCATCCTTACGGCGTTGTAATAAAATTGCGTATTGCATGATCACCTCTGTACCTGAATTGACAAAACAGCTAAGCCACAATTCTTTAACAGTGTTGGATTATACCAGATAATCAAGTACCACCTGAAACAGGAATGTAGTATGAGTCAACTAATCAGCCATATTAACACCAACAGTCCCGAATATAAGAGTAATTTTGCCCACAACCAGGCCTTGGCGGCGCAATTGCATGAACGGCAGCAAGAAGTGGCAGCGGCACGGCCGTCGCGCACCATCGAGCGCCACCGGGAGCGGGGCAAACTGCTCGTCCACGAACGCATAGACGCCATCCTGGACGAGGGCAGCCCCTTCCTGGAACTATCGCCGCTGGCGGCCTGGGAAATGCACGACGGTGAAGCGCCCGGCGCGGGCATTGTCACCGGGATCGGCCGGATTCAGGGGCTAGAGTGCCTGATCATCGCCAACGACCCCACCGTCAAAGGCGGCACCTACTTCCCGGAGACGGTCAAAAAACATCTGCGCGCCCAAACCATTGCCGAAGAAAATTGCCTGCCCACCATCTACCTGGTGGATTCGGGCGGTGCATTTTTGCACTTGCAGGCGGATGTGTTCCCCGACAAGGAGCATTTTGGCCGTATTTTCTACAACATCGCCCGCATGTCCGGCAAGGGGATTACGCAAATTGCGGCCGTATTGGGAAGCTGCACCGCCGGGGGTGCCTATATCCCGGCGATGTGTGATGAAACCATTATTGTCAAGGGCAACGGCACGATTTTCCTGGGCGGGCCGCCGTTGGTGAAGGCGGCGACGGGTGAAGAGGTCACGGCCGAAGAGCTAGGCGGCGCGGATGTGCATACCCGGCTTTCCGGGGTGGCCGACCATTTTGCCGAGGACGAACACGAGGCGCTGGCGCAGGTGCGGCAGATTGTGGCCCACCTGAACCGGCACAAGACGCTGCCCGTGGTGATGCAAGAGCCAGAGGAACCAGCCTATGACCCGCAGGAGCTTTACGGGGTCATTCCGGCCGACCAGCGCACCCAATACGACGTGCGCGAAGTGATTGCCCGGCTGGTGGACGGCAGCCGTTTGCATGAATTTAAGGTGCGCTATGGGCCGCAGGTGGTGTGTGGTTTTGCCCATATTCTGGGCATCCCAGTGGGCATTGTGGCGAACAATGGCTTGCTGTTTAGCGAATCAGCCTTGAAGGCCACCCACTTTATTCAGCTATGTGGGCAGCGGGGCACACCGCTGCTGTTTTTGCAAAATATCGCCGGGTTTATGGTGGGACGGCAATATGAAAATGGGGGGATTGCCAAGGATGGGGCGAAGATGGTCACGGCCGTGAGCAATGTCAACGTGCCCCGCATCACCCTGCTGCATGGGGCCAGTCATGGTGCGGGCAACTACGGCATGAGTGGCCGCGCCTATGACCCGCGTTTCCTCTTTAGCTGGCCCAACAGCCGCATCAGCGTGATGAGCGGTGAAGCGGCGGCGGGCGTTTTGTGGACGGTGGGGCAGGCGTCGGCGCTGCGCGGCCTGGCCGACCCCACGCCGGAACAAATTGCCGCCGCCGAAGCCGAATTCAAACGCCCCATCCTGGCACAGTATGAACATGAAAGCAGCCCCTACTTTGCCACCGCCCGCCTCTGGGACGATGGCATCCTGGACCCGGCACAAACGCGCACGGCTTTAGGGCTGGCCTTTGCCGTCACTTTGAACGCCCCCCTGCCGGATGATCGCTACGGCACGTTCCGCATGTAAGAGACGCTATACCTTAATAATGCGTGCGCGGGGTGCGGCCAACATTGACAAGCCCTTTACTCTGTGTTAGCCTTCCTGCCGATATTTACAAGTCAGGCTGCTTTACCAGGATAGGTTATATGGTCCACAAACCTCATCAGCCCCACAAACAGGCAATGAGTTTTACCGGATTTAGAAACATCAGTTCGTAATTGGCGGCCTGAAAAATTGGAGGTTTTTTAATATGGCAGAGCGTGAAACTGGCACTGTCAAGTGGTTTAACAAAGACAAAGGTTTTGGCTTTATCGAGCGCAGTGAAGGCGGCGACGATTTGTTCGTGCATTACAGCGCGATACAAGGCAATGGCTTCAAAACATTGCAGGATGGCCAGGCTGTCGAATATACCGTTGGCCCCGGCCGTAATGGCTTGCAAGCCCAAGAGGTAGTTGTTTTACCGTAACCAGACAGATTGAAAACGCAAAAAAATAGCACACCACCCGGTGTGCTATTTTTTATGGTAAAGCCGGGCTATGGGCCAGGAATAAATCCAATTCGGCCTGGGTCAGCGGCCGACTGGCTTCGGTGGCATAAAAGCCGGCTTCCCACAGGCTAACCACCACACCATACTCCTGCTGAATGGTTTGTTCAGAGCCGCTTTTGAACAACGCCGCCACCCAGTTTGCGTCCCGCCCCGGAGGGCAGGTAACAAGAATGTGAACCAGGTCTGGTTGGATGGCAATGTGATTAAGCACACAGCCATTGGCGCCCGCCAGCCGTAGCAACGCCTGGCGCAGAGGCTCGGTCAAAGCGTCAGCCATTGGCTCTAACGGCCGCCAGACAATGGCATAGGTGACACGGCCGTGAACATTCCCCTCCCTGACGGCAAACTGAAAAGTCTGTCCTGGCAACGCGGCGCGGCCCTCGGCCACATCCACCAGACGCACCGCCAGCGAAGCCGCATACCGCCGCAATTCACCCACCGGTGTTTCCGGCAGCGCCACTAATGTCAGCAAAAAATGGGCCGGCGTCTGGCAAGTATAGAGCAACAAATCGCCTGCCCGCGCCGGTAAATGCAGAAATTGCAGGCGTTCCTGGAGGGCCACATCAGACCAGCCCTTGCCCACGTGCAGCGCCACTGTGGCACATTCTCTTTCATTCAGGTCGCCCCAGTACGCCAACAATTTATGCTCACGGGCAAAGATAGCCCCTTTAACAAAACGACCCAACTCGGCCTGATGCAAGGTGCTAACAAGCACGGCCGTGTCCAACATCTGCCCCGGTCGCACCAATTCCACCTCGGCCGACTCACGTACATAAAATGGTTGCGCCAGCGCCTCTTGCATCATCACCGGCAGGTCTACGGCCAGCATCGGTTTGATGAGCACACCCTGGACGCGCCCGGAATACGTCACCGGAATCTCCACATCAGCCGTAGGCGTGATCAGGATCAACCGCAGATCGGGCTGGATGGCGCGTAGGGAGCGTGTGATTTTAGCCCCCTCAGCAATAGGCACAAAGGCCAGGTCTTTCGGTGACTGTACCAGATGTAAACATGCCTCTTTGAGTGTAGGCACTACTGTAATGGAATAAGAGCCAATGCCATGCAAAGCCGCCACCAGTCGGTCGGCAAACTCCCTGTCCGGTTCTAAAATCAGAATATTTTGCGCCATCTTGGTCATGGGCACATTCTACGGGGCAGCGGGGGTAGAATCAATAGATGGGTCGTGAAGAAGGTACACGAGTCGGTAATCGGTAAGCGGGGATCAGTAAGCGGTGGGTTGGCGAAGTTGGGTTAGCGGCGGCGGTGGAGCCACACGGCCGTGCCGACTCCCAGTACCGCCAGCCCTACGGCAGCCAGCCCTACGGCAGCCAGCCACCACCATTCAATGCCAACGGCATTGGCCGGGGCAGCCGCCGACGATTCGGCCAGGGGCGTGGGGGTGGCTGGGAACAGCTCAAGATTGAGGATAATGAGAGCCAGATCGTGGTCGGTGGCCTGGTAGGGCACGGCCGTGTCCGCCGCGTGCACATCCGGGTAATCAGCGTTCAAGTGTTGGATCATGGCCTGTGCCAGCGAATCGGTGAGCGATGGCGATAGCAGTATACCGTCAATAAGCTGCGCCGCGCCGCTAAAAACAAAAGTGTACCTTTCCGGCAAAGGCACAGCAGCCATCGCATTAGTCAAACGGCCGTCAGCCGTCATTGCCTGCATCGTCGGTGACAATTCGTAATCGTTAAAGTCCCCCATCACCACCACCCGCGCCGCCGGATCAGCCGTCAACAACGGTGTTACCAGGCTGTTGAGATGTTGCGCCTGGGCCAGCCGTTGTGATTCCGTTTCCAATTCCCCGCCCCGTTTGCTCTTGAAATGGTTGATAAAAATGGTGAACGGCCGTCCGCCAACCATAAAATCCACTTGCAATGGCGGGCGCGAAAAAAGCGGCTGCTGCCCCACTGGGCAAGCGGCGCCGGCGTCGGCAATACCGGTGTCCAACGGCGTGCAGGTCTGGCGCAAGGCAACATCTTGCACCGCAACCCAACGTGGATCACTCAACAAGGCCACATCAATGCCGCGCACATCGGCGCTTTCGCGGTGCGTCACTTCATACTCAAACCCACATGGTTCGGCCAAAGCCTGCGCCAGCGACAACAGCAGCGTTTTGTTCTCCACCTCTTGCACCCCCAACAGCGTGGGGCAGCCCAAGAACTGGCTGATTTGGGTCACAATTTTAGCCTCTTTACGAGCGATTTCGGCCGGGGTAAGTTTGGGTTCTTCGGCCAGGCCCGTGTCGTCAAAAGCATCGAAGTGGTTTTCCAGGTTGAAGAGGGCAATGCTGATCTGGTCGTTTGCCAGGTCAGGTGGCGCGGGCAAGGGTGGATAGGGCACGGCCGTGACCATCAAATCTCCTGTCTCCTGCTGCACCAGCTTAAACTGGTCAAAGTGATAAATAAGCGGCCCCGCTAACCCCGCCACACGGTCGCCGGTTTTGACGTGAGGGAACTCGCCACACGCCACATCGCTGGTATGCAAGATGGGCACAATCTGCCCGATGGGGTCGGCAAGTTGCTGGCGCACAATAGGCAGGTTGGCCACAGAAGCATCCACCACCGCAAAGCTGCACCCGCTAAAGGTGGCCCCCACCACCTGCGCCTCTCCGTCAAACGCCACCCGCATCCCTTCTAGCGGTTCAAAATAGGCAGCCTGCGCCGCATTGTCGGACGGCGGGGTGATGATGACCGGTTCTGGCAGCGGCAATCCGGTTGCTTCTACCGTGATCTGCAAGCCATTGTCATCAATCTCGGTCAGGCCAAAAAACTCTGTCACTCGACCACGTACCTGCACCAGATCGCCCATCTGGGCCAACGGCCGTTGCCGCCCCAAAAACACCGCTATCCCATCCGACGTCGCCGGGTCGCCATCTTCATCGCCGGGGCGGTCCTGCACAAACAGGGTGTAATAGGTGATGCCGGCCGCATTGCGGTCTTCATACACGCCCGTGACCACGCCGCGAAAGGCCACCATTTCATTAAAACGGGGCGAAACCGAACCGCTGCCCTGTATGTCGCCAATGGGCGCGCCAAAGGGAGGCAGGTCATTGGCCGACGGCGTTAGTGCTAAACCGGGCAGGGCGAATACGGCCGTGCCCACATTGGCGATCTCCACCCACTCCTGACCCTCATCTGCGCCAGGTGGATCATAATAAATCTCGGTCAAGAGGATACGGCCGTCCGTCACCCCCACCTGCCCCCAAAGGCCCGGCAGCAGCGCCAGACCGACCAGCAGCCAAAGCCAACACTTCATGGCAAAACTCCCTGTTTGATCCACAAATAACGCGAAAAGCACAAAATCTTCACCCCTCCCCTGCTCACCGCTCCCCTGCTCACCCCTCACCTCATCATCCCGTCCACGCCAGATACACCATCAACCAAAGCGGGACGAGGCCGAGCAAAGCAATGAGGGCAATGACGCCCAAAGCAATAGCCGTCCAATCACTGCCGGGTGCAGTTTCCTGGGCCGGAATACGGATCACCCGCTGCGCCGGGGTGGATTGGGTCGGCGATTCGTCACCGTCGGCTGGCTGGTAGTAATGGAGTTGTGTCTTCTGCTCAGCGATGGGGATGTGGGATTGGGTGGCGGGCACGGCCGTTGGCGGCGATGATGCCGGCGCCTGACTCTGTGCCAGGTGTGCGCCCGCTATCAGCGGCGGCGGGTAAACCGTGCCCGTCTCCGCCTGGCCGCGATCCTTGTAGGTGCTGAGGATGCGACCCAACTGCCCGGCGGTGCGGTAGCGACCCGCCGGTTCCTTAGCCAGCAGTTTGTTGATGATTTGTTCCAGTTGTTTGGGTACCGTGGGGTTGTAGATGGTAATCGGTGGCGGCGGCTCCTGAATGTGCTTGAGCGCCAGCGCCGTGTGCGACTCCGCCTGGAAGGGGAGCCGCCCGCTGAGCATCTCAAACATGAGAATACCAATGGAGTACACATCGGAAGCGGGTGTGGGTATCTCGCCGGCCGCCTGTTCTGGCGAAAAGTATTGGGGCGTGCCCCACACCTGGTCAGTGGTCAACTGCTGCGTCGCCTGGCTCATGGCACGGGCGATGCCAAAATCGGCCACTTTCACCTGTTCGTCCCGCGTCACCAGGATATTTTGCGGCTTCACGTCACAATGCACCAGGTTGGCGCGGTGGGCGTAACCGATGCCATTGCAAATCTGGATGGTCAGGTCAAGGGCGCGGTTGACGGGCATAAAACGGCCGTTTTCCGCATACTGGCGAATGAGTTGTTTGAGGGTACGGCCGTCTATAAACTCCATCACGATATAATACCGTCGCCCATCCTGCCCAATATCATGCACAGTGACAATGTTGGGGTGCGTCAGGTTAGCGGCGGCGTGGGCTTCGCGCTGGAAGCGGCGCAAGAAACCTTCATCACTGGTCAGGCTTTCTTGCAGCATCTTGATGGCCACAATGCGCCCCAGCGCCAGATCTTGCGCTTTGTAGACCACCGCCATGCCGCCGCTGCCCACACGCTCCAGCAGTTGGTAACGGCCGTTGAGAACAATTGCTTCTTCACTCATAACAAGATTGTAAAGTGACAGGTGCCAAGTAGCAAATGGCCGGATTTAAAAACATGAGACCACCTTGCCACACCACCGCCTGGCGACTATAATTTTGATGTTCATTAACAACCTGGGGATGATCGGTTTCGACGGGGAAGGTTGGTCCTGGGCTGCAAGCCGGGCACGCTTTACATCCCGTAAAACTGGAAGCAAACCAATAAGTGCCAACACAAATGCACGCACCTATAGCGCCCTCCCGATGGCTGCTTAATCGCAGCTGCGCGGAAAGCGCTTAGATGGTTCCTTGACCGGAACCCCGTCTGCCCTGGATGCTCGTTGGCCTGAAAGGCGCAGGCGACACACACGCCAACGTGCTTCTTCCAGATGCCGCTAAGGAAGAAAAAGAGGCTCTTTCGGGAGCCAGCGGCCTGCTATCGGCTGACCCTGTTGGTTGGGGCGCCCGGTAGCCAAAGCGAAATAGACCAACTAAGCTTGTAGACGTTCAGCGGCCGAATTTTTCGGACGCGGGTTCGATTCCCGCCATCTCCACCAGATAAAAAACGCGCTCCCAATGGAGCGCGTTTTTTTTCCATGAGCCAATTCGCCCATTAAGCACCGGCCCACTGCGCCAACAGTTGCCGCGTCGTTTCAATCTCCGGCGGAATGTTCAAGCGTTCAAACAGGCGCAACGATTGCTGCCAGACCTGCACTGCTTCCGGCTGGCGACTCTGGTCGGCCAGCACCTCGCCCAACAGGCGCAGCGCATACGCTTCCATGAAGGCGTCCGCATTGGCGGCGGCTACTTCTTGCGCCTGCCGTAAATGCAGTTCCGCATCGGCCAGATTACCCTGCGCCCGGCGTACCAGCCCCAATGTGTAGAGCGCATACGGGTAACTGTTTGGCTCTTCCATTGCCAGCGTTTTGTGCGCATACAGTTCTGCCCGTTCCAGATTGCCGGTGGCAAAATAAGACTCCGCCAGATTCGCCGTCGTCACGCTGGCAAAATAGGGAATCTTAGCCCGCTCAAAAAAGGGCAAAGAAGCCTCGCCAATGGCGATCATCTGCTCATACTCCCCGGCCTGGAAATGAATGCCCGCCAGGCTGCTGCGCGTCTTTTCCCAACTCAGCCGGTCGCCAATGCGCTCGTAATAATCGAGCGCCGCCTGCAAATGCAATCGCGCTTCGTCCAGTTTGGCCTGGCGCATGAGTACGTTTGCCAGGCTGCGATTGGTCTGTGCCATGCCCGCCTCATCGCTGATGCTACGCGCCAATGCCAACGCCTTGTGGTACGCCAGAAACGCCTCATCCAGGTTGCCCTGCTGCTCCTGCACCAGTCCATGCAGATGTTCGGCCGTAAACTGCGCCTGCCGCACTTCTTGAATGGCCTCCGGTATTTGCCACTGCTGAATATGAATGAGCGCCCGCTGCTGGCGGAAACGCACCAGTTGCGCCATCAGCCGCGCCAACGTGCTCAGCCCATCTTCCAGCTTTTCCAGCGCCGCTTCCGGCTGCCCCAGGGTGTTCAGGAAGTTGCCGCGCAGCAGTTGAGCCTGTACGGCCGTCTCACTATCTGCCCGCCACGTGACCATGTCCAACACGGCCAACCCCTGCTGCGCATCCCCGGCCAGTTGGTGCAGTTCCGCTTGCAGCAGCGCCAGCGCCTGCGCTTCCGCTTCCGGCAGGCGGCGCGGCGAAAGCTGGGCAAAAATCGCCAGCGCCGCGCCCGCCTGCCCCCGTCTAATCTCCTGCTGACGGAAGGGATACCACACATGCACGGCCGTTGCCGGTTCCCCCCCTTGCGCAAAATGGTAGGCAGCGGCCGTATATTCGCCGCGTGCGGCGCGAATGGCAGCGGCGGCCAGGTGGGCCTGTTCGCGGGTGGCGGCGGGCAGATGGGCGAGGTCGGCCAGCAGCAGGTCACGGATGATGGGTAGCAGCGCCACCGCGCCCTGGTCGTCCCGTTGCAGCAGGTGTCGAGCGGCCAGGCTGTTCAACACGGCCGTATCCCCCGCAAACGCATCTTCCGGGGCCGGGCTGCGGAAAACAGCCAACCGCTGCAACATGCCCCGCTCTTGCACCGCCAGCGCCTGCCACAGACGGGCAAAAAGGGTCTGGAACACGGCCGTGCCCGGTAAACTATCCAACACGGCTGTCAGGCTGCTTTGTTCTTGCTGGCAGATGGCGGCGCACAGCCACATCATCCGGGCATTGCCGTCCGTGTAGGTGTGCAGCCGCGCCGCCTCCTCTGGCCGGTAGGGGACGCCGCCTTGGTGCAGCAGCTTCTGGCTTTGCGCCAGCGTCATCCCGGTTAGCGCCAGGTGCTCGTCGGCCAAGATGTGTACCCGCTGCCCCATCAGCAGCAGCGGCGACAGGCCACGCAGCCCATCAATAAATGAAAGTAACTGCTGCTGCGCCGCCGTCATTTTCTCCGGGTCGGCCGCCAGGTGATCACATTCATCCAGGCAGAGCAGCGGCGGCGGATTCATGGCCTGCAAATCCCCCCGCGCCTGCTCCAACGCCAGCGGCAGGCTGCTCAATTGGCCGCCGTCGGCCACCAGTTGCAGCCAGAGGCCAGACGCGCCGCGCTGATGCAAAAAGTAACCCAGCGAAAAGAGCAGGCTGCTCAACTGATCATTCAATGTGGGGCGCAAGGTGAACCAGAAGACGGGCTGCCCCGGCCACTGCTGCGCCAGCGCCGCCGCCAGCGCCGTCTTGCCCACGCCACCCATGCCGGTGAGGGCGATGGTTTGCCCGGCTTGCAGCCGGGGCAGGCAGCGGGCAATGAGGTGGTCGCGGCCAATGAGAGGGGCGGTAGTTTGGGGCGGCTGTTCCAGGCGCAGGGTGGGTTGCAGTTGGCGGATGATTGCCTCGGCCAATGCTTCGCGGGCGGCTTTGAGGTGGTTGAAGTAAGGACCGCGCCCCACGCCCAGGTAGTCGCGGATCGCCTGTTCGCTGTCGGCAGGTGGATGGGCGCGGGAGCGGAAAAAGCGGCGCAAGTAGCGCAGTTCCAGCAGGAAGAAGTGGTACTGGTTGCCTTTGTTTCCCTGTTCCAGGCGGGCATTTTGCACGGCCGTTTCCAATTCATGCCGCGTTTTGGGCAATGGCCCGTCCCATAAACTGTCGGCGGCAGACAGAATGGCTTTTTGTAGCGCCTGTCCGCGACCGACGGCCGTGTCTGCCCCAGACACTCCCTGCAACAGCGTCCCTAAAAAGTAAGGCGCGGCCAGCGGCGAGTTTTCGCCCAACCAGGACGCATCGTTGAAATTATTCAACGCCAACCGCAACTGCTCAAAAAACAAACCTGCCGAATCGGATTGTATACTCATTGACTGCCAGTGCGGACAAATTCCGCAAAAATCAGGACAATTTTATCAGCTTGTTCTTTATAATGTGCCCTGTTCGCTGCATGATACCATGTATTTATCTGATAAGGAGAGTTTTTGTATGAACACAAAACGACGCGGTATACACTTTGTTCTTTTAGTTGTAGTTTTGGCAGGTTTCACTTTGTTCTTGGGGGTTCAGGCAGCGGGAGCAACACCGACGCGATGGGCGAGATGGTGGACGGACACCTCTTTCCCCAACAATGCGATGGATACCGATCTGGTCATCCAACTGGGCTACACCACCCAGAGCGGCCAGAATGTGATTACGCAGCAGCAGAGTTTTAATGTGACCTGCACGGCCGTTGGCAATCCGGTTGTCCAGGATGGCAAGGCGACTTTTGATGGCAGTAGTTATTATTCCTGCGCCCTGCCCAATATCCGTGACCTGGTGGGCGTGATGTCGAATGGCACATTACAAATTGGCGATCAGTGTACGGCCAAACGGCCGGCGCTGACCGGCGTGTTGACCCTTGACGGCACGCCCAACAATCTGGCCGGTGACAATCCGCTCTTTTACCGGGAGGATATTCAGCTCAGTCTGCCGCTGAAAGTGGCTACGCAAGAGGCTAAAGTGGCGACGGCTTTTGGCGGCGTCGGGGCGGTCAGTAATAGTTTTGCTATTAAAGCAGTGGAGCAGTCGGTCACGGCCGTGTACGTGCGCACCAGTCCTGGCGTTTTTGCGCCTACCTTCACCGTAGACAGCCTGATCCTGCCATCCACCCCGGCTACTGTCAACGGCCCGTTCTGGTTCACCAACCTGGATACCACCATTTATATCGGCTACTCCCCGGTGACCGGCAAGTATTTTGAAGGGACATTGACTTCCCTCCTGGTTGATCCCGTCTGCATCGGGCAGGGATAACCACCTGCCGATAACCGATAACGCTAAAAGCCGGATGCGTTTTGGGCATCCGGCTTTTTTTGCGTCTCTTGCCTGCCGCAATCGGGACAGATTTGCCAGATAACGGGACAGGAGATAACCCCACACTCATTATGCTACGGCCGTAAACCAATTTTTCACGATGGAGGCATAAAAGCGCGTATGAAACAATTTGCGATGATTCCAATGGTACTCCTGCTGCTGATTGGCGGCTGGACAGTAACGCGGGCACTGGTTCCCACCGGCGTTACCCTGACGGTAAACTGGTTAACCGATGCCAGTGATATGAATCCGGGAGATGGTATTTGTGATGTGTCTGTCAACGGCGGTGAGCAGTGCAACTTGCGGGCCGCCATTGAAGAGCTAAACGCTTTGGGCCCAGACGCCACATTGCATCATATTGAATTCGATATACCTGGTACAGGCCCCTTTACCTTTACCCCCGCTTCCCCCTTTCCACCCATCACTGTACCGCTGGAAATTGACGGGGCCACACAACCCGGCGCAGCTTGCCCGGCCGATGGCATGACCCCGGCCACCCTATTGGTGGTACTGGACGGCAGCAATGCCGGCACAGGTCAGACAGTGGATGGCCTGGTATTGGATGCTGGCAGCGATGGCAGTGTGATTCGTGGTCTGGTTATTGGCAATTTTGATAGTGAAGGGATACGCATTCTCAGCCATGATAATCGGGTGCGTTGCAACCACCTGGGTCTGGGTGCAGATGGTTTGACCGCCATGAGTAATGGGTCTTACGGGATTGGCGTCGGTGGAAATGACAATGTCGTGGGTGGCCCACTCCATGTGCAGCGTAATGTCATTTCCGCCAATGAGGCCGATGGCCTCCGCATCTACTCGAATGTGGAAAACAATACCGTTGCCAATAATTTCATTGGTGTAACGGCCGATGGGATGAGCGCATTGGGCAACGGTAACGGCATTTATGTGGGGAGCAACAACAATACGATTGGCGGCACAATAGCTATTGCCCGCAACGTTATCAGCGGTAATACAGGCTTTGGCGTTCGTGTGAATAGTGTGGCTGGGAATGTCGTTCAGGGAAACATGATTGGCCTGGCACGGGATGGGAGTACGGCCGTGCCTAACGGCTCTGATGGCATTCAAATCCTCGGCCTGGCTGTTAACAATGTGGTAGGTGGCATAGGGGCTGGCGAAGGTAACCGCATTGCCAACAATCTGGGCCATGGCGTTCTGGTAGATACGAACGTTATCGGTGTGCCCGTGCAAAATCCTATTCGCGGCAATCGCATTTACAGTAACAGCGGCCTGGGCATTGACCTGGGTGGTGATGGGGTAGACGTGAACGATCCCGGTGATGGTGACACTGGCGAGAATGAGCGTCAAAATTACCCCGTCCTCTCCTTGCCACCGGGCAACCTGATTTTGACGGGGGCATTGGATAGCCAACCAAATACACAATACACCATAGATGTTTATCGCAGTGATAGTTGTGATTCCTCTGGTTATGGCGAAGGGCAGGAATATCTGGGTGGCGGCCTGCTCACCACCGATGCGTCTGGTTATGGCGAGGCCATGGCTAACCTGGCCGGATTAGTGTCCGAAGGGGATAGCATCACGGCCGTTGCCACCGACCCCAACGGCAACAGTTCCGAGTTCTCGGCCTGTGTCACCGTCACGTTACCACCCACGCCGACGCCCACGCCGACCCAAACCGCCACACCCGGCCCCTCTCCCACGCCGGGGCCGTCCCCAACACCCACCGGCACGCCGGTCATTGAACCCACCCCTATCCCCTCCTACGACCTTTTCATCTATCTGCCAGTGATTGTGCGTTTACCTTAAAACAGGAGAGCAACAGATGAAAAACAGAACCACCCTTTTTAACGCCAACCATCTGGCCCTGATGCACGGATTGCGTATCAATCCCACCACATCTCGCCTGTCTGAAGCAGGACAAATCAGCCTATTACCAGGACAAAACATATAGCGGCCTATTTTATAGTAGACCCTAAGGGTTTTCTGAAACCCTTAGGGTCTGGAACAGGAATGAGAAAAGAGGCCGAAGATGAAGTTACCCTATTTAGGCGCCCATAATCCGATGTTAACGCAGCTACAACAACGTCAGGCAAAGCCAGATTCTGGGTTCTATCGGCCACCAGCGCCGGGCACGGCCGTTGGCAGCACCCGCTTCACCTTCCAACAGACAGCGCCATCTGGTCTCAAAGGGGCTGGCTGGCTGCTGCAACCCTTACAAAAAGGCAATGCCGCCCTGACCTATGAGGCCTACCTCACCAACCCGGACGCGCCCATACACCACAACGGCCGTTGCGCCAACGACCAACCCTACACCTGGCGCGACCACATGGAACGAGTGGAACGAGCGGAACAGGAACACCGCAGCCATAAACAGTTCTCTTTTGCCGTTCTCACCGCCGCCCAGGATAAATGTCTGGGCTGTATTCATCTGACTCTGCTACGGCCGTTCCTCATCCGTTACCAGACACCCGACCACCTGCTCACCGGTCTGGGCGACAACAGCGCCCTGATCCACTTCTGGTTTTGCCGCCCCTACCGGGTACAGCCCCTGGCCGCCCAAATCATTCAGGCGCTGCACCACTGGCTGGAGCACGATTGGGAACTGGATGAGCTGCTATTTCACGCGCCATTGGGTAATGTCACGGCCGTTCACACTTTGCAGGCAGCCGGATTACAGGTGCGTTTTTCATCAGACATAGCCACTGTGTCAGGCCAATATGCCTTGTACGGCGCTTAAAACCAATTCTGGAGAAGTCAACCATGAAAAAACAACTGTTGTTAATCATCTTATTGGGCCTCACGGCCGTGCTCGCTGCCTGTGGCAATGACGAACCGCCCATCCCCGTCACCGTCGCCGAAATCTGCCAGCAGGAGTCCGGCACAAATATCACCGCCACCGGCTATCTGGCTCTGCCCGGCGCTCTCATTTGCGAAGCGGGCCAGTGCAAAATCAACTTCTACGACGATACCGGCAGCGTCCTGGCCGAATTGGTGGCCTCAGATTCCCCGGACAGCGGCAAAATGCAGCTACCGCCCAACCAATACACCGCCGACGACCTCCACTTTGTTCTGAAAGATGGCACCCCTGGCAACCATACCACCCCGGTCAAAATCACCGGCCCCGTGCGACGGCCGTCCGACTTTAGCTGCTACCTGGATGCGTATGCGGTGGAACAACCTTAAAAGAGAAATTGGGAGATTGAGAGATTGACCAATCTCCTAATCTCCTAATCTCCTAATCTCTTAGCGAGCCAATGAGGATGAAAACCATGACCACCTTACCCGAATTACAAAATGTGATGCCTAAACTGTTGCATTTGCTGTTCATCGTGGCGGCGGTCACGGCCGTTGCCATCGCCGATGTCTGCCTGAAAAAGGCGGCCGTTGATGGCAGTTGGACTTTAACCCTCAAAAGCCCCTGGATGGCCGGCGCGATTTTGCTCTATCTCTTTCAAATCATCTTCTTCACCCACCTCTTCCGCAGCGGCCAACAATTAAGCGTCGTCGGCAACATGCAGACCATTCTTTACACCCTGGTCATCCTGGGCGCAGGCATCTTCCTGTTTCAAGAATCCCTTAGCAAACTACAACTAACCGGCGTCTTGCTGGCCCTCATCGGCGTCGTCCTGATCAATCTAAAGTAGTTGCAAGTTGCAAGTCGCAAGTGGCAGGTGTTTACATGCTACATGCAACCTGCCACCTGCAACCAGTGAAATATGAACCTCAACCACATCAATTACCCTACCCCCTTTTTGTTGGTAGACCTGGACAAAGTCCGGCAGAAATACCGGCGGCTGCGGGCCGCCTTGCCCGGCGTGGAAATTTTCTACGCCATGAAACCCAACCCCGAATCGCGCATCATCACCGCCTTGCTGGATGAAGGTTGCGGCGTGGAAGTGGCTTCGCAGGCGGAGCTGTGCCAGGTGTTGTCATTGGGCGCACGGCCGTCGCAAATCATCACCTCCAACCCCGTCAAATCGCCACCCTTTTTGCGCACCCTGCACACACACGGTGTCCAGCGTATGGCCTTCGACTCTCCCGTCGAGGTAGACAAAATCGCCCAACACACCCCCGGCAGCCAGGTGTACCTGCGCCTGAGAACGGACAACACCGGCGCTGAGTGGCCCCTCTCCGACAAATTTGGCGTAGACGCCGCCGAAGCTCCCGAATTGCTCTATTACGCCGCCAGCAAAGGGCTGACTCCCATTGGCCTCACCTTTCACGTGGGCAGCCAATGTCTCAATCCCCACAACTGGGCCATCGCCCTGCAAACCTGCGCCCAGGTGATGGAACAGGTGGCCGATGACCTGCCCATCGAGGTCATCAATCTCGGTGGTGGTCTGCCCGTGCCCTACGGCCGTGCCATCCCCACCCTCAGCGAAATCACCGACACCATCAACGAGGCCCGCCACACCTTGTTTACTGACCAGGTTCGTTTCCAGATTGAACCGGGGCGCTTCCTGGTGGGAGACACGGCCGTGCTCGTTACCAGCGTCATCGGCAAAGCCAGGCGCAGCAACACCGACTGGCTTTATCTGGACGTGGGCATTTACAACGGCCTGTTCGACACCATTGAGCAATTCGCCTATGAACTTGGTTTTGATGTGGAACACGGCCGTGCCCAGGCCCATTTCACCATCGCCGGCCCCAGCTGTGACAGCATGGACAAACTGTTCACCGGCCACCCCATCCCCGATCTACAAGTCGGCGAGCGGCTTTACGTGCGCAACGCCGGTGCGTACACCACCGCCATCGCCGGGCACTTCAACGGCTTCCCGCCGCCCACTGTGATCTACAGTGATGATTTCGAGCATAGTATGAAATTTTGAGTGTCATTCCGAGGAGTCTTCGACGAGGAATCCCTCTCACTTGTACAGTGAAGGGATTCCTCGCTCCGCAGACTCCGCTCGGAATGACAGGCCAACTTGAAAAGTGAAAAAACTTCGCTAACGGCGTGTTTACCGTTAACCAATTACCCTGGAGGATTAGGTTATGTACCGCAAAAAACAACTGCACTCATTCGTTTCCTTGATCGTCAGCATCTCCTTGCTGCTCCAATTCATCGCTCCGGCCATGACCCCCCTTCGCGCCGCCCCGCAAAAAGACGCGATCATCACCTCCTCACCTGCTCACCCCCTCACCCCGGCGTCATCGCCGCCATCACCTGCTCACCCCCTCTCCGTCAGCCGCGTCCAATCCGCCTATACCGCCGGCAGCACCATCGTCATCAGCTACACCGTCAGCAACCACCTGCCGCCTACCTTGCAGCCAGACATCCCGGAGACGACGCCCCTCACCGACACCGTGGAACTGCTGGCCGCCTACGACCTCAGCGATGACATGAACACCCTGGCCGACCTGGAATTACAGGTGACGCTGACCAATGGTACGCTCGTAGATGCTAACGGCGGCACGGTCAACGGCAGCACCATCACCTGGCAACTGCCCGACCTGCTGCCTCAGGCCAGCCACCTGGTCACCGTGACCATTGCCACCCCCTCCACCGCGCCAAATTTTGTGGAACTGGACAATGGCGCGACGGCCACTGGCACAGTGTGGGGGGAAGAAGTATCGGCAGGCGCACGGCCGTCCACCATCATCCCCACCTCCGTCAGCGCCAGCTTCACCCAGCCGACCCTGGACGCCGACAGCCACGACAGCGATATGCTCTGGGCGACGGCCGTGTACACCCAAGACCCCCTCGCCGCCTTCTACCAGGTACGCGACTTCGCCTACGACCCCTACAAAGGTTCGCTGCGCGGCACACGCGGCACATTGTGGGGTGAAGCGGGCAACAGCCTGGATCAATCCAGCCTGCTCATCGCCATGCTGCGCAGTGCGGGTGTGCCCGCCCGCTACCGGCACGGCAGCCTCAGCACCGCCAATGCCCAACTGCTTATCGCCAGCATGTTCTCCGCTACACAAGGGTTAGCCGGTTCCCAACCCGCCGACGAACCCACCGCCGACCCCTTGAACGATCCTGCCTTGCTGGCCATCGTGCAAGACCACTGGTGGGTGGAAGCGTACCTGCCCGGCAGCGGCTGGACCAACCTCGACCCCTCCTTCCCCGCCGCCCAACCTGGCGACATCTTCGCCACCCCTGGCAGCAATGACCGCATCGCCGCCATTCCGGACAGCCTGCGTCACAAAGTCGCCTTTAGCCTGGAAGTGGAGCAGTACCACACCTTCCCCATTGGCGGCGCGAACCTGACTACCTTTGTCCCGCTCACCGCCACCTACAGCACCGCCCAACTGGCCAGCAAAGCGCTCATCCTCGGCCATCTGGTGGACTCAAATGTGCCCGGCGGCATGGTCTTTGGCACCGTGCAGCACACCTACACCCCCTATTTGGGCGTGAACGGCGCTGACCTGGTGACAACCGGCGAACCGTTCACCGACCTGCTCACCAACTTCCCGCTGGCCACCACCTTCACCACCGCCGAATGGTTGACCTTCACCCTCACCGACCCCGACGGCAACAGCCAGACCTTTACCCGCCCCGTCAAAGATTTGATCGGCCCCGGCACGCGCCTGCTCGGTGGCAATTTGAACCTTTCACCGTCTGACGACAACGCCCCGTTCATCAGCTTTGCCGATTCGTTTTCGGCCGTCTTCCTGCCCAACCACCTGCGCAACAACGACTTTGCCCAGCGCCAGCAGACCAGCTTGCAGCAAAAGATGTTCACGCTGGCAACGGCCGTAGACGCCCTGCCCCGCGAAGACCTCACCGCCCCCGAAGTGCAAGACCAGGTGGGGGACACGGCCGTGCTCATCGAACAAACCCGCGCCCTCCTCTACGCCCTCTCCGGGCTGGAATTTGCCCGCCAGGCCGACCCGGCCGCGGACGATCTGCAAACAAACCTGGGCGTGAAGTTGTTCTACAACCAACCGCGCATCATCATCATGCAGGGCGTGAGCATCCAGGACGCGGCCACCCGCTCCGTAGATTTGCGCAATACCAACGCCGCTGTGATTGTTGCTCCGGGACGGCCGTTAGCCGCCGCTCGCACCGCCCAATGGGTTAAAGCCGTAGCCGAATCCTACTTTGAAGGGGACGCGCTACGTCATCCGCTCGGCGAAACCCCCATCACCACCGCCCGCATCTTCGACGAAGCCCAGGCGCAGGGCATCGGCTTTGTCTACATCAAACCCAATCAACTCGATTTGCTCGATCTGTACCTGCCCGACCCCAACAGCTACGGCTACGCCGCCGCCGCCCTCATTGCGGGCAAGGAAGTGCTCATTCCGCAAGCGCCCGTCCTCATTGACGGTGAACCGCGCCTGGGCTGGTGGGAGATTGATCCGGTGACGGGCACGGCCGTCAGTGTCCTTGACGACGGCACACACGGCGCACTTATCGAATATGCCAGCCTGATCTCTGAGATCGCCATGGAAGTGTGGAGCGCCTGGGACGACTTTGGCGAATCTGTCCACCAGTTATGGTTCGACTGCATCGTGGACAACGTGGTGCCCGCCCTGCAAGGCAACCCCGGCGGCGGCTCCGGCGCGGCCTGCCTGGATGATTGGGAGCCACCCGGTGGCCCCCTGGTTGCCCCCTTGCGTGGTGGTTCCACCACCCCCTGGTTTTATTTGCCCGCTCCGTTCTGCCCCATTGACAACTGTGGTATTGAACAATACCTGATCACCGGGTATGAGCACGCCGCCATTCCACTGCCACAGATGCCCTTTGGCTATCTGGCCGACCGGATAACGCCAACGGAGTACGCCGGACAGGTCATTCCCGTCAGCGGCAGCGGCGGCCCGCCCGCCTTTACGTTGTCCGCTTCCGGCGCAGGCACGGCCGTACCGCTCTCCGTCTATTCGTTGGACATCAACGCCCAGGCCAATTTCAATGGGCAGTTGGATGTGTGGACGTATGCGCCCGCTGGCTGGAGCGTGGGCTTCACCGATACCGATCAGGTGCAGATTGTCGCTCCGGCGGGCACGGCCGTTGGCGATTACACCCTCACCATCGTCGGCCAATCCCGCCAAAATCGCACCCTGATTGAGACCATCGAACACACCATCACCGTGCTCACGCAGCAGTCCCTTGACCTGAGCTACCAGGTGGAAGAAAACATCACCATCCCCGTAGTGCCCGGCAGCACGGCCGTGTCCAATGAAACGAACGACGGCGAAGCTGAAATCCCCGCTTCCGCCTTCCGCCTGCGCCTGCACAACCAGAGCAGCGTCACCAAAACGTTCACATTGAACGTGACCGGCGCACCGGCGGGTTGGATTGTGCTCAACGGATTGGAACAAACATCCGCTGTTGTCTCCTTGCCCCCCTTCCAACGCACCCACGTGGGCCTGTACGTTGCCCCACCCACACGGCCGTCGCCCGGAACCAGCTTCACCCTCAACGTCACCGCCAGCGATGGCGGCAGCCTGAACGACAGCGTGACCATTCCCTGGACAATGCCCGGTCAGGCGCACAACCATTTGCTCATCAGCCCGCCCGTCCTCTACATGACGGCCAACAGCAGCCAGCCGATAGAATTGAGCATGACCAACGTCGGCAACGCCTCCGGCAGCTTCCCCATCACCCCCACCGTGCCCGTCCCCGGCTGGACAATCACCAATCTGCAATCTCCAATCTCTCTGGCTGTAGACGAAACGGATCAACAACCCCTCACTTTGAACGTCACCACCGCCGAAGTCGGCCGCCGCTACCCGCTCTGGTTCGCCTCCACCGCGCCGGGCAGTTATACCCAGTATGCCCAGGCGCAGGTGCAAATCGTCAGCCCACTCACCGGGCCGGTGTATGAAGCGGCCGATAGCTGCAATCTGGGCAGCGAAGCCCTTTCCGGCGCATTGCAATCATTGGCGCTGGCAATGAGTATATTGGAAGCCTCCTGCGCCGATGGTAGTTGCGATCTGGCGCAGCGGGACACGGCCGTCGCCGCCGGGCAGAGCGTGGTCAGTTATGCCCGCGCCACCAGCACGCAGCTTACCGCCGACGATGCCATCGAAACGGCCGTGACAACCCTCGCCACCCACACTACCGCCGCCGACATCCTGGCCGACCTGGGCAGCATCAGCACGGCCGTCGCCGATCTCAGCGATGAACTGTGCGCCATCGAAGCGTACTTGCCCGACGCCCGCTTCACTCCTTACCTGGACGCCATCCTGCTGGGCGACACGGCCACGCTTACCCTCACCGTGCAAAACCTGGGCAATCTGGCCGCCACCTACGCCGTCACCGTCACCACCCCCAGCGGCGACCAGACCTTCAGCCCCAGTCTTGATCCTGGCGACACGGCCGTCCTGCCCATCAACACCACCCCCGCCAGTCTAGGCAGTTATGACCTGACGGCCGTCGTCGTCGCCGAGGATTCCATCCTCGCCGCCGACACGGCCGTTGCCCGCCTCAACGTGGTAGACAAATTTGTGCAGGTCACGGCCGTGACTGCCGATCCCCCCTTCGTCGAAACGGGTACCAGCAGCACCGACCTCAGTGTCACTGTCGCCAACGTCGCCGGCATCCGCCAGGCCCTCACCGCCCACACCGAAATCCTGGCTCCCGATGGCACTGTGCAATGGAGCGACGACATCCCCGTCACCCTGCTCATCGGCAACCCCCGCGCCTACGATTTGGCCACCATCAACACCTCTGGCTGGACGGCCGGCGTCTACACCCTCACCGTTGACCTGGCCATATCTGATGGTTCTGGCATTGGCTACCTGGGCGTTGGGCAAGGCTTAGGCGTTTCCCACAGCGTCAGCCCGCTCATCGTGCCCACCGGCGACGTCACCGTCACCACCACTATCACCACCGAACTGCTCGGCGAAACGATCCTGCCGCCGACTTCGACGCAGACGTTGGTTGATTGGCCGGTACGGCCGTTGCTGAGTGAGCAGTTAACAGTGGATAGTGAACAGTTAGCAGTGAGCGGTGAGCAGTCGCTGCTGGGTGGGAGATTTGCGTCGGTGACCGTTGCCGAAACCGAACCGATTACCGATCACCGATTACCGATTACGGCCAACGAATCTCCCAATCTCCCAATCTCCCAATCTCCAATCTCCCAATCTCCAATCTCCAATCTCCAATCTCCTCTCACCACCTGGGCCATTACCCGCACCGAAAACAGCAGCACGGCGATCACCTACACCGGTACCTGGACAAGCTTCAACGATGCCATCCCCAGCGGCGGTAGCTATCACCGCTCCGCCACCGCCGGGCACACCGCCAGCCTCAACTTTAGCGGCACGTGGGTCGCGGTTGGCTTCTACACCTCCGGCCAAAGCGGTCATGCCGAAATTCTGATAGATGGCGTCAGCCAGGGTACGGTAGACCTCTATAGCCGCTACGCCGACGTGAAGCGGGTCACATTTGCTAACTTGACCAACACCGCCCACACCATCACCGTCAGCGTCACCGGCGCCCAAAACCCATACAGTACCGGCGCCCGCGTCAGCCTGGATTACTTCGACACCTGGGACGGCACCGACATGCCCGATGGCGCATACGAACAAGACCACGTGCGCGTCTGGCGCAGCAGCAATTGGACCAACCAGAACGACCCCAACGCCAGCGGCGGCAGCTATTACCGCAACGGCCAGACCGCCTGGTTCCCCTTCACCGGCGACTCCATCACCTTCCAGGCCATGACCCACGGTAGTGCAGAAAAAATGGCGATCTACCTGGATGATGAGTTCCAGCGTTATCTTGACCTGGTAGACTTCACCATTCATACCCAAACCCTCACCTTTGACGGATTGGCCGCCGGGCCGCACGTTCTCACTGTGCGTGCCTTCCGTGGGCAGGCCACGATGGATCTGTTCACCGTGCCCGCCAGCGAACCACCTACGCCGCCGCCCACCATCGGCAGCTTCCACCGTTACGAAGAAAACGCCGCCGGTATCCTGTACAACGGTGTTCCATTCCCGCAAACGGCCAATACGTGGAGCAGCGAATTCAACGATGTTGTCAGCGACCGTTACATGTATTCTTCCGGCAATCCGGGTGATACCATTAGTTTCACCTTCAATGGCGTCAGCGTCGGCGTTGGGCTTTACGGCGCAATCCAGAGCGGTTACGCCGAAATCTTCATAGACGGCGTCAACCAGGGCATCATAGACGCCTACCGCCGCGACCCCACCACCGTTTCCGTTTACTACCACAACCTGGCCCCCGGCAGCCATACCCTGACCATCAACGTCTTGGGGCAGAAAAACCCGTTTGCCAACAACGACCTGGTGCAACTGGATTACATTGACGTGTGGGACGGTACAGCTTTGCCCGATGGCACGTTTGAAGAATTGGATGAGCGCGTCCAGCGCAGCTACCGCTGGGCGCTCAACAGCAGCCCGCAGGCCAGCGGCGGCCAATATCTGCAAGACGCCATCACCGGCTCCGCCAACGCCTGGTTCCCCTTTACGGGTGACTCTATTACCTTCCGCGCCATCGCCAACAACCAGGGCAGCCAATGGACAAAGGTGCTGCTAGACGGCCAGCCGCTCGCCGAAATTAACCTGTACAACGATACCGTTGTCAGCCGCACTTACTCCTTCAACAATCTCGGCCCCGGCCTGCACGTCCTGCAACTGGAGCGGTATTATGGCGAATTGACCGTAGACGCCTTCACCACACCGGGCAGCCCGCCCTTTTACCAAACCCCCGTTTACACCGGCGTTGTCCGCTACGAACAGGATGATCCCGCGCTGGTCTACAACGGCGTGGCCGCCTATAACCAACGGCCGTCAAGCTGGAGCGAGGAGTATCAATGGGATTCCAGCAACGGCTATTCCGTCCTTTCCACTACCGCCAATGACAGTGTGAGTTTGACCTTTTACGGCCGTTGGGCCAACGTCGGCTTCTTCACCAACCAATACGGCGGCCAGGCGGAAATCTTCGTGGATGGTATCAGCTACGGCACCGTCGGCACCTACAGCGCCGATTCGGGCGTCACCAGTTTCCCCGTCACCGGCCTGCTCACCGGCACCCACACCATCAGCGTCACCGTCCTGGGCATTCCCAACCCACCCAGCCCGCAGCACCGCATTTACCTGGATTACATTGACGTGTGGGACGGCCAGCCCATGCCCGACGAGATTGTTAATGCCAGCCAGGTGGAGCATAACGGCCGTGTTCACATCAGCGACCTGCTCAACACCGTCAGCCACCCCAACGGTATCAACGGCGACTATGTGGTCAACGGCGCGGGCAACTACCCCGGCAATGTCTGGTACGCCTTCACCGGCGACAGCTTCACCTTCTACGGCTTCAGCGCCAGCGTTGGTACTAACCTGGTAGACCTGTATGTAGACGGCCAATTTGTGCAAACCATTGACCAGATATACCCCTTCTCCCAGCAGCCCATCGCCCATCACTTCAGCGGCTTTGGCGAGGGCGCGCATGTGGCCCACATCAACAATAACATCGGCATCCGCGTGGACGCCTTCGCCAGCGACCAGCCGCCCATCCCCTACCGGCCCCTCGCCGAATGGTGGGAAAGCGACCGCACCGGCGGCGCGTCCTGGTGGGGCGGTGTGCATTCCGCCCTGGCTACCGGCGACCTGGACGGCGATGGCAGCGTGGAAATCGCCCTCACCGCCAGCCACCTGGGGCCAAACGGCGAACTATTCGTGCTGCGCGGTGATGGGCAAGACGCGGGCGGCGGCGATCCCATCATCTGGAGCGTGGCCTACAACATCTTCAACGGTTTTGAACACGTGGGCGGCGTGGCTATCGCCGACCTGGATGGGCAGCCCGGCGCGGAAATTGTCACCGCCAACCACATTGGCGTCTACGCCTATCACCACGACGGCACGCCTTACTGGTCAACCAACGCCGTTGCCTCCAACCGCTTCTATGGCACCCCGGCTGTCGGCAATCTGGACTTAGACCCGGAACCGGAAATTGTCATCAACCTGAATACCAACCTGGTCGTCTTTGAACACGATGGCACGATTGCCTGGCAAACGGCCGACACCAATAGCTGGGGTATTCCGGTTCTGGCCGACCTGACCGGCGACGGCCTGCTGGACATCCTGGTACACGACTATAACGATACGCTTACCCTGTATGATTACAACCTGGGTACGCCGCAAATCGTCTGGACGGCCGTGTTCACCAACCCCCTCCATGCTTACGGCGCGCCCGCCGTCGCCGACCTGGACAACGACGGCCTGCCCGAAGTGGTGATGGCCTCCGAAACCCTGCTCTTTGCCTTTAACGGTGCAGATGGCACGGTGCAGTGGACGGCTCCCCTCGATCCCGGCCGTACCGGCGGCGTCACCATCGCCGACATTGACGGCGATGGCGCTGTGGAGATCATCGCCTCCTCCCTTTTCAACGGCGGCACACTCTACGCCTTTGAAGCCGATGGTACGCTGAAATGGACAACACTCGCGCCAGATAGTTCCCCGCTTAACACCTCCGCCGCCGACCTGGACGGTGACGGCGCGGCAGAAATCTTGTGGAATGGGGACGGCATGGGCTTTACGATTTTCGACGGCCGTACCGGGAACATCCTCTTCAACGAACCGCTGGCCTACTCTGCCACCGGCACCGACGTGCCCGTCGCCGCCGACGTAGACGGTGACGGTTATGCCGAGGTCATTGTGCCTGCGTTTGGCGGCCTCCGCGTCTTTGGCTTTGACGGCGTCTGGGGGCCGGCACGGCCGTTGTGGCACCAGCTCAACTACAGCATCACCAACATCGAAGACGACCTGACCGTACCCTTCACGGAATCGCCCAGTTGGGAGACGCACAACAGCTACCGCACCCAGACGGAACTCGTCCACCCATTGCCCAACTACAGCGTCAACCTGACGCATACGGCGGCCATCACCGGCGTGACCGTGCTGCCCGGCAGCTTCAACGTGCCACCCACCACAGCCGCCGACCCGACCTATGGTTGGGATTACAGCCAGAACTGGACCGCCCCCGCCGTCACCCGCACCTTCCAAAGTCTGGTGACCGGCCTGGAGGCTGGCGAAGTGCGCAAAGTGGCCGAGGGGACGCAGGTGGCCTACACGCTCTCCGGCGGCTCCAACTACCTGACGCTGCCGCCGCTCTACGTCACCGCTGCCCGGCTGGCCGCTTTAGAGCCACCGTTGCACACCAGACCGGCGGGTGGCACGGCCGTGTACGAACTCAGTCTCACCAATCTGGCGGCCACACCGGACAATTACGCCCTCACCGTCACCGGGCCGCTGGCCGATTGGACAGATGCGCCTGCCAGCGTCCCCGTCCCGGCCAACAGCACCATCATTGTGCCGCTGACCGTGACCATTCCGGCAACGGCCGTGCCGGACACCCTGCCTCTGCTCGTGAATGTAGACAACGGCAGTGGCGCTGAAGACGTGGCCGCGGAACTGACCATCACCGACGGTGTGGATGTGGCCATCAACCCGGCCTATCAAACGGCGGCGGTGGGTGAGACGGCCGTCTACACCCTGACCATCTCCAACCTGGAAACGGCCGACCAGAATTACACCGTCACCCCGTCCGGGCTGGTTGATGTGACCCTGCCCGGCAGCTTCTTTGTCCCCGCCGGGCAATCAGCGGATTTCAGCTTTAGCGCCAGTGCGGATGCTGCCGGGCCACGGCCGTTCACCCTGCTCGTAACCGCCAATGCCAGCGGCGCAGCCGACAGCGCCGACGCCATCCTGGACATCACCGCCGCGCCCGCCGTAGACCTGGCCCTGGCCCCTGACCCGGCGCTGACCGGGCCGGGCAGCACGGCCGTACTTACCCTCACTGTGACCAACAGCGGCAGCCTGCAAGAGACGTTTGATCTGGACGTGACTGTGCCCGCTGGTTGGGACGTGGCATTACTAGATAACGGTCAGCCGGTGAGCAGCGTCACCCTGCCCCCCTACTTTATGAACAGCCGCCCACTGACGCTGCTGGTGACACCGCCGATTGGGGCGACGATGGGGGATTATGACGTGACGGCGACGGCCGTTGGTCAGAACTACCCGACCGCCACCGCCGACGTGACCGGCGTGGTGCAGGTGGGCAACCGGGGGGTGCAGATCAGTATCCTTTCCGGGCCGACGAGTGTGGATCCACGGGACACGGCCGTGTGGCAAGTGCAGGTGCGCAATACCGGCCTGGTGGCGGACACCTTTGACTTGCAGGTGGCGGGTGTACTGGCAACCGTGGCCACATTTGCCACAAACGCCGTCACGCTCAGCCCCGGCCAGGCGCAGAGTGTTGCTCTGACGGCCGATGACATGGAAACGTTGCTGCCGGGCACGGTAGACCTGGTGGTGGCCGCCCAATCCCAAACGGAAAGCGCCATCATCAGCCAGGACACGCGGCCGGTGACGCTGCTGCCGTATGAAGCGGTGTCCGTGGAACTGACGCCTACCAGCCAGACCGTGCCCAGCGGCACACTGACGGCCGCGTTCACGCTCATCGTCACCAACACGGGCAATGTGGTCACGACCTACAGTTTCCAGAGCAGCGTACCGGGGGCCAGCAGCCAGGTGGAACTGCCCGACCTGCCCCTGCCTGCGCACAGCACCGCCCACCTGCTGCTGACGGTGACGGCGACGGGTGGGGGGACGTATGTGGTGACGGGCACGGCCGTGTCTGCCAACAACACCACTGCCAGCGACACCGCTACTCTCATCATCCCCGGTGGCCCACCGCCACCGCCAGATAATCTGGTGCTCTACCTGCCCATCATCGTCAAGCCGTAAAACAAAAAGACCCGAAGGGTTTCCAAAACCCTTCGGGTCTTTTGTGTTGTGATGAAGAGGGGGAGGGGGTACGGCCGCGAACCATCAATGACTAGCTTAATGTTGTGACACGTTGCCAGAGAGAGAACCAAGAGCGGCACGAGCGCGAAACCTTCAACCACAAAAATCCCATCAGACGGGCGAGCCCTGATCTCGCAGGTCAACTTCATTACTTGTTAGGCGATTATCCTCAAATGAGAGAACTTCAGCCTTTGCGGTCAACAACTCCTGCCCTTTCTGATCCCGTTCTGTGGGGGATCCAAGCCAAGTCAATTCCCAAATAATCCCATATAAAATTTGCCCTAAAGAGAACTGGGGACCTTTGTAACTGTGCGTTTGCCTTCCTTCATTTTCGGTGATACTTGGATAAATTTTGAACTCATCACACAATTTGAGTGGTAGTCCAGCAATCTCATTAGTTGGGGTAAACATGAGACTGATTGGAATTTCAGCAGAGGTGCCTATACCATGAAACTCCGGAAAGATATTTCCTGATAGGGTTTTGTCCTCTTGGCTATGCTCGACACTCCAGTATAGTTCCACATACTTGATTTCTGTCTCATTTTCCAAAAAAGGTCGAAGTCCTTCTTCCACAATCTCACTCAACCATTTGTTGAGGATTATCTGGAAAACGTCAAGGTGGCGCTCAAGCAAATAGAATACATCTCGAAGTATAACATCCTCATTTAATGTACAAGCATCAAATAGGCAACTTGGAGCTACATTTGTTACATCATCGGTGACATAGCTACCTACATCCGTGTCTTCGTCATATACCCATGTCGTTCGCAACAGTTTGCCGCCACTTATGATCTTTAATCCTTCCATGATCTGCTCTCTCTATTTACAGTGAAAACGAAACGCTTTTCTTTCGCTACGGGTAATGGCCTAGCACTTATTTGCACGAATGCGGGATAAACCCCCGAAATTCGTCTTACCTTGCTTGTTTGCGGCTGACCATTTGCTTTGACGGTGCATAGTATAGCGGGAAACGGCCGTGTGCCTACATTGTCAACAGAGGAATAATTGTCGGGTACGGTTTTTGGGTTGTGAGAGGCGAGGGAGGGGAGTACGGCCGTGAGCGTCAACAACACCACCGCCAGCGACACCGCCACCCTCATCATCCCTGGCGGCCCGCCGCCACCGGATAATTTGGTGGTCTATCTGCCGATCATCGTCAAGCCGTAAAACGAAAAGCCCCGAAGGGTTTCCAAAACCCTTCGGGGCTTTTGTGTTGTGATAGAGGAGGGGGAGGGGGTACGGCCGTTTGGCAGGGAAGTCACTTTCAACTGGCTGGTTTATCTGGGTGACTAACGCCTGCTTCAGCCGCATCCCGATAGGGTGTCGGCTGCAAGCCATGTTGGGCGGCGCGTTCGTTATCACATTGACTATATCGTAGTTGTCAACCATCAAGACATCGTTTCGTTTTTCGCAAATTTTCCCAGAGGTGACCGTATAAAATGGCGAAACGATGTTTTGATATACGACACGTAGTTACTTCAGTAGTTTGGCCGTTCTTACAAGATATGTGACCGATGATGGTTGCTTCCTCAGTAACGCCCGTTTGCTATTCCAAATTTCTAATGTACTAACAAAGAACGAACTGACTATTGGTAAAGCGGAGGCCGCAATTAGGCCACTCGTTGATAAGCCACCAAGAAAAGTTACGCCAGCACTTAAAGCACTTCCCCCTGCAACGCCAAATGACAATGCTTTGACTAGAGAAGGGAAAACTCTGTCACGCACTCCTTTCATCTCGTTGTTCAACTCGTCAAACTGCTTTTGCATATTTGCAATGGTTTCAGCAACCTTTGCATCATATTCGGCTGTTGTCGGATCACTGTCGATTGCCCTGATTGCATTGTCAATTTCTTTCAAAAACTCCCTTCTCAAGTCGCTACTGCTTTCTCTAAATTTGATGATGTCATCAAACGAAACCTTATCCATCTGTGCTACAGGAAACATTTCTTGAAAAAGCCTAATTATCTCTCCGTGAGATGATATGGTTCGGAAACGCCGTCGTTCATAATTGTCTATAACCTCAACCTCTGAGTCGGCGGAGGCAAATGCTCTCTTTAACTTCCGTAGCACTAATTCGTGATGCAGTTGGCTAGTAGTAACAGGGGTAAGGTGAAGTTCTTCAGAAGCCTGTAGAAAGAAGTTCAAAGATGCAGCACTTCCTGCCTCATAGGACAATGTCCAATGATGTCTCTTAGTTCCAGGGACAAGAATGTGGTCTGCCCATATTGGGTTGCCTAAATAACGATCATCCTCCAATAGTGGCATGGCAATCTTCCCATAATATGCTTGCCATGTATAGTCGCCTGCGGGTTCCAAGCCGTAAGATTCTCGTTGCCGTGCCGGGAGTCCATATCTTTGAGGAGTGGAAGCAATTTTAGTGAATTGTTCATCTTGTAAGTCAGCAATTGTCCCAAGTGCCACTTCATTAGATTGTCTCACTAAGAGTTTTCGCACATCTACGATTTGAATAATGCTTTCTTGTCCAAGTGAATCATAATGCGGACGTAACGACTCATATGCTAAAAATGTAGGGTCTTCCTTTGATAATCTGTTAAGTTGATAGGAGCGCCATTCAGGGTCAACATCATCGAGAAATGAAATGTTGTCGAAAGCAAGTAGCAAATACTTTAGTGCGGCTTCATCAAGCAGTCTTGAAAAAGGAAAATATAGACAGTTAAAGAGGCTTACTTTACTGCTCATCTTGAATAAGTTCTTCCTTTACATCCATCAATTCTAAGATATGTGTGCGTAGACCCTGATGTGTAATCGCTGGTGTCGTTAGATAAGATACAGCATGCCCTGTTGGAACGTGAAAGAGTTTTTGGTCAGATTCCGATATAGTCGTAAGTGAGTCTATTGAATCAATGTTATTTGTTGCTGAATACTCTAGCAGTTCAATACAGAACCAAATTGCCCAATAAACCTCATTGGGAAGTTTACGCAAGTCTTCAATAAAATCATCAGTGATGTAACAAAACCCTAAAATCGCTGCGCCAGTATTAAGCTGAAAGTGTTGGGGTAATGGTTTCGGATTTTTCAATTCTTGCGCTAGATTTCCTCGCTCGACTATTTCTTCTAGAATCGGAATAAACTTGGCTGCCGCTTTTTCAATTTCCTTTGATGAGAAATTATCGATCTTTGTGCCACAAATGTACTCAAGATAGCTTGAAAACTTAAATCTTGCTGGTCGCGCAAGCACTGTTTTCTTGATAATTGAAAGTTTTTCTCGAACTTGAGCGTTATCTATCATTGCACTCTTTTCTTTTTCGCGTCCGCCCGTTCAGTTGCATAAGCCGCAAAATCTGTGTGCAGTTTTGTCGGCTTAATGCGATGTTGGGACGGCGAGGTCTGACTTAAACAAACCTAAAAATATATTTAGCCGTCCCAACACTTATTATACTGCACGAATGCGGGGTAAACCCCCGAAATTCGTCTTACCCCGCGTGTTTTGCGGGATAAACCCCTCTATTGGGATACATACCTGCAAAACCTGCGGTATAACATGAAGATTGGGGTTTTATCCGGCAAATGTGCCTGGTAAACCTCTTTTTTGTTGATGACTGTTTGCTCTGACGGTGCATAGTATAGCGGAGAGACGGCCGTGTTACCACCACAAAACCGGCCTGATGGATGGGGTACGGCCGTGGCCAGCCTTTCAGGTGGCGGAAAATGCGGCGGGCGTCGCCAGACGATAGATTGCCGGTCGGTACATTTTGAAAGATTGTCAGGCAGCTTTTTCCATCGCCAGACGTTCAGCCACCCACAGGTTCACTAACGTCTCGGGTAGCAAACCGCGCACACGAGATTGAGCTTCAAGTTGGGTATAGACATCTGGATCAAGGGTAATGCGCCGCCTTTGTTCCGCTCTAACCTCGAACTCCACTTCGTGAGTTTCGTCCCAGTAATCGGCCAGACTATGGGTATCCCAAAACTCCGCGATCTCTTCTAAGGTCCGCGCTTTAGAGATACTGGTGAGTTGTGCATCATTACTTTCGCTCATAACGTCTCCGTTCTTTCTTATCCATGTCTCTAGCACTCAGAATAAGAGCCGTATTATTTGGCTTGTGGATGAAAAACACAATGAGGTAACGCCCCATATCCGTTTGCCCACTGGCTGAGTATACGTCTTGATCCGGTCTATTTCCCAATTCGACAAAGCGATACTTTGGTCTGTGAAAGAATACATTTTCTACCTCATCTTGGGTCACATGATGCTTGACGATAAGTTTATCAAGAATGTCGGGTAACCAAATGAAGTCATCAATGTACATCAGTAGATTTGCTCCATATTTTACGGCCGTTGTCAATGCTTCAACCACCCATCGGCAAGGCGTTATAGAGTTCCCAGAACTACCTGGTGGTTCGCGACTTCATCGAGTGCTGACTTTGCCATTTTCTATGACCAATTCCAACGTATTACCCGCTTCCAAATCGTTAAGAGCCTGTTCAGCCATCTCTCGAAACTTTTCCTGGTTAGCCAGATAAGTTGCTTCCCACGCTTTTTCTTCAAGCGCCAATTCTTCTGGCGTTATCTCTTCGTCGGGCAATCCGTAAGATGCTGTCTGTGCTTGCAGCCAACGGGCAAAATCCAGCACTTGCCTTGCCCGGTGTGGTTGCAAGGTTCTGATCGTGGCAATTAACTCTTGTTCTAAGGCCTTTTTGGGTCTGGCAGTTTGTGTTTCCATAGGTATCGCCTCCAAATGAAGGGAGTATAGCATTATTTTGGGTTATTGGTGTACGGCCGTGTCGGCCAACAACACCACCGCCAGCGACACCGCCACCCTCATCATCCCCGGCGAACCCCCGCCGCCAGATAATCTGTTGGTCTACCTGCCGATTGTGGTACGGCCGTAAAACAATATGAAAAAGACCCGAAGGGTTTTGGAAACCCTTCGGGTCTTTTGTGTTGTGATAGGAGGGGGAGGGAGGGTACGGCCGTGGGCTTTTAATGACTTGACTAACGGCAAGCGTTAGTGGTAGGTGGGAGGGCTGAGACTCGCCGTCGAAACGGGAAAAGCTCAAAGTTCAGAAAAATGTCTGAAAACGCGCCGCGTACCCACCTGTCCACTGCACGCATTGTTAGGCGCATTTTATCAGAAGGCAGTTGCTACTATACCAACAATTGCCATGCAGACTCCAAAGCCTTGAAATCTTGAAACTCTATCGTTCAAGAACATCACAGCCAGCATAATCGTCACAATTGATAAAGCAGATGCGATTGGCGTTATTAGTATTGCGTCGCCGATCGTCAAACCGTAATTTACAAGTGCTACTGCGGCAACTTCAATAACGCCCATTAGTAAGATCACGTGTTTTGTCTTTCTTGAACTATACGTTAATCCAATTTCCTGCTTGACAGCAAACGAGAAGATAAGCAGGAAGATCGCAATTCCAAATTTTATAAGAAGGGTTGTCAACAGCCACCCAATTTCTTCGGAAATAATCTCGCTGAAATTCCAGAAAATTCCAAAGAAAAACGCTCCCATAATTGCTTCTTTCACGCCCAATGATAGCCGTAGTTTTTGACTTCCAACATTGGCCCAATCAATGGAGGCTAATGTTGCTCCAGCGATAATCATAAATACGCCTATGGTTTGGGTCGTGGTGAGGCGTTGTCCCATGAAAAGAAAAGCAAACACCATTGTGAACACTGCCCATAAATTCATGGTTGCGGCAATGATTGACACATTCCCCTTTTCAAAGCCTTTGAAGAAAAACAAGTAACCGGCGGAATAAACGATGGACGCAACTGGGAACAAGAGGATTGCCAAAGCAGGAAGGTTGATTTCTGTTTTGAAGATCAAGGCAAGCAGAAGGATGGAAATTAGGCCAGCCAACTGTGACCAAAATAAAGACTTGAAAGAACCAATCTGCTTAGAAAGAACACCGCCTAGAAAATCATAGATTCCCCATCCAAACATACCGCCAATTCCCGATAATATGCTTAAGATGATTGTACTCATGGGTTCATATTTTCATGATTGACGATGACAGATTAAGCGGCTAACGATAAAGGATTGATGCGGCGCGGTCAAACGAAACCTGTAATGACCAACGCCTCAGCCACTGCATTGGGTATCAGAACACCTTGTTGCACAAAGTCGGCCCACGATGAGTGGATGATAAACCTCTTTTTTGTTGGTGACCATTTGTTCTGACTGTGCATAGTATAGTGGGCAAACGGCCGTGCCCCCACATCGTCACCAGAGGAATAGCGGCCAGGTACGGCTTTTAGGTGGTGAGAGGAGAGGGAGGGGGTACGGTAGACATTGAAATGAAAAGCTTTTGTCACTCCTCGTCATTTTGCAACATCTTGATAATGTGCCGGGCCAGGTGTTCATTGATTTCCCGATGACGTGGCACTGGCTGAGAGATGCCTGTTTGTGGATTTGTGTACCAATCGTGGTTGGCCCAATGGCGTATGAGAACACAACCGAAACCTTCAATCTTTTTGATCAGGGCAGTGCGCTTCACGCGACGACAAGCTCCTCAACTTTGCGGATGCCGGGAATATGGCCATCGGTTATATCATGGTATAACTCTTTCAAGTTTTCTTTGAGTTCATCAAGGGTTCCACCCTGCGTCCAATAATCTGGATAGTCCTGGAGATAGCCCAGCCAATCATCATTTTCTTGCCAGTAAACAATTTTCACTGCTTGCATTTTTACCATCCTTGTCAGGGAAATCTCTGATTCTGGTTCTGGTTACTGATCTGTGGAATATAGCAAATTGTAATTTGAGCCAGAAAGATTGGTCAAGTCTTTTGGGTGGTGATGAGGAGAGGGAGGGAGTACGGCCGTGCAACGCTCTAATGTTGGTTGTTTTCCAGGGTTTTCACCTCTCATGGGGTTGTGGAGCAGTTTGGTTTGTACATGATGCGTCAGGCCCCATTATTTATCACATCGTGAATGGTCTGGGCAAAGGCGCGGGCGCGGATTACGGCCGTGCCCACATGCCCCTCCGCCTGCATCAACCCGCGCACGGCATCCACCCCCACATACGCCAATATCCTCATATCGTGCGTCAATATCTCCACCAGCGGATTGGGTTTCCCCTCTTTCATCTCCGCCCACGCTTGCAGGCTGGCCTCCCGAATCCATTCGTGCCCATCCTGGCGGCTGGCCCCCGCCGCCACCAGCGCCATCAACACCCGCTCCGTGGCCGCAAAGGGGCCATATATCGCCATGTTGCGGGCCATGGCCCGTTCATCAATTGCCATCTCCCGCACCAGCCGCACCGCCCGGCGCAGCATCTCATCCGTCGCCAAAAAACCGTCCGCCTGAAAGATGCGCCGATTGGCCGAATCATCCAGGCTGCGTTCCAATATCGCCTGGCTGGCATTGTCCCAGGCCACCGCCGGCAGCCCGGCCACATACCGTGCCAGCGAGCAGATATTCTCCGTGTTGATCGGGTTGCGCTTAAACGGCATCGCCGACGACCCCACCTGCCCTTTGCCAAACGGCTCGGCCCACTCGCCAAACGGCGGCGATTGTAAAATGCGGAAGTCCAGGGCAAATTTGTGCAGCGAGGCGGCAATGCCCGCCAACACCTGCTGCACCCGTAAATCTTGCTGTCGTGTGTAGGTCTGCGTGGCTATGGGAAAATACGGCAGTTCCAAGACCGCCATTGCCGTCGCCTCCATCTCCTCTGGCGACACGGCCGTGCCCGCCAGCAGTTCGGCGTAGGCCGCTTGTGTACCCACTGCGCCTTTCAAACCTTTGCCTTTGAGATTGGAGATTAGAGATTGGAGATTGTGGTAATCGTCGAGTAAATCCTGGGCGTAGACGGCAAAACGATAACCCAGGGTAGTCGGTTCGGCCGGCTGGATGTGGGTGTGGGCCATCGTGGGCACGTCGGCGGTGGCCTCGATCTTCTCCGCCAGCAGCAGCAGCAGTTCTCGCAGTTGCGCCTTCACAAATTGGGCCGCCTCGCGCAGCCGCAGCACATCGGCATTATCGGTAATGTCCGCGCTGGTCGCCCCCCAGTGAATGATACCGCCGCCTACCGGACATTGTTCGGCAAAGGTGCGGATTTCGGCCATCACATCGTGGCGTGTTTCCTGTTCAATTTCCAGGGCGCGGGGGATGTCAATGTCGTCCTGATGGGCTTGCAGGTCGGCTAATTGGGCGGCGCTGACCAGCCCGGCCTGGTGCTGCGCCGTCGCCAGCGCCACCCAGACCCGACGCATCAGCCGCCGCTTATGCTCCTCCGACCATATCTGGCGCATGGCCTGGCTGCCATAACGCCAGGAAAAGGGAGAGATGTATGTGGAGTGGGTGAACATGCAAGAGATTGGAGATTGGAGATTGGAGGCGCCTCAATCTCTAATCTCTAGGTTCTGTTGACATTTCCAGAGGTAGGCGCAATTCACCGTACCAGAGGAAATGTCAACACGCCCTAGTCTCCTCATCTCAATTACCCAATGACAAATGGTTGCCACACCCGCCGTTCTTTTCTTCCAAACGGGCCAGGCGGCGTTCTTCGCGTGATTGTTCTTGCAAGGCGCGGGTGTCTTCAACCAGCTTGCGCCGCTCTGCTTCCAAATGGGCCAATATCTCCGCATTTCTGCGAGCCTGTTCTTGTGTCAGATGAATTTCACTTTTTGCCATTGCTCTTTCTCCGTATTACGTAATCCGAAGACCGATGCCGGATTGCCGATTACCGATTACGGATGACCGATAATCGCTTACCGTCTCACCTGGTAATTGGGCGCTTCTTTGGTGATGGTGATGCCGTGTGGGTGGCTTTCCAGCAGCCCGGCATTGGTGATGCGCACAAAGCGAGCTTTGCCGTGCAGTTCGGCCAGATTGGCCGCACCCACATACCCCATGCCGGAGCGCAAACCACCCATCAACTGGTACATCGCGTCGGCCAGTTTGCCGCGATAGGGCACCTGCCCCTCGACGCCTTCCGGCACCAGTTTGTCACGCTCATTGTTTTTCTTGATACCGCTGCCATAGCGGTCGGCCCCCTGCCCCTGCATTGCGCCCAGGCTGCCCATACCCCGATATACTTTGTAACGCCGCCCTTCGTAAAGGATGATTTCGCCGGGGCTTTCTTCCAGCCCGGCGAGCATGGAACCAAGCATGACGGCGCTGCCCCCGGCTGCCAACGACTTAACAATGTCACCACTGTACTTGATGCCGCCATCAGCGATGATGGGGATATTGCGTTCGGCGCCGGCGGCGGCACATTCCAACACGGCCGTCAACTGCGGCATCCCCGCCCCCGACACCACCCGCGTGGTGCAGATGGAGCCGGCGCCAATACCTACCTTCACCGCGCTGGCCCCGGCATCGGCCAGATCAATGACACCTTGCGCGGTAGCGGCGTTCCCGGCAATGATGGGCAAGTGGGGGTATCTGGTTCTGGCTTCGCGCACCGTTTGCAGCACCAGAGCGGTGTGCCCGTGCGCCGTGTCAATCACAGCCACATCCACACCCGCCTGCACCAGCACATCCAGCCGCGCCAGCCCTTTTTCGCCCACACCAATGGCGGCTGCGCAGAGCAAACGGCCGTTGCCATCTGTGGCCGCATTCGGAAAATTCACCTTCTTCAAGATGTCCTTGACGGTGATCAACCCTTTCAAGTGAAAGTTGTCATCTACCAGGGGCAGTTTTTCAATGCGATGGCGGTGCAGGATTTCTTTGGCTTCTTCCAGGGTGGTGCCCACAGGAGCCGTCACCAGCCCTTCGCTGGTCATAAATTCGGAGATGGGCTGGTGGCCTGGTTTGACGAATCGCGTATCCCGATTGGTGAGGATGCCCACCAGACGGCCGTTGCCCTCTGTAATGGGCACACCAGAAATGTGATAGCGGCTCATCAGGTTTTCGGCGTCGGCCAGGGTGTGCGACGGCCGTAACGTCACCGGGTCTACAATCATGCCCGCCTCGGAACGTTTGACCATGTCCACCTGCTCCGCCTGCTCTTCGATGTCCAGATTGCGGTGGATGACGCCGATACCGCCCAACCGCGCCAGGGCGATACCCATGCGCGCTTCCGTCACCGTATCCATCGCCGCCGACAATACCGGAATGTTCAAACACAAATCACCCGCCAGACGGGTGCGCAGGTCTACATCGGCCGGTAATACTTCCGAATAACCCGGCGCTAACAACACATCATCAAACGTCAGCGCCAGCTCCCCTATTTTGTCAGACAGATTAAACATCGTTTCCTCAATTGTTCATAGTAGGCGATAAATCGCCTACTACGAGCCAGTTTAGCTCCGTTTCGGCTTGGGTTTGGACGGCCGTTTCTTGCCGCCCACCAGCGCCGGTAATCGCTCATTCCGCGCCAGGGCAATATAAACCCCTACCAGAACCAACCCAATGGACATGAGCATGGAGTAGGTAAAAAATGTGTTGCCCACCGTTGTCTGGTCGGGGCGGAACAGTTCAATCCAGGCGCGGTTGCCGCCCCACCACACCAGGAAAATGCCAAACAAGGTACCCGGCTGCCACACGTTGCGGTACCGATTATTCAAGAAATGGAGCAAAATAAAACCAACAAACAGCGCAATGGATTCATACAAAAAGGTGGGGTGGAAACGGGTATCGGCCGACAAGGTGATGTATTCTGGCAAGCGATACGGTGGATCAATGAGCAAACCCCAGGGTAATGTCGTCGGCGGGCCGTAAAGCTCCTGGTTGATGAAGTTTCCCCAACGGCCAATGGCCTGCGCCAGCAGCAGCGCCGGGCCGGCCACATCCGCATACTGCCAGAGGGGTAACTTGCGCCACCTGGCATACAACCAGCCCACCACCGCCGCGCCAATAAAACCACCCAAAATGTTGACGCCGCCAGCTCGCACATTCACCATATCCCACAAACTGTTATATTGGCCGCCATCCACCATATCCAGGATGACATAGGTGATGCGGGCAAAAAAGTAGCCCGAAAAGACGACCAGGATGAGACCGTTGTAAAATTCGTCAATCACCCGCGGCGGCTGGTCGCGCTTGCGCAATTCCCGCACTGCCCACCACGCGCCCAGGGCAATGCCAATGACGATGATGATGCCATACCAGAAAATGGGAAACGATGGTCCCCAACCAAAACGCTCTTGCAGGAAGAGGGGAATGGGGATTTCAAAGGCGATGCGGTCAATCTGGAGTTGGTCGAACATTTTTCCTCTTTTGTATCATGTGTCAGGTGTCAGGTGTCAGGTCAATTGTTACTTGACACTTGACACATGGAACTTGACACTAATCAATATATCCCAGTGCGCGCAGGCGCTGCGTCAGATTGTCATCAATGTCTACTTCGACGCTGGCGCCCAGGTGGTCACGTTGGCGGGTGACGTTGGCGGCAATGCGGCGGATGTCATCGTTAAGGGTATTGGTGGTAGACGGCCGTGCCGCCCTCACATTCTCCTCCTCACCCCCATCCGCTGCCAGGTCAAACAGTTCATCGGGTTGGTCGTCTACTTGAATCAATTTGTACGTCGAATCGGCATTGTCATCGGCCGCCGCCTGACGCACCACAGCCCGTCGCAAGGAAAGGCAACGGGCAGCAGTTAACAGTTCCGGCTGGCGTCTTTCGATGGCTTTTACAAAGGTGAGTGGAGGATACACTTCGGTGTAGGCGACGCCATTTTCTGGATCACGGCCGTAAGCCGATTCCAACAACGTCAGCCCGTGCGCCGACGCCGGTTCCAGACCGGGCATTTCCGGCAGGCGGCCAACTGCATCCAATATGGTGTGGAAAACGCGGCGGGTGCTGACAGGGGTGTCAACCCGGCCCGGCTGCGGCAGCCGTTTGGGCCATTTAACGATCAGCGGCACATGCACCAACTCCTGGTAAGCGACAAAAGCGTGCCCCATATAGCCGTGTTCACCCAGGCCATCCCCATGGTCGGCGACGATGATGGTGAGAGTGTTTTGTTGATTGGCACGGCCGTTGAGTACATCAAATAACTCGCCTAAATAATCATCCTGATACGCCACCTCCGCATCATACATATCGCTCAACACCCGGCTTTCCAGTTCCGTGTGCGGCTCCGTCAGCGGCGCGGCCCAACGATACGCTTCCCGGTTCCAGCGGCGCATCACCTCACGCGCCTCTTTGCTTTCGCGGAAATAGGGCGCTACCTGGTCTACAAATTCACCCGGCGGCCAGAACGGCAGGTGCGTCTCCATCAAATTCAGGAACAAAAACAGCGGTTTCTCCGACGCCTGTGTTTCCCGCTGGCGCAGCCAATGGCTCAGGTCACGCACCGAACGCTCGTTTTGCCCCTTAAAGTTCGCCATCTTCGACCAGAGCGGGGTCAACCAGGCATTGAGCGAAATGCGAAAAGCCAGGTCAGATTGCCCAAAAAAGTTCTGGATGGGGTAAGAGATGCGGCGCAGGAATTGAGTATACCCTTCCACCATCTGATTGAGAGGCCAGGGCAGCGGCGTGGAATGGCCGGGCATACTGGGGATGGCGCCGCCGTAGTTATAAAAGGTGTCAAACCCGCGCTTTAGCCCATTGTTCAAAATGCCCACCAGCGGATTGTTGCAAAAGCCAACAGTATCATACCCGGCCTGGCGCAAAATCTCGGCCAGATGCAGCCGGTCGTTGGGCAGGCTTTGGTGGGCTTGCAGCAGTTGGTGGGCGGTGGGATAGAGGCCGGTAAACATGGCGGCATGACTGGGCACCGTCCACTGCGCCGGGGAAATTGCCTGTTCAAAGAGTACACTTTGGCCGGCAAAACGGTCAAGATTGGGGGTGATGGGGCGTTGGTAGCCATAACAACCCAGCCGATCAGCCCGCTGGGTGTCCAGAACAATGAAGATGATGTCAGGTTGATTCATTGGTGGGGAATTTTACCCACTTCTGAAGCGATAACCAACCCCGCGCACGGTTTGTAACCAACGCGGTGATGCCGGGTCGGCTTCGATTTTACGACGCAGATGATGGATGTAGGTTTTGATGCCGTCTACGGCCGTGTCATCCGCCCACCCCCACACCGCCTTCGCCAGATCAGCCGCCGGTACCACCTCATCAGCATGGTCAGCCAGATACAGCAGCATCTCAAATTCACGGGGCCGCATTTCCACCTCCTGCCCCTGCACCCACACCTGATGCGCTGCCCGGTCAATCACCAGTTCACCATCGCCAAAGGTATCCGGCGGCGCGGATTTGGCTTGTTCCAGATGACGCAGGCGCGCCCCAATTCGGGCCAACAGTTCCGCCGGGTTAACCGGCTTTACCAGATAATCATCCGCGCCCAGTTTCAGCCCTTTGACGATGCTGTCGGTATCGCCAACGGCCGTGAGAAACACCACCGGCACGTCAGAAAACTCCCGAATCCGCTGGCACAGCGCCCAGCCGCCCATCACCGGCGCCATCACGTCCAGCAGTACCAGCGCCGGCCGGTGCAGCAGCGCCATGTCCAGGCCATCCTCCGTCGTATTGGCGACCAGCGGCTCATACCCGGACTGGTGCAGCAGCGCCTCTAACATCAGGGAAAAAGGGATTTCGTCTTCAACAATGAGGATTTTGGTTTTCAAGGCTGCTTTAGACATGACTGGTTTGAGAAACCTGTCATGTCCCTGCTAAAACTTCATACGCCGGAAGATGAAGGAAGGAATATGGCGAATGATGAGACCCACCAGACCCCATCGGGCAGGAATGTAAACCGTTTGTTTTTTTCGCTGGATGGCCTGGTACACGGCCGTCGCCGCCTGCTCTGGCGAGATAACCCAAAATGTCTTGGGCGCATTTTCCAGCAGCACCGTATCTACAAAACCGGGTTTGATGGTCGTAACCGTAACGCCTCGCCGGGTGAGCCGGTTGCGCAGCGCTTCCAGATAGGTGTTCAGCCCCGCCTTGCTGGTGTTGTAAACCGGCGCACCAATTCGCCCCCGGTCGCCGGCAATGGAGCTAACGGCCACAATGTGGCCGCTGCCCGCCCGCTCAAAACGCAGCGCTGCCTGGTTCAGCCAGGCAATGGCCCCCAGCAGATTCACTTCAATCATGGCCCTGTCTTTGCTGAAGTCGTACTCATCCAGGGCTACGTTGGGCTGCGTTCCGGCCACATAGGCGATCAAGTCCAGGCCGCCCAGATCACGAGTGACCGTCTGGAAGAGGCCGGGGATTTCGTCGTAATCGGTGACGTTGTGGGCATAGGGGAGTATTTTGGCGGGGGAGACGGCCGTGTTCACTCCCTGGCACAACTCTTGCAGTAAACTTTCGCGGCGGGCCAGCGCCGCTACGGTGTAGCCCTGCCGCGCCAACTCACGGGTAAGCGCCGCGCCAATGCCGGATGATGCACCCACGACAATGGCGCGTTTTTGTGGTTCTAGAGGTCTGGTTGGGTTGGATGTCACATCTGTCATAGCTGCCGATTGTATCACATGCGGGGGGATGTGAGAGAAATCAGGTGCGCGTAGGGAAGGCATTGTCTAAATGACGATTTGGCGACAGGCAACGGGTGGCGCTGGCCGGCATACTGGTGTCAGTTCAAGATGATGATGGAGGCGCATGATGATTACCCCGATAGATAGTTATTCACAGACAATGGATGATGCCAACAAGGGCACAGGTCACCGGCTGAAAGCCATCATTATCACGGCCGTACTCACCCTGCTGGCCTCGTTTTGGTGGTCGGGCGTAGCATTGGTCGGGGTGGCCTTGCTGGCGCAGGCAGCCGTCTGTATCATCATGGCGCTGATGATCAACCGCACCGCCGGGCAGCCCGCCTGGGGGCTGGCTATGCTCGGCCAGGCAGCCGGTGTGCTGGGCACGGCAGTGCTGCTCTGGGCGGCATTAGCCCTGTAACCCACCATGCTCTCATTGGAAAACATCCACACCTATTACGGCCGTAGCCATATCTTGCAGGGCATCTCCCTGGATGTGCAGCCCGGCGAAGTCGTTGCTTTGTTGGGGCGTAATGGCGCCGGCAAAAGCACCACCATCAACAGCATCATGGGGTTCACGCCGCCGCGTCACGGCCGTGTCCACCTGCACCACACCGACATTACCCACCAGCCACCCCACCGCATCGCCCGAATGGGTGTTGGTTTAGTTCCTCAGGGGCGCGATATTTTCCCCCTGCTCACCGTCTATGAAAACCTGACGTTGGCCGCCCGCCACAGCCACAAACATCACTGGACCATAGACCGGGTCTTATCCCTCTTCCCCGCTCTGGCGCAGCGCCGTCAGGCCAAAGGCAGCCATCTCAGCGGCGGCGAACAGCAAATGCTGGCTATTGGCCGGGCGCTGCTGACCAACCCTGACCTGCTGCTGTTAGATGAACCTTCCGAAGGATTGGCCCCCCTTGTGGTGATGGAAATCAGCCATATCCTGCACCAATTACGCCGGGAAGGGCTGGCCATCCTCCTTGTGGAGCAAAACCTGTCGCTGGCAATGAACCTGGCCGACCGCCTCTATGTGTTGAACAAAGGGCAAATCGCCTTCACCGGCTCCCCCGCCGACCTGCATTATCAGCCGGAGATCAAAAACCGCTATCTGGGTGTGTAAACACGGCATGTGACCACAGTATGTGACCAGAGACAGCAATTCTCAGTTTGGCAAAACCCGGCGATTAAAATCGCGGCAACAAGCAGCGAAGCCGACCTTCGTCGGCTTAAAACAGTCGGCGAAGGCCGACGCCGCCGCAAATCAAACTGAGAATTGCTGGACCAGAGAACCGGCGTTAGCCATTTTCATGGGTCTCACGGATAATAAGCGGCGGCCTATGAAAGTTGCTCTTGTTCACGATTGGATGAATCAAATTGGCGGCGCGGAGGATGTGCTGGAGGCGCTGGTGAGCCTATACCCGAATGCGCCCATCTATACCTCGATGTATGCGCCGGACAAAATGCCGCCACATTGGCAAAATTGGGATGTTCGCACCACCTTCTTAAACCGGGCGCCCTTTATTCACCGCAAACAACAGCTGTATTTCCCGCTCTACCCGATGGCTTTTGAGCAACATGACTTGCGTGGCTATGATGTGGTCATTAGCAACAAGAGTGGGTTTTGTCATGGGGTGATTACGGGGCCGGAGACGGTACATATCTGTTACTGCCTGACGCCCACGCGCTATGTGTGGCGTTATCACCAATACGCGGAGCAAGAGGGATTGGGCAGGCTGGCGCGGGGAGTGCTGCAACCATTTCTCTCCTGGCTGCGGGTGTGGGATCGGCTGGCGGCGGACAGGGTTGACCATTTCATCGCTATTTCGCAGGAGGTTCGGCGGCGAATCGCCAAAGTATACCGGCGCGAGGCGGCTATTATCTACCCGCCGGTGGACGTATACCGGTTTGCGCCCGCCGCCAAGATCGAGGATTATTACCTGATCGTGGGCCGGCTGGTACCCTACCGGCGGATTGATTTGCTGATTGAGGCGTTTAACAAAATGGCACGGCCGTTGCTCATTGCCGGTAGTGGTCGTGACCGGGAACGGTTGGAAGCATTGGCCGGGCCAACGGTGCAGTTCCTCGGCTACGTGCCGGATGCGGATTTGCCTGATTTATATGCCCGCTGCCGCGCTTTTGTCTTTCCCGGTGAAGAGGATTTTGGCATTGCCCCCATTCAGGCAATGGCCGCCGGGCGACCGGTGATTGCTTATGCGGCGGGTGGTGTGTTGGACAGTGTGATTCCGGGGCAGACCGGGGCGCTGTTTACCGAACAGTCAGTTGACGGTATCATCCGGGCGGTGGAGGCATTTGATGGGGTGACGGTGGACACGGCCGTGATCCGCCGCCACGCCGAACAATTTGATAGTACGGTCTTCAAAAACAAGATGCAAACCTTTGTGGAAGAGAGATGGAATTACGGCATATCTGGAAAATCCTGATGCGCCGCTGGTGGCTGATACTGATTCCGGCGGTTGTGGTAATTGTGGTAAGCGTTCTTACCTACAGCCCGCCGCCGCCCGCCGGGTATAACGTGGGCATGAACTTCATCGTCAGCCAGACGCCGGCCACGCAGGCGCAAAACCCGGACGAAAACCGGTACTATAACTGGTTAACCTCGGAATACATTGTCAACGGGCTGACGGATTGGGCGGTGGGTGGTGAGTTTAAGACGGCCGTGTCCGCCCACCTATCCACGCAAGGCATTGACGTTCCCCCGCACACCTTCAACGTCGTGGCCGACAATGTGCGCAGCAAGTTGCAGTTATCCATCCAACATGGGGACGCGGCCACGCTGGCGCAGATTATGAACGCGGCCATTGTGGTGCTGACGGAGCAAAACGCGGACGCATTGCCGCAGTTGGGCGGGGACACGGCCGTCATCATCCCCGTAGACCAACCCGTTGTCACCGCCATCCCCGGCAGTTTCCGCAGCCAGCTAGACATTCCACTGCGTATCGCCCTGGCGCTGATCGTCGGGGTGGGGCTGGCGCTGTTGGCCGAATATCTGGACACGGCCGTGCGCCGCCGCGAAGATGTGGAAAATGTGGGTTTGCCCGTGTTGGGGGAAATACCAAAAGGACGTAAATCGTGATGCGTGATGCGTGACTATTTTCGAGTCACGCATCACGCATCACGCATCACGAGGAAGATATGGAACTAAGCGACTATCTACGCATCATTCGCCAGCGGGGCTGGATAATTATTTTGCTGGCGGTGCTCACGGCCGTAGCCGCCTTTGGCTACAGCCGGATGCAAACACCTGTGTATGAATCTAATCTGCGGCTGCTGGTACGGCCGGCGCGGACTGACTTCGGCCAGTCACAGGCTGCCCGTGAACTGTTGGGCAACTATGAACAATGGCTGCGCAGCAGTTTCCGCGCCCAGGCCGTCATTGACCAGTTGCAACTGGATATGACCGCCGGAGAATTGCTCGGCGATGTCAGTGTGGCCTCAGACCGGTTGGGGCTGGTGGTGCAACTGGTGGTGGAAAACAGCGATGGCGACCTGGCCAATGACATTGCCCGCGCCTGGGGCAATCTGCTCATTCAATGGCAACAACAGGAAAATGAAAAGAACCGGCAGGAAGACCGGATCACGATTGAATTTCAGGACAATCCCCAATACAGCCAGGCCAGCCCGCAGACAACCATCAACACCGCCGCCGGTTTTGTCTTTGGTGCGCTGTTAGGCATCATCCTGATCTTCTTGCTGGAATGGCTGGAAAGCGGCGTCATGCGCCGCAGTGAAGATGTGGAGCGTTATCTGGAGATTCCCGTTGTAGGGAGCATCCCTAACCAGTAACCGGTGAACGGTAATCGGGGGACAGCCTGATTACCGATTACCGATTACCGATTACCAAACTATGGACTTAATCACGATTTCCGACCCCCGATCCCCTGTCAGCGAGGCGTACCGCACGCTGCGGACGAACCTCTCGTTTTACAGTCTGGACAACCCACTGCGTTCGCTGGTTGTTACCTCGCCTGCGCCCAATGAGGGCAAGAGTACGACCATTGCCAACCTGGCGGTGACGATTGCCCAAAGTGGCCGCCGCACGATTTTGGTGGATTGTGATTTGCGACGGCCGTCGCTGCACGAACTGTTTGGCCTGAAAGCAGAACCCGGCTTCACCGACCTGGTATTGGCCGATGAGATGGCGCTGCCGCTGCAACCAACTGGCGTGGACAATCTGTGGCTGCTGGCTTCCGGCGCCAAACCGCCCAACCCGGCCGACCTGCTGGGCGCCAAAAAGGTTGACCAGATCATCGCCCGGCTGCAAGAGGAGGCGGACATGGTGCTGTTTGATGCCCCACCCGTGATGGCGGTGACAGATGCGGCCGTGTTGGGGGCCAAGGTGGATGGGGTGCTGCTGGTGATTCAGGCGGGCAAGACGAAACGGGACCACGCCGAACGGGCCAAAGAGACGCTGGAAAAAGCGAAGGTACGCATTGTGGGCGTCACCCTGACCAATGCGCCTAAAGATAAGGCGATGAGTGGGTATTATTAGGGGCGTGAGGCGTTATTGGTAATCCGTGATCGGTAATCCGTGATCGGTTTCGGGAAAATCTTTGCGTTCTTCGCGCCTTGAGCGGATCAACATGAAAGTGCTTGTTACCGGGGCGGCCGGGTTTATTGGTTCCCATTTATGTGAAAAACTGGTGGCTGATGGGCATGAGGTCATTGGCCTGGACTGTTTCACCGACTATTACGACATCCGTCTGAAGCAGATGAATGCCGTCGATCTGGCCGAGGCCAGTGTGCCCATCTACAAGCTAGACCTGGCCGAAGATGACCTGACGCCGGCGTTGCCTGGGGTGGAGTTTGTGTTTCATCTGGCGGCACAGCCCGGCATCTCGGCTACCACGCCCTACCAGGAATATGTGCGCAACAATCTGCACGCCACCCACCGTTTACTGGCAGCATTACAGCACGCGCCATCACTGCAATGTTTTGTGAATGTAGCTACGTCGTCGGTGTATGGCAAATATGCCACCGATAGTGAAACGGCCGCGCCCCAGCCCACCTCTTACTACGGTGTCACCAAGCTGGCGGCCGAACAGTTGGCGCTGGCCTACCAGCGCGAGCGACAGTTTCCGGCCTGTTCCCTGCGTATTTTCTCGGCATTGGGGCCCCGCGAACGGCCGGAGAAGTTGTACACCCGGCTGATTGGGGCCATGCTGCGCGACGAGCCGTTTCCATTATTCGCAGGGAGTTTAGATCATTCACGCAGTTACACGGCCGTTACCGACATCGTTGCCGGGTTCACGGCCGTGCTGCGGCAGCCAGAAAAAGCCATTGGCGAAATTTTCAACATCGGTTCTGATAAGGAAATCACCACCCGCGAAGGGATTGCCATCGTGGAATCCATCATGGGCAAAAAGGCCCGGTTTGCAGTACAGCCAAACCGCCCTGGCGACCAACTGCATACCCACGCTAACATCGGCAAAGCCCGCGCCATCCTGGGCTACGAGCCACAAACCCCCCTGGCTGACATCCTCCAGGCACAGGTCACCTGGTATACCGAAAGAATCTTCCAAAGAGAAGAACCGTCGCAATGAACACAGCACGGGAGTAAGCCTGTGGTGAAGGAAAAAATCTGGTAGAACGGCCGTACCTTCCCCCTACGGCCGTTCTTTTTGTGTAGATAGGGGTAGGGGCACGGCCGTGCCACACCTGTGGGTAATGGTAGAGGCCGTCATCGCTTTGGCTTAAGATTACCGCCAATATGGTATACTCCTATTGTGGAGAATGAACGATATTTCTATGTGAAAGGGGACTGTTTTATATGCAAGCCACTGTTCTTCTAGCAGATTATGCCAATTTGACAGGTAATGGAAAACCTAATGTGATGGGCGTTTTCCGGCAAATTTATGCTCCTCAATTTCCCTATCGGCATTTGTCAATGTATCTCGTCATCATACTGCAAACAGAACCCATTGAAGAATCGCGTGGAGAACGTATCCTCATTGTGCGTCTGGTTGATGCCGATGGCTCTGTCCTGCGTCAACTTGAAATGCCATTCCGGTTTCCGGTGAGGAATAGTGGTATCAGACCAGAAGCTACTATTATCTTTCGGATTGACCACGTTGAATTTCCTTATCCAGGCGATTATGTCTGGCAAGTCTTGATAGAAGATGAAAATATAGGACAATATGAATTCTATCTAAACCAACAATAATTCAGATATTGGATCAGTAAAGTGCCTTCATCTGCGGAAAAGCTTTTTGAAAAAGCAAAAAATACACAAAGTAGCCAGACAAATTGAGATAAGGGTCAAGGCTGACCGCGATTAGCTACGGGCAGGGCATGGCGACGAAGGGAATGTAAGGGGGGCTTGCCCAGCGCAGCCAT
>JACTMP010000038.1 GCA_014584575.1 Chloroflexota bacterium
TCCCCTACACCGACTACACCGACCCGATCACCCCCGGTAACGGCGGCATCCAGGCGATGTTGGGCAACAACGGCAACGTGGCCGGTGTGAGCAAAGACGGGACGACCTACAAGACCAGCTATTGGGCATTTGGGCTAGAGACGCTGCCGGTAGCCGGGCGCGAAGCTTCATTAAACACAGTGCTGGATTGGTGTGGTGTGTTGGCGCTCTATGGTGTCAACCTTTCGCCCAACAGCCAGAGCCAGCCGGCCGACCCTGGTGAGGTCGTTACCTATACCATCAATATCCATAACACGGGTACAGTCTCCGACACCTATGACATCAGCGTCGGCGGCAATGGCTGGAGCGGCGTGCCCTCTGTTAGTTTCATCGAGTTGGAGGCGGGGGAGAGTGACAACTTTACGGTGGCGGTGACGGTACCTGGTGGGGCTATGCCCGGAGATGAGGATACAGCCACAGTCACGGCCGTATCCCAAAAAGATGCTACGGCCAATGATACGGCTACTCTGACTACCTTTGTGCGCCAGTGGGCGGTGGTTATAGGTACCGATACCCCGATGCAGACAGGTGATCCTGATATAACGCTGACCTACACTGTGTGGGTCACTAACGCAGGTAACGTGGCAGACGAGTTTGCCTTAAGCGTGGAAAGTGGAGATTGGCTTACTAACCTCTCAACCAACGCTCTTATGCTGGCGGCGGGGCAGAGCGACAGTATGGAAGTGACAGTGACGATTCCCGGCGACGTTAATGGCGGGCAGAGTGACACGGCCGTGATAATGGCTACATCCCAGGGAGACACCAATCAAAGCGATAGCGTCAGCCTGACGACGACGGCGACGAACGTATATGGTGTGGACGCCGGCACCGATCCGATTGCTCTCACCGGCGAGCCAGGCGCAGTTGTCACTTACACCGTGCACATCACCAATACGGGCAATACGACCGACACCTTCACCCTGGAGACGGCTGATGACCAGAGTGGCTGGGTGAGCCATCTGTCCGCCATCAGCGTCACGCTGGGCGCTGGCCAGAGCGACATGGTCATGGTGATGGTGCATGTGGCGGCAGGTGCGGCTGATGACGAGGTGAATGTGACTACGATCACAGCCGTGTCTGTCAACGATGCGACCGCCATCGCCACTGTCGCCCTGACAACAACAGCGACGGTATCGCCGCCGAACGCGAATTACTTTATCTATTTGCCTGTCATCTTCAAACCGTAAGCGACTGATAGAGAGACGGCCGTAACCTGGCCGTCTCTCTTTTTGATACCTGACAAAAGGTGTCAACAATCTTTTCTAAACTCCCCCTAAATTGCCCAATGTTTTAAGGTCGGAAAGTAGCGGCTGGTGTACGGCCGTGATACAATCCCGTCTACTCAACAGAACATATGTTCACATAAGGTACGCATATGGAACCCCAACACATCGTTGTGCGCGGCGCACAACAACACAATTTGAAACACATTGACGTGACCATCCCCCGCAACAAGTTGGTTGTGCTCACCGGTGTCAGCGGCAGCGGCAAATCTTCCCTGGCCTTCGACACTATCTACGCCGAAGGGCAGCGGCGTTACGTGGAAAGCCTGTCCGCCTATGCCCGCCAGTTTTTAGGGCAGATGGAAAAGCCGAAAGTGGACGCCATCATCGGCCTCAGCCCGGCCATCGCCATTGAACAGAAAGCGGTGAGCAAAAATCCGCGCTCGACGGTGGGCACGGTGACGGAGGTGATGGATTATTTGCGTGTCCTTTTTGCCCGTGTGGGCACACCGCACTGCCCGGAATGTGGCACGGCCGTGACTCCCCAATCGGCGCAATCCATCACCAACCAGCTGGCTCATTTGCCTGCCGGGACGCGCTTCCAACTGTTGGCCCCCGTCGCCCGCAACCGCAAAGGTACACACGTGGATGCCCTGGCCCAGGCGCGGCAGGATGGCTTCGCTCGTGCCCGCGTCAACGGTCAACTGGTGGATTTAACCGGCGACCTGCCGGAACTGGACAAAAAACGCAAACACAACATCGAACTGATCGTAGACCGGCTGATTGTGCCGGAGGCGTTGGACGAAGGGTTCGCGTCGCGGCTGGCGGATTCGGTGGAGACGACGTTGAAGATGGGCGATGGCCTGCTGATCGCCGACTTGGGCGAGGGATTAGAGCCACTTATGTTAAGTGAACACAATGCCTGTCCCACCTGCGGTTTCAGCTTTCCTGATTTGTCGCCGCAGTTGTTCAGCTTCAACTCGCCGCTGGGCATGTGCCCGGATTGCAACGGCATTGGCACGCAGATGCAGGTTGATCCCAATCTGATCATTGAAGATGAAACGCTTTCTATTATGGAAGGAGCGCTGCGCTGGTATGGCAATGTGCGCAAGAAGAAAAACAAATGGACAATGTCCACCCTGCAAACCATCGCCGAGCATTACCAGTTTGACCTGGACACGCCCTGGCGCGACTTGCCGGAAAAGGTGCGGCACATCCTGTTTTATGGTTCCGATGGCGAGATATTGACCTTTAAGTATGGCGGCGAAAATGACGAGGCGCAGTGGTCGGGGGAAGCCAAACGGCCGCTCAACGGCATCGTCAACAACATCAACCGCCTCTTTCACCAGACCCACTCAGAGATGACGCGCAAATGGTACGCCAGCTTTATGAGCCAACGGCCGTGCCCCACCTGCGCCGGTTCTCGCCTGCGCCCCGAAGCCCGCGCCGTGCAGGTTGGTGGCAAGACGATCACCGAAATTGGGCGCATGGCGATTGATGAAGCCCAGGCGTGGGTGTTGGCGTTGGGAAGTAAACCGTTAGCGGTAAGCAGTGGGCAGTTAGCAGTAAGCGACGGACGCAGCGTCCGTGAGCAGTTAGCAGTGAACGGGAATGGGCACGGCCGTAACGGTAAATCTCCAATCTCCAATCTCCAATCTCCTAATCTCCCAGTCTCTCAGTCTCTTTCTGAGGAACAACTCGAAATCGCCGCCGAAGTCCTCAAGGAGATACGGGATCGGCTGCAATTTATGTTGAACGTGGGGCTGCATTATCTGACGCTGGATCGGTCGGCACCGTCACTTTCCGGCGGCGAGGGGCAGCGTATTCGGCTGGCCAGCCAGATTGGCTGCGGGCTGGTGGGGGTGTTGTACATCCTGGACGAACCTTCCATTGGCCTGCACGCCCGCGACAACCGCGCCTTGCTGGACACGCTGCACCAGCTACGCGATATGGGCAACACGGTGCTGGTGGTGGAACACGACGAAGAGACAATGCGCGAATCGGATTGGCTGGTAGACCTGGGGCCGGGCGCGGGTGTGAAGGGTGGGCGCATCATCGCCGCCGGCACACCGGAAGAGGTAGCCAACAACCCCGATTCGTTAACCGGCCGCTATTTGCGCGGGGATTTGATGATTACGGCCCCCAATGGCTACGGCCGTCGCCAATCCGACACGGCCGTGACCATCTCCGGCGCACGATTACACAATTTACACGGCGTCTCTGCCCGCTTCCCACTGGGCACCATGATTTGCGTCACCGGCGTCAGCGGCAGCGGCAAGAGCAGCCTGGTTTCTGAGACGCTGGAACCGGCGCTGGCGCGGGCGCTAAACAACGCCCAGACCACGCCCGGCCCCTACAGCAGTTTGCACGGGCTGGAACATCTGGACAAGGTGATTAACATCACCCAGGACCCCATCGGCCGTACCCCCCGCTCCAACCCGGCGACGTACATCAAGCTGTTTGACGAGATTCGCCAGGTGTTTGCGCAGACACCGGCCGCCAAAGCGCGCGGCTACAAGTCCGGCCGTTTCAGCTTTAATGTGAAGGGCGGCCGCTGTGAAGCATGTGAAGGATATGGTTTGCGCAAAGTGGAGATGCACTTTTTGGCCGATGTATGGGTGCTGTGCCGGGAGTGCAACGGCCGTCGTTTCAACCACGAAACGCTGCAAATCACCTACAAAGGGCAGAACATCGCCGACGTGCTGGACATGGATGTGCAGGAGGCGCTGGAATTTTTCGAGAACCACCCCAAGATTCACCGCCAGCTACAGACGCTGCACGACGTGGGGCTGGATTACATCAAGCTGGGGCAGAGCGCGCTCACCCTCAGCGGTGGCGAGGCGCAGCGGATCAAACTGGCGAAGGAGCTCAGCCGGGTAGCGACGGGGCGCACGGTGTACGTGCTGGATGAACCGACCACCGGCCTGCACTTTGCCGACGTACAAAAGCTGCTGGATGTGTTGCACCGGCTGGTGGACGCGGGCAATACCGTCATCGTCATCGAGCATAATCTGGATGTGATCAAAACGGCCGACTGGCTGATTGACCTGGGGCCAGAAGGCGGCGACGGCGGCGGGCAAATCATCGCTCAGGGCACCCCGGAGGAGGTGGCCCAGGTAGAAGCGAGTTATACGGGGCAGTTTTTGAAGGAGATGTTGGGGGTGGGTACGGCCGTGTAATATAAAATTGGATGTCTAAAGGGGAAAATGAAGCAAATGCCTTCAGATGAATTTAAATCCAGTGTTCCCCAGGATGAAGTTGCACACATAGTGCATAGACTTCTTCCACAAAAAGAACAGAAAACTTTATGCTTAGAGATGTTGGCTGAGTCAATAAACCGCGCTAATTCATGGGGTAGCAACAAATGGGGAGTTCATTGTAAGTCAAATATAATTCGACTTCTGGTAGGCAATTTGATCGTATTTACAATTGAAAAAGGGGGAGTCTGGCTTGCTTTGGATAAGATAGCTCTTGAAACATCAGAAGAAGCTGACTACTTATTACAAACAACCGAGTGGCAATGGGACGAAAATGATTATCCAATGTACAAACAGGTTCCTTCCAGAAACGGTTACTACAAGCCATCGGAAAACCATTCAAAGATTTGGCCGATTATAAGGTCACTACATTTTGAGTTCGTCGATAAGGTTGCCAACAAATACCAAGAGCTAAAAACGACTAGCCAAACCAAACACAGCTCAATCCTAATAAGCTATCTTCGCCGCGAATTAGGACAAGTGGTTGCAGAACCAATCTACCAGCAATTTGAGTCAGAGCGTAGCTTTGTGCTGCCTGAAGAAGTTGTGGATGATGTCACCTTTTTTGAAGGCAGCAAACAACGAATAACAATTAACGCTTATGAGCGTAATCCCAGTGCACGTAAGGCTTCTATTGCCTATTATGGGACGCACTGCCAGGTTTGTGAACTTGATCTTGGTAAAAAATATGGAAGAGTTGGTCAAGGCTTTATTCATGTTCATCATCTGAAACCTCTTTCAGATATAGGTGAAAAATACGAAATCGACCCGATCCGAGATTTGGTTCCTGTCTGTCCAAATTGCCATGCCATCATTCACACGAAAAATCCCCCATATACAATTGAAGAAGTCAAAGAATTTATACGGACAAATCATGAACAAATCTGAACTTCTGAATTGGTTACAGCAAGAGTATGAGGAGTGGGAAACATTTCTCGCTCAAATTGACCCGGCGCGCATGGACCAACCGGGCGTGGCCGGTCACTGGTCTATTAAAGATATTATCGCCCACCTGACGGACTGGACTCCCTGGTCCATCGCCCGCTTACAGGCGGCCCAACGCGGTGAGCCGAAACCGCCCCCACCCTGGCCGGCCCACCTGGAAAGTGATGACGAAATCAACGCCTGGATTTATGAGGTTAATCACGGCCGTTCCGTGCGTGAAGTCCTGGATGAATCGGCGCGCGTTTTTCAGGAGCTGCTGACGGCCGTTGCAGAATTACCTGAGGATGTCCGCATCGAGCAAATACACGAGGGCGAAAGAGTTTATTATCTGGTGTGGTTGGGTGATGAACGTTTCCTGCCTGGTGAATTTTTTGACCATTTCCACGATGACCACGAGCCAGACATACGCGCCTGGTTATTGGAGGATTTATGAAAAACCTTTCCATTAAAGCACTGAGCAGGGAAACCTGGCCGGATTTTGAGCAATTGGTTCAAAAACATAATGGGGTATGGGGAGGATGTTGGTGTACTGCTTTTCATCCAAAATCATCAGAGCAAAGGCGAAGCCTGGAAGCCACTAAAGGCTACAAAAAAAGGCTCGTTGAAGAAGGAAACGCTCATGCTGCCTTAGTGTTTGCTGGAGATGCATGTGTCGCCTGGTGCCAATTTGGCTCACCGCAAGAACTGCCTACTATCTATCACAAAAAAGAAGTTGAGTCCAAAATGACGATGCCCGACTGGAGAATCACCTGCATCTTCGTGGATAGGGACTTTCGTAAAATGGGCCTGTCCTTCTTTGCCTTGAACGGTGCTTTGGAACTCATTAAAGATTTGGGTGGTGGGGTTATAGAAAGCTATCCCCAGGATACGCAAGAGAAGAAGGTATCGAATTCGTTCTTGTACAATGGCACCAGGCAAATCTTTGATAAAGCTGGCTTCAGTTATGAAGGCCATAAAGGGGAAAATCATTGCATTATGAGAAAGACGATTTGAAGCGGCGGTGTTGGGGATGGGCACGGCCGTGTAATGGAAAATTCGCTACTACCAGTCAAAATCGAAAGTGACTTATGATAAAGACCCATCAGGAATTTATGGCTCAATTTGATGATGAACGAAAGCCACTTGTTGAAGCCTTACTTCAAGCCATAATCGAAGCGTGCCCCACGTTGACCGAAACCATCAAATGGAACGCGCCAACTTTTTGTTATGAGGGCAAAGACCGGATGACATTTATGCTTCATAAAAAAGATAGGGTGGGGCTTATCCTTCACACTGGCGCGAAACCGAAAGAAGACAAAAAAGCACCCCACTTGTATACAGATGACACAGAATTGCTTGAGTGGAACTCCAATATACGCGCCACGATTACCTTTGCTGACTGTGACGAATTTTCATCTAAAAGAGATCTTTTCAAAAAAGCCGTAGAGCGTTGGGTCGAAGAGACAAAAAGTCTCTGATTCTAAAAATACAAATAGGCTAACAAAATGTTGGAGGAACTCAATCATGAAAAAAGTTGTTGTGCTTGAACACATCTCCCTTGATGGCGTCATACAGGCCCCAGGCGGGCCAGAGGAAGATACCAGCGGTGGTTTTGCGCATGGTGGGTGGATAGCGCCCTATGCCGACGAAATTTTGGGAACGACCCTGAGAAAGCAAATGAATCTGCCGTTCGACCTGTTGTTAGGGCGGAAAACGTTTGAAATTTGGGCGCCGTACTGGCCGCACCATGCGGATGCCTGGCCGGGTGTCAACACGGCAACCAAGTACATCGCCTCGAATACCATCACGTCTGGCGAATGGCAGCCGTCCGTGTTTTTAAACGGAGATATTGCCGAAAAAATCGCCAAAATCAAGCAACAGCAAGGGCCGGATTTGCATGTTTGGGGAAGTGGACATCTCATTCAGACGCTTATCAAGCATGATTTGGTTGATGTGTTCTGGTTGATGATATATCCGATCACGTTGGGCGGTGGAAAACGGTTGTTTGCTGATGGCACGATCCCGATGGCGTTCAAAGTGACGGAAAGCAATGTCACCCCAAATGGTGTCATTGTCGTGAATTATGAGCGTGCAGGCGCAATCACAACCGGAAGTTAAGGCAGAAGCAAAGAAGAATTGCATCAAGTCATTGATGAATTTTATTTGTTCGTTAATCCTATGATGACAAACCCATCCAAACGGCAATTTCCAAAACCACAAGAATCGGTCATCCAGTGGCTGCTTGATTCTGATCCGGCGATCCGCTGGCAGGTGAAACAAGACCTGCTCGGTGCACCCCCAGCGGAGGTCGCAGCCGAACGAGCGCGGGTGGCTACCGAGGGCTGGGGCGCACGGTTGCTGGGCCTCCAGGCAGCCGACGGGTCATGGGGCGGCGCAGCATTTAACCAGGAGTTGGATTCGACGATGCACGTCCTGACGCTGCTGCGAGAAATGGGTCTTGATCCCGCCAGTGACGCGGCGCAACGGGCAGTGGGACTGGTTCGTGACCGGGTGCGGTGGCAGGGCTGGGACTGGGACGGCGCCTGGCGGGGATTGGACTTTGTGGGCAATCCCTTCTTTGCGGGCGAAGTGGAGCCGTGTATTAACGGGCAGGTGGGGGCCAGCGGCGCGTACTTCGGCCAGGACATCCAGCGCATACTGGGCCTACTACTCGATGAGCAGTTACCCGACGGCGGCTGGAACTGCGAGGCCGAAAACGGCTCAACGCGATCATCGTTTCACACCACCATCTGCGTCCTGGAAGCCCTGCTCGAATACGAGTGGGCGGTTGGGGGCAACCAACAGGTAACGGCGGCCCGTCTGCGGGGGCAGGAGTACCTGCTGGAACGCCGCCTCTTGCGGCGGCTGACAACGGGTGAAGTGATTGACCCGGCCTGGACACGCTTCTCCTTCCCCACCTGGTGGCACTACGACGTGCTGCGGGGGCTTGATTATCTGCGCCGCGCCGGCGTCTCGCCGGATGAGCGCATGGCCGAGGCAATTGAATTGGTGGAATCGAAGCGCGATGGTGACGGCCGTTGGCCTCTTGAAACCCGGCACCCCGGCACGACGGCTATCGAGTTGGGCGAGGCGGAGGGCCAGCCGAGTCGGTGGACCACGCTACGTGCTTTGCGCGTGTTGAACTGGTATGCAGCAGGAGAGTAACCCGGAGGTTTATGAGCATGGAGACATTACCGGAAACAACGTTGGCCGAACTGATTCGGTATAACAATTGGGCTAACCAGCAAGTGTTGGCCGCCTGCGAGCAATTGAGCGAGGAGCAGTTGGAGTCTACCCTGCCCGGTTCGTATGGCACAATTCGGGAAACGCTGGAACACCTTATCCGCTCCGAAGCGTTCTATGTGAGCATCTTGACCGGGCAACGGCCGTTGCCCCCGTTCCAATGGGACGCAAAACCAACGCTGGCTGAAATGCGCGAATATGCTGTGCAGGTTGGCGAGGCGCTGGTAGACGCCATTCAGCGTCTCCGCCCCAACGATCTGGTCTACGAAGAAGAAGAGGGGCAGAAGTTCCACTATCAGGCGGTCGTCGTTTTCATTCAGATTATCAATCATGGCGTCGAACATCGCACGAACATCACCTCGATTCTGAGCACCGGGCAGCAGACGGCCCCCGAAGTAGATGGCTGGGGTTACATGTTCGCTCATCCGGATCGGTTTGAGTATGTGGTGAGTTGATGGTGATTACGGCCGTGCCTGAAAATGGAGCGATAGGTGATGGTACATCCAGATGACACATCCATTGGTTACACAATTGCGTTTTACACGCAGTGAATTCAAACGCGGTCTCAAAGGTTTGACAGAAGAGGACGCCAGTCGCCGCTTGCTGCCCATGAACTGCATCAGTTGGAATGTGGGGCACCTGGCCTGGCAGGAGCAGCGCTACTTTTTGTATTACGGACAGGGGCAACTGTTGCTGCCGGAGATTGATCAATTGTTTGCCTATGGCGCACCCGCTTCCACCCCCTCTCTCAAAGAGATGTTGGCGGCGTGGAATACCATTACCAAAACGGCCGATCCCTGGCTGGAGACGTTGACAAGCGACAGCCTGCAACGGCCGTTTACCAGAAAAGACGGACAACCAGGGCAGCGCACCTTCGGCTCCCTGCTGCAACGGACAATTTATCATTACTGGTATCACAATGGCGAGAATCTGGCGGTGCGGCAACTATTGGGGCACGGCCGTCTCCCTCAATTCGTCGGCAACATTGACGACAAAGCACCCTACCAGCCAGAGTAACCGTTCGTCGTTTGTAGTAGGCGATTTATCGCCTTCTGACGGCACTAAAGTGCCTACTACAAACGGTTTGAGGAGCAAAGAATGTACGGATTGATGGGCAAGATGACGGCCGTGCCCGGCCAACGCGACACGTTGATCAACATCTTACTGGACGGCATACACGGGATGCTCGGTTGCCTCAGCTACGTCGTTGCCAGAGACCCGGCTGACGAAAACGCCATCTGGATCACAGAAGTGTGGGACAACGAGGAAAACCACCGCGCCTCCCTCTCGCTGCCGCAGGTGCAGCAGGCCATTGCCCAGGCACGGCCGTTGATCGCCGGTTTCAGCGACCGCACTATCACGGAACCGGTGGGCGGGCACGGTTTGGTCAGCAGTCGGGCGCATAATCGCTCGATGCCGACGGCCGTAGTCCTCCCCGAACTGGCCTACCCTGATGTACGTGAGGCGGCGGCATGGTTGTGCCGCGTCTTTGGTTTTTCGGAGCGTCTGCAAATTGGTAATCATCGTGCCCAACTCGTTTTTGGCGATGGGGCTGTGATTGTCACGGCCGTAGCTGCCGAGAGTGCCGACCTTACCCATGCGGTCATGGTGCGGGTGGCGGATGTGGACAGCCACTACGACCATGCCCGGCAGCAAGGCGCACAAATCGGCCAGCCGCCCACCGATCATCCCTATGGGGAGAGACAGTACACGGCCGTAGATTTGTACGGCCGTCGCTGGACATTTTCTCAAACCATCGCCGACATTGACCCGGTGTCCTGGGGCGGCCGATTGGTTGAGTATTGAAGCGTTTGAACTGGGTGACTTATTCGGCCATATCACCCTGCCCCCGCTGGCGTAACATCAGGTTAACCTTTGACGTAGGAGAGTTTTTGGGAGATGAGGTTGCTCTTCACCTGGAAAATATCCACGCCACGCACATGCCCCTTTTCGCCATTGGCCTCCACCCACGTATAAGACCAGCGCATCACACAGCGGTTGCCCATCCCAAAAATCTCCTCGACTTCGATGTGCGCCTGGGGTGACTGGTGGAAGAATTCTTGCCAGAACTGCGTCACCGCTTCTTTGCCCGCAATCACCGTGCCATCTGGGGACGGCGTTGTATTTTCAAAGACACAATCCTCGCTCATCTGCGCCATCATGCCGGTCACGTCATGCCGGTTGAAGGCTTCATTAAACGCCAGGACTGTGCGCACGGCCGTTTCGATTCGTGACATTTTCATAGTGCAAATCACCCCTTTCGGTAGAATGTTGGTTAGCCAGCTAACAATTTGTTATACCGCTGGCATCTGTACATCAACCTGAATGGGGAGTGATAATCCGCACGGCCGTTTGTGGCCGTCCCAGATACTCTACCCCATGCTCTGTCACCAACACGTCTTCTTCCAGGCTCATCACGCCCCGATTGGGCACGATAACGTGCAGTTCCAGCGTGAAGATATTGCCCACCTCCACCACCATCTCGGTGGTCTGTCCATACCGCTCCCAACGCGGCCCCAGCACCGTAGCCCCATCGTGCGCCACCCGCCCCAGCAGATGGCCAAAGGCGTGTTTGTACTCCGGGAAGCCATTATCCACGATAAAGTCGCGGGCAACCTCGTCCACCTGCCAGCCCGGCGTACCCGGTTTCAGCGCCGACTCACCTGCCTTGATGGCGCCATACACCACGTCAAAGGCGCGTTGCACATCGGGCGGCACGGCCGTTTCGCCATCATCCAACACATACCACATGCGCTGTAAATCGGAGCAGTAGTCATCCTGCTTCACGCCCAAATCCATGTGCAGCAGGTGGCCTTTTTGCAGCACCACATCCCCCGGCGCAGCATGGCCCACGGCCGACTCTGTGCCGCAGGTGACGATGGGGTTAAACGGCTTCGGCCAGGCGTAGCCCAGCCCCATCTCGTCTATGCGCCGATGAACAAATTCGGCGATCTGGCGTTGGGTCATGCCCGGTCTGGCATAGGCTTCCACTTCGTCGAACAGTTGCAAGGTGGTGGCTACGGCCGTGCGCACTCTCTCCACCTCCGCCGCACTCTTCCGCCCCCGCAGCGCCGCCGTCAACTTCTCCGCCGACACCAGCCGGTCGGCAAAAGGCGTGTCCGCCAGATGCCCTTGCAGCGCCAGGTACATGCCATGACTCAACCCATCGGCGGCCACATCATCCGCCGAATAGTTGATGGCAATGGTCGCCGGATTCAACCGCGTCAGCGCCTCCCGTAGCGGTTGGGCAATGCCCTCGTCATAACCGACGATTTCGCCATACACCCCCAACTGTGCCACAGTTTCGGTGTCATAGCGGCCGACGATGGCGGTGTGACGGCCGTCTTTGCTCAAAACAAACGCCGACTGCCAGGTCACATCCACCCCGGCAACCAGTTCCAAGGTGGGGTCGGGCGAAAGGGTCGTCTCACGCACAAACGTCAGCCATACATCCACGCCAAACTCGTTCAAAATCGCTGTCGCCTGGGCCACCTTCTCCGCAATCAATTGTCTGTTATCCATGTTGTTCCTTTTCTAACGCAGAGTCGTGGAGGCGCAGAGAAAAAATCCGCGTCATCAGCGTTCATCCGCGTCCCACATTCACTCAATCAAGTTTGTACTGCGCCATCTCTTTCATCTTCAACTGCCCGGAATTGGCATACACCGCCAGCGGTGGGGCAGGGGAGAGGGCCACTTGCATGGTACGGCCGTCCCCCATATCAAATTGCACCTGCCAGCCATTTTCCGTCACGGCCGTTGCCACCCATTGCAGTGCCGCCAATCGCACCAGCCCCAATTCCTGCCGGGCATAAAAATCGGCCATCTGCTCCACCGGGCCATAGCCGGTGCGGCCGCGCAGCCGTTCCAGCCAGACGCGGCCCTGTTGGCTGGCCGCCAGGAGTTGGGGCACATCGGCGGGGGAGACACGGCCGTAACAGACCCCATCCGGCAATGAGAGCAGCGTCCCGGCAAAACGATGCCCACCCAAATGTGTGGTCATCCAGACCGCGTTCCCCGCTTTTTCGGCCAGCACCCGGTACAGCGCCGCGCCATACACCGCGCAACTGCGGTCACGCTTGCCATTGGTGCAGACAAAATAACGCTGTCCCGTCACCAGATGCGGCTCGTAACGGCCGTCGCCACCCACCACCGCCGCCATGTCCAGTTCCCATAAATCTTCATACGCCCCCAGATGAAACTCATACAGGCGCGGCGCGGTTTCCGTATTCACCCCCACAAAAAAGGTCAACACATCCGCATCCGGCCGAAACTGGCGAATGAATTGCAGACGGCCGTTATGCTCTTTCACCTGCTCACCCAACCACCTGCTCACCTTCTCTGGCAGTTCATTTTCCTCCGTCGCCTTTGCCCCCCACGGGCGGGTATATTCCAGCATGAACCAGACGGCAGCAGTCACGGCCGTGCCCGCCATCGGCTCATTCATCGCCGCCGAAAGCTCACAACAGAGGAAGTTGGGGGGTGGAGAGTCAGACATATGCTTTTGGGTAGCAGGTAGCAGGTAGCAGGTTGCAAGAGCAGGTTGCAGGTAATCACATGCCACTTGTCACTTGCCACTTGCCACCTGCCATTAACAGGTGTAATTATAGTCCGGGTGGGGTATCATTCAACAAAACATTCCAGGAGAATACGATCCATGAAGCAACGACAATTTGACGAAACAACGGCCGTGTCCGAAATTGGCCTGGGTACCTGGCAGCTAGGCGGCGATTGGGGGGCCGTGGATGACAAGACGGCGATGCAAATTATGGAGACGGCCGTTTCCCAGGGTGTCACCTTTTTTGACACCGCCGATGTCTACGGCGGTGGCATCAGTGAACAACGTATCGCCCAATTTTTGCAGAATCAACCGGCCAACATCTTTGTGGCTACCAAACTTGGCCGTTCCGGTGATCCCGGTTGGCCGCAAAATTTCACCTATGACAACATGCGCCGGCATACCGAAGCCTCGCTGCGCCGTTTGCAGGTGGAGGCGCTCGACCTGAGCCAACTGCACTGCATCCCCACCGCCGAATTGCAGCGCGGCGACGTGTTTGAGCATCTGCGCCGCCTGAAACAAGAGGGCAAGATCAAACGGTTTGGCGCCAGCGTGGAATCTATGGAGGAGGCGCTCATCTGTCTGGAGCAAGAGGGGCTGGCCTCGCTGCAAATCATCTTCAACATCTTCCGCCAAAAGCCCATCGCCGCCCTCTTTGAAAAAGCACAGCAAAAAGGGATAGCGATCATCGTGCGGCTGCCGCTGGCGTCCGGGCTGCTGGCGGGCAAGTTCGCCCAAACCACCACCTTTGCCGCCAGCGATCATCGCCATTACAACCGGGACGGTGATTCTTTCAACGTAGGCGAAACCTTTGCCGGGCTGCCCTTCACGGTGGGCGTGGCTTTAGCCGATGAATTGAAATCGCTGGTTCCCGCAGGCATGACGATGGCGCAATTTGCCCAACGCTGGATTCTAGACTTCCCGGCGGTAACAACCATCATTACCGGGGCCACTAAAGTCAGCCAGGTAGAATCGAACACGGCCGTGTCCACTTTACCGCCACTCTCCCCAGAACTTCACCACGAATTGGCCGCTTTCTACCAGGCAAAAGTCCACGACCACATTCGTGGCCCCTATTAACGTTGCTTTCCGCTTTGCCCGCACCCTCTGAACGGCGCATCGCCCTGCACGTCAGCCCGGCGGCGGAACGGGCCGTGCGCGGCGGCCATCCCTGGCTCTTCGCCGAGGCCATTCGCCAGCAAAGTTTCGCCGGGAAGCCGGGTGATCTGGCCGTTATTTTTGATCAGAAACGCCGTTTCCTGGCGGTGGGGCTGTATGATCCCCATTCACCCATTCGGGTGCGCCTGTTGCAGGCCGGGCAGCCGGCGACCATTGACGCCGACTGGTTTGCCGCCAGGCTGTCCACGGCCGTTGCCCTGCGCGCCCCCCTTGCCCAAACCGACACTACCGGCTACCGTCTGGTTCACGGCGAAAATGATGGCCTGCCGGGGCTGGTCATTGACCGGTATGACCAGACGGTGGTGGTGAAACTGTACACCACCGCCTGGCTGCCGCATCTGGAACATGTGTTGGAAGGCTTAACGGCCGTGACGCCAACCCGCCGCATTATCCTACGCCTCAGCCGTTTTGCCCAGCGTCACCCGGAGCATTTGTACGGGCTGGAAAATGGGCAGCTTTTGGCCGGGGAACCACTCAAAGGGCCGGTGATTTTCCGGGAAAATGGGCTGCGTTTTGAAGTGGATGTGGTCCTCGGCCAAAAAACCGGCTTTTTTCTGGACCAGCGCGAAAACCGGGCCAGGGTAGAACAGTTGGCTGCCGGGAAGCGCGCCGGGGGGCGGGTGCTGAATGTGTTCGCTTACACGGGCGGCTTTTCGCTTTATGCGGCGCGGGGTGGGGCCAGCAGGGTGATCAGCACCGACCTGAGCCAGCCGACGCTGGCGGCAGCGCTGCGCAACTTCAAGCTGAACCAGGATGACACGGCCGTCGCCGCCTGCGACCATGAAGTGCTGATGGGGGATGCGTTTCAGGTATTGCGCCAGTTGCGCCAGTCGCGGCGTGCATTTGACATGGTGGTGGTTGACCCCCCTGCTTTTGCCAAACGGCAGGATGAGGTGGAGCGGGCGCTAAACGCTTACGGCCGTCTGGCGCGGCTTGCTTTGGGTGTGCTCAAACCGGGTGGTGCGTTGGTGATGGCCTCCTGTTCCGGGCAGGTGGCAGCCGAGCAGTTTTTTCATACGATTCACCAGGCAGCAGAAAATGTGGCACGGCCGTTGCAAGAAATTGAACGCACCGGGCACCCTCTGGATCATCCCATTACCTACCCCGAAGGTGCGTACTTGAAATGTCTGTATGCCATTGCGCCCTGACCCAATTTCTCATTTGATTATCCCCCTGATCGTGTTAGAATTAGAACATGCGTTCTTATTCTGTCTATCCCTATACACCCAATGGGCCGGGCACGGCCGTCGCCTACCCCCCTGCCTGGGAAGAGACAGATGACTACGCAGAATTTGAACCGGCTTACGAGGATGGCTGGTATGATGAGGCCGGCTATGTGCTTGAAGAGGAGTGGGTCGCGCCACAGCCGCCGGGCATGCCCGCCGTCATCCTGGTGGGGCTGGTGGTGGTGCTGGCGCTCATTGGCGCGGCGGTACATCTGTCCGGGCAGGCCAGAGGGGAGCAAATCGCCTATACTCCCCCCCCTGCCAGCGGCGGCCCGGTGAGTAAGCTGTATGTGGAAAACCCAACGGCCGTTGTCGCCCCCTACGACGAATACACCATCACTCAAGGCCCCCACGGACAATCATACGGCCATCTGGCTATTGACCTGGCGGCCGGGCGTGGCGAGCCGGTCAAGTCGCCCATCAACGGTTTTGTCACCAATTTATATGTAGATCAATATGGCAATACAACGCTGGTGTTGGAGAATGATGTGTATACCGTGATTATGCTGCACGGCGATTATGCCGTGGCCGTGGGCGACCAGGTGCGGGCCGGGCAGGTGGTCGGCGCGGAGGGGAATAACGGGTATACGATGGATTTCTTTGGCAATTTGTGTTACGGCCGTGTCCACTGCGGCAACCACACCCACCTCAACATCTACGACAAACGGCTCCAGGCGAACGTCAACCCCCTCGATTTGCTCCCGTGATTGGTGATTGGTAATCAGTAATCGGTAATCGGTAAACGGTTTACCGATTACCGTTCACCGATTACCGATCAATCCTCTTCCTGAAACTGCCTATCAAGTTCTTCTAACAACTGCGCTGCTTCCACCAGCTTGTCCAGGGGGTTCACTTCGCCGGTGAAGTAGCGGTAATCGGCCGGCATCAGGTCGAGTGTATGCACGATGTCATCGTACTTGGTTTTGAGTGACGGGGGCGTCACACCAAAGACGGCGGCGACATCGGCGCGGCTGAATTTGATGAAATTGATTTTGGCGATGGCGTAGGCGATGGCGGCGGCCCACAGTTCGGGTTTGGGGGTGCGCAACGGCCGTCGCCCCACCGTAATGCGATACTCCAACCACATTTGCATCCCTTTGCCAATCTGCTCCACCGACATTTCCAGCTTTTTCATGCCCTCTATCAGCGCCACTTCCACATCATCCAACGCCGTCGAAAAGAGACGTTCAAAGCGGGCGGCGACATCGCTATTGGTCTCCGTTTGCAGATAGCCGCCCATCGCTTCCATTGCCTGGTCATAATGGCCGCCGCGTGTATAGGCGCGGGTCAGATTCAGGTGATAATCCGGGTTATCGGGCGCTGCTTTGATGGCGCGGGAAAATGACTCCACGGCCTTATCAATTTGCCAGGCTTCATAATAAGCCAGCCCTTCTTTATTCAGTTGAAATGCCTTATTGCGTTCGGATTGTGTTGTCATGTTGCGGCCCGATCCCTTGCCTTGTTCACGCTCTCTTTACATCGGATGATGCCCGCATTGTACAAAGCGGCAAGAGGAGCGTCAAGCCAGACCGGGCGGGCCGCAATTTTTACCCTTCTCCGGGGTCAGAAGGTCATCAATCACCCTTCCGCCGTCGCCGGTATATAGATTTTGTAACGGACTGAGCCATCAGGACTACGGCCGTGAAGCAACCACACCGGGCGCGCAGTCTGTTTATCGGCTAAAGGGGGCGTCGTGGCTACGTTGGTGTTGGGGGAGACGGCCGTGTGGTCATACACCGGCTCATAGTAATACACCAACTCCATCCGCTCCAGCACCATATTTTCCGCCATCGTCATCGGGTCTCGATAGTAGTGGTAAGGGATGATCTGCGGTTTGTTTTCTAATTTGAATTCAGATACATCCTCCACCTGGGCAATATGGCTATCAAAAGAGGTGGTGCGCACGATGAGCACAGGCAGCCCGGCAACCGTATTATCCGGGCTGAGGATGCCGGTGACCAAAATCTGTGGCTGCTCTTTCAGATAGTCATACTCCCCATACACACCCGCATGTTGGGCGATCAGGTAACGACTGTCGGTGGCGTGGTCCACAAAAACGGCCGTTTCCATACCCTCCACTATCTCCAGTTCAATGTGCCCCAGGAAATTCTGCAACGTCACGTCGGGGTAAACGGCCGTATACCCATCCACTGCCAGCGCCAGCCCCGGCCACAGGTCAGTCGGTTCCACTACGCCGCTCACTCGCAGGAAACGGCCGTGATATTCCACCAGTTCCGCCAGCACATCCGGCACGGCCGTCAGCGGCAGCCCACCGGCCATCAAGCCACGTTCATCCAGCAGTTGCAGCGAAATCTGGATACGCTGGCTGCCATCCGCCTCTTCAAAAATGAGCGCGTCCACCATGCCCGTCAGCGTGGCCGAATCCCCCACCGCATATTGTTCGGCCAGGGCTGCTTCCGGGCTGTTGGGTGACAGGTAGTAACCCCCACTGCTGATCACCGCGCCATCGCCGGGAACAACCATTTCCCTGACCACCCCAGCTCCCATTGTGCCGGTTATGAGGACGGGAACCGGGGTTGGTATGTCCACTTCGCGTGCCACTTCTACGGCCGTTGTCGTCATCATGCTCACCCCACCCTCCGACATGGGCGCTTCGGAGGCGGGCGGGCGGGTGATGCTTTGCCAGGTCACGGCCGTACCCACATCTGGGACAACTTCCATGCAAGTTTCAATCCGGTCGCCACTGTTCAACTTGGCCGGTGCATCCGGTATCTGATACCGTTCATTTTCGTCAGTGGTTAGCCAATCGCCATCCGCCTCACGGCTGAATGTGCCTTTCAGACAGCTAAACGGGGCATAGGAGCTATACGCCGGGCGACCTTCTTCCCAGTCGGTGATGGTGATTTCCCATTCGTTGGGGCCAAGTACGGCCGTGACCGTCCCCCGCACAATCAATTCACCGGCCATCATCTCCAGCCCCGCCAACTCCTTCGCCTTCTCACCCACCAGATGGTAAACGCCCGCGGTGGCATTGCCATACAACATTGCCCGCACGTCATCCCCGTCGGCCGCCACCAGCACATTCGGCCAGCCCTTCACCTCCACCTCATCCCCCACCTGGTAAACCGGCGGCGGCGGGCTAAAACTCTCTACCGATGAGTTGGAGATATTTCCGATAATAGTCTCCACTATAAACGAGGATAACTCTCCAGCCTGGTAGGCTGCATACGCCTCTTCAGCCGGGCGGATGGACACCGTTTCCCTCGGCGTAAAACTGGCGCGGGCAAAATTGCCAAATATGACTGTCCTGTCCGGCCCCACATACAGATTAATGATTGGCATGTTGCCAAAACCGGCCAGGGGAAAACCAGCGGTGACCTCTGGCAAAACAGTCACCCCCTGCACCGCGTTTCCGGGTGGACTCGCATCTTCTACAATCTGGTATGAATCCGGCAGTAGGTTGTGCATCGCCAGGAATTCAACGGCAATAGCGGTCATTTCTGCAAACGGTAAAGGTTCTTCCCCGGTATTTGCTTCAAGGCCATATCTTGCGCTTTGCCTGGCTGAGTAGTGGATGCCAATAGGGTCGTGAGGATAAAAAGTCAATGACTCATCATTGCTGCCGATGATTTGTATCATGCCCGGCTGGCGCGGGTCGGTGAAGGCTTGTGGGTCGGGCATGCCAAAGGTGGCCGCCCAGGCTACCGCTTCCTCTGGTGTGGAGGGCAACGGCTCAAAGGCAATCTGGAACAGTGGCAGTTCGGTGGGGGCATCCGGGAAGGGGTTGGCAGCGGCCGTATCCCGGTCAGTTACGGAAATGGCGTCACCGCTGAGAACAGGTTCCGTTTCGGGATTGGCCCATTGCTGCCACAATTGGGGTAGCCCCCAGACCATGAGCGCGATGAGGCCGACAACGGCCGTGACCCCCACCACTCTGGGCACAAACCGCAGCACCAGCCAATCCCCCCACGAACGAGGCGATTGGCTTTGCCGCGCTTCTGCTTGCAGGCGTGAGGAGAGTTCCTGGACAAATTGCGGGCGTGGTTCCACCTGTTCCGCCTGCTGCCGCAGGTTGTCTACCACCTGCCGCGTAACCGCATCCAGCGCTTCATCCGGCTGTGGATCGTCAATATAGTTATGGAGCTTGTCATTTTCGTTCATGGCTCAAATACCTTCTGAAGATGGTCAAAGATTTCGCAGATTTCACAGATGAAAAATCTGCGTTATCTGCGCAATCTTTGATTTTCAACTAACACACTTCTCTTTCAATTCGGCAATGGCGCGGGAGACGAGCATTTTGACGGCCGCTTCGCTTTTGCGCATGGTGGCGGCCGTTTCGGCCACACTCAGCCCGCCCCAAAAGCGCAGGTAAACCGCTTCGCGCCGGTCGGGGCTGCAACTGCCCAACGTCTGCTGGACGCACTCCCACACACCTTGCTGATACACCTGCTGTTCAAGCGGCAGGATGTCGGGATCGGGCAGAGTCACGGCCGTGTCCAACCCCTGCTCCGGTTTGCGATACCGCCCCCGGTGAAAGTCGGCACACTTCCGCCGGGCAATGCCAAATAACCAGGCGGGAAAGGAGCCACGGCCGTTATACTTGGGCAATGCACTCCAGGCCGCCAGGAAAATCTGGGATGTCAACTCTTCGGCTTCGGTGGGGCAGTTCGTCTGGGCAAAACAGTAGCGATACACGGCCGTGACATGCCGCCGATACAACAGATCAAACGCCTGCGCATCCGTCCGCGCCGCCCGTGCCAGTTGCCCGTCGTTATAATTTTGTATCTGTTCAACAATCATCAAACCTCCAGATGTAGAACATTCCACCCTATTTGTCGCTCTACTCGCAGAAAGGTAACATCTGCCACACTTTCTCGTGTCATTCCGACGAGTCTTCGAGGAGGAATCCCCCCAATTGTACAGGAGAAAGATTCCTCGCTCCGAAGACTCCGCTACTAAGAAAGTTGTCATTCCGAGGTCTTCCGAGGAATCCCTACGTGTTATCAAGTAGTAGGGATTCCTCCTCGAAGACTCGTCGGAATGACAAATGGCGCGGCAACTTTCTTATGGCCTGAGTTGCCCTGACAATGGTTGGCTCGGAATGACAGGTGAGGACTTAATTCGAGGAGAAACGATATGACAAATCAATGGCAAGAAAACACGGCCGTGTGTTCCGGCATTGACCTTTTTACCGCCTGGGTAGACGCGCAGCGAGCGTATAAAAATTTACCGGGGCTGGCTGCGGGTGTGGTGGTGGGGCAGGAATTGGTCTGGGCGCAGGGTTTTGGTTATGCGGATGTGCCCCGGCAAATCCCGGCCACGCCGGACACCATCTACCGCATTGCCAGCATCACCAAATTGTTCACGGCCGTAGCCATCATGCAACTGCGCGACGCGGGCAAACTACAACTGGATGACCCCATAGCCGGCCATCTGCCCTGGTTCAACATGCAAAACAGCCATGCCGATGCGCCCACCATCACCATTCGCCACCTGCTGACGCACACCGCCGGGCTGCCCCGCGAAGCGCAATTCCCGTATTGGACGGATGGAAAATTCCCCACCCTGGCGCAGATTCAAGAGAGCGTGGGGCAGCAGACAACGGCCGTGTCCCCCGAAACCCGCTTCAAATACTCCAACCTGGGACTGTCTCTGGCCGGGGTGATTGTCGCGCAGGCTGCCAGCCTGCCTTATGAAGCCTACGTGCAGGAACACATTTTACGGCCGTTAGCCATGACCAATACCTTCGTAGAAACCCTTGATCCGCAGCATGAACGGCTGGCGGTGGGCTACGGCCGTCGCCTGCCTGGTCGCCTGGATCGGGACATCATGTCCTTCACCGACTGCCAGGGCATCACTCCCGCTGCCAACATGGCCACAACCGTGGCCGACCTGGCCCGTTTTGCCATCTTCCACCTGGGCGATGGCACGGCGGGGGAAACGCGGCTGCTGCGCCAGAGTACGTTGCGCGAGATGCAGCGCGTCCACTGGCTGAACCCGGACTGGCAAAGCGGCTATGGGTTGGGTTTCAGCATCACCCGCCAGCACAACAAGACCTACATCGGGCATGGCGGCGCGGTGTTGGGCTACCGCACCCTGCTGCGCCTGTGCCCGGCGGAGGACACGGCCGTCATCGTCCTGACCAACGCCGATGATGGCGACCCGCTGGTTTACGTGGAGAAGCTGTTTGCCTGGGTGGTGCCGCCGCTGCTGGCGGCGATACGGCCGTCACCCACCCCGGCCCAGCCCGACCCCACCTGGCAGCAGTACGTGGGCAAATACCGCGATGCCTGGGGTGATATGCAAATTCTGCTGCACAATGGGGTATTGACGGCCGTTGACCCCTCGCAGCCCGACCCGCTGTTGGCCACGCTGCGCTTCATCCCCGTCGCCGAACATACCTTCCGCATGGAGTCGGAGAACGGCTTCCTCTCCCCGGATGAACTGGCGATATTTGTGGTGGATGAGGTGGGGAACGGCCGTGTCACCCGCGTCCGCCTGGGCAACACATTTATGGAACGAGTTGAGGGATGGTAATGTGAGCAGTGCCAGGCACAGGGCAAAACCTTCTAGACAGCCCAAAGCCTCGTGCCCTGTGCCTGGCACTTCAACACATCGTGAGGTGCAAGAGTATGAAGGATGAATATGATTTCTCCAATGGCAAACGGGGCGCCATCTTCTCCAGTAAGGGAAAAACGCGCATAACGATTTATCTTGATGACACCGTTTTGGAAGAGTTTCGTTCCAGAGCGGAAGAGGCGGGCACAGGCTACCAGACGTTGATAAATGATGCCCTCAAAGAGTATTTAACCGAAAGTATTGAAAAGCCAGTCACTGAAGCCGTTTTACGCCGAGTGCTGCACGAAGAAATCCCCCAAATGGCCCAAATGCACAGCCCCATGCCCTGACATCATGCAATTCGTCAGGTGTGTCAGTTAGGGAAATTAGAACCATGAATGATGCAAGAGCCAGAATCGTCATTACCTGCCCTGGCCGAATAGTCAAAATCAGCGCACCGCTATTTCTGAAAACAGCCCCGGAATTGGCGTTGTACGGCCGTTATTGCCTCTCCCACCACTGACGGCCGAAGGCTTTGAATTCAAATATTCCCAGATAGAATTCGCTTAACAAGTAATATTTACACGGGCATGATCCCCTCGATGATTAACCTGGGACGTACACATCCATGTAAAATATAGTCTTTATGAAAAAGATTTCTGGGGTTCAATGGGAATACAGGGGGTACACCCAGATATGGGTATGCCGTAGAATAGGGGTCATTTTACAACAAGGAGAGCAAGATGGCCTATCATTCGTCA